>NZ_BARF01000014.1 GCF_000367365.1 Streptomyces prunicolor NBRC 13075 | reverse complement strand
CGGGACGCGGGGCAGACGGCCGGGATGCGTGGGGCGCCGTCACGGCGGAACTGAACTGTCACTGCCGGACGGGGCACACGTCAGGTCGTTGAATAGGGGGATTGGCGGGTGATTGCGGGGACGAGCCCACGGGGTAAAGCGGCTTGCGATGGCTCGGTGATTCGATAATTCGATTCCCGAAATAACTGGCCAATTACCTTGTCACGATGTTTTCCAGTGCGCCCGAATCCTCTTCCCGAACTCCGTGACGCTGTCGTAATCATCAATCACACGCTCGGACCATGTCAACACTTGACATTTCCCGGAGCGCCACAGAGTCGACACCCTGGATAAAGAATCCCGCGAACCTCACATACGGGAAGAACGTCAGCACACCGGCTCACAACTTCCCTTGTGGCGAGGCGAACCGAGGGTAAACGAGGCCACAGGTAAAGAAGCTCTCCCATTTCCACAGTCGGACCGGATTAAAGGTTTGAGAGCCGCGCAGATCGGCAGAGATGTCAGAATGCCCACACGTCGGCCGACGCCGAAACCCACGCAAACGGGATTCGCTAAATGCGCGTGTTGTTGTCGATGTACGGGACGCGCGGGGGCGTCGATGCATTGGCTGCACTCACCGTCCGATTACGGGGAATCGGCGCGGAGTTACGGATGCGCGTGCCACCGGACAAGAAGTTCGCGGAGTTACTCTCAGGTATCGACGTCGACGTACTGCCGAGCGGCCGGCCGATGCGTCCGATCATGCACGGGGCGACTCTCCCGTCGGCGACCGAACTCTCCCGGTACCGCGCCGAGTTACTGGCCGGACAGCTCGACACGCTCGCTGGCGCGGCCGAGGGGTGTGACGCGTTGGCGGCAACCGGCTCTTGATACAGGTTGCCGCACGATCGGTGGCTGAGAGGCTGAACATCCGCTACGTGTAAGCGAGTTGTCAGCGAAACGCCCTGCTTTCACCGGCACGGGAGGGCCCGCCGGTCCCACCCGGGGTGACCCACAACCGGGCACTGTGGGACCTGGGCGCCCGGAGCATCGACGCGGTGTCGCCGTAGCGCTGAACACGCACCGTGCGTCGATCGGCCTGCCACCGGTGGCCAATGTCCGCGACCACGTCCTGAGCGACCGTCCCTTGTTGGCGGCGGGCCCGATTCTCGCCCATGGCGGGAGACGCCGGACCTCGACGTCGTGCGGACCGGCGCGCGGATTCGCCCCGACGTCCACCAACTCCCGGCCGAACTGGTGACGTTCCTCAGCGCCGGGGCTCCGCCGGTGTACGTGGGCTTCGGCAGCATGCGCGCGCCGAAGGACCTGGCCCAGGTGGCCGCGAGGGGGTGACCCGTGCACGAGGGCGGCGCGTCTTGTTGTCACACGGGTGGGCCGGGCTCTGCCCGATCGACGAGGGGGACGACTGTGGCCGCGACGATAGTGATGGATACGGCCGGGCGGGAGTAGCGGTCGGGGTTGTCGGTGTGAACCCGCACGCGAAGGTCGGACACCGGTCGGCAGAAGGGGCCGTCGCCGACGGCATGAACCACACCGGCCAGTCGGGCCAGGGAACTAGCCGCACCACCATCCAGATGTACCCGGCATTCACCGAAGCGCCCCCCGCCCCCCACTCAGCCACACATGGCACCTGAGCCGAGACACCCTCGGTCCGACCACCCGAGCCCACCCACACCACCGCGTCAAACAATCACCGGCGCCCTACACACTCCCTCACCCACCCCACCGCACCCCCTCACACCCCCAGGTGCCCCTACCCCTCCCCCCGAACCACCCGCTCCTCCGGAATCACCGCAACCCCAACGATCTCGATCATCGCCTCCCGCTGCCACAGCGCGGTCGTGCCGATCCCCGCCATCGCCGGATAGACCGGCCCCGCAAGCTCGCGCCAGACCTTCCCGATCTCCTTGCCGTGTGCCTGGTAGTCGGGGATGTCGGTGAGGTAGATCGTCAGGCTCACCAGGTCCTCAGGGACACCGCCCGCCGCCCGCAACGTGGTGAGCACGTTGCCGAACGCCTGTCGGAACTGCTCGACGATGCCGCCGGCGACGATCCGCATGTCCGCGTCCAGGGCCGTCTGTCCGCCCAGGTACAGCGTGTTGCCGCTCAGCGTGCCGTGCGAGTAGCCGCTCGGTGCGGGGAGCGAGGGCGGGTTCACCGGGATCGGAGTCATTGCTGGTTGCTCCTCTGGGGGACCGGATGGATCGGACGGGCTGACTCAGCCAGCGTAACTCATCTATTGACTGTTTTCGACGGTCGTGAAAATCTCGCTATAACGCAGCTCGACCAACCCGCCCAGCCACCCGACCCGCCCAACCCGCTCATCCCGACCGCCCCGGTCGCTCCGACCACCGCCACCACCCCGAGGGAGAACGCCCATGAAGCTCGCCACCGTGGCCCACGGAGGCCGCACCGCGGCCGCCGTGCTCGACGGCGACCGCTGGCGGGCGCTGCCGGCCGACGACCTCTCCGCGCTACTGGCGACCACCGAACCCGACCGCATCGCCAACCTCGCCGGGGCCGAACTACCCGACGCCACCCCCGTGTTGCCGCTGCCCTCACCGCGCAAAGTCGTCTGCTGCGGCCTCAATTACGGCGACCACATCACCGAGATGGGCCGCGAGCTCCCCACTCACCCCACGCTCTTCGCCAAGTACGCCGACACGCTCACCGGCCCGGAGGACGACCTGGTCCTCCCGCCCGGCGTCGACGTGGACTGGGAGGCCGAGCTCGCCGTCGTCGTGGGAGCGGAGCTCTACCGCGCGGACCGGGGCACCGCCGAACGCGCGATCGCCGGATACACCGTCGCCAACGACATCAGCGTGCGGGACTGGCAGAAGCGCACGCTGCAGTGGTTCCAGGGCAAGGCATGGGACCGCACCACCCCGCTCGGACCGGTGGTCGTCACACCCGACGAGCTCGACCCGGTCGCGGGCGTCGAGGTGATCTGCCGGGTCAACGGCGTCGAGCGGCAGCGCGGAAACACGAGCACGCTGGTGTTCGACGCCGCCGATCTGCTCGCCTGCATCTCCACCTTCACGGTCCTGCGCCCCGGCGACCTCGTACTCACCGGCACCCCCGGTGGCGTGGGCTCGGGCATGAACCCGCCGGCCTTCCTCGCCGACGGCGACCTCGTCGAGACCGAGATCCCCGGTATCGGCACCCTGCGCAACCGCTTCCGCCGCACCGACATACGCCTCACCGACTCTCGCCACACCGACCTCCGCCGCACCGACTCCAGGAGCTGATCATGGAACCCGACTTCTCCAAGTACGTCCTAGAGGGCGACAACTCGTCGTACGCGAACGAGTCCGGCCTGGTCGTACCGGTCGTGACCCGCGCCGGTCTGGAGTTCGGTGCCACCGGCCAGTCCGCCGGCGCGAGCCGGATCTCCGGTGTCTCCATCCAGCACACTCCCGCCACCAAGCTGTGGTTCGGGAAGGTGAGCAACGAGTCGGGCTACCGCTCGGTCCCGCACCACCACGGCGAGGCCGAGACCGGCGGCTACGTCCTCTCCGGTCGGGCCCGGATCTATTTCGGTGAACGGTTCGAGGACTACCTCGATCTCTCGGAGGGCGACTGGGTCTTCGTGCCGCCGTTCATGCCGCACGTCGAGTGCAACCTCGACCGCAACAACCCGCTGACCTGGATGACGACCCGCACCCCGGAGAACATCGTGGTCAACCTGGACGAGGTGGCCGACGCCGACCTGCGCGACTGGCTGGACCGGCCGTGAACGACATCCAGAGCACCAGCTCCGACTCCCGAAGCAGCAGCTCCGACGCCCGAAGCGCCGGCTCGGACACCCGAAGCGCCGGCGCCGACTCCCGAACCACAAACACCGACGTCCGCTCTGCCCCGACCTCGGCGATCTTCACCGCCGCGATCGCCCTCACCCCCACCGAGCCCGAGCACTTCGACCTCGCCTTCACCGCGACCACCCAACCCTGCCCCTGGCCGAAGGCCTACGGCGGTGACATGGTCGCCCAGGCCACGGCCGCCGCGATGCGCTCGGTCGAGGGCAAGACGCTGCACTCGATGCACTCCTACTTCCTGCGGCCGGTCGACATCGGCGCCGAGGTCCGTTACGAGGTCGAGCTGCTGCGCGACGGCCGCGGCTACGCCACCCGGCAGGTCCGCGGTTTCCAGAACGGCAAGCCCGTCTACACCTGCCTCGCCAACTTCGCCGCGGGCGAGCCGGGCGCGACCTTCGCCGCCGAGCCCCCCGTCGGCGTACCGGATCCCACCGAACTGCCCAGCTCCGACGCGTACTTGAGCGAGACCTCCGCTCCCCGGGGCACGATGACCGACACCTCCGAGGCGTACTGGAGCGGCGGCCGCAGCTTCGACATGCGGCACGTGCCCGGACCCGTCTACCTCACGGTCGAGGGCGAGCGCGTGCCCCAACAGGCCGTGTGGGTAAAGCCGTTCGACACGCTGCGTCCCGTCGACGGCCTCACCGACGAGCAGCGCGACCTCGCCGCGCTCGCCTACGTCTGCGACTACACGATCCTCGAACCCGTCCTGCGCGTACTGGACTTGCCGTGGGCCCTGCCCGGACTCATCACCGCGAGCCTCGACCACGCGATGTGGTTCCACCGGCCCGCACCCATGGACGGCTGGCTCCTCTACGCCCAGGAAGCCGTCGCCGCCGACGCCGGTCGCGGCCTCGCTGTCGGCCGCTTCTTCACCCCCTCCGGTACCCACCTGGCCACCGTCGTCCAGGAAGGCCTGATCCGCAGCTCTTGATTCCCACGCAGCTCCTGATCCCTGCACGGCCCGCCCCCGGCCTGCGGAAAGGACCCTCCCGATGGACCAGTTGGACCAGATGGGCCTCTCGCCCTCCGCCTATCCGGACACGTTCGCCCGCGACCACCTGCCGCCGCGCGCCCAGTGGCCGGTACTGGAGTTCACCACCGACGAACTCCAGTACCCCGAGCGCCTGAACGCCGGCGTCGAGCTGATCGACGTACCCACCGCCCGCTTCGGCCCCGACCGCCCGGCCCTGCGCACGCCCGAGGGCGAGGTGTGGACCTACGGCGAACTCCTGCGTCGCGCCAACCAGATCGCCCACGTCCTCACCGAAGACCTCGGCCTGGTCCCCGGCAACCGCGTGCTCCTGCGCTCCCCCAACAACCCCTGGACCGTGGCCTGTTGGCTCGGCACCCTCAAGGCCGGCGGCATCGTCGTCACCACCATGGCGGCACTGCGGGCCCGCGAACTCACCCCCGTCGTGGAGAAGACCCGCCCGGCCGTCGCCCTCGTCGACCACCGCTTCACGGCCGACGTCGAAGCCGTACGCGACACCGTCCTGCCGGACCTCACGATCGTGCCGTACGGCGGCGACGCACCCGACGACCTGACGCGCCAAGTGGCGGCGAAACCGGCCGAGTTCACCGCGGGCGACACCGCCGCCGACGACGTCGCCCTCTTCGGACCGACCTCAGGCAGCACCGGCGTACCGAAGATCACCACCCACTTCCACCGCGACATCCTCTCGATCGACAACACCTTCGGCCGGCACACGCTCCGCCTGAAGCCGGACGATCTCGTGTCGTGCACCGCCCCGCTCGCCTTCACCTTCGGCCTCGGCATCCTGGTCGTCTGTGCCCTGCGGGCCGGTGCCTGCGCGCTGTTGACGGAGGCCGTCGCGCCGGAGCCGCTCGCCGAGTTGGTCGCCGAGGCGGGGGTCACCGTACTGGCGACCGCGCCGACGGCGTACCGGCAGATCCTCAAGGCCGGCAAGGCGGACCGGTTGCATGGGCTGCGGAGCGCGGTCAGCGCCGGGGAGCACATACCGGAGGAAGTATGGGAGCAGCTCCACGCGGAGACCGGGATCAAGGTCGTCGACGGCATCGGCGCCACGGAGATGATCCACATCTTCATCTCCGCCGCCGGTGACGACATCCGGCCCGGTTCGACGGGACGGCCGGTCCCCGGTTACCGCGCCACCGTTCTCGACCTGGACGGTGAGGAGGTCGGCCCCGGTGTCGAGGGGCGGCTGGCCGTGATCGGCCCGGTCGGCTGCCGTTATCTCGACGATCAGCGTCAGGCGAACTACGTGGTGAACGGCTGGAACGTCACCGGCGACACCTTCGTGCGCGACGAGGACGGCTACTTCTACTACCGCACCCGCACGGACAACATGATCGTGTCCTCCGGCTACAACATCGGTGGCCCCGAGGTCGAGTCCGCGATCAACACCCACCCGGACGTGGTCGAGTCGGCCGTGGTCGCCAAGCCCGATCCCGAACGGGGCTCTGTGGTCTGCGCGTTCGTCGTCCTGGCCGAGGGAGTCGTCGGCGACGACGCCAAGGTCAAGGACATCCAGAACCACGTCAAGGCCCAGCTGGCGCCGTACAAGTACCCCCGCGCGGTGCGCTTTTGTGACGCGCTGCCCCGCAACACCAGCGGAAAGCTTCAGCACTTCCTGCTGCGTCGGATCGTCGAGAAGGAGAACCAGGCATGAGGATCGCGATCGTGGGCGGTGGGCCTGGTGGGCTGTATCTCGCCGCGCTGATGAAGCAGCTCGACCCCGCGCATGAGATCACCGTGTGGGAACGGAACGCGCCCGACGACACCTTCGGCTTCGGCGTGGTCTTCTCCGACGAGACCCTCGGCGGCATCGAGAACGCGGACACCGTCGTGCACGACGCGATGGAGAGCCGGTTCGCGCGCTGGACCGACATCGACATCGAGTTCGACGGCCACCCCTTCACGGTCGGCGGCCAGGGCTTCGCTGCGATGGCCCGCAAGGACTTGCTGCACATCCTCCAGGAGCGGGCCGCCGAGCTCGGCGTCACCGTGCGCTACCGGACCCTCGCCCCGGAAGTGGACGAACTGCGCGGCTCCTACGACCTCGTGGTCGCGGCCGACGGAATCAACTCGGCCGTGCGGACCAAGTACGCCGACGCCTTCGTGCCCTCCCTCGACCAGCGGACCAACAAGTACATGTGGCTGGGCACCGACCGGGTCTTCGAGGCGTTCCAATTCCTCGTCAAGCAAACCGAGTTCGGCACCATGCAGATCCACGGCTACCCCTTCTCCGACTCCGGCTCGACCTTCATCGTCGAGATGGCGGAGGACGTGTGGCGCAAGGCGGGCCTCGACGCGACGGAGGGCACGCAGTTCCCGCCGGGGATCAGCGACGAGGAGTCGGTGGCCCGGATCCGCGAGATCTTCGCCGACGAACTCGCCGGACACGCGCTCCTGACCAACAACTCCCGGTGGCTGAACTTCACCACGGTCCGCAACGAGCGCTGGCACCACCACAACGTGGTCCTCCTCGGCGACGCCGCCCACACAGCGCACTTCTCGATCGGTTCCGGCACCAAGCTGGCGATGGAGGACGCCCTCGCGCTCGCCGCGTGTCTGCACGAACACCCCACCGTGGACGAGGCGTTGACGGCGTATGAGACCGAGCGCCGCCCGGTGGTGGAGTCCACCCAGCGCGCCGCCCAGGCCTCGCTCGAGTGGTTCGAGAACATCGGCCGGTACGCCGACCAGGACCCCGCGCAGTTCTGCTTCAACCTGCTCACGCGGTCCCGCCGGATCACCTTCGACAACCTCAAGGACCGCGACCCGGGCTTCGCCGACCTCATCGAGCGCGGCTTCGCCGAAGCCCAGGGCCGCACCGAGTCGGTCCCGGCGATGTTCCAGCCGTTCTCCATCGGCGGCCTCGAGTTGAAGAACCGGATCATCGTCTCGCCGATGGACATGTACTCCGCCGTCGACGGAGTACCGGACGACTTCCACATGGTCCACCTCGGTTCCAAGGCGCTCGGCGGCGCCGGCCTGGTGATGACCGAGATGGTCTGCGTCTCCCCCGAGGCCCGCATCACCCCGGGCTGCACGGGCCTGTGGAACGACACCCAGCGCGACGCGTGGACCCGGGTCACCGACTTCGTCCACGGACGCAGCACCGCCAAGATCGGCCTGCAGCTGGGCCATTCGGGCCGCAAGGGCTCAACTCGCCTCATGTGGGAGGGCATTGACGAGCCCCTCACCGAGGGCAACTGGGAGGTCGTAGGCCCGTCGCCACTGCCCTACGGCACGGGCTGCCACACACCGCGCGAGATGACGCGATCCGACATGGACGCGGTCGTGGCCGATTTCGTGGCAGCCGCCCGGCGAGGCGCCGAGGCAGGCTTCGACCTCCTCGAAGTCCACGCGGCCCACGGCTACTTGCTCTCCTCCTTCCTCTCCCCCATCGCCAACCACCGCACCGACGAGTACGGCGGCGACCTGACCAACCGGCTGCGTTTCCCGCTGGAGGTCTTCGACGCCGTACGGTCCGCCTTCCCCGCCGACCGCCCGGTGACGGTGCGCATCTCCGCCACCGACTGGACCCCCGACGGGAACACCGAGCACGACGCGGTCGAGATCGCGCGGGCGTTCGTCGCGCATGGCGCGGCGGCCGTCGACGTGTCCTCCGGCCAGGTCACCAAGGACGAGAAGCCGGCGTACGGCCGCTCGTACCAGACCCCGTTCGCCGACCGCATCCGGCACGAGGTCGCCGCTCCGGCGGGCGCGGCCGTGATCGCCGTAGGAGCGATCTCGTCGTACGACGACGTCAACTCGATCCTGCTCGCCGGGCGTGCGGACCTGTGCGCGCTCGGCCGCACCCATCTCTACAACCCGCAGTGGACGCTGCAGGCGGCGGCCGAGCAGGAGTACCGGGGTCCAGGTGCCGACTGGCCGGCGCAGTTCGCGGCCGGTCGCCGCAAGCCGCCCACCTCGCGCACCGACGCGGTCCGCCCGCGCCTCGCGCTGCTGCGCGAGACCCCGCGGGACGCCGTGCACCTGCGGTGGACCCCATGAGTGGCCCCTTCGGCGTTCACCGTGCTCGCGTGGAGTGGATCGACACCGATGCGGCCGGGATCTACCACAACACGACCGTCGTCCGGTTCGCGGAGGCTGCGGAGGCCGAGCTGATGCGCAGGTACGACGTCCCGGGGTACTTCCCGGTGGCGCCGAGGGTGCGGTACGAGGTGGAGTTCGAGGCGTCGATCCGGTTCGGCGAGGAGGTCGAGACGCGGGTCGAGCTGATCCGCCTCGGCCGGTCCTCGATGACCTTCGGCTTCGAGGTGTGGCGGAACACTGCGGACGGCAAGCCCAACTGCCGTGCCGCCCGGGGCAGTTACGTCACCGTGCACGTCCCCGACAAGGCGACCGGCGGCAGCGCGCCCTGGCCGGATGCCTGGCGTGCCGCGCTGGGCGGCCGGGCGGAATCCGACGCCGTACGGGCGCACTGAAATACTACGATCGTGACGGCAAGCGATCTCGAAGACGACAGCCCGAGCCAGCCCGCACCGCCACGATCCCTGATCGTGACGGTGTACGGCCTCTACGCGCGCGAGGTCGGCGGCTGGATCAGCGTGAGCACCCTGATCCGGCTGCTCGCCGAACTCGATGTGGACGCCCAGGCGGTCCGCTCGTCGATCTCCCGGCTCAAGCGCCGGGAGATCCTGGTGGCCGAGCGACGGGACGGGCGCGCAGGCTACGCGCTGTCGCCCTACGCCCGTTCCGTGCTGGAGACCGGTGACCGGCGCATCTTCGAACGCCACGCCGTCACCGACGACGGCTGGGTCATCGCCGTCTTCTCGGTACCGGAGAGCGAGCGCCGGCACCGGCACCAACTCCGGTCACGGCTGGCCTGGTTGGGCTTCGGCACGGTCTCGTCCGGGATCTGGATCGCCCCGGCCCACGCGCTCGACGACACCCGCGACCACCTGCTGCGACACGGCCTGGACCAGTACGTCGACCTCTTCCGGGGCGACTACGTGGCTTTCGGTGACCCCGCCGAACAGGTGGGCCGCTGGTGGGACTTGGACGCGCTCCAGAAGCTCTACGACGATTTCGTCGCCGAGTTCACGTCGATGGCCGAACGCTGGGCCGGGCCGGGCAAGGTGTCCGACCGGGCCGCGTTCATCGACTACGTCCAAGTCCTCACGGCCTGGCGTCGGTTGCCCTACCTCGACCCGGGCCTGCCCAGCACCCTCCTCCCCGCCACCTGGTCCGGCACGACGGCGGCGGATCTCTTCGCCACCCTCCGGCACGCCCTGGCGGACCCGGCGCACGAGTTCGCCCGGAGCCTGCTGGACGACCCCTCGTGATCCGGTGGGGTCACTTCCCGAACGCCTGGCGGAACTCGGCGATGTCCTTGGGCGAGGCCTCGATCGCCGCGCACATCGGGACGAAGCCGTCCTTGGCGCCCACGATGTAGTGCCCGCCCTCCGCGTACGTCAACGTCTCCGGGATCCTGGTGTCGCTGGTGAGCACGACCGTCTTCGCGTCGCCGCCCTTGAACCACTGGTCCACACGGAAAGTGGCCGTCGAGCCCTCGACGGAAATGGCCGTCCCCAGGAAGAGGACCGGGTATTTGCTCAGGGTGTCGACGCCGGGCACCATGCACTTGCCGGAGCCGCCCTCGGCGGTGAGTTGCAGCGCACCGGCAGAAGGCACGACCCTGGCCGAGGCCGAATGACCGTTGTCGTTACCGCTGCTGGCCATGATTCCTCCGGCGACGCCGCCGCCAAGTACCAGTAGTCCGGCCGCCGCGAGTCCGAAGAGGCGACGGCGCCCCCATCCCGCGGTCGCGATGCCGGCGGCGGTGGTCGCGGACTGAAGCGCAGTGTCGGTGTTCAAGGTGTCCTCCACAAGACGGTCGATGTCGGGCGGCGGAGCTTGGGTGGTCAGTGCGGGGTCCGCAGACTTCAGCCGGGCCAGCAGCTCGTCGTCATTCACTGACTGCTCCTTCCTTCATCCCTCTTGTGTCCGGTCGGTTCGGCATCCTTTCGCCCCAACTGTGCGGCGATTTTCTTCTTCGCCCGGTGGAGCCGGATGCTCACCGCGTTGGCGGTCAGTCCGGTCGCCTCCGCGATCTGCCGCGGCGCCAGCCCCTCCCACGCCCACAGCTGCACCACCTCGCGGTCCTGCGCCGCGAGGGCATCCAGCGCGGCGTGCAGCTCGCCGTGGTCGGCGGCCCGATCCGGTGACTGCTCGTGGCTCCGGATCAGCCGCTCCACCAGCCGGAGTCTGCGTCCATCGGCACGGCGGGCGTTCGCCAGACATCCCCGGGCCACTCCGTAGCACCACGGCAACACGTCACCGGGATCGGGATCGGGCAGGGCACCCGCGCCGAGTCCGGGGACCTCGTCGATGCGACGCCACAGCACCAACATCGTCTCCGACAGGACGTCGTCGACCATGTCGGCGCTCGTCCTTCGCAGCAGATACCGGTGCAGCGGTTCCACCACCACACGCGCCAGCCGTTCGAAGCGCGCCTGCTGCATCCGGCGCGCCTCCTGTTCCGTCATGGATTCCACAACCCGTACTGTCCGGCAGCCGCCGGTTCCTTTCATCACCCGCCACGACTCATCACCACGCATCACCACGCACATCTTGTTTCAAGCTACACGTAAGTGCATAATGCCCTTATGTATAAGCGGGTTATGGATCCAGCGACGTCAGAGGTCCCCGAGGTCGCACCCGAGGACCTGATCGTCGCCGTCGAGAGGATGGTCCGCTACGTCCGCCAGAGCGCCGTCACCGGCGGGCTGAGCATGGCCGCCTCCGCGGTGCTCGGGCGCCTGGGCCGTGAGGGCCCGTGCCGGCTGACCGATCTGGCCCGGGCCGAGGGCGCCACCCAGCCGAACATGACACAGCTGGTCACCCGGCTGGAGTGCGCCGACCTGGTACGACGCACCGCGGACCGCAGCGACGGCCGGGGCGTGCTGGTCGAGGTGACCGACACGGGTCTGGAGGTCTCCCGGCAGCGGCGCGCCGAACGCGCCCACGCCCTCGGCCTGCTCATCGCGGAGTTGAGCGAGCCGGAACAGCGCGCGGTGCGGGTCGCCCTCCCGGCCCTGGCCCGAGCGATCGAGGACCGCCGGCCCGACGCCTGACGACGCCCCCGCACCCTTCAACTCCCTGGAGGACAAGCACACATGAACGCACCACACGGAAATGCCGCCAGCCCGTTCCGGCAGCCCAGGGCCGTCTGGGCCGTCGCGTTCGCCTGCGTCATCTCCTTCATGGGGATCGGCCTCGTCGACCCGATCCTGCCCGCCCTGGCCAAGAACCTGCACGCCACGCCGAGCCAGGTCTCCCTGCTGTTCAGCAGCTATCTGATCGTGACGGCGGTGGCGATGCTGTTCGTGGGCTGGTTCTCCAGCCGCTTCGGCGCCAAGCGCACCCTCGTCATAGGCCTGGCGGTCATCGTGGTCTTCGCCGCCCTGGCCGGCACCTCCGGTTCCATCAACGGAATCGTCGGCTTCCGCGCGGGCTGGGGGCTGGGCAACGCCCTGTTCATCGCCACCTCCCTGGCCGTCATCGTGGCCTCGGCCAGCGGCGGATTCGGTGGCGCGATCATCCTGTACGAGACGGCGCTGGGCCTCGGTATCGCCGTAGGGCCGCTGCTGGGCGGTGAGTTGGGCGGCATCAGCTGGCGCGGCCCGTTCTTCGGCGTCGCGGTCCTGATGGCCATCGCGCTCGTCGCCACGGCCGTGTTCGTGCCCGACCTGCCCAAACCGAAGCACGTCACCTCACCCCTGGCACCACTGAAGGCGCTGCGCCACCGCGGTCTGCTGACGATGGGCATCATGGCGCTGCTGTACAACTGGGGCTTCTTCACCATGCTGGGCTACGCCCCCTACCCCATGGAACTCGACGCCCATCAGCTCGGTCTCGTGTTCACCGGCTGGGGTCTGCTCGTGGCCGCGTTCAGCGTCTTCTTCGCCCCGCGCCTGCAGGCCCGGTACGGCACCGCGCCCGTCCTGTACGTCAATCTGGCCGGCCTCTCCGTCGTGATGGCGGTGATCGCCGCGGGCGTCGCCACGCCGACCGTGGTCATCGTGGCGGTCATCGTCAGCGGCGCGTTCATCGGCATCAACAACACCCTGACCACCCAGGCCGTCATGCTCGTCTCGCCGGTGGAGCGCCCCGTCGCCTCGTCCGCGTACGGCTTCCTGCGCTTCATCGGCGGCGGTCTGGCCCCGTACGCGGCCGGCAAGCTCGCCGACGCCACCGACCTGAGCGTCCCCTTCTACCTGGGCGCCGCCACCTTCCTGCTCGCCATCCCGGTCCTGGCCAGCGGCCACGGGCTGCTCCGCGAGGCCGAGCAGCACACCGAAGAGGGCGAGTCCGTCGTCCCGACTATCACCCCCGTCGGCAAGCCGGCGAGCGGGAGCACCCCTCGGATCATCGTCGCCGTCTCGGCCCAAGCCAAGGCCGCCGCCATCGTCGACGCCGCTGCCCGGCTCGCCCGCGACACGCACAGCCCGCTGGAGGTCGTCCACGTCCAACTGACCGCCGTGGTCGAGGAACTGGCCGCCGACACGGAGACGCCCGACCAGGCCCGGGCCGCGGTGACGGCCCACCTCGACCGCCTCGCCGAGCAGGGCGTCCCGGCCACCGGCCAGATCCTCACCACCGTCGGCGACCACTCCGCGGCCGGCCGCGTGCTGGCCCGGCACGCCGCCGACACGGGCGCCCGCGCCATCGCCGTCGGCCGCTCCCCGCACGGCCCCCTCACCCAGTTCGCGGAAGGCAGCTTCACCACCGCCCTCACCCACGCGGCCACCTGCACCGTCGTCCTCGTCGCCCCCGACAACGCACCACGGCAACTGACGTCGGCCACCCTGCCGGCCCTGCGCGACGGGGCGGCCTGACCGCCACCGCACACCGACAAGGACACGTGGCGGGCCCGACGACCAACGGGCCCGCCACAGTCGTATGCCCTGCTGTACGGCCCTGCGTCCTCGCGGCAAGCACCCGGGAGCGAGCGGCACGCGTACCCCAGGTCAGGTCGCACGTGCGCGATTTCCCTGACGGCTCGTCATGAAATAACCGTGTTAACTCGGCGCGCGAACCCTTGCCAAGCAGAGATAGTACGTGCTCGGATTATCTCTGTCGGGCGGTACCCCACCGTCCCGAATCCGCTGCTCAACCATGCACCGCGGGGCCTGTTCGCCCTGCCTCCGCTCCCCATGTCCCGCGTCTCCCCCGCTCACCTCCTCCCCTCTCCCTCTCTTCGCTCCCCCTTCCGTCACCGCGCCCGGAGCGTGTCTGCGCCATGCCCGCAGCCCGTCGAGGAGCGCGATCGGTACCCCCTCAGCGATACCTGGAGAAGCCCGTGTTCGATCTTTCGTCCGTCGATCTGCTCGACGCCTTCACCCGCGAGCTGAAGCTCTGCAAGCTGCGCAGCGGCGAGCACGTCGTGGTGCTGTCCGAGCCCGGCAGCCGAGGTGACTACGTCGCCGCCGCCTTCGGTGCCGCCAAGGCGTGCGGGGCGCATGTCATCTCCGCGACCGTGCCGGGCGGCAGCCCCGCGCCGATGCCGAGCACCCACACCGGTGCGGGTCCCGGCCTGGTCTCCGTGCTCAACGACAGCACCGCGCAGGACCTGTTGAAGTCGGCCGACCTGGTCGTCGACCTGACCCGCGAGGGCTTCATCCACGCGCCGGTCCAGCAGGAGATCCTGCGTGCGGGCACCCGCATCATCTTCGTCTGCGACGCCCCCGACGTACTGATCCGCAACCTCCCCAAGGAGGGCGACAAAGCAGAGGTGTTGGAGGGCGTCGACCTGCTCGAGCGGTCGTCCGTCATGCGGGTCACCTCCGACGCGGGAACCGACCTCACCGTCCAACTCGCGGGCGCCAAGCCGGAGTTCCAGTGCGGCTTCGCCGACGACCCGGGCCGCTGGGACCACTGGCCCAGCACGATGGTGCTGTGCTGGCCGGAGATCTCCGACGGCCAGATCGTGCTCGCCGAGGGCGACATCCTGCTGCCCTTCAAGGAGTACGTCCGCTCCCCCGTCACCCTCCAGATCGAGGGCGGCCACATCGAGAAGGTGTCGGGCGGCGCCGAGGCCGAACTCCTGTCGACCTTCTTCGAGGACGCCCGGGACCAGTGGGCGCGCAGCCTCTCCCACATGGGCTGGGGCCTGATGCGCACCGCCGACTGGTTCGCCACGGCGATGTACGGCAAGGACGACCTGATGGGCATGGACGCCCGCGCCTTCGCCGGCAACTTCCTCTGGTCGACCGGCCCGCACCCGGTCCTCGGACGTGAGTCGTACGCCCACCTCGACATCGCGATGCGCGGCTGCACCGTCACGGTCGACGACGTCGAGGTCGTCACCGCCGGGAAGCTCACCGGCGACTGACCGCGCCGCTCCGTTCCCACGAACCACCCGTAACCGCAGGCGAGTTGGAGGAAGTGTGGCGCCCAGCCAGTCGTACGAAGTCACCGTCGTCGGAGGAGGTCTCGGCGGGCTCACCACCGCGTTGGCACTGCGGCAGCGCGGTCTGCGGGTCACCGTCCTGGAGCAGGCGTCCGAGCTCGGCGAGGCCGGCGCGGGCATCCAGACGGCGCCCAACGCGAGCCGCGTCCTGATGGGACTCGGGCTGCGCCCGCAGATGGAGGCCATCCACACCGAGCCGCTCGACCAGGTGCGACGGCGGTGGAAGGACGGCCGGATCATCGGGCTGACCTCGCTGGGGCAGCGCTGCAAGGACCAGTTCAACGCCCCGTACTGGCACTACCACCGGGCCGACCTCCACCGCGTCCTGCTGGACGCGTGCGTCGACCCCGGCGGCCCCGGTCCCGTCGTGGACGTACACACCGCGAGCAAGGTCGTCGACCTGGACCGCACCGACCCCGAGCGTCCCGTCGCGGTCACCGAGGACGGGCGCCGGTACGCCGGTGACGCACTTGTCGGCGCCGACGGCATCCGCTCGCGGACCCGCGACCTGATGGGCGCCCCCGACACTCTCCTCTTCTCCGGCGAGATGGCCTACCGGGCGCTGATCCCAGGGGAGTTGATCGCCGCCGACCCGGCGACGCGCTGGCTCGTGGACCGCTTCCAGAGCACCATCTGGTACGGCCCCGACCGGCACCTCGTGCACTACATGATCCGCGGCGGCGAGTACCTCAACGTGGTGGCGTGCGTGCCCTGCACGGACGAGGTCGCCGAGAAGTGGAGCGTGTCCGCGACCGCACAGGACCTGGTGGACGCGTTCCCCGGCTGGGACGACCGCGTACCGGCCATGCTGTCCAAGGCGAAGGAGGACGTCTCCGCCTTCGCGCTCCACCACCGGCGCCGCGACCCGGTGTGGACGGACGGCCGGGTCGCCCTCCTCGGCGACGCCTGCCACGCGATGCTCCCCTACCAGGCTCAGGGCGCCTCGCAGGCCATGGAGGACGCCGCCGTACTGGCCGAGGAACTCGGCGCGGTCACCTCCGCCGGTATCGAGGGCGCGCTGCGCCGCTACGTCGACCGGCGCGCCAAGCACGCCGGCATGGTCCAGGACGCCTCGCTGCGCAACAAGACCTTCTACCACCTGCCCGACGGCCCCGAACAGCGGGCCAGGGACGAGAAGTTGCGGAACTTCGACGGCGAGTCGGACCTCTCCTACGACTGGCTGTGGTCCGGCACGCCGCTCAACGACCCGGATCTCGGCGCGTTCTCGTACCAGTTCGCGCGCTGAGCCCCCTCAAGAACTGCCACCCCCTGCACCCACCATCCGGTCCGCACGCCGGAGCCCCGCGAAAAAGCGCGCCCGCAATCGTGCGGCACGTACCAGACACGCAACACCGTGGAGCGAACGTGAAAACAGGCGATCAGATAGTTCAGGAACTCCCCTGGAAATGGCCCGTCCAGGGAAAGATCTTCATCATCGGCGGCCTCGGCTACCTCTTCGACGCCTACGACATCGCCCTCAACGGCTTCCTGATGCCGCTGGTGGGTGAGCACTTCGACCTCTCGCTGAGCGATCGCGGGTACGTCGCCACCGCCAACCTCGTCGGCATGGCCGTAGGCGCCATCGCGTGGGGCTCGGTCGCGGACCGGATCGGCCGCAAGAAAGCGTTCAGCGTCACGCTGCTGATCTTCGCCGTCTTCTCCGTCCTCGGCGCGCTCTCGCCCACCTACCCGGTCTTCCTCGCCCTGCGCTTCCTCGCGGGCATCGGTCTCGGCGGCTGTATCCCCGTGGACTACGCGCTGGTCAGCGAGTTCTCACCGCGCAAGTACCGGGGCCGGGTGCTCACCGGGCTCGATGTGTGGTGGCCGGTGGGCGTCACGCTGTGCGGGTTCGTGTCGACGGCGCTGCTGACGGTCGACGGGAACTGGCGGTGGATGCTGACGACGATGGTCGTGCCCGCGCTGCTGCTCTTCTGGGCCCGCCGCGGCATCCCGGAGTCGCCCGTCTACCTGGCGAAGAAGGGCCGGGAGGTGGAGGCCAGGCAGGTCATCGACGACCTGGTCGCCCGCGCCGGCACGCCCGCCGAGCTGTACACGATCCCGGAGCCCGTCGCCGAGACCGGCCCGCGCGGAGTGGCCGCCGCGGCCGAACAGCTGCGCCGCATATGGAAGTTCAGCCCGCGCATCACCTCCGCGGCCTGGCTGCTGTTCGCCACGATCATGCTGGTCTACTACGCGGCCCTGAGCTGGATGCCGACCATCCTGAAGGACGAGGGCCTCGGTGACACCGCGGCCTTCATGAAGACCACCCTGATGAGCGGGGTCGGCATCATTGGCGTGCTGGTGTCCACGGCCCTCGTCGACATCGTCGGCCGCAAGTGGCTCATCGGGATCTCGGCACCGATCGCCTCCGTCGCGCTGGTCGTGTTCGCGCTGGTGATGGACATGCCCACCGGGTCCGTCGTGGCGATCGCCGTCTTCGGCTTCCTGATCCAGCTCACCATCCCCGCCCTGTACGCGTACGCCTCCGAGCTGTACCCCACCGAACTGCGGGCCAGCGGCTTCGGCTGGGCCTCGTCGGTCAGCCGGGCGCTCACCGGTTTCGCCCCGATGCTGTTCGGCTCGCTGATGTGGCCCGCGCTGGGGCTGGCAACGACCTTCGCCGTATTGGGAGTCGCGGTCCTGCTGGCCGTCGTGTGGATGGCGTTCGCGGCACCGGAGACGAAGGGCCGGGTCCTCGACGCCGACGAGGAGGAGCCGTCGGCCCTCCCCCGGCTGAGCGTCGCCGAGCAGCCGGCGCTCTGAGGCACAGCCCTCCCGGGCCGCCCGACCACTTACGGAGGACCATGAAGCCCGCCCCCTTCCAGTACCACCGGGCCCGCGACGTCGACGGCGCCGCGCGGCTGCTGGCCGAACTCGGCGACGACGCCAAGGTCATCGCCGGCGGCCAGAGTCTCGTCGCGATGATGAACTACCGGCTGGCCCGGCCGCGCCACCTCGTCGACATCGGCGGCCTGCGCGAACTGGACCGGATGCACCGGGACGCCGACGGCGGACTGCGCATCGGGGCGCTCACCACCCACCACACGGTGGAGACCGACCCAACTGGGGTGCTGGGGGCGGGCTTCGAGGTCCTGCGGAGGGCCATGACCTGGATCGGGCACCTCCCGATCCGCACCCGTGGCACGGTCGGCGGCAGCATGGCGCACGGCGACGCCACTGCCGAGTGGTGTCTGCTCGCGGTGACGCTCGGCGCGGAGTTCGTGGTGCGCGGGCCGCACGGTGAACGCACCGTCCCGGCCGGGGACTTCTTCCACGGCTACTACACGACGGCCCTCGAACCGGACGAGATCCTCGTCGAGATCGTCTTCCCGCGTCCCGCACCGCACGCCGCGCTCACCGAATTCGCCGAACGGCGTGGGGACTTCGCCCTCGTGGCCGCCACCGTCGACCTCGATGTGGAGGGCGGCGAGGTGCGCGGGGGCCGGGTGGCGCTCGGCGGGGTGGCGTCCGCCGCCGTCCGAGTGCCGGAGGCCGAGGCGGTGTTGACCGACGGTGGCTCCTTCGAGGCGTGCGCGGCGGTTGCGGCGGAGGCCGTGGAGCCGCCCGCCGACGCATCCGGCAGCACGCACTACCGCAAGGAACTCGTCCGGACCCTGGTCCGACGCGCCTGCGAGGAAGCGGTGTCCCGATGAGTGAAGTGCCCCTGAATGACAGCAAGTTGGTGGGCAAGGCGATTCGCCGTCGAGAGGATCCGCGCCTGCTCGCCGGACGTGGCCGCTTCGTGGACGACATCGCGCTCCCCGGCATGCTGCACGCCCAGTTCGTGCGCAGCACGGTCGCGCACGCCGAGCTGGCCTCGGTGGACGTGTCGGCAGTGCTTGAAGTCCCGGGCGTTGTCGCGGTGTTCACGGCCGAGGACCTGGAGCTGGGCGACATCGTGGCCCAACTGGGGCGCCCGCTCTCGGAGTTCGTCCCGACCGCGATGCCGGTCCTGGCCCGCGAGAAGGTCCGCTACGTCGGTGAGCCGATCGCGATCGTCGTGGCCCGGGACGCGTACGCGGCGGAGGACGGCCTGGAGGCGGCGAAGGTCTCGTACGTCACGCTGCCGCCGGTCATGTCCGAGGAGGCGGCGTTCGCGGCCGACGCGCCGCTCGTCCACGCCGAAGCCGCGCGCAACACTCTCGTGGACGTCTCGCTCTTCGCGACGGACGGCATCGACGGGATCTTCGACTCGGCACCCTGTGTCGTCGAGGTCGACACCAGGACCGGTCGGCAGAACGCACTGCCGCTGGAGACCCGGGGCGCCGTGGCCCACTGGGACGACCGCGAGGAACAGCTCGTCCTGCACACCTGCACCCAAATCCCGCACCAGGTAAGGACGGTGGCGTCCCGCTGCCTGCGCCTCGACGAGCGTGCGGTGCGGGTCGTGGTGCCCGACATGGGCGGCGGGTTCGGCCAGAAGTGCGTGGTGGGCCGCGAGGAGATCGCCGCGGCGGCAGCAGCCCTGCGGCTGCGTCGGCCGGTGAAGTGGATCGAGGACCGCAAGGACGCCCTGTCCGCGTCGTTCCTCGCCCGCGAGCAGCACTACCGGGCGCGCGCGGCCTTCGACGCCGAGGGCCGGATCCTCGCGCTCGACGCCGACGTGGTCTGCGACATGGGCGCGTACTCCTGCTACCCCTTCACGGCGGGCATCGAGCCGCTGATGGCATCCGCCGAGATGCCCGGCGTCTACCAGCTCCCCGCGTACCGGGTGCGGGGCCGTGCGGTCACCACCAACAAGGCGCCCACCGGCCCGTATCGCGGGGTGAGCCGGCCGCAGTACGTCATGGTCATGGAGCGGCTCTTCGAGCGCGCCGCCCGCGAACTGGCCCTGGATCCGGTCGAGATCCGCCGCCGCAACGTCATCACCGACTTCCCGTACACGGGCGTCAACTCCATCACCTACGACCCGGGTTCCTACCTGGAGTCGCTCGACCTGTGCGAGCGGTCCGTCCGGGCGGAGGGCTGGTACGAGAAGCGGGCAGCGGCGGCGGCCGAGGGCCGGCACATCGGCATCGGCTACTCGTGTTTCAGCGAGCGCACCGGCTACGGCTCGGCGGCCTTCGCGCAGCGCAAGATGAAGGTGGTGCCCGGCTTCGACATCTCCGAGGTGCGGATGGACACCAGCGGCACGGTCACCTTCACCACCGGCACGATGAACCACGGCCAGAGCCACGAGACGACGATGGCGCAGATCGTCGCCGACGAACTCGGCCTGGACATCGCCAAGGTGAGGCTCCATCAGGGCGACACCGACCGCATCACGTACGGCTTCGGCACCTTCGCCAGCCGCTCCATCACCATCGGCGGCAGCGCGGTACGCCTGGGCGCGGCGAAGCTCGGCGAGAAGCTGTGCGCGATCGCCGCTTCCCGCTGGGGAGTTGCCCCGGACGAGGTGGAGTTGGCGGGCGGCGCGGCCCGTCGCCGTAGCGCCTCCGACGTCCTGACCTACGAGGAGATCGCCGATATCGCCTACCTCCAGGCGCACTTGCTGCCGAAGGACATAGAGCCGGGCCTGTCGGTCACCGCCACCTTCGACGTCTTCAACGACGGCACCTTCTCCAACGCCACCCACGCCTGCGTCGTCGAACTCCACGCGGGCACCGGGCAGGTGGAGATCCTGCGGTACGTGTGCGTCGAGGACTGCGGAGTCGCCATCAACCCGCAGGTCGTGGAGGGGCAGTGCCGGGGCGGCATCGCGCAGGGCATCGCGGGTGCGCTGTTCGAGCAGGTGACGTACGACGCGCAGGGCGAGCCGTCGGCGACCGGCTTCATGGACTACAAGGTGCCCACCGCGCACGAGATCCCGGACGTGCTGATCCATCACCTGGAGACGCCCTGCGCGTTCACCGAGACCGGTGCCAAGGGTGCCGGTGAGGGCGGCACTATCGGGGCGCCCGCCGCCGTACTGAACGCAGTGAACGACGCCCTGCGCCCGACCGGTGTCGAGCTCGACGACACACCGATCACCCTCGAGACCGTGCACCGCGCGCTGAACGGCGCCCCGAACCGGGAGTTGTCCGCATGAACACCGACCCCGTCGTGACGCATCCACGACTCCAGCTGATCACCCTCGACGCCAACGGCGAGCAGCACGACGTGGTCACCGAGCCGCGCCGCACCCTCGTCGACGTACTGCGGCACGACCTGCGGCTGACCGGTACGCACGTCGGCTGCGAGCACGGGATCTGCGGTGCCTGCACGGTCCTGGTCGACGAACGGCCCGTCCGCGCCTGCCTGATGTTCGCGGCGCAGGCCGAGGGGGCGCGGATCCGCACGGTCGAGTCGTTGTCAGAGGACGGCGGCGGTGAACTGAGCGATCTGCAGCGGGCGTTCACCGATCACCACGCGCTGCAGTGCGGGTTCTGCACGCCCGGCTTCCTGATGCTCGCCGAAGGGTTCCTCGCCGAGCGGCCGGAGGCGACGAAGGAGGAGATCCGCGAGGTGGTCGCCGCCAACCTGTGCCGGTGCACCGGCTACCAGACCATCGTCGAGGCGATCGACGCCTGCGCGACGGCTCGGCGCGGAGCCTGCGTCACACCCTGCGGCGGTCCCGACAGCAAGGAGCACTGAGGCATGCAGCTCACCAACACCGTGCCGGTCAAGGCCTCCCCCGACGATGTCTTCGCCCTGATGAACGACGTCGAGCGGGTGGCCTCCTGCATGCCGGGCGCCGCGCTCGACGGGCAGGACGGCGACACCTGGCGGGGCCGGGTGAAGATCCGGGTGGGTCCCATCAGCGCCTCCTACGCGGGCACTGTCCGCTTCCTGGAGATCGACGCCGAGAAACGGCGACTGCGGGTGCACGCGCGCGGTACCGACACCCACGGCAGCGGGGACGCGGAGGCCGAGGTCACTCTCGACATCCTCGCGGCGCCCGAGGGAGCGCTGCTCCAGCTCAACACGGACCTGGTGATCCGGGGCAAGATCGTCCAGTTCGGCAAGGGCGCGATCGTCACGGTGTCGGACCGGATCATCCAGCAGTTCGCGCGGAACCTGGGGAGCCTGCTCGACCAGGACCGGGTCAGCGGGCCTGCCCTGCCCGGCACTTCGTCCACGACTACGACCACGACCACGTCCGCTCCCGCCGTGGCCCGGCCGGCCCTCGCGCCGGACTCCGATCTCGACGGCCTGGCGCTGCTGCTCGGCCCGCGAGCCGCCAAGTACGGCCTGGTGGCAGGGGCGTTCGCCTTCGGTGTCCTGGAGGGCTGGCTGCTCGGCCGACTCGGCGGCCAGGCAAGGGAGTTGCGCACCCTCAGGAGGACGTCATGAGCGGCACTCAGTATGGTCAGGAGACGGAACAGACCTACCAGCGTGCCGGGTTCGGGGCGCCCGTGCGTCGCGGCAGCCGCCCCGCGATCGTCGTGGTCGACCTGACGCGCGGCTTCACCGACGCGGGCTTCCCGTCGGGCGCCGATCTCACCGAAGTCGTCGACGCCACGGGCGAGTTGATCGCCGCCGCGCGTCCGGCCGGCGTACCGGTGGTGTTCACGGCGATCGCCTACACACCGGCCGAGGCGGCGGGCGACGCCGTCACCTGGTTGCAGAAGGCACAGGGCATGCGGAGCCTGGTCGAGGGCAGCGAGGAGGTCGCGCTCGACCCGCGATTGCCTCGGACACCGCAGGACCATCTGATCGTGAAGAAGGGCGCGTCCGCGTTCTTCGGTTCCTCCCTGGCCGCCCTGTTGACCGGACTCGGCTGCGACACAGTGCTGGTGTGCGGCGCGACGACGAGCGGTTGCGTACGGGCCACCGCCGTGGACGCCGTGCAGTCCGGCTTCTCGGTGCTGGTGCCGAGGGACTGCGTCGGCGACCGCGCGCCGGGCCCGCACGACGCGAGCCTCTTCGACATCCAGGCCAAGTACGGCGACGTGATCGACGTGAAGGACGCCGTCGGCTATCTCGACGGACTGCCGAGGTCAGCCCCGTAACTCCGTCTGCCGCCCTGCGTAATTGGAGAACCCCATGCCACCACCCATCCGCCCACTGGCCCAGTCCGCGCTCGCCGATCTCGCCGACATCCCCGCCACCAGCCGCTGGGTCCGCTCGGGCGGCGCCCGCCTGCACGTCCTGGACTACGGCGGTGACGGCGTTCCGCTGGTCGTGCTGCCCGGCATCACCAGCCCGGCCGTGGCCATGGACTTCGTGGTCCGTGAACTCACGCCTGCGGTCAGGCCGTTGGTGGTCGACGTCCGCGGGCGTGGGCTCTCCGACGGCGGCGGATCGTACGGTCTGGAAGAGTACGCCGAGGACACCGAGGCGGTCGTCGCGGGCCTCGGTCTGCACCGGCCGGTCCTCTTCGGGCACTCCATGGGCGCGCGGATCGCGGCCGTGACCGCAGTCCGGGCCAAGGTGGCACTGCGGGGCACCGTGCTGGGCGACCCGCCGATGAGCGGCCCCGGACGCGGGCCCTACCCCACTCCCCTCGCCGTCTTCCTCGACCAACTGGCGCAGGCGCGGCGCGGCACCGACGCGGACGAGGTGGCCCGGTCCTGGCCGCGCTGGCCGCGCCGTGAACAGGAGTTGCGGGCGCGCTGGCTGGCGAGTTGCGGCACGGAGGCCGTCACGGCCACGCACCGCGGCTTCGAGAGTGAGGACTTCTTCGACTGGTGGCCCTCCGTTCCCGGCCCCACGGCACTTCTCCACGGCGCCGACAGCCCCGTCGTCACGGCGGAGGGCGCGGCGGAGTCGGCCCGGCTGTCGCCGTCGGCCGTGTTCGCCGAGATCCCGGACGCCGGGCACATGCTGTTCTGGGACAACCCGTCCGCCGCGCTCGCCGCCCTGCGCCAGGTACTGCGCCCGATGCTGGTGTGACGCCGCCGCGCGGGTGGTCGGAGATCACCGGTCCGGCTGACGGTTCGATCAAGTGCCGTGATTGAGTGGGCTCCATGGGTGACGAAACCGCAACCCCGACGTCCACACCGCCCGGGCCTCCCCCGGCGCTCACCGCCGCGCCCGGCTACCAGGTCCGCCGCTTGTACCAGGCGTATCTCGCGGTCTGGATCCGTGCCGTCGACCCGACGCTCACGGGTCCGCAGTTCGCGGTGCTCCAGGCGGTGGAGGCGGCGCCGGGAAGCGACCAGCGTTCGATGGCGTCCGCGGTCTCCCTGGACACGTCGACGATGGCGGACGTCGCCCGGCGGCTGGAGAACCGGGGTCTGATCGTGCGCAGGACGGCGGCGGACGACGGCCGGCGCAAGCTGCTCCACCTCACGGAGGAGGGCGAGCGGACCCTCCGCGACGCGAACCTCCGCGCCCGCCGGCTCGACGAGCGGCTCCTCGCGCCGTTCGGAGCGGAGCAACGCGAGGACATCATGCAGCTGTTCACGTCCCTCGCCGATCACTGGGAGGGACTGGCCGAGGACTCCTGACCGCGCCAGTGGCGGTCGGCGGATCCCCGGCCGCCCACGAGCGCGGGTATCTCGCCCGCGCCGGACACCCGGAGGATCCCGTGACCGATCACCGCATCGGCATGATCGTGCCCAGCTCGAACCTGACCATGGAGACGGAGCTGCCGCGCATGATGCGGCAGCGCGAGGCCCTGATTCCCGAGGACCGGTTCGTCTTCCACAGCAGCCGGATGCGGATGCGGCACGTGACGCCCGAGCAGCTGCGCGCCATGAACGCGCAGACCGGGCGCGCGGCACTGGAACTCGCCGACGCCCGGCCCGACGTGGTCGTCACCGCGTGCCTCGTGGCGATCATGGCGCAGGGGCCGGGGTACCACTGCACCGCCGAGGACGAGATCACCGCTGTGCTGCGCGCCGAGGGGTCCAAGGCCCCGGTGGCGTCGAGCGCCGGAGCTCTGCTCGACGGCATCAGGGCCCTGGGCGCCCGGCGGGTCGCGATCGTCACGCCGTACATGAAGCCGCTCACGCGACTGGTGGCGGACTACATCGAGGACGCGGGCATCGAGGTGGTCGACGCGCTGAGCCTGGAGGTGGCGGACAACCTCGCCGTCGCCCACCTCGACCCCGCCGACCTGCGCGAGCACTGGCGGCGCCTGGACCTGTCCCGGGCCGACGCGCTGGTCCTGTCCGCGTGTGTCCAGATGCCGTCGCTGCCGTCGATCCAGCCGGTGGAGGAGGCGTCCGGGTTGCCGGTGCTGTCGGCGGCGACCGCCACGGCGTACCGCATCCTCGTCGAACTGGGCCTGCCGACGGTCGTTCCGGGCGCGGGGAGCCTGCTCAGCGGTCAGGTCCACACCCCGGCGGGCGGCTGAGGGAGGAAGCCGACGCGGACCCCTGCGCTTCACTCAGGAGATCTCCGGGGCGGCGGATTCCAGCTCGGCGACGCTGCCCGACATGATCGTCCGTACGTGCTCGGTGATGTGCCGCGCAGGCCAGTCCCACCAGGCCACCGCCAGCAGGCGGGCGATCTCTTCCTCGCTGTACCGGAGCCGGATCAGACGGGCCGGGTTGCCACCGACGACGCCGTAGTCGGGTACGTCCGCGGTGACCACGGCTCCGGCGCCGATGATCGCACCGTGTCCGATCCGCACACCGGGCAGCACGGTCGTGCCGTAGCCGAACCAGACGTCGTTGCCGACGACCATGTCCCCTCGGTCGGGCAGGCCGGTGAGCAGGTCGAAGTGGTCCGACCAGGAGCCGCCCATGGTGGGGAAGGGGAAGGTCGAGGGGCCGTCCATGCGGTGGTTGGCGCCGTTCATGATGAACCGCACCCCCGTGCCCAGCGCGCAGAACCTGCCGATGATCAGCTTCTCCGGCCCGTAGTGGTAGAGCACGTTGCGTGTCTCGAACGCGGTCGCGTCGTCCGGATCGTCGTAGTAGGAGTACTCCCCGACCTCGATCAGCGGGGACTTCACCAGCGGTCTGAGCAGCACCACGCGCGGCTGCTCGGGCATCGGATGCAGGACCGCGGGATCTGCGGGCACGGGCATGACGACTGGTTCCTTCCGGGGTGCGGGTTCGGACGGACGAGGTGGAGCGGCGGTCGCCTCCGCTCAAGCGGTCAACGTGCCCTGGTGGAAGTACATCCGCCAGCCCGTCTCCGTCAGGCGCCACAGGGAGCTACGCCAGGCCCGTCGGCCCTGGTTGTCGGCGAAGTACGTCAGATGTACGACACCCGGTGCGAGAACGACTCCGGACATCTGGCTGACCTCGACCGGAGACTCCGCGGACACCGAGCCACCGCTCGTCACCGCGAGGACCGACTCCGCGTCCCACCGGCGACCGGAAGCCCCGATCTCGATGAACTCCGGGTCCAGCAGCTCCAGGACATGGTCCGGCGACGCGCGCACCTCGGGATCGAGAAGCCGCAGCTCCCGTCGACGGCCGCTTGAACGGCCTGCTCACTCTCATCCGTCATGGGGGAACCCTACGGACGCCGCTCGCGAAGGCCCAGCGAATTGATCACTCACCACGCACCCGTGGTCGGCAGCCGGAACGCGACCTCTGTCTGAGGGCAACATGAGAATTTGTGTGATCCCGGCAGGCGTGGGCAGACGCGGCCGTTATGAGCACCCTCCAGCGGAGCACGGCAGACGAGGTCACGGAGCAGCACCCTGATGTGCGGCCGGCGCCGCCGCTTGTGCCCGCGTCCGCGGAACGGGGCAGAGCTGCCGGGCGGGGCTTCTCGTCAGTGCTGCGTGGGGGTGGGCGGGTCGCGGGGCTGGACGGACTGCGGACGGTCGCGGTGGTGCTGGTGATCGTCTACCACGTGGAGCCGGACCTGGTGCCCGGCGGTTCGGTGGGCGTGGACGTGTTCTTCACGATCAGCGGTTTCGTCATCACCCGGCTGCTGGTCGGCGAGTACGCCCGTACCGGTGGCATCGGGCTGTGGTCGTTCTACCGGCGGCGGTGGGTGCGCCTGATGCCGGCCCTGCTGGTGATGTGTGCGGTCACCGCGCTCCTCTCCGTGGCGTTCGAGCTGCCGCTGTTCCACGGGGCGTGGGTGGCCGCCGCGCTGGCCGCGGGGTCCGTCGTCAATCTCGTACGGGCCGGGGACGCCGGGACGTACTCGGATCTCACCGCGCCGCTCAGCCACACCTGGTCCCTGGGTGTGGAGGAGCAGTTCTATCTCGCCTGGCCGCTCCTCCTGCTCGTCCTGCTGCGGCACGCGAGGGCGCGGGTGGTGCTGGGCTGGGTCGCGGTGCTGTGCGTGCTGCCGGTGCTCTGGCGGACGGTGCTCTGGGATCCCTCGGCCGCGCACCGCATCTACAACGGCCCCGACACCCGCGCCGACCAACTCCTCATCGGGGCGCTCCTCGCCCTCGTCCTGGCCCGGCTGCGCGCCGACGACCCTCGTCTGGAGTCGCTGCGCCGCTGGGCGGGCCGCCTCTGCCTGCCCGCGCTCACGATGCTGGGGCTGATCGCCTGGCAGATCCCGATCACCGAGGTCAGCGGGTGGAACCCCGCCTGGTACACGGTCGGATTCCTCGTCGCCGCGCTGCTGACGGCCTGCGTGGTGGCCACGCTGGAGCTGTGCCCCCGCGCGTGGCCAACTCGCCTGCTGTCGCTGTCGGTTCCGGTCTGGATCGGACGCAACCTCAGCTACGGGATGTACCTGTGGCACTACCCCGTCATCCGGCTGCTGCACGACCTCGGTGTGCAGGGTGACACCCTGCTCCGGACCGGCCTCGCGGCGACACTCGCCGCCGCCCTCGCCTCGTACGCCCTCGTCGAACGGCCTCTGCTACGACGCGGTCGGCGGCCGGAGCTACACCGGGTCCGCCGCCGCGGTGCTCGGCGCCTGGGTTCCGGTGCCGCCGAACCGGATGCCCTTGGCCTCCTTGCCGACGGCGCTCAGCACAATCACCAGGACCAGAGCGGGAGTCACGGTCCACGCCATCGCCGCCGGGTAGCCGTGCCGTTCGGCGAGGGCCTCCTGGATCGGCAGGTTGAGGGCGGCGATGAGGTTGCCGAGCTGGTAGGTGACGCCGGGGTAGAAGCCCCGGATCGTGTCCGGGCTCATCTCGGTCAGATGCGCGGGGATGACGCCCCAGGCTCCCTGTACGCACAGTTGCATCAGGAAGGAGGAGAGCATCAGCCAGCCCACCGTGCTGGACAGGACGAAGAAGGGCACCACGACCAGACCCGCGGCCGCCGCGATCATGATCGTGCGCCGACGTCCCAGCCGCTCGGAGTACGCCCCGAGCACCATGCCGCCGATGATGGCGCCGATGTTGTAGACCACGGCGATGGCGATCGAGGTGTCCGGTGACAGACCCAGGCCCTTCTTGACGAAGGTGGGGTAGATGTCCTGGGTGCCGTGCGACATCCAGTTGAAGGCGGTCATCAGCGCGACCAGGTACACGAAGCGCCGTAGCACCGCGGGGTTCTTGAACACCTGGTAGGCGGGGGTGCGGTTGAGTTTGACGCTCTTCTCCCACACCTCGCTCTCCTCCACCCGGGCGCGCACCCACAGCGAGACCAGGGCGGGCACCAGGCTGAAGGCGAACAACCCCCGCCAGCCGAAGGCGGGTTCGATGACGAAGAACGCCACCGCGGCGAGCAGATAGCCCAGCGAGTAGCCGCTCTGCAACAGGCCCGACCAGAAGCCGCGCCGCTCGGCCGGGATCTTCTCCATGGCGAGCGCCGCGCCCAGGCCCCACTCGCCGCCCATTCCGATGCCGTACAGCAGGCGCAGCACCAGCAGCACGGTGTAGTTCGGGGCGAAGGCGCAGGCGAAGCCGATGACCGAGTAGAAGGCGACGTCGACCATGAGCGGGGTGCGGCGGCCTTTGCGGTCCGCCCACAGGCCGAAGAGCAGGGCGCCGACCGGTCGCATCACCAGGGTGGCCGTGGTGAGGAAGGCCATGTCGGTGAGGGACACATGGAAGTCGTCGGCGATCTCGCTGTAGACGAGTACGACGAGGAAGTAGTCGAAGGCGTCCATCGCCCAGCCCAAGTAGGCGGCGACGAAGGCGTTGCGCTGATCCCTGGTGAGTCCCGCGGCCTGTTCCCGGACGGTCTTCAGCATCCCGGCCCTCCCTCGGTCCGCAGGTCAGGCTAGGTGGGCTCGGCGGCCCGGGGCAACGCAAGGTCCGGCAAAACACCCGCCACAATTAGCCAAAGCGAACGTCGAGTTCGCCCGGTTCACCCGTTTCACAGTGAACCGCCCCGAACCAGACGCACGTTGGTCTGTCCCGGAGCGGTTCATCGCGACGCCGCGCACCAACGAGGCATCCAATGCGGTCAGTTGCCGCGCAGTTCACTCACGAAGCTGTGGTCGCCCGCACCGAGGCCCGCGACCGTGACCGTGCCGTCGGACACCGACACGTCACGGCTCGATGCCCGCCGCCCGTCCCAGAGCGTCCGCCGACCGACGCTCACGCGTTGGCCGTGCGAGTCACCGGGGAAGGTGACCGAGCCCTGAGTGTGCTTGGGTACATGGACGGTGAGCCGGAAGACGCGCGCACTGTTCTCCCACTCGACGCCCAAGGGGCCGTGCGGGGTGGGGAGTTGACCCGTCGCCCAGTCGACGCCGCCGGGCCGCGGACGTACCTCCCAGGTGGCGTATCCCGGTGAGGTCGGCCGGGCGCCGAGCAGATGGTTGGTCAGCGCGGGCAGCACACCGGTGGACCAGCCGTGGGCCATGCTGGTGTAGGCGTCCTCATACAGCGAACCGTTGGGACCGATGCCCTCCCAGTGGGTGATGCCGGGGTCGTTCTTGTCCATCCAGCCGTACATACGGCGGATCTGGTCGAGCGCGGACTCGGCCTGACCGGTCAGGAAACGGGCCTCGATCTCCGGGTAGGAGGTGAAGGCGTAGACCCGCTGGGAGGCCTGGTCGAAGAGCGTGTCGTTGTCCATGAAGGCGTTGCCGTACGGCCGTTTCGTCGTCGCGTCGAGATGCGCGAGGGCAGACGTGGCGCGGTCGGCGCTCGCGATACCGGTGACGACGGCCAGGGAGTTGCCGTCCTGGGCGTGCCGTACCGCGCCCGTCGAGGAGTCCAGGTAGGCGCCCGAACTTGCGTCCCACAGCAGCGAGTTGACGGCTTGGGCAACGTTTTCGGCCCGCGTGCTCCAGCGCGTGGCATCGGCCTGCTGCCCCAGCAGGCGGGCCAACTGGGCGGCGTTCTGGAGGGCTTGGACGTAGAGCGCGTTGTAGTAGGTGACGCGGCCCGTACGGCCGAGGAACGCGTAGTCGCCGTATCCGCCGGTGCCGTTGAGGCCCTTGCTCAGCAGGCCGGTGTCGTCCGTGACGCTCGGGTACCAGGTGTCCAGGACCTTCAGCAGGGTCGGGTAGTAGCGCGTCGCGTACTGGCGGTCCCCGGTGTAGAGGACGTAGTCCCAGCTGCAAGTGACCCAGTACAGCGGATAGTCGAAGAGGGGCAGCGTGTAGTTGCCGATGGAGGCGGGCGGGATCCAGCCGTCGGCGCGCTGGTGGTCGGCGAGGTCGGCCAGGACGTTGCGGGCCGCCGCGGCGGCGTCGTCGTGGGTGAGGTAGAGGGTGCGTGCCGAGACGGCGAGGTCGCCGACGTACGGGTCGCGGTCACGCTTGGCACCGTCCTGGAGGACCAATTTCCCTTCCAGCGTGGCGCTCCAGGCGTTGCGGGGGTCGACGTCGTCCTGGCGGAAGGTGTCGGTGACCAGTTCGTTGGTGTAGGCGGCGCCGTACCAGTAACGATTCAACTCGTCGTCGGAGCACAGGAACCAGCCGCGGTAGGTGCTCGGTGTGCCGACGTACGCGGTGAACTGCAGTGCCACGGAGTCGATTTCGACCGTGCCCCAGGGCTGTGCGGCGGGGCTGTCCGAGGCGAGCGCGTCGAGGCTGATCTTGAGGTAGCGGAATCCGTGGAGCCCGTCCGCGAACACCTTGTCACCGGCCTGGAAGCCTTTGTGGTCGGTCCAGTTGGCGCCCTTCGCGGGGACGGCGAACTGGTCCGTGCCCCCTCCGGCGCCGCCCGCCTGGTCGGCGCGGGTGAAGTCCGAGCGGTCGGTGAGGAATTGGCGGGTCTCGGAGAACGCGACGCGTACGCCCGGGGAGTCGGCGGAGGCGGAGGTGAACCTGATCTGCGGATATCCGACCACGACCTTGCCGAAGTCCACGGTGACACTCGGTATCGGGATCGGCTCGACCGGTGCGGGCCAGACCTCGTTGATCCGGGTGAAGTTGCCGTGCGAGGTGTCCTGCGCGTGGGTCACGGTGATGCGCACGCGGTCGGTGCTGACCTGCTCCGCGAACGGAACGGCCTTCTGCACCGCGTCGTTGCCCGTGACCGTCGCGGCCGTGTGCCAGTCGCCGTCGGTCCACACGTCGACGGTGTAGTCGGTCGGCACGCCGTCGCTGTTGGAGATCACCGTGATGCCCCGCAGGGGCGTGACCTGCGGTGCGGTGATGGTGAGGACGTCGGGGAACACCCCGAGCGTGTCGTCGTTCCAGAAGGTGTCCGGGTTTCCGTCGATCGCGTTGCCGGCGTCGTAGGTGCGTGGCTGGCCGTCGTTGCCGTTGTTGCCCGCGTGGGCGGAGGAGGCCTCGGCCGTGGTGCCGGCGGGCCAGGTGGGCGCCGCCGCGGGCTGCGGGCGCCGCAGGACGGATCTGGCGCCGCCGGGCTTGAGCAGCGCGTTCGGGTTCTTCACGTCCCCGGTCGACGTGGTGATCCGCACCGGGCGGACCGTGCGCGAGGACGGCCCCTGGACGTACCGGTGCCATCCGCCGGCGCGACGGGACGGAGCACCGGCGCCGGAAGCGGAGGCTCCCTCTGCGGCGAGCGCCGGGAGCGCCTCGGCCGAGGGGAGTCCGGTGGAGAGGGACACCGCGGTGAGTCCGACGGTGCTTGCTGCGGCCAGAGCTACGCGACGGGAAATGCCTTTGTCCGGTGTGCTGTTCGACGCCATACGGTCCCCTTGAGCGACATGGATTGAATCGTTTCACTCGGCAGCTGCGTGGTGACGCTATCTCGAACACCGGATGCCCGTACAGCGTTGGGACAGAAGTAATCGGCGCGCTGGGGGGTGGGGTTGGGCGGGGCGGGACGATATGGCGGTGGCGGTGATACGTAAGGTGCCGTGCCGGGATACGGGGGCAACTCGCCCTGGTAGATGCGTTTTTCTTGCCGAGGGTTGTCCCGCAGCTACTGGCCCCCCTTGGCGGAGGTGTAGCTCCGTGGCCAGGTAGTCAGCAGAAGTCGAGCGGGATGCCCTTCTCCACGCAGTACTTCATGACGTCGATCAGCCGGCCGACGTCGTCGGTGCGTCGCTGGAGAACGGGATCGTGGGCGGTGTTCCACGGGCGGTTTCCGCCGTAGCCGACCATCTCGCGGAGGACGAGCCCCTCCGCTTGCGCCAGCCACTGTCTGAACAGGCTGAACCCATAGTGCGACCACGAGATGTCCGGGCCGGCTACATCGTCGTCCGCAGGGCAGAGCACGATCCCCATCCCGACCTCCTTGCCGCCTGACTAATTGTCGTCGCGACACAGACAAAAGGGGTGCCCAGCAGGGTCGAAGAGCACCCGTACATTCTCCTGCGGCTGGAACTCCGCCACGACGGCGCCCAGGGCGACCGCCTCGGTGACCGCCGAGTCCAGGTCGCCGACCTGGAAGTCGAAGTGCATCATCGGGCGTTGGTCCCCCTCGACTGGTGGCCATACCGGAGCCCGATAACCCTGCGCCTGCTGGAACACGAGGAACGGCCCTTGCGGGGAGGCGGCCAGGACGGATGTTCCCGGCTCCTCATGCCCGATGTGCCAGTCGAGGAGCTCGGCATAGATCCTCGCCAAGCCACTGGGATCCGGCGCTTCGACCGTGGTCCCCCACCACATACCGCCTGTTCGAGATCGCATGCTTGAGCCTATCCACCGTCCCGGAGACGCGCAGGTACCGGCGGCAGGCGAAGGATCGTCGTTGCGGAGTCCCCGTGCCCGAGGTGACAATGCGGGGACGTGCCGGGTGGTCATCCCGGCGAAGTGTTGGAGGCGCTGCTTGTGAACACCGCATCGCGGTGCGCCTCGCCCTGCGCGCCAGACGCTGAACACTTCGCCTCGCCCACCGTCTGACCTGTTCGTTCGCGGTGGGCGCTTCCCCGTATGGGAGACCACCGCAGTGCCCGAAGACTTCTCGACGCCTGATCGCCGTCCGCTGACGACGGTTCTTGCCGCCAACCTCGTTTCGATCAGCGGGAGTTGCCTCACGTACATGGGCGTGCCCTGGTTCGTGCTGCAGAGCACGGGCAGTGCCGCCAAGGCCGGGATCGTCGCGTTCTGCACACTGCTGCCCGTGGTGCTCGCCGCGCTCGTCGGCGGTCCGGTCATCGACCGGATCGGGCGACGCCGGGTGAGTGTCGCCTCGGATCTCGCCTGCGGAGTAGCCGTCGCGGCGATCCCGCTGCTGCAGTTCGCCGGCGCCCTGCGTTTCTGGATGCTGTGCGTGCTGATGGCGGTGACGGGGCTGTGCCGTACGCCGGGGGAAACCGCCCGCGGCGTGCTGTTGCCCACGCTCGCCGAACGCGCCGGAATGCCGCTGCCCCGGGCGGCCGGGTGGTACGACGGTGCGGCACGCTGTGCGACGCTGACCGGGTCGGCTCTCGGAGGTGTGCTGATCGCCGAACTCGGCGCCGCGAACGTCCTGTTGGCGGATGCCGCGACCTTCGCCGTGGCCGCGCCGCTGTTCGCGTTCGGGGTGCGCGGTCTGCCCGAGGCACAGGCCCAACAGCGGGCGGAGCCGGTGTCGTTGCGTGCCTACCGTCGTGAACTCGCGGAAGGGTACCGCTTCGTGGCGACCACGCCGTTGCTGCTGGGCCTGTGCCTGATGACACTGGTCACCAGGGGCCTCGACCAGGGATGGAGTGCCGTACTCCTCCCCGTGCACGCCCGTGAGGAGCTCGGCGGTTCGGTCGAACTCGGTCTGCTGAACGCGGCGTTCGGGGTCTGCGCACTCACGGGGGCCCTCGTCTACGGCGCGGTGGGCAGCCGTTTTCGGCGGTGGCCGGTGTTCACGATCGCGTTTCTCGTCGTAGGTCTGCCGCGCTTCGTGGTGGCCGCGTTCACCGACACCTTCACACCGCTGGCCGTGATCATGGCGGTTGAGGGTCTCGCCTGCGGTGTGCTCAACCCCATCATGGCCACGGTGACTTACGAGACGGTGCCGGAGGAGCTGCGCAGCCGCGTGCTGAGCGCGACGACGGCCTCGGTCCAACTCGTCACTCCGCTGGGCGGATTGGCCGCGGGCTTCCTCGTGGACGCGGTCGGCCTGCCCTCCACGCTGCTGATGGTCGGCGGTGCGTATCTGTTCGCCACGCTGTGCCCGGTGATCTTCCCGGTCTGGAGAAAGATGGACAGTCCCGGTTCTCCCCACAGCCGGGCGGCGGGCTCACTGTCTCGGGGTTCGGGGGCGAAACGCGTGTAGTCACGCTGACGTCAGGTGTGGCTCGGCATGCTGCCGCCGCTGGTCGCCGGGCCACCGGTCCCGGAATCTAGGTCATATTGCGGATGCCACCGCAAAAGCGCTCCTCATAGGGTCCATGACATGCCGCGCCGACGGACCGGAAGCTCCACAAGGCCACCGCCCCTCGCCCAACAGCTCGGCGGCGGACTCTCCGTCAGCTCCATTCGCACCACGCCCGTCCCATGCCTGAGGAGTCCCATGAGTACCGAAGTTTCCCGCCGCCATGTCCTGGCCGCCGGCGCGGCGCTGGCCGGATCGGCTGCGCTGATCGCCGGTTCGGAAGGAACAGCCGGCGCGGCGACCGCCCCGGCCGGTACCGGTGCGGAGAAGTCGAAGGTGAAGCCCACGATCGTGCTGGTCCACGGCGGCTACGCCGATTCGTCCTGCTGGAACGCCACCATCGCGGAGCTGCAGGACAAGGGCTACACCACGATCGCCGGGTCGAACCCGCTGCGCGGCATTCCGACCGACGCCCCGTACATCGCGAGCCTGCTCGACTCCATCAGCGGACCGGTCGTCCTGGTCGCGCATTCCATGGGCGGAACGGTCATCACGAACGCCGCCGCCGGAAAGGCCAACGTCAAGGCGCTGGTCTACATCGCCGCGTTCGTGCCCGACGTGGGCGAGACCCAGGGCGAACTCATCACCAAGTTCCCCGGCAGCGAGGTCGAGCCGGTGAGCGTGCCGGTGCCGTACACGAAGGCCGACGGTACGACGGGCACCGATCTGTACCTCAGCAAGGACGGCCAGGCCGCCTTCGCCGCCGACCTCTCCACCACCGACTTCAAGGTCCTGCAGGCCACGCAGCGCCCCTTCGACGCCGACTCCTTCGTCTTCCCGACCACGGCCGCCGCCTGGAAGACGATCCCGGTGTGGGGGCTCGTCGCCGGCGCGGACAAGGCGATCCCGCCGGCCTGCGAGCGCTGGATGTACAGCCGCGCGAACGCCCGCAAGATCGTCGAGGTGCCGCGCTCTTCCCACGTCGTGATGATCAGCCACCCCAAGGCCGTCGCCCACCTCATCGAGGACGCCGTCAAGGCCACCAGCTGACGCTCGCGACAGTGCCCCGGTCCACCACCACGGACCGGGGCACTGTCGATCCCGCAGGTGGACGTCACCCGGACCGTACGACTTTCGTCGCGCGTGGATGCGACGAACGGATGCTGTGCGCGCGGACATTGCTGCATACCGTTGGCGCGTGAATCTCAAGACGATGGCCCTCGATGTCCGGCACCGACTGGGCACGGTACGCATGTGGTCCCGGCGGCGGATCGCCGGCGAAACGGTACTGGCCGTCGTCCTGGCCCTGGGCATGGCGGTCGGCCAGACGGGCGAGGGCGAGCTGCGGATGACCGCCGCGGCGGTGGCGGCGGCGCTGTTGTCTCCGCTACGGCGGATCTTCCCGGCGGGCGTCCTGGTCGCCACCGGCGCGGTCGGCGGTGTGCTCAGCAGCTTCGGAATCATGCTGATCGTGGTGAGCTGGTCGGCGGGGGCGCGGATCGAGGCGCCGCGCCGGGCACTCGCGCTGTTCGCCACCACGTACGTCCTCTTCGTGGGGCTGTCGGTCCACGACCCGACGCAGCCGCTGTCCACCGTGCAGACCCTGGTGTTCACCACGCTCGCGTTCGTGGCCACGACGGTCGTGCCCGGCCTGGCCAGTCGCAACCGCGCCCAACGCCGCACGCTGCTGCACGCGTTGCACGCGCACAACGCCCAACTGCTGCGCGAGCGCGAGATGATCGCGTCCCACGCGCGACTGCGGGAGCGGCAGCGCATCGCGCAGGACATGCACGACAGCCTCGGCCACCAACTGGCGCTGATCGCCGTCCACACCGGCGCGTTGGAGGTGGACCGGGCCCTGACGGACGGACAGCGCGAGGTGGTGGGCGTACTGCGGAACGCCTCGGTATCCGCGATGCACGAATTGCGCGAGGCGGTCGGCATCCTGAGCGACGGCACACCCGATCAAGTCCGGGAGCGTGAGGGCGAGTTGGAGCCCCAGTCCCGGGGAGTGGCAGGGATCGACGGCCTGGTGGAGGCATCGCGGGGCGCGGGAACGGTCGTAGCGCTACGGCGTACGGGCCGGCCGCGTCCGCTGGCTCCCGCCGCCGACCACGCGGCGTTCCGGATCGTGCAGGAGGCGCTGACCAACGCCTTGAAGCACGCGCAGGATGCCTCGATCAGCGTCGAACTGCGCTACGAGCCGGACTCCTTGGTCGTCGAGGTCGCCAACGGGCCGGTACCCGCGCTGACTTCAGCCGTACGACGGCCCGTGGTGAGCGGTGGGCAGGGGCTGACGGGGCTTCAGGAGCGCGCCCGGCTGGTCGGCGGGATGGTGCACGCGGGGCCCGCGGCGGACGGCGGGTTCCGTATCGCGGGCGTGCTGCCCTACGGTCCCCGGTCGCCGCGCACGTCGGAAAGCGGCGGGTGGCCGGCGGACTCGGGGCCGGACGGAGCGACCTTCGTCGATGCGGCGAACGACTTCCGGGGGCAGAGCGAGGGGGCGATACCCGGCGACGGTGGTGCGGACATCGACTGGTCCGGTGCGCCGGACAGGCAGAAGGAGTTCGACATCGCCATGGGACGCAAGAAGAAGGGCCTCGTGATCGGATGCGGCGCCGCACTGGTGGCCTTCCTGGTTCTCGGAGTGCTCGCCGTCGTGTTGATCGTCAACCTGGTGGAGAAGGAGTCCGACCGGGTCATGCTCGACCCGTCGGTCTACAAGTCGGTGAAGGTCGGGGACTCCGAGACGGCCGTGCGGGCCAAACTGCCGTACGGCAAGTCGTTCCTGGCCCCGGCCCTGGACGACAACGCGCCCGCCGCACCGCGCGGGGCGACCTGCGCGTCGTACCTCTCGACCGGGGACTGGCCGGAGAAGGGAGACGACATACCCGCCTTCCGCTTCTGCTTCAAGGACGGCAAACTGATCGAGAAGCGGTCCTTCATGTCCTCGTCATAGTCATAGTCATGACCACGTCCTGGACGTGGACCGTCCGTGGTAGTCATGAGCCCAGTCCGTCGTAGTCGTGAGCACCGTCCGTCGTAGTCCTGGGCCGTCCGTCGTCGTCCCCGTCGCATGTCGTGCAGGAGCGTTGTGATCAGAGTCCTCGTCGCGGATGACGAACCGCTCATCCGGGCGGGTATCAGGATGATCCTCACCTCCGCCGACGACATCGACGTGGTGGCGGAGGCGGCGAACGGCCGTGAGGCGGTCGACCTGGTCCGCGCCCACGCCGTCGACGTGGCTCTGCTCGACATCCAGATGCCCGTGCTGGACGGCCTGTCCGCGCTGGCCGAACTGCGGCGCGCGGCGCCGGCCGTACGTCCGCTGATCCTGACGACGTTCGGCGAGCGGGAGAACGTGCTGCGTGCGCTGAGTCAGGGTGGCGCCGGATTCCTGCTGAAGGACTCGGCGCCCGCCGAACTGATCCAGGCGGTACGGGCGGCGGCGGCCGGAGACGCGTATCTGTCACCGGCTGCCACGCGCCACGTGGTCGACCAGCTCGCCTCAGGGCAGTCGGCGGCGCGCGGCGAGGAGGCGCGCCGGCGTCTGGAGTCGCTCAGCACCCGGGAACTGGAGGTCCTCGCGCTGCTCGGCGAGGGTCTGTCGAACGCCGACGCGGGCGAGCGGATCCATGTGAGCGAGGCGACGGTGAAGACGTATGTCAGCCGGATCCTGACGAAGCTGCGGTGCGAGAACCGGGTGCAGGCGGCGCTGTTGGCACGGGACGCGGGGTTGGGTCCGGGCTGACGGAGGTCCCCGGACCCCGGACTCATCGGCCGCCGGGGGTGGCTCCCAACTGCTCCATCAGGGAGAAGAGGTTGGCCACGCCCCAGTGCTCGGTGATCCGCCCGTCGACCACCCGCATCGCGTCGACGGTCTCGAACCGGATCGCCTTGCCGGTGGGGGCGATTCCGAAGAACTCGCCCTCGTGCGTGCCGTGGTAGGTCTTGTAGATGGTCACGAGGTTGCCCTCGGCCGCCTGCCAGTGGATCACCGCGTGGAAGTCGGGGAACGCGGCTCGCAACACCTTGTACAGCTCCAGGGCGCCCGCCTTGTCGGGGGTACGACCGGGCTGCGGGGTGTGGTCGACGAAGTCGTCGGCGAACAACTCGTCGTTACCGCCTCCTTGGACCTCCTCGGCATTGCGCCGGACCACTGCTTTAAAACTGCACACTTGTGCATTTATTCTCATCTGTATAACTTGACCGCGTGCAGCTCGAACCGATCCAGGAACCCGGCACCCAGGACAGAAGGGTCCGGCGTTCCCGCGCGGCCCTGATGGCGGCCGCGGTGCGGCTCGTGTCCGAGCGCGGTACCTCGGACATCCCGGTCACCGACCTCGCCGAGGCGGCGGACGTCAGCCGTCGCCTCGTCTATCTCCAGTTCGGGGACCGCGACACCCTCCTGACGGAAGCCGCGATCGACCTGGTGAGACGGGAGCTGCTCCCCCGGGCCGGAGACGGCGGCGACACCGCCGAGGGGGTGGCCGCGCTGACGCGGCACTTCGCGGAACACCGCTCCTTCTACCGCCCGATGCTGACCGGGTCGTGCGCCTTCGCCATGACCGGCACCCTCAACAAGCTCTTCGGCTCCCTCAACAGACCGGCCGTCCGCAAGCTGTTCGGCGACCTGGACCGGCAGACGGCGGACGACCTCTCGGAGTTCATCGCGGGCGGAGCCGCCACGCTCGTCAACAACTGGGTGATCGACGGCACCGACCCCCTCGACCCCGAGGAACTGACGAGCCGCCTGCTCCGCCTCGCGTCCACCCTTACCTTCAGCCACCAAGGCCGGTCAGCCGGAGGCGACGCCCGATGAAGCTCAGCAGCCACCTCACCCAGCGCCTCCTGCGCCTGCCCCCGCCCGCGACCAGAGATCTCACCGTCGAGCGCGATCTACGGGTGCCGATGCGCGACGGAGCCGTCCTGCTGGCCGACCGCTGGACCCCGAAGACCGGCCCCGCCGACCTCCCGACCGCTCTCATCCGCATCCCGTACGGCAGGGCGGGCCTGATCGCCGCGCAGTTGGCCAGGCCGCTGGCCGAGCGAGGATTCCAGGTGCTGATCCAGAGCACCCGCGGCACCTTCGGCTCCGGCGGCGACTTCGACCCCCTGCGCCGCGAACGCGAGGACGGTCTGGACACCCTGGAGTGGCTCGTCGAGCAACCCTGGTGCGGCGAGGCGGTCGTACTGTACGGCGGCAGTTATCTGGGGTTCGCCCAGTGGGCGGTGTCCGGTCAACTGCCGCCGCAGGTCAAGGCGTTGATCCCCTCGGTCTCCGAGTCCGCCTTCACGCTGGAGTTCCTCCGCAAGGAGTCGTTCTCCCTGGAGGCGACCTTCGGCTGGGGCCTCCAGGTCACGGGCCAGGAACGCCGGGGCGCGCTGCTCCGCCAGGCGCTGCGCATCCGGAAGGAACGGCGCGCCTGGTACACACTCCCGCTGAACGAGGCCGACACCGCAGCCATCGGCCGCCGCTCCGACTACTTCCAGCACACCCTCGACCACGACGCCGACTCGCCGTTCTGGTCCGCGCTCGACCACAGCTCCCGGGTCGCCGATCTCACCGTGCCGGTCAGCACGGTCGGCGGCTGGTTCGACATCTTCCTGCCCGGCCAACTCCGCGACTACCAGGCGCTACAGGGGGCGGGACGGGAGGCCCGGGTCACCGTCGGGCCGTGGGCGCACATCTCCATGGGCGTCGGGGAGACGGCGACCGCCGAGGCCCTCGACTTCGGTCTGGCCCACGCCCGCGGCGAGAAGGCGTCCGACCGCGCCCCGGTGCGGCTGTTCGTGATGGGCGAGGAGACCTGGCGCGATTTCCCGTCCTGGCCCCCGCCGGGCTACGCCCCACAGCGCCTCCACCTCCACCCCGCCGGCGCCCTGGCCGCCGACCCGCCGCCCGAGTCCGCCCCGGACACCTACCCCTACGACCCGGCCGACCCCACCCCGGCCGTCGGCGGGGTCCGCATGGCCGTCGGTGTGAAGTCGGGCCGCGTCGACAACAGCGCTCTGGAGGCCCGCTCTGATGTCCTCGCCTACTCAACTCCCGTGCTGGACACGGACGTCGAGGTCGTCGGCGAGGCGAGCGCCGAGACCTTCTTCCGCTCCAGCCTGCCGTACGCCGACGTGTTCGTCCGCCTCTGCGATGTCGACGAGTCGGGACGCTCGACCAACGTGTGCGACGGCCTCGTCAGCCTGACCGGCGCCGACGAAGCAACGTGCGCGAGGGTCCAACTGTGGCCCACGGCATACCAGTTCAAACGCGGTCACCGCATCCGAGTCCAGGTCTCCAGCGGCGCCTTCCCCCGCTACAACCGCAACCTCGGCACCGGCGAACCCCGCGCCACCGCGACCACGCTCCGCGCCGCCGACCAGGAGGTACTCCACACCCCGGCGCACCCCTCCGCGGTGATCCTGCCGCTCCGGCGCCTGAACTGACGTCACCTGGTGGGCCGTTGGCGAACTAGGGGACACCCCGTAGAACCACTCCGGGCATCCCTTACGACCTCAGGCCGATGTGGCTCAAGGGGCGGGCGGGCTTCAATGGCCGGCATGCCCAGCGAAGTCGAATGCCCGCAGTGCCATCACACCTTCGATTCCGGCGAGGTCCGCCCGGTCGATCCCGGCGTGGTGCGCTGGTTGACCGAGGAGCTGACCTGGTCGGGCCAGGAACCCACCGAGCGCATGTACGCGAGCTATCTCTACTCGGCCGGCGACATGCCCGTCTCCCGGCAACGCTTCGTCCAGGACCTCGCCCACCTGGGCGTGCCGGAGATACGGGACCCGGACGGCGCCTGCTTCCTCGTCAGAAAGTAACCAACTCCCCGAACAGGTCCGGAACATGCCCGAACTACAGCCACTCCACGCCGACCACGCCCCGGCGGTCCTGGCCTTCGAGTTGGCCAATCGCGCCTACTTCGCCGCCTCGATCTCCGACCGCGGTGACGACTACTTCGCCGAATTCGCCGCCCGCCACGAGGACTTGCTCGCCGAACAGGAGACAGGCGAGTGCGCCTTCTACGTCCTCGTGGCAGAGGACGGCGCGGTCCTCGGCAGGTTCAACCTCTTCGACATCACCGAGGAACACACGGCGGTACTCGGTTACCGGGTCGCGCAGCGCGTCTCCGGCCAGGGTGTGGCAACCGCGACGGTCGAGGAACTCTGCCGCCTCGCCGCCTCACGGCACGGCGTGGGCACGCTCAGAGCGGCCACCTCCCACGAGAACATCGCGTCCCAAAAGGTGCTGGCCAAGGCCGGCTTCACCCCGGTCGGCCCCGCCGACCCGTCCGCCCTCGGCGGCAAACAGGGCACCTGGTACCAGCGCGATCTGCCGTAGCCGCCGCCGTGGGCGTGGCCGGCGCCGACCCGGGCCGGCGCGCGGACGGAGCGGCGGGCGCCCCGCGCGCGATCAGCCCGCGGCGAGCAGTTCGAGCGTGTCGATCACACGGTTGGAGAAGCCCCACTCGTTGTCGTACCAGGCGACGACCTTCACATGCCGGCCGTCGACGCGGGTGAGGGCGGAGTCGAAGATGGACGAGGCCGGGTTGCCGACGATGTCGGAGGAGACGAGCTCGTCGTCGGAGTACTCCAGGACGCCCGCGAGGGGACCCTCGGCCGCCGTGCGGTACGCGGCCAGCACATCCTCGCGGGTCACGTCCCGGGAGACGGTGGTGTTGAGTTCGACGATCGAGCCCACCGGTACGGGCACGCGGATCGAGTCGCCCGACAACTTGCCCTCCAGGTTCGGCAGTACGTGTCCGATCGCCTTGGCGGCGCCCGTCGTGGTCGGCGCGATGTTGACCGCGGCGGCCCTGGCACGGCGGGCGTCGCGGTGCGGGCCGTCCTGCAGGTTCTGCTCCTGCGTGTAGGCGTGCACCGTGGTCATGAAGCCGTGCTCGATACCGGCGAGTTCGTCGAGCACCGCGGCGAGGGGTGCCAGCGCGTTGGTCGTGCAGGAGGCGTTGGAGACGATCGTGTGCGTGGCCGGGTCGTAGGCGTCGTTGTTGACCCCGAACGCGAGGGTGACGTCGGCGCCGTCCGAGGGCGCGCTGACGAGTACCTTCCGGGCGCCGGCGTCGAGGTGGGCGCGGGCGGCCTTGGCGGAGGTGAAACGGCCCGTGGCCTCAAGGACGAGGTCGACCTCCAGCTCGGCCCAGGGCAGGTCCGCCGGTTCGCGCTCGGCGAGCACCTTGATGCGCCGGCCGTCGACGACAAGGGTGTCCCCGTCGACGGTCACGGGACGACCGAGCCGGCCGGCCGTCGTGTCGAAGGCGAGCAGCCGCGCCAAAGTAGCGGGCTCCGTAAGGTCGTTGACGGCGACGACCTCCAGCTTGCTGTCGCGTTCGAGCAGGGCGCGCAGCACATTGCGTCCGATGCGGCCGAATCCGTTGATGGCAATGCGAGTCATGAGTGATGTCCCTTCGGTATGCCTCCAGGCTCGCTCGTGGCATCCGGCGCGGACAGTGGCGCGATCGCCACGGTTCGAAAGTATCTCGCCACACTCGCCACACCGTGGGACAGCGCGGGGCTACTCCCCCTGTGCGAAGGTGCGCCGGTACTCGCTCGGCGTCGTACCGAGGAGGCGGTGGAAGTGCAGCCGGAGGTTCGCGCCGGTGCCGAGACCGACGTCGGCGGCGATCTGCTCGACGCTGCGCTCGGAGCGTTCGAGCAGTTCGCGGGCCATGTCGATACGGGCACGCATGACCCACTGCATCGGCGTGTAGCCGGTCTCGTCGACGAAGCGCCGCGAGAACGTGCGCGGCGACACCGCGGCCTGCCGGGCCAGCGTCTCCAGGGTGAGGGGCTCGCCGAGCCGGTGCAGCGCCCACTCACGGGTCGCGGCGAACCGTTCACCGAGCGGCTCGGGCACGCTGCGCGGCACGTACTGCGCCTGACCGCCGCTGCGGTAGGGGGCCGCGACCAGGCGCCGGGCGGCGTGGTTGGACGCGGCCACGCCGAGGTCGCCGCGCAGGATGTGCAGGCACAGGTCGATACCGGAGGCGGCGCCCGCCGAGGTCAGCACGCTGCCCTCGTCGACGAACAGGACGTTCTCGTCAACGTTGACGAGCGGGTACTTCGCCGCGAGCGCCCGCGTGTAGTGCCAGTGCGTCGTGGCGCGCTTGCCCTCCAGCAGCCCCGTGGCGGCGAGCGCGAAGGCACCGGTCGAGATCGCGGCGAGCCGCGCGCCCCGGTCGTGCGCGGTGATCAGCGCGTCAAGGACACCCTGCGGCGGGTCCTCCCGGTCCGGGAACCGATACCCGGGGAGGAAGACGATGTCGGCCCAGGCCAACGCGTCGAGACCATCGGCCACGTGGTACGACAGCCCGTCGCCCCCGGTCACCAGCCCGGGCGCCGCACCGCACAGCCGCACCTCGTACGGCATGCTCGCCCGCGTCGTGAACACCTGCGCGGGGATTCCGACATCGAGCGGCTTGGCGCCTTCGAGGACTAGGACGGCGACACGACGCAGACGGGCGGTGGACACGGAGACAGCCTACGCAGGGCTACGGCCCCACGTTCACGGAGCCGTACCAGGTCGCCGCAGGTCAGACCTTCCAGGTCCGCAGCTGGTCGGCGACGGCGAGGACCCCGACCCGCGTGTCCCGGATCTTGCGGACGAGGTCGGAGAGGGCGCCGTAGGGCGGGTCGATGCCTTCGCCGGACTGCCCCATGTACTGGGCGGCGACGAACGCGGCGTAGAGGCTGTTGCGGTGCGGCAGCGGCTCCAGCCGCACGATGGTGTGCATCAGCGCGGCGGCCCGCCAGGCGGCGTCCGGGTCGGCCGCGGCGAGGGTCGGCAGCTTGGTCTTGTGCCGGGATACGGCGGCCACGAGCGCGGAGTAGTCGGAGACCGACATGTCCTCGCGGCCGAGGGCGGCCTCCTGGACGTCGAGCAGCCAGGAGACGTCGATGTACAGGTGCATCAGGCGGCCGCGGCCCCGTCGCGCTCGGCGGGCGGCACCTCGTCGGGGAAGGCGTCGTCGAACTCGCCGCGCAGCCGCTCGGCCCACGCGGAGGCGCCGACGACGAACCGGCCCCGCTGCATCTCGCGGACGCCGAGGTCGTGCAGGTACTGCTTGAGGCTCTTCCCCTCGGCGGCTGCCGCCGCGCGCACTCCCGCGAGTTCCTCTTCGGTGAAGGACACATTCAACGATGGCATGCATCGATGGTACCTAGTTGGTGCCGCCGGTGCGAGGGGCATGCCGTCGGAGCCGCCGCGGCAAGCGGGACAGGTTCTCCAGCGACAGCTTCCCCGGGCCGCAGTCATCGCTGACCGGAAAGGTCCATTCCTTGTGAGGAATTGCCCGTCTCCACCGCGCCCCGCAGGATCTGGTCCGCATGGACCTGCCGGGGCAAGGAGACGAAGATGATCGAGATCGACCCGCAGCAGCTGGCCAACCGCTACATGGCTCAGTGGAATGTGCCCGACGCCACGGAGCGCCGCGCCGCCATCGAGCGACTCTGGGCCGAAGACGGCACCCACATCCTTCACCCGCCGGCGGAGATACGGGACACCGCCGCGGAACTCGGCTTCGACCATCCGACTCTGGAGGCTCAGGGATACGACGCCATCGAGACCCGAGTGGCGCGAAGCCACGAACGGTTCGTCGAGAAGCAGGGATTCGCCTTCCGGGCGCGCCCCGGTGCGATACGTCTCCATGACGTGGTCAGGATCGGCTGGGAGGCGGTGTCCACCGCGACCGGCGACGTGGTCGGTGGTGGTTCGGACCTGCTCGTCCTCGACGACGACGGCCGCATCAAGACCGACTACATGTTCCCGGGCTCCTGACCGGCGGCAGCGCGAGCCCTTGCCCCGGCGGCTACGGAGAGAGCCTCGGCCGTCTCCGGGTCGGCCGGCAGGAACGCCTCCAGCTTCAGCTCGGCAAGCGTCACGTCGATGGCGGTGGCGAAGGTCGTCACCGTCGTCATCAGGCGCAGCTCACCGTACGAGGACCGCAGGCGGAGCGGCACCGCGAAACCCAGTTGCCCGGCGGACGGCTCGAGCTCGGGAACGTACCCGGTGAGCTCGGCGCGCAACTCCTCCAGGTGGCCGAGGCGCACCAGGATGTGGCGCGCCCACTCGGCGAGGTTGACGATACGGGGGGCCAGGCCGTCGGGATGCAGCGCAAGGCGGTACATGTTCGTTCCCGGACCCACCAGCTCAGGGGCCACGCCCTCGGTGATCAGGTCGAATGCGGTGTTCGCGGCGATCAGGTCACCGCCCCGATCCACGACCAGCGCCGGATACGGCAGATGCCCGCGGAGGATGTGGTCGAGCGCCGTGCGCACGGGGATCAGCACCGGATCGTCCAGTGAGCTCTCCGGGTAGGCGGACGCGTACCCGGCGGCCAGCAGCAGCTCGTTGCGCTCCCGCAGCGGCAGCTCCAGCGACTCGGCCAGGCGCACGACCATGTTCCGACCCGGGACGGACCGGCCGGATTCGATGAAGCTGAGGTATCGCTGAGTGGTGCCCGCTCGCAGCGCCAGGTCGAGCTGGCTGATATGACGGCGGGTACGACGTTCACGAAGCGCACGAGGAAAGTCCACGGGGCCTGTTGTAACGGCCGCGGAGGGTCCCAGGCCATTCCCCGCAGGGAATTGTCGCCGCTCGTACCGGTCTTGAACATGGCCGGCATGGACATCGGTGTACTCCTTCCGACCGGAACCGCCCCATGGGGCGCTGCCGACGACCCTCGCGAGCTGATTGCCTTCGGCCGGTACGCCGAACGCTCGGGCTTCTCCTCGCTCTTCGCCAACGACTCCCTGATCAGCCCGCGTGTCGAGGCGCTCACGATGCTGGCCGCACTCGCCCCGGTGACCGAGACCGTGACGCTGGGCACAGCCGCACTGATGCCGTTCCTCCGTCGGCCGATCCAGGCCGCGCAGTCACTTGCCTCGATCGACCTGCTGTCCGGTGGCCGACTCACCGTGGCCGTCGGAGCCGGCTTCCCCGGCCGATTCGGGCGGCCCCTCTACAGGCTGTCCGAGCTGCCGTGGGAACGGCGCTTCGCCCGCCTGGACGAGACTGTCGCGCTGTGGCGGGCCCTGTGGGACGGCGCCGATGCCTTCCACGGCGAGATCCTCCGGTTCGATGACATCCCGCCCACGACCAGGCCGTCCCGGGCTGGTGGCCCGCCCATCTGGCTCGGCGGCGCGACACCCGCGGCTCTGGCCCGCACGGGCCGACTGTACGACGGATGGCTGCCCTACCCGCCTGACCCCGCCCACTACGCATCCGGCCTCCGCGACGTCCACAAAGCGGCGGCCGACGCCGGACGTGCGACCGAGGACATCTCCCCCGCGCTGTTCGTCTCGGTACGGATCGACACCGACATCGAGAGCGGCCGTCGGACACTGGACGACTACGCGCGGGCCACATACGGAATGCCCCTGGAGGAGCTGGAAAAAATCCAGGCGGTTGTCACCGGCTCCGCGGACCAGGTACGTGAGCACCTGGGACGGTACGTCGCCGCCGGTGCTCGGCACATCGTCGCCCGCCTCGGTGCCCTGGACCTGCACTCCCAGCGCGACCAGCTCGAACGGATCGCAGACCTGATCCCCGCCGTCCAGGGGGCGACCGATCGATCCTCCCGCTCGGAAAGCTCCTGAGTCCGGCCCAGCCGGCGCGAAGCGACGGTTACGGGGCACCCTTTAGGCTGCGGGGATGATCTCTCGCGACTACCTCTCCGAACTGTTCTCGCTGGACGGCCGAGTCGCCGTCGTGACCGGCGGCAGTTCCGGCATCGGCCGGGCCGCCGCCGGGGCGCTCGCGCGGGCGGGGGCGAAAGTGGTCGTAGTGGCGCGCAAGGAGCAGGAACTGGCCGCCACGGTCGACGAGTTGACGGCGGAGGGCTGCCGGGCGGCGTGGGTGAGCGGAGATCTGGGCACCCGGGACGGGGTCCGGGCGGCGGCGGAAGCGGCGGCCGAGGTGTTCGGGGAACCGGACATCCTGGTGAACAGCGCCGGCATCAACCTGCGCCCGCCGATGGGTGAGTTGAGCGAGGAGGTGTGGGACACCACGATGGCCCTGAACCTGGAGGCGCCCTACCTCCTGGGCCAGCGCTTCGGCCCCGGCATGGCCGAGCGGGGCTACGGCCGGATCATCCACATCACCTCCCAGCAGGCACACCGGGCCTTCGTGCAGAGCGGCGCCTACGGCGTGTCCAAGGGCGCGCTGGAGTCCCTGGCCCGCTCGCAGGCCGAGGCGTGGTCCCCGTACGGCGTCACCTGCAACACCCTGGTGCCGGGTTTCGTGATGACGCCACTGAATGAGCGACTGTCGTCCGACCCGGAGAAGGTGGCGGCACTGGCCGCGCGAACAATGGTCGGGCGCAACGGACTTGCCGAGGACTTCGCGGGAGCGGTGGTGTTCCTGGCGAGTCGCGGCGCGGCCTATGTCACCGGGCAGTCGGTCTTCGTGGACGGCGGACTCTCCGTGCACTAGCCCCCCCAACACCGCTTGCACCTGGGCACGTTGGAGCCCGCCGCTACGGCGTCCCGCTCCCCCGGCGCAGAAAGCGGATCACGGGATGCCCAGGGTCTTGGTGGACCTCGGCGTCGACGCCGTAGACCTCCTTGATGAGGGCCGGGGTGAGGACCTCGGCCGGGGTGCCCTCGGCGACCGTGCGGCCGGTGTCGAGGACGAGCAGGCGGTCGCAGTACATCGCGGCGAGGTTGAGGTCGTGCAGGGCGATCACGGTGGTGACCGGCAGGTCGGCGATCAGGTCGAGCAGGTCCAACTGGTGCTGGATGTCGAGGTGGTTGGTCGGCTCGTCGAGGAGGAGTTCGCGGGGTTCCTGGGCCAACGCCCGGGCGATCTGGGCGCGTTGGCGTTCACCGCCGGAGAGGGTGTGCCAGGACTGGGCGGCCCGGTCTGTCAGTCCGGCGCGTTCCAGCGCCTCGGTGACGGCGCGGGCGTCGACGGCCGACGCCGGTGACCAGGCACGGCGGTGCGGGATACGCCCGAGGGCGACGACCTCGCGGACGGTCAACTCGGTCTGGGTGTGGGTGTGTTGCTCGACGGTGGCGATACGGCGGGCGGTCGCGCGGCGCCCGACTTCGGGCAACGGTCGGCCGTCCAGCGTGACGACGCCTGTGGAGGTGGGGAGGACACCGGCCAGCAGGCGCAACAGGGTTGATTTTCCTGACCCGTTGGGGCCGAGGAGGCCGACGGTCTCGCCGGGACGCAGGACGAGAGTGACGCCGTCGACGATGAGTTGGCCGTCGGTGCGGCGGGCGACCCGGTCTGCGTGCAGGCCGGTGTCCGGTGCGGGACTGCCTATGCCTTCGGCTGCGGGGGTGCTCATGTCTTCCTCCGGCCCCGGTGCAGCACGATCACGAACGCGGGTACGCCGATCAGTGACGTCACCACCCCCACCGGCACCTCCTGGGGATCGACGACGGTACGGGCGAGGGTGTCCACCCACACCAGGAAGACGGCTCCGGTCAGCGCGGTGATCGGCAGCAGTCGTACATGCCCGGAACCGGTCAACGCGCGGGTGACATGCGGCAGTACCAGGCCGACGAAGCCGATCGCCCCGGCGCAGCTGACCAGGACGGCGGTGAGCAGGGCCGTGGCGCACAGCAGGATCAGCCGGGCGCGGGCCACGTTCACACCGAGCCCGGCCGCCGCCTCCTCGCCGAAGGCGAACGCGTCCAGGGTGGTGGCATGGCCCAGGCAGACGACCAGGACGAGGGCCAACGCGCCCGCGCACAGCAGCACTAGGCCCCAGTCCGCGCCGGAGAGCGAGCCGAGCAGCCAGAACAGCACGCCCTTGGTGGTCTCGGCGTCCGCCGAGGTCAGCACGGTGAACGAGGTGAGCGCGGAAAAGAGTTGCATGGCGGCCACGCCGGAGAGCACCACCCGGTCCATGCTCGCGCCGAGGCTGTGGCTGAGCAGCATCACCAGCCCGAAGGAGAGCAGCGCGCCGCCGAAGGCACCCGCCGACAGCGACACGGCCCCGCCGCCCACGCCGAGGACCACGACCGCCACCGCGCCCGTGGACGCCCCGGAGGAGACGCCGAGCACGAACGGATCCGCCAGCGGATTGCGCAGCAGTGACTGCATGACCGCACCGCACAGCGCGAGCCCGGCGCCGCAGACGGCGGCGAGCAGCGTGCGGGGCATGCGCAGGTCCCAGACGATGCCGTCCCGCAGCGGGGCGAGCGTGCTGTCCCCGCCGCCGAGGTGGGACGCGACCGACGCCCACACGTCGGCCGTGGAGATGTCGGCGGGTCCGATGGTCACCGCGACGGCCACGGAAACCAGCAACGCGACCAGTCCGCCGCCCGTCAACAGCAGGGTGCGGACGGTCACTTGGCGAGTCCGAAGTCGCGCAGGCCGGCGGCGACCTGCTCGATCCCTTCGACGGTGCGGATGGAGGGGTTCATCGCCTGGCCGCTGAGCAGGATGTACCGCTTCTTCTTGACGGCGGTGAGGTTGCGGGTGGCGGCGTTGGTCTCCAGGAAGTGGATCTTCGCCTTGGCGGTCTCGGCGGTCTGCGACTTGCGGGTCAGATCGCCGAGGACGATGACGTCGGGGTCGCGGTCGGCGACGGTCTCCCAGTTGATCTGGGGCCACTCGTCGTGGGTGTCGGAGAAGGCGTTCTTCGCGCCGACGGCCCGGGTGATGGCGCCGGGGGCACCGCAGCAGCCGGCCAGATAGGGCGACTGGGAGTTGGCGAACCAGTACATGAGGGAGGTGCCGGAGGCGTCGAGCCCGGTGGTGGCCTTGGTCACCCGGGCTTTCAACTGGGCCACGAGCTTGTCGCCGCGCTCCTTCACACCCATCGCCCGGGACAGGTCGCGTATCTCGCCGTAGACGATGTCGAGGGTGAGCGGTGTGCTGCGCGAGCCGTCGCCGCCGCTGTCGTTGTCCTTGCCCGCGCAGTCGGACGGCGAGACGTACGTCGGGACGCCCAGCTTCTCGAACTGTTCGCGGGTCGCGACCCCGCCCTTGCCGAGCGTCGAGACGAAGGAGGCGGTGACGAAGTCGGGTTCGGCGTCGAGGACCTTCTCGAAGGAGGGGTTGTTGTCGGCGAGACGCGGCACGGTCGCGTTCGCCTTCTCCAGCCCCTTGAGCACCGGATCGGTCCAGGTCGCCGTACCGGCGATGCGGTCGGCGAGGCCGAGGGAGAGCAGGATCTCGGTGGTGCCCTGGTTGAGGGAGACGACCCGCTTCGGGGCCGACTTCAGCGTGACCTTCTGCCCGCAGTCGGTGAGGGTGAGCGGGAAGCCCGCGGCGGACTTCTCCGTCTCGCCGTCGGCTCTGTCGCCTTCGGATCCGCCGCACGCGGTGAGCAGCAGGGCGGGCGCGATGAGGAGGGCCGCGGTACGGCGGCGCAGCGGGACGGGGGCGGTACGGATCACGGGCATGCCTTGCCTGTCGGGGCTCGAACGCGGAGCCTGGCCTACGAACTCCCCCTCGCCGAGGGCGAGAAGGCGCCAGCAGGTCTTCGGACTCGGGTTCGTCCGGACGGGGCGCCTTCCCGGCGCGTCACACACCGGCTCCTTCGGCCGGCCCGTGTCGCCCCAGTGGCGTCTGATGCCCCGCCCGTCCCCCTCACCGCTGCGCGTCAGTTCCGGATTTCCACCGGATTCCCTGGCCTCGGTTGTGGCACGACTGGCCCGCACAACCTATCAAGATCGGCGATCGGCTCCTGCTGCGGGACGGCACGGAGGTGCCCGCGCTGGTGTGCCCGCTACACTCGCGGGCCTGAACTCACCTCGCGACAAAGGCCGTTGGGAGCAACCGGGCGACGGCGGTCGGCCATGCGTGACGGTCGATACATCAACAGGAGAACCGAAGTGACCGACTCAGGATTCGGCGCGGGCGCCATAGACACCGGCAAACCCCAGTCGGCCCGCATGTACGACTACTTCCTCGGCGGCAAGGACAACTACCCCGTCGACTGGGAGGCCGCCGAGCAGGTGATCTCCTTCTTCCCCGCCGTCAGGCAAATGGCGCGGGTGAACCGCGATTTCATGCACCGGGCCTCCCGGCTGTTGGCGGAGCGGGGTATCCGTCAGTTCCTGGACATCGGCACCGGGATACCCACCCGCCCGAACCTCCACCAGGTGGTCCAGGCGATCAACCCCGGCGCGCGCGTGGTCTACGCGGACAACGACCCGATCGTTCTCCGGCATGCCGAAGCGCTCCTGCACAGCACGCCGGAGGGCAGCACCACCTATATCCAGGCCGACGTGAGAGAGCCGCAGAAGATCCTCGCGGCGGCGAAGGAGCAGCTGGACTTCGAGCAACCGATCGCCCTGTCCTTGGTGGCCCTCCTGCACCTGGTGGCGGATGAGGACGACCCCCGTCGCATCGTGGGCGAACTGCTCGACTCGCTGCCGCCCGGAAGCTACGTGGCCCTTTCCCACGCGACCGGAGACTTCGATCCGGAGACCTGGGAACGCGTCGTCGACGTCTACCGCAAGGGCGGTACAGCCGCCCAAGTACGCTCACGCGCCGAATTCACCAGTTTCTTCCAGGGACTTGAGCTGGTCGCCCCCGGCATAGCACTCGCCGCGCACTGGCACCCCGAGCCCGAAGAACAGCACAGCCCGACCGACGAGATCCCGCTGTACGTCGGAGTCGCCCGCAAACCGTGAGAACGGACCGAGCGCGGTGATCGCATCGATCACCGCGCTCGTCGTAGCAGAGCTCGCCGTAGAAGAACTCGTCGTAGCAGAACTCGTCGCTTACGCCGGGACGGGATCCGGCTCCTGCGAGGGGGCGTTGGCGTCCGGACGCGTGGGCTGCAGCAGACGTTCCGCCAAGGGGCCGAAGATCAGGCCGAGGGCCGTCCAGAGGATGAGCTGCGCGCCCACGGAGTAGAAGCGGAAGGTGAAGAGCACGTCGGCCGGGAAGCCCGGGTAGACGATGGTGCCCTTGTCGTCCTTCAGCGGCAGCGGAGTCTCGGTGGCCTGGTTGCCGAAGTTGGCCTTGTTGTACGAGAGATGGCCCAGCTGCGGCAGGAGCAGCATGACGATCCCGATCGCGACGACGAACGCGGCGCCGGCCAGGAGGGAGGCGTTCCAGTTCCCGAAGCGGGGCTGGAGGTGCTTGCCGAGGTAGACGGCTCCGGCGAGGAAGGCGACGGAGCAGACGACCATGATCAGGTACAGGGCGCTGCGCTGCTGGATGGTCTCTTCGTGACCGATCGCGGGCGGGTTGGCCGGGTACTTGAGGAACGGCACCAGGTACATGCCGAGGAAACCGCCACCGGCGACGAGGAGCGCCAGGTTGCGGGCCCGCAGCCCGCCGGTGCGGCCCAGGCAGACGGTGTAGGCGACGGCGAACAGGGCGCCCATCGCCATGCCGAAGAGGATCATGCCGGCGCCGATGCCGACGTTGGCCTGGATGGTGCGGCTGAACAGTTCGTGTTCGTGGCCCTCGACGGGCAGGCCGGCCGCCTTGTCCAGGACGTTCTGGGCGGCGTCACGGCCGCTCTCGTAGTCGATGGCCTTCGCGATCTGTGGCTCGGCGAAGATGCGCGCGAATACGAACGCGAGCAGGCCCGCGACTGCGCCGGCGAGTATGCCGCGCAGTATGAGCTTCTTTTCCATGTCGAGTTGTCCGTACTTCCAGATGCCGGCGGAGGGTCAGTGGCAGGGGAAACCGAGGAAGTGGCGGGCGTCGTGGACGAACTCGTGGACGTGCGTGTCGTTGCCGAACACCGATACAGCGCCCTGGTCGACACCGACGAAGTAGTAGACGGCCAGCGCGATCAGCGCGGTGCCGACCAGCCAGACGATCGACTTCGAGACCGGCAGGACAACCGGCGTGGACACCGGACGGGGTGTGGAAATGCTGCTGCTCAAGGTGAGCCCTCCTTCGGGATCGTGCGTCCCTTGCGTGTACGGGCGAGTGAAGGTTCAGTGTCTGACTCGCCCTCCACCTTCCGGCGGCGGGCTCACAGTGGCGCGACCGTGCTGGAATTCCACCAGCTTCCTTATGCCATCACTACAGGGGGAGAGTACGGCGCGTCTCTCCGGGCCGTCAATCAGGCCCGTTCCGCGTACTGCTCCTGACAGCGCCGTGTGTGCGAGGAGTTGGCTGCCGGCGCCCCTCCCGTCACCGCTTCGTCGTGAGCCTCAGGTCGACCTCCTTCTCCTGGTCACCCGACGCCGTGCCCCGCTCGTCCACGGCGAACGTGACGTCCAGCGCCTCACGAAGCTGGTCCACGGCGACGTACCCGCCCTGGATCGTGGCGGACACCGAGCCCTCCAAGGGGATCGGGTCGGTCGGGATCCACTCCTGCGTCGGCTCGAACTCCGCTGTCCACACGGCGGTTCGGTCGCCCGGCTGTTCCTGGGGCACGTCGTCGGAGGGCCGGTCGGTGGGGAACGCCGTCCGCAGGACGCCGAAGACGGTGGCGGCGTCCTCCTTGGACGCTCCGGTCAGGGACACGGTGGCCATCGGGGTCACTCTCCTTGGGTTCGAGTCGGGCGTCGGTCAGGCGGATCAGCGGCCGAGGGCCGTCGCCAGTTGCTGCTTGTTCATCGACGAACGGCCGTCGATTCCACGCTTCTCGGCACCTTCCTCGATGTGCTCGTACTGCCGCTCACGCTTCGCGCTGGAACCTCGCGGCACGACACTCTCCTCCATCCGTTTCCGACGATTTCCCGCGTATCCGCGTACCCGCCGCCCGCCGCTTCTCACGCGGCCCCCGGAACGCGCTGATCCCATCTGACGCACGGCCCGCGCGCCGGGCGAGCAGACGGCCACCGAACGGATGAGGGTGTGAGCCCCGCGAAGGCACGCGCGGCGGGGCGGTGGCGTCACACGGGTGGCGTATTCGCGTGGCGGGGGGCCTGGCGGCGGCCTAGTAATGGACGGGATCAGCTTGTTCATCGCGCTTCGGGGGGCGATAGCAGGTTCTCCCTCTTCATGGAGCCGAGCATGACCACCCGCTCTTTCTCGCCCAGCCCGGACCAACCCGAGATACCTCACGGCATCGCGGCCCATCCGCTCGCGCCCTCCGACGGAGGGCCGGCCGACGGATCGCCGCCGACGTCACGTCCGTCGCAAGAGGGTCCCGCCCAGACCGATCCCGAGGGCGAGAACGTCGACCCGATGCACCGCCTGGTGCACGCCGCCGTCGCCGACCGGCCGCTCGATGAGGTGCTCCAGCTCATCACCTTGCTGGAGCAGTCACCGAAGTACGCGCAGGCCACCGTCGACGCCCTGCGCGCGGTCGGTGTCGACCGGTCCGTGGAGGACGTCACGCGCCTGGTGACCCTGCTGACCCGGCCGCCGCGCAACCCCGACTGTGCCGACGAGGCGATCCGCGCGGCCGCCGAGCACCGGCCCGTCGAGGACGTCACCCGGCTCATGGCCCTGCTGCAGCGGGCTCCGCTGGAGCCGCACTGCGGCGAGGAGGCGGTGCGGGCCGCGGCCGGCCGGCCCGTCGAGGAACTCGTCCAGCTGATCGGCCGCTTGGCCGAGGAAGCGGAGGACGCCGAGCAAGCCGAGCAGCAGGGCGCAACCGCCCAGACCTCGGGGCCGGCGGCGGATCGATCCGCCGCTCCGTTGTCCGAACCGTCGCCCGGACGAACCCCGGCGGACCCGCGCGATCCAGACCTCGCGGGCGACCGTCCGGCTGCTCGTCGGCGCCGTCCACGCCGTCCGCGTACGACGGCACGGCGCACCGCTCCCCCGCTCTGGCCGCGGCTGATCGCGTCGGCGGCGCTCGTGCTGTGCGGGCTGTCGTACTTCCCGCTGCACCGTGACGGAGCCTCCGGCACCGCCTACGGGTTCGCGCTCGGTGTCTCGATCCTGTGCGTCCTGCTGGCACCGGCGCTGATCCTGCACGGCGGCCTGTCCGTGCTCGCCGTGTCCGTGGTGGTGCCGGCCGCGCTGGCCGCCCTCCAGTTGTTCGACGGGCGGTTCCACTCCTCACGCCTCTCGCAGGCGCTGCGGATCACCGCCGCCCCGCCCTGGTTCGCGGGGCTGATGGCCGTACTCGCCGCACTGGCCGCGCTCACGGCGCTGCTCGCGCTGCTGGCCTCACGGCGGTTCGGGAGGCAGTTGGACCTGCCCGGCGATCCCGATCACCGGGCGCTGGCCGACGCGAGCCAGATGCCTCAGTAAGGTCGGCCGAGCTCAAGGAGCGGTGGCGTCGGGGCTGTTCACGGCGTCACCGCTCGCGGACGGTGCGGCCGACGCCGAGGCCGCGGGGCTGGAGGCGGCGCTGTGGCTCGGGCGGGCACCGGAGCTGGAGCCGGTCTCCGGCTCCGCGCTCGCGGACGGCGAGGCGGTACCGCCCGAATACGACCCCGTACTGCTGGACGTCAGCGGCGTGGGAGTCGGGCTGTGCGCGGGAGTGCTCTTGGCGGCCGAGCCACCCCCCAACGAAGTGCCCTTGCCGGACTCGTTCCTGACCGCGGCCGCCAAGGGCTTGCCCATGACGAATTCCGCCGCGGTCACCGTGACCATCGCCAGCGCGAACACCAGGCCTGTCGCCAAGGCGTACTTCTTCCAGCCGATGGACCTCCAGAAGGATCCGGTGCCGGCCGCGCGATACGTGGTCACCGACTCCTCGTCGGAGAGGGCGTCGGCCGGTGTCGCGGCACCGGCCGAGGTGTCGTCCGGTAACACGAACGCCGCCCGGGCGTCCGCGCGTTGTACGGCCCGTTCCTCACTCGGCGTCAGCGCCATCGCCACCGACGGCACCCTTCTGCGGATCCCTTCGCCGGTACGCCGGAAGGCGTGCTGGAAGACCGCGGCGCCGGTGGTGGCGCTGGTGCTGACCACGGCGGCGCCGATGATCGTCCCGGTCACCCCCAGCAGGGACGCCAGCACCGCGCCCACCACGGTGGCAAGCGCACTCGCCACCACCTGCACAGCGGTCAGATCGAGCACCTTGCGCTTCGGCTCCTGCTTCTTCTCATCCTTCTTTTTGTGACTCTCCATCAATGTCCTTCAACATCCCTTTGCCAGTTCCGGAGCACGACAGCCGTCGAAGAGGCATGTGCAAGGTGTCGACTGCCCGGTTGTCGGTGTTTCACCTCAACTGGAAGCAACAGGGCTGGACTTCACCGGTACCGTCACGCCGGCGACTGCCCCGAGAGCGCCTCGGTGAACGGCGTGACCGGGCGCTCCAGGGCCTCGCCGTCCACGACGATGTCGACCGCCTCGTTGTAGAAGGCGAGCAGATCCTTTACGGCACCGACGGCGGGCAGCGGCTCCGGATAGCTCCAGACGATGTTCGGCGGGACACCGGGAACACCGGGCTCGCCCTGCCACGACCAGTACGTGGCGGTGCCCTTGTAGGGGCACCCGGTGCTGTGGTCGGTCGGTTCGAACAGGTCCAGGCGGACGTCCTCGCGCGGGATGTAGTACCGGGTCGGCAGGCCGGTCTCGAAGAGCAGCACCGGGCGGTGGGTGTCGGCGACGACCGTGCCGCCGATCTCGACGGTGACGTGCCGGCTGCTGGGGACGGCGTCCACTCGCTTGTGCGGGTCGCGGGGGTGGATGAAGATCTCTTCCTCCTCCTCGTACCAGTGGTCCAGCCCGCGCCCGACCCGCCGGAACCACTCGAAGGCGATGTATTCGGCCAGGTCGTCCGCCGGGTAGGTCCAGGCCGCGTTCTCCACCAACTCGCCCCCGATCGCGAGGTCGTAGAAGATCCGTGATCCCGTGTGCGTGCCGGTCGGCGGGTTCTTCGCCGGGCTGAGCAGGTCCTCGCGGACCTCGTCGTGCGGGAAGGCGTACGTCGGTACGGGTACGGCGGGCTCCCACACGAGGACGGGGTGCCTGCTGTCCACGACGGTGGTGTCGCCCTTGCGGCCACGCACCCAGCGTGGGCTCGGCTCCCACAGGAGTCCTTCGGGGGTGGTCCTGACGTCTCGTGCGGTCGGGAAGGTGCTCATGATCGTCGCTCCACGAGGCTGATCGAAAAGGATCGAAGAGGTACTGAAGCTTCCCCTTCGCCACCAGAATGGCTCGAGTCCCGATGAAATTCGACCCCTCCTGACCGCGATGTTATGGGCGCAAAAATGACTTTGCATGGAGGGGCGGGACAGCTCAACCGCTCTGTTCCACGCGGTAGTTTCCTTTTGGGCCCACTTGGCGGACCGCCGGGGAAAGGTTCTCCATCACGTCCCCGGGATGAAGCAGATTCACAAGGAAAAAACCAAATGAACGAACCGATTCACCGAGCGCCCCTCATTCTTCCGTGCCGCCGAGCCACTCCCCCTGCGGCCACTCCACGTCAGCGACGGTTAATCCGGTGATCGCGGACCTCGGGTTCGCGGCCTTCGCCGAACGGAACTCCCCCCGCTACACGCTCTACGCCGAGGCCCGTCTGTCCGTCCGCGCACGGTCCTCCGCCGTCGTGGAAGCCACGCTGACGTCCGCCCGCGCACGGTGGGAGTGGCTGATGTGCCAGCCCTGCCCCGCCGCCGAGGTCTGGGAAGAACTCCGCCAACAGGTCGAGCGGCAGAGCGAGCGCTCCGCGCCGCAGAACCCGGTCCTGGCCGTCCTCTACCAGCGGCTCCCCAACGCCGCGTGCGCGGACAGCTGGGTGCTGTGCCGCCTGTTGGGGTTCCCCGTCGCCGAGGCGGCCGAGCTGATGGGTACCGAACCGTCCGTGGTCGAAGCGGCTCTCGCCGCCGCGCGTCGAACCCTTCCGCAACTCGTCGACGCGGAGGCGCCCTTGAGGCATCTGTGACCCCTCCGGCGTACGCGGTCGACTGCCGGATGCCGAGATCCGCCACCTTTCGCCGGTCTGCGCCACGGTTCACCCGAACCAGCGGTGGTGCGGCCGGGTGCCGCCCTCCTAGGATGGGCAACTCCACTTCGGATGGGGCGGATTCGGCGAGGGGACGGGCCGTTGGTGGAGAAGAATCATGTCGATCTGTCGTTGCCCAGCGCGGCGCGGATGTACGACTGGCTGCTGGGCGGCAGCAACAACTTCGAAGCAGACCGGAATGCCTGCGAGTTACTGCTGGAGGTGGCACCCACCTCGCGCGAGATCGCGCTGAACAACCGGTGGTTCCTCCAGCGCGTGGTGCGGGCGCTGGCAGAACAGCATGGAATCAGGCAGTTCATCGACTTCGGCTCGGGCCTTCCGACGCAGCGCAATGTGCATCAGATCGCGCAGGAAGTCGACCCCGAATCCCATGTCGTCTATATCGACAACGATCCCGTCGTTCTGTCGCTGGGCCAGTCCCTGCTCGACGAGAACGACAACACCGCGATCCTGTCGGTCGACATGACGGACACCGGGACCATCTTCGGGCACCCGGACTTCACCCGGCTCATCGACTTCACCGAGCCGGCGGCGGCCCTGTTCATCTCCGTACTGCACTGCCTCCCAGACAGCGCCGGCCCAAAGGCCCTCGTGGAGCGGGTCGTTGACGCGCTCGCCCCGGGCAGTTTCGTCGTCGTGTGCCAGCTGGTGAGCGACGATCAGAAGGTCCGCGACGACGTCACCGAGCTCATGCGGGTCCAGACCGGGGGCAATTGGGGCAGGGTCCGGGAGGAGGCGGACGTGGCGGAGATCTTCGAGAAGCTCACCGTGCAGCAGCCGGGACTCGTCGATGTGACCGACTGGCGACCCGACTCCGAGCTCCAGCAACGCCAACGCAGCATCGAATGGACGGAGTTCGGCGGGCTGGGGAAGGTACCGCCCCGGGATTAGCGGGACCCGGCGGCTAAGAATCCCGGCCGGCTAGGAATACCTCGCGACGGCCTCGTCCAGCATGCGTCGGCTCTCCATGGGTGAGGCACACGCCTCACCCTGGATGCGCAGCAGGAGCTGGAGGTGCCGTTCGAAGTCGTTCTCCTTCGTCGGCCAGGGCTTCGCCCGCTCCTCGGCGCTCAGCGCGGGCTTGTTGTAGTAGTCGGCCTTGCGGTAGCCCTCGACGTAGACGAGGTCGGGAAGGCCGCCGCGGCCGAACTGGAGGTGGGCCATGCCGCCCGCCATCGACGCCTCGTTGCCCGCGATCATCCGGTCGAGGAGCACGAAGCGGATGGTGATGTGCGGGAGCCCGGCCATCTCCACGAGGTGGAGCATCTGGCCGCGCATCACCGCGTCCGAGCCGGCCCGTCGCAGCAGGACGGACTCGTCCATGAGGAACACGCAGCGCGGCGGCTCGGCCTGGCCGAACACCCGCTCCTGCCGCTCCCGGCGCATGGCGACCCGTAACGCCATCTCGGGGCTGTCCCACTCGGTGAGGTGCAGGCCCGTGCGGAGGATGCAGCTCGCGTACTCCGGAGTCTGCAGCAGGCCCGACACCAGACGTACGTCATACGTGGTGAGGCCGATGGCGACGGATTCGAGACCGAGGAGCCGGCGCAGGTAATCGGGGGTGCAGTCGTCGAATCTGTTCTGGAACCACTCCGGTTCCTGGGCGCGGGAGAACAGCATCGTCAAATTGTCCCGGGCCGGCCCGTCGAGTTTCAGATACGCCATCACCGCTTCGACCGTGCGCCCCTCAGGCATCGAGTCGGCATTCTCCAGGCGGCTGATGGTCGAGTTCGAAACGAGGATGGCCTTCGCCAGCTCTTTCTGCGTGAGTCCGGCGGCATCGCGTAAATCCTTGACGGCAAGACCGAGCATGATGATGGCGGCGGTCTTTGTCGTGTCCGGCCCGGCCGTGTGCCGGGCCAGACGATTGATCGGAATCGGGTCCGGGAACACGCTTTCTCCTTCAATGGGCAGTCACCTTCACATGATGACACGCCTACCCCGGAGGAGTTGCCCGAACCTATGTACTCCGACGCCTAGTTGGGACTGCCGAGGGCGTCGAACTCCCCCCTCTTCGCGCCGTCGAGGAATGCGCCCAGCTCCTCGGCGGTGAAGATCAGCGCGGGTCCGCCGGGGTCGGTCGAGTTCCGTACGGCCACGCCGCCTCGGGGCAGCGCGGCCAGCTCGACACACATGCCGTTGGCTTCGGACTTGCGGCTCTTCACCCACGTTCCCGGGATGAGGTCGGCGGCCATTCCGTTCGTGAAGTCCTGCATCAGAGAAGAACCCTCTCCGTTCGACAAGCCCATTCTTCCGGCCTTCTTCGCCGTGGCCCCGAAACCGCACAGGTGGAGGCCCCATGAAATCCCGTCATGCAATTTCATGGCTCGGCTTGCACAAAATGCTAGCGGCTCAAAATCGAACAATGCCGTCCCACGTACGGGTGGATGGTGGCCCGCCGGGTGGTGCGGGCGCGTCGCAGGAGCGCACGACGGCGCCCCTCCTCCGGCCTGACACGAAGCTGTCACACAGGAGCCGGAATCCCTCGCCGGGCGGCCGGGGTTGCCACTGGTACGACCCCGCTTCAAGACCGGGCCGAGCGCGACGAAGGAGCAGCGACCATGACCGTGGACCTCAATACGACGGACCTCCAGGCCTTCACCCAGGACTGGCTGGACTGGTATCGCGGGCAGGAGGAACGGCTCGCCGCTCCGCACGGGTTCCTGGCGATCACCGGGCTGCACTGGCTCGACGACCGGCCGCAGCGGTTCCCGGACGCGCCGGGCGCCTGGTGGACCGACGACGACGGGGTCGCCGTAGCCCTCGACGACGGTGAGGAACTCGTCGTGGCGGGGACGCCGGTGCGCGGTGAGTACCGCTTCGGTGTGCTGCCCGAGCGGGGCGGGGTCGACGCGGTGTGGGGCGATGCCGTGATCGAGGTGGCCAGGCGGGGCGGGAACGACATCGTGCGGCCCCGGCATCCGGACGCGCCGCTGCGTACCGCGTTCGCCGGTACGCCCGCCTACGCGCCGGATCCCCGCTGGGTGGTGCGGGGACGTTACACGGCCTTCGACTCGCCACGTCCGACGACCGTGGGCGCGGCGGTCGAGGGGCTGGAGCACGTGTACGACGCGCCGGGCCGGGTCGAGTTCGAGCTGGACGGGCGACCGCTGGCCCTGACCGCGTTCCCCGGGCGGGGGCCCGGCGGACTGTTGTTGCTCTTCACCGACGCCACCTCCGGGGTGACCACCTACGCCGCGAACCGAGCCCTCGCTCTCACCCCGCCGGCCGCCGACGGCACGGTCGTCCTCGACTTCAACCGCGCGACGAATCTGCCGTGCGCCTACACCGACCTGGCCACCTGCCCGCTGCCGCCGGCCGAGAACCGGCTGCCGGTGTCCGTCGAGGCCGGGCTGAAGACGCCCCGTGAGCGGGGAGGTTCGGCCTGATACGGCCCTCCGTCCTCCTTCGACAACCATGCGCGCCCCTGAGTCGTCCCCCTTAGGGACGCGCCGGTTTTCGCGCGGCTGCACGCCCACCGACACTGCGCACCGACGACGCGTAGGAAAGAGGCCGCATGCTCCGTATCCACTTCACGCCGCAGGATCTGCAGAACATCCGGGTCGCTCGTCAGCCGCATGCGCTCTGGGAACTCGTGTGCGGTGTCTGCCGGTTGGACGTGCGGCAGGGGGCGCTGGAGTACGGGCACTGGCGTCGGTCGGTGCACGAGGGGCTGGCGAAGGATCCGCGGGCCCGGCGGGCCCTGTCGCCGTTACAGACGCTGATTCCGCCCGTGGGCTACATCCCCGACTTCCTCACGCCGTCGGTCACGGGCGGCGGTCTGGCCGTCGGTCTCGACCAGGTGCGGGCCACCTCCCGCACCCGGCTGACCCGTGAGCTGGGCCGGCTCGCCGAGTCCCGTCCGCTGCCGTCCTGGGTGTCCACTCTCGACCGACCGGGTACCAAGGCCCTGGGGACGCTGACGAGGGCCCTCGAACTGTCCTGCAAGACACTGCTCGAACCGTACTGGCCCCACATCCGGACAGCTGTCGGCAACGACGTCGAGCTGCGCTCGCGCGCGCTCCTCGACGGCGGCACCTCCGCGCTCCTCAACACGCTGCGCCCACACGCCCGTTGGCGGGCTCCCGTCCTGGAGGTGGACTATCCCGTCGACCGCGAACTCCATCTCGAAGGGCGCGGCCTGCTGCTCATCCCGTCGTACTTCTGCTGGCGCAGGCCCACCGCGCTCGCGGATCCCATGCTCGGGCCGGTGCTCGTCCACCCGGTCGCCAAGCAGCCCCTGGAGATCGTCCGCGCGAGCAAGGACGGGCTGCAGCGGCTGCTGGGCCGTACCCGGACCGTCGTCCTGGTGGATCTCGCCAGTCATGGAGCGCGTACGACGTCCGAGGTGGCGACGGCGGCCAACATCGCGCTGCCCAGCGCCAGTTACCAGCTCGGCGTGTTGCGCGACGGAGGTCTGATCGCCAGTCGCCGGGAGGGCCAGTTCGTCCGGCACTCGGCAACTCCGCTGGGCCTGCGCCTGCTTCACGAGCGGTGACCGCGCACCCATCGGCCGGGGTCAATGGGAACGGCTTCGCATTCATTACGGCACGCCCGCGGTGCCGGTGGGTCAGCCCGTCCGGCGGCGGTCCGTCGTGGTGCGGTGGGTGAGGGGTTCGCGCAGGTCCAGGTGTGCGCGCAGGGTCGCACCGGTGTAGCCGGTGCGGTAGACGCCGCGTTCCTGGAGTGCGGGTACGAGCAGGTCCACGATGTCGTCGAGGCCGTCGGGGATCAGGTACGGGGTGACGTTGAAGCCGTCGACGGCATCGTGCCAGACGAAGTGGGCGAACTTGTCGGCCAGTCCCGCCGGGGTGCCGACGTGGCCGCGCTGGGGGCCGAGCGCGATGACGGTCTCGCGCAGCGACCATCGGTTCGCGTCGGCCTTCTCCCGCCATTCGGCGACGACTTGGCGTGGGTCGGCGATCCGTCGCGCGCCGAAGGAACCGTCGTTCTCGGCGACGACCGGGTCCTCCTTCGGCAGCGGCCCGTCGGCGTCGCGGCCGGAGAGGTCGATGCCCCAGAGGAGCCCGGCGATGCCCAACGCGGTTGCGGGCGTGACCTGTTGGAGGCGGATCCAGCGCTTCTTCTCCAGGGCCTCCTCCTCCGTGGCGCCGATGATGATCTCGGTGCCCGGGAGGATCCGCAGGTCGTCCTCGGGGCGGCCGGCGGCCCACAGTCGGCGCCGTAGGTCGTCGGCGAAGGCGAGCGCGTCGTCGAAGTCGTTGCCGTGCGCGGAGAAGATGACGTCGGCGTTGCGGGCGGCGAAGTCCCGGCCCTCTCCGGAGTCCCCGGCCTGGAAGATCACCGGGTGGCCCTGGGTGCTGCGCGGCAGGGTGGGCGCGAGGTCGACGTCGAACTGCGGTCCCTGGTGGCGGACTTGGCGTACGACGCCGGGTGCCGCCCAGGCCGGGGCATCGGCCGCGCCGGACACGGCCGCATCCTCCCAGCTGTCCCAGATCGCGCGGGCGACGGTGAGGAACTCCTCGGCGCGGCGGTAGCGGTCGGCGTGGTCGAGGTAGCCGCCGCGGCGGAAGTTGGCGCCGGTCCAGGCGTTGTCGGTGGTCACCACGTTCCAGCCGGCGCGGCCCTCGGAGAGCAGGTCGAGGCCGGACAGGCGGCGGGCGAGGTCGGCGGGTTCGTTGAAGGTGGTGTTGGACGTGCTGACCAGGCCGATGCGCTCCGTCACGGCGGCCAGGGCGGCGAGTTGGGTGATGGCGTCGGGCCGCCCGGCGACGTCGAGGTCGTGGATCTGGCCGTCGACCTCGCGCAGCCGCAGCCCCTCCCCCAGGAAGAACGCGTCGAACAGGCCTCGTTCGGCGGTCTGGGCGACGCGCCGGAAGTTGGCGGGGTCGATCTGGGAACCGCTGGCCGGGTCGGACCAGACGGTCCAGTGGTTGACGCCCTGGAAGAAGACACCGAGGTGGAGTCGGGCATCGGGGCGGGGAACGTCGAGGGGGTCGGTGCGGGTCATCGTGCGTCCTCCTGGGCGGCCGCGGCGGCGTAGCGGTTGGCGGGCCGCTCCAGGCCCAGGTGGGTGCGCAAGGTCGCGGCGGGCAACGGCCGTACAGCGTACCGTCGTTCGAAGAGGTGGGGCAGGACCAGCCGGGACAGCTCGGGGAGGTCCTCGTCCAACACCAGCGGGTGCAGGCGCACTCCGTCCACAACTCCCGTCAACTCCCCCAGCAGTGCGGCGAGTCCGGCGGCGGAGCCGATGTGCCGCAGCCGTCCTCGGTCGCTCCATGGGGCATGCCGTTCGAGGTCGGCGACGCGTTCCTCGGCCGTGGCGTCGGCGGTGTCGAGCGCGATCTCGACCTCGGCGAAGGCACGCGGCGTGTCGGCAAGGGCCACGCCCGAGGCGATGGCGGAGCGGTCCCGGCCCTCCACGAGGGCGACGTCGAGTTGCCCGCCGGGCACGCGGTCGGGGTGGCCGAGCACGACGAGTTGGCCCTGCGGCGGCCGCGGCACGATCGCCGGGCCCTTCACCGTGTAGGTGTCGGCGGTGAAGTCGACGTAGTGCAGCCGGTCGCGGTCGAGGTAGCGGCTGGTGGCGACGGAGCGGATGACCGCGTCGTCCTCCCAGGAGTCCCACAGGGCGCGGACGACCTCGACGCCGTCACGGGACTCGCGGGCCCGGGCCAGGGCCCCGTCGACGAGTGGGCGCCCCCAGACGGAGGCCGCCTCGGGCCGTGTCTCCTCGCTCACCACCCACCCGGCGCGCCCGACCGAGATGTGGTCCAGGGACGCCAACTGGCTTGATACGTGGAAGGGTTCGGCGTAGGTGAGCGGCACGACCGGCGCCACGCCGACGACACTCGTGGACGCGGCGATGAACGCGGCCCGCTCCACCGCGCCGATCCGGCCGACCGTGTCGGGGCCGGCGCCGGGCGGGAGCGCGCCGTCGTCCAGGGTGAGCAGGGTGAACCCGGCGTTCTCCGCGGCGGCGGCGACGCGGGCCACCCGGCGCGGGCTCAGGAGCTGGTCGGGTGAGTGGGCGGCGCGGCGCCAGGCCGCGGGATGGGCGCCGTCGCCGTCGATTTCGAGGGCGAGCCGCAGGGCGGGGCCGGACATGGGGTTCCTTCCGAGAACACGTCGAGACGGCCGGCCCGAGAGGCCGACACGGGTCAGGGGCGTGCGGAAGGACAGACGGCGGAGGCGGTACGGCAGTAGTCGACATGCCGCCGGATGATCAGCCGTGCGCCCGGGACGGCACCGTGGGGTGCGGCGTCGCATACGCGCATCGGGGCCTCCACTCGTCCGGGAGCGATCGCCTCAACTTACGTCGTCGGCCCGGGAAGGTGTCAAGAACATTAGATGTACGCGCATGCAGCAGCACCGGGGCGGAAAAGCGTTGGCCGCGACGGCGACCGGGCTGCTAACTTGCCGTTGGCCGTGACACCGCACGAGGAGGTGAGACCCATGAACGCAGTATCCAGGTGGGTGCTCCCCCTCTTCTCCACGGTTGGGCCAGCGGCATAGGTGTCGCCGGGAGCGCCTCACGACAAGGCGATCCCGAAAGGCGACACATCATGGAACTCACCCAACATTCCGTGCACTTCACCGCTGAGACACCGTCGAACGGTGTCCTCGTCCGCGACTTCACGGTCGGCGAAGTCACCGGCGCGCTCTGGTCCCCCGCAGCCTCCGCCTCCGCACGCGCTCCCCTGGTCCTGATGGGCCACGGCGGCGGCAACCACAGCAAGTCGCCCGCCATGGCGGGCCGTGCGGAGCGCCTCGTGAACGGCGCCGGCTTCCACGTCGCCACCATCGACGCACCCGGCCACGGCGACCGCCCGCGCACACCGCACGACGAGCGCGAAATCACCTTGATGCAACGGAAGATGGCGGCGGGCCAACCGGTCGGCGAGATCGTCGTCCGCTACAACGCCCACCTCGCCGAGCGCGCCGTACCGGAGTGGCGGGCGACCCTGGACGCCCTCCAGGAACTCCCGGAGATCGGCGCCGAAGGACCCGTCGGCTACTACGGCCTGAACATGGGCACCGCGATCGGGGTACCGCTGACGGCGAGCGAACCCCGCATCACCGCCGCGGTGTTGGGCCTCTTCTGGAACGACGAGACCCTCGCCGAGGCGGCGCGGCGGATCACCGTCCCGATCGAGTTCGCGCTCCAGCGGGACGACGAACACATCCCCCTCCCGTCCGGTCTCGCGTTGTTCGACGCCTTCGCCTCGAAGGAGAAGTCGCTGCACATCAACTCGGGCTCGCACAAGGAACTGCCCAGGTTCGAAGCGGACAGCGCGGTCCGCTTCTTCGCCCGGCACCTGACCGTCGACGGCTCAACGGCCTGACAGGTCAACGCGGTTGCGGCCCGGCGTCCTCTCCGAAGTCCATCCCCGTCATGAGTTCGGAGAAGGCGCCGGCCGCGCCGGGTGACGTGAAGAGCCGGTCGAGCCGGGCGCGGGCCAGACTCCGGTGAAAGGGACCGGAGTTGGTGGCGTCACCTGCGTCGTGGAGCATCCGGGTCATCCAGTGCGAGAACTCCTGGTCGCTCCAGACCCGGCGCAGACACCGCTGCGAGTAGCTGCGCAGGGCCGTGTCGTCACCGTCATGGACGGCGTCCCGTACGGCTCGGGCGAGGAGATCGGCGTCGTAGAGAGCGAGGTTCATCCCCTTGCCGCCCATCGGCGAGACGATGTGCGCGGCGTCGCCGACCAGGAAGAGGCGGCCGTACTGCATCGGGTCGTGGACCAGGCTGCGGAGCCGGAAGATCTCGCGGTCGGTGATCGGGCCGGAGACGAGGGCCGGGTCGCCGAGCCGGGTGCGCAGCGCGTCCCAGACGCGGGCGTCGGACCACGCGTCGGGGCGATCGTCCGGCGGGCACTGAAGGTAGTAGCGGCTGGCGTACGGGCCGCGCGGGAAGTGGGCCGCGAAGCCCTGCGGGCTGACGGCCAGGAGCGGGTGGGCGGGCGGCGGCGCGTCGGCCATGACCGTCAGCCAGCCGATCCCGTGATCGAAGGCGTACGGCGTGAGGGCACCGTCCGGAACGGCCGTGCGGCTGATGCCGTGGTCGCCGTCGCAGCCCGCGACGAAAGAGCAGGTGATCGCACGGAGGCCACCGTCCGCGGTGCGGTAGCGGACGGTGGGGCGATCGTCGGTCAGGTCGTGCAGGGAGACGTCCGCGGCCTCGAAGCGCAGGTCTCCGCCGTCCTCCAGGTACGCGGCGGTGAGCTTCTGGACCAGCATCTGCTGGGGGCAGAGGCGGGCCGTGGGGCCCTCGGAGCCGTCGTAGTCGTTCACCAGATGGGTCTCGCCGTCGACCCGGAGCTCCAGGATGCCGTCGTGCGGGACACCGCCCAGTACGCGGTCGGCCAGCCCCCAGGAGTCGAACATCCGGACGGCGCGGGTCTCGACGATGCCTGCCCGCTGGCGCTGGGCCACATACTCGCGGGTCTGCCGCTCCAGGACGACACAGTCGATCCCGCTGCGCCGCAACAGGTTCGCGACGGTCAGGCCGGCCGGACCCGCACCGATGACCACCACGGTCGTGGATTCCGGCGACTCGCTCAACTCCCGCACAGTGTCGGCCACTTGACCACCTCCGGAAGCACCCTACCGACACCGAGGTCCCGGCCGACGGGCCACCGGGTCACTTCACCTCGATCGTCACCTTCCAGGTCTCGACGAGCAGGGGGCAGAGGTTGCCGGGGTCGGGGACGCAGCGGCGTTGTGCGGTGACGATGGCGGCGCCGGCGGATGCCGCGTGGAAGACGGCCGTGGCGTCTCCGGACGGGTACGTGGCGTCGGAAGCGTGCCCGAGCACCGCCGAGTTACCGGACTCCGGAGCGGTCCAGGTGTAGGTGAGTCCGCGCTCGCGGGAGTGGGTGAGCCGGATCTCGACATCGCCACCCGAACTCGCGGGCACCGTCCGGCCGTTGTCCGTGTTGGTGAGGACGACACGTCCGGCCAGGCGTGCGTGCGGCGTCTGTCCCTGGGCGGTGGCCGATGCCGTGACGGCCACGAGGGCCAACCCCGCGGCTCCAAAAGCCGTGGACCAATTCGCTGCTCCCATGATTTCCTCTCCTCGCACCCGCCGGGTCGGCGGTCTCCACAGGCGGCGAGCGCGCCGCCCCGCGGCACAACGTGGTGGAGGAGGACGGGTCACAGACAACCACCCGTTCGTGCGGACCTGTGCCGCGACTATGCGTGTGTTATGAATCTTCACGCGTGACCGATAGGACAAGACGAAAGACAACCGTTCGACCGGCCCACGGGTGAGGACCGGTCGGGGTCGCCGATGCCGGGGTCCGCTCCCCGGGCTGCGGTGATCTTCCTTCCCAGGAGGACCTCCCGCATGTTTCGACGTATAGGCACTGGAGTTGTCAGACACCCCGTCTGGACGATCGTGGCCTGGCTGATCGCGGCGGTGGCGATTGTCGCCACCGCGCCCGGCCTGCCCTCCAACAGTGACGAGAGCAGTTTCCTGCCCAAGAGTTACGAGTCCATCAAAGCGGCGGATCTCCAGGTGAAGGCGTTCCCCAGCGCGTTCACCCCGTCCGCGATCGCGCTGTACCAGCGCACCGACGGCGGGAAGCTCACCGCCGCCGACAAACAGGATGTCGCCCGGATCACGACCGAGCTGGGCAAGAAGGACATCGACCAGGTGCAGAAGGTGGTCCCCGGCCAGCCGTCCAAGGACGGCAGGTACACCATGACCCTGGTCCAGATGGACAGCAAGAAGGCCGGTCAGCCCGTGCAGGCGGACGCCGCGAAGGTGTTGCGCGACGACGTCAAACAGCTGGCCAAGGGCACTGACCTCGAAGTGAAGCTCGGCGGTTCCGCCGCGCAGGCCCTCGACCAGCAGGACTCCTCGAAGCGCGGCGAGGCGCTGATCGGCATCGGGACGTTCCTCATCATCCTGGTGACCCTGCTGATCATCTTCCGCGCGCCGATCCTCGCCGTGCTCCCGTTGGTCCTGATCGGCGTGGTGGCGTCCATCGCCAATGGGCTGATCGCGTACGCCACCAAACTGTTCGGCCTCCAGGCCAACAGTTCCGTCTCGTCGATCCTGATCGTCGTGCTGTTCGGCGTGGGCACGGACTACTTCCTGTTCCTGATGTTCCGCTACCGGGAACGTCTGCGGGCGGGTGACGAGCCCAAGCAGGCCATGGTCAACGCGGTCGCCCGGGTCGGCGAGGCCATCGCCTCGGCGGCCGGCGCGGTCATCATCGCGTTCCTCGCGCTGGTGCTGTCCACGCTGGGCTTCCTCAAGCAAATGGGTCCGGCGCTGGCCATCTCGGTCACCGTCACCCTGATCGCGGGCCTGACCCTGATCCCGGCCGTGGTGTCGCTGATCGGGCCGAAGGTCTTCTGGCCCTCCAAGTCCTGGCAACGGGAGCCGGAGAACGCCCGGTTCGCGGCTCTCGGCCGCGGTGTGCAGCGCCGGCCCGCGCTGACGGCCGCGCTCTCGGGCCTCGTTCTCATCGCGCTGTCGTTGGGCACCCTCGGCTACAAGGCCACCTTCGACCTGGCCTCGGGTTCCATGCCCAAGACCAAGGAGTCGATGGTCGTCCAGGACGAGATGCAGAAGGCGTACTCGGCGGGCGCCGCGGCCCCCACCGACGTCTATCTCTCCAGCACCGACGGCAAGCCTCTCGACAAGACCGAGTTCACCTCCTACGCCGAGAAGCTCGGGGCCGTGGACGGCGTCGCGAGCGCCCGTATGAGCCAGGTCAACCAGGGCGGCACCACGGCGGACTTCACCGTCACGCTGAAGTACGAGGCGTCCACGGAGAAGGCGATCGACACCGTGGGCCGGGTGCGCGACGTCGCGCACTCCACCGCGCCGGACGGCACCGAGGCCCTGGTCGGCGGTATGTCCTCGATCTACAAGGACATCAACGCGGCGGTCAACCACGACTACCGGACCGTCTTCCCCGTCGCCGCCCTGCTGATCATGCTGATCCTGGGGCTGCTGCTGCGCAGCGTGGTGGCGCCGTGGTACCTGATCGCCTCGGTGGGTCTCGGCTTCGGCGCCACCCTCGGGGCGACCGTCTGGATCTTCCAGGACGCGCAGGGACACCCGGGGCTGATGTTCATGCTCCCGGTGATCATGTATCTCTTCGTGGTCGCCATCGGCACGGACTACAACATCCTCATGATCGCCCGGCTCCGCGAGGAGGCCCGCGAGGGCCGCGATCCGCGCGAGGCGGCGAGCATGGCGCTACGGCACGCGGGGCCCACCGTGGCCGCGGCCGGTTTCATCCTCGCGGCGACCTTCGCGACGATGATGCTGGCGGGCAACGCGCTGCTCACGGAGATGGGTTTCGCCGTCTCCTTCGGCATCGCCGTCGCCGCCTTCGTGATGGCGATGTTCTTCACACCGAGCCTCACCGCCCTGATCGGCCACGCCGCGTGGTGGCCAGGCAACGCCGACCGCACCCAGGAGCCCAAGCCCGGCACCAGCGCGGGTTCCGACAGCTCCGGGCCGACCTCCGGCACAGGGGACCAGGACTCGGTCAGCCACGGCCCGGCGGGCCGTCGTAACTAACAACTAGCAACACTGCGGGGCCTGTTCGCCGATCCGTACGACCGGCGAACAGGCCCCGCACCCACGTCAACGGTCGGCGTGCGCCACGGCCCGGTTCCCGAACGCGTCTGACCGCCTGGAGGGTGGACGGCTCCGCGCGACCGAGGCTGATCTGTTTCGGACCGTACGGACGGGGCACAAGCGAGCGCAGTCCAGTGCTTCGGCAGGCAGGTCTGCCTTCTTCCTGTGCGAGGAGTCTCGTCGTGCCCCTCCCCTCTCGATGCGAGCGCGTGCCGACGAGAACGGGGAGGCCTGATGTGATCGCGCCGAACTCCGCTTCCGGGGAACCGGAGTTGGTGCTGTGAGGAAGCACTCGGGCGGAAATCCCCTGAGGGTCGGCATGACCGGGTTCGTGGTGCTGGCGGAAGACGAAGGGGCCGTCGTCCCCGCGGAGTTGGTGTACCGGCCGGACGACTGCCTTGCGGTGCGGCTGGTGTTGGTCGGTCCCGACGGCATGGAGGTCACCTGGACCTTCGCCTGGGAGCTGCTCGCGCTGGGCCTGATGCGCCCGGCCGGCGACGGAGACATCACGGTACGACCTGTGCCGGACCCGCTCGCGGGCGTCGAGGTGGCCCTAGGCTCCCCGTCCGTCGCACGCGTGTGGCTGCCCGTCGCGGACACCGCGGACTTCGTACGGAGGGTACGGCGGCGCGTCGGCCGCGACGTCGGCGGTATCGCTCCGGCGCTCGATCAGGAACTCGCCGCGATCACGAGCGGGGCGTAGGAGAGTAGCTCCGACCGAACTCCCGCAGAGCACCCAGCAGGGCCGGGAACTCCAGGATCTCCGTCACGCGCACTGTCCATCACCGCGCCGCGACCACCCCACAGCAAATTTCACGGTCACCGCAACAGTCAGCTCTCAAGGGCCTGTTGGACCGTCGGACGGCATTCGATGAAGCCGTCGATACCCACGAGTTGGATGACGCGCAGCACGGGTGCGGCGGCCCCGGCCAGGCGCAGCCAGCCGCCCGCTTCGGCGAGAGCGGTGTGTACGGCGATGAGAATGTTGATGCCGCTGGAGTCCATGAAGGTGACGTGGCGCAGGTCGATGACAATGCGCGGTGCGGCGCCCTCCGGTGGCTCCAGCGCCTCCCTCAGTGTGCCGCCTGTCTGCTGGTCGATCTCTCCGGAAGCAGCCACGATCAAGGTTCCGTCGACGACGTCGGTCCTGACCGACAACCGTCCCGGCTGTCCCGCTTGTTCGGTGTGCGCCATCTGTCCTCATACACAGGTCGGTGAGCGTTACGGATCAGGATTTTCATCCGAAGTGCTGCCCCGCATCGTACGGTTGATGCTTGTGTCCGGTGGAGCCGACGGAGATTGACGGAGTGCGCATCGCTTCACGGGGTACGCGCGGGAACGCGGAAGGCGGTGAAACGATCCGGATGCAACCAGATTCATCGGAGGACGACGACCCAGCACCGCAGGCCCCGGCCCTTCGGTCCACCGTGGCGTTGGACGGCGACGGCTCGTGCATCGCCGAGGCCCGTCGGCTGGCCGCGACCTTCCTGGCCCGGGCGCAGGTCGAGTACGGGCTGCCGGTGTCGGCCCGTGCCATGGATCTCACGCAGTTGGTGGTGAGCGAGCTGGTCACCAACGCCCGTAAGTACGCGCCCGGTCCGGTGTTGATGGATCTGCGGATCGTCGATTCCCTGGTCGAGGTGGAGGTGTGGGACTCCGACCCGGTGCTGCCGGTCGCCCGTGCCGCCGACGCCCAACGGGTCGGCCAGCACGGCCTGGAGATCGTACGGGCCGTGGCGCGAGGCTTCGAGGCTCAGCGCGAATCCGTCGGCAAACGCATCACCGCCCGCATCCCCTTGGCGGACACCCCGGACGACGCAGCCGGTGGGACACAGATGCCGTAAGTGCCTTACCCATCCGCCCGGTTGAGGCGGCTACGGCGTCGTCGGCACCCGGTAGACGGAAACGTGATTGCGCGACTCGGCGGTGAAGTCGGCGCCGGACCAGTCCCCGTGCCTGCACTCCAGCTCGAACCCGGCCAGCTGGGCCATGAGGTCGAGTTCGGTCGGCCAGATGTACCGGTGAGGGCTGCGGTACAGCCGCGCCTGCTCGGTCTCGTCGTACCGGAAGTGGTGCGACACGACGTGCTGGCGCAGGACGTCGTAGGTGTCCAGGCCGATGTAGTCGGAGTCGGTCCGCCAGACGGTCGCCTTCTGCCCCGGCGGGAGTTTGCGCAGCTCCGGTACCCAGAGCTCGATCACGAACCGTCCGCCGGGCGTGAGATGACGGGCGGCGTTGCGGAAACACTCGACCTGCTCGGCCTGGGTGAGCAGGTTCGAGATCGTGTTGTAGACGAGATAGACCAGGCTGTACGTGCCGGGGGCGACGGTGGTCGCCATGTCACCGATGATCACGGGGATCGTCGCTTCGTCGGCCTTGGTGCGCAGTTGCTCCACCATCGGCACCGACAACTCGACGCCGGTGACCGGGACTCCACGCTCGGCGAGCGGGACGGCGACCCGGCCGGTCCCGATGGCGAATTCAAGCGCCGCTCCATCCCCCGCGAGCTGTGCGAGGCGGTCCACGGTCGGCTCCAGCGTGCCGGGCACGAACATGCCGGTGCCGGGGGTGTCGTACCGCTGGGCGGCATCGGCGTCCCAGATCTTCTCCTGTCGCATTCCGCCAACGGTCGCCGCCTGCCGGTGAGTTGTCCAACGCATTTCCCTGCCACGGGCCAACTCCGGTACCTGGGTGGCACATCATTGCTGCCTGCCGGAGTCCGCCCCCAGGGACCCAACTACCGTGCCTGTCCCGCCACTTGAAGAGACACCCGACGGCGATCGCAAGAGTGGTCCCTTGCATACTGACGCCCATGCAGACAACGGAGGCCGCACTCAGACGCGCGTGGCACACCACAGCGGCGGGCTCCGACCTGCTCGACGACGTGATGTTCCCGCCCGTCCGCACATCGCGGGACCAGCACAGGCACGGTGCAGTCGATCCCAGTGGCCTCTTCCTCGTCCTGGACGAGGACAGCACCGTACGCGGTTACCGGGACACCCACCGGGAGGTCTTCGCCACCCAGGACCACGACCAGGTGCTGTACTTCGTCGCGGAGCAAGCGGTCCATGATCTCGCCGAACACATCGTGACCCACTCCCCCGGCCGCGGTCCCGCCGTCAATCTGGTCAGCGGGCAGGCCGAGTTGCTGGACCGGATCAACCCCGCGTGGGGAAGCAGATTCCGCGACGGCGGCATGAGCGCCGTAGCCGACATGCACCGTACGCGGACGACGCGGCCGTGTGGACGTGACCCCCTGGAGCGCTTCGCCTGGATCGTCCGCGGATGGCGCGACCAGGACCCCTGCACCACCCTCGCCTTCTTCCGCGGCGAGGGCGTCAGCGCCGAGCAGATCGCCCTGCTCCACGGAGCCGACCCGGAACAAGTCACCGCCGGGACACGGCTGTTGGATCTGCGCAACAGGGACGAGTCCGGCCTCGAACGCTGGGAGACCGACTGGCAGACCTTCTGCTTCGGGGAGGCGGGCGGCTGGGCGTTTCTGATGTACCACGAGACACCACCCGGCATCCGGGCCGACAGCACGGCTCTCGCCCGACTCGGAGTCACGGAGACCCTGCGGCTGACCGCCACCTCCGCGAAGGGTCTCTACTCCTTCGCCTACACCCGCGACGGCCACCGCGTCGACGACGGCCGGGGCACGCTGGAGTTGATCTGGTACCAGCGGGGCCGAGCCCCCTACTACCGGGGCGGCCAACTCGACTTCCTCAACCGGGCTTTGCGCCGCGCCGAACTGGACCACCCCGAACTGATCGACGACTTCGAGCTGTACTTCCACGCGCTGGAGGTCTCACTCGGCCTTCAACTCCCCCAGCAGGACATCAGGGAGGGAACAGTCAGAGCCGCCCAGTGGGCACGCGGCGACACGAGCCGGGGTTAGCGGCAAAGCGGTCAGGCGCAGACGGTCAGGCGGTGACCGTCTCGGCGTGGTGGATGAACTCGCCGATGCGGTCGGTGAGTTCGGGCCACAGTTCGCGCGGGAGGCTGTGGCCCATTCCCTCCCGGATCAGCAGGTCGGCGCCCGGAACGGCGGCGGCCGTGGCGCGACCGCCGCTCACGTCGCACACGAGGTCGGCGGCGCCGTGCACCACCAGTGCGGGCACCCGCAGTGACCGCAGCCGTTCGGTACGGTCGCCCGTGGCCACCACCGCGAGGCCCTGGCGCTGGATGCCGAGGGCGTCGTAGCCCCGGTCGAAGACACGTCCGGCCCGCTCGGCCGCCGCGACCGCGTCGAACGCGAAGCCCGGGGACGCGGCGAGCCGCAGGGCACGCACCTGCCACTCGACGAAGGCCTCCCGGTCCTGCGGCGGTGCTCCCAGTTCGGCGAACAGGGAGAAGTCGGCCTCCCCCACGCCCCGCTCGCCGGTCGTGGACATCATCGAGGTGAGCGAGCGGACCCGCTCCGGGTACTCGATCGCGATCATCTGGGCGATCATCCCGCCCATCGACGAGCCGACGAGGTGTGCCCCGGTGATGCCGAGTGCGTCGAGCAGGCCCACGGCGTCGGCCGCCAGGTCGGAGAGCGTGTACGACGCCGTGGAGAAGTCGCCGGCCAGGGCCGCCGCGAAATCCGGTACGGGTGCGTCGGGGAAGTGGGTCGAGCGGCCGGCGTCGCGGGTGTCGAAGCGGATCACGTGCAGACCCCGGTCGACCAGCGCCTGGCAGAATTCCTCCGGCCAATTGATCATCTGAGCGCCCGCTCCCATGATCAGGAGGACCGGCGGCGACCCGGGGTCACCGAAACATTCGTAGGCGATCTCGATTCCGGACGGGCCGACGTTCCGTGCTGTCAGTTCTGGCATGGCCGAAACGGTAGCCATCGCGCGAGCGCGAAAGATCGAACTGCGGTCTGACGTTTTTCGCCCAACCCCCGCGTTACGGTGGAAGCGGCCAGGAATTCGCTCGACACGCGGAAGTTCCTCGCCTCGCCTAGAGTGTTGTGGTCGACGTGCTCATTCCGGTCGCCTCTCGCCGCTGACCCCATTGCCGTCGTCGAATCTTCGTGTGACGTACTCAAACAGTTCGCTCATTTCTGGAGGAACACGCCATGCCCTTCGCCACCAGCTCGGACGGCACACAGATCTTCTACAAGGACTGGGGCGCGGGGCAGCCCGTCGTCTTCTCCCACGGTTGGCCGCTGACCGCCGACGCGTGGGATCCCCAACTGAAGTTGATGGCCGACAACGGCTTCCGGGCCGTGGCCCACGACCGGCGTGGGGGCGGGCGTTCCGGTCAGCCCTGGGAGGGCAACAACCTCGACACGTACGCCGACGACCTGGCGTCGGTCATCGAGGCTCTGGATCTGCATGACGTGATCCTGGTCGGGCACTCGACCGGCGGCGGTGAGGTCACCCGCTACATCGGCCGGCACGGCTCCGGCCGGGTCGCCAAGGCCGTCCTGCTCGGGGCGATCCCGCCGCTCATGCTCAAGACCGACGCGAATCCGGAAGGGCTGCCGATCGACGTCTTCGACGACATCCGCAATGGTGTGGCGGCGGACCGTTCGCAGTTCTACAAAGATCTCAGCGCCTCGTTCTACGGCGCCAACCGGGACGACTCGACCGTCACCCAGGGAACCCGTGACGCGTTCTGGCTCTGGAGCATGACCGTGGGGATCAAGGGCGCTTATGACTGCGTCAAGGCATTCTCCGAGACCGATCTCACCGAAGACCTCAAGAAGATCGACGTCCCCACATTGATCGTGCACGGCGACGACGACCAGATCGTTCCCATCGTGGCCTCCGGCGACAAATCTTCGAAGCTCGTCAAGGACGCGATCTACAAGGTGTATCCGGGCGCTCCGCACGGCCTGGCGATGGTGCCGAAATTCGCCGAGCGATTCAACGCCGATCTTCTTGAGTTCGCCCGGAGTTGATCGCCACGGTCCGCGATCCGAGTCCGCCCGGCGGCGTTTGATTCCGTGCCCGGAGGGGACCCGAACGGTTGGCTCAAGGGACCACACATTCCACACAGAGAGAGAAGTTGAAGCGCTGTGACCGCGCGCACCGTCAAGAAGGAAGAACTGCGTCTGCCGCCCGAGACCGGTTGGGCGAAGGCCCGTCGCCGTAGCGGGAAGGCCGTACGCACCTGCATCCCACCCGTCGAGGACAACAGCGTGACACCACCTCCGCACATGCTCACCGAGGGCAACATCGTCAGAGGCGACGACTGACGAGTCGGAGGGACAGAGCCGCACAACGGGCCGGAGGCCGAGGGCTTCCGGCCCGCGGCATGTCGTCGGAGCGACTTCCGGGGTACCCGAAGGTCCGTACCGGACGGACACCCCCATCGGAAGGACCCCCGCCCATGGTCACCAAGGTCTCGGACCACCTCCTCCAGCGATTGCGCGAGTGGGACGTCACCCACGTCTTCGCCTACCCGGGCGACGGCATCAACGGCCTGCTCGCCGCCTGGGGCCGCGCGGACGACAACCCCCGTTTCGTCCAGGCACGGCACGAGGAGATGGCCGCGTTCGAGGCCGTCGGGTACGCCAAGTTCTCCGGCAAGGCCGGTGTCTGCGTGGCCACTTCGGGACCCGGCGCCATCCATCTCCTCAACGGCCTCTACGACGCGAAGCTCGACCACGTGCCCGTCGTCGCGATCGTCGGGCAGACCAACCGCAGTGCCCTGGGCGGCAGTTACCAGCAGGAGGTCGATCTGCTGAGCCCCTACAAGGACGTCGCCTCCGACTTCTGTGAAATGGTCACCGTCCCGGAGCAGTTGCCGAACGTCCTCGACCGGGCACTGCGCACCGCCATGGCCCGCCGCACGGTGACCGCCGTGATCATCCCGGCCGACGTCCAGGACCTCCCCTACGCCCCGCCCGAGCACGCCTTCAAGATGGTGCCGTCCAGTCCGGGCATGCCGCACTACACGACGGTGCCGGACGACGACGACCTGCGGCGGGCCGCCGATGTGCTCAACTCCGGTGGAAAGACAGCCATCTTGATCGGGCAGGGTGCGCGGGGTGCCCGTGCGGAGGTGAAGGCGGTCGCCGACCGGCTCGGTGCCGGGGTCGCCAAAGCCCTGCTCGGCAAGGACGCGTTGGACGACGATCTTCCCTATGTCACGGGCGCGATCGGGCTGTTGGGCACCCGGCCGTCGTACGAGATGATGCGCGAGTGCGACTCGCTGCTGGTGATCGGGTCGTCGTTCCCCTACTCGCAGTTCCTGCCGAAGTTCGGGAAGGCGCGGGCCGTGCAGATCGACATCGATCCGCACATGGTGGGGATGCGCTATCCCTTCGAGGTGAACCTGGTCGGTGACGCCGCCGCCACGCTGCGTCGGCTGCTGCCGTTGCTGGAGCAGATGGAGGATCCGGCGTGGCGGGTCAAGATCGAGGCCAATGTGGCCCGTTGGTGGGAGGTCATGGAGCGGCGGGCCGCCGTAGAGGCCGATCCGGTCAACCCCGAGTACGTCGTGCACGCGCTCAGTGGTCTGCTCCCGGACGACGTGATCCTGTCCGCCGACTCCGGTTCGGCCGCCAACTGGTATGCCCGGCACCTGAAGTTGAGGGGTGCGATGCGCGGCTCGCTGTCGGGGACGCTCGCCTCGATGGGTGCGGGGGTGCCGTATGCCATCGGTGCGAAGTTCGCGCACGGTGACCGGCCGGCCATCGCGCTCGTCGGGGACGGGGCGATGCAGATGAACGGCATGGCCGAGCTGATCACCGTCGCCAAGTACTGGCAGGAATGGGCCGATCCGCGGCTCATCGTCGCCGTGCTCAACAACCGGGATCTGAATCAGGTGACTTGGGAGATGCGCGGCCTGGAGGGCGCACCGCAGTTCCTGCCCTCGCAGTCGATCCCGGACGTCGCCTACGCCGACTTCGCCCGCTCTCTCGGCCTGACCGGCATCCGGGTGGAGAAGCCGGACGAGGTGACCGGCGCCTGGGAGAGCGCGCTGGCCGCCGACCGGCCGTGCGTGCTGGACTTCGTGACCGACCCCGCCGTACCGCCGATCCCGCCGCACTCCACCCTGGAGCAGATCGAGGCCGCCGCGTCCTCCGTGCTCAAGGGCGACAGCGATCGCGCCGCCGTGCTCAGGCAGGGGTTCAAGGCGAAGATCCAGGATCTGCTGCCCGGCGGAGGGCACTCGGGCCAATCGTGACGTATCGCTCAAGGACGGGATGTCTGACCTCGCCGCACCGGGGCACCCGTGACCAGGTAAGGAACCGCACGCCCTACCGAATGACCTGAGGTGAACCATGACCGAGGAGATCAAGGACCTGACCCCGAAGTACACCGTTCCCGGCATCCAGCGCGAGGCCGCGGGCCGGCTGATCGGCGTGCTGCGGCTGCGGCTCCACTCGCTGAACGATCTCCACCTGACGTTGAAGCACGTGCACTGGAACGTCGTCGGGCCGCACTTCATCGCCGTGCACGAGATGATCGACCCGCAGGTCGACCGGGTGCGCGAGATGGCCGACGACGTGGCCGAGCGCATCGCCGCACTGGGCGGAGTCGCGCCGGGCACCCCGGGCACGCTGGTCGCCGAGCGCACCTGGGACGACTACTCGATCGGCCGGGCCGACGCCATCGCCCACCTCGGCGCGCTCAACCTCGTCTACACGGGGTTGATCGAGGACGTCCGCGCCGGGATCAAGGAGGCGGGCGACATCGACCCCGCCACCGAGGACCTGCTGATCGGGCAGCTGCGCGACCTGGAGCAGTTCCAGTGGTTCGTGCGGGCGCACCTGGAGAGCGCCGGCGGCACGCTTGCCACCAGTGACGCGCACTCCGAGTCCGAGGCGGCCGCGAAGGGCGCCGAACTCGGCTGACCGGCCCCCAACCTGCACCGAACTTCCCCCGCTCGACCGCACGTCGGCACCGCCAACCGCGAAACTTGCCGTTTGACAACTATGGCCATGAGGCAAGAAAGTAGCGGGTGTTGTCGCAGCAGGGGGAAGGATCTGGGATGTCCCGGTCGGCGGGGGCCACTCCGTGCACCGGCCACGAACAGCAGACAGCCGCCGACCGGGCGGCTGTCGGGCGGCTCGGTCAGGCAGTACGGCTGCCGGAGGAGCCGCCGTGGTCGTGTATCTGCTCCGCGGCCACCGCGCAGAACGCCTCAAGGCCGGTGAGCAGCGCGCTGCGCCCGGCGGCCGGCATCTGCGCCAGCACCGCCCCGAGCGCCTCCTCGCGCCGGGCCCGCAGGTCCGACAAGAAGGACCGCCCCAGGCTGCTGAGGTACAGGCGCACCTCGCGCCGGTCCGTGGGGCTCACCTCGCGGTCGACGAACCCGGCGGCCTGCAGACGGTCGCACAGCCGGCTGGTCGACGGCGGGGTCGAGGCGAGGTGGTCGGCGAGGGTGCGCAGGTTGATGCCCTCGTGGTGTTCCAGGATGAACAGGACCCGCAGCTGCGAGGCGGACGCGGGCGCCGTCGAGGCACGCCCCCACAGGACTTCCAGCAGTTCCGCGGCCGTAGAGGTGACGCGCGCGACCTCGTCGGGTTCGGGGCGGGGGTGGAAGGACGTCACGGTCACACTCTCGCAGGCACAGGGACGGGCCCCAGCCTACTAGGCACGCGCAACGGACACGGATGGACGAGACGACACGCGGCGCGAGGGCCGTACGGCCCACCGCAGAGCGGGCGACGCGTGCCTCGGGTGAGAGATTGGCATACCTACGATCGTGAACAGATTCATGGCTGTCGAGCGGGCGCTGCGTACCGCGGCTCCCCACGAACTGCCCGACGTCGTCGGGCAGTTGCTGGGTCGGCACTACGCGGCGGACTCCGTGGATCTGCTCATGGCCGACTACGGCCTGACCGTGCTGCAGCCCGTGACCGAACTGCCGCACGCCCTGCCGCCGGTCTCCGTGCACAACACCCCGGCGGGCCGGGCGTTCGGTGCCCAGGAACCGTTCGTGGAGGGCAACCTCGGCGACGGCAGCGTGCGCGTCCACCTGCCGATCAGCGTGCGCGGGGACCGTCTCGGCGTGCTCTCGGTGACGCTGCCCGGCGGCGACCACGCGCGCGAGTGCCTGCCCGAACTGGCCGAGCTGGCCGAGGTGTTGGGGCACGAGGTGCTGGTCGCCGAGCGCGACACCGACCTGTATCTGCGGGCCCGGCGCAAGGACCGGCTCACGCTGGCGGCGGAGATGCAGTGGCAGCTACTGCCCGGCCGCTCGTGCTCCCGCTCCGAGTTCGACCTGGGCGCGCAGCTGGAGCCCGCGTACGCGATCCACGGGGACAACTTCGACTGGTCCGCCACGGCCGACCACCTCACGCTCTACGTCTCGAACGGCATGGGCGAGGGCATAGAGGCATCGCTCCTGACGAACCTCGCGGTCAACGCCCTGCGCAACGCACGCCGGGCGGGCATCCCCCTCGCCGACCAGGCGGCCCTCGCGGACCAGGCCGTGTACGCGCACTACCGGGGCCGTAGCCACATGTCCGTGTTGATGTTCGACTTCGAGCTCACCACCGGGCGGGCCCGGGTGGTGGACGCCGGGTCGCCGCAGACGTTGCGGCTGCGCGACGGGGTGGTGGAGCGGATCGCCTTCGACGCGCAACTGCCGCTGGGCATGTTCGAGGAGACCGACTACGTCGAGCAGGACTTCCGGATCGAGCCCGGGGACCGGCTCCTCTTCGTCAGCGACGGGGTGTACGCCGTGGCCTCGCCCAAGGGTGAGGCGTACGGGGACGCGGCGCTGGCGCAGGCGATCCAGCACACGCGGCTGCTGCCCGCCGCCGAGGTGCCGCGGGCCGTGCTGCGCGAGCTGACCGGCCATCGCGGCACGCCGACTCCGGACGACGACGCCTTGGTGGTGTGCCTGGACTGGCGCGGGCGGTGACCGTCGCACCCCGCACCCACCGGCGTGACGCTAGTGTGAAGACACTGAGCCGGAAGGGTGAACGCCGTGAGCACCTCTGAGCCGTTCCCCTCTGTGGAGAGCGAGTTGCGGTCGGCCGCGCCCAACGCTCTGGTGGAGACGGCCCGCCGCCTGCTCGGTGACCGCGCCGGAGCCCGGGACGTCACCCTCCTCCTCGCCGACTACGGCCTGCGCGTACTGCGTCCGGTCGCCCCGCCGCCGGGCACCAACGAACCACTGTCCGCCTACGACGGCCCGGCGGGACGGGCGTTCACCGTACAGACGCCCGTCGTCGAACCGTCTCAGGACGGGACGGCCGGCGTGCACGTCCCGGTCACCGTGCGCGGCGACCGGCTCGGTGTCCTCTCCGCCCGGCTGCCCGCCGCCGGTGCCGACACCGCCGGGGTGCGCGCGCTCGCCGAGTTCGCGACCGCGCTGGGCCACGAGATCGCCACGGCGGAACGCGACACCGACCTGTACCTCCTGGCCCGCCGTACCCGACGGCTCACGCTCGCCGCCGAGATGCAGTGGCAGCTCCTGCCGGGGCGCGGCTGCGGGCGCCCGGAGTTCGTGATCGGCGCCCATCTGGAACCCGCGTACACCGTCGGCGGCGACAACTTCGACTGGAGCACCGACGGCAGCCGGCTCACCCTGACGGTCACCGACGGCATGGGCCGCGGCATCGACGCCTCCCTGCTCACCAGCGTCACGGTGGGTGCCCTGCGCAACGGCCGCCGGGCCGGCGTCGGCCTCGCCGACCAGGCCCGCCTTGCCGACCAGGCCGTGTACGCCCAGTTCGGCGGCAAGGTGTACGCCTCGACCCTGCTGCTCCGCTTCGACCTCGCGACGGGCACGGTCCACGCCGTCGACGCGGGCTCGCCCCGCCTGTACCGCCGCCGCGGCGACACGGTGCAGCAGATCGAACTGGAGGCACAGCTCCCCCTCGGCATGTTCGAGGAGACCGCCTACGAGGAGCAGATCTTCACCGTACGACCCGGGGACCGGCTCGTGACGGTGAGCACCGGCGTGCACGGGGCCCGTTCACCGGAGGGTGCCCTGTTCGGCGAGGAGGCGCTGCGCCGGGCGCTCGACGCGGCGACGACGCAGGCTCCGCAGGAGGTCGCGCGCTCGGTGGTGACGAGCCTGGTCGAGCACTTCGGGAGCACTGACCTGACCGCCGACGCCGCCGTGGTCTGCCTGGACTGGAACGGACGCGACCCCGCGACGCCGTGATCAACCACTCTCGCCGGGCGCCCGAACCCGTCGCGCCTCGACGAACGCCCGCAGGCCGCGCTCCAGGGCCGCGCGGTCGTCCGGTTCCATACCGCGTACGACCTCGGTCAGCGCCCGGGACCTGAGGTCGGCCACCTCGGCGAGCACGTCGCGTCCGTGTGCGGTGAGGCTCAGTTGTATTTCCCGGCGGTTGTGCGGTGCCGCGTCCCTGAGCAGCAGGCCGGCCGCCTCCAACCGGTCGCAGAGCCGGCTCACCGTGGGCAGGCCCGCGTCGAGTCGTTCCGCGAGCATGGTCAGATTCGCGCCCGGTGTGGCCTGGAGGGCGTGCAGCGCGCGCAGTTGATGCGGGGAGAGCCGTACGGACGCCTCGGCCGCCGCCGTGGTCCACAGCTCGGCCAGTCCGTCCACGGCATCGGCGATCCGGCCCGCGTCGGCGTCCGTGCCGTCCGCCCGCGCCGGTTTCCGGTCCGCCTCCCCGTGCGGTGCCACGCGTTCGGAACCTCAGGGAAGTCGGCAGTGTGGTGATTCGCCGCTCATGGGGTTGGCCTACCCGAGATTGCGACACCCAAGCGGCCGACCTCTCCGGGAGCTCGGACGCCCGCTCAGTCGCGGTCGGGGTAGAGCACCGCCGAGATCCGTTGGTGCAGGTCGTGCTGGGGCCGGCCGGGTGCCGTGGGCGCGGCCTCGCGCACGGACTGGGCCAGCGTGCGGAGTTTGACGTTGGCGTACTGGGAGTGGCGGCGCAGGACGCGCATCGCGATGTCCGCGTCGATGCCGTAGAGGGCCATGAGCACACCGCGCGCGAGGTCGATGTCCTCCTGCGAGGCGCGGGCCCGGTCGATGTCGGAGTCGGCGGTACGCCGTGCCTCCTGCCGTACCGACGTCGTCACGTCGACGGCGAAGCCACGCAGCACCACCACCTCGCCGTCGTCTCCGGTGCGGCCGTCGCCGACCAGGACGACACTGCGTTCCTCGTCCGGCGTGCCGACCACACGGATATAACAGCTGAAGGGGAGACCGGTGGTCCTGCCGTGTTCCAGGGCGCTGTCGAGCCGGGCCTGGTCCTCGCTGTGGACGTGGCCGCGCAGCAGCTTGGCGGTGGGCGTGACGGCGTCGGGGTCGTGGCCGAGCAGCCGGAACATCTCGTCCGACCACCACCAGGTGTCCTCCGGCAGCCGGTGCAGGAACACGCCGGTGATCTCGTCGGCACGGTCGTCCTCCGACACCATGGCCCTCACCAACTCGACACCGGATTCGTCACTCCTTACGAACGACCCTAGCCCCTCAGCCGAAGCGGTGGGGCAGCCGGACGACCTGTACGAAGAAGTCGTCGATCTGCCGGACCGCGGCGATGAACTGGTCGAGGTCGACCGGCTTGGTGACATAGGCGTTGGCGTGCAGTTTGTAGCTGCGCAGGATGTCCTCCTCGGCCGAGGAGGTGGTCAGGACGACGACGGGGATGTGTACGAGCTCCGGGTCGGACTTGATCTGCTCCAGGACCTGCCGGCCGTCGTACTTCGGCAGGTTGAGGTCGAGGAGGATCAGGTCGGGCTGCGGGGCGTCGGTGTGCTCGCCGCGCTTGTAGAGGAAGTCGAGGGCCTCCTCGCCGTCCCGGACGACGTGCAGGGTGTTGCCGATCTTGTTGTCCTCGAAGGCTTCCCGGGTCATCAGTTCGTCGCCCGGATCGTCCTCTACCAGAAGGACGTCGATCGGGGTCGCGTCAGGGAGGGTCATGTCAGGGCCTTCTCGTCTGTGGAGGGGGAAGTACCGGTCCCGTCGCCGGGCTCAGCGGTCTCGGCGGTCTCGGCGGTCTCGGTGGCTTCGATGCCTTCGGCGGATTCGTCGACTTCGTCGGCGGACGGGAGCGTGAAGCAGAAGCGGGTGCCCTCGTCGGCCCGGGTGTCGATCCAGATCCGGCCGCCGTGGTGTTCGACGATCTTCTTGCAGAGGGCGAGTCCGATGCCGGTGCCGCCGTAGGCGTCGCGGCTGTGCAGCCGTTGGAAGATGACGAAGACCTTGTCGGTGAACTCCTCGGGAATGCCGATGCCGTTGTCGGTGACGCACACGCGCCACATGCCGGGGTTCTCCGGGTCGGGGTCGCAGGTGACGGTCACGTGCGGGGCGCGGTCCGGGTGGCGGAACTTCAGGGCGTTGCCCACGAGGTTCTGCCAGAGCATCGTCAGCAGTGTCGGGTCGCCGACGATCTCGGGCAGGGTCTCGGGCCGGTCGATCCGGGCGTCGGACTCCTCGACGGCCGCCGCGAGGTTCCGCAGCGCCTTGTCCAGCGCCGGGCCGAGACCGACCTTCTCCCGGGTGTCGTCGAGGCGTCCGACGCGGGAGAAGGTGAGCAGGTCGTTGATGAGGACCTGCATGCGCTTGGCGCCGTCGACGGCGAAGTCGATGTACTGCACGCCGCGGTCGTCGAGCTTGTCGCCGTAGCGTTTCTCCAGGAGCTGGCAGAACGAGGCGACCTTGCGCAGCGGCTCCTGCAGATCGTGCGAGGCGACGTAGGCGAACTGCTCCAACTCGGCGTTGGACCGGCGCAGTTCGACGGCCTGGGCGTCCAGCTCGGCGGCCTGTCGGCTCAGTATCACCTCCTGGTCGCGGGAGGCGTCGAGTTCGGCGACGATCCGTCTGCGCATGCCCTCGACGGCTCCGGCCACCGCGGTGAGGTCGACCGGGCCGTCCCCGGTGATGCGGTGCGCGAAGTCGCCGCCCGCGACTTGTTCCGACGCCTTGCTCAGCGCCTCCAGGGGCCGGGTCACGAGCAGTCGTACGAGGACGGCCAGGACGATGCCGGTCAGCAGGAAGCCGGCGACCATGGCGCTGAGGACGGTGTCGCGTACGGTCCGCTGGTGGGCGAGGTGGGCGCGGCCCTCCTTCACGGCTTTCGCGAGGTCGGCGTTCTGCTTCGCCCAGAGGGTGCGCAGGTGGTCGAACTCGTGCTTGCCGCTGTCCACGGTGTCCTGGTCGACGGCGTGCGGCCGGCCGGGGGTGACGGCGGCGGCGAGGGGCTCGGCGTAGTCCTTCCGCCAGGCGGCTGCGCCGCGCTCCACCGCGCTCAGATCGGCGAGCAGTTCGGGCCGGTCGCGGAGCAGTCCGCGCAGCCGGGCGGCCGCGCGGGCCTCGTCCTGCTGGCCACTGACGTAGGGCGCGAGGAACTGCTTGTCGGCGGCGATCGCGTAGCCGCGGATGCCGGTCTCCTGGTTGACCAGGGCAGCCTGCAGTCGGTACGCCTCGGTCTGGGAGGGCTGGACCCGCAGCAGCAGATCGTCGGTGACCCGGGCGGTCTGGCTCAGCAGGTTCGCGCCGATCGCCGTGCCGATCACCACCAGCAGCACCATGAGCGACAGCGCCAGGAAGAACCATCCCTGCACCGTCAACCGGCGCCCGATCGCTGTTCCGCCCGCCATGTCCCTCACCGTTCGTCTCGTTTCGACATCCTCTCGTCCCACCTGCTCATTTCCGGCGCCGTGAATCATGTCCGGGGCGGCTGCCGCTTCATGTCCAGTGCAGATGCAGCACGGCCACGTCGTCCGCCAGGCCGCCCTGCGCCTCGGCCAGACTTTCGGCGCAGGCGATCAGTTCGTCGACGAACGGCTCCGGTGCCAGTGCGGCCCGTTCCCGTGCGAGCCGTAGCAGCCCGTCCTCCCCCAGCCGCTCCGAGCCGCGTCCGACATGCCCCTCGAAGAGGCCGTCGGTGAACAGCACCACGGCGGCGTCCGTCGGCACGGACAGGTTCTCGACCGGCCAGTCCGCGTGGCCGGGGACCACGCCCAGTGCCGGGCCGCCGGGCACCTCGACCCACTCCACACGGCCGCCGTCCCGCATCAGCAGGCCGTGGTGTCCGGCCCGCACCACGCGGGCCGTGCGTGCGCCGGGTGCGACAACGAGGCTGACGAGGGTGGCGAAGACCTCGCTGCGGGCGCGCTCGGCGACCAGGAGTTCCTCCAGCCGGGCCACCTGCTCGGCGCCCGTGACACCGCTGAGCACCAGCGTGCGCCAGGCGATCCGCAGGGCCACACCCAGGGCGGCCTCGTCGGGACCGTGCCCGGAGACGTCGCCGACCACCGCGTGGACGGTGCCGTCGACGCTCTGCACGATGTCGTAGAAGTCACCGCCCAGCAGCGCCTGCGCGCGCCCGGGACGGTAGCGGGCCACCGCTTCGACGCCCTCGCCGCGCAGCAGGGGGCGGGGCAGCAGTCCCCGTTCCAGGCGGGCGTTCTCCTGGGCCTGCATGCTGCTGGCCTGGAGCGCCACGGCCGCCCGCTCGGCCTGCTTGCGCTGGATCGCGTAGCGCACGGCCCGGCCGAAGAGGCCCGGCTCGACCCGGCCCTTGACCAGGTAGTCCTGTGCGCCGGCGGCGACGGCGTCCAGTCCGGTCTCCTCCTCGGCGAGGCCGGTGAGGACCACGACGGCCGCCCGCTCGGCGCCCGCGCGTACCCGGGAGAGCGCTTCGAGGCCCTGGGCGTCCGGCAGGTGCAGGTCGAGCAGGACACAGTCCGGCACATCGGCCGCGAGCACCTCGGCGGCCTCGGCCATCGACCGCACCCACTGCAGACGTATCTTCAGCGCGCTGTCGGCGACCAGTTCCTCCACCAACAGCGCGTCACCGGCGTCGTCCTCGACCAGTAGGACGGCGGGCTGCCAGGCCACCCAGGGTTCCGGTCCGGCCCCTTCGCCACCCACCGACAGCAGGTCGTCGGCCCGCGGCTGTGGCACCACCATGGCCCTGCCCTCCCCACCGCACGATCTCCCACGACCATAGTTGCCGTCAGACAACAGTCGAGAGCATACCGGTACGCCGGGACGTCCCGTACGCACTCGCCCCGACCACCGCCGGAACCGCCCAACACGCCCTGCGTTCCGCGCTGTTGAGGGTACGGCGACCCCCTGGAAGTCGGCGACGAACCCCCCTTTCCCACCGGCCTGTCACCACCCGGGCACACCGGGCGACACGTCCGCCCAGGTGGCCGGTCGTTGTTTGAACCGTGCCCAGCCCGGTAGTCCGAAGAGGGCCGTCCACTGCCCAACCGCTCCCGGGAGGGTTCGGCAGTGAGCCCGCCACCGGCCGCCCCGAGAACATTCCCGCGGGGCGGCCGGCCTCCCTCCCCGGCGCGGTCAGGCGGCGTCGGCCAGGACGCGCTCGCGCACGGTGGCGCAGGAGTGGGTGATCAGTCGGGAGACGTGCATCTGGGAGACGCCGAGTTGCTCCGCTATGCGGCTCTGGGTCATGCCCCGGAAGAAACGGAGGTAGAGGATGGTGCGTTCGCGTTCGGGAAGTGTCCGCAGGGCGGGCTTGACCGCCTCGCGGTCGACGACCAGGTCGAATCCGGCGTCCCACTCCCCCAGCAGCCCCGCGAGCGACAACCCGGCGTCCTCCCCGGGCGTCTCGGCGTCCAGCGAGAGCGCGGTGAAGCTGTCCAGCGCCTCTAGACCGGCCCGTACGTCCTCCTCGCTCAGCTGCGTGTACTCGGCGAGCTCGGCGACGCTCGGGCGCCGGTCCGAACCGGTGGCGGCGAGGTCCCGGAGGGCGACGCGCACCCTGTTGCGGAGTTCCTGGACGCGCCGGGGCACGTGCAGGGCCCACATGTGGTCGCGGAAGTGGCGTTTGATCTCGCCGGTGACGGTCGGCACGGCGTAGCTCTCGAAGGCGTGGCCGCGCTCGGGGTCGTAGCCGTCGACGGCCTTGACGAGACCGAGGGCCGCGACCTGGCGCAGGTCCTCGTAGGGCTCGCCCTTTCCTCGATAGCGCCCGGCGATGCGCTCGGACATGGGGAGCCAGACGCGGACGAGTTCGTCGCGCAGGGCGTCCCGTTCGGGTCCGCCGGGCAGGTGCGAGAGGCGCGCGAAGGCGGCGGCGGTGCGAGGGGCGTCGTCGTGCGGGTGGCGCTTCCGGGTGACGGTGGCTGTGGCTGTGTCCATGGTGCTCACAACTCCCTTGTGGGGTTGTCGACGGACGGTCCCCATGGGAGCGCGCACGCACGGAACAGGCGCAACACACCCGCGATCCGGCATACACCGGCTCCCACGGACGTGCCTCCTGTCCGAAGCACTCACCCTGGCGCCTTCCCGCCCGGAGCACCCTGAAACAAACGTGCGAGAGCAATGACCCTCGGACGCCAGAACGTTATAAATGGTGATGAATCAGGCGGGAGGGACCCACCACGCGGACCCGTCGGCACAGCCCCGGGGTCTCCCGTGGGCGATCAGGACGGGACAGAGCCGCCATCGGCCGCCGCGCGCTGACGGCTGTAGTGGCGGGCCGCTCGGGCCCGGTTTCCGCATGACGGCTTGCACCACTCCTGCCGCCCGTGGCTCTTGACGAAGTAGCGCACGCAGCGGGGCGCGGTGCAGGACCGCAACTGTGCACGCTCCGGGCCGCTGAGAAAGTCGATGGCGGCTCGGGCCAGGGCCGCGAGCAGCCGCACGTACGGATCGTTCTCCATCGACAACAGCCGGGCGGCGGGGGCTCCTTCGGCCGGCCAGTCCAGCTGCGGGGCGACCGGTTCCCGTGCGGCGGCCGTGTTGAGGTGGGCCATCGCCTGGTCGGCGGGCATCAGGCGATGGGCATCCGCCGGACTGGGCGGAGCGGGACTGACCACTCGGGCGAACAGGGCCCTGACCGCCTGCCGCAGCTCGACGATCCCGAGCCTGAGGTTTTCGTCCGCCGCGAGTTCGCCGACCGGAATGGCCGGAACATGGCCGGCCAGCAGATCACGCTGGGCGCGGATCCAGTGCGTCGCTCCCTGGGCCGTGGCCAGGTCATCAGCGACGCCGCCGTCGCCGTCGTGGCGAATCGTGCTCGCCAGTTCCAGTGCCAGCCAGCGCTCCACAAGGCATCCCCTTCCCGCTCGTGCCCGGTCGTCGACCACTTGATCACATCCCCGCACACACCCTAAGGTCTCTAACGGTAAACGGAAAACTTCCGTTAGACGCCGGAGCGGGTGGAGACATCCACCCCGGCACAGGACGGCGGCCGAGCCCGCCACGGGAGGGGACTACGGAATGACACTGCTCGCACACATCAGCGACCTGCACCTGGACGGCAGCGAGAGGGCGATCCGACGCGCCACCCGCGTCATGGACTACTTGCGAGCCCTGCCCCACCCGGTCGACGCACTCCTGGTCACCGGGGACATAGCCGATCACGGGGAGGAGGCCGAGTACGAGGAGGCGGCTCGGCTCCTGGCCGCCCCCTTCCCGGTGCTGACCTGCCCCGGAAACCACGACGCGCGACCGGCCTACCGCAAGGCCCTGCTCGGCCAGGCACCCGACCCCGGCCCCGTCAACCAGGTCCACCACATCGCCGGCACCACCATCCTGATGTGCGACTCGACCATCCCGGGCCGCGACGAGGGACGCCTCGACGCGGACACGCTCGCCTGGATCGACGCCACCCTCACCGCACTGCCGCAGGACGCCACGGCACTGATCGCCTTCCACCAGCCACCGGTCGAGCTCCACCACCCGCTGCCCGACTCCGGCATGCTCCAAGAGCCCGGACAACTGGCCGACCTGATCGAAGCGCATCCACAGGTCGCCGCCGTCCTCACGGGCCACGCCCACACCGCGGCCGCCTCGACCTTCGCCGCACATCCTCTGCTCGTCGCACCGGCCATCACCTGGACCCTGCGCATGCCCTGGGAGGGCGATCAGGCCGCGGACCGCGACCAGCCGCCGGGTCTCGCGTTCCACGTCCTGTCCGACGACCGGCGCCTGACCACCCACTACCGCGTCGTGCTCTGATCACCCGCTCGCACGGTCCGGAGGCATCGTGGTCCATCCCTACGCCCTCGCCGGGTTCCTGGTGGCGGTCCTTCCCCTGATCGCCACCCCCGGAGCCAGCCTGGCCCTGCTGATCCAACACGTCACCGGCAGCGGCCGCCGCCAGGCACTTCCCGTCATCCTCGGCACGGTCACCGGCCTGTACATCCACGCCACTCTCGCCATAGCCGGCCTGTCGGCCCTGGTCATGCACTCCAGCGTGGCCTTCTCCGCCGTCAAGCTCGTCGGTGCCGTCTACCTCATCGGCCTGGGCGTATGGACATGGCGGTCGGCCACCCCGAACGCGACACCCGTCGCCCACCGCCCACGTCCGCCGAGGAGATCGGACTCCGTCTACGTCCAGGCATTGCTCGCCAACGTCCTCAACCCGAAGGCGGCAGCCATCTACTTGACCCTGGTCCCCCAGTTCATCGCGCCCCACCAGCCCTTCGGCGGCCAGATCCTCGCACTGGCCACCGCCCACGCGCTGCTCATCGCCCTCTGGCTCGCCGCCTGGACCTTCCTCGTCCTGCGTGCCTCACACGCCCTGCGCAGACCCCGCTTCAAGCAGACGGCCGCCAAGGTCACGTCGGCGGTCCTCATCGCCCTCGGCGTCCGAAGCGCCCTGACGTAGGCGGAGAGCCACCTCTTGACTGCCGCCAACTCCGCGGGTCACTCCGCGAGTTCGGAGTCCCGCTCACCCGTGGGCGCCGCGGCCGAGTGCTCGCGCTGCGCGTCGTGCTGCGCGAGGGGGGACAACAGCGCCTCGACGGTCATTCCGGCCTCGGCCGGGTGCCGGAGGATGGTCCCCGGCTGGATCCGGTACGCGTTGGTCCGCCCCTCCCGCGTGTGGCTGAGATAGCCGTCCTGTTCCAGGTCGGAAATGATCTTCTGTACGGCTCTTTCGGTGAGCCTGCACCGCACGGCGATGTCACGGATGCGGGTGCGGTGGTCATCGGCGATCGCGGCCAGTACTCGGGCATGGCTGGTGAGGAACGTCCACCCTGCGTATGTCTCGGATACTCCGTCCATGCCCCCCAGCATAGGCCCCGTCTTTCACGTATCCCGAGACACGAAATAGATTTCGTGTATATCTTGACGCGCTAATTGCAGCGGGTGAGACTTGACCAGGCGGAAAACAGGGCGGATGCCTCGGGAGCGGCTGCCATGCGAGAACACGAACGTAGCGCTCCTCTCAGGAGCGGGGTCCGGACGATCTGTGCCGTGTCACCCGTCCCTGCGGTGGAAACCTTGTCCGTCCCTGCGGTGGATCCCTTGTCGGTTTCCGCCTCCCTGAAGATCGTGACGCAGCCGGCCGGTACCCGGACGGTCGTCGTGGTCTCCGGGGAGATCGACATCGACACGGAAGAAGCGGTTCAGCGCGCCTTGCGGCTGGCACTCGCCGGTTCGCCCGGAGGGCTGGACCTCGACCTGGCCGGAGTCGGCTTCTGCGACTGTGCCGGGCTCAACGTCCTGCTGTCCGTCCGCCGACTCGCCCTGGCGGACGGCAAGACGCTCGGCGTCCGGGCCGTCAGCGCCGGGGTCGAGAGGCTGTTCGCGCTCACCGACACGTCGTCGCTGTTCAGCCACGCGCCAGGACCTACGGCCGCCGACGGCGTGGTCAACGCCTGGCGCGGACATTCCCCCACGACGCACGACCTGATGGAGGAGAACGGCGTGTCCGACGAGGCCGAGGAGCTGCGCGTCGAGGTCGGGCAGCTCAAGCGCGCGATGCTGACCCGGCCGGTCATCGACCTGGCCCGCGGAGTCCTGATGGCCTCCTTCGCCCTCAGCCCCGAGGACGCGTGGAGCGTCCTGGTCGACGTCTCGCAGCACACGAACACCAAGCTCCATCAACTGGCCGAGGACCTCGTCGACTCGGTCAATGGAGCGCCGCTGCCCACGCACCTGCAACAGCGGATCTCCACGGCGGTCGCCGAGATCGCCCGCCCGGCGTAGGTCGGCGCGGTAGGGACGCCGACCACCCGACTACCCACCGACGTGTGTCGGCTTCGGCGCCGGCGCGATCCGCAGAGCGACCGCACCGGCGGCCTCCGCGTCGTCACTGCGCCGCGTCATCTCCGTCCACCACGACCCGCCGTCCTCGATGTACCGCAGCAGTACTCCTTCACGGATGCCCCAGGGGCAGACGGTCACGGTCTTGATGCCCGCGAGCTTCATGACCGTGTGCCCGACCACGGCTCCGGCCAGGCTCTGCGCGGCGCGCGGTGCCGATACGCCGGGGAGCAGGGCCCGCTCGGAGGCCGCGAGGGCGGCCAGCCGGTCGAGGCCCACACGCAGTTCCGCCCGCGCCAACCGCCGTTCCACGAAGGGACCTTGGCGTCCGGGAGCGGCGCCGCAGAGCCGGGCCAGCTGCTGGAAGGTGCGGGACGTGACGACGGTGGTGCGGGGTCCTTCCCAGCGGATCCGTGCGGCCACGTCCCGCAGTTGGTGCCGTACCTCGCGACGCAGCGCCTTGACCGCGTGCTCGGGCGGCGGGTCCTGGCCGTGGAGGAAGTCGCGGGTCAGGCGGCCCGCGCCGAGGGGCAGGGACGCCACGAAGTCGGGCAACCGGCCGCGTCCGAAGGCGACTTCGAAGGAGCCGCCGCCGATGTCGAACAGGGCGAGCGGTCCCGCGCGCCAGCCCATCCAGCGCCGGGCGCCGAGGAACGTCAGCTCGCCCTCCACCTCTCCCGGCAGCGTGCACAGCCGTACGCCGGTCTCGGTGCGCACGGAGCGGAGCACGTCGAGCCGGTTCGGTGCGCCGCGAACCACCGCTGTGGCGAAGGCGAGTGGGCCTGCCGCGCCCCAGCGCCGGGCGGTCTCCGCGGCGGCCGACACCGCCTGCACGAGGTGGCGTACGGAGTCCTCGGGGATCTCCCCGTACGGCTGCCCGACGCGCTCGGAGAGCCGTAACTTCCACTTGGCCGTGTGCACGGGCAGCGGTACGCCGTCCTCCAGGTCCGCCACCACGAGCCGCACCGTGTTCGAGCCCACGTCCACCACGCTCATCCGCATGAACTGGTGAGTACCCGGGGCGGGAGCCGTCAGTCGTCGTGGTGGTTCAGCCGCGCAGGCCGTCGAGTCGTCGACCGGCCGGGGTGAGGGAACGCCCCCGACTCGCCAGTCCTGCCCAGGGGTTGGTGCCGGCCTGGTCCACGGCGTCGGTGATGGTCCAGCGGCGGGCGTCGAGGTCCGGGGCGTCGAGTTGGTCCCAGCTGATGGGGACGGCGACGGGGGCGCCGGGTTTGGCGCGGACGGCGTAGGGGGCGACGGCGGTCTGGGCGTAGCCGTTGCGCTGTATGTCGAGGTAGAGGCGTTCTCCGCGGTCCTTCTTGCGTGCGGCCGTGGTGAGTCGGTCGGGGTGTGCCTCGGCGAGGTGGTCGGCGACGTCCTTGGCGAAGGCGCGTACCGCGTCGAAGTCCTGCCGCCCGTCGAGGGGCACGACCAGGTGCAGACCGCGCGAGCCGGTGGTCATCGGCGCGGACGGCAGCCGTAGCTCGTCGAGCAACTCGCGCAGCAGCAGGGCGGCTTGGCGTACGGCGGCGAAGTCGCTCCCCTTTCCCGCGTCCGAGGGGTCGAGGTCGAACACCAGGCGGTCGGGCCGGTGGAGTCGGCCGGTCCGGGACAGCCAGCGGTGCGGGGTGAGGCAGGCCTGGTCGGCGAGGTACACGAGGGTGGCGGTGTCGTCGCAGACCGGGTGGGTGACCGTGCCGCCCTCCTTGGACACCTCGACGCGTTTGATCCAGTCCGGGTAGTGCGCCGGGACGTTCTTCTGCATGAACCGGGGACCGTCGATGCCGTCCGGGTGCCGTTCCAGCATCAACGGGCGTCCGCGCAGATGCGGCAGCATGAAGGGGGCGACGGCCCGGTAGTACGCGACGAGATCGCCCTTCGTGTACTCCTTGCCGTTCGCGTCGGCGGGGAACAGCACCTTGTCGGGGCGGTGGATGTCGAGGCTACGGCGGCCCGCCCGCACGGTCCGGGTGCCGGCCATCAGGAACCGCCGGTCCCCTCGTTCCAGCGCGGACGCTCCCGCTGTTCCCTGATCTCCCCGACGGGGCCGGATTCCGGCAGCCGGGGCTGCTCGTCCGGGCGCGGCGGGGCCGGTTCCCGCTGCCGCACCTTGATGCCCAGCCGGACGGCCCACACCAGCAACGCGACGATGACGAGACCACCGGCAAAGGCCACCATCAAGCCCATGGCGGCACCGGATACGGCAAGGTCAACGTGTTCGTTCTCGGCGATCATCATGTCGGCCGAGTACCCGCGCACGGAGTGACCAAGCAGGGGGGCCGACCGGAGTGCCCGATCCCGGTGCCACATCCGCGAGCCATCGGTGTCACATCCGCGAGCCCGCCGGTGTCTTCATGCCGAACCATCGACCAGGCACACGTACAAGGAGACCACCGTGACACCTCGCGTTCCGAAGGCCGAGCTTCCCGCCGAGCTCCGCGACCACATGATCAAGCAGCTCGGAGCCGTCCCCGAGCCCGTCGAAGTGCTGTGGAACCAGCCCCAACTCGCCGAGGCCAACCAGGAGTTCGCGGCCAAGGTGGGCACGTGGGACGCGGCCGACCCGAGCCTCAAGACATTCGCGCACATGGCCGTCGCGGCTCAGGTCGGCTGCAGCTGGTGCCTCGACGTCAACTACTTCCACGCGCTGAACCAGAACCTCGACCTGGCCAAGGCGAGCCAGGTGCCGCGCTGGCGGCAGTCGGAGGTCTTCTCACCGCTGGAGCGGGACGTGCTCGCGTACGCGGAGGCCATGACGAACACCCCGCCGACCGTCAGCGACGAGCTCTCCCAGAGCCTGCTCGACCGCCTCGGCCCGGCCGCGCTCGTCGAACTCACCGTGTTCATCGGCTTCGCCAACATGGCGGCCAGGTGCAACACCGCGCACGGGATCACCTCGCAGGGCTACGCGGACTCGTGCGAGATTCCGCTGGCATCCCGGACGGGGCACGCCGGCGCCGACGTAACGTCGACGGCATGACTGCCGATGGCGTGAGCGAGGACCCCTTCGTCGTCCATCGCGGCCTCCTGTTCACGGTCGCCTACGAGATGCTCGGGTCGGCGGCCGACGCGGAGGACGTGTTGCAGGAGTCGTGGCTGCGGTGGGCCGACGTCGACCGGTCACAGGTGCGGGACGCACGGTCGTACCTCGTCCGGCTCGTCACCCGGCAGGCGCTCAACCGGCTGCGCACGGTGTCGCGGCGCCGTGAGGAGTACGTGGGCGAGTGGCTCCCGGAGCCCTTGCTGACGAGTCCCGATGTCGCCGAGGACGTCGAGCTCGCGGAGAACGTGTCGATCGCGATGCTGACCGTGCTGGAGACGCTCGGGCCCACCGAGCGGGCCGTGTTCGTACTGCGCGAGGTCTTCGAGCTGCCGTACGGCGAGATCGCGGAGGTCGTCGGGAAGTCGGCCGCCACGGTGCGGCAGGTCGCGCGGCGGGCCCGGGAGCATGTGGCGGCCCGGCGGCCGCGGGTGCGGGTGAGCCGGTCGGAGCAGCGGGCCGTGGTGGAGCGGTTCCTGCACGCGTTGCGGACCGGGCAGTTGCAGGAGCTGCTGGAGGTGATGGCGCCGGACGTGGTCATGGTCACCGACGGTGGCGGAGTGGTCGCCGCCGCGCTCGCCCCGCTGCACGGAGCCGAGCTGGTGGCGCCGATCCTCGCCCGCGCGCATGCGTTGGTGGCCGCGTTCGACACCATGCCCGTGTGGCTCAACGGTGAACCGGCGGGCCGGATCGAGATCGACGGCGAACCGTCCGCGATCAGTGTCGTGGTGGAGGACGGCCGGATCACTCGGATCTACGTGGTGCGCAATCCCCGGAAGCTGACGCAGTTGGACGAGCCGACCGAACTCGTCAGGTGAGTCCGCCGCCGCTGCGAACCTCCCTCTGTACAGGGTGAGTTGAGGCGACCCGGCACTACGATCGACCCGACTGCGTAGAGGGGGCGGTGCTGGGTGACGACTGTCTGTGGTGGCTGCGCCCGTTGCCCGAGGACGCGTTGGCCACGCTGACCCGGCACTTCCAGGTGCCCGCCTCGGGCGTGAAGGGAGCCGTGCGGCTGTCGGCCACGGTCACCGTGCACCGCACGGCGTTGGACGCGTCGTGGGAGCAGGCGCGGATGCGGAGGAGGACCTCGACTGCACGGAGCAGACCCAGCGACCGGGTGAACGCCTCACGGGGCTGCAGTCGTTGTCGTTCGCCCGCGGCGAGGGCGGCAACACCAGCGGCGACGATCTGCTGCTGGAGACGGGACAGCGCGTCAGCGACACACACGGCGGCCCGTACCCGTACTGGTTGACTCTCAGGCCACTTGAGATCCCATAGTGACGGGTGTGAACGAACTGGAGCTCTACTCCATCGGGGACGTCGCCCGCCGCACCGGTCTGAGTGTGAGCGCGATCAGGTTCTACGCCGACGAGGGCGTCGTCGCGCCGACCGGTCTCACCGAGGGTGGCTTCCGGCGGTACGACGTGCACGCCGTCGCCCGGCTCGAACTCGTGCGCACCCTGCGCGACTTGGGCGCCGGTCTGGACGACATTCGCCGGGTGCTGGGCGCGGAGACCACCCTGCACGAGCTCGCTGTCACGCATCTGCGGCTGGTCGAGGATCAGTTGCGGCAGTTCCGGGCGCGCCGTGCCGTGCTGCGGACCATCACGCGGCAGCACACCACGGCGGAACAGGTGAGTCTGATGCACAAGCTGGCGTCGATGTCCGACGACGACCGCGACCAACTCGTCGACCGGTTCTGGGACTTCGTGACCGACGGCCTGGACGTCCGTCCCGGTTATGTCGAACGGCTGCACAGCCTGCGGCCGCAGCTGCCGGAGGAGCCGTCCACCGAGCAGTTGGAGGCCTGGATCGCACTCGCCGAGATCGTGCGGGACGAGGTGTTCCGTACGACGTTGCGGGACTTCTTCCAACGTACATTCGGCACCGCGCAGGGCAAGTTGATCACTTCCCCGGAGATGACGGCCCGCGTCGAGAGGCATCGCAAGCTCCTCCTTGCGGCGCAGGCCGCCCAGCAGGCCGGCGTGCCTGCGGACGTGCCGGAGGCCCGGGATCTCGCCGGGCAAGTGGCCGCCAGCTCGGCCGAGTTGGTTGCCGCCATGACCGGGGAGCACGACGTCGACAGGGCCCGGCGCGCCCTCGTCGAGTTCGACCGGAACGGCAAGGAAGCGTGGCGGCCGGCCGAGGCGCCTGGTCTGAAGCTGCTGACCAAGTACCACTCGCTGGTGGCGACGATCAACGGCACGCCCGGGCCCGACCCGGACCCGGACCGGGCGGCGGCCGTCCGGGAATGGATGGCGGACGGGTTGCGGGGGTCCTCGACGAGGTCGACGTAGCCCCTTCGTCCTCAACTCGGGCCGTCGGGCCCCGACATGGCGTGGGCCGGGCCCCGGCCCGGCTCCGGACAGGTGGCGCGCAGTGCGTCCATCTTCTCCGCGTCGGTCGTCCCGGCCGCCGCTGTGTACGTGACGATCCTGAGGTCGGTGCCGGCGGCCATCACGACGTCGAGGTCCAGGTCGAGGTCGCCCACCCGGGGGTGCTCGACGGTCTTGCGGTCGCCGACATGGGTGCGTGCGGTGCCGTTGGACCACAGGCGGGCGAAGCGCGGGCTGTCGCGCAGCATACGGTCGACGAACGCGGCGAGCCGCGTGTCGTGGGGATGAGCGGCGGCCGTCACCCGCAGGTCGGCGACGAGGTCTTCTTCCTCGACCTCGTCGCCCGCCCAGGACCGGACCGGCCAGGCCGCGATCGGCGCCCGCCCCCTTACGCCGCCCGACCGGAACATGCCTGCCACGAGGTTCTGCTCGCCCCAGCCGTACGTACGGGGATCACCGATCGCCTCGGACCACATCGGGTTCCAGCTGACGAGGGTCCAGTCGGCGGCGAACACCGCGGTGGGGTTGCCCGCCAGCTGGCCCACCAGGCGGTGCACCCTCGCGGGGACGTGCCGGGACACGTTCCCGGCCGAGGGCGGAGCGAGGTGCGCGCAGCGGAACAGGTGGTCGCGCTCGGACGGTTCGAGGCGCAGCGCCCTGGCCAGCGCGGTGACCACCTGGGCCGAGGGGTTGCGAGCGCGGCCCTGTTCCAGCCGGACCACGTAGTCGACCGACAGACCGGCCAGCCCGGCCAGTTCCTCCCGCCGCAGCCCGGGGATGCGCCGGTCCCCACCCGCCTCCAGCCCGCTGTCCCGCGGTGACACGCGTTCGCGCCACCCCCGCAGGGCGATGCCGAAGTGGTTCGTCGTAGCCATGGAGAACAGTGTCGTTCAACTGCCCTGCGGTACACGGAGGTTCAGCCGCCGTACGGCGGAGTCTTTACTCGCCGGACGTGTCCGCGTCGTCGGCCCACCGGGCCCGGATGAAGGCTCCGGCGGCGTCGAGCGCGGCGGCGCCCTCGTCGAGCAGCGCGGCGAACGCCTGGAAGACGTGCGGGACTTCGGGCCAGACCTGGAGTTCGACGTGGACGTCGTGCTCGGCGGCGCGCGCGGCCAGTCGTACGGCGTCGTCCAGGAGGATCTCGTAGGAGCCGACCTGGATGAACAGGGGCGCGAGGCCGGTCAGATCGGCGAAGACGGGGCTGACGTGCGGGGTGGTCGGGTCCGTGGTGCCGAGGTAGTCGCGGGCACGGGTCCGCAGGCCCTCCGGGGTCAGTGAGGCGTCGACCGCCGTCTTGCTCGTCGCGCTGTCGCCGGACACGGTCAGGTCGACCCACGGGGAGAACACCGTGGCGGAGGCGGGCTGGGGCAGGCCCGCGTCCTTGGCGGCGACAAGGGTCGCAGCGACGAGGCCACCGCCCGCGGACTCGCCGACGAAAGCGATGGCCGAACTGGGAGTTCCGTCGTCGAGCAGGGCCCGGTACACAGCCAGGGCGTCGTCGACCGCCGCGGGGAAGGGGTGCTCGGGGGCCAGCCGGTAGTCGACGCAGACGGCGCGTGCACCGGTGCGCCGGGAGACCTCGGCGGCCAGACCCGCGGCGTCGGCCGCGGAACCGATGACGTACGCGCCACCGTGCAGGTACAGCAGGACGGCCGCCGGGTCGGTCGCCGACGTCTCCACGGTGACGACCGGCACGCCGCCCAGTTCGCCCTCCGTCGTCTTGACGTCGGACGGCAACGGGATGGACGTCATCATGTCGTGGAAGAGGGCGCGTTGTTGAGCGACCTCCCCGCCGAGGTCGAGCGGGCCGTGCCGCAGCATCTCGTCGAGGGCCTGGCGCTGTTGCCGGGACATGGCTGTGCCTTTCGTGGTTCCGGTCGGTGCGGTGTGGGTGTGGGTCAGCGCGGTGGGCCGACGATGATCTGGCCGTACCTGTCGGCGGCCTCGGCCATGAGGTCCCGGGAGATCTCGAAGCCCTCGGGGCGCGGGCTCGTGAGGTCACGTCCCGCGTGCCGGAACATGCCCTCGATGCCGCCGGGTGTGCAGATCATCAGCAGGTCGGCGGTGTCGGAGGTGATCCGGTAGCCGTGCGGCACGTTCCGCGGCAGGAAGACGATGCCGCCCTCCGTCAGCTCCATCTCCTCGTCGTCGCACCACAGCAGCGCACTCCCCTTGATGAGCATGAAGACCTCGTCCTCACGGGTGTGCTTGTGGTACGGCGGTGCCTCGCCCTTGGCGACGGAGAACCGTCCCACGGTCAGCTGTCCGCCGGTCGCCGCGGCGTCCAGGAGGACGGCGAACTCGCCGCCGTCGAGCCATTCGAGTCTCTGCTGCTGCTCGGGCTGTGCGAGGTAGGCCATGGTCATGTGGCTGTCCGTTCTACGCGATCAGCTGTCCGAGGTGTCTCGGGTCGGGGCCGTGCCCTGTCTCTCCGATGATCCTCTTCGTGCCGTACCGGTCGCCAGCCGTGTGGGTAGGACCAGCAGTACCACTCCCCCGGCGCGGCCCTCGGTGCCAGGCACGTCCGAGGCGCCCAAGCGCTTGTGGCATTCTCTGCTGCCATGGATGTCTCGACTGATCAAGAACTGCCGTCCGAGGACCAGGACATGGAGGCCCGGGCGGTCTCCGGCGATAGGCTCACGTTCTTCGGGGACGCGGTGGTCGCCATCGCGCTCACCCTGCTGGCGCTGGAACTGCCGGTACCGGAGGGGTCGACCAACTCCGAGCTGTGGCACTCGGCCACGGCACACCGTGAGAGCTATCTGGCGTTCATGATCAGCTTCGTGGTGATCGCCGCGCACTGGCGCTCCCACCACCGGGTGTTCCGCTACGTCACGGCGACCAACACCCGGTTGACGTCCCTGACCACGTACTGGCTGCTCACGCTGGTGATCACCCCGTTCGCGACCGACGTGATCGGCGGCCACGGAGCGTTCCAGGCGCGGTTCATCTTCTACGCCGTCGTGCAGTTCTTGTCCTGTCTCCTGTTCATCCTGATGGTCCGCGAGGTCCCCCGCGACGGCCTCCAGCGCCCGGGCACCCCGCCCGAGCTCTTCGCCCGGGCCATCCGCCGCCTCGGCATGGTGGCACTGGGTTTCCTGGTCTCGATCCCGGTCTCGCTCGTCACACACTGGGCGTACCTGTGCTGGATCGTGGTTCCGGTCCTCGACTCGGTCATCGACGCGCGGCGCGGCCGCTCCGGGCAGCAGGGCCTGGCGGACTGAACAGTCGAGGTCACGCGCGAAGCCGCGCCGTCAGGAACTGTCCGGCCCGCTCCAGCGCGGCGGTCGCTTCGTCGAGGAGCGGGCCGTAGGCCTGGAAGACGTGCGGCACACCCGGGGTGACGTCCAGCGTGACCGACACGTCCGCGCCGGCGGCCTGTTGGGCGAGGCGTACGGCGTCGTCGAGGAGCACCTCGTGGCTGCCGACCTGGATGAGGAGCGGCGGCAGGCCCGAGAGGTCGGCGAAGACGGGGCTGATCAGGGCGAGAGCCGGGTCCTGTCCCGCCGTGTAGTCGGTGACCCGGGGTTCGAGGAGTTCCCGGGAGAGCAGCGGGTCGGCGGCTCGCTTGGTGTCGATGGAAGCCCCGGCGAGGGTGAGGTCGGCGTACGGCGACATGACGTAGGCCGCGGCGGGCAGCGGCAGTCCGCGGTCCCGGGCGTTGACCAGGGTGGCGATGGCGAGCCCGCCGCCCGCGGACTCTCCGGCGAGGACGATGTCTGCGGGGGCGAAGCCGTCCTTCAGGAGGGCTTCGTAGGTCGCGAGTGCGTCGTCCACCGCCGCCGGGTACGGGTGCTCCGGGGCTAGCCGGTAGTCGACGGAGTAGACCTTGGCGCCGGTCCGCCGGCCCACCTCCGAGGCCAGACCGGCGGCGCCGGCCGCGTCGCCCAGGACGTAGACGCCGCCGTGGAAGTACAGGACGACGTGCCGGGGTTCGACTCCGTCAATGGTGATCGCGGCGACGGGGACGCCGCCCAGCGTGGTCGACGTCAGGGTCACGTCGGGGGGCAGGGGCTGCGCCGACGTCAACTCCCGGAGCAGGCGCCGCTGTTCGCCGACATCGCTGCCGACGGGAAGGGCCGACCGACGCAGGATCGCGTCGAGGGTGTTCTGCTGTTCGGTACTCACGGAATGTTCTCCCATCGGTGGCCTTACTCTGCGGACTTCGAGGAGGCCGAGGCCGAGGCCCTCGATCTCGTGGAGGACGCCGTAGAGCGCCGAGGCGTCCGGCAGCATGCCCGTGAGCACGGTTTCGGTGCCCTGCTGCTCGGGCGCGAACGCCGGGAACGCCGTCAGCAGGGTGGGGCCGAGGTGCCCGCAGACCCGGATCTGGTAGAGGACGGGGTCATCACCCATGGGCTCATGGTCGTGGCCGGACAGGTGAACCCGCGTCGCCGGAATCCGGTGATCGTACGGTCCTCAGCCGCGGCCGTTCGACAGGAGCCGCAGCTCACGGCCGCGCTGCACCGCTGCCGACCGGTCGCCGGCGCCGAGCTTGGCGTAGATCCGCCGGATGTGGGTGTTGACGGTGTTGAGCGAGACCGACAGTTCGCCGGCGATCTCGGGGCGGGTGAGGTTCGTCGGCAGATAGCGAAGAACGCGCAGTTCGCTCGGGCTCAGGTTCTCGGCCGGTACCGAAGGTTGCCGGTCCGGACCGCCCGGGGTGGTGCCGCGGACGACATCGAGGATGTCGGAGACCAGCGCGGCGTGCGAGGTCCGCTGTGGGAGGGTCTCCAGCAGCTCCCAGGCGCCCGTCATCGCGAAGGGCAGGATCATCCGGTCCGGCTCGGCGAGGTTCAGCGCCTGCTCCACGGCCGTCCCCGCCGTGTGCTTGTCGCCGAGGTCGCGGCAGGCGAGCGCGTCCAGGAGGTGGGCCTCGATCGGGGTGAGGGTGGAGTGGGAGGGGGCGGTGCCGTCGAGGACCGGCCGGAGTGCGCGGCGGGCGCCCGCGGGGTCCTGCTCGGCGAGGCGGATCACCGCGGCCGCGGTGCGGATCTCTCCGGTGGCGGCGCGCCGCTCGTCCAGGGCGGCGAGGGTGGCCCGCGCCCGCTCGACCATGCCGAGGCGGGCCTGGGTGGCCACCGTCCAGCCGATCACCCGGGACCAGAGCCCGTGCTCGCCCCTCATGTGTGACTGCACCTGCTCGGCGGCGGTCAACTCGGCCAGGGTCTCGTGGAGTTGGCCCCGCGCCGCCGGAAGCATCGCGGAGACCAGATGCACCAACAGCCGGACACCGGGCTCGCCCTCGGACTGCGTGGCGCGCCGGGCACGCTCCAGCCACTGTGCCCCCAGATCGAACTCGCCCGTGCAGATCAACGTCCCGGCGAGGGACACCTGCGCGGGCACGATCACCGGCTCGGCGCCCCAGCCGTACCGGTCGGCCAGCGCCAGCGCCTCCTCGCAGCGGCGCCGGACCAGGGCGAAGGAGCGGTTGCCGGAGGCGAATCCCAGGTGGGCGAGGCAGGCGACCTCCAGATAGGGGCGGCCGATGTCGCGGGCGAGCGCGACGCCCTCCAGCAGGTGCCGCTCACTGTCGTCGAGCCGTAGCGACCAGGCCTCCGTGACGCCCAGGTTGAGGAAGGCGAGGGCTCGCAGGTCACCCGCGAGTGCGACCTCGGTGGTGGACTGGCCGGTGGTGCGGGACGGCAGTGCGTCGGCCTGCTCGAACACGGCGTCGAAGTTCCCGCGCAGCCGGGCCAGCAGCAGGTCCAGGGACGCGATCGCCATGCGCAGCCGCTGGCGGCGGTCGGGTGCCGTCGTGTCGGCGTACGCTCTGGCGATCTCCAGGTGTGCCTGGGCCTCGTCCAGGCGGTGCTGGTACAGGTCGGCGTTGGCGTGCACGAGGGCCAGCTCCGGGCGCTCCTCGCCGGTGCGGGCCGGGAAGGCGTGCAGCAGCGCCACCACGGTTCCGGCCTGCCCGTCCAGGGTGAGGCTGACGGTGTGATCGGCGAGCAGACGGGCCGCCTCGGCCCAGTCTCCGGCGGCCTGCAAGTGCCGTACGGCATCGGCGGCTTGGGCGTGTTCGGCGAACCAGCGCGCGGCCTGCCGGTGCAGTTCCGGGATGTTCCCGGGGAGCGTGCGGCGCAGTTCGAGCCGGAGCAGGTCGGCGAACATGTGGTGGTAGCGGAACCAGGTCCGGCCCGCGTCGAGCGCCACGACGAACGCGTTGGCGTCCTCCAGGTCCAGCAGGATGCGTTCCGACCCGGTCGCGCCCGTGAGCAGATCGGCCAGCTCGCCGTTGACGCGATCGAGCAGCGAGGTGCGCAGCAACAGCCGCTGTACGTGCGGTGGTTGGCGCTCCAACATCTCGGCCAGCAGGTACTCGGCGACCGTACGGTGGCTGCCGGAGAACTCGGCGACGAACCGTTCCGGATCCGGGTGCCCGGCCAGGGAGAGCACGGCGAGCCGCAGCCCGGCCGCCCAGCCCTCGGTGCGCTGGTGCAGTGCGCCGGCCACCTCGTCGGACAGCACGATCTTGGTGGCGGCCAGGAGTTCGCGGGTCTCGGCCTCGGTGAAGCGCAGGTGCGCGGCGCGGATCTCGGCCAGTTCGCCGGCCAGCCGCAGTCTGTGCAGGCGCAGCGACGGGTCACGGCGGGTGGCCACGATCGCGTGGACGCCCGGCGGAAGACCGGTCAGCAGCGTCCCCAACTGCTCGACGGCCGCGGCGGATTCGAGCTCGTGCAGGTCGTCGATGACCAGGAAGAAGGGGGTCGGGGACGCCGTGATCTCGGCCAGCACCTTGTCCCTCACAACACCGCCGTCGAAACCGGGAGTCACGGCCGACGGCTCCGCGACCCCTTCGGCGCCGACCGCGGCACGGACGGTGTCCAGCAGCGCGAGCCAGAACAACTGCGCGTCCTGCTGGCTCGGCCGTACGGACAGGAAGGCGATACGGCGGCGGTCCTGGTGCGGCCGGTCGGCCCAGGTGCGCAGCAGCGAGGTCTTTCCGCTGCCGGCGGGCGCCGACACCAGCGTCACCTGCTTCTCGGCCGCGCGGTCCAGGACGGCGACCAGGTCACGGCGGTCGATGAGCCCGGGTCGCCCCCGGCCCGCCGCATGACCTGAACTCGCTGCGGCCTGCGGTTCGGGGGTCGCGCGATGTCCTTCAGCCACGCGGTCAGCCTAACCGAGCGCCCCGATCTCCGTTGCTGGAGACAGCAGTTCCTGGTGACGGCGGCGGCTGTAAACGGCTACTGCTGGCGGCGCACAAACGCGTTCGCATAGCCTCGCGGACATGACAGATGTGTTCACGGGCGTCCGACTGCTCGGCCCGCCGGAGACCGACGGCGAGTACATCGCGCTGAGCGAACACGAGACGGTGCACCTGCACGAGTACACGCGGATCTACGCCGTACCCGGCCTCTACGAGCATGTCGTCCAGGACCGGCTGCGGTGCCGATCACCGCAGGTCGCGGCGGCGGGTTTCCTGCGCGCGGCCTCGCTCCTCGGGTTGGAGCCGGGCTCGCTGACGGTGCTCGACGTCGGCGCCGGCACGGGCTTGGTCGGCGAACTCGTCCGTGACGGGGGCGTAGGTCAGGTCGTCGGGGTCGACGCGCTGTCGGCAGCGCGCGAGGCGAGTCTGCGCGACCGGCCGGGTGTCTACGCCGACTACGTGGTCGGCGACTTCCTGCGCCCCTACACACTTCGCGAGGCTCTACACCCTTACTCGCCAGGGGGATTGGTGTCGGCAGGGGCGTTCGGCGGCACGCACGCCACACCACCGGCGCTTGAGAACGCCCTCGCGCTCCTGCCGCCCGGTGCCCCGGTGGCCTTCACGATCGACGAGCGGTGGATGGACGAGTCGGATCCGGACGGGTTCGGCGCGGCGGTCGAGCGGCTGGTGGCGGCCGGTCGTCTGGCGGTGCTGGAACGAACGCGGTTCCAGCACCGGGTGACGACGACCGGCGAGCCGATCTTCTACCAGCTCGTCGTGGGCCGGACAGGGTGATCCGGGTGACGTGAACGGCCTTTCCGAACTGGTGAGTTGTCGGTCACCAGACCTTCATGCCGCCGTCGACGACGAGGTCCACGCCGGTCACGTACGCGCTCTCGTCGGACGCGAGGAACAGCGCCGCGTTCGCCACGTCCTCGGGGAGACCCACGCGGCCCAGGAGCGTTCGGCCGAGCATCTGGCGGGAGAAGTCGTCGTTCTCCAACTGCTCGCGGGTGGCGTGGCTTTCGATCAGGCCGGGTGAGATCGAGTTGACGCGGATCCCGAACTCTCCTCCCTCCATGGCCAGTTGGCGTGTCATCCCGATGATCGCGGCCTTGTTCGTCGTATGGGAGAGGGACGGGAAGCCCTTGAAGCCGAGGGATCCGTTCAGGGATGCCATATTCACGACCACGCCCTGGCTGGCCTTCAGTTGGGGCCATGCGGCACGGGTGAGGTAGAAGACCAGGTCGACCTCGTCCCGGCGCGCGCCGTCCCAGTCCTCGTCGGTGACCTCTTCGAGCCAGTTGAAGTGGGCCCTCGCGGCGAGGTTGAACAGGACGTCGATCCGGCCGAACTCCCCCACCGCGAACTCGACGAGCCTGGCGCTTTCGGCGGGATCATCGAGACGACACGGCTGCAGCGACACCATCTCGCCGCCTTGGGCGCGCACCATCGCGACGGTCTCTTCCGCCGCCTCGACTGTCACGTCGCACCCGACGACCCGGGCGCCTTCCCGGGCGAACGCCAGGGCGGTCGCGCGACCCGCGCTCCCGCCAGTGCCGGTGACAACACAGACCTTTCCGGCGAGTCGGCCCGGCATCTCAGTGTCCCTTCCGGTGTGTCGAACCGTGATCAGGCATGGACCTGCGAGCCCTGGCCGAGGTCGAGGCGGAGTGATTCGAGGATGATGAACGTCGTACTGGCCGTGTAGACGTCGGCGGCGGCGAGGACGCCGGTGTACTTCTTGATGACCGGGTCGGCGGCGTAGGCGACTTGGGCGGCCTGGTACTCCTTGACCGCGGCCCAGGAGTTGTCCCCGTACTTCGCGAAGTACGGCGTGGGGTCGACCGCCGTCAGCGCCTTCTTGACGTTGTCGACGATGTCGTTCACGTACTGCTGGTAGACGACCATGTCCTGCCGGGTGCCGAGCCGGCCCATGTGGCCGCCGATGAAGTGCTTCCACGGATACGTCATGGCCTTGGCCGGGGCGGCTATGGAGCCGGGGACGTCCTCGTTCAGGTTGAAGCTGTCGAAGGGGACCCAGCCGGGCAGGTTGACGTCGACCAGCATGAGCGTGTCGTGGTCCGGCAGGTGGATGTAGATGTTGTCGGGCGAGTGGTTGGTGCCGTGCCACGCCAGGTCGACGCGCTCGCCGCCCACGCGCAGCGAGTAGCGGTTCTCGAACGTCACGTCGGGCAGCGGCCGGGTCGGGTCGTTGTCCCGGGCGAGCAGCCGCCGGTTCTCCGCGTGGCCGATCCGTGTCACGTGCCGGCCGAACAGCGACGAGGCGCCGAGGTGGTCGGCGTGGTGATGGGAGCAGACGATGTGGGTCACTCTGTTGGAGACCCCGTTGGCGGCGGCGATCTCGTCGATGGCTCGCTGGAGGTTGTGCCCGATGGTGGGAGGCGCGTCGAACAGCACGACACCCTCACGGGTCGTCAGGAACGCCGCCTGGTAGGTGCCGTCGGTCACCCAGTACAGGTTCCGCCGGACCCGACCGACGTAATAGCCCTGCGAGTTGACGGCGGGGCCGAGCGCGGACGGCGGGATCGGCGCGTAGTCGGGCAGCGTGCCGGTGGCGGCGGACGCCGGGCCGGCGAGTGCGCCGTCGGCCAGCGCGGCGACCGTGGGAACGGCCGCCAGCACCGCGCTCCGGGCGAGGAACGAGCGGCGGTTCGTCGATGACATGGTGGTGCCCTTCGGTCGGTGGTGACGTGCGTGGGGTGCGGAGATATGTGGATCGGGGAGGGACGGGGGAACCTGCCCGGGTCACGCGCCGTAGGCCGGCACGATCGCGCCGCTGATGTTCGTGGCGAGGTCACCGGCGAGGAAGGCGATGATGTGCGCGATCGTCTCCGACGGCACGGCATGGGCCAGCGCCTCGGGAGGGAGCAGCGCCCGGTTCTTGGCGGTGTCGAGGAGTTGCGGCGCCACCGCGTTCACGCGGATGCCGTGCGGGCGCAGCTCCAGGTCGAGAATGCGGACGAGGTGGTTGAGCGCCGCCTTGCCGAGGCTGTAGGCGGCCATACCGGCGGTCGGTTCGCTCGCCGGCCGGGCGGACACGTGCACGATGGCGCCTCGGCCGCGCCCGCGCATGTACGGCGCCACGGCCTGGCTCAGCCACAGCGCGGCGCCGAGGTTGACGTCCAGCATGAGCCGCAGGTCCTCGGGGATCGCGGTGACCGCCTCTCCCGGACGGAACGCGCCGAGGGTGTTCACCAGTACCTCGGGCGGGCCGGACGCGGTGGCGATCCGGTCGATGACGTTCCTGGCCACGGCCGGGTCGGTCGCGTCGCCCACTACCCGCCGTATGCCGTCGGGCAGTTGGTCCAGCGCCTTCTCCGTACGGTCGACCGCCGTCACGCTGAACCCGGCGTCCGCGAGTACCACCGCCGTGGCGAGACCCAGGTCTCCGCCCGCGCCGACCCCCACCGCCACACGCTCACTCATGAGACCGCCTCCTTGCCTGACGTTGCCGAGGTCCCCGCACCCCAGGTTTGTCGTGAGGCAGGTGAGCGGGCCTCACCGGATTCCGGTGATCTGTCGGCGGCGTGGAGTCAGGTCAGGCGCAAGGCGTAGGCGCGCTCCTTCATTTCATACTCGGCGCGGGCTTCCCCCGGGTAGCCGCCAGCAGCGTCCTCGCCCCCTCCAGGCACTTCGCCGCGTCCACCGGCGCCGCCTGCAAGCCCGGCAGCAGCAGCGTCCACAGGTCGCTCACCGCGTCCTCGATGTTGCGGCGGTCGTTCAGCGCGTCGGAGACGGTGTGGGTGCCGTAGAAGCTGGAGACGAGGACCCGCGCGGTGCGCTCGGCATCGACGCCGGGGGCGAGTTCCCCCGCTGCCTCGGCGGCGGCCAGCATGCGGGCGGTCACCTCGATCCACCCCACGAAAGGCCGGGGCAGGGAAACGGGGATGATTCCGCGCTCGCTCCAGAGTCTGTTGCCGGCGCGGACGATCACATTGTCACGGAATTCCCGGGCCACGGCGATACTCAGGCCCACCAGCCGGTCGAGAACGGGGGCGTCCTGGGATTCCCAACACTCCACATAGCGAGGCCATTCGGCGAAATGGGCTTCCAGAACACTCCGGGCCAGCCCTTCCTTGCTGCCGAAATGGAAATAGATCGCCCCGCTGGTGTACCCGCTCGTACGTGCCACGTCGCTGATGCTCGTACCGACGTATCCGTGCTGTTCGAACAGCACGGCGGCCGTCGACAGAACAGCCCGCCGAGTGACTTCCGCACGTTCCTGCATATTCTCGGTCGCCCCTGTTCCTGCGTGCCGGATCGTCTTTTCCGGTGAATCTAACCGACAGGCCGACGTTTCCCGCACGTAGGCCAAAGAACCATAGCTTCTATTATTTTATGCCTGAATCACACTCTCTCGCACCCCCTGAAACCGCTCCGGAACACCTGACGCTGAGCTGGGACAGCTGCGTGTCCCGGACTCTCGTGCACCGGAAAGCCGTCGCCGAAGTCCTGCTCACCGATGCCCGGGCCCTGCCCGACGGCCGCTTCCTCCTCGCCGCGCAGTGGCCACGCTCGTACGCCACGTCCATCGCGTCAGGTTCCGGTTCCGGTTCGGGTTCCGGTTCGGGTTCGGGTTCCGGTTCGGGTTCGGGTTCCGACGAGCGGCACGATCCGATGCTCGCCGCCGAGACCATCCGCCAGGTCGGCCTGTACATCTGCCAGCGCTTCCTCGGCGCCCCGAGCACGAGCAAGCCCGTCATCAGGAGCGTGGGTTTCCAGCTCGACAACAGCACGGAGCCGGTGGTCGGTTACGGCGCCACCGACGTGCTGTGCCGGGCCGAGGTGTCCGACGTGCGCCACGTGGACGACGTGCCGTGGCCGGTCGCGCTGAGCGTACGGATCCAATTCTCCGCCGCCGGGCGCGAGTTCGGCTCGGCCTTCGGGCGCGTCCGCGTCCTGTCCGAGGAGGAGTACGACACGTTCCGCGGCCCGAATGCCGCCGCCACTCCCGTGCCGGACGACGTGCACCGGCGCCCGTCGCCGACCGAGGTGTCGGTGCCGTCCCCCGGCGATGTGATGCTGGTCCGGGACCCCTCCGGGTCTTTGCTGGTGGCACCGGCCGACCTGCGCCACCCACGGTTCTTCGACCACCCCAGTGACCACGTCCCCGGCATGGTCCTGCTGGAGGCGGCCCGCCAGGCGGCCTGCCTTGCGGGAGCCTCCCCCGGCCGACTGAACGGCTGCCACCTGCGGGCCCTGCGCTTCACCGAGTGGAACTCCCCCGTCCACGTCGAATGCGCCCCGGCCGAGGACGGCTGGACCTTCCAGGTCACCCAGGCCGGCGAGACGACCGCCTCCGGCACGCTGTCGTTCGCGACCGAGGGATACGCGACCGAGGGATAAGGGACAACTGAGCGGATTTTGCGCACCCGTTGTGGGCCTGCGAGGGACGCCTGTTCACGACAAGGACGGGCGCCCATCGCAAAACAAAAGGCACTAGGTGATCAGCTCTTCTGCCGTCGGCCCTCCTGTACTCACCCCTGGACAGCCACCGCGCCCGTGTCCTTCGCGTCCAGCGCCCGCCGCGCCGCAGCCGCGCGGGCCGAGCGCACGAAAGCGGTGACGGCTGGGCGGGACGCCCCTTCGGGCCAGGCCAGGGCAAGGCGCGTGGGCAGGAGATCCGACACCGGTACCGCGGCCACCTCGGAGGGGATCCGTTCCACGGCACCCGAACCCACGACGGTGACCAGGCGCCCGAGCACGACCCGGTCGACGATCTCGTCGAGGCCGACCGTCGGGCACTCGGGGTCGAAGTGCGCGTCCTGGGCGAGTTCGGCGACCGTCACCACGGTGCGCCGGGCCAGTGGATGGTCACGCGGGAGCAGCGCGTAGGGCGCCTCCTCGGTCAGGACGGCGGTGCGCAGCCCGGTGAGGTCGTCGGTGCCGATGCACAGCAGCGCCACATCGGCCCTGCCGTCCCTGAGGGCGGCGGGGCGATCGTGTGTGAAGACGACGTCGTGGCTGCCCACCTCGGCGGAGCGGACCAGATCGGCGACCAGCCCGGACGCGGAGCCGGGACGTACCGCCATCACCAGCCGGCCGGGCTGCCGCGCGCGCTGCGCCCGCCGTACGGCCGCGTCGAGCGAGTCGAGCAACTGGCGGCTCTCGCCCAGGAACACGGCGCCCGCGTCGGTGAGTGCGACCCTGCGGCTGGTGCGCTCCAGCAGCCGTACCCCCATGCGGCGCTCCAGGCGGCTGATCGCGCGCGACAGCGGGGGCTGGGCGATACCCAGGCGCTCGGCGGCCTTGCCGAAGTGCAGTTCCTCGGCGACCGCGACGAAGTAGGCGAGCTCGCGGGTCTCCAGACGATCCATACCTTCAGGGTATCGACCCTTGCCGGAACCCTCATGGCTCTCGCCCCCTCCCGGTGATCCACTCGAAACAGGAACACGGCTCGAAGGATCGGCAAGACGGAAGGAACGTGCGAAGCATGAGCGACGAGCGCAAGATCCAGGAGGTCCTGGCACGCTATGTCCGCGCCACCGATCGACGCGACGGCAGGAGTCAGGGTGCCCTCTTCACCGTCGACGCGACCGTGCAGATCTTCGCCAAGACCGGCCCCGACACCTACGAGACGGTCGGCGAGCCGGTCATCGGCTCCGCGGGCGTGGAGTACGCGGTCGACAACTTCATGGCGCCGCACCCCGAGGGCGGCTCCGGTCACCACATCACGTCGGACCATCTCATCGAGGTCGACGGTGAACTGGCGCACATGAACGCCCAGTTCGTGGTCTTCGAGGTGCGCGCCACCTCTCGCCCGGCAGCCGGCCGGCCCGAGAGCGCCTTCGGCGCCCAGGGCACCGTCCGGCCCGTCGAGTCCGGCTACTACGACACCGATCTGCGCCGCGTCGACGGCGAGTGGAAGATCGTCGCGCACCGCGTCCTGATGGACATGCCGATGGCGATCCCGGGGGCCTGAGCGATGAAAGCCGTCGTGTACCGCCGTTACGGCGGGCCGGAAGTCCTCGAACTCACCGAGCTGCCCGAGCCGAAGACGCACGTGGACTCGGTGCTGATCCGGGTCAGGGCCGCGGGGCTGAACCGCGCCGACGCCGCCATCCAGGCCGGGGCGCTGGACAGTGCCGTAGAGACGTATTTCCCGGTGGTGCCCGGCTGGGACGTCGCCGGTGTGGTGGAGCGGTCCGGGCCCGGGGCACCGGAGTTCGCGGTGGGCGACGAGGTGATCGCGTATGTCCGGGGCGATGTGCAGCGTGCGCACGGTGGCTTCGCCGAACTGGTCTCCGCGGATGTGCGCGGTGTGGTGCGCAAGCCGAGCGCCCTGTCCTTCGCCGAGGCCGCGGGACTGCCGCTGGCCGCGCTCACCGCCTACCAGGGTGTGGTGCACGCCCTCGCGGTACGGCAGGGCGAGAGCCTCCTCGTGCACGGGGCCGCCGGGGGCGTGGGTTCCGTCGCCGTGCAGATCGCCGTGGCCCGGGGCGCCCGGGTCATCGGGGTGGGGTCGGCCGGCGATCACGACTACCTGCGCGGGCTCGGCGCCCAAGCGGTCGCGTACGGCGAGGGACTGACCCAGCGGGTGCTCGGCCTGGTTCCGCAGGGCGTGGACGCGATCCTCGACACGATCGGCGGCGGTGTCCTCGCCGCGTCGGCGGGGGCCGCACGGTCCGGCGGCAGGCTTGCGTCCATCGCCGCCCCCGGCGTCCCCGGCTCCATCGACGTCTTCGCCCGCATGGACCGCGCCGACCTCACCGCGGTCACGGCACTGGCCGAGGCCGGTCTGCTCAGCGTGCGCGTCGGCGCGGTCTTCCCGCTGGAGAAGGCCGCCGAGGCACAACGCGCCTTCGCTGCCGGGAACATCACCGGCAAGGTCGTCCTGGAGATCGGCTGAGTCACCGGTCCTGCGTATACGGGTACGTGGGCTGTCCCCGACTGTGCGGTCGCGGTCGGGGCAGGCGGAAAGAACGCTGCCGGATGGCGGGGAATACCCGCCATCCGGCTAGCCGTCTCCCGCCTGCCCCAGCCGCACAATCGCAGGACGGTTTTCCCGAGGACAGGCAGGTGTGCGATGAATTACGGAGCCGCTTTCGACGTGCGGGTCCCCATGAGGGACGGCGCGGAGTTGTCGACGAACATCTGGCGACCGGAGACGGACGAGCCGCTGCCTGTGCTGCTCGCGCGTACGCCTTACGACAAGGAGAAGGCGGGTCTGGAGAGCGGCCTGATGCCGACTCTGTACGGCATGCTGCGCGGGGGTTATGCGGTGGTGATCCAGGACTGCCGGGGCACCGTCGGTTCGGACGGTGTCTTGGTACCGCACATGGACGACGCCTCGGACGGTGCCGACACGGTGGCCTGGCTGGCCGAACAGGAGTGGTGCGACGGCAGCGTGGGCATGTTCGGGGCCTCCTACCTGGGCATGGTGCAGTTGCTGGCCGCCTCGTCCAAGCCCCCGGCGCTCAAGGCGATCGCTCCCATGATGACGTCGGCCGATCTCTACGCGGCACCTTGGCGTTCCCGGGGTGGGGCGCTGTCCTTGGACACCGTGCTCGGCTGGGCGACTCTCATGGCCCTGGGCAAGGCTCAGCGGGATCTCGCCCAGGGGCGTGCCGCCGTCGAGGACCTCGCCGCCCTCGCGGCGCGTGTGGCGGATCGTTCGTTGCGCAACGAGCACACTCCGGTGGCCGACCAGCCGTTGATCTCGGCCCATCTGCCCTGGATGGTCGATGCCGCGATCGGCCGTCCCGACCGCGACCAGTCCTGGCGGGACCTGTCGGCGCTGGAGCAGGTGGCCACGCTCACGACACCCGCGCTGCACATCGGCGGGTGGTACGACCTGTTCATCGGCGAGACCTTGCGTGACTTCACGACGATGAAGGCGGGGGCCGGTACGGCCGAGGCGCGGGAGGGACAGCGCCTGATCGTAGGGCCGTGGTCCCATATGCCCGTCGGGCACGTCGGCTTCTTCCCGGACCGTGACTTCGGCATGGCGGCCGGCGCGGACGCCACGGCGTTGGGTGAGCAGCAGATCGCCTTCTTCGACCGCTGGTTGAAGGGGAAGGGGAAGCAGGATGCTCCGGAGGGGCGGCCGCCGGTGCGGTTGTTCGTCATGGGGATCGACCAGTGGCGGGACGAGCCGGACTGGCCGCTGCCCGACACCGACTACCGGGCCTACTACCTGGAGGGCGACGGCCCGGCGAACAGTGCCGCGGGCGCGGGACGGCTGTCGACGGCCGAACCGACCGGCGACTTCGTCGACACCTACCTCTACGACCCGCGCCGGCCGGTGCCCTCGCTCGGCGGGACCCTCATGAGCCTCACGGGATACGACGGTCCGGCCGACCAGCGCCCGCTGCACGACCGTGACGACGTGCTGGTGTTCACGACCGAGGTGCTGGAGGAGCCCGTGGAGGTGACGGGGCCGGTGTCGGCGCGGCTGTTCGTGAGTTCGTCGGCCGTGGACACGGACTTCACCGCGAAGCTGCTCGACGTCCACCCGGACGGGCGGGCCATCGTCCTGTGCGACGGCATCCTGCGTATGCGCTACCAGGAGGGGCTGGATGCCCCGCGGTTGATGACGCCCGGGGAGGTGTACGAGGTCGATCTCATCGCCACCGCCAATGTCTTCCTGGCCGGACACCGGATCATGGTGGAGATCTCCAGCTCCAACTTCCCCCGCTACGACCGGAATTCCAACACCGGCGGGATCATCGCGCAGGAACACCTCTCCGACATGGTGGCCGCGGTCAACCAGGTCCACCGTGGCGCCGAGTACCCCAGCCGGATCGTCCTGCCCGTCGTCCAGCGCTAGCGCGCGACCGGGTGGAGCAGCAACCGGCGGGCGGCGAGCGCCAGTTGGACCCGCAGTCGGCCTTGGGGTTCGTGTACGGGGAACCCCAAGGACTGCTCGATCGAGGTGAGCCGGCCCTTGAGGGTGGAGTGGTGGACGTACAGGGCCGCCGCCGCGAGCCGCAGGCTGGTGTGCGAGGTGAACTCGACCAGCGTGCGCAGCACCCAGGCACCGGAACGGGCCGCCTTCTCCAGGGCGCGGACGTCGTCCGGTGGTGAGGCGGGGTCGAGGGCGTCGGCGAGCAGGGCCAGCGTGCCGAGTTCCTCGAAGAGGACGACGCCGGGTCCCGGGTCCTCGTCGGTGCCCTCGGCGGCGTAGCGCAGTGCGGTCCGGGCCCGGTCCCAGGAGCGTGGGAGTTCCAGCAGGGGAACGGCGGGTCCGATGCCCGTACGTCCGAGAGCTTCCCAGCGTCGCGCCCGGGCGGCGGCGTCCCCGTCGCCCTTCGCGGCGGCCACGATCCGTCCGGAGCCGTCGGCCGACGCCACCGCCCGCAGGTCGGCCCCCTCGGGCAGGTGCAGCAGCCGGGCCGCGTGCAGGCGGTCGCTCTCGCTCGCGGCGCTGTCCAGGAGCACCTCGACCGCGGCCGGGTCGTCCGAGAACGGGCCCGCAGTCCGCCCGGCCGCGTCGCGGGTGCGGTGGAGCACCTCACGGGCGGCGAACGCGACCCGGTCGAGCACCATCGCCTCGATCAGCGAGTGCCGGCCGACCCGCTCCAGCCAGAGGGCCGGTCGACCACCCGGCACGAGGGGTGCGCCGACCCAGCGCGGATCGATCGGCCCGCCGTCGCGCTCGACCCGACCGTCCAGGTCGGCGCGGAGGGCGACGGCGAACCGTTCGTCGATCAGCCGGGCCGGTGAGCCGGTCAGTGTTGCCGCCGCGGCCAGGATGGGCCCCAACCCCGCGTGTCCTTCGACGAGTTCGTCGAACCGGGCGATGACCCTGATGGCGGCGCCCGCCTCCGGGTCGAGGGCGTCCAGTTTGGCGACTACGTGGTGCATGACCGTCTCGTTTCTTTCGGCTCCGTCAGCGCAGGTGGGCGCGAATGAACGAGCCGATGGTGTCGAGGCTCAGCGCCGGGCCCGTGCTGGTCCCAGTCTTCCCACAGCCCTTCGAGGTCTGCACCCTCCGGGCCGGATATGACTCGGAGAGACCGCCGGTGAAGGGGAAGAAGTGACCCTCGCCGTGCAGGCTGTGCAGGGTGACGTCGGCGCACTCCTTCTGGAGCGCCGAGTACAGCAACTGGCTCTGCTCGATCGGGATCTGGGCGTCCGCGTCTCCGTGCCCGATGAGGAACGCCGGGAGCTTGCGGGCCGATGACACGTATGCGGCTCGCCTGGTCGGCGACCCGCCGCGGCCTGCTCCGGGCGGCCCCCGCCGGTGTCTCACCCGGCGCCGATCGGCCCGCACATCACGTTGCCGGGTTCGGCGGGGTCGTCGCTGGTCCAGAACTGGGTCCACAGCGCGGCGAACTCGGGGCGGCTGAGGTAGCCGTCAGCGTCCTGGTCGAGGCGGTCGAAGGAACCGCCGGTCTCCACGGGCCGCCCGTGCCAGGTGTCGACGAGCCGCTGGTGCTCGCCGCGCGAGATGCGGCCGTCGGCGTTCTCGTCGACCGCGTCGAAGATGGTGTCGGCGGTGGCGGTGACGGCCTCGGGGATGGTCGGCAGCAGGTCCACCATGGCAAGGAGGTCGTCCATGTCGATCCGGCCGTCCCGGTCCGTGTCCACAATCGCCGACAGATGCTGCCACCAGCCCTTCAGTACGCCGTCCACGCGCGCCGCCAGTTCCGATCCCTCTCTCACTCGCGGCAGCCGGCCCCAACGGTCCGCCAGGGCCACGAAGTCCGCCTCCTCCAGATAGCCGTTGCCGTCCGCGTCGAACGCCTCGAACATGGCCTGGAGCTTGGTCCGCTGGAACTCACTGGACACCACATGTCTCCTCACTCGCAGTACTCGCAGTGCTGAGGACATGCTTTCCGCGGCCGACCGTCCCGCAACGGCGCTCGCGCTCACCGCAGCGGGTACCCGCGCGCCCACGAGCCCGCCCAATGCGCCGAGCGCCGGTTTGCCCGCGGCGGACGGAGAACCGTTGCCCCGCAACCATCCATGCCCGCCACGCCCGCCGGGTGCCGCCGCCGATTCCGTACCCTGGCCGGTATGCGCATGCGCCCCACCCTGAGCTGGACCCCCGCAGCGGCAGCGGATCTGCTGCCGGGCACCACCGACCTCGAGCCGGTCGTCGACACGCTGAGCACCGGCGGTGTGCTCGTGCTCAGCGGGGCGGGCATCTCCACGGAGTCGGGCATCCCCGACTACCGGGGCGAGGGCGGGAGCCTGAGCCGGCACACCCCGATGACCTACCAGGACTTCACCGGGAGCGCGCACGCGCGGCGCCGGTACTGGGCGCGCAGCCACCTCGGCTGGCGCACCTTCGGGCGGGCCCGCCCCAACGCGGGACACCTGGCGGTGGCCGCCCTCGCCCGGGACGCCCGCCTCTCGGGCGTGATCACCCAGAACGTCGACGGCCTGCACCAGGCCGCCGGCAGCGAGGACGTCGTGGAACTCCACGGCAGCCTGGACCGGGTCGTGTGCCTCTCCTGCCGCGCCATCAGCCCGCGCCACGAACTCGCCCGGCGCCTGGAGGCCGAGAACCCGGGCTTCGACCCGGTCGCCGCCGGGATCAACCCGGACGGTGACGCGGACCTCACCGACGCGCAGGTCGGGGACTTCCGCGTCGTGTCGTGCGCCGACTGCGGGGGCGTCCTCAAACCGGACGTGGTGTTCTTCGGCGAGGCGGTTCCCCCGCAGCGCGTCGAGCGCTGCCGGCGGCTGGTCCGCGAGTCGACCGCGCTGCTGGTCCTCGGCTCGTCGCTGACGGTGATGTCCGGGCTGCGGTTCGTCCGTCAGGCGTCGCAGGAGGGCAAACCGGTCCTGATCGTCAACCGGGACCCCACCCGCGGCGACCCGCACGCCCGAACCCGGGTCGCGCTGCCCCTGGGCACGGCCCTGACGACCGTCGCCGACCGACTCGGCATCCCGGTCCGCGAGCCCACGGATTGAGAAACAGGTACTGACGAACACGTATCGACGAACAGGCATCGACGAACAGGTCTGAATAACGGCCTTGAACGAAACCGGGCTCACCGGGATCGGCGCCGCCGATCGGGTTCACGCGTATGGTGCGCACCCGCGCCCATAACCGGCCCGGCCGGCCCGGCCGCTCTCACACCGAGAACTCGCGTATCACCGTGTTACGGAATACCGCGCTGCCGCCGATCGTGAACAGCGCGAGCCGGGTGTCCAGCAGGTACGGGAACACCTGGCTGGTGTGCACATAGCGGCCGTCGTCGACGAACATCTCCACCGACGTACGGTCCACCAGGATGCGCAGCTTCACCGTGCCGGCGGACGGGTCGAACGGGGTGTGGCTCTCCTGCCACTTGCCGGACGTGTCGGCGTTCACCGTGTTGCGCCGGTTCAGGAAGGCGTAGTCGGCGTAGATCCCGGCGTCGATGTGCCGACCACCGTCGGGTGAGCGCCTCAACTGGAGTCCGGCGCCGGTGAGTTGGGACCAGCTGAGCTCCGTCGTCACCTCGTAGGAGACACCGGTGTAGTCGAGCACTTTCGTGCCGTCCACGGTGACGTCGCCCAGGTTCACGGTGCGGGAGACATGCGAGTCGAGGCCGGCGACGGGCCGGGAGGCGAGGTAGTAGGTGTTGTCGGACACCTTCGTCAGGGTGATCTCGCGGACGACGGAGTCGGTGCCGTTGAAGCCGTCGCAGTCGATGGTGGGGGTGGTGTTGGCGTAGTCCCAGTTGTTCACCCAGCCGATCGCGTACCGGGCGGCCGCGTCCACCGCGCCGCTCGCGTCCCGCTTCTCGAAGGTGACGGCGGCGTACCAGTCCCAGCCGTGGTCGAGCCACTGCGGGTCACTCGTGTCAGCGGTGAACGCGCTGCCGTCGAAGGAACCCGTCCAGTAGGCGTACGTGTTGGGCAGCCCCGAGCTCTTCCCGTTGGCGCTCGCGCCGAGCACCCATTTCACGGTGCCGTCGGCGGCGGTGATGCGGAACAGGTCGGGGCACTCCAGGACGCCGATGCCGTCGTGGACGAAACCGTTCGCGTACGTCCAGGACTTGAGGTCGTCGGAGTGGTAGAAGCCGATCTTGTCGTTCTCGGCGAGGGCCATCACCCAGCGGCCCCGGTCCTCGTCGCGGATCACCTTGGGGTCGCGGAAGTCGGCGACGCCGGGGTTGGGCAGGACAGGGGCGGTCCCGTAGTTGGTGAAGGTGATGCCGCCGTCGGTCGAGTAGTACAGGAACTGCGCCTGGGAGTCGGTGCCGCCGCCAGGAGACATGGTGACGATGACGACGACCGCGCCCGCGCCGAATCCGGATGTGTTGCCGGTGTCGACCACCGCTGAACCCGACCAGAGGTCGCCGTTGGACGTGGTGTTCTTGGGTGCGGCGACCCCGCGGTCGGTGAAGGAGACCAGGTCCTCGGTGGTGGCCAGGCGCCATGCGGTGCCGACGACGCCGGTGAAGTAGTCGGCGTTGTAGAGGTAGTAGTAGTGGTACTCGCCGTCGATCCAGACGGGCCGCTGCGGGTCGTTCTTCCACTGGTCGGGGACCGTGAAGTGGTACGCGGCGCGGTAACTCGCCCCGCTCGCCGCGGACTTGGCGGCACCCTCGGCCTTGGGCTCGGGCTTCGGGGCGGCCGTAGCCGTTCCGGTGGGCAGCAGCGCGGCAGCGGTGCCCGCAGCCGATCCCGCGAACAGTGATCTCCTGGAAATCCCCGATGTTCCGGGCATGGCAGTTCCGGGCATGACACATCGTTCCTCTCGTGGCGGCCCTGAGGGCCCGTGGCGGCTCGTCACGCACGCGAGTGCGGCTCACAACGTGAAGGGCGTGAAAAATCGGCTCCTGCGAACGAGGACTGTAGACCTAACTCGTTAAAGGTCAAGAGTCCTGACCCGTTGAAGGTCAAGCGTTCCCGACCCTTGACAGGCCTGCCGTCCGGTTCCCATCATCTGGGCATCAACCCTGAACTAACACGAGTTAGGCCCGTTGGATGACTGACTCGCACCTCCCCCGCCGCACCCTGCTGCGGTACGGCGCGTACGGGGCCGGAGCAGCCGCTCTGGCCGGTACCGCCGCGAGCTGGGACCGGCTCACCGGAGCCGACATCCCCGGCCGGGACGACGGCTCCCTCGTCGTCGCCACCCTCGGCTCCGCCTTCGACCCGGCCACCGTCGAGGCCCTCACCAAGGGCTTCCACCGGCTCCACCCCGACATCCCGCTGCGGGTGAACGCGGTGCAGGCCGTCGACTGGTCGGACTTCTTCGCGAAGATCCTCACCCAGATCGCCGCGGGTACCGCTCCCGACCTGGTGTATGTGGCCACCGAGGGCGTGCAGTTGTTCGCCCAGCGGCTCGGCGTGTCCCTGGACCGCTGGGTGCGGCGGGACGCGGCGGAGCTGCGTGAGTACTTCGCCGACGTCCACCCCTCGCTGGTGGAGTCGATGATGTACGAGGGCAACCTCTACCAGCTGCCCATGGAGTTCAACGCCGCCGACATGTACCTCAACAAGCAGGTGCTGAAGCGGGCGGGCGCGGATTTCCCGGCGGCCGACTGGAGCCGCGACGACTTCACCGCGCTGCTGCGGGAGCTGAAGCGTGGCGGCGGCTCCCACTTCACGCCGTACTTCTGGACCAACCGGCTGTGGGGCGGTGTGGTGCCCTGGCTCTTCGCGAACGGCACGAACCTGCTGAAGGAGTCGAAGGCGCCCGGCGGCTCCTGGCTGTGGGACACCTTCTACCCGGCCGCCGACCGACAGGGGCGCGGCGGCGGCTTCCGCTGGACCACCCCGCAGGCCACCACCGACCGCGTCGAGGAGGCGTACGACTACATCGCCTCCCTCGTCCAGGAGGACCTGTGCACCCGGCCCGAGGGCGGCAACGGCAACAACCTGGTCGGCGTGTTCTCCACCGGCCACGTCGGCGTCACACCGGCGGGCGGCTTCTGGGCGGGCGGCCTGCAACAGGCCGGCATGCGGGCCGCCGACTACGACGTGCAGTACTTCCCGCGCTGGCGCACCCAGCGCCACCAGTTCGGCGCGGCGGGCTACGCGCTGCTGCGCACCTCGAAGAAGCAGGAAGCCGCCTGGGAGTTCATCAAGTACGCGGCCCGCAAGGACACCATGACCCGGCTGTTCCGGACCAACCAGACCACCCCGGCCCGGCGTTCGATGCTGAACGCCGCCCGCTACGCCGCGAGCGGCCCGGCGCACTGGCAGGTCTTCTACGACACCCTCGACCGGTTCCCCGACACCGGCCCGATCCCCGCGCCGCCGCAGGTCGCCGAGGTGACCGACGTCCTGCTCAAGTACACCGGCACCGCGCTGGCCTCGCCGCGCGCGGTGGGTCCCGCGCTGCGCCGGATGCAAGGCGACCTGGAGCAGGCCATGGAGCGTGAGGTATGACGAACACCCAGGTCCCGAACTCCCAGGTTCCGCCCGTCCGTTCGCGGCCCGCCACGCCACCCGTCGCCGTGCGGCCGTCCGTCCGCGACCGCGGCGCCCGGCTGGTGGCCGCGCTGTTCCTGGCGCCCACCGTCGTCGGCATCGTCGTCTTCACGGTCGTGCCGATCATCGGGTCCGTCGTGCTGAGCCTGTTCCAGTGGAACGTGATCGACCCGCCCCACTTCGTCGGCGGCGCCAACTACCGTACGACGTTTACGGATTCGACCGTCCTGGTCTCCTTCCGGAACACGCTCCTCTTCATGGTTCTCGCGGTCGCGCTGCAACTGCTGATCGCGCTGTCGCTGGCGCTCGCGCTGAACGGGCGGATGCCGGTGTGGCTGCGGTCGGTGTTCCGTTCGGCGTTCTTCTTCCCCCTGGTACTGTCCGCCGCGTCCATCTCGGTGGTGATGAAGTACCTGTTCAACCAGGACTTCGGGGTGGTGAACTGGCTGATCGGCCTGGTCGGCATCGCGCCCGTGCCCTGGCTGACCTCGGAGCACGCGGCGATGGCCACGGTGGTCCTGGTCTACGTCTGGCAGCAGTTCGGTTTCTCGTTCCTGCTGTTCGTCGGCGGGCTGAACAACATCCCCAAGGAGATCCACGAGGCCGCCGCCCTCGACGGCGCGACCGGCCTGCGCAAGCACCTCGGCATCACGCTGCCGCTGCTGTCGCCGACGCTGCTCGTCGCGACGGTGGTCGGCATCATCAACGCCCTCCAGGTCTTCGAACAGCCCTACGTCCTCACCGACGGCGGACCCGGCGACGCCACCCGCACCGTGGTGATGGTGATCTACGAGCGGGCCTTCGAGCAGCTCGACTTCGGCGAGGCGTCCGCGGTGGGCGTGCTGCTCTTCGCGCTGATCATGGCGGTCACCGCCCTCCAGTTCCGGCTCAGCCGGCGTTTCGTCCACTACCAGTGAGCCGGTGAGCCGCATGAGCGCTATGAGCCAAGCAACCCCGACCCTGAAAGCGACCCCGACCCTCAGTCGCGTCCGTTACTCACTCGCCCCCTGGGCCCGGATCGCCGCGCTGGCCGTGTGCGCCCTGCTGACACTGGGCCCGGTCATCTGGACCGTCGCCACCTCACTGCGCACTCCGGCCCAGTCCTTCGACCTGCCCCCGCAGATCATCCCGACGCACCCGACGACCGCGGCCTACCACGGGGTCTTCCAGCAGATCGACGTGTGGCTGCTCGCCCTGAACTCCACGCTGGTGACGGCGCTGGTCGCCGTCGGCCAGATGATCACGGCAGGCCTGGCCGGATACGCCTTCGCGCGCCTGGAGTTCCGTTTCAAGAAGCCGCTCTTCGGCCTGGTCCTGGCGACCATGATGGTGCCGTTGCAGGTCACCATCGTGCCGGTGTTCCTGGTGCTGAAGACGATGGGCCTCACCGACACGCTCCTCGGCCTGATCATCCCGGCCTTCCCGACCGCCTTCGGCACCTTCCTGATGCGCCAGTACTTCCTCGGGATGCCGAAGGACCTGGGTGAGGCGGCCATGCTGGACGGCGCGGGGACCTGGCGGATCTTCCGCTCGGTGTACGCGCCGCTGGCCACACCCGGCCTCGCGATCGTCGGCGTGCTGGCCTTCAACTACCACTGGAACGAGTTCTTCCGCCCGCTGATCCTGGAGACCTCCAGCCAGAACTACACGCTTCCGCTGGGTCTGGTCTCCCTTCAGGGCAACCTCGGCACCGGGTCCATCTCGGTGGTCCTGGCCGGGGTCGTGCTCTCGATGCTCCCCGCCGTCGCCGTGTTCGCCGTCGGCCAGCGCCCTCTCCGCGAGGGCATCACGTCCGCAGGAGTCAACCGTTGAGCAATGACCCCAACGCACCGCGTTTCAGGGTCCGTCCGCCCGCCGGCTGGATCAACGACCCCAATGGGCCGTTCCGTTGGCGGGACCGCTACCACCTCTTCTACCAGCACAACCCCGACACACCTGTGCACGCGAACGTCCACTGGGGCCATGCCTCCAGCACCGACCTCGCGCACTGGGAGCACCATCCGATCGCGCTCGCCCCGACGCCCGGCGGCCCCGACGAGGCCGGCTGCTGGTCGGGCTGCGTGACCGACGACGCCGGCACACCGACCGCCGTATACACGGGAGTTGACCGTACCCACACCGGACTCGGCACCATCTGCCTGGCGCGGGCGGCGGACCCGGACGACGAGCAACTGACCGAGTGGAAGCCGCTGCCGACACCGGTGGTGGCAGGGCCGCCGCCGGGACTGGACGTGGTGATGTTCCGCGACCCGTTCGTCTTCCACTGCGCGGACAGACGCTGGGCCCTGGTCGGGGCCGGCCACGCCGACGGCACACCGTCGGTCCTGCTCTACGACTGCGACGACCTGACCGACTGGCGGTTCGCCGGTGTGCTGCTGGACGGCAAGGACCCGGTGGCCACAGGTGTGTTCGGCGACAAGTCGGTGGGCTGGGAGTGCCCGCACCTGTACCGGACGGCAGGCTGCGAGCACGTACTCCTGGTGTCCCTGTGGGACGGGGATCCCTGCTCCACCGGATACCTGACGGGCCGTCTGGAGGCGGACGGCCAGGGCGGGTTGGGCTTCGTGCCGCGCGCAGGCGGCAGGCTGGACCAGGGGCGGGACTTCTACGCTCCCGCCGTGCTCCAGGAGCCGGACCGCGCACTGCTCTGGGGCTGGTCGTGGGAGGCCCGCCCGCAGGAGGAGGTGCTCCGGGCCGGATGGGCAGGCGTCCTCACCGCGCCACGGGTCGTCGACGTCCACCCCGACGGCTCGCTGCGGGTGAGTCCGGCCCCGGAACTCGACCAACTCCACCCGGCCGAGCCGTTCGTCACCGCGCCGGCCCGGGTTCCACTGCCACTCTCGTACGACCTGACGGTCACCGCATGCGAACCAACCACGGTGAGCCTGCTCCGGGACCCGGCGGGCCGGGAGCTGACCGTCCGGGCGGACCCTGCCTCGGGGACCGTCGTCCTCGACCGCGTCGCCTGGCCCCGGACCGGCAGGGAAGGCTCCGCCCCGATCACCGTGCACGTGCCGAAGGCGCCGGAACTCACGCTGCGGCTGCTCGTCGACGGCTCGCTCCTCGAACTCTTCGTCGCGGACCGGTCCATGGTCACCGAGCGCGTCTACCGGCGCCCCGACGACATCGCCGAACTGGTCGTCGACGGGCCGGGGGCCCGGGTCATCGGGTGGGCGCCGGACTCAGGGAGACGTGGCTCATCTCGGGGTGGGCCGGGCACGGGCCGAGTGTCCGGGTGGGCGCCGGATGCACGGAGACGTGGCTGATCTCGGGGCGGGGCAGGCGCAGGCCGGGTGTCCGGGTGTGGGCGCCGGATGCACGGAGACGTGGCTGACCTCGGGGCGGGTCGGGCACGGGCCGAGTGCCCGGGTGGGCGCCGGACTCAGGGAGGCTTGGCTGGTCTCGGGGCGGGGCGGGCGCAGGCAGGGTCACCGGGTGGGCGCCGGACCCACGGAGGCTCGGCTGACCACAGGGCAGGCCAGGCACGGGCCGGGTGCCCGGGTCACCGGGTGGGCGTCGGACCCGGGGAGGCCTCTGGTCCCGGGGCGGGCCGGGCACAGACAGGGTGTCCGGGTGGGTGCCGGGCCCACCGAGACGTGGCTGGTCTCAGGGTGGGCCGGGCGCAGGCCGGGTCAGCGGGTGGGTGCCGGGCCCACGGAGGCGCGGCTGACCACAGGGCAGGCCAGGCGCCGGACAGTTGCGGGCGGTGCCTGGCCGGCTTCGATGGTGTCCAGGAGCAGCCGGGTCGCCGCCTCGCCCATCGCCCGGTGCGGCAGCGCGACCGAGGTGAGCGGCGGGGTGAGGAACGCGGCCATGTGCTCCTGGTCGTCGTAGCCGACCACCGACAGATCGGCGGGCACGTCGATCCCGAGCCGGGTCGCGGCGTGCAGGACACCCGCCGCGACCCGGTCGTTGTAGCACAGGACGCCGGTGGGGCGACGGGCCGGCTCGATCCCGTCGAGCAGGTGCAGCGCCCCCGCGTATCCCGCGGAGATCTCCCCGCCGCCGCGCACGATCCATTCCTCGGGCACGGTGGCGCCCTCGGCACGCAGCGCCTCCCGGATGCCGCGGGTGCGTTCCACCGAGGCGATGTCGTCCAGACCGCCGATCACGGCGAGCCGACGGTGGCCGGCGGCGAGCAGCAGCCGGGCCGCGGTACGGCCACCGGCGCGCTCGGCGGGGACCACGGCGGGCAGGGAATCGTCCTCGGGCAGACAGTTGGCCAGCACGGAGTGGGTGCGGTGCAGGCCCTCGGGGACGCGGACCCGGCGCAGTGACATGGCCGCGTAGATGATGCCGTCCACGCGCCGGTCGAGCAGTTCCGCGACGGCCGCGTCCTCCTTGACCGGGTCACCGCCGGAGTCGACGGTGAGGACGAGATGGTCGCTGTCCCAGGCGGTCTCCATGGCGCCGCGCAGCAGCCGGCCGGCGAACGGTGAGGACGCGATCTCATCGGTGACCAGCCCGATCACGGCCGTACGGCGACGGCGCAGGCCTCGGGCGACCGGGTCGGGGCGGTAGCCCAGCTGGGCCGCGGCCTGCCGGATGCGTTCCTGGGTGGCGGCCGAGAGGTTGCCGTCGGCGCGGCCGTTGAACACGAAGGACACCGCGGTGTGGGACACACCGGCCAGCCGGGCGACGTCCCGTGACGTCGGGCGCCCGGTGCCCGTGTTCCTGCTCTCCTCGGCACCGCCCACGCCGTCCGCCGCCCTCGCCCAGCCCGACCCTGTCGATCACCGCCCACCCTATCCGCGGGGAGCGCCACGGCATACGGGAGATCCTCAGGGGACCGGGCCGGACCGCACATGCCGCTCACGACGACCGGGCTGTGGTGGCGGACCTGACTGGCGCCCTCACTGAAGGTGACGCCCTTGGTCCGGTGGACGGTGTTCTCATGCCCCGCGGGCATCACAGAGCACGAAACAGGTCTTGGACAGGGCCCGCGATCAGGCCGCACGGTGGAGTCGAACCTGATCATCAGCGAGGCACGGCATGAAAATTTCCCTGACGGGCCGAACTACTACGCCGAGGACTCATGATGGTTGACAGGCCTGCATCCCTTCCCGTGTCCGAGTCGGTCAACTTCGGCGTCTTGATCCCTCTGGACGTCTATTTCGACGACCTCGACCCGTACGGGATGCTGCACAACAGTCGCTACACCGTGATGGTCGAACGTGCTTGGAACACATACGCGTTCAGTCTGGGCTTCGGCGCATTCGAAGAGGCCAAGCCGACCCATTACGTCGTGAAGGCGGTCGGCATCGTGTTCGACCTCCCCGTGACCGGCAACGGGGAAATCGCCGTCCACCTCTGGACCGAGCGCGTAGGCCGCACATCGGCAACGACCGGCTTCCGCGTGTGCAGCCGTGATATCAGCACCACGTATGCACACGGGACGCGGACCATCGTGAATCTGAGCAGGGAGACGATGCGCCCCACCGAGTGGTCCGAGGACCATCGAGCGGGGTTCGATCGAATCCAGGGACCTGAAGCCTGGGACCTGGTCAGAGCCCCGCCCTGGTCAGAGCCCCGCCGACAGGCAAGTCCAGCCCCGCAAAAAGTAATGCCCAGTATGTACAAGGGAAAATCCAGTTCATCAGTCCGCAAATCGATCACTGAATCGGTGTAATCGGCAAATACACCGCGCCGCTTGGCGATCTAGCGTCGGAGTGCACGGGGCCGCACGGACCAGAAAGGCATCCAGACACTCATGCCCATCCCGCATACCGACGTCATGCCCGAAGCCGAGTTCGACACCCTGACCGTTTCCCGCGCCGGCGGCCTCCCGCCGGCCGTCGACCTCCTCCAGCCCGTCGACGAGCTGCCCGAGTTCGCGTCGGAGCCCGACCTGGTCTGCCGCCGCGTACGCGACGAGCTGATGCTCGACGGCAACGCCCGCCTGAACCTCGCCACCTTCGTGACGACCTGGATGGAGCCGCAGGCAAGGGAGTTGATGGCGGAGACCGCCGAGAAGAACCTCGCCGACCGCGCCGAGTACCCGCAGATCACGGCGATGGAGGAGCGCTGCGTACGGATGCTCGCCCGGCTCTGGCACGCGCCGCACCCGGAGCAGGTCCGCGGCTGCTCGACCACCGGCTCCAGCGAGGCCGCGATGCTCGGCGGGCTCGCGCTCAAGCGCCGCTGGCAGGAACGCCGCCGCGCCCAGGGCAAGGACACCGCCCGCCCGAACATCGTGATGGGCGCGAACGTCCAGGTGTGCTGGAAGAAGTTCGCCAACTACTTCGAGGTGGAGCCGCGTTACGTCCCGATGGAGCCGGGCCGCTACCACCTCACGGCCGACACGCTCACCGCGTACTGCGACGACAACACCATCGGCGTCGTGACGATCCTCGGCTCGACGTTCGACGGCTCCTACGAGCCCGTCGCGGACATCTGCATGGCGCTGGACGGCTACCAGGCCGCCACCGGCACCGACATTCCCGTGCATGTCGACGGCGCGTCCGGCGCGATGGTCGCCCCGTTCCTCGACCCGGGCCTCATGTGGGACTTCCAGCTCGAACGCGTCGCCTCCATCAACACCTCGGGCCACAAGTACGGGCACGTCTTCCCCGGCCTGGGCTGGGCCCTGTGGCGCGACGCCGAAGCCCTCCCCGACGACCTGGTGTTCGAGGTCGACTACCTCGGCGGCAGCTCCCCCAGCTTTCACCCTCAACTTCTCCCGCCCGGGCGCGCATGTCGTCGCGCAGTACTACAGCTTCCTCCGCTACGGCGTCGAAGGGCTGCGCAATCTGGCGGCGCAGAGCCGGAGCACGGCCCGCGCGCTCGCCGCACGCATCCGGACCATCGCGCCCTACGAGTTGATCACGGACGGCTCCGAACTCCCGGCGTTCGCCTTCCGGTTGGCGCCCGGCACACAGGGCTTCACGGTGTTCGACGTCTCCCACGCGATGCGCGCCCGCGGCTGGCATCTGCCCGCCTACAGCTTCCCCGCGCCCTGCCAGGACGTCTCCGTCCTACGTCTCGTGGTGCGCACCGGGTTCACCGCCGAGCTCGCGGGCATGTTCATCGCCGACCTGACCGAGGTCACCAGGAACCTGCACACCAGCCGCGCGACGCTCGCGCCACCGCACCAGCCGCTCGTCACCGCCTGACACGGCACACGGTGTCGCTCAACCCCGTCTCCCCCAGGCCTACTTCACCAGCGCCTCACTGACCGCCGGTTCCGACGCGGTCCGCAGGAGCATCCCTCAACGGGTGTGGCGGTGGACCGCGTCCAGCAGTTGGTCGATGTCGTCGGCGCTGTGCGAGAAGGCGGTGACGAAGCGGACGATGCCCGGCTCCCAGCGGTCGTGGTAGAAGGCGTAGCCCTCGGCGAGGAGTCCCTCGGTGACCTGCTGGGGCAGGCGGCAGAAGAGGATGTTGGCCTGCGGGGTGGCCAACAGGCCGGCGCCGGCAATGGACTTGAGGCCGTCGCCGAGGCGGGTGGCCATCGCGTTGGCCTGGCGGGCGTTGCGCAGCCAGAGGTCGTCGGTGAGATACGCGTCGATCTGGGCCGTGTTGAAGCGCATCTTGGAGGCCAGCTGCCCAGCGCGCTTGGCACGGAAGGCGAGTTCGCCGGCGAGCGCGGGGGCGAAGGAGACGATGGCGTCGGCGGTCATCGCACCGTTCTTGGTGGCACCGAACGACAGCACGTCGACGCCGGCCTTCCACGTCATCTCGGCCGGGGTGGCGCCGAGATGGACCAGGGCGTTGGCGAAGCGCGCCCCGTCCATGTGGACGCGCAGCCCCGCGTCCTTGGCGATGGCGGAGACCTGGCGGATCTCGTCCAGGGTGTAGACGCTGCCGCTCTCGGTGGCCTGGCTGATGCTCACCGCGGACGGCTGCACACTGTGCACGTCACCGGTCCGGCGACGCACCGCCACCCGCAGCGCATCGGGATCGATCTTGCTGTCGGCACCCGGGACACCGACGAGCTTGGCCCCATTGGTGAAGAACTCCGGCGCCCCGCACTCGTCGGTGTTGATGTGGCTGTCGGGGTGGGAGAGCACGCTCCCCCACGGCGGGGTGAGGGCGGCCAGACTCAGGCCGTTGGCGGCGGACCCGGTGGAGACCGGGAAGACCTCGACGTCCCGCTCGAAGATCTCCCCGAGCCTGCGGCGGGCGCTTTCGGTGAAGGGGTCGTTGCCGTACGGCAGGACCTGCCCGGCGGCCGCGTCGGCGACGGCGCGGGCTATCTGCGGGGACGCTCCGGCCATGTTGTCGCTGATGAAGGCACGGCTGGAGGGAGTGGTGGCGATGGCGGAGGTGCTCATGAACGGGGGTTCCTCGGTCTCAAGTCCTGCTGAGGTACTGGTTGTTGACGGCATCTCAAGTACTGCTGAGGCGTTGACTGTTGACGGTGCCTCAGATGCCGGATGGAGTCTCAGGTGCTGATGGGAGAGGCGAAGACGACGGTGATGTCGACCTCCTCGGCGCCGGTCCGGTAGAAGTGCGGCGCGTCTCCGGCGAAGGCGAGCATGTCGCCCGGGCCCAGATCCTCCGGGGCGTCGACCGGACCGGCGGTGACGTGCCCGGTGGCGATGAGCAGGTGCTCGATGGTGCCGGTGGCGTGCGGTACGCCGGCCAGCTCCGTCTCCGGCGGGATGCGCAGCCGCCAGATCTCCAGGCTGTTGCCGCTGCTGATCCGGCGTAGCAACTCCCGTGACACTTCCCCGGGTTCGATGTCCGTGCCCGGCCGGAACACCGGACCGGTGTCGGCGTCACGCGCCAGCAGGTCGGCGATCGGGATGCGCAGGGCGATCGCGATCGCGTCCAGAGTGTCGATCGTGGGGTTGCCGTTTCCGGCCTCCAGCTGCGACAGCGTGGCCTTGCTCAGCCCGGCGCGCCGGGCCATCTCCGCGGCGCTCATGCCGCGCTGCTGACGGCGCAGCCGGATCTTCGCGCCGACCGCTGCCGCGGTACTGCTCACCGGCCGACGGCCGGACGGCGGGGGCGTCATCGACGGCTCCGGTGGGTCGCGGTGTAGGACACGCGGATACGGCCCTTCTTGACCTTCAGCGTCGGCAGCGCCACGTCGGCCAGGTCGCCGAGGCTGCGCACATGCGTGCCGCCGCACGGCGCGGAGTGCAGCGCGTCGAGATGCACCTCGCGCCGCCCGTCGGGGAGGTACCGCGCGGAGACCGGCAGATCGTCGGCGACCGCGGCCGCCACCGCGGCGCGCAGCACGGCGGTCACTTCCTCCCGCCCCTCCGGGTCGGCCAGTCGCGCGTCCGAGGGCGGTGGCTGGAACTCGATCCGGGCCTGACCGGGGAAGTGGATGCTTCCGACCATCTCCCACCCCTGCGTCCGCCCGACCGCCTCGACGAGATGCCCGGCCGTGTGCAGCGCGGCATGCAGCAGCCGCGCCTCAAGATCGATCCGGGCCCGCACCCACTCCCCCACGGCGAGTTCCGGAAGACCGCCGCCCGCAGCCGCCGTAGCGACGACCAGCCCCGACTCGCGGTCCCGGACCGGAACGACCTCCACGTCCTGCAGCCATCCCCGGTCGGCGGGCTGGCCGCCGCCCTGCGGATGGAACAGACAGTGTTCGACGGCCGCCCACGGCGTCCCGTCCTTCTCACCGACCGCGATCACTCGCGTATCGACCTGCTCCAGGTAGGTGTCGTCGAGGTAGGCGCTGATCTGCGCGCCCTCCCGAACAGCCGCGATTGAATAAACCATGCGTTCACTATACCGAACTCTAGCAAGGTATTGAACGCATCGTTCGTTTTAATCAACACCACTACGCCCGTACGCGCGCCAAGGCCAGAAATCGACGGATGCCCGAGAACAGGCGCACCGCCCGAGGCAGCACGCCGTCCGGCGCCTCCGGTATCACGCCAATATCGGCATCCGTCGGCCGGCCACCGACGGGCCCACCTCCACCCCGTCAGCTCACTTCACACACTCGCCGCACTCCCGTCACACAAGAAACGCATCCAGCCGATCGGGGCCGGGGCGCTGCCCGCGGGGCAGACGGCGTGCACGCGGCCCGCCTAGCCTCCGGGCCCATGCGATCACCCCGTATGAGACGCCTCGGTCTCGCCACCGTCCTCGGTCTCGCCCTCGCCGTCTTCGGCCTGGCCCCGAGCGCGAGCGCGGCGGACGCCGACCTGACCTTTGCCACCGACACCGCCACCACGACGCCCGGCGGCGCGGTGAAACTCTCGATGACGCTGACCAACAACAAGACCTACGACGTCCTGTTCGTCTACCAGACGATCGAGCCCACCTGGCTAACCACCCAGCGGCCCGACCTCAAGTACAGCTTCACCGACTGCGCCCTGACCACGGACACCGGCAGCACTCCCTGCACCGGTGTCGGGCCCACCGACCTGGGCCCGGACTACGGCGCCACCATCCCGCCCGGGCAGAGCAGGACCGTGACGCTGACCCTGCAGGTCGCCGCCGATTCGGGCTGCAACGGGAACATCGGCTTCTACTCCTACTACTACTCCGAGTTCAGCGACTCGACGAACGTCAGCGGCGGCCCGGTCTACACGCCGGAGACGCGCGTCCTCTGCGCCTGACACCGGCGACCCTCGTCAACCCCGCGGCTCCGAGAAGCGCTCGGCTGGAACGGTCCAGCCGAGCGCTTTCCGTTGTCTGTCGCTCAGCCCGTCTGTCTGTCGTTCAGTCCGTCGGCACCACCCACAGGAGCCGGCCGTCACTCCGGCCGGCGCGGGACCGCCGTCGAATCGCGTACCACCAGCCGCGACCCGACACGGATGAGCCGGCCGACGCTCTCCTCGCCGGGTTCGCCGTTGTCGGGGCGGCTGTCGATACGGCGCAGCAGTTGCTCCGCCGCGAGCTCGCCGAGGTCGCGGGCCCCGTTGTCGACGACGGTGATCGGCGGGTGCCAGTACGGGAACCAGGGCGCCTCCTCGTGGCACACGAGGGAGAGCTGTTCCGGTACCCGGACCCCGAGCTGCACCAGGGCGCCGAGCACCCCGAACGTCGCTTCATGGTTGGCGCTGTACAGCGCGGTGGGCGGGTTGTGCGCACCCATCAGCCGCATCGCCGCCTCCGCGCCGAACGGCACGGTGAACGGACCTCGCGCGCACAGGGCGGGATCGGGTTCGAGTCCGACGGTGGCCAGCGCCGCGGCGAACCCCGCGTAACGGTCGCGTCCGGAGTCGACGCCCGCCGGGCCACCGATGAAGGCGACGCTCCGGTGCCCGAGGTCGAGCAGGTGCCGGACGGCCAGTTCGGCGCCGTCCCGGTCGGCGGCCATCACCGAGTCACCGGGGGCGCTGTCGGGCGAGCGCATCAGGTTGACCACGGGGATTCCGGCCGCGCTCACCTGCCGTACCGTCGCTGTGTTGTCGCCCGTGCCCACGATGATCAGGCCGTCGACGCGGTGGTCCAACAGCATGTCCAGGTAACGGCGTTCGCGTGCCGGGTCCGAGTCGGTGACGCACAGCAGTACTTGGTAGCCGCGTTCGTCGAGCCGCTGCTGGAGCACCTCGGTGATGCGGTGGAACGAGGCGTTCACCAGGTTCGTTATGACCAGCCCGACGAGGTTGCTGCGCCGGGTGCGCAGTCCGCTGGCGATCCGGTTGGGGCGGTAGCCGAGGCGTTCCGCCGCGGACTGCACCGCGCGCTTCGTCCGATCACTGACCCGACTTGAGCCGCTCAGCACCCGCGAGGCGGTGCTCTTGGAGACCCCTGCCGCCTCGGCCACCTGGTCCAAGGTGACGGCCACCGGCCCACCCCCGATCATGAAATCGATCCCATACGGCCCTTCTCACGCGCCGAGCCGTGATCGCCATCATGTCAGACGCGGTCGAGTCGGTGGCGTAAACAATGCGTTTCGCCAGCAGTTTCCGGCCAGAACGAGGTTGACCGGCGCCTCCGGCCGGTGTCACGGTGCTGTGCAATCGATCCCACAGAGTGGTCCCACAGGTGTTGTCCCTACGGGACGTCCTGACGGGACGGACACTCGATCGGAGCACACCCGATGAACACTTCCGGCGCCGCCCCCTGGCGCGGCTACTGGCCGGCCGCACCCACCCCCTTCACCGCCGACGGCTCCCTCGACGAGGACGCCTGGCGCGCACTGCTCGCGCTGTACGCGGAGCACGGCGTGCACGGGGTCCTGGTGAACGGCACCACCGGCGAGTGGTTCTCCCAGACCCCCGAGGAGCGCCGCCGGGTCGCCGAGATCGCGGTCGCCGAACTCTCCGGACAGATACCGGTGGTGATCGGCTGCGGGGCCTACACCGCCGCCGAGTCCGCCCGCTACGGCGAGCACGCCCGCGCGATCGGCGCGGACGGCATCCTCACCACCCCGCCGCCCTACGTCCACCCGAGCCAGCACGAGATCCACGCCTTCTACGCCACTCTCGCCGGGGCGGTCGACCTGCCGCTCATGGTCTACAACTGGCCGCGCGGCACCGCCGTCGACATCAGCGTCAACACCCTCGTCAAACTGGCCGAGTTGGACACCGTGGTGGCCGTCAAGGACAGCTCGGGCGACGAGTTGAAGGTCGCGGACACCTGCGCCGCCCTGGCCGGAAAGGTCCAGGTCTTCGGCCGCTTCATCCACCGCCGGGGCATGGCCGTCATGGCCGAGTTCGGCGGCGCCGGGAACATCGACGGCGGCGGCCTCGGCGCGCCCTTCGCCGTCCCCTTCTACGAGGCCTACTGGGCAGGCGACTTGCCCCTCGCCCGGGAATGGTCGGCACGCTACGAACAGCTTGTGAACCTGCTCGTCAACGACGACTACAGCTCACGGTTCGCCTCACCCACCTCGCAGCTCAAAGCCGCCATGCGGCTGCTCGGGCAGCCCGGAGGGCATGTACGCCCCCCGCTGCTCCCCCTGGAGGACCCGTCCGCGCTGCTCGGCCTGTCCGAGGCGCTCGACGAGGCCGGGCTGCACTCCTGTTCCACCAGCACCGGAAAAAGGTGAACCGACCGTGCGCAGACTTCTCATCGCGGCCTCCTCCGCCGCCGCCCTGCTTCTGACCCTGACGGCCTGCGGCAGCGGTGACTCGTCCTCGTCGTCCGCCGCCGCGGCCCCGACCGGCTGCACGCCCAAGGTCGGCAAGTCGGACCTGGTCAAGGCGGGCACGTTGACGATCTCGACCAACGCGACCCTGCCGCCCATGCAGTACCTGGACGCCTCGAACAAGATCGTCGGCATGCGGGTGGACCTCGGCAACGAGATAGCCAAACTCCTCTGTCTCACCCCGAAGTTCGTCAACATCCCCTTCGACGCACAGATCCCCGGCGTGCAGTCCGGCCGCTGGGACATGATCGACACCGGCATGTTCTACACACCGGAACGCGCCAAGACCGTCAAGCTCGTCCCCTACGAGGTCCAGGGCGTCTCGATCTCGGTCGCCAAGGGCAACCCGAAGAAGATCACCTCCGAGGCCGACCTGTCCGGCAAGACCATCGCCGTGGAGGCCCCGGGCTACGAGTTCGACACCCTCACCGCGCTCAACAAGGAACTGAAGGCGGCCGGCAAGAAGCAGGTCACCGTCCGCACCTTCACCACCACCGCCGACGCCTACCAGGCACTGTCCGCGGGCCAGGTGGAGGGCGTGGCCATCGTCGAGGCCGTCACCAGCTACTACCAGAAGGACGGCCGCTTCGAGACGGCGGTCAAGGGCATGAACCCCGCCCCGCTCGCCCTCGGTTTCGGCAAGCAGAAGCCCGCCGACGCGGTCGCGAACGCGCTCAACACCCTTCGTAGCAACGGGTACTTGACCACGTTGTACAAGAAGTACGGCGTCACGGCCTACACCGGCGACCTCAAGGTGACCACCGGCGCGATCAGCGCGAAGTAACCCGATCACCGCCAAGCAACCAGCGAAGGGCGAGAGCCATGTGGTCGTGGGATGCCTTCTTCGACTTCCTCACCAATCCCCAGCTCATCCAGGGAGCCTGGACGACGATCTGGCTGACCGCGGTCAGCATGGCGCTCGCCCTTCCGCTCGCCGTACTCGTGGCGCTCGGCCGGGCGTCCCGCATTGGACCGGTCCGGGCGGTCACCGGCTTCTACGTGTGGCTGATGCGCGGCACACCTCTCCTGGTCCAACTGGTCATCATCTACACGGGGTTGCCCCAGCTGGGCCTGCGCCTCGGCGTGATCAGCGCGGCCCTGACCGGTCTGGTCCTCAACGAGGCGGCGTATCTCTCGGAGATCGTCCGGGCCGGGGTGCTGTCGGTCCCGCGCGGTCAGTCCGAGGCGGCCCGCGCGCTGGGTATGCCGCCCTGGAAGGTGTTCCGGGTGGTGGTCATGCCGCAGGCCCTGCGGGTGATGGTCCCGCCGCTCGGCAACAGCTTCAACGGACTGCTCAAGACGACCACGCTCGTCTCGGTGATCTCCGTCGAAGAGCTGCTGCGCCGCACGCAGTTCGCCGTCCAGACCAACTTCCGGGTCCTGGAAGGCCTCACGGCAGCCGCCCTGTACTACCTGGCGATGACCACCCTGTGGGGACTGGTCCAGCGGTGGCTGGAGATCCGGGTCGGCCGCGGCCACCAGACCGGGCCGAGCAAAGGCCGTCGCGTCAAGACCGCCGCCGTACCGGCACTCGAAATGGAGACCCGATGACCATCGAGACGGTCGTTGAAGCGCGCCAAGTACGCAAGTCGTACGGCGGAGTTGAGGTCCTCAAAGGCATCGACCTGACCGTTCGGCAGGGCGAGGTCGTGCTCGTCCTGGGCCCTTCGGGCGGCGGCAAGAGCACCTTCCTGCGCACCCTCAACCACCTGGAGACCCCCGACTCGGGCACCGTCAGCATCTGCGGCGAACGGATCGGCTACGGCGAGCGGGGCGGGCGCCAACTCGCCCTGCGGGAGCGGCGAATCGCCGTCCAGCGGCGGCGCACCGGCATGGTGTTCCAGCAGTTCAACCTGTTCCCGAACATGACCGCGCTGGACAACGTGGCGTCCGGCCCGGTGCATGTGAACGGTGTCTCCAAGTCCGAAGCACGCGGCGCGGCCCGCGAGTTGCTGGCCATGGTGGGACTCGCCGACAAAACCGCCTCCTACCCCGCCCAGCTCTCCGGCGGCCAGCAGCAGCGGGTGGCCATCGCCCGTGCCCTGGCAATGCGCCCGGAGTTGCTGCTCTTCGACGAGCCGACCTCGGCGCTCGACCCGGAGATGGTCGGCGAGGTCCTCGACGTCATGGTGCGGCTCCGCGAAGAGGGCATGACCATGATCGTGGTCAGCCATGAGATGGGTTTCGCGCGGGCGGCGGCCGACCGGGTGGTGTTCATCGCCGACGGCACGGTGGTGGAGGACAAGTCCCCGGACCTCTTCTTCTCCGCTCCGGAACACGAACGCACCCGCCAGTTCCTGGACCGGATCCTGTGAACCCCCCACTCCCCTTGAGCCCTGTGAGCACAGCCATGAGCACCAACTCCCTTCCCCAGACGGTCACCGTGACCATCGACGGCACCCCCGGCCAGGCCTGGGCGGGCCAGTCCGTGACCGCCGCCCTGGTCGCGGCCGGCATCTGGCCGCTGCGCCGCAACCCGGTCAACGGCCAACTACGCGGCCCCTTTTGCGGGATGGGCGTCTGCCTGGAATGCGAGGTGACCATCAACGGCCGCCCCGGCACCCGCAGTTGCACCGCCCACGTCACCGACGGCATGGACATCCGCACCCACACCGAACCCCTGCCGACGGCCGCGCATGGCTGACGTCATGGCGGAGTCGGAGGCGGACGTCGCAGTCATCGGGGGCGGGCCGGCGGGACTGCACGCGGCGCTGGTCCTGGCCCGGGGCGGGCTGAGCGTCGTCCTGCTCGACGAGTCCGACACCCTTGGCGGTCAGTACTACAAGCGCCGGGCCGAGCAACTCACCGCCGCTTTCGGCGACTTCCGCCCGCGCGGCACCGAACTCATCCGCCAGGTACGGGACTCCGGCGTCGACTGCCGCACCGGCACTCTGGTCTGGGGCGCGGAGGACGGAGGCCGCACCCTCTTCACCTCGGACGTCCGCACGGGTGCCCTCGGTCGCGTCAACACCCGCGCCACCCTCGCCGCCACCGGCGCGTACGAACGTTCCCTGCCCTTCCCTGGTTGGACGTTGCCGGGTGTCGTCACCCCCGGGTTCGCCCTGCACCTGGCCACCATGGACCGGGTTCCCGTGGGCCAACGGGTGGTGCTGGCCGGGACCGGTCCATTCCTGCTGCCGGTCGCCTGCGCGCTGCTGGAGGTGGGCGCCCGGATCGAGGCACTGGTCGAGCTGAACCACCCGTACCGGCCAGGGGTTTCCTCGATCGGCGGCGCGCTGCGGCAGCCCGCCCGGCTCGCGGAGGCGGCCCGCTATCTGCTCACCCTCGCCCGGCACGGCGTCCGCGTCGAACAGGGCTCCCGCGTGCTGGCAGCGCACGGCGACACTCAGGTCACCGCCGTGGACATCGGCCAAGAGGACGGCAGCGTAAAGCAGTTGGAGACCGACGCGCTCTGCGTGGGCTTCGGCTTCCGCCCCAGCACCGAGCTCCCCCGGTTGCTGGGCTGCGCCACCGAGCCGGATCCGTCGGGCACGGAGCAGCTCCCGATCGTGGACGCGGACGGCGCGACCTCGGTCGACGGCCTGTACGTCGCCGGGGACTGCGCCGGTATCGCGGGGGTGCACGCGGCGGGCGTACGGGGGCAGCTCGCCGCCCACGCAATCCTGCGCCGCCTGTCGCCCGAACGCCCGACGGTGCGACTGTCGGGCCTCCGCCGCCGAGCCCGTGCCCTGGACCGTTTCGCCGAACTGGCCGACCGCCTCTACCCGTTGCCGACCACGGCCGACATTCCCGACGAGACTCAGGTCTGCCGCTGCGAGGGCGTCAGCGCGGGCGAGATCCGGCAGGCCGCCGCGACCGGCTGGAACGACCTGCACGGCACCAAGGCCGCCACCCGCGCCGGCATGGGCCCGTGCCAGGGACGCGAATGCGGCCACATCGTCGCGGCGTTGGCCGGACGGAACGAGGGCGCGGCAGAGTGCTTCGCGGCCCGGATGCCGATACGGCCGCTGCCCATGGCCGCGACGGTCGAAGGGCAGGAAGTCCCGTGAACCAGCCCGATGTTGTCGTCATCGGCGCAGGCATCCTCGGCGCCAGTGCCGCCTTCCACCTCGCCGAACGCGGTTACCGGGTCGTGGTGTTGGAGCGCGGCGCACCCAATCGCGAGGGCTCCGGCACCACCGCCGGCAACCTCCACATCCAGGCCATCCACACCCGCCGCCCGGGTCAGGAGGTCCCGGTCGACAGCGCCCGTCTGCTGCCGCTGCAACGCCGGGCGTCCGACCACTGGTCGCAGATCGAGGAACGGCTCGGCGCGGACGTGGAGTTGCGGCGCGGCGGCGGCTTCATGGTCGCCGAAACAGCAGCCCAGGAAGCGGAGTTGAGGGAGAAGCACGAGTGGGAGCGGCAGGCGGGCATCCCCACCGAGGTGCTCACCGGAGACGAGGCCCGCAAGCAGCTGCCGCTGCTCTCCGACCGGGTACGCGCGGCCAGTTGGTGCCCGCTGGACGGCTACGCCAACCCGCTCCTGATCACCCCCGCCTATCTCACCGCGGCCCGCCGCCTCGGCGTCGAGGTGCACGCCTTCACTCCGGTCACCGGCATCCAGCGGATCGGTGACGACTACAAGGTGCTGTCGGGCGACCGGAGTTGGACCGCTCCCGTGGTCGTCAACGTGGCCGGGCCGTGGATCACCGAGATCTCCGCACTCGCCGGGGTGGGGATCCAGATGTCCCCGGTCGCGATCCAGATGCACGTGACCGTGCGGGTCCCGCCGGTCATGCACCACCTGGTCCAGCACATCGGCGAGGGCATGTCGGTCAAGCAGGTCAGCGCGGGCAACCTGCTGATCGGCGGCGGCTGGCCCGCGGCGAGGCTGGACATGGAAGGGCGCAGCACCGTCAGCGTGCCCAGCATGGCCGGCAATCTCGCGCAGGCCGGGCGCGTCCTGCCGTTCCTCGGCGATCTGCGGCTGCTGCGCATGTGGGCCGGACCGCTGGCCGCGACCCCGGACGAGATGCCGGTCGTCGGCGAGGTCCCCGGCCACCCGGGCTTCTTCGTCGCGGGCGGCACCTACGCCTTCACCCTCGCCCCGGTGTGGGGCGACACGCTGGCCCGCCAGATCGCCGGGGAGGCCCCGGCCGATCCCGTGGACGACCTCGGCCCGGGCCGCCTGCTCCACGACGGCGCCACCACTCCCGTATCGCCCTGAAAGGCACTCCCCCATGACCCTGAGAATGTTCGTCAACGGCCAGGCCATGTCCGGCGGCACCCTCAACCACGCGCTGAGCGAGGCCCGCCTCCTCGGCCCCGCCCGCACGGCGCCCACGTACCGCTTCTTCTCCGTACGCGACGAGTTCCCCGGCCTGCACCCCGTCACGGAGGGCGGCGCGGCGATCAACGGCGAGGTGTACGAGGTCAGTTACGAGGTGCTGCGCGAGCAACTGCTCCCCAAGGAACCCGCGGAACTCGAACTGGGCGTCATTGCCCTGGCCGACGGTTCGGGCTCCTTCTCGATGCGGATGCGCGCCTCCGCGCTGACGGCTCCCGGGGTCGTCGACATCACCGCCCATGGCGGCTGGCACGCCTACCTCGCCTCTCTCTGACACCTCGTCCTCGCTGGAGGTTCGCCATGTCCCACCACCCCTCATCGATCGAACCCGTCGCATCCGCCCAGCCCGTCGACCTCGTCGTCCGGGGCGGCACCGTGGTCAACGCCGACTGGCAGGGCGCCGCGGACGTCCTGATCGGCGGCGGCAAGGTGCTCGGGCTGGTGGAGCCGGGCGCGTACCGCGCCGTACAGGCCCCCGGCACCACCGAGTTGGACGCCTCGGGACGCCTCGTGCTGCCCGGCGGCGTGGACCCGCACTGCCATGTCGGCTTCACCTCGGGGGACTTCACCTCCCTCGACGACTACCGCCAGGCCACCACGGCGGCCGTCTTCGGCGGTACGACCACGATCGTGGACTTCGCCATCCCGCGCCCCGGCGAGAACCCGGCCGACGTCGCCGCGGCCCAACGCGCCAAGGCGGCGCAGGGGTTGTGCGACAGCGCGCTGCACGGGTGCGTGGTCGAGTGGGACGACACCGTGCCGGAACAGCTGCGGTCGCTGGCCTCCGACGGCATCGTCACGGTGAAGATGTTCACCACCTACCGCGGCGAGACCATGGCCGACGAGAAGACCATCCTCAACGTGATGACCACGTTGCGGGACCTCGGCGGCATGGTGGTCATCCATTGCGAGGCCGACCACATCATCGCGGACACGCAGGAGCGCGGCGAGGCGGCCGGGGCGATCAGCGCGGGCCATCACGCCGGTACCCGGCCGGAGTTGGCCGAGAACGCGTCCGTCGCCGAGATCCTCGCCATCGCGGAGTCGGTGTCGGCCCCGGTGTACTTCGTCCACCAGTCGACGCCCGAGGCGGTCGACCTGGTGGCCCGTGCCCGGGGCCGGGGAGTGCGGGCGTTCACGGAGACGGTGGCCCACCACCTGGTCCTCGACGACTCGGCGTACGCGGGCCCGCACCCCGAACGCTTCGTGTGCTGCCCGCCGTTGCGCGACGCCGGCACGGTCGCCGGGCTGCGCTCACGGCTGCTCATGGGCCAGGTGGCGACGATCGGCAGCGACCACTGCTGCTACGACACGGCCCAGAAGGAGTCGGTGAGTCATGACGTACGGGCAATGCCCAACGGACTGCCGGGAGTTGAGACCCGGATGCCGATGATCTTCAGCGAACTGGTGGTCAAGGGCGGCCTGCCGATGGGCCGCTTCGTGGAGTTGCTGTGCGCCAACCCGGCCAGGCTCAACGGCCTGTACCCCCGCAAGGGAGTCATCGCCCCGGGCTCGGACGCGGACCTGGCGATCTGGAACCCGACGGCCACCCGCACCGTCCACAGCACCGCCCTGCACATGGCCACGGACTACACGCCGTACGAGGGCATGCAGGTCACCGGCTGGCCGGAGACCGTCGTGGTGGGCGGCCGTCCCGTCGTCGACGCCGGCCGGCTGCTGGACGCCGAACCCCGGGGCCGCCATCTGCGCTCGGGTCCGCTGAGCCGGTCGCTGGTCTGCTGATCGCGCGGCTCCCGTCTACCCTGTTCTCGCCCCAGACTGTTTCGCCCGCCCGCAGAAGGGACCAGGCCATGGACCCTGACATCCGGACCCGTGCCGCGATCGAGGAACACTGGCAGGCGTCGGAGCGCGGAGACAGCGAGACCGAGCACGCGATCTACGCCCCGGACGCGCTCCTCGACTATCCCCAGTCGGGAGAACGCTTCCGGGGCCGCGCCACGATCGCGGCCCAACGCGGCGGCCATCCCGCCGACCGCCACTTCACCGTCCGCCGGATCACCGGCGGCGGGGAGCTGTGGGTGAGCGAGTGCGTGATCACGTACGACGGGGTGCCCAGTTACGTGGTGAGCATCATAGAATTCACCGACGGGCATGTGGTGCACGAGACGCAGTACTTCACGGACTCCTTCGGCGCGCCCGAGTGGCGGGCAGCGCTCGCGGAGCCGATGCCGGGCCGGGACATCACCAGGGCCTGACCACGTCCGACCCTTCACTTTCCGTTTGCGAACTCGAACACACCCCGAACGTCGGACATCGGGCAGGTTACGATCGATTCGAACGTAAGCCCCTCAAAGTGAGCGGCCCTCCTGACGGGAGACCCGGATGACCACCAACGCCAAGCCGACGCGCCGGATCGAGCCCGGCACGTACGAGGCGTACATGCAGGACTGCCCGGCGGTGGCCCTGCTCTCGACGATCAGCAACCGGTGGGTCAGCCTGACGATGTGCACCCTCGGGTCCCACGGCGACCCGATGCGCTACAGCCATGTCAGCCGGGAGATCCCGGGCGTCAGCCAGAAGATGCTCACCCAGACACTGCGCATGCTGGAACGCGACGGCATGGTGAAGCGGACGGTCACACCGACCGTGCCGGTGCGCGTCGACTACGAGCTGACCCCGCTCGGGCAGGGCCTGTACGGCCTGCTGTCCCAGGTGCGCGACTGGGCCGCGGAGAAGACCGACGAGGTCGACGAGGCGCGGGCACACTACGACGCCCGGCAGTAACGCACTTTAAAGTGCCTACTTACTAATCGATCGTAACCCGCCTAGCGTTCGTGATGTTCGGATACGCAAACGCAAGGGCGGACATCATGCGCGCTGCAGTCGTCAGGAAGATCGGTGGACCCGAGGCCGTCGAGGTCGTGGAGGTCCCACTCCCGGAGCCGGGCCCCTTTGAGGTCCGTGTCAAAGTCGCGGCTGCCGCGCTCAATCCCGCGGACGCCGCTGTGTGGGGCGGGTTCTTCGGACCGATGGAGGGGGTCGAGTACACCGGTCTCGGTCTGGACGCCGCCGGGGTCATCGACGCGGTCGGCCCGGGTGTCCTGCTCAAGACCGGTACACCGGTGATCGTGTTCGACGCCCCCGTGGTGCGCCCCACGAAGGCCCAGGCCGAGTACCTGGTGACCGACCTCAACTCCCTCGCGCCCGCCCCCGAGGGCATGGACCTCACGCTCGCGGCGACGATCCCCCTCAACGCGATGACCGCCTCGCTGGCCCTGGACCACCTCCCGCTACGGCCTCGCGACACCTTGCTCGTCACGGGTGCCGCCGGTGCCGTGGGCGGCTACGCCGTCGAGTTGGCAAGGACCCGGGGCGTGCGGATCGTCGCGCAGGGGCGGCCCGAGGACGAGGAGTTCCTCCGCGACCGCGGCGCCACCTGGTTCGTGTCCCGCGACGAGGAACTGAGCGCGGCGGTACGGCGGTTCGTGCCGGGAGGCGTGGACGGCGTGCTCGACGCGGCGGCGCTGGGCGCGCCCGCGCTGGCGGCTGTCCGCGACGGCGGCATCTTCGTGAGCGTGCGGCTGGACGTGCTGCCCGACCCCGAGCGGGGCGTGGTCGTCCGCCACACCTTCGCCGGCCCCGAACCGACCCGTCTCGCGTACCTCTCCGCCCTCGCCGAGGTCGGCGTGCTGACGCCCCGCGTGGCGCGGACCTACCCCCTGTCGCAGGCCACCGAGGCCCACACCCAGCTCGCCCGGGGCGGCCTGCGCGGCCGGATCGTCCTGGTGCCGTGACGCCTGAGCCCGCCGTACGACACGACGACGGAAGGAGCCGATCGTGAAGGAAACCCCTGCTGTCTCCGCGGTGACCAGGATCTCCGCGCCGGTGGAGGCCGTGTGGCGCGTGATCGTGGCGCTGGACCAGTACGTGCGGTGGCATCCGGTTCTGTCGCTCGACGCGAAGCCCGAGGAGGTCGTGGTCGGGGCGGAGGTTCCGGGCCGGGTCTCCGACGGCGACGCCACCGCCGTGCAGGAGGTCACGATGAGGATCGTTGAAGTCAAGCCACCCCATCGGCTGGTCTGGGAAGGCGGATCACTCGACGCGATCCTCGGCAGGCACTCGTTCGTACTCACCCAACAGCCGGACGGCACCACGGAGTTGACCGACTCCGAGGAGTTCTACGGCGCCACCACTGCCGAACTCGTCCCGGCGCTCGACCAGCTCAAGGAGACATATGCCCGGTACGGCGCCGCCCTGCGGACACGCGTGGAGGGCCTGTCCGGCTGACGGAGGGACAGAGAACGTCATCACCGCATTCCTGCACCGTCATCCCGACAGCGCGGGCCTGCCGAAGTAAGGCCCCACCCCGCCCAAGTGTCGCCCTGCGGAAAGTCCACGTTCATCCACCCGTTCTGGTCTCCTGGGATGTGGACGCGATCATGAGCGACGACCTGGACGGGGTGGTGAAGAGCTGTGCCGAACGAACATGACCTTGACGGTGCTCTACGAGTGGCCGTGGAATTGGCCGAGTGGGCGGCGGAAGCGATTCGCGGCGGGAACCGAGGAGGTGCGGGCCCGGTCCGGCAGAAAGCGAGCCCGGCCGACATCGTCACGGACACGGACGAGGCGGTGGAACGGCACGTACGGGCGGTGCTACGGCGGGAGTTCCCCGACTGGGGCATCGACGGCGAGGAGTACGGCGCCGAGGAAGGCACGTCGGACGACGCACCGCACTGGGTGATCGACCCCGTGGACGGAACGACCAACTACGCCCACGGACTTGGCTGGTGCTCCTTCTCCCTGGGCCTGGCGGAGCCGGACGGCAGTCCGCTGCTGGGCCTGGTTGCGGACCCGTGGCGGGGCGAGGTCTTCACGGCGGTACGGGGCAAGGGCGCGCACCTGAACGGAACCCCGATCCACGCGGCGGACCACGCCACGCTCACGGGCCATGTGTTCCTCACCGAGTGGGCGGCACACGCGCACTGGCCCGGCCTGGACGCACTCCTCGCGAAACTCGCCGAACGCCACTGCACGGCCCGCGTGTTGGGCTCGACCGCACTGTCCTTGGTGCAGGTCGCGGCGGGCCGGGCGACAGCCGCCGCGATCGGCGAGTTCCACCCGGTGGACGGCCTTCCCGCCCTGCTCATCGCGACCGAGGCGGGCGCGGTGGCGATGCCACAACTGCCGTCGTACGGCGAGCCGTTGCTGCTCGTGGCACCGGACGCGGCGGCGGAGACCGGGGAGTTGTGGCGCACGACGGTCGGGGCCCAGTGACTCGGTCGCCGGTGACCGTCCGCCGCCGTTGCGCTCGTCCCTACGACAGGGGCATCACCCGTCGATAGGTGATCACCGCGGTCGCCGCGACCGCCACGTGCATCAGGAGCAGCGCCCCGACGCCGGTCGCGCCACCGTCGCCGTAGAGCAGGAAGTCGGGGACGAAGGAGACCACGACGAGGGTCGGCACCAGCCGGCGGACCAGCGCCTGGGGGTCCTTCGAGACCTTGCGTACGACGGCCCAGCCGATGGCTCCGGCGACTATGCCGAGGGTCGTCAGGAAGATGTACGACGGTGCCTTCAAGGGCTGGAAGTCGTCGGGTGCGCCGGCGGCCAGGGCGAGGAGGGCGAGGACCGTGTCCGCCGCGGAGGCCACCACGATCGCGGCGAGCAGGCCTCCCGCCACGGCGAGCGGGCCACGGCGGACGGCGACGGCATCAGAGGCAAGGGACATGACAGCTCCAGGGGGATGAATTCGGGCAGAGCCCAAAGGACCCCGGAACGAGCCGTTTGAACTCTCAAACGAGAGTCTGACCGAATCCGTTTGAAACTTCAAGCGCGACTGAGGGGTGCCGTCCACTCCCTAGGATCGGGTGCACGAGTTGGCGTTCGTACTCCTGTGGTCGGTGTGGCGGCGGCACCACCAGCTGATGGACCAGATCCGCGTGCTGTCGAGGACCTTCGCTTCATGGCACGCGCCGGTTCCTGCTGCTGGTCGCGTTCCTGCCGTTCCCGACGGCCGTCATGGGTTCCGGGCTCACCAATCCGATGGCGCAGACGCTCTTCGCCGGCACCATGGCGGGCATCGGCTTCTGCGAGATCGCCCTCAAGGAGGTCTCGGCCAACGGCGGTCTCGTCATCGGCGATGTCGCACAGGCCCGTAGACACGCCGACAGTTCGTGGGCGGTGGGCCTGTGGTTCCTCCTGAGCATCGGTCTCGCCTGGGTGTCCCCCTACGCCTACGTCCTGTGGTTACTCCCACCGCTGGCCGCCGGCTACGGCGGACCACTCGTCGGCCGCCTGCGCGCCCGGCTCACAACCCCGCACGACGAGGAGACGCCGCCGAGCGCGTCGTAGGCCTGGGACCCGACCCGGTCACTCCGCGTGCGGTCGCCCGGGGTTCACGGGTACCGGATCGCGGTCGGCGGCCAGGGTGTGGCGGTGTAGGGGCGACGGAATGTGTGGCGTCCCGAGGCGATCTCGAACGGGGCGCTGCCGTCCGGTAGTTGGACCTCGGCCCGGGTGTTCGGGGGTATCGACGCCTCGACGACGAGGATGTCCCCCTTGCCACCCTTCACACTCTCGATGCGCCAGCCCGCCTCGGCCCTGCCGTACAAGGTGTCGTGGGCCGCCTTCGCCCAGGTCAGGTCGCCGCCCGGGACCGGGGCGATGCGCAGCCGCCGCCAGCCGGGTCCGGCGGCGGCGAGGCCCGCGACCGTGCGGTGCAGCCAGTCGGCCACGGCGCCGAGCGCGTAGTGGTTGAAGGAGGTCATCTCGCCGGGGTTGACGGTGCCGTCGGGCAGCATCGAGTCCCAGCGCTCCCAGACGGTGGTGGCGCCCATGGTCACCGGGTAGAGCCAGGACGGGCAGTCCTTCTCCAGGAGCATGCGGTAGGCGAGTTGGGGTTCGCCCGCCGCGCACAGGGCGTCGCAGATCAGGGGTGTGCCGGTGAAACCGGTGGCGATACGGAAGGACGCGCGGCGCACGATCTGCGCCAACCGATCGGCGGCGCCCCGTCGTTGGCGTTCCGTCGGGAGGAGCGAGAAGGCGATGGCCAGGGCGTAGGCGGTCTGGGTGTCCGAGGAGAGTCGGCCGTCCGGTGTGACGAACCGGTCGGCGAAGCGCTCGCGTACGGCCTGCGCGTGCGCGCGGAGACGGGCGGCGTCCGCCTTGCCGTCGAGCAGTCCGGTGCCGTCCAACTGCTGCGTGCCATCGAGGAGTTCGGCGACCTCGGCCAGGACCTCGGCGGAGCGGATGACGTACGCGTTGGCGACGAGGTCGCCGTCGGTCCGCGCCTCCCCCGGGCTGTCCGGCGGGGCCTGCGGGTCGAGCCAGTCGCCGAGTTGGAAATCCTGACGCCACAGTCCGTCGCCCTCGGCGGTGAGCCGGATCGTGGCCTCGCCCCAGGCCCGCATGCTCGGGTACTGGGTGCGCAGCACCTCCAGGTCCCCGAATCGCTGGTACAGGGTCCACGGCAGGAGCACCGCGACATCGGCCCACACCGCCTGGGCGCCCGCGTCCTGGAACGCGGCCGGCAGTACGTCGGGGACAACGAGCGGCGGCACTCCGTCCGGTCGCGCCAACTGCTCGGCGGACAGGTCGCGCAGCCAGCCGGTCAGCATGCCGGAGCAGTCGTGGAGGAAGGACGCGGTGGGTGCGAAGACCTGTATGTCGCCGGTCCAGCCCATGCGTTCGTCGCGCTGCGGGCAGTCTGTCGGGACGTCGAGGAAGTTGCCGCGCATGCCCTGTACGACGTTCTCGTGCAGCCGGTTCACCAAGGGGTCGGAGCACTCGAACCAGCCGGTGCGGGCCATGTCCGTGTGGAGTACGACCGCCTCGACGGCAGCGGGGTCCAGCGGGCCGGGCCAGTTGCCGATCTCGGCGTATCGGAAGCCGTGGAAGGTGAAGTGGGGTTCGTACACCTCCACGCCTTCGCCACTCAGGACGTACGTGTCCGTGGCGGCGGCGAACCGCAGGGGTCGGATGCTCAGCTCACCGTGCTCCAGCACCTCCGCGTGGCGCAGGGTGACCTCGTGGCCGGCGGGGCCCTCGACGTGGATGCGCAGTCGGCCGACCAGGTTCTGTCCGAAGTCCAGGACCGTCTTTCCGGACGGGGTCGTGATGGCCTCGACCGGGGCGACGGTCTGGGTGCGTCGCACGGGTGGACCTGTCGGTGCCGCCAACTCGGCATGGACGGGCGGCAGTTCGTTGACGCGGGTCCAGTCGTACACCTCGTGCCCCGGCGCGGACCAGCCCGGCCGCTCACTCCGCGCGTCGTAGGCCTCGCCGTCGTAGATCTCCGAACGCAGCACGGGACCGGTCGTCGTACGCCAGTGGTCATCGGTGCGGACGATGTGCGTCGTGCCGTCGGCGTACGCGATCTCCAACTGGGCCAGAAGCGCGCGGTGTTCACCGTAGATGTTGCGGCGACCGCCGTGGAAGCCGAGGCGTCCGGTGTACCAACCTTCGCCGAGCAGGGCTCCGATGGTGTTCGCGCCGGTCCGCAGCAGGGGTGTGACGTCGAACGTCTGGTAACGCAGGCGGTGTTGGTAGGAGGTCCAGCCGGGGGCCATGACCTGGTCGCCCACGTGCTCGCCGTTGATCTCGGCCGTGTAGACGCCGTACGCGGTGATGTACAGCCGGGCGGAGGTGACGGGGCCGGTGAGGGTGAAGTCGCGGCGGAGCAGGGCTGCGGGGAGCGGTTGCTCGGTGGGGGCGTCGCGGTCCGGGGTGATGGGGCGGGCCGTCCAGTCGGTCGGTTCCAGGAGGCCGGTTTCGGCGTACGAGGTCGTCGACCAGGGGGAGGGGTCGTGCTCGGTCTCGCCCCAGACGCGTACGCGTACGCCGACGCGTTCCCGGGAGCCGAGGCGCGGTCCGGGCCAGGGGACGAGGACGGACTCGGCGGACTCGACGCGTCCGGTGTCGGTGACGACCGTGCCGTCGGCGGCGGTGATCTCCACCTGGTGGGCGGCCTGCTGCCAGTCCCCGGTGTCGGTGGCCGTGCGCCAGCTGAGGCGGGGAGCGGGCTCGCCGATGCCGAGGGGTTCGCGGTGGTGCTCGAAGGCGGGCGGCGTGACATGCACGGGGATCAACTCCGGCTCGGGTCATGGCAGATGTACACCCGTGGGGCTCCGCCTTTGTCGGGTACGGGATCCGCATCCGTGGCGCGCACGCCCTCGCGGACGGTCTCGCCGGTGCGGGGATCGATCACCCGGTACGGGAGCGGGACGTTCTCCGGGTCGGTGACGAACAGGGGGCCGCCCTCCTCGGCGTACCAGAGGTACAGCACGCCGGGGACGGACAGGCCCCGGGGTGCGAGGGCGGAGCGCCAGTCGGGGCGCATGTCCGTGAGGGGAAGGCCGTCGAGGATGCGGGAGATCAGGCCGACGTGGTGTGAGCCCTCGAAGTCCAGCGCCTCCCGCCAGCCGGCGTCCTTGGCGAGGAAGAACTCCTCGTGGCCGGGTTCGGCGGGGTGCAGCCGCCACTGCCACAGGCTCGCCGCGCCGTAGACCACGCCCATCGTGCCGCCGGCGCAGAGGTTGCTCCAGGCCTCGTGCCCCTGCCACCATCCTGCGGCGCGGCCGGGGCGGCCGGTGTTCTCGTACGTCGGCTCGGCGTTGGCGACGGCCTTGGCGGGGGTGTTGCGCCACATGTCGGCGACCCGTTCCTGGACGTGTCCGCCCATGTGGCCGGTCTGGCACCACTGGAAGTGCAGCCAACTCTCGCTCTGGTGGGCGGAGTTGTCGGCGTGCGGGCGGTAGTGGATGCCGCAGGGCTGGCCGTAGTCGTCCCAGTGGCCGACCTCCGCGCCGCCCGCCGCGATCTGCGGTTCGCGGCCCTCGCCGTCGGCGCCGACCAGGTAGACGGCGGGGGCGGCGCCGTAGCGGGCGACGAGATAGCGGCAGTAGCGCGCGTACTCCTGCGGTGGGACCACCGGGCCCGCCACGCGCAGGCCCTTCCAGCCGAACCCGTGGAAGAGCGGCTGAAGTACGGGGACGATCCCTTGGTCGCGGAGGATACCGATCAGCCGGTCGAGGTACTGGAAGTACGCCGGGTTCAGGGCGGTGAGGTGTCCGGTGGGCAGGTCCTCGAAGCCGACGTCGAAGCCCTCGTCGGCGGTGCGGTCGCGCGGGCCGCGCGCGTCCATGTCGGGCTGGACGCTCATCAGCAGGGCCGCGTTGAAGCCCTTGGCCCGCCGGTCCGCCGCATACTCCGTGACCTGTTCCTCGGTGGCCCGCCAGGGCAGGGCCCAGGCGGTGTCGCCGACCAGCAGCGCGGGTGTCCCGTCGGCGTGCACCAGGCTGCGCCCACCGGGCGACATACGCCAGAACCCGTGCCGGTGAAAGGAGTTGGCGTCTTCAGCGGCGGGGCGTACGACGAGCGTTCCGCCCGGCCCGGACAGTCCTTCGTCCGCCACGGAACTGCCGCTGCGCCAGGTCCAGCGGCCGTCCGTGTGCGGTGAGGCGAACCGGACCTTCCAGACCCGGCCGCCGTCCCAGAAGGCGGGGCGGCGCAGGACGGTCCCGGAATCGTGCGTGAACTCGGCCCATACGTCGAGGTCGGTGTACGGGTTGGCGTGGTCGCGGGTCCCGGTCAGGGTGATCTCGGTCTGCCGCCAGGGGGCGATCACCGGGTCCGCTTCCGGCCGTGTATCACTCATGAGTTGCCGACGGCGATGTCGACGGCCAGTGGCAGGGTCGCCGAGGACGGTCCGGCTTCCAGGGTGAAGGTCCCCAACTCGACTGCCCAGCCGCCCCCTTCGGTGTCCCAGTGCTCGAACGCCCGCGCGGCCACGGTGACCGTCGCGACGACCTCCTCGCCGGGCGCCGCCTCGACCACGGCGAACCCGGCGAGCCAGCGGAGCGGGCGCTCCACGGCACCGCCCGGGCGGCCGGCGTACACCTGCACAACCTCCTTGCCGTGCCGGGTGCCGCTGTTGCGTACCCGTACTTCTACGGTGAGATCGGCGCCGGACGGCAGCTCGCCGGGGGCGTCGATCGAGACGTAGTCCCAGGTGGTGTAGCCGAGTCCGTGGCCGAAGGCGTAGCGGGGCGGCTGCCATCCGGTGCGGCCGTCGCCCCGGTAGCCGATGAACAGCCCCTCGTCGTAGGCGAGTACGCCGTCGACCGGCTCGGTGGCGGGCAGCCCCTCCTCGGACACGGGCCAGCCGGTGGGCAGTCGGCCGCCCGGCTCCGCGACGCCCAGCAGGACGTCGGCGAGCGCGTTGCCGAACTCCTGGCCGGGGAACCAGGCGAGCAGTACCGCCGCGACCTCCTCGGACCACGGAAGCAACACCGGCGCACCGGAGTTGACGACCACGACGGTACGGGGGTTGGCCTCGGCGACCCGGCGGACGAGTTCGTCCTGCCGGCCGGGCAGGGCGAGGCTGTCGCGGTCGAAACCCTCGCTCTCGACCTCCTCGGTGGTGCCGACCACGACCACGGCGACGTCGGCCTCGCGGGCGAGTGCCACGGCCCGCTCGATCTCCTCGTCGTCGCTGCCGCGCGGCGGCTGGAGGTTGAGCTGGAACATGGTGACCGCGTCGCCCAGAGCATCGTCCGACGAGTCGACATCGTGGGTGACCGCGTCGTGAGTGACTGTGTCGTGAGTGAGTATGTCGTGGGTGAGGACTACCTCGGTCTCCTCGCCCGCCGCCAGATCGACGGTGTGGAGACGTTGCGGCGGGGTCATCAGACCCTCCACCAGGTCGGCGCCCGGCGGGAGTTGAAGCCGTACGTCGAACACCTCGGCCCCGGCGACGGACATCCGGAAGCGTCCGATGCCCGAGCCTCCGACGGCGTACCGGCCGGCGTCAGTCGCGCGGATCACGGTGCGCACCTCCACCCGGGCGACCTCACCGATCGGGACTCCGGGGCCGTAGGACCCCATCCAGGTATAGGCACCTCCGCTACGGCGCTCGGAGCCGAGCAGGGTTCCGTCCTCGCCCAGGAAGCTCACCTCCACGCCCTCGCCTGAGCCGTCGGGATGGCGGAGGTGGGCAAGTGCCGCCGCGGGTACGCGAGTTTGCGGGGTGACACCGACGCCGTGGGTGACCTCGACGTCGTCGCCCAGGGCGGCGCGGATGCCGCCGAGCGGTGAGACGGTGTACGGCGGGAAGACGGTGGCGCTGCCTCCGCCGAGGGTCCGGGCCGCGGCGGCGTTGGGTCCCAGGACGGCGACCCGGCTCAACGCCGCCCGGTCCAGGGGCAGTTGGGCGTCCTCGTTGCGGGCAAGCACGAATCCGGCAGCGGCGGTCTCGCGCAGTCGGGTCGCCACGGAAGCGGCGTCGTGGTGGAGTGGGGTGGCTGTGGTGGGGATATCGCTGAGCGCGCCGACCCGGGCGGCGAGGCGCAGCAGTCGTAGCACCTTGTCGTCGACGAGAGCCTCCTCGACCTTGCCCTTGCGTACGGCGGCGACCAGCGCGTCGCCCCACGGGCCGATCGGGCCGGGCATCACCAGGTCGAGTGCGGCGCGGGCGGACGGCTCGGTGGTACGGGCGGCGAACCAGTCCGACATCACCAGGCCGTCGAAGTCCCAGTCGTCGTGCAGCACTTGGCGCAGCAGCGGGCTCTCGGTCATCGGGTGCCCGTTGACCCCGTTGTACGCGGCCATCACGGCCCAGACCCGCCCCTCGCCGACGATCCGCTCGAACGGCGCCAAGTACAGCTCCCGCAGGGCGCGTTCGCCGATCCGCGCGTCGAGCGTCATGCGCTGGGTCTCCGAGTCGTTGCCGACGAAGTGCTTGACGGTGGCCGCCACGCCGCCGCCCTGAACACCTTGCACATAGGCCACGCCGATGCGGGCGGTGAGCAGCGGGTCCTCGCTGAAGCACTCGAAGTGCCGTCCGCCGTACGGGGTTCGGTGCAGGTTCACGGTGGGGGCGAGGAGGACGTCGACGCCCTTGCCGCGCGCCTCGTTGGCGAGCAGTCCGCCGAGCCGTTCGACCAGGGGCTCGTCCCAGGTGGCGGCGAGCGCGGTGGGCGAGGGCACGTTGGCGGAGGGGCTGCGCTCGTCCCACAGCTCGCCGCGGACTCCGGCGGGTCCGTCCGAGACGACCAACCGGCGTAGCCCTACGGCGGGTTCGGGGTGGAGGGACCAGAAGTCGGCGCCGGTCAGCAGCCGCACCTTCTGCTCCAGGGTGAGCGCGCCGAGGCGCCTGGCGAGCTCGGCTTCGTCGGTTGCGGAGGGAGTGGAGGAGGTGGAGGGGGCGTCGGTGGTGGGCTGCCGGGTCACGGCGTCCTCCTCGGTGAAGGTGAAGGTGAAGTGGGGGCGGTGGGAACTGTGGTGGCGGTGGGTGTCCGGTCCAAGGGACTGTCGCCCTCGCGCTCGATGAACAACCGGACGTCCCAGGAGCCGAGTTCGAGTGCGGTTCCGGCGGCGAAGCGCTCGCCGGTGAAGAGGTCGCGGACGTCTCCTGGTAGGCGGTAACCGACTGGATCCCAGGCCCAGTTGTGGACGAAGCGCAGGACAGCGCCGTCGGCGGTCGTGGCCGACGTACAGGTGACGGACGGCGGCCGGTCCTCGCGCCAGGCGTCGGAGGGGACCGAGACCGCGGCGATCCAGTCCGCGAGGCTGCGCGAGAGCTCGCGGTCCGGGACGGTACCGACATAGGTCACGCGGCCGTCGCCGTACTCGTGCGTGGTGACGGCGGCGAACTGGCCCAGGTGCGCATGGTCGTACCCGGCGAGGACGGTGGCGCCCTCCGCGATCAGTCCATCGGCCCAGGCGGTGGCGTGTCCGTGCAGGGCGGGACCGTACGACGTCCCGTCCCCCTGGGTGACCGTGACCGGGGTCAGCACATTGGTGAACTCCTGGTAGCGCACTCCCGTGGCGGGGCGCAGCACTCCGGGCATCACCGTGTGCCGGGCGACGGCCTCCTCGTCGGCGTAGCCGGTGCGCGGGGTGAGCACGAGGTGGCCGCCGGCTTCGGCGTACCGGCGCAGCAGGTCGAGTGTCGCATCGTCCGCGATGTACAGCGCGGGGACGACCAGCACCGGCCAGCGTTCCACCAACTCCTCCGGACTGGGCGGCAGTTGTTCCGGGGAAACGATGTCGACGGACAGTCCGGCGTCGAACAGTCCCCGGTAGAAGGCGGCGACGATGCGGTCGTAGGACTGCGGATCGCCGAACCAGGCAGGGGTGTTGCCCCGGAGCGGTGCCATGAACTCCATGGCCCAGCGGCTGTCGGCGGACAGCAGCATCGCCACGTCGCTGCGGGGGCGCAGGCCCTCGATCGCGCTGCCGGCCTGCTTGAACTCCCCTGCGATTGCCGAGAGTTCGTCGTAGGTCCGGCCGGGTTCCAGGCTGTGGCCGAGGATGCCGCCCCAGTAGGTCTCGGCGCCGTAGTGCAGGGAGTGCCAGTGCCAGTACTCGATCATCCTGGCACCGCGCGCGACCATGCTCCACACGGCCTGGCGGGCCTGGCCGCGGTAGAGGGGGAAGTTGTCGGCGGAGCCGCCGATCGAGGTGGCGTTGGTCTCCATGACGAGGAACGGTTCCTGGCGGATGCCGCGCGCCATGTCGTTCTGGAGGTAGAGCCAGGCGGGTCCTGACCAGGCGACGAAGAACGGGTACAGGCCGCCCTCCGGCTCGTCGGGACCCGGCAGGGCCAGCCCGTCCTGGGTGGCGTAGTAGATGTTCGCGCCGGCGACGTCGAGGGGCTTGCCGATGGCCGAGATGTCCAGGCCCTGCTGGCCGAGGGCGACGCAGGTGGTGACGAAGTGGTGCTCCGGTACGAGGCCGCGCACCAACTCGGCGTGCCAGGTGATGTATTCCTGCGTCAGCTGCGACTGGTAGCGGCGCCAGGCGAGGTCGTACGCCGGGGTGGAGTTGCCGTCGGGGGTCCACAGGTCCGCCCAGTCCTGCAACCGGTGGGACCAATAGGTCAGCCCCCAGCGGCGGTTGAGGGTCTCGACGTCGCCGTAGCGGTCGCGGAGGTGGTCGAGGAAGCCCTGGAACACCGAGTCGTTGTGGAAGATGCGTAGCCCGGGTTCGTTGTCGACCTGCCAGCCGATGACGGCCGGGTGGTCGGCGTAGCGCCCCACGATCTTGCGGACCAGCCGCTCGGCGAGATGCCGGAAGGCGGGGTGCGAGTAGTCCGCGTCCTGCCGCATGCCGTACGGGATGGGCTGCCCGGTGCCGGAACGGGCCGCCGTTTCCGGGTACTTGCGGCGCAGCCAGGGTGGGACGGCGTAGGTCGGGGTGCCGATGATCGCCTTGATGCCGCGTTCTTGGGCGGCGTCGAGCACCGGTTGCAGCCAGTCGAGTGCGAACTGGCCCTCGCGGGGTTCCCAGGTCGACCAGACCGACTCGCCGACCCGGATGACGCTGAATCCGGCCTCGGCCATGAGGTCGAGGTCCTGTGCGAGCCGTTCGTACGGCTGGTACTCGGTGTAGTACGCGGCTCCGAAGAGCATGCGTGGGGAGGAAGTGCCCATACGGTGCTGGTGACTTTCTCTCGGTGCCGGTCGGCTGTCTCGGACGGGAGGCAGGCTCAGTCCTCGCCCCGGTACCTGAACCGGTCGAAAGCGACGGTCCCTTCGGCGGCGTACATGCCGACGACTCGGCCCGTGAAGGACGCGGCGGTCTCGGCGGAGACGTAGCGGCCGTCGAGCGCCGCGAGTTCGACCGGTCCGGTGCCGGAGTCGACGGACAGGCGGACCACGTCCGGGCCGAGGGCGTCGAGCCCCATGCCGCTGACCGGCTCGGTCTCGATCCGTACGGTCACCGGCCCGGCGGGAAGCGGCTGTTCCCAGGTCTGGCAGAGCTGACCCACCCGGGCGCGGGCACGGGCGATGCCGGCGCCCACCTCGACGTCGTAGTGATGGTGTTCGTCGATCCGCAGGCTCAACCCGCCGACTCCCCCATCGCTGTCCACGCGGACCGAGAAGACGGCCGCCTGGTGCTGCTGGCGGCGGCCGACGAAACGGGGTCGCGGGTCGTCCATGGTCGAGCCGTCGGCGTGTACGACGAGGTGGCCCGGGCGCTCGGTGAGAGAGGACCAGTCGGCGGCCGGGGTCCGTATCGACAGCCATTCCAGGCCGAGTTGGGCGCCGGTGAAGTCGTCGTGGTGCTCAACCGGTGCGGTGGGCGGGGTCAGTTGGACCGGCTGCACCACCGGCCAGCCGTCGACCCATTCCAGCGTGGTGCTGAACGTCTCCCGGCCCATGGGGGAGAAAGCCCTGGTCAGTCCGCCGGGGCGCATGCCCAGCAGGAACAGTGCCCAGCCGCCGTCGGGGGTGCGTACGAGGTCGGCGTGGCCTGTGTTCTGGACCGGGCGGTCGGTGCTGCGGGCGCTGAGCACCGGGTTGGCCGGGCAGCCTTCGAAGGGGCCGTCCGGACGGGGACCGCGGGCGATGCTCACGGAGTGCCCGCGTTCGGTGCCGCCCTCGGCGATCAGGAGGTACCAGGTGCCGTCGATCTCGTAGAGGTGCGGCGCCTCGGGGAACATCAGGCCCGTGCCCGACCACAACGACCGTGGTTCTTCGAGGGCTTGGCCCGTTTCCAGGTCCATGCGGACCTGCTGGACGCCGAGGTGCTCGCCGGCGCGGTCTCCGTCGAGCTGGAGTCCCGAGTAGGTGACGAAGCAGGTGCCGTCGGCGTCCCACGCGAGGTCTGGGTCGATGCCGGGCACGCCTTCCATGACGATGCCGTCGGACCAGGGGCCCTCGGCGCGGTCGGCGGTGAAGATGAGACTGCCGCGCCCCATCGCGTCGGTGACGACCAGCCAGAAGCGGCCGTCGTGGAACCGGATGGTGGGCGCCCAGGCACCGCCGAGCGTCGGGACCTTCTCCACCGCCAACTGCCCCGGCCGGGTCACCACGTTGCCGATCTGCTCCCAGTGCACCAGGTCGCGGCTGTGGAACAGCGGTATGCCGGGGAGGTACTCGAAGCTGGAACAGGCGAGGTAGTAGTCGTCGCCGACGCGGGTGATGCTGGGGTCCGGGTGGAAGCCGGGGACGGTGGGGTTGGGCAGCGTCATGCTCGGTCTCCCGACATCGAGGCGTTGGTGGGAACTTCCGTGGAGGTGCCGGCCGCCAGGACCGCCGCCAGCCGTCGCCGTTCGGCCCGGCGCTCCGCCTGCCGCTGCGGGTCCGGCACCGGCGCGGCGAGCAACAGCCGCTGGGTGTACGGGTGTTGGGGTGCGGTGGTGACGGTCGCCGCGTCGCCGGTCTCGATGATCTCCCCGCCGCGCATGACCGCGACCCGGTGGCTGATGTGCCGGACCACGGAGAGGTCGTGGGTGACGAAGAGGTAGGCGACGCCGGTGCGTTCCTGGATCTCGACGAACAGGTCCAGTACCCGGGCCTGGGTCGACAGGTCCAGTGCGCTGACCGGTTCGTCGCAGACGATGACCCTCGGGTCCCGGGACAACGCCCGTGCGATGGCGATGCGTTGGCGCTGTCCGCCGGAGAACTCCCGTGGCAGCCGCTCCCCCGCGTCGGCGGGCAGCCGTACGTGGTCGAGCAGATCCCGCACCCGCTTCTCGGCCTCCGCCCGAGGGGTACCCGCGACGCGCAGCGGTTCGCTGAGGATGTCGTTCACCGTCATCGCAGGGTTGAGGGAGGTGTACGGGTCCTGGAACACCACCTGGATGTCGCTGCTCAGCGCCCGGCGTTCCTTCGCGCCGAGACCCGAGATGACCTTGCCGTCGAAGCGGACGGTGCCGGAGGCGATCGGGGCCAGTCCGAGGACGGCCCGGCCCAGCGTGGTCTTGCCCGAGCCCGACTCACCGACCAGCCCGAGCGTCTCGCCCGCGCCGATGCTGATCGACACGCCCTTGAGCACCCGGAACGGCGGCTTGCGCCAGCCCTTCGACGGGTACTCCACGACCAAGTCCTCGGCCACCAGCAGGGGTTCGGCCGGGCGTTCCTTGCGCGGTGTCCCGTTCATGGTCCCGTTCGATGTCCCGGTCATGCCGGACCCTCCTGACGTCCGGTGTTCGTGATGCCCGCACTGTTGGTGACGCCTGCGGGGTCCGTGGTTCCCGCGATGCCCACTGCTCCCGCCGCGCTCGCCGACACGGTGCGGCTCAGGCTCAGCGCGGACCGCGGCTCGGCGTCCTCCAGCGTGGACGCCAGGAGCATGCGGGTGTACGGGTGTTGCGGATCGGCGAACAACTGGTCCACCGGTGCGGACTCCACGACCGCGCCGGTCTGCATCACCGTCACGCGGTCGCAGAGGTCGGCCACCACGCCGAAGTCGTGGGTCACCAGGATCACACCCATGTTCCGCTCGCTCTGCAGGGACCGCATCAGGTCGAGCACCTCGGCCTGCACGGTCACGTCGAGCGCCGTGGTCGGCTCGTCGGCGATGAGCAGATCCGGTTCGCAGGACACGGCGCCGGCGATGAGGACGCGCTGCGCCATACCGCCGGATATCTGGTGCGGATAGGCGCGGAAGACCCGTTCCGGGTCGGAGATGCCGACGCGCTCCAGCAGGCCGAGGGTCTTGGTCCTCGCCTCGGCGGCCGACAGCCCGAGGTGTCGGCGTACCGGTTCGACCAGTTGGGCGCCGATACGGAAGGAGGGGTCGAGGTTGGACATGGGTTCCTGCGGGACGTAGGCGATCCGGTGGCCGCGGTAGCGGTTCATGGCCGCGCGGCCGAGGCGCCCCAGCTCCGTGCCGTCGAACTCCAGCCGGGTGGTGGCGACTTGGGCTTCCCTGGGCAGCAACCCGAGGATGGCGAAGGCGGTTTGGCTCTTGCCCGAGCCCGACTCCCCCACGAGTCCGAGTACTTCGCCCCGGCGCACGGTCAAGCAGACGCCGTCGACGACGGTCTTCTCGCCCTGGGCCGTCGGATAGGAGACCGTCAGGCCTTCGAGGACCAGCAGGGCATCGTCCGTGTCCTGCGCCTCGGAGATGACGGGCGGCGCCTTCTTCTCCGCGCCCGGCTTACGGGTCGTAGCGCCACGCGACGGCTTCCGCCCGGTCACGGCAGTCCCGTCCAGCGCGTCCCGCAGGGCGTTGCCCAACAGGCCGAACGCGGCGACGGTCACGGCGAGCGCGAGCCCGGGCCAGACCATCAACTCCGGCTTGGTGTAGATGTTCCCGAAGGCGTCGTTGAGCATGGAGCCCCAGCTCGCCTGGGTCGCCGAGCCCAGGCCGAGGAACTCGAGCCCGGACTGGATGACGATGCCGAGGCCGAGCATCTGGGCGGCCTGGATGATGGTCGGCGCCTGCACGACGGGCAGGATGTGCCGGCGGATGATCCGGGCGTCGGTCAGGCCGGACACCCGTGCCGCGTCGACGTACAGCTCCTCGCGTACGGAGATCACCGAGGCGCGGATCAGCCGGAAGACGCCCGGCGACATCAGCACGCCGAAGACCGCCATGGCGAGGTACGTGTTCTGCCCCACCGCGGACATCACGACGAGCAGCACGATGATCGCCGGTACGGCCATCAGCAGGTTGGACACCCAACTGCTCACGGCGTCGAACCACTTGCGGTAGTACCCGGCCACCAGACCGGCGGGCACGCCGATCACCACGGCGACGGCCACCGCGAGCAGCGCGCCGAGCAGGCTGGTGCGGCCGCCGTAGAGGAGTCGGGCCAGTACGTCACGGCCGACGCCGTCGCCGCCCAGGGGGTGCTTGCCGCTCATCGGGGCGAGGCTGTCGGTCAGTGAGGAGCGGGCCGGGTCCTGGCTGGTCAGCAGGGGTGCGAAGAGGCTGGCCAGGGAGATGAGCGCGAGCAGGACCAGGCAGGTCACGGCCACCGGGTTGCGCAGCAGCCGGCGCAGGATTCCCGCCCGTCCCTGCGCGGCCACGGCCGGGGCGACCGCGCCCGTCGTGTCGTCGGAGTCGGGAAGTTTCATCCCACACGCACCTTCGGGTTGAGCCAGCCGTACGCGAGGTCCATCAGGATGTTGACCACCACGACGAGGGCGACCATGACCACGACGACGCCCATGACCACCGGGGTGTCGCCCTGCGAGCCTGCGCTGGTCGCCTGGCTGCCGATCCCGTTGAGGCCGAAGACCTTCTCGACCACCACCGCGCCGCCGACCAGGCCGATGAACTGCAGGGCCAGCACGGTCAGCGCGGCCGGGGCGGCATTGCGCAGGGCGTGCCGGAACAGCAGGCTGCGCTCGCTGATGCCACGGCTGCGGAGGGTGCGTACGTAGTCCGCGCGCAGGACGTCGACCATGGAGCCGCGCACCTGTTGGGCGGTGGCGGCGATCGCTCCGACGGAGAGCGACAGCGCGGGGAGGGTGATCGACCGGAGCCAGCCGCCCGCCGAGTCCGCCAGCGGGACGTAACCGGTCGCTGGTAGCCAGCCCAGGTCGACGCCGATCACGACGGCGAACACCAGGGCCACCAGGAAGCTGGGTACGGCGAACCCCAGCACCGCGAGCAGTTGCACCACTTGGTCCAGGGCGCCCCGGCGGACCGCGGCGGCCACGCCCAGCACCGTGCTCAGCACGGCCGACACCAGGAGCGCGGCCAGCACGATCGACAGGGTCACCGGCAGTTTGTTCTCCAGCGAACTCGTCACGGACTCACCGCTGAACCACGAGCTGCCGAGGTTGCCGTGCACCGCGTCCGCGAGCCAGTGGCCGTAGCGGACCACGAAGGGCTGGTCGAGCCCGAGTTCGGCGGACTTGGCGGTCACCTGCTGCTGGGTCGCGGTCTGTCCGACGATCTGGCGCACCGGATCGGAGCCGGTGAGGCCCATCAGCGCGAAGGTCGTGGTCGCGATCACCAGGACCAGGACCAGCCCGGCGACGACGCGCCGGACCAAGAAAACGATCATTAGTCTCTCCACCTTGCCTTTCCCTGACCGGTGTTGACCGGCGCCCGGGCGGGGGCGGCACCACCGTTCCCGCCCGGCGTGCCGTCCGGGTCAGCCAGTGGGCTTGAAGTTGTAGATCGGCGGGACGGCGGCGAACGTCTGCGGGGTGAAGGTCACACCCTTGGTCGTCGCGTAGGTGTTCTCCACGGAGTCCCAGGGCGCGTTCCACGCCTGGTCCACGAGGTAGGTGTTGAGCTGCTTGAACAGCGCGTCCTGGGCGGCACCGGTCGCCGACTGCGCCTTGGTGATGAGGTCGGTGACCTTCGGGTCCGAGCTGTGCAGCGGGTTCCACAGCGCGCTCTTCGCCACCTCGATCTGGATGGTGTCCCAGGGGCGGAAGGAGGCCAACGTCATGTACGACAGCGGGTACTTGCCCGCGAGGAGGCCGCTGATGAACTGGGTGACGGGGATCTTGTCGACCTTGACCTTGATCCCGATGTCCTCCAACTGCTGCACCATGGCGGCCTGTTGGTCCGGGAAGACCGACGACACGTCCGGGACGGTGACCGAGAAGCCGTTCGGGTAGCCGGCCTCGGCCAGCAACTGCTTGGCCTTCACGGGGTCGTAGGTGTACTTGGAGTCGAGCGAGCTGTCGAAGGCCGAGCCGCCCGGGTTGAAGATCTGGGTCGTCGCCTTGCCGAGCCCCTGCTTCGCCGTCTTGACGATCGTGGAACGGTCGAAGGCGTAGTTCAGAGCCTGCCGGACCCGGACGTCGCCGAGCGCCTTGACGATCTTTCCTTCGCGGTCCCAGATGTAGACGCCCTCGACGTCACCGGAGGTGTACTTGGTGACGGTCAGCCCGCTGCTCTTTGCCGGCGCGACGTTCTTGGCGCTGGCCAGCAGGGCGCCGTTGACCTGCCCCGAGCGCAGCGCGTTGAGCACGGCGGTCGGATCGGTCAGCGGCTTGAGGACGATCTTGTCGAAGGGGAAGGCGGCCTTGTTCCAGTAGTCCTGGTTGCGCACGAAGGTGTACGTACTGCCGTCCGTGGTCGCGGACTTGTCCAGGGTGTACGGCCCCGAGCCCACCGGGGTGGTCTTGATCGTGCCCGCGGCGATGGCCTTGGGGCTGGCGATCATGCCGGCCACGTTGCCGAGGTTCGGGACGAGGGAGGGGTCGGGGGCCGAGAGCTTGATCGCGACCGTGGTCGCGTTGACGACGTCGACGCCGGTGATGCCCTTGAGCTGGCCGGCGGCCTCGCTGGTGCCCTTCTCGGTGTGCAGCAGATTGGTCTTGACTGCCGTCGCGTCCAGGGCGGTGCCGTCGGTGAACTTGACGCCGGAGCGCAGGGTCATCGTGAGGACCGTACGGGCCGCGTTGTACGACCACTTGGTGGCCAGGTTGGGCTTGACGTCGGCCGTCGGGGACAGCCGGAGCAGCGAATCGTATACGGGCTGGTAGTACTGCGCGTTGTTGCCGAGACCGGCGTCGGCCAGATCCCACGGCTGGGCCGCGACCAGGGGGGCCAGGGTGAGGGTGCCGCCGGTGGCCGCCTTGCCCGAACCGGATCCCGATCCCGAGCCGCACGCGGCCGCGGACAACATCAGGACAGCCGATACGGCGGTCAGCGCGATTCTTCGCATGGGTGCTCCGCTGGTGAGTGGTTGACCGGACGGCATCGAGCGGCGAGCCGCCCTCAAGGGCCTCGGAGGGAGTGGGAAACCAGGTCCTGACGCGGCCTGGACCGTTCTTGGCGGTCAGCCGTTCCTGGCGGAAGGGGGCTATCTGTCCACCGTTTTTCGGTGGGTCCGAAATCAGCCACTGATACGTACAAGTGAAACGTATGCGTAACGTAGCCCCGCGATGGGTGGACCACAAGGGCCGTGCATCAGCTTTTTGGGAAGCGGATATCCGGACGAAGGGTGGCGAGCCGCAACAGGCGGCGGCGACATGTCGCGCGGGGAGAAGGGCTTTCCCGGAATCGGGCGAAGACGTCCTGGTCAGAGCGGCCTGGGTCGGATCGACTCGGGTCGACTGGGATCAACTCGGATCGCGTCGGACCGACTTGGCCTGCGTCAGGACCGGCTCGGCCTCCGTGGGACCGGTCCAACCCGGACCGGGCCCGTCGGCGTCAGGCGGACTCGCGTACCACCAGCGTCAGCGGAGTCACCTGGGGCGTCTGTGGCTGGGATTGACCGGTCACGCCGCTGACGATCATGCGGGCGAGGCGGCCCACGGCGACATCGAGGTTGTTGTCGATCGTCGTCAGCGGCGGTACCGCGAACGGCGCCAACTTGTCGTTGTCCACGCCGATCACGGCCAGGTCGCCGGGGGCGGCGAGGCCGACCCTGCGCATGCCGGCGAGGAGGGCGAAGGCCGTCTCGTCGTTGTAGGCGCACACGCCGGTGACGGCTGGAACGGTTGAGTGCCACTGTTCCGCCGCCGCGGCGGCCGCCGAGATGTCGAGGGGCACCTCCAGCACGACCGGCGGCTCAAGACCCCGCTCCTTGCAGGCGGTACGGGCGCCGTCGAGTCGCAGGTCCAGGAAGTCCCGGAGTCGGGGGTCCCCGGGAGCGGCGTAGCCGATGCGGGTGTGTCCCGTCGCCGCGAGCCGGTCGACCTGCATCGTGCCGATCAGGGTCTGGGGAACGGTCAGGACACCCGGGGCGACCACGGGGCCCATCCCGGCGCTGACCACGTGGATGCCGGCCGCCCGCATGCCGGCCACGTCGTCGTCGGCGACGTCGAAGGCCGTCATCACGGCCGCCGGCATGAGCTCACGCCACAGCGCCTTGAGCGGGGCGTGCCGCTCGCGCCGCGTGACGAGGTTCAGGCCGTGCCGCTCCAGTTCGTCGCCGAGCAGTTCGACCAGGGCGGTCAGTGTGCCGCCGACGGGAACGTCGGGAAGGAAGAGCAGCACGAGATCGCTGCGGCCCAGGCGCAGGGCGCGTGCGGCGGCCGAGGGTTCGTAACCCAGTTTCGCCACCGCTTCGAGCACTTTGCGCCGGGTCCGGTCGGAGATCTTCTGGTGCGACACGTCGTTCAGCACATAGCTGACCGTGGTCTGCGAGACCCCCGCCTCCTTGGCGACGTCGGTCGCCGTCACGCGGCCGGTCCTGCGCGCCATGGGAGTCTCCTGGGGAAGGTCTTGGACAGCCTGATCGCAGGGTGCCCGACTGAGCAGCGAACTCTACTGAATCGTAACAGTGGACATGCGGGATGTCCGATACTCCGGACGCCTCGACCCGTGAAAATCCGGTGCGCGCGATTCTCTGACCGGCGTCGGCCTCGGCGCCAGCGGCTGTCGGCCCCGGTCACCATTCGCCCCGGTCGCTGTCGCGGCCTCAGTCGCTGTTGGCCCCATTCGCTAGGGGCTTCAGTCGCTGTTGTCGATGCTCCAGGCCCAGAGTTTCCCCTTGGCGATGCGCTTGAGGAGGATGGCGAAGTCGGCCTTGACGGCTTCCGGGGTCTTGTCCGGCGGGAACAGGGGTTTGACGGGCTGGCGCCCCAGGGGCAGGTCCTGGGAGAGGCGGGCCCTGTAGGCGTTGTACACCGCCGCGATGTCCGTGCGGATCACCTCGCCCTCGCTGTTGCCCGGGATCGGCATGCCGCGCACACGGTTGTCGTTCGTCGCGGCGATCGACGCCACATCCATGAGGAAGCAGTCGATCAGGTCGGTGACGTCCCGCTCGCGGGCACCCTCCTCCCTGTTGTGCACGTCGCGCAGCAGCAGGTCCGCCATCTCCAGGGTGACGTCACGGTAGACGGTGTACCGCGGGCTTCCGGGGATGACGCCGAGCACGTGGTCGGGCTGCTTGGCGGTGGCGGAGTTCATCGCCGCGAATCCGTCGGGAACGTCCTTCCCTTCGAGGCCCGGCACCGGGTAGGGCATGGCCCGGAAGTTCTCCTCCTCCCGGCCCATGTCGGGGGTGACCTGCGCCATCGGATGCATCCGAACTCATGGCACAGCATGCCGACGATGTAGCCGATGTCGTAGTTCTCGAGGTAGTAGGAGGCCAGTGTGACGAAGACGCCCTCGGCTCCCTTGTCGACCACGTTCGCCGTGTCTCCGTCGTCCGCTTCTCCAGCGTGATCCGGCAAGTCCGGTCAGCGAGAAAGGACTTGATCTGCGTGTTGGAGGCCAGCAGCTCCAGGATCCGGGTGGCCTTGCCCTGCGATTCCGGGTACTTGAGGGCCACGTTGGTGAACGAGATGTTCCCGTGCGACAACTTGCTGCGCTGAACCACCGCCCGCTGCACGGCCGGAGCGGGGTCAGCTGCCCGTCCGGCCCAGGAGTGCCCTCCTTCGCTGAGCATCTGTACGACCCCGGCGTTGCCCGCCCTGCCCTGGAGCGACAGCAACTCGTGCGAAGGCGTGACGGTATGGACTGCGGGGCCGCTCACCGAAGTACGCCGGGCTCCGGCTTCCTGCGGGCGGACTTCGTCTCGGGCGTGCACGTGCTCACTTCCTGGCCTGGAGTCGCGATCATCGTTGTCTAACCGCAGCCGGGATGCCCCCGCCAGGTCCTTCGGGGCAAGGATCCCCGCCGAAGATCCACTCCAACTGCCCACAGGGGCACGCAGGTTCACGAGGCAAGGCGTGCCCACACCTCGGCGTGGTCGCGGATGTAGTCGATGTCCCGTACGTACAGGGCGAGATGCCCCTCCTCGATGTGCCGCCGGAAGTTCTCGTCACCGGCGGCGGCCCCTTCCCGCATGAAGTCCGCGAGGGACTCCAGCCGCGGTGCGGCCATGTCCATCACCGACTGCCGTTCCTCACGGGTGCAGCCGTAGGCGTCGAGGAACTCCCGGGCGCGGTAGGCCTGTTGCTCGGTCGTGCCCCAGCCGTCGTGGTTGTCGGGGTGGGTGAGCGGGGCGTACCGGTAGAGGGCGTAGGCGAGGTCCCAGGCGCGGGGGCCGGGGCGGGCGGCGTCGAAGTCGATGAGCCCTACGGCCCTCTCGCCGGAGAACACGCAGTTGTACGGGGCGAAGTCGCCGTGGCAGATCACCTCGACGGGCGCTAGCGCGTCGAACTGCCAGTCGCTGCCGGGGTGTTGGGCGAGGCCGGTGGTCGCGTCGTGGTAGCGGCGCAACAGGCGGGCCGAGGTGGCGAGTGCCTGGCCGCTGCGCACCGCGTCGGACAGTGGGTAGTTGCCGACGTCGCCCGCCAGGTAGGTCAGGATCGTCCGGCCGTGTTCGTCGGTTCCGTGCGCCGAGGGGGCGCCTTCGAAGCCCTGGCGTTCGAGATGGTCCAGCAGCCGGTGCACGGCTGGGCTCCAGGGCATGACCGGCTTGCGTACAGTCTGCCCGATACGGAAGACACGGGCGGTGCCACCGCCGGTCAGCTCGTGCTCCTCCGCCTCCCCCTCGTGGGAGTACGGGTCGGGGTCGCCGGGCATGTGGATCTCCTTGCGTGCCGGGGATGTTCTGGTCGCCGTGATCCGGGACTTGCGCCGCCGGGCAGCGACGGCGAAGGCGGCTTTCCGATCAACTAGCTTATGCAGACGGCCTGTTGCCGTGCCACGCAAAAACGGGAGACGCGATGTCGGCGATCGTCGAGGTGGAGAGGGTCTGGGCACCGCCTGCCATCGATCTCTGGGCAGGGCGACGCCCTCTGTGGTGGACCGCCGGCCCCACAGGAGAACTCGCCGTTCTGCTCGTTCATCGGAGGCACCTTCACCAGATCCGTTACATCAAGGGCTGGGTGGGGTGGGGCCCGAAGGTCCCGTTCGACGGGACGTTGGTGCTGCGCCAAGCCGACGGATCGGTTCGACGCCGACCGATCAAGGATGTGCAGGTCCGGCCCAGTCACATCGCCCTGCTCCCGAACTCGCGGCTCCTCATCGCGGGCGGTCGTACGCGGAAGGACGACACCGGTGCGTGGAGGGCGAACGCCCGGGTGTTCTCCCTGGAGAGCGGCGCGCAGGAGAACGCCTTCTGCGTCGGCGACGACCTCCCTGCCCTGGTGACCGACCGTAGCGGATCGATCTGGACGGCCCACGGTGACGAAGGCATCTACGGCGGGCATCCGGAGTCGGGGGCCGGGCTCGCCGGATGGAGTGGCGCGGGAGAAGCGATCTGGGCGCCGGAAGGACGGCTTCCCGACGTGCCTCTGGAGGGCTGCACCGCCGCCACCGAGGGCGATCTGGTCTGGCTGATCTGGTACTCCGGAACTCGTCGCGGCGGCACGTTCCTCACGCGGATCACCCCCGCCACCGGCGAGGTGACGAGCTGGCCCAGCCCCCGGCCCCGACCGGACGGATTCGCCGTACGCGGCGACCGCGCGGTCCTGACCAGGCGCGATCACAACCAGCGGACGACCGAAGTGGTCCGGGCCGAGCTGCTCGGCGACACTTGGACCGTGACAGAACGGCACAAGGTCCACGTGCCCGGGAGGGTCGTCAAGCACTGCGGTCAAGGGCGTGACGGATCTCTGTGGCTCCGCGCCGGCGACACCTGGCTTCGCATCGAGGCCTGATGCACCGCGCCGAACGACGCGAGTGCCGGAACCCACTCGACCAAGGCACCGAACAGTCACCTCCGAGCGCACAACACGCCCCACGGAAAAGGCGGTTGCCAAACCGGATCCGATCATGAACGATCTCGGACCATGATGCCGCGCCCCGCCCGCCCAGGTGCCCGACCCCTCGCTCTGATCACCGGAGTGGGGCGGACCGTCGGCATCGGTGCGGGTATCGCTCGTCGGTTGGCCGCCTCCGGCTGGGACCTCGCCTTCACGTACTGGGCTCCCTACGACGCACGCATGGCCTGGGGCTCCGAGCCCGGCGCGACCTCGGCCATCACCGACGCCCTCGCGCAACACGGCGTCGCCACCAAGGCAGTTGAGGCGGACCTGGCCGACCCGGAGACCCCGGCGCGCGTCTTCGACGAGGTCGAACGCGATCTGGGCGGTGTCACGGCCCTGGTGATGTGCCACTGCGAGTCGGTGGACTCCGGTCTGCTGGACACCACCGTCGAGAGCTTCGACCGGCACTTCGCGGTCAACGCCCGTGCCAGCTGGCTGCTGATCCGGGAGTACGGCCGACGGTTCGCCGCCGCTCCGGGCAGCGGCCGGATCATCGCCCTCACCAGCGACCACACCGTCGAAAACCTTCCCTACGGCGCCAGCAAGGGCGCCCTGGACCGCATCACCCTGGCCGCCGCGCACGAACTCGCCCACCTCGGCATCACCGCCAACGTGGTCAACCCGGGGCCGGTGGACACCGGTTGGATGACCGAGGAAGGGCGCGCGCACGTGCTGCGTCAGACGCCGCTCGGCCGCCTCGGCACCCCGCAGGACACCGCCCACCTCGTCGACTTCCTCTGCTCACCGGAGGGCCAGTGGATCAACGGCCAACTCCTCATGAGCAACGGCGGGTTCGCGTAGCACCGCCCGCCTGTCTCAGAACCCATCTTTGAACCTGTGCTTGAGGCGTCCCTGGCATGACGCCGACCAAGCCCGGGGCCGGCAGGTCCGCCCGGGTCATGCCCCCGGATCCTCTGTCACGGGCAGGCACTCGGCGAGCAGGTCGACGACGTCGCGCCAGGCTCGCTGCGCGTGCTGCGGGTGGTAGCCGACGCCGGGGACCGTGGGGTGGTCGACCGGCGGATGGTGGAAGGCGTGCAGGGCGCCGCCGTAGACCGCGAGGCGCCAGTCGACACCCGCCTCCTGCATCTCCGCGGTGAACGCGTTCCGTTGCGCGGGCGGCATGATCGGGTCTTCCGAACCGACCCCGGCCCACACCGGGCAGCGAATGCGCGCCGCCTCGCCCGGTCGGCCCGTGGTCAGTGCGTTGACTGTGCCGATCGCGCGCAGGTTGACGCCGTCGCGCCCGAGTTCCAGTCCGACGGCGCCCCCGGTGCCGTAGCCGACGGCGGCGATCCGGGCGGGGTCGGTCCGCGGTTCGGTGCGCAACACGTCGAGTGCCGCATGGCCGATGCTCCGCATCCGCTCGGGATCAGCGAGCAGTGGCAGGCAACGGGCCAGCATCTCCTCGGGGTCGCTCAAATAGCGCCCGCCGTGGAGGTCGAAGGCCAGCGCTATGTATCCCAGCTCGGCGAGAGCATCGGCCCGGCGGCGTTCGACGTCGCTGAGCCCCATGCCCTCTGGTCCGAGCAGCACCGCGGGCCGGCGGTCGACACCGGCCGGGAGCGCGAGGTGCCCGATCATCATCAGACCGTCGGCCGGGTACTCGACCGTACGCGTCGTAATCGTCGTCATGAGACGGGACTGTAGTGATCGTCGAGCCCGGTCCGGCCGCTGTTCTGCCGCTGGCAGAGCAGCGCGGACATCCCCCTGAAACGCGGGTATCCCCCTGAAATACGGCGAGGGCTCACAAGAACCGTCACAAACCTCGCCCCCAGGCGGCACGAGCGCAGTCCTCGGCCAGCCGCAGGCTCTGCCCGACGGCGTGCGGTATGTCGTCGACCGGGAACAGGGCGTGCCGTACGGTCCGTTCGGCGTCGACGACCAGGATCAGGCGTTTGTGGCGCAGGCGGCCGGCGCCGCGGAAGGTCGGCAGTCGCAGGGCCGCGCCCAGGTGGTGGTGGGCGTCGGAGAGGAGGGGGTACGGGATCTCCTCCGCGCGGGCGAACTCGGCCTGCTCGTGCGGGAGTTGGGTGCTGATGCCGCGTACGTCCACGCCCGCTCGGCGGAAGTCGGGCCAGGCGTCGCGGAAGAGCCGGTTCTCCAGTGTGCAGCCTGCGACTCCGGGGATCCGCTCGTCCCAGTCGATGCCCGTGCCGGGGTAGGTGAACAGCACGGTCGCGGCGGCGTCCGGCGGGACGACGGGCAGGTCCGTGCCCTGGGTGCCGGGGAGTTCGAGGTCTTCGGGCAGGCGGGTGCCGGTGAGGACGTGCACGCGGGTGTGCTCGGCACTGTCGGTGTCGGCCGTGGCGGTGAGGCCGCCGTCGCCGAGCATCCACCGGTCCCCCCAGTCCTGCATCGCGACGAGCAGCGGCAGCAGCGCGAGCCCGGCATCGGTGAGGACGTACTCGTAGCGCACCGGGCGTCGCTGATAGAGGCTGCGGCGCAGGACGCCGTGGGCGACGAGCCGGCCGAGGCGCTCGGTGAGGACGTTGCGGGACAGGCCGATCTCGGCGGCCAGCGCGTCGAAGCGGACGTGTCCGCGGGCGATCTCCCGCAGGATCAGAACGTTCCACCAGTCCCCCATGACCGCGGCGGCAGCGGCGATGCCGCAGGTCTCATCTGCGTTGTGCTTCCTCATGCACCCATAGTAAGTTCTTTTTCAGGACCCACTTTGTATCCCAGTGGAACTTACTGCCCGCCGATGCCAGAGACGCGGGCCCTGCGTGAGGAGTCGCACCGTGACCGCCATCAGCCGGGTCGTCGCACGCGAGATCATCGACAGCCGGGGCAATCCCACCGTCGAGGTGGACGTCGAACTCAAGGACGGCTCGCTCGGCCGGGCCGCCGTACCGTCGGGCGCCTCCACCGGCGCCCGGGAGGCGGTGGAACTGCGCGACGGGGACCCGACTCGCTTCCACGGCAAGGGAGTTCGGCGCGCCGTCGACGCCGTCAACGAGAGCATCGCGGACGCCGTGATCGGGCTCGACGCCGAGAACCAGGCGACCGTGGACCGGTCCATGATCGAGCTGGACGGTACGGACACCAAGTCACGGCTCGGCGCCAACGCCCTGCTCGGCGTCTCCCTGGCCACCGCCAAGGCGGCCGCCGCCGCCCACCGGCTGCCCCTGTACCGCTACATCGGCGGCGTCGACGCCCGCCTGCTGCCGGTGCCGATGATGAACATCGTCAACGGCGGCGCGCACGCCGACAACCCGCTCGACTTCCAGGAGTTCATGATCGCGCCGATCGGCGCGGCCACCTTCGCCGAGGCCGTCCGGATGGGCTCGGAGGTCTTCCACACCCTGCGCCGCGACCTGCTCGCCGCCGGCCACAGCGCGAACGTGGGCGACGAGGGCGGCTTCGCCCCCGCGCTGCGCACCGCCGACGAGGCCCTCGACTTCGTCGTCCACGCCATCGAGAAGACCGGCTACAAGCCCGGCACCGACATCACCCTCGTCCTGGACCCGGCCACGTCCGAGTTCTTCCACGACGGCGTCTACGACTACACGGGCGAGGGCGTCCGCCGCACCCCGGCCGAACACGCCGACTACCTGGGCGAGTTGGTCGACCGCTACCCCATCGCGTCGATCGAGGACCCGATGGCCGAGGACGACCACGACGGCTGGCAGGCGCTGACCGCCCGGCTCGGCGAGCGCTGCCAGCTCACCGGCGACGACGTCTTCTGCACCAACGAGACGCTCTTGAGCGCCGGGATCCGGGACGGGATCGCCAACTCGATCCTGGTGAAGGTCAATCAGATCGGCACCCTCACCGAGACCCTGGCCACCGTGGCGACGGCCCACCGCGCCGGCTACACCGTCGTCATGTCCCACCGCTCCGGCGAGACCGAGGACACCACGATCGCCGATCTCGCCGTCGCCACCGGCTGCGGCCAGATCAAGACCGGTTCGCTCTCCCGTTCCGACCGCACCGCCAAGTACAACCAACTCGTCCGCATCGAGGAGGACTTGGGCGACCAGGCACGCTACGCGGGACGTGCCGCGCTGGGGCTGCGCCGCTGACAGCGGGGCAGCACGTCACGCGTAGCGGATCGCACGGGTCGCTACAGGCAGCCCGCGTATGCCTGCTTGACGAGCTTGCGGCCGGTGTCGTCACACAGGTTCGCGGGGAGCTCGGCTCAGGAGACCTTGGCCCCCAGCAGGTCCACCGGGGCGATCACCGGCGGCGCGCTGAGCTTCGTCTGCGCGACCTCCCCCAGTGCCGCGGCGATCCGGCCCGTCAGGTGTGCCTGGCGTCCCTGCTCGTCCTCGAAGGTGTCGAAGACCCCGAAGGTGGTGGCGTTCTCACGGAACGCGAACCACGTCACCGTGCCCTCCTCCTGCTCGGCCAACTCCTGTGCGCCGCGCAGCATGGCCTCCACCTCGTCGGCGTACTCCGGCTTGGCCTCGATGCGTACCAACAGACCGACCTTCACTGTGACCACTCCTTGCTGCGTACGTACCGCCGGAATCCCGGCGCACCACGAACCTATGGCGGTGGCCGGTGATCACATCAGCGGCAGAAACGACACGGTTGATAGTGTTCCCGCCATGCGAGTAGCGGTCATCGTCTACGACGGGGTGTTCGACTCGGGGCTCTCCGTGGTCCTCGACGTGCTGAGCAACGCCAACGCGCTGGGCGGGCAGATCCATGAGTCGGCGCCCACCTGGGACGTGACACTGGTCGGCCCCGCTCCGCAGGTGCGGACCAGGGCGGGGCTCGTCGTGGCGCCCGAGCCGCTCGACGCGGCCGAGACGGCGGGCCTTCTGGTCGTACCGGCGCTCGGGGAGAGCGATGCCTCGGCGCTGCTCGACCATGTCGGCGGTGACGTGTCCCGTCCCGTCCGCGACCTCATCACGCGAACTCGGCTGCGGGGCACGCCCATTGCCTCGGCGTGCGCGGGCACCTTCCTGCTGGCCGAGGCGGGCGTGCTGGACGGCGTGCGCGCCACGACGACCTGGTGGCTGTCGCCGGTGTTCCGGAACAGGTATCCGAAAGTCGTGGTGGATCACAGCCAGATGGTCATCAGCTGCGACGGCATCACCACCGCCGGTGCGGCCTTCGGCCATGTCGATCTCGCGCTGTCGATCGTCCGGGCGGGCAGCCCCGCGCTCGCCGACCTGGTCGCCCGCTATCTCGTGGTCGACGAACGCCCGTCGCAGGCCGCGTACACCATTCCCAGCGCGCTGGCCCAGAGCGATCCCACCGTCGCGGCCTTCGAGGTCTGGACCCGCGAGCATCTGGCCGAGCCCATCACCATCCCCGAGGCGGCCAAGGCCATCGGCGTCAGCGAGCGCACCCTGCAACGCTCCGTCCAGCGCACGGTCGGGACGTCTCCCATCCGCTTCGTCCAGGACCTGCGGATCGAACGCGCGTCACACCTCCTGCGCACCACCGGCCTGTCCCTGGAGACCATCGCCAGGAAGGTCGGCTACGAGCACCCCAACACCCTGCGGGTGCTGCTGCGCGAACGCACCGGGAAGACCACGTCGGCCCTCCGCGGCAGCAAGTGATGCCGGGTCGCTTCAGGGAATGAGCACGATCTTTCCGCGCGTGTGCCGCTTCTCGAGTTCGGCGAACGCGTCGCGGACGCCGTCGAGCGGGTAGGTCGCGGCGATGGGGATCTCGATACGGCCGGAGGCGACGAGGTCGGCCATCTCGGTGAGGACCTCGCGGGTGGAGGCATCTGCACTGCCCGCGCTCTTGGTGCCGAGTTCCTGTGCCTTCTGGAACGAGATGATCGTCTCGATCCGGTCCCTGGAAATGCCCAGTTCTACGGCGAGTTGGACGTACTCGGGGCCGAAGAGGTCGATGAACGCGTCGATCCCATCGGGCGCCGCCGCACGGAGCGCACCGGCGAGCCGGTCACCGTACGGGACCGGGGTCGCGCCGTGGGCGGTGAGCCAGTCGGCGTTGGCGGGCGAGGCGATGCCGAGGACGTGCGCGCCACGTACGGCGAGGAGTTGGACGACGACCGTGCCCACCCCGCCCGCCGCGGCCGAGACGGCGACGGTCTCACCGGGCTTGGGAGCCACCGCTTCTACGGCGGCCCACGCGGTACAGCCGACGACGTAGAGGGAGCCGGCCACCTCCCAACTCAGGGCGTCCGGCTTGGAGATGAGCTGCGACACCGGTACGACGACGTGGGTGGCCTGGCTGGAGCGCCGCCAGGAGAAGCCGAGCACCTCGTCGCCGAGGGCGAAGTCGGTGACGCCCGCGCCGAGTTCGGTGACGACGCCGGCGAGGTCGCTGCCCTGGCCGGACGGGAAGGTCGCGGGGAACCGCTCGTGCATCGCGCCCGAACGGATCGCCGCCTCACCGGGGTTGATGCCGGCCGCCCGTACCTCGACGAGGACTTCCCCTGCGGCGGGTCGGGGCATCGGTACCTCGGTGACGCGGAGGACGTCACGGTCGCCGTACTCGTCGAAGCGCACGGCTCGTGCTTGTGCGGGGCTCATCAGGTCTCCTTCGTCAGGGGTGTTGGGCTGGGTGGGGTGGCTGCTCGGAGCACGGCGAGCGCATGGGCCAGGTGCCCGAGCGCAGCGTCCGGGAGTGGGGTGGCCAGCCGTGTCGCGAGTTCGCCGTCGAACACCGGACCGGCCGCTGCCACCAACTCCCGCCCGGAAGGCGCCAGTTCGACGATCGAGGAACGGCGGTCGGCGGGGTGGGGCCGCCGGGTGCAGTGGCCGAGCTTCTCCAGCCGGTCGACGGCCTGGCTGGCGCCGCCGACGGTGATCGAGAGAGCGGCGGCTATGTCGTTCACCCGGCAGGAACCCGCGCGTTCCACGACGAGCATCACGTTCAGGCCGCCCAGCGTCACGTCGCACTCCTGCCGGAGCCGGGCGTCGATCCCGTTCCACAGGTCGGTCTCGAAGCGCACCAGGTCGTCGAACACTTGCCGTAGGTCCACGGGCGGGCCCTCCCCGCTAGATACATTAGCTCTAATCATATTAGGGCTAATGCACTGTGGACGCATCCCTCTCGACCAGTCCGGGCTCGGACGTGGGACCGCCCTCGCTCAGACCGAACCGCTGGTGGAACTTCCGGAGGAAGCCGGGCGCGTACCAGGCCGAGCGGCCGAGCACGCGCATCGCGGCGGGGACGAGGATGCCGCGTACGGCGACGGCGTCGATGAGGATGGCCAACCCGCTGCCCAGGCCGAAGAGTTGCATGAAGCTGAGCTTCGCCGTCCCGAAGGCGAAGAAGCTCACCGCGAGCAGGCAGGCGGCCGCGGTGACGATGCGTCCCGTGTGCCCGAGGCCGTTGGTCACGGCGGACTCGTTGTCCTCGCCCTGGTCGTGGAGTTCCTTGATCCGGCTGGTGACGAAGACCTCGTAGTCCATCGAGAGCCCGAAGGCGATGCAGAACATCAGCACTGTCATCGACACGTCCATGGGTTGTGCCGTGAAGCCGAGCAGGGAGGAGAGGTGCCCGTCCTGGAAGATCCAGGTCATGACGCCGAGGGTCGCGCCCAGGCTGACCATGTTGAGGAGCAGCGCGCGCAGCGGCTGTACGACGCTGCCGGTGAACAGGAAGAGCAGGAGGAAGGTGGTGAGGGCGACCAGGGCCACGGCGAGCGGGAGCCGGCTGCCGACGGAGTGCTTGGAATCGACGAGTACGGCGTCGACTCCGCCTACCAGAGGGTGTGTTCCGGTCGGCGGGGCGACCGCGCGCACATCCCGGACCAGGCTCTGGGCCGCGTCCGACTTGGGTGTCAGGGTGCTCACCACGTTGATCTGTTGCGCGTCGGAGCGGCCGAGGGCGCTGCTGCCGGCGTCGGTCGCGGTCGGCCGTCCGGCGGCGTAGGTTCCCGCGCTGGTCTCGATCCGGACGACGCCCTTGAGCCCGGACAGTTCGGTCGCGTACGACTCCAGCGGGGTCCTGCTCACGGATGTGCCGATGACGATGTGGAGGGCGGAGTCCTCGTTGCCGTCGAACTTCTCGCGCAGTACGGAGGAGACCTGGCGGCTGGTGGCGTCCTCGGGCAGGACACGCTCGTCCGGGGTGCCGAAGGTGATGCCGAGGAGCGGGCTCGCCGCGAGCAGCAGGACCGCGAGCACGGGCAGGGCGGTGAGCGCGGGACGCCGCATGACGGTGCCGGCCAGCCGTCCCCACAGGGGTGCGCGGGTGCCGGGGCGGCGACGGTTCGTCCACGGCAGCCGCCCGCCGTTGACCCGGTGGCCCAGGACGATGAACAGCGCCGGCATGACGAACAGGGTGCTGACGGCCGCGATGACGACCACACCGACACCGGCGTAGCCGAAGGAGCGCAGGAAGTACTGCGGGAACACCAGGAGTGCCGCGAGCGCCGCCGCCACGGTCGCGGCGGAGAACGCGACCGTACGGCCCGCGGTGCTCACCGTGCGCCGGACGGCGTCGTCCACGCTTGCTCCTGAAGCGAGTTGCTCGCGGAACCGGCTGACCATCAGCAGGGCGTAGTCGATGCCGAGACCGAGGCCCAGCGCGGTGGTCAGGTTGATCGCGAAGACGGAGACGTCGGTGACGCTGCCGAGGACGTACAGCTCCGCGAAGGTGCCCGCGATGGCGATGGTTCCGATGGCCAGCGGCAGCAGGGCCGCCACCATGCTGCCGAAGACGAGCAGGAGCAGTACGAGGGTGAGCGGCACGGCGATGGACTCGGCCAGGACGAGGTCCTTGGCCGACTGGGTGCCCATGTCGCTGGTCACGGCGGCACCGCCGCCCGCCCGGACCGTGAGCGTCTTCTCGTACGGTCCGGTGTACGCGTCGATGACACTCTTCGAGTTCTCGTCCCGCTCGGTGTCGTCGCCCTTCACATGGGCAAGCACCATGGCGTCGCGACCGTCCTTGGAGCGGAGGTCCGAACTGCCCGTGTCCCAGTACGAGATGACGTTCTCGAGGTGCTGTTCCTTCTTGAGGTGGGCCACCAGGTCCCGGCCGCTGCGCTGCGCGCCCGGGGTGTCGACGCGCCCCTCGTCGGCACGGACCAGCAGGACCAGATTCGTCTCCCCGCCGAACTTCTCGTCGATGACCCTCGCGGCCCGGGAGGACTGGGAGGCCGGGTCGTCGTAGCCGCCTCCCAACAATTTGGCGAACGCTCCGGCACCCAGCACACCCATCAGGGCCACAGCCACGACGGCGACGACGAGTACCAGCCGGGAGCGGCGGATCGCCAGTTCGGCTATGCGTTCAAACACGCCTGTTCTCCTTAGATGTCCGAACGTTTGATGTCCATACGCTCGATGCCCATATGTCGAAAAAGGCGCGAAACGGCCGGAGTTGAACAACTGGGCGCTCTTCGTCGCCGCGCACGACGTTAGTGAGGAGCAAGAAGATTTGGCAGTGTTAGATTTTCCTCACACCTTGGAACTCCGCGACGCGCCGAGGGAGTTGCCGTCGTACGGTCGCTGCATGCCCGTCGAGGAAGTCACGACCGCCCCGCCCTCGCTGCGCCAGCGGCGCCGGGCCGCCGCCACGCAGGAGATCGTGGCCGCGGCCGAGCGCCACCTCACCGAACACGGGCCTGCCGCCCTGTCGTTGCGAGCGGTCGCGCGCAGCCTCGGCATGACCGTGCAGGCGCTCTACCACTACTTCCCGAGCCGGGACGCCCTCGTCACCGCGCTCGTCACCAAGGCGTACGACGACCTGGCCGATGCCGTGCAGGCCGCCGTCGACACCCCGTCGGACGACCCGGACCTGCCCCGCCTGGTGATCGCGACCGAGGGCTACCGCCACTGGGCCATCGCCCATCCCGAGCGCTTCCAACTCCTCTACGGCACACCCCTGCGGGACTACGTGGCCCCCACCGACGGCCCGACGACGCAGGCTTCACGCCGGATGAGCGAGATCTTCGAGCGCGAGCTGTTCAAGGGGTACAGCGCGGAGCAACTCGCCGCGGCCGAGGTCCCCGTGCTCTCGCCGTCGCTCCAGGCCTACTTGGAACAACTGCCGCACTACGGCCAGGGGTACCTGCCCTCCCCCGCGACCGCTCTGCTGATGAGCGCATGGGGACACCTGCACGGCCTTGTCGCCCTGGAGGTCTTCGGGCACACGTCCTTCCTCGGTGAGCATCAGGCCGAGCTCTTCCGCATGGCTATGCGGAACCTGCTGGCGGACATCCACCGCAGGATCCCGTGACACGGTCCACTGGAGAACACCGGTGCTTGCAGCCCGCGTTGACGTCGCACTAGCTTGCCGACGTGGATCTCTTCTCACGCTCGTGGACGGCCCTGCTCGCGGCGGTGGCAGACCTCTCGGACGAGGGCTTCGCGCGGCCGTCGGGCTGTGCCGGGTGGCTGGTGCGGGACCTGGTCTGCCATCTGGTCATCGACGCGCAGGACGTGCTGATCACCCTCGTGACGCCCGCCGACACGGAACCGACCCGTGACGCGGTGACCTACTGGGCCGTCTCACAGACACCGCCCACCGGCGACGATCCGCTCGACGCGCTGATCGTCCGGCTGGCCGCCGCGTACGAGGAGCCCCGGCTGCTCAAGTTCCATCTGGAAGACGTCGGTTCGGCCGCGGGCCGCGCCGCCCGGCTCGCCGACCCCGGCCTGCGGGTGAGCACGCAGGACGAGGTGCTCACCGCGGGCGACTACCTCTCCGCGTACGTCCTGGAGTGGACCCTGCACCACCTCGACCTGGTCGCGCATCTCCCGGACGCGGCGGGGCCGTCGGCTGAAGTGCTTGCCGGTGCACGGGAGTTGCTTGAGAAGATCGCCGGGGCAGCCTTCCCGTCGTCGTTCTCCGATACGGACGCGCTGCTGGTCGGCACCGGGCGGCGCGCCCCGACCGGCGAGGAGCAGTCTCAACTGGGCTCGCTGGACACCAAGTTGCCGCTCGTCCTGGGATAGTCGCACCCCCTCGGCAACTCGGACCGGAGTGAGCCGAGTTGCCGAGGGGCGGAGAGCTGCCGTAGACGGTCAGAGCGCGGCAGCTGCCGCGCGGCCCGCCTGGCGGCCGGAGAACAGGCAGCCGCCGAGGAAGGTGCCCTCCATCGAGCGGTAGCCGTGCACTCCCCCGCCGCCGAAGCCGGAGACCTCACCGGCCGCGTACAGACCGGGAATTGGTTTACCGGTGGCATCCAGCACGCGGCCCGAGAGGTCGGTCTGGAGGCCGCCGAGGGTCTTGCGGGTGAGGATGTTGAGGCGGACGGCGATCAGCGGCCCGGCGCTCGGGTCGAGGATCTTGTGGATCGCGGCCGTACGGCTGAGCGAATCCCCTGGATAGGAAAGGGCGTTGCGGATGCCCATCACCTGGGCGTCCTTCGAGTACGCGTTGTCGATCTCCCGGTCGCGGGCCTCGATCTGCCGTTGCAGGTCGGCGAGTTTGATCAGGCCGTCGCCGGTGAGCTTGTTCATGCCGAGGACCAGTTCGGAGAGGGTGGTGGCGGTGATGAAGTCGACGCCGTTCTTCCTGAACTTCTCGATCGGCTCCGGCGTCTGCCAGATGCGCGAGAGCAGCATCAGGATGTCCTTGTTGGTGAGGTCCGGGTTCTGCTCCGAGCCGGAGAGCGCGAACTCCTTCGCGATGATCTTGCTCGTGGTGACGAACCACGAGTAGTCGTAGCCGCTGGCGGTGATCGAGCCCAGGGTGTGGAGGGTGTCGTAGCCCGGCATGTCGGGGGCGGAGAACCGCTTGCCGGTGGCGTCGAACCACATCGACGACGGTCCCGGGAGGATGCGGATGCCGTGGTTGGGCCAGATCGGATCGTAGTTCCTGAGGCCTTCGGTGTAGTGCCACATCCGGTCGGGGTTGACGATACGGCCGCCCGCCGACGCGGTGATCCCCAGCATCCGGCCGTCCACGTACGCGGGCACACCGGTGATCATCGTCTTGGGCGGGGTGCCGAGCCGGGCCGGCCAGTTCTGGCGTACGAGATCATGGTTGGCGCCGATGCCGCCCGAAGTCACGATCACCACAGGGGCGTTGAGCTCAAAGTCGCCCACCACCGTGCGGGAGGTGGCCTTGCCGCGCTGGGCGGTGCTGGGTTCGAGGATGGCGCCGCGCACGCCGGTCACAGTGCCGTTGGTGCGGACGATCTCGTCGACGCGGTGCCGGAACTTGAAGGTCACCTTCCCGCTCGCGACACCGGCCCGCACCTGCTTCTCGAACGGCTCGACCACGGCCGGGCCCGTCCCCCACGTGACGTGGAAGCGGGGCACCGAGTTGCCGTGTCCGTCGGCGAGGCCGCCGCCGCGCTCGGCCCAGCCGACGATCGGGAACCAGCGGATGCCGAGGCCGTAGAGCCAGGACCGCTTCTCGTTGGCCGCGAAGTCCACATACGCCTCGGCCCACTTGCGGGCCCAGTAGTCCTGGCCGGTCGGGTCGTCGACGCCGCGGTCGAAGCCGGCCGTGCCCAACCAGTCCTGCCACGCCAGCTCTTGGGTGTCCTTGATGCCCATGAGCCGCTGCTCGTCGGAGTCGACCAGGAACAGTCCGCCGAAGGACCAGAAGGCCTGGCCGCCGAGGTTGGACTCGGGTTCCTGGTCCAGGAGCAGCACTTTCTTTCCCGCGGCGACCAGTTCGGCGGTCGCGACGAGACCGGCGAGGCCGTGCCCGACGACGATGGCGTCGGCGGACGAGGCGTCGGCCGCGAACGCCGGTACCGCGTGCGCCGCGAGGGCGGCACCTGCGGCGACACCGCCGGCCACGGTCAGGGCTCTTCGTCTGCTGATCGTAGTGGGGGCCGAGTTCTCCATGGGGTGCCTTCCGGGTCAGGTACGGGAGGTGCGGGAGATGTGTCCGACACGTGGAACGTGCCGCGACACCACAGTTGTTACCGCCGGTAGCACCTAGGGAAACCAAGCTGTGTCGGCCGTGTTGCGCGAGTGGGGTTCAGAACAGGGTGAGTGGGGTTCAGAAGAGGGTGAGCAGGGTTCAGAACGTGGTGAGTGAGGTTCAGGACAGGGCGAGCGGGCCGTCGCGGTCGATGAGGCGGCCCGAGCCCGCACCGGGTTCTTCCGTCGCGAGGCGCACGATCGCGTCGGTTCCCTCGGTGACGGTCTGGGGGCCGCTGTGGCCGTTGAGGTCGGTCGCCGTGTAGCCGGGGTCGGCGGCGTTGACGCGAACTTCCTTGAGCGCCTTGGCGTATTGGGTGGTCAGCATGGTCAGGGCGGCCTTGGACGCGGTGTAGAGCGGCGCGACCACGGAGGACTCGATCCGCGACGGGTCGTGGGTGACGGCGAGCGAGCCCATGCCGCTGCTGACGTTGATGATCACCGGGTCCGGTGAGCGGCTCAGCAGCGGGAGGAACGCGGTGATCGTGCGGACCACGCCGAAGACGTTGACGTCGAAGACGCCGAGCGCGTCGGCGCCGGTCAGGTCCGCGGGGTCGCCGTGCGGGCCGTGCACACCGGCGTTGTTGATCAGGACGTCGAGGACGCCTTCGTGCGCGGCGACATCGGCCGCGGCGGCGGTGACGGAGGCGTCGTCGGTGACGTCGATACGGACGAACCGCGCACCGAGTGCGGCGGCGGCCTCCTTGCCCCGTTCCTCGTCGCGGGCTCCGACGATCACGGTGTGGCCGAGGGCGAGGAGGCGACGGGCGGTCTCGTGGCCGAGGCCCTTGTTGGCTCCGGTGATGAACGTGGTGGTCATGCGGCCATCGTCCCCACCGCGCGGGGGCACTGCCAGGGACGCTTCGACCGTAGGAACGGCAGTACCAGGACCGGGACCAGGATGAGGACCAGGGGTTGGGGGTGGAAGATGGAAGGCATGGCGACGCACGAAGGGATCGACATGGGGCTGGGTGCGACGATCCGGGCCTGGCGGGAGCGGTTGTCCCCGGCGGACGTGGGGCTGCCGTCCGGTCGCTCCCGGCGTGCGGCCGGGCTGCGCCGTGAGGAACTCGCCGAGCGTGCCGGGGTGTCGGTGGACTACGTGGTGCGCCTGGAACAGGGGCGGTCCACGGCACCCTCGGCCCAGGTCGTCGCCTCGCTCGCGCGGGCCCTCCAACTGACCGCCGTGGAACGGGAGCACCTCTACCGCATGGCCGGGCTGGTCCCGCCGAACGACGAGCCCATCCCCGATCACCTGCCGTCAGGTGTGCATCGCGTGCTGAACCGGCTCGGGGACGTCGCCGTCGCCGTGTTCGCCGCCGACTGGCAGCTGATCTGGTGGAACCCCGGGTGGGCGGCGCTGCTCGGTGACCCGTCGGCCAAGCCGCCCGAGCAGCGGAACTTCGCTCGCGAGCGGTTCCCGGTCGGTTCCGGCGACGGCGTACGTGACGTCCGTATCGCCTCATGGCCGGTGCTGGTGCGGAACGGCGAGGCCTCGGATCTCGCGATCGTGTCCGACCTGCGCCGCGCCACCGGCCGCTTCCCGCACGACGTGCGCCTGGCGGAGCTCGTCCGTCAACTCACCGCGGGCAACGCGACGTTCGCACGGCTGTGGGCGAGCGGCACGGTCGGCGCGCATCGCGAGGACCGCAAGACGGTCGAGCATCCCGAGGTCGGGCCGGTGGAGGTGGACTGTGACGTCCTGACGGACGGCGATTCGGACCTGAAGATCGTCATCTTGACTGCGGCGCCCGGGAGTTCGGACGAGACGAAGTTGCGCCGGACGTTGGCCGGTGACAGCTTGCGCGCGCCCATTGGCTGAAGCCGGTCAGTGCTTGGCGAACTGGACCTGCGTGGGCTGCGTGACGTTCGCTCGTACCGCGAGTGCGGGGACGGTGAGTTGTTGGCCGTAGATGTCGGTGAGCCTGAGCGCGCCGCCGCAGCCGCTGCCGTCCTCGGAGAGGAAGTAGTTGTAGTCGGCGCGCTCCAACTGACGCCAACCGCTGCCCGCGCGAACTTCGAGTCGGGCTAGGGGATTTCGGTGGCCGATCGCCTGGATGCCGCACCAATAGCGGGTGGAACCGGTCTTGTAGCGGATCGAGATCGTGTCGGAGGTGCTGGGGCTCGCCAGGTTCCAGGTGATCGGGATCCGGCCGGCCGAAGGGGCGGCGAGTTTGGCGAAGGCCTGGGCGCTGAGGTCGATCTGGCCGGGGGCGCAGTCCCCCGGGCATTCGTTGGTGATACGGACCGTGATGGACGCGCCGTTGGCCGCGTGTACGAGCACGTACGCCCCGCATGCCTTCGACGACTCGTAGTCCGTGGAGTTCATCGCGCCGGTCATGACGTCGCCGCTCGGGTCGTACATGCAGGCGCCGCCGCCGTCCGCGTCGTAGAAGGTGGCGACTCCCCGGTAGGTGACGCCGGGGCGGATGCGTCCGCCCAACGAGGCGGTACCGGAGGCCTGTTGGCCGGTCTTCGTGGCAGACGTAGCGGCCGGCTTGGTGGTCGCGCGGGCGGACGGCGTCGCCGACGGCTTCTTCGATGCGGCGGTGGCCCGTGCGGAGGCGGTCGAAGTGCCGCTCGGGGACGGTGAGTTGGCCGGACTGGAGCCGGTGGCGGACGGTTCGGTCACGGCGCTTCCCGCCTCGGCCTTCACGGTCTCGTCGTCCTTGTGGCCGGGCATGAGCACCAGAGCCAGGGAGACGACGATGAGCACCGCGGCCGCCGACAGGAACAGCCACCGCTTGGACACCGGACCTCCTAGATGGCCGCCACCCGTTGCTCGGGGTGAGGAAGGCAGCGATCGTGCCAGCCACCGGGTGACAGCGGCAAGCCCTTTCTCTGGAGGCGTAGTTGGGGACAGGTGTGGCGTCGCCGTGCTTACGGGGTTGCTGATGCTTGCCGAAGTCGGTACCTCCGGTCTGAAGTCCGGTTACTTGCGTTCGAACCCGTCGGCCCTGCTCCAGCGGAGCGTAGTGCCCCTCCCGAAAACGACCTCCTGCCCGTCGTCGGAGACGGAGGCCCGCTCCCAACCGTCGAAGTTCTTCGTGACGTTGATGCTCCACTCGGTGAGGCTGTTGACAGCCACGGCCGCGATGGACTCGGTCGGCGGTTCACCGTCGTAGCAGTAGGACCCGAAGTCGGCGATCGCCGCGACGGTTCCGTTCTTGGTGCGCAGTTCGATGCCCTGGCATGCGTCGGTCTTGGTCCGGTAGATGACCTTGGGTTCGGTCCAGGCCTTCGCCCGGGGGCTGTAGTGCTGCTCGACGAGCCCCTTGCCGCTCAGGTAGTGCATGGCTACGCGGCGGCCGTCGTCGAGTTTCAGCACGGCGTTGTACGGGCTGGGGCTGCCGCTCCAGGAGAGATCGCTCTTCTCCAACTCGGCGGTGTACACGGAGGAATCCGGGGAGGCGCTCGCGGAAGGGGCTCTCGTCGCCGGGTCCTGATGACCACCGCATGCCGCCGCGGCAATCATCGAGGACACCGTCACCGCCGTCCTGACCAGCACTTGAATGCCGGGCCTGTGCATACACGCCTCCCATCGCCTCACCTCAGCGCAGCATAGGCTCGCCGCGGCGGTGGAGGACGTCCAGCCGGTTCATGGCGTGTCCGGTGACATGGTCCAGATACGGCGTTCGGCGCTCAGCGGGTCGTCCAGGGCCTCCGGGACAGCGTCCCAAGTCATCGTCGTACGGCGCTTGTTGGTGTAGCGGGGCCAGTTGGGCCCCGGGTCCAGGTCGCGGATGAAGGCGACCCACGCGCCGTGCATCGCGTCCGCGAGGGACTGAGGCGGGTTCGGGCCCGTCGCCGCCGTGACGCGTTCGGCGTCCAGGAGGTCGAAGGCGAAGGGGATCTCCACGCAGTGGGCGGCACTGCCCCAGGTGAAGTGGTAGAGCCAGGTGGGGAGTTCGTGGTGGGCGTGGTTCTCGGCGAGGGCGAGGGACGGGCCGCGGAAGATGGCGTCGGTCAAGGCCTGACCCATGCGGAGTGACGGGTCCGCCCGGTCCCGGAGGGCTGTGTACATGGTCACGGCGTCGGGGCCCAGGCCGTGACCGGTCAGCATGGCGTCAACGGCCTCGGTCGGTACGGGTGTTGGCGTGCTCCCGGCCGGAGGGAAGAACTCGCGCCGGGTGAAGCCGAGCATGAGCGGGACAGCGGCGGCGCTGCCCTCCGCGAAGGCTTCGGGCACGGTGACCGGGATCAACTCCCCGTCCGCGAAAGGCGCCAGCGTCAGGCCTGCCTCGGGTGTGGCCAAAGCGTCCTGGAGGGCGAGCAGTTCGTCGCCGGTGAGGTCGCGGAGGGCGAAGGCGAGGGCGGGGACGCCGGTGCGTTCGGTGAGGCGGGCCGAGTCGGCGAGGGCGTCGCGGCGGTGCTGGGGGGACTTGACGGCGCCGGACTGGGAGATCGCGGCGCGGAAGAGGCCGTGCGCGGAAGGGGTCGCCATCAGGGTCTGTGCGGCGCCGCCGCCCGCCGACTGGCCGGCGATGGTGACCTTTCCGGGGTCGCCGCCGAACGCGCCGATGTTGTCGCGTACCCAGGTCAGTGCGGCGATCCAGTCGAGCACGGCGCGGTTGTCGGGTGCGTCGTCGAGGTGGAGGAAGCCTTCGATGCCGAGCCGGTAGCCGATGGACACGAGGACGATGCCGTCGCGGGCGAAGGCGGAGCCGTCGTACCAGGGACTGGCGGCGGATCCGGCGACATAGCCGCCGCCGTGGATCCAGACGAGGACCGGCAGGTCGGCGCCCGGGGTCGGGTCCGGGGAGAAGACGTTGAGGTTGAGTACCCCGTCGCCCGGTATCGACGGCTCGGGGATGGTGGTGGGGCCGTCGAGGATGAAGGGGCGGCGTTGCGCGGTGGGCCCGTACTCGGTGGCGTCCAGAGGTTCGGTCCACGGCTTGGTCGGGACGGGGGCGGCGAAGCGGAGGTCGCCGACGGGGGCCTCGGCGTAGGGGATGCCGAGGAAGCGGGCGGTGGTGTGCTGCCACGTCCCGAGGACAGGGCCCTGGGACGTGACAGCGAGTACGGACTGGGGCACGGATCAACTTCCTTGTGGAGGTGGGGGGGGTTCGGGAGACGGTGATCGATACCCGGCCCGCTACTTGACGCCCTTGATCGGCCGGACGGCGAGCGCGCTGATCAGTACGACGGCGGCGGCGAAGGCGAACAGGACACGGTAGCCCGGGAGTTTGTCGGAGCCCGCGGCGAACGAGGTGATGAGCACGGAGGCGATGATCGGGCCCAGGGCCTGCGGGACGTTGGTGGCGATGTTGAGGATGCCCAGGTCCTTGCCGGCCGCCGCGCCCTTGGGCAGCACCTCGGTCATCAGGGCCATGTCCAGCGACATGTACGTGCCGAATCCCATGCCGCTGACCAGCGCGTACGCGTACATCGCGGGCAGGGTGGGGCTGACCAGCGGGATGGCCATGGACAGGGCGAGCAGGGCCGAGGCGCCGATCACGAAGATCTTGCGGCGGCCGGTGCGGTCGGAGATCTTCGCCGCCGGGATGGCACCGGCGAGGGTGCCGACGAAGGCGAGCACGGACATCAGCTGCTGGGCGCTGTCCACCGCGCCGCCGTCCAGGCCGACGTAGTCCTGGAGGGCGTAGCGCTGGTAGGTGGCGACTCCCCAGTAGCCGAGGATGAAGGTCATGCGGGCCACGAACGCCCAGGCGAAATCGGGGTGTTGGCGAGGCGATACCCAGAAGCCGGTGAGGAACTCCCGCCAGGAGAACGGCTCCGGCGGCTCGGGGCGGGTCCGGTCCCGGTTGAGCAGGACGAACGCGAGCACGACGACCAGGACGATCGCGGCGATCACGCCGTAGCCCAGGCCGAGTTGACCGGCGTAGCGGGCCGCGAGGATCACGCCGAGTGTGGCGCCGAGGTTGGAGCCGAGGCCGACGAAGGCGGAGACGATGCCGAACCGGCGCGGGGCTACGCGGTCGGCCATGACGGCGGTGAGCGGGGCCTGGATGACGTTCAGCAGGACCTGGACGGCGACCCACATCAGCGTGAGCCAGAGCAGGGTGGTGGCGTGCGAGATGGCCAGCAGGGAGAGGGCCGAGCCGACGGCGCCGAACAGCATCCAGGGGGTGCGGCGGCCGAGGCGGCCGCGGGTGCGGTCGGAGATGGCGCCGATGATCGGCTGGGCGAAGAGCGTGACGATCGACGAGGTCATCGTCACCAGCGCGAGGTTCGATTCCTTCGCGGCGGCGTCGAGGTTCTGGATCTGAGCGGGGAGCAGAACCACGACGAGGCCGGCGTAAGCGGTGTAGAGAGCGGCGAATCCCGCACCCATCGACCACATCAGGACGTTCACCTGGGAGCTGCCCAGGGTGTCGTCCGTACGGGAGGTGGCGGGGGCGGAAGAGGTCGAAGCGGACAAGGACGCCTCCACGGGGACGGACCGGCACCGTTGCCGGTGCCGGGAGTATGGCCACGCCGATTTATTTATTTCAAGAGTCGAAAAAAAATATCTTCGCCACCATGTCCGGATCCCGTCGGGCGGGGGCACAATCGTTGACGTGAACGCCCCCGCCGACTCCGCCGACGTACGACGCCGCAATCTGGGCCTGGTGCTGCGGTACCTCGACGCCCACGGCCCGTGCGCCCGTACCGAGGTCGCGGTCGGCACCGGACTGGTGCACGCCACGGTCACCGCGCTGGTGGCGGAGCTCATCGACCGGGGCCTGGTCGCCGAGGCGGGTTCCGTGCCGTCCGCCGGGCGGGGCCGCCCCCGGCGACTGCTGCGGCTGGTCCCCGAGCGCGTGGTCGTGCTCGCCGCGCAGGTGAGTCTTGAGTCCGTGCACGTCATGGCGGCGGACTTCCAGGGGCACGTCCTGCACCGCGAGTCGGCGCCCCACCACGCGCCGTACGGCGATCCGCGCGCCCTTGCCGCGGTCATCGGCTGCGTGGTGCGGTCGGCCGAGGCGGCGGTACGGGACGCGACACCACACGCCCACCTCGCCCAACTCACCGTCGCCATGGCCGGACCGGTCGTCGGGCCCGCCCATCTGGTCGCCGCGGCCATTGACTTCGGCTGGCACAACACCGACCTGCGTGCCCTGGTCGCCGTCGAACTACCCTTGCTGGACTGCCCAGTTGACGTGGTGAACGACGCGAACATGGCGGCGCTGGCCGAGTACCACGCCCTCGCGGCCGACGGCGTGGAGCACCCCGACACCGTCGCCTTCATCAAGGCCGACACCGGAGTCGGCGGCGGGCTGCTCGTCAACGGCCGGGTGCACAGCGGGAGTCACGGCATGGCGGGTGAGATCGGGCATCTGCCGATCGCCCTCGACGGTCCCGACTGCCGTTGTGGCACACGGGGTTGCCTGGCGACGTACATCGGACCCGAACCCCTCATCCACGCGGCCGGGTTGGACGCCGTAGCCGAGTCGGAGGGCGGCGAAGCGGCGCTGGCCGAGCTGGACCGCCGGCTGCGCGCGGGCGATCCTGCCGCGGTCGACGCGCTCGAAGCGGCCGGGCACGCGCTGGGCGCCGCCGTCCTCGGTGTGTCCGGTGTCACCGACGCCGGCGAGATCATCCTCGGCGGATACCTCGCCACCTGGGCCTCCTGGCTCCGGGCCGGCCTGGACGCACGACTCGCCGGACGCCGCGCCCTGGCACCCGACATGCAGCCCGCCATCACCTTCGGCGTCCTCGGCGGCGAGGCGACACTGCGCGGCGCGTTCCAGACCTGCCGCGACGCCCTGCTCGACGATCCCACCAGCGTTCCGGCGCTCCCCCGGACCCCGGTCACGGTGCCGTCCCCGTAGCCCGGCACCCTCGCCGACGCCCTCCCGGCTTCCGGTCGTCGCTTCGTACGGCCGCCCTCGTACATGCATACTCGGGCTCTGCGCGCGCACCGGCGTTCGCGAGAAGCGGGAGGTGGGCGATGGTGGTGCCGTCGGCAACGGGGACGGAACCCCGGAAAATCACGATCAATGACGTCGCCAAGTCCGCCGGGGTGTCCCGGCAGACGGTGTCACGGGCGCTGAACGACAAGGACGAGATCGACAGCGTCACCAAACAGCGGGTGCTCGACGCCGCTCGGGCGCTCGGCTACCGGCCGAGCCGGTTCGCCCGGGGTCTGGTCCGGCAGGACACGATGACCATCGGGCTGGTGATCCCCGATCTGCTCAACCCGTTCTTCACCGAGGTCGCCGCCGCCGCGCTGGAGGCGGCCAGGACCCGGGGCTGGCAGGTCGTCGTGTACGACACCGGCGACCGGGCGGAGGAGGAGCTCGGCACGCTCCAGGTGATCAGCTCCCAAGTGGACGCCGTCATCGGCTACTTCAGCTGTCCCGAGAGCGAACTGGAGAAGTTCACGCGCGGCATGCCGGTGGTGCTCATCGGCCGGGAACAGCGCACCCGGTTCAGCGCGATCCAGATCGACGGCGCGGCGGGAGTCCATGCCGCGGTCGCCCACCTGGTCGCGCAGGGGCACACCCGGATCGGCATGCTCGACCACCACACCCGGGCCGAGCCGAGCATCCGGCACGAGTGGTTCACCACGGCCGCGACGGCCCACGGGATCGAGGCCGGTCTGATGGTCCCCGCGGACCAGACGGCCGACGGCGGCGGATCGGCACTCAGGGAACTGCTCGCCGACCACCCCGACGTCACCGCCGTGTTCACGTTCAACGACATCATCGCGATCGGCGCCCTGCGCGAGGCCCGCCGCCTCGGCAGAAGCATCCCGCAGGAACTGGCGGTCATCGGCTTCGACGGACTGCAACTCGGGGCGCTCGTCGAGCCCCCGCTCACCAGCGTCGCCCTCGACACCCGCCGACTCGGCGCACTCGCCATCGAGCAGGTCGCGCGGCTGCTCTCCGGAGAGGAAGCGCTTGCGGCCGACGACCTGGTCGTACGGGGCGAACTGCGGCTGAGCGGCTCCGCCTGACCGCCACCCGTGCGCATCCGGTCCGAATGTCTTGACACTCGCCCGGGCCGAAGCGCAGACTTCCGAACATTCCGAAATGCATATCGAGGTCTATCTGCAAGCAGTCCCGTGAGCGCTCACGGGAGCGCTCACGGGACACTCTTAGACCTCGGGAAAATGGTGTGCCCACGTCCCTTCCACCCAGAAGGCATCCCGCCCTCGGGATCAGCATCGAGCCGCCTAGCACCGCCGCTAGTCGTTGTCTGGAACGGAAACCATGAGCAGCACAAGAACGCGCATCCGCCTCGGCGCCGTAGCCGTGGCCGCCAGTGTCGCCGTACTCGCCGGATGCTCGTCGTCCTCGCCGTCGACGAAGACATCCGCAGCCTCCTGCGCACCGGCGAAGGGCAAGGTCACCCTCCAGTACTGGAACACTGTTCCGGGCATGGACAAGGTCGTGGCCCTGTGGAACAAGAAGAACCCGAACATCCAGGTCGACACGAAGAACATCTCCAACGACCAGTACGGCACCCTCAGCAACGCCCTCAAGGCCGGGAAGGCCCCCGACCTCTCGCAGGTCGGCTATGACGAGCTGCCCAACCTCCGCACGCAGAACGCCTTCGTGGACGCCTCCGCCTGCTCGGCGGCCACCGCCGCCAAGTCGAAGTTCGTGCCGTGGACCTGGTCGCAGACCAGCTTCGGCAACACCGGCGTGTTCGCCCTGCCGCAGGACACCGGCCCGATGGCCCTCTACGTACGCAGCGACATCTTCAAGAAGTACGACATCGCGATCCCCACGACCTGGGACGAGTACGCGGCCGCCGCGGCCAAGCTGCACAAGGCGGACTCCAAGCTCGACATCACGTTCTTCGACCCGAACAACGCCGAGTGGTTCAACGGGCTCCTCTGGCAGAACGACTCCCAGATGTACAGCTACTCCGGCGACAAGTGGCAGGTCACCGTCGCGTCGGCACAGAGCAAGCAGGTCGCCGACTACTGGCAGAAGCTGATCTCCGGCAAGCTCGTGCGCACCGACCTCGCCAACGGTTCGACGCAGATGTACGCCGCGTACCAGAAGGACCAGATCGCCAGTTACGTCGGCGCCGCCTGGGGCTACAGCATGTTCCGCGACAACCTCCCCAAGCAGTCCGGGAAGTGGACGATCGTCCCGATGCCGACGTGGGGTTCGAACGGCGCCTCCGGTGACTGGGGCGGCTCGACCGTCGCGTTCATGAAGGGCAGCAAGCACCTCTACGAGTCGGTCGAGTTCAACACCTGGCTCAACACCGACCCGGAAGCCCTCGCCCTGGAGAACCAGCTGGGCGGCCTCTACCCGGCGGCCAACGCGGGGCTCCAACTGCCCGCGCTGTCCAAGGGAGTTCCGTACTACAACAACGAGAAGATCTTCGACGTCTTCGCCGACTCGTCCAAGAAGATCAACACCAGCTTCGCGTGGGGCCCCACCCAGAAGACGGTGAACCTCGCGCTCCAGGACGCGATGGCCAAGGCGGCGGCCGGCGACGGCACGCTCTACGACGCGCTGACGACGGCGCAGGCAGCCGCGCTGAAGTCCATGAAGGACCAGGCGATCCCGGCCGCGGCGGGCAAGTGACCGCGCAATGACCGACATCGCCACTCGCGCGGCGCGCGTGGTGCAGTCACCCGGGGGCCGTCGCCGACTCAACGGCGGCGGCCCCCGGGCGGGCACCATCTTCGCGTTCGTGATCCCGTTCTTCCTCCCCTTCGTGCTCTTCTACCTGGTGCCGGTCGGCTACGCGCTGTGGCAGAGCGTCCGCGTCGTCCGCCGCACCGGCGGGCAGTACGGCACCTCGTACACGACGTTCGGCGGCTTCGACCAGTACGAGAAGGTCTTCCAGAACAGCGAGTTCTGGTCCAGCGTCGGCCGCATCGGTCTGTTCGGCATCGTGCAGGTACCGGTCATGCTGTTCGTCGCGCTGGTCATCGCGCTGCTCCTCGACACTCCCCTGTTGCGGCTCAAGTCGGTCTTCCGCATCACCGCGTTCATGCCGTACGCCGTACCCGGCGTGATCGCCGCGATCATGTGGTCGTACCTCTACTCGCCCCAACTCAGCCCCGTCGTCGACCTGTTGAACGGCATCGGGCTCCACCCCGACTTCCTCGGGCCGGGTGCCGTGCTGTGGTCGGCGGCGAACATCTCCACCTGGCTGTGGACCGGCTACAACATGCTGATCATGTTCTCGGCGCTCCAGTCGATCCCGCAGGAGCTGTACGAGGCCGCCAAGCTCGACGGCGCCAGCAACTGGGCCATCGCCTGGCAGATCAAGGTCCCGATCATCGCCCCGTCGATCATCCTCACCACGGTGTTCTCGATCATCGGCACGCTCCAGCTCTACGCCGAGCCGGCCGTGCTGCGGCAGATCTCCTCGAACATCTCCAGCACGTTCACGCCGAACATGCTCGCGTACGCGGTGGCCTCCGGGAACAACTACCAGCAGGCCGCGGCGATCTCCGTGGTCATCGCCGTCATCACCTTCGTCCTGAGCTTCGGGTTCATGCGACTGACGTCGAAGAGGGCCGGCCTGTGAGCAACCGAACCATGAACAGCCTTTCCACGAGCGGCCGTTCCGTGAACCGCGAAAGCCAGGTCAGCCGTACGGCCGCGATGGCCCTGATGCTTCTCCTGGCGGTCTACTTCCTGCTGCCGATCTACTTCCTGATCGTCGCCGCCACCAAGCCGCAGGGCGACCTCGCCGCCACCAACGGCCTGACGTTCTCGCACTTCAACCTGTTCGAGAACCTGCGCGTCCTGTTCACCCGCAGCGACGGCATCTTCGGGCGCTGGGCCCTCAATACCGTGATCTACGCGGTGCTCGGAGCCGCCGTAGGAACGCTGATCTCCGCGCTGTGCGGCTACGCGCTCGCCAAGTTCCGTTTCCGGGGCCGGGAGTTCCTCTTCTCCGTCATCCTCGGCGGCGTCCTCGTCCCGACCACCGCGCTCGCCCTCCCGCTGTTCCTGCTGTTCTCGGCGACGGGCATCGTCAACACGTACTTCGCGGTGTTCCTGCCCAGCATCGTCAGCCCGTTCGGCGTCTATCTCGCGCGGATCTTCGCCAACGCGGCTGTCCCGCAAGAGCTGTTGGAGTCGGCGCGGCTTGACGGCGCCGGTGAGTTCCGCACGTTCTTCTCGGTGGCGTTCAAGCTGATGACGCCCTCGCTGGTGACGATCTTCCTGTTCCAGTTCGTCGCCATCTGGAACAACTTCTTCCTGCCGATGGTGATGCTGCAGAAGGAGTCCCTCTTCCCGATCACGCTCGGCCTGTACGAGTGGAACGGCCAGACCGCCCGCGCCCCGCTCCTCCAGGAGTCCGTCATCACCGGCTCGTTGGTGTCGATCGTGCCCGTGATCATCCTGTTCATCCTGCTCCAGCGGTTCTGGCGCACCGGACTCGCCGCCGGTTCCCTCAAGTGACCGTCCCCGCACAGAAGGTGTCTCCCGCCATGACCGACTCCGCTGTGTTCGTGCCCCATTTCCACTGGGACCGCGAGTGGTACGAGCCCTTCCAGGTGTTCCGGCACCGGCTCGTCGCCGCCCTCGACACCGTGCTGGAAACGGCGGAGACGGACCCGGACTTCCGGTTCACCGTCGACGGTCAAATGGCCGCGATCGAGGACTACTTGGAGATGCGGCCGGAGAACCGCGAGCGGGTCGCGGCCCTGGTCGCCGAGGGCCGTCTCGCAGTCGGTCCCTGGCTGATCCTGCTCGACGAGTTCCTCTGCTCCGGCGAGACCATCGTGCGCAACCTCCAGATGGGCTGGGCGGCGGCGGCCGAGCTGGGTGGCGCCATGCCGATCGGCTATCTGCCGGACATGTTCGGTCACGTCGCGCAGATGCCGCAGATCCTCGCCCGTGCCGGTATCGAGCACGCGGCGCTGTGGCGCGGAGTGCCCGGCTCGGTCGACGGCCACGCCTTCAACTGGCGTGCGCCGGACGGCTCCCAAGTCCGTACCGAGTTCCTCTTCGACGGCTACGACAACGGCCTCGACGTCCTGCTGGTACCGGACCGGATCGGCCGCGCGCTCGGCGACTACGCCGAGATGACGGCCGAACGGTGGGGCGGCGACCCGGTGTTGGCGATGGCCGGCACCGACCACAACGCGCCCGACCCCCAACTCGCCTCCTGGCTACGGCAAGCCGCCGCCGAGGGCCGCGCGATCACCATCGCCACCCTCGACGAGTACCTCCGCAAGCACGTCCGCGACGAGGTGTCCGCCATCGTCACCGGCGAGTTGCGCAGCCATGTGCGCGGCAACATCCTCCCCGGCGTGCTCTCCGTGCGGCTCGGGCTCAAGCAGCGGATGGCCGTCGCGGAGCGCACGGTCGACCACGCCGAGCGCATGAACGCCCTGTGGTCCCGGCGCGACGACTCGCCGTTCCTGAACCTCGCCTGGCACAAGATCATCGAGTCGACCGCGCACGACTCGGTCGTCGGCTCCGGCACCGACGAGACCTGCGACCAGGTCGCCGCCCGCCTCGCCGAAGCCGCACAGACAGCGCGTGCCGTACGGGACACGGCGCTCACCGAACCCGCCGAACTGGTCCCGAGCGACGGCTACTTGGTCGCCAACCCGCTGCCGTTCGACCGCTCGGTACTGGTCGAGGTGGACGTCGTGGCCCCGCCGGAAGGAAGCGCGCTCATCGCGACCACCGCCGACGGCTCGACAGCTCCCGTACAACTGATCTCCGAGGCCCCGACCGTCCTCAGCGACGAGCGCATGGACGCCTCCCAGCTCGAACGCGTGCTGCGCCGCATCCACCGCCGCGAACTCTTCGGCCGCCAGATCGACCACTACGAACTCACCCCCGGCGCCCTCGTGTTCCACCTCGCCGAGGTGCCGACCAGCGGGCCCTTCGACCTACTGATCCTGCGCCGCGAGGTCGCCGCAGCGGCAGCCGAACACCCCGGTGAGTGGCGGGTGCTGACGCTGGAGGAAGCCCGGGCCACCGCACTCGTTCCCGTGAACGTCCCCGCCTCCGGGCTGGCGTCCTTCCGGGTCGAGCCGAGCGACCGCCCCTCCGTCGCCGTACCGTCGCACGCGCCCGCCACGGCGACGGACCGTACCCTCTCCAACGGCCTGGTCGAGGTCGCGGTCGCCGCCGACGGCACCCTGGATCTGACCGGACCGGATGGCACCGTGCTGTACGGAGTGGGCCGGCTCGTCGACGGCGGTGACCGGGGCGACAGCTACAACTACGCTCCCCCGGCGCGCGACGTCCTCGTGTCGGAGCCGACGGAGATCGCCGTCGAGCTGGTCGAGAACGGCCCGTTGCGGGCGCGGCTGCGGGTCACCCGTGTCTACGCGTGGCCCGCCGCGCTCTCCGCGGACCGTGATGTGCGCGGCGAATGGACCGTTCCAACGCCGGTGGAAACGCTTGTGGAAGTGCGTGCGGGCGAGCCCTTCGTACGGGTCTCCACGTCCTTCCTCAACCAATCCGCCGACCACCGGCTGCGCTTCCACGTACCGCTGCCCGCGCCGGTGACCACCTCCGCGTCGGCCGGTCAATTCGCCGTCACCGAGCGCGGGTTGACCGCCGAGGGCGGCTGGGGCGAGTATCCGCTGCCGACGTTCCCGGCCGGTTCGTTCGTGTCGGCCGGTGCCGCCAACGTCCTGCTCGACCACTCCAGCGAGTACGAACTCGTCGGCGACGGCTCCGAACTCGCGATCACGCTGCTGCGCGCGATCGGCTCCATCAGTGTCAACATCCACCCCTTGCGCGACGAACCGGCGGCGAGCGAGATCCCCGTACCCGGTGCGCAGGACCTCGGGATGCGGATCGAGAACCGGTTCGCGGTCGTCCCCTCGGCGGCCGGTTGGCAGGGGGCGAACGCGGTCGCTCTCGCCGAGGAGTTCCGCAACGACGTACTGGTCACGCGCGGGACGGCACCCGCAGGGGGTCAACTGCCGCCCGACACACCCGGGTTGCGCATCGACGGCGAAGATGTCCTCGTCTCGGCCGTCCGCCGGGTCACCGACGACGAGCACGGGCCCGGCACCGAGGTGCGGCTGACCGCGATGAGTGACAGAGCGGCGACGACGGTCAGTGTGACGGGGTCGTTCAGCGAGGCCGCCACGGTCGATCTGCTGGGCCGAGCGATTTCCCGCACCCAGGTCCAGGACGCGCTCGAGCTCGTCCTCGGTCCATGGGAGATCCACAGCGTCGTGCTCCGGTAGGCCGCCATGATCGAATGCAATACGCCCGTTCTGCTCTCACGAAAGCGTTGTGACCTCGTGCTTCCCGAGTTCTCCCCTCATGTTTCCGACCTCGCACCCGGGCGCGGCGCCCTGCGTCCGGCGCGCTCGTGGCTGCACTCTGACGCGAACTCCCTTTCCCTGAACGGCTCCTGGCGTTTCCGCCTGTCCCCCACTGCGTCGGCGGCGGAGGACTTCGCGGCCGACGGCTTCGACGACCACGGCTGGGACAGCATCCCCGTGCCCGCCCACTGGGTGCTGGAGGGCGATGGAGCGTACGGCCGCCCGATCTACACGAACGTCCAGTTCCCGTTCCCGATCGACCCGCCGTACGTCCCGGACGAGAACCCCACCGGCGACTACCGCCGCACCTTCGCCGTCCCCGCCGACTGGTCGGACGCCGAGCGGGTCGTCCTGCGCTTCGACGGTGTCGAGTCCCTCTTCCACGTGTGGGTCAACGGGATCGAGATCGGCGGCGCGAGCGGCAGCCGACTGGCCCACGAGTTCGACGTGACGTCCGCCGTACGCCCTGGTGAGAACGTCGTCGCCGTACGGGTGCACCAGTGGTCGGCGGCCAGTTATGTCGAGGACCAGGACCAGTGGTGGCTGCCGGGCATCTTCCGGGACGTCACCCTGACCGCCCGTCCGGTCGGGGGCATCGAGGACGTCTGGCTGCGGAGCGGTTTCGACGACGGGCGCGGGCGGGTCGAGACTGAGGTCGCCGCCGCCGCTACGGCGTTCCCGGTCACCCTGCGCATCCCCGAACTCGGTGTCGAGCGGGTCTGGGCGACGCCGGACGAGGTGGCCCCCGTCGACATCGCCGAGGTGGAGCCCTGGTCGGCCGAGCTGCCGCGCCTGTACGACGCCACGGTGTCGACGGCCGCGGAGACCGTCTCCCTGCGGGTGGGTTTCCGTACGGTCGAGATCCGCGGGGACCAGTTCCTGGTCAACGGGCGGCGGGTCGTGTTCCACGGGGTCAACCGGCACGAGACCCATCCCGAGCGCGGCCGGGTCTTCGACGAGGCGCACGCCCGCGAGGACCTGGCGCTGATGAAGCGGTTCAACGTGAACGCGATCCGCACCAGCCACTACCCGCCGCATCCCCGGCTGCTCGACCTCGCCGACGAGCTCGGATTCTGGGTGATCCTGGAGTGCGATCTGGAGACGCACGGCTTCGACAAGGTCGGCTGGGTCGGCAACCCCAGCGACGACCCGGCTTGGCGCGCGGCGTATCTGGACCGTATCGAGCGCACGGTCGAGCGGGACAAGAACCATCCCAGCATCGTGATCTGGTCCCTCGGCAACGAGGCGGGCACCGGCAGCAACCTCGCCGCCATGTCGGCGTGGGTCCACGCCCGCGACGCCGAACGCCCCGTGCACTACGAGGGCGACTACACCGGCGAGTACACCGACGTCTACTCGCGCATGTACGCGTCCGTGCTGGAGACCGAGCAGATCGGCACCGACGGCTCACGCGCCCCGCTCCTCAACTGCACGCCCGCACAAGGCGCCAGGCAGCGCACCAGGCCGTTCCTGCTGTGCGAGTACGCCCACGCGATGGGCAACGGGCCGGGCGCCTTCGACCAGTACGAGGCGCTGGTGCGCCAACACCCGCGCCTGCACGGCGGGTTCGTCTGGGAGTGGCGCGACCACGGCATCCTGTCGAGGACCCCGGACGGGACGCCGTACTACGCGTACGGCGGCGACTTCGGAGAGGTCGTCCATGACGGCAACTTCGTGATGGACGGCATGGTGTTGAGCAACGACGTGCCGACCCCGAGCCTCCATGAGTTCAAGGCCGTCGTGGCACCGGTGCGCTTCGCCTTCGACGGCGACAAGGTCGCGATCACCAACCTCCGGCATACGACCGACACGTCGGACCTGCGCTTCCGCTGGCGGGTCGAGCATGACGGAGTGCCCGTGGAATCACGGGAGTTGGCGGTCCCCCTCGTCGCGGCGGGCGACTCGGGCCGGGTGTCGCTGCCGTCGGTCCCGGTGTCGCCGGACGCCGAGACCTGGGTGACGGTCGACGCGGTGCTGGCGACAGCAACCCCGTGGGCGCCCGAGGGTCATGTCGTCGCAACTGCCCAGCTGGACCGGTCGGTTCGCCGTCCGGTACCCGGTGGCCGTGGCCGGTTCGACTGGCAGCCCGGCGACGGGACGCTCACGCTCGGCGTCGCGGAGTTCGTCGGCGGGTCTCTCGTCAGGCTGGGCGAACGGGCTGTAGCAGGACCGCGGTTGGAACTGCTCCGGGCGCCGACCGACAACGACAAGGGCGCGTGGGGCGAGGTCGTCGAGAGTGACGCGAGTGTCTCCGGGGTGTCCAACGCCGAGCTGTGGCTTCGTGACGGGCTCGACCGGCTGACCTCGCGCCGGGTGTCCGTGGAGCAGAGCGCGGACGCGCTGCGCACGGTCGACAAGGTGTCGGCCGCCGACTCGGCCCTGTCGGTACTGGTGGAGTCCGTCTGGTCGCGGGCGGGCGACGGCGAGGTGGAGCTGCGGGTGGAGATCCAGCCCTCACGCGGCTGGCAGACGGTGTGGCCGCGGATCGGGGTCCGTTTCGACCTGCCCGACGGCGCGGCTCCGGTCGATGGCGCCGAGTGGTTCGGCCTCGGCCCGCTGGAGTCCTACCCGGACAGTGTCCGCGCGGCCCGCACCGGCCGCTTCTCGGCGACCATCGGTGACCTGTCGGTCGACTACGCGCGCCCCCAGGAGACCGGTCACCGCTCCGAACTGCGCCGACTGGCCCTGACCAGCGGCGACACCGAGGTGCTGCACATCGAGGCACTCCCCGACCCGCACGGCCGCCGTCCCGGCTTCACGCTCAGTCGGCACACCCCGCAGGAGATCGCCAAGGCCGGTCACCCCTTCGAGCTGCCGGAATCGACGACGAGCCGGCTGTTCGTCGACGCCGCCCAGCACGGGCTCGGCTCCCGGGCCTGCGGTCCGGACGTGTGGCCCGAGTTCGCGCTGCGCCCGGAAGCCCGGACGATCAGGCTCCGGATCACGGCACCGCGCTAGAACGGCGCGGCTGAGGGCGCGGTCTCGCACAGCGGGGACCGCGCCCTCAGTATGGGAAGGGACGGCCTGCCGTACCGGTCGTCCTGTGGGAAGAGTTCCCCGTGGGAAGGAGTTCCCCGTGCCCACCCTGCTGTCGGTGAATGTCGGGATGCCGAAGGACGTTCCCTGGCAGGGCAAGACCGTCTACACCGGTGTGTGGAAGTACCCGGTGGTCGGCCCGGCGATGGTCCGCCGGCTCAACATCGACGGCGACGGCCAGGGCGACACCGCGGGCCACGGCGGTGAGCAGCGGGCCGTACTCGTCTACCAGATCCAGTCGTACCGGCACTGGCAGCGGCACTTCGGCCGGGACGACCTCGGCTACGGCCAGTTCGGCGAGAACCTCACCGTGGACGGCCTGCCCGACGACGAGGTGTGCATCGGTGACCGGTACCGCATCGGCGAGGCCGAGTTCGAGGTGACTCAGCCGCGCGTCACCTGCTACCGCGTCGGCATGCGCTTCGGCGAACCCGAGCTTGCCGCGCTGCTGGTGAGCCATCACCGTCCCGGGTTCTACATGCGGGTCGTGCGGGAGGGCCGGGTACAGGCCGGCGACCGGATCGTACGGACCGGAACCGGTCCGGGCGCGCTGAGCGTGGCCGATACCGACGCGCTGCTCTACCTCCCCGGCCGCGATCCCGCCAAGCTGCGTCTCGCCCTGGACGTGCCCGCGCTGAGCCCCGGCTGGCAGGGGTCGTTCCGTGAACTGCTCGCCGCAGCCGACGGTACGGCGACCACCGCCCGCCCGGCCTGGAACGGTTTCCGCGCGCTGCGCGTGACGGACGTGGTCCCGGAGAGCACGACGGTCACCTCGATCCGGCTGACCGCCCCGGACGACTCCCCGCTCCCGGCCGCCCGCGCGGGCCAGTACCTGACCCTGCGCGTCCCCACTACGACCGGCCCCGCCCCCGTGCGCAGCTACTCACTGTCCGCCGCACCCGACGCCGGCAGCTACCGGATCAGCGTCAAACACGAGGCCCACGGCACCGCCAGCGGCTACCTCACCACGCGGCTACGACCGGGTACGGTCCTCGAAGTCGCCGCGCCCCGTGGGGAGTTCGTGTACGCCGAGGGCGTTGGACCGGTCCTACTCGTCTCCGCCGGTATCGGTCTCACGCCGGTGCTGTCCATGCTGCACGAGCTTGCCGCGCAGGGCAGCAAGCGCGAGGTCTGGTGGATCCACGGCGCCCGCGGCCCCCGGGAACACCCCCTCGCAGCCGAGGCCCACGAGCTGCTCACCTCGCTGCCGGACGCGCACGAGCACGTCTTCTACAGCGCGGCCACGCCCGAGGAACTCCGGCACGCCCATGCCACCCCGGGACGCCTCACGAAGGACAGGCTGCTCGCGCTGTCGGTCCCGGCCGACGCGACCGCGTACGTCTGCGGCCCCGCCCCCTTCATGACCGACATGCGGCAGGCCCTCACCGAGGCCGGTATCGACCCCGCGCACATCCGCACCGAGCTCTTCGGAACCCTGGGCGCGATCAACCCCGGCCTCACCGACCACCCCGCCCGCGCACCCCACCCGCCCCAAGGCCCGCCCGGAACCGGCCCGTTGGTGACCTTCGCCCGCAGCGGCATCGCCGTCCCGTTCGACGCCGACAACAACCGCAGTCTGCTCGAACTCGCCGACGCCTGCGACGTACCCACCCGCTGGAGCTGCCGCACCGGCGTCTGCCACACCTGCGTCACGCCCCTGCTGTCCGGCACGATCACCTACTCCCCCGACCCGCTGGAGCCACCGGCCGACGGCGAGATCCTGATCTGCTGCGCCCGACCCGGCACGGACCTCGTCCTGGACATGTAGGAGCCGTCACGCACGCCCCGTAGAAAAGATTCGCCCCGTAGAAAAGATTCTTCCGACCTGCAACCTCGATGCCCTCGGAACGTCTGTCCGGGTGGAGGCGCCTCCGAGCCAGGGCCTTCGCCACGGGAAGCCAGCCGTGGCGGCGGCCCGCCAGTCCCGTCAGCATCGACGATTCGAGGAATCACATGTCTGCAGGTCAGAGCACCGTCCGCCGCAGCCTCCGCGCGGGCCGGGTGCGGATCGCCCTGGGCGTCACCGGCGCCGCCGCCGCGCTCGCCATCGGCGGCTCGTTCACCGCCCACGCCGACAACTCCGCGTCCGAGCCCAAGCCGGTGCCCACCCAGGTTACGTACACCGAGCTGTGCCCGGCGCCGGTCGAGGCGGTGCCGGACGGGGTGGACAACACCGTCAAGGGCAACCAGGTGTCGTACACGACGCTCAGCGATGACCCGGTCGACGCGGTGCCCGGCGGCGAGTGCGTGGACCCGGGCCCGAACGTCGGCGACCCGGTCGAGGCGACACCCGACGGGAAGGACACCGCCCCGGACCACTCCGCCAGGGACGCCAAGCCCGCTCCCGCCAAGCGCTGACGGAGCAGACGGACGCGGCCGAGCGCCGCTGATCGGCTACGGGCCATTCGGCGGCCCGCGCCGAGGTGGAGCCGCCGGGTACCTGCCCGGCGGCCCACCGCCCGCCCTCCCGGCGAAACCGGACGACTGTACGAAGACCTTGCTGTCCTGGAGATCCATGAACGCGGCGACGACCCCGGCCTACGGCACACCGACGGGCAGGTACAGCCCCCCACGTTTCCCGGCCCGCACCTGGTCGGACGCGCTGCGACGGGCGCTACGGCACCTGGTGCGCGGGGTGTCGCAGCCGCGCGAGGACCTCCCGGTGGCGCCGGACGCACCGGCCGTACCCGCCGACCTCGGCGAACCCGGCATCGACGAGCTCTACGCCCACCGCCGCCTACCCCTCGTCCGCCTGGCCCTGCTCCTGGTGGACGACCTCCCCACGGCGGAGGACGTCGTGCAGGACGTCTTCGCCGCGCTCTACCGCCGCCACGGCGAGCGGCTGACCGGCCTGGACAACCCCGACGCGTATCTGCGCACCAGCGTGGTCAACACCTCGCGCTCGGTCCTGCGCCGCCGCCGTACGGTACGGGCCCACGTGCCCGAGCGCGAAGGGCACGCACCCTCGGCCGAAGAGCCTGTGCTGTTGCGCGAGGAGCACGGTGAAGTGATCGCCGCCCTGCACCGGTTGACCCGGCGGCAACGTGAAGTGCTGGTCCTGCGGTACTGGTCCCATCTCAGCGAGGCCCAGATCGCCGACACCCTGAGCCTGTCCCGCGGCGCGGTCAAATCCACCGCGAGCCGCGCACTGGCCGCCCTGCGCCGAGAGTTGGAGGCGTCCCGATGACCACACGCGTGACCCCGGAGGCGTCCCGATGATCGAACAGGACCTCGGTTCCGGCCTCTCTCCGGACCCCCTCGAAGAACGGCTGCGCAACGCCCTGCGCGCCCGGGCCGACTCCGTCGACCTCCACACACTGCGCGCCCCCGCCCCGCCGACCGGCCGGCCCCGGCTGTTCCGGCTCCCGGCCCTCCACCCGGTCCGCCGCACCGCCGTCGCGCTGCTCGTCGTGGCCGCCGCGGTGATCGGCGTCCTGTTCGTGGCGATCCACGAGGTCCGGGAGACACCGGTCCCTCCCGCGAACCGCCCGTCGGTGTCACCCACCCCCAACGCCACGGACGCCGTACCTGATCCTCCCGAGTCGGGCGGGGTCGACGCGTCGCGTCATCCTTGACCGAGCGCGATGCACCTGGTCACCCGCACAGACTGGTCCCGGCCCCGGCCGCCCACTCGCTCGTCGGAAGCGCAAGGAGCCGCTCGATCCGGGCGCTGTCCGGCAACGGGCCATGATCAGCGGTCACCTTGAGCGCCGAGGCAGCCGTGATGTGTCCCAGCCGCAGCGCACGCTCCATGCCCTCACCGCGCAGCAGCCCGGTCAGGACTCCGGCGGCGAACGCGTCGCCCGCGCCGACGGGCTCCACCACGTCCGTGTCCAGCGCGGGCACGGTCCGTACGCCTTCGTCGCTGAAGGCGATGGCGGAATGCCCGCCGTCCTTGACGACGAGAAGGCGTGGGTGCGGCAACAGCGCCCGTACGTCGGCTGGTTGGAGGTCCGCGTCCCACAACTCCCGCGCCTCGTCGAGGCCGACGAAGGTGATGTCGGCCCGGTCGGCGAGGTCGCGCAGCACGGTGGCGGCCGTACCGGGCGGCCACAGCGCGGGGCGGTGGTTGACGTCGAAGCTGATGGCGTACGGCCGGTCGGCGGGCGGGACGGTGAGCGCGGTGGCCACCAGGCTCCGGCAGGACGGGGACAACGCCGGTGTCACGCCCGTGAGATGGAGGATGGAGGCCGATCCGAGCCTGCCGTCGTCGAGTACGTCCGGGCCCATCGCCGATGCCGCCGAGTTGCCGCGGTAGTAGTGGACCCGGGTCCGCGAACCGGTCGGTTCCTTCACGAGCAGTCCCGTGGGCCGCTCCGGATCGCACCGCACACCACTCACATCGACACCCGCCGCACCGACCTCCGCGAGCACGCGCCGTCCCAACGGGTCGTCGCCCACGGCCGAGAGCCACGACACGGGGATCCCCAGGTCGGCCAGATACATGGCCACGTTCGACTCCGCCCCGGCCACCGACACCCGCAGATCGTCGGCACACTCCAGCGACGAGGACGGAGCGGGGGCAAGGGCAGCCATGGTCTCCCCGATACAGACGACCGCGCCTTCCGTCGACCGCCATTCGCTCGTCATGATGCCTCCCGTGCGAACGAGGCTTCCTCAACGACGGTGAGAAAGGCGCGAGTTCGGGCGCGGAGCGCGGTCAGGCTGCCGCCATCGGCCGCGTCGCCGATCAGGGGCGAGCCGACGCCGACGGCGGTCGCTCCGGCGTTCAGGTACTCCCGCGCGGCCAACTCGTCCACGCCGCCCACCGGTACGAACACCTCGTCCGGGAACGGGCCCCGCAACGCCTTGAGATAGGCGGGACCGCCGGCCTCCGCGGCCGGGAAGATCTTCAGCGCGGCGACACCGAGGGGGCGTGCGGCGAGGATCTCGGTGGGGGTCAACACCCCGGCGATCACCGGCAGTTCGAGTCGGTGCGCCTCGCGGATACCGTCCCCCAGTGCTGGGGTGACGGCGAAGTTCGCGCCGGCCCGGTGGGCGGCGCGGGCGTCGTCGGCGGTCAGGACCGTACCGGCGCCGAGGGGTCGGTCGGGGCCCAGTTCCTTGCGTGCTCGCTCGATGACGGACAGGGCGTCCGTGCCGGTGAGGGACACCTCGATCAGTTCGACGCCCTCCTCGGCGAGGGTCAGTACGGTGCGTACGGCGGCTTCCGGGTCGGTGCCGCGAATGATCGCGACGAGACGGTGTGCGGCCAGGGCCGCTCGCAGATCCATGTGACGAATTCCCTTCCTGTACAGGTCGGTTCAGGCACAACGGCAGTTCGTGGTCAGCGTCAGCCGCCACCGCACCTCGCCCGAGGCGGGTACGCGCGCGGCGTCATCAGGGCCCGCCTCGGCGAGGTCGAAGACGCGGCCGAGCATTGGTTCAACGCCGGTGCTGCGGTAGGAGTACGGGGCGGGAAAGCCGCCGAGGTTGCGCCACAGTGCGATGGACGAGGGCTGCCCGTCGGCTTCGAGGGCGAGTGCGAGCCGGTCGTCCTGGTCGTGGACGCAGCAGTGGGAAGCGTCCACGACCGCTCCTACGGCGGTCCCGTCGTCCGGACCGAACCGGTCCAGGCGCAGTCCGCACGGCGTGGGCCAGCCGCCTCCCACCCATGGGGCGCCGGTCGGCCAGGCCCGCTCCAACAGCGGCGCCGCCTCGGGGAAGAGCCGGGTGCGCGCCCCGTCGCGGATGTGCAGATCCGCACCGTCGGAGAGGTCGAGGAGAGCATGGGCGGCCCATACGAAGCGGAAGCCGGCGTAGGCCGTCAGGATGTAGTCGGCCACGGCTCCGTCGGTGGTGGCACGCACCGTACGCGCCAGGGTGAACCGATCGCAGTGGAGGATGTCCGCAACTCCCGCTCGCTTCCAGGGTCTTGACCAGGCGTCACCGTGGTCGGGGGCGCCCCGGACCGTCGGTATGCACTCCTCCAGTCCGCCCGCGTCCACGAAGGTGTCGCCCGGGGAAACGTTGTCGCGTTCCGGTGCCTCGCGCCGCCACAGCCACTCACGCCCCGCCGTGGTGCGCAGCGAGGTCCAACGCCCGCCGTGGGCACGGTCGATAACGATGTCCAACGGCACGGTCACCACTCCGCGAAGGAGCCGTCGGGGTGCCGCCACACCGGATTGCGCCAGGCGTGACCGGTGCGGTCGGCGGCGCGTACGGCGGCCTCGTCGATCGTGATACCCAGGCCGGGGGCGTCGCCGCGCAGGGCGTGGCCGTCGACGAACCGGAAGGGCGCCGGGTCGACGAGGTAGGAGAGCAGGTCGGCGTCCTTGTTGTAGTGGATGCCCCGACTCTGCTCCTGGATGAGGAAGTTGGGGGTGGCGAACGCGACCTGGAGACTGGCCGCCAGCGCGATCGGGCCGAGCGGGCAGTGCGGGGCGAGTTGGGCACCGTAGGCCTCCGCGAGGGAGGCGATGCGGTGGACCTCCGAGATGCCGCCGGCGTGGGACAGGTCGGGCTGGGCGACGGCGATGCCCGCGGCGAGCACGGGCAGGAACTCGGCGCGTCCGTAAAGGCGTTCACCGGTGGCGAGCGGTACCGGGCTCGACTCGACCAGGCCGGCCAGCTGACGGCCGTGCTCGGGCAGGACGGGTTCCTCGACGAACAGCGGGTGCAGCGGGGCGAGTTCGGCCAGGACGCGGCGGGCACCGGCGGCGGTGAAGCGGCCGTGGAAGTCGACGGCGACGTCACGGTCGGGGCCGAGTGCCTCGCGGGCGGCGGCCACGCGGGCGACGATCGCGGCGGTATCGGCGGGGGTGGGGATCGGTGAGGTGGCTCCGGCGGCGTTCATCTTCACCGCGGTGAAACCGGCCTCGACCTGGGCGGCTATCTGCTCGCTGAGCTGGGCGGGTTCGTCGCCGCCGACCCAGGCGTAGACCCGGACGCGGTCGCGCACGGGACCGCCGAGCAGGGCGTGGACGGGGGCGCCGTACGTCTTCCCGGCGATGTCCCACAGCGCCTGGTCGAGACCGGCGACGGCGCTGGAGAGGATGGGGCCGCCTCGATAGAAGCCGCCCTTGGACATGACCTGCCAGTGGTCCTCGATCCTCAACGGGTCCTGGCCGACGAGGTGTTCGGCCAGGACGTCGACGGCGGCGCGCACGACCTCGGCGCGCCCTTCGACGACCGGTTCGCCCCAGCCGATCACGCCCTCGTCGGTCTCGACACGGCAGAACAGCCAGCGGGGCGGGACCAGAAAGGTCTCGACACGGGTGATCTTCACTGAGACCGGGAGCCTTCCGTTTCTTCGGAGTCCTGAGCGGAGGCCGCTGGGGAACCCTCTTCCGCGTCGCCGAGCCGGTCCAGGTCACGGCCGGCCTGGTCGAGCAGGGCGCGCATCGCGGCCTCGGCGGCCTGCGGGTCCTGGTCGCGTACGGCGTCCAGTACGGCGCGGTGGGCCGGGACCGGGTCCTCGCTGTGCGGGGCGCTGTGCACGATGCGGTCGCGGTGCGCGAGGCCGGACTCGATCACCATCTCCATGCGTTCGAGGAGTTCGTTGTGGGTGGCGGCGAGCAGCGCGCGGTGGAAGGCGAGGTCGGCCTCGACGGCGTGGGCGGCGCCGTTGCCCTGCTCCCCCATCGCGTCGAGGGCGCCGTCCAGGGCGGCCAGGTCCGCGTCGGTTCTGCGCTGGGCGGCGAGGCGTACGGCGGCGGGTTCGATGATGGAGCGGACTTCGGCGAGGTTGTGCAGCAGCGCCTGGTCGGACTCCGAAGTGGAGGCGCCCTCGAACTGCCAGCGCAGCACGTCGGCGTCGAGCAGGTTCCACTCGGCGCGGGGGCGTACGAAGGTGCCGCGACGCTGCCGGGCGTCGACCATCCCCTTGGCGGCGAGCACCTTCAGCGATTCGCGCAGCGCGGTCAGGCTCACGTCCAACTCGCTCTGCAGCGCGACCAGATCGAGTGTGGCCCCTTCGGCGATCTCACCGCCCAGGATGCGGCGGGCGAGGAGTTCCACGGTCTGGCCGTGGACGCCTCGACGGGCATAGGGCGTCATGTCGTACAGCCTTTCTGCTGGTTGGGGAGCGTGGTCATGCGGAGGCCTTGACGACGCTCCAGCCGCCGTCCACCACGAGACTCGTCCCGGTGATGAAGGAGGCTTCGTCGGCGCTGAGGAACGCGATGGCCGCGGCCACTTCCTCGGGCGTGCCGAAGCGGCGTGCGGCCGTCTCGGCGATGCTGCGTTCCCGTTCCTCGGGCGGCACTCTGTCCCAGGCCGCGGTCAGTATCGGTCCCGGGAGGACGGCGTTGACGCGCACAACAGGCCCGTATTCGACGGCGAGTTGACTGCACAGGGAGAGCAACGCGCCCTTGGCGGCGGCGTAGGCGGGATGCCCGGGGATGCCCTTGTGGGCGTGCACGGACGAGGTCAGTACCACCGCTCCGGCGCGTTCGCGTAGATCGGGCAGCACCGCCCGGAAGCCGAGGAAGCTGCCGGTCAGGTTGACGTCGAGCTGCCGCTGCCAGGACGGCAGGGTCATCTCGTGGGCGGGTGTGACGTCGACGGTGTAGGCGTTGCTGACGAGCACGTCGACGGGCCCGAAGGCGTGCGCGGCGCCGACGATCCGCGCCCAGTCGTCCTCGCCCGTGACATCGGCGGCCACGAACCGCGCCCGCCCACCGTCTTTGCCGATCCGCTCCGCCACCGCCTCGCCCCGCTCCTCGGCTACGTCGGCGAGCACCACCGCGGCTCCCTCCTCGGCGAGGCGTACGGCCGTGGCGGCTCCGATACCGGAGGCCGCGCCGGTGACCACGGCCGTGCGCCCGGTGAAACGGGCACCGATCCGTCGTACGGACTGCTCCATCGAGTTTCGACTCCTTCGCGACCTTCGGGTCCTTCGCGTCTTTCACGAGTAAGGGCTTGCTGGAAACATAAGGGGCTCACTCGCTCATTCGCGCACGAGCACGACCAGGTCGGCATCATGATCGCGACTCCAGGCGAACGGCAGCCCGTAGTGCAACAGATGCGCTCCGCCGTACGACGTTCCCGTCGCCGTGTCCCGATAGCGCGCCGCCGGTTCGAGCCCCCGCAACCGCAGCCGGTCCGCCCGCCCCGGCAGGAGCGGCGCCCCGTCGAGCCGCCCGGTACTCAGCGCGGCGACGACGGTCCGGTCCCCGGCGTCGAACTGCACCCCACAGCTCGGCTCCTCCGGCGTACCGAGGAGCCGCGCCTCACCATGGTGGATCACGTCCCGCACCTCCTTGTACCGGCCGATCCACCGGGCGGCCTCGGCCCGCTGCTCCGGCGTCCACGCGCGCAGGTCGGCGCCGACGCCCAGCACCCCGCACATGGCGTTGACGAACCGGAAGGCGAGACTGCGCGGGCGCGGATCGAAGATGCCGGGCGCGTCGGTGACCCAGGAACTCATGACGTGCGGCGCGTGCGCGTGCAGGAACCCGTACTGGGTCGAAAGCCGGTCCAGCGGTGCGGTGTTGTCGCTGGGCCACACCACGTCGGTGCGCGCGATCGTCGCGTGCTCGATCCGCCCGCCGCCGCCCGCGCAGCCCTCGACGGTGACGTCGGGGTGAGCGGAACGGAGGTGGTCGAGGACGCGCAGGTATCCAGCGACATGCTCGGCGTCGAGATCGAGGCCGCCGGCACCGGGACGACCCCGCTCGGTGGGCGGGCGGTTCATGTCCCACTTGAGATAGCTGATGGCGTAGGTGCCGAGCAGCCGGTCGAGTGTCCCGATCACGAAGTCCTGGACGTCGGTCCGGCCCAGGTCGAGGAGCAGCTCGTTGCGGACGAGTCGGCCGGGGCGGCCCTCGACGCGGTAGACCCACTCGGGGTGTTCGGCGTACAGACGGCTCCCCGGGCTGACGGCCTCGGGCTCTATCCACAGACCGAAGTCCAGGCCCAACGCCCTTACGTCCGCGATGAATTGGTCGAAGCCTTGCGGGAAGGCGGCCGGATCGGGCCACCAGTCCCCCAGCCCCCCGGTGTCGTCGGCGCGTCCGGTGAACCAGCCGTCGTCCACGACGAACAGCTCGGCCCCGATATCGGCGGCCGTCTTCGCCAGCTCCAGTTGCGCGGCCGCGTCGACGTCGAAGCCGGTGGCTTCCCAGGAGTTGTAGAGGACCTTGCGGGGGCGGTGCAGGCGCTCGCCGGAGAGATGTCGTTCGTAGCGGTGCCAGACGCGGGAGAGCCCGTCGAGTCCCTCCGGGCTGAAGGCGCAGGCGAGTTGAGGGGTGGCGAGGGTCTCGCCGGGGGCGAGGATCACCGCGCCTTCGTGTGGGACGCGGCCCGCCCGCACGCGCACGGCACCGCCGGGTTCGGCCTCGGCGGTGATGTGCCAGTTGCCGGGCCAGGCGAGGGCGATGCCGTACGCGGCCGGCGATTCGCCGTCCTGCACCGCGAGCCAGGGTGCGTAGGCGTGTCCCGGTACGCCCTGGAGGCTGCCGATGGTGAACGTGCCCCGGGGCAGGTCGAGTTGGGTGCGCTGGAACTCCTGCGACCACTGGCCCGTGAGGTAGGTCAGGCGGGCGGCTCCGGTGACGGGGATGTTCACGGCGGCCGAGTCGAACCGCTCCAGACGAAGTTCCTGCGAGGCGGCGGTGAACTCTGTCCAGCGGAGGATCACGTCCGTGCCCGGCACGGTCTCGTAGTGGAGGACAGACTGGAGGCCCAACAGCTCGTCGTGGAAGGCGAGTCGGAGGGCGCCCTCGTCCGTCTCCGCCCCGACGAACTCCCACCACATGCCTCGGTCCTCGCCGTCCGGACGCGACGCCACCAGCTCGGAACCGGCGAACGGCCTCAGTCCGTACGGGAGATACTCGGCCGGCGCCGCGTCGGCGGGTGTGATGAAGTGCGTGCGTCTCGACCAGTCCAGCGCGGACGGACCGTCCTCGACGCCGAGTGGTCCCCATGCGTCGAGTTCGGCCCAGGGGCCGTCCGGGGACAGGCGCACGGTGTAGCTGGTGTTCTCCGTGCGCAAGGTCCAGCGCTCGTACGTCACTTGACCGCCCCGAGGTTGAGCCCCGCCACGAAGTGCCGCTGGAAGCGCAGGAACACGGCGACCGTGGGTGCGGCGGCGATGACGGACCCGGCCGCGATGACGTTCCACATCGACACGAACTGGCCCTGAAGTCCGATGAGCGCTGCGGTGATCGGCATCTTGGTGTCGCTGCGCAGCACGGTGATCGCCCAGAGCAGGTCGTTGAAGATCCAGGTGAAGGAGAGGGCGCTGAGCGCGGCCAGGGCGGGGCGGGTCAGCGGGAGGATGATCCGCCAGAAGATCTGCCAGGGGCCGGCGCCGTCGACGACCGCCGCCTGTTGGATCTCAGTCGGGATCGAGCGCATGAATCCGTGCAGGACGAAGACGTAGAAGCCGACGCCGAAGCCGATCTGCACGCCGACGAGTGCGGGCAGGGTGTCGAAGATGCCCATCACTTCGCTGAGCTTGGAGACCGGGATGAGGAGGATCTGCGGTGGGAGGAGGTTGCCGCCGAGCATGAGGAGCAACAGGGAGCGGCGGAAGCGGAGTTCGTAGCGGCTGAGGGCGAAGGCGGCCATGGCGGCGAGGGCCAGCGTGATCAGGACGCAGGGGATCGTGACGATCAGGCTGTTGATGAGGGCGCGCTGCTGGCCGCCGTCGACCCAGGCCTGGTGGAAGTTGCCGAGGGTGAAGGAGTGCGGCCAGCTGCCCAGGCCGTTCGCGGCGATGTCGTCGAAGGAGCGGAGGCTGGTCACCAGGACCAGGGCGATGGGCAGCAGCCACAGGATCGCCAACGCGCCCGCGCCCAGGTGGAATCCGGCGGTCGCGGCACGCTTTCGGCGCAGGGCCGTGGAGTTGGCGGACATCAGTCGGCCTCCCGGAACGCGCGGACGAGGTAGGAGCAGATGACGCCGAAGGCCAGCACGAAGATGACGACGGCGAGTGCGGAGCCGTAGCCGAGTCGTAGGGACTGGAAGGCGGTTGAGTACATGTAGGTGCTCAGCAGCTCGGAGGAGTGGTAGGGGCCGCCGCGGGTCAGTGACCAGACGACGTCGAAGGAGCGGAGCGAGTCGATGACGATGACCGACAGAACCACCGCGTTGACACTGCGCAGTTGGGGCAGGGTGACGTGCCGCAGGCGTTGCCAGGCGCCGGCGCCGTCGACCTTGGCGGCCTCGTACAGTGCGGGGTCGATGCCCTTGAGGCCGGCCAGGTAGAGGACCATGACGTAGCCGATCTGGCGCCAGAGCGCGGGCACGATCACGGCGTAGAGGGCGGTGTCCTGGTCGGCGAGCCAGGCGTGGCGGAGGCTGCCGAGGCCGACGGACTGGAGGAGTTGGTTGAGGACGCCGTCGGGTTGGTAGATCGCCTGCCAGACGAGGGCGGTGGCGACGAGTGAGAAGACGACCGGCAGGAACAGGGCCGCTCGGTAGAAGCCGACGCCGCGGCGCTCCTGTTGGAGCAGCAGGGCTGCGGCGAGGCCGAGCACGGCGGACAGGCCGCCGAAGAGGACGAGCCAGAGGACGGTGTGGCCGGCCGCGCTGCGGAAGACGTCGTCGTGGGCCATCTCCCGGAAGTTGCCCAGGCCGACGAACTGCGGTGGGGAGACGCCGTCCCACTTGGTCAGGGCGAGGTAGAAACCCTGCACGGCGGGCCAGAACACCCATACCGCCTCGACAAGGAGCGGGACGAGGACGAAGGCGAGCACCAGCGGGGGTGTCCGCCGGGGGCCCCGAACCCGCTTGCCCTTGGCGGGCGTTGGGGTCGGGGACCTCCGTTCGGGCGCGGTCAGGACGGCCATGTCACGCGTTCCAGATCTTCTCGGCGTCGCGCTGCCAGTCGGTGAGGATGCTCCCGATCGACTTGGGCTTGGCCAGGAACTTGATCAACGCGTTGTCGGCGGTGGGCTGGAGGGCGTCGCTGGAGTCCCGGTTGAAGAACTGGGTGATCTCCACAGCCGAATCGACGTGCTTGCGGCCCTTCTTGACCAGTGCGGTACCGGCGTCCTTGGCGTCGGGGTTGCAGGGCAGGACGGTGCCGGAGGAGCCCTTGATGTAGATCTCCTGGGCCTCGGCGGTGGCGAGGTACTTCATCAGGTCGATCACCTGGTCGTGGCGGCCGGTGCGGGCGCTGGCGAAGTAGCCGTCCACAGGCGCCTCTTCGGCGAGCGGGACCTTGGAGTCGATGACGGGGAAGCGGAAGAAGTCGATGTCGTCCAGGGCGCTCTTGGGCGCCGCGTCGGCGAAGAAGGTGCCGATGAGCATCATGCCGCTGCGGCCGTTGAGCATGGAGGTCGACGCGTCCTGAAAGGCGACGGCGGCGCCGTTCTGGTCGAAGTACGGCAGCACCTCCTGCCAGCGGTCGAAGACCTTGCGCACCTCGGGGTCGTCGAACCGGTGCTTCCCCGCGAGGAGTTGGCGGTGGTACTCGGCGCCGTTGATACGGATGTCGAGGTAGTCGAACCAGGCCGAGGCCACCCAGGCCGTGCCGCCGCCGGCTCCCAGTCCGATCGGTGTGACGCCCTTGCTCTTGAGCTTGTCGCACAGGTCGAGGAACTCGTCCCAGCTCTTCGGCTCGCTCACGCCCCACTTGGCGAAGTTGGACTTCCGGTAGAACATGCCCCACCAGTAATAGGTGTTGGGCACGAAGACCTTCTTGCCGGAGCTCGCGGTGCACAGCGAGTTGAGCGCCTTGGAGTAGCGCTTGAGGTCGGGCGAGGAGGTCCACGCCTCGTCGAGGTCGAGCAGCAGGTTCTTCTTGGCGTAGGCGTCCGCGACCGAGCCGGGGTACCAGGTGTACACGTCCGGCGGGTTGGCCGAGGTGAGGTACGTCGGCAGCTGGGTGCGGAAGGTCTCCGCCGCGACCGTGTTGAGGCTCGCACGGTCGGAGCCCTTCTTGGCATAGGCGGCGACGAGGTCCTGCATCGCGGCCTTGGCCTGCGGGGCGGAGAGGTTGGACTGGAGGCTCACCGCGCCCTTCGAGGAGCTCTTGCCGGTGGAGGTCGAGGTGACACAGCCGCTGAGCAGCGCCGTCGCCCCCGCGGCACCGAGTCCGGCGAGGAACCGGCGGCGGTCTGGCTGATGGTTCGTCATAGATGGCTCCCTGTGGATCCCGCGCGGATCCGGATGCACACAGATCCGGATGCACGCGGTCCCAGATTCACGTGGTGTCCCCACCACGTCAAGAATAATTACTAATTTAGTTGAACTGGATCAGGTGTACGTAGCCGTCGACTCCGCGGAACACCGCGTCGACCGTCCCGTCCGGCCCGGCCACCGCCCCGAGCGCACCGTCGAACGCGGCGCTGGGGAACGCCTGTTGCTTGGTCCAGCCCTGCCAGGCACCGTTCTCGTACCGCTGCTGCCAGAGCGTGTAGTCGGCGGCCCGCGCGTACAGCACGACGGCATCCCCTACGGCGACCAGCGTCGGGCTCCCGCTGACGGTCCCGCCGACCGACGCCCACGGCGACCACTCCCCCGACACATCCCGGGACCGCGTCCACACGTCGTCGGCCGCGCTGCGTACGGCGACCTGCACCCGTCCTTGAGCGTCCACGGCAGCGGACGGCCGCCCGTACACCGCCCGGCCACCGGGTGCGCCGAGCGAGGTCCAGCCGGTCGACGGGCCGCGCTGCACGACCTGCCCGTCCGTGCCGGTGGCGAACAGCGTCCAGTGCGCGGGGTCGGCGAAGGCCACCGACGGCGCGTCGGCCACCCGGCCGCCCAGGCTCTGCCACGCGCCCCAACGGCCGCCGACGTAGGCCCGCCGGTACACCCGGGAGTCGGCGCCGCGTACGAAGACGTCGATCCGGCCGCCGGCCGAGGCGTAGGCGGCGGGCTGGCCGAGGATCGCGCCCTTCGTGGGGCCGCCGAGGTCCTTCGTCCCGCCGTCGGTCCGCTGGACGAGCGAGCCGTGCGGTCCGCGCAGGAAGGTGGTGAGCGTGTCGCCGTCGCGGACGACGGCCGGGCTCGACGTGGCCTTCGCGCCCAGGTTCGTACCGGGCAGAGCGTCCGCCCCGGTCAGCTTCAGGAGCGCGGTGCCGTGCGCGGGGACCTCGACGGTGTACGACCCCGTGTGCGTGCCCCGGTCGACACGTGCCCGCAGGTCACGCACCTGGACCGGTCCACCGAGTGCGGTGTCCGCGAACTGCACGGTACGCAGGGCGGGTTGGTCGGACCGATTGAGCAGGACGACCGCGCGCTGGCCGCGTCCCTCCAGCACCTTGCTGTACACGTCGCCGACCGAGTCCGAGGCCACCCGCACGCCCTGAATGGCGAGCGGGTCCTGGTCGACGGCGATGATCTCCGGGTTGCGCAGGGTGGCGAGCATCGAGTCGGAGAGGGTGCGCGGGTCGGAGCCCAGGACGAGCGGCGAACCCATCTCGGCCCACATCACGTACTGCGTGGTGGACTCCTCCTGGGTCAACTCCAGGGTGCCGTCGGTCATTTGGCGCATCGGGATGAGATAGTCCGGGTCGTTGTAGTGCCCCGGTCCCTGCGCCTCGGGGTGCCAGGCGTTCGCGTCCATGTTGCGCAGGATGTTGGGCCACTGACCGGGGCTCGCGGTGCCCCAGGCGATGTCCGTGCCGGTGCGCCAGGAGTCGGCGATCGTCGGGGCGTAGACGTACGTGTTGTGCGCGTCCTGCTCGGGTGTGTGCGGCAGGCCCCAGTCGTCGGTGAGCGGGTTGCACAGGTTGAGCAGCATCTTGCGGCCGGACTTGGCCACCGCGTCGCTGAACTCCTTGAACGCCGGGCCCGGATCGAGCTTCGCGCCGATGCCGCACAGGAAGTCGACCTTGACCGCGTCGATCTTCCAGCCGGCGAACTGCCGTGCGTCCGCGTCGTAGTGGCCCCTGCTGCCGAGCCCGCAGCTCTTGCCTCCGTCGTAGGTCCCGGCGTCGGTGTAGATGCCCGCCTTCAGACCGCGCTTGTGCAGGTAGGAGACGAGGGCGGGGATGCCGGAGGGGAAGCGGGTCGGGTTGGCGACCAACTGCCCGTTGGCGTCACGCGGGTTGTCGGCCTGCCAGCCGCCGTCGAGCCACACGATGTCGTAACCGGCGTCCCGCAGACCACTGTTGACCAGCTTGTCCGCGACGGAGCGCACTTGCTGCTCCGTGGGCGCGCCGAGACCGTAGTAGGTGTTCCAGCCCATGTAGGGCGTCGGCGCGAGGCCGCTGTCGTAGTAGTCGGGTGCGCCTTGGTCGACGCCGGCCTGCGCCGTGGCCACGGAGGCCGTGTTCTGCGCCGTGGCCACCGGAGCGGCGGTCGCCGCCAGCACGGTCGCGATGGCGACGACGGTGACACGGCGCGTCCGTCTCGAAGCCGCGGGTGTGCGGACCTGCGGATATGAAGTCACTTGCCTCTCCCGAGGGTTGGGAAGCAGGAGGACGTGACCCGGGCCGCACTGCGACAGGGGGCTTCCGGCGTCACGGCGACGACTGTGGCGCGCGACCGAAACCCTGTCAATATTAATTCCTAATTTATTAGAACGCCGCATCAGGGGTTGACACAGCTTCCCTCGCGTCACAGCCTTTGGCAACGTTGTCAGTGCCGCCGACGTCTGATGGGACATCACGCTCATGACAGATCAATCGAGTTCGCCACACATGTCGCGCCGCTCCGTCGTCACCACGGGTTCCAGCCTCCTGGCGGGGTTCGGCCTCGGTCTCCGCCTGCCCGCGTCGGCCGCGCCCTCCTCCCCCGCCACACCCGGCGAACTCGCCCTCCACCGCCCCGTGTCCGTCTCCTCGACGGCCTACGCGCCCACCCCGGGTTCGTTCGTGGTGGACCAGCTCACCTCGCCGGGGGTGCGCGGCAGCGGATGGCGGGCGGCGGCGGGCGACCCGCAGTGGATCGCGATCGATCTACAGGCCGTATGCACCGTCACGTCGATCCGCCTCACCTTCGAGGCCGACGCGAGCGACCCGGTGTTCACGCCTCCCACCACGGGCAACCCGGCCGACGGCACAACAGGCAAGGAGATCCAGTCCAGTTACTCGGTCGAGTACGTCGTCGAGACGTCGACCGATCACACATCCTGGACCAGCGCGTACCGCACCACGGCGGGCACCGGCGGAGTGGTGACCATCCAGCCCCCACGCCCGGTCACCGCCCGCTGGATACGCCTGACCTCCCTCCGGCGCTCCAACCCCAACCCCCTTGGCCTCAACGGCTTCGAGATCTACGGCACCGCCGCGGGCCACCGGCCGTCGGCCACCGGCTGGACGGACTGGGGCACCCACTCCGGACCGGCACCCAAGCTCGCGGTGGCCGAGGACGGCACGGTCCCGGTGGAGTCCGGCTGGCGACTCACACTGGACGACTGGGCCGACGGCGACGGCGCGAAGTTGTCGAAGACGTCCGCGGACACCAGCAGTTGGCTGCCGGCCACCGTCCCCGGCACGGTACTGGGATCACTCGTGGACCAGGGCAAGCTGCCCGACCCCGTGGTCGGACTGAACAACCTCCACATCCCCGAGGCCCTGTCACGTCATTCGTGGTGGTACCGGCGGGAGTTCGAGCTGCCGCGCGGTCTGCGCACCGGGACCGGGCGCCGGACCTGGCTGGAGTTCGACGGCATCAATCACACGGCCGACATCTGGCTCAACGGGCACCAAGTGGGCGGTCTGACCTACCCGTTCGCCCGCTCGGCCCATGACATGACCGAGCTGCTCGCGACGGGCGGGGCGAACGCGCTCGCGGTGAAGATCACACCGATGCCGGTCCCTGGCAGCCCCGGCGACAAGGGCCCGGCGGGCGAGTCCTGGGTGGACGCGGGCGCCAACCAGATGAACCTCAACTCCCCCACCTACCTGGCCTCTTCGGGCTGGGACTGGATGCCGGCGGTACGCGACCGGGCCGCCGGCATCTGGAACCACGTCCGGCTGAGAACGACCGGCCATGTCGTGATCGGCGATCCGCGGGTCGACACCGTGCTGCCGAACCTGCCCCAGGTGTCGGTCGCCGAGCTGACGATCGTCGTCCCGGTGCGCAACGCCGACACATCCGACCACAGGACAACGGTCTCGGCGGCCTTCGACGGCGTGCTGGTCAGCAAGGTCGTCACCGTGCCGGCGGGCGAGAGCGTCGACGTCACCTTCGCGCCCGACGCCTTCGGTCAACTACGGCTGCGCAACCCGACGTTGTGGTGGCCCAACGGGCTGGGTGACCCCGCTCTCCACAAGCTCACCCTGGTCGCCACACTCGACGGCGCCGAGAGCGATCGCCGCACCACCCGCTTCGGCATCCGCCAGTTCGGCTACGAGTACGAGGTGCCGCTGCCGTTCGCCAACTCCGGTGACGCGTATACCCAGTCCGTGCCCTTCGCCCGGCAACAGGCCCGGTACATGCGCGTCAAATGCCTGACCAGGGCGTCCGGTTGGGGCTACTCCCTGTGGACGCTGGCCGTACGCGACAGTGCGCGGCCCGCCACCGACCTGGCCCTGCACGCACACGCCGACGCTTCGAGCACGGACGGGGACGACCACGCCGCCGGCAACGTGACCGACGGCGATCCCGGCACCCGCTGGTCCTCGGCCTACGCGGACGACCAGTGGATCCGGGTCGACCTGGGCTCCGTGCAGTCCCTCGACGGGGTCGACCTGACCTGGGAACAGGCGTACGCGAAGAGCTACTTGGTGCAGGTCTCCGCCGACAACGCCACCTGGACCGATGCCGCGTCGGTGGACAACAGTGCGGTTCCGCTGCCGTTCAACAACGGCAACGCGAGCCTCCAGGTGGAGGACTTCACTGCCCGGACCGCCCGTTACGTCCGTATCAACTGCGGTCTGCGCAACACCAGTTGGGGCACCTCGCTGTGGTCTCTCGGTGTCGTCGACAGTACCGCCCCCGGCACCGACCTGGCCCTGCGCCAGAAGACCACCGCGTCCACCGAGGACCCCGACCACCCGGCCGCACACGCCACCGACGGTGACACGAGCACCCGTTGGTCCTCGGCGTACGAGGACCACCAGTGGATCCAGGTCGACCTCGGCGCCGCACAACGTTTCGACCGGGTCGCCGTCCTCTGGGAGTCGGCCTACCCGAAGACCTATGTGATCCAGGTGTCGGACGACGGGGACACGTGGACGGACGTGAAGTCGGTGTCCAACACCCCGGACCCGTTGAAGATCAGCGTGAACGGGGTGCGGGTCCTCGCCCGGGGCGGCAACTGGGGCTGGGACGAGCTGCTGCGCCGGATGCCGCCGGAGCGGATGGACGCGGCCGTACGCATGCACCGTGACATGAACTTCACCATGATCCGCAACTGGGTCGGCACGTCCGACCGGGAGGAGTTCTTCGCGGCCTGCGACGAGCACGGGATCCTGGTGTGGAACGATTTTCCCAACGCGTGGGGCATGGACCCGCCGGACCACGACGCCTTCAACTCGATCGCCCGGGACACCGTGCTGCGCTACCGCATCCACCCCAGCGTGGTCATCTGGTGCGGGGCCAACGAGGGCAACCCGCCCGCCGCCATCGACCAGGGCATGCGCGAGGCCGTGGAGGGACAGGCGCCCGGCATCCTCTACCAGAACAACTCGGCCGGCGGCATCATCACCGGCGGCGGACCGTACGGCTGGGTGGAGCCGGAGAAGTACTTCGACCCAACCACCTACGGCAGCAAGGACTTTGGCTTCCACACCGAGATCGGCATGCCCGTCGTCTCCACCGCCGCCAGCATGCGCAACATGACGGGTGACGAGCCCGAGTGGCCGATCCGCGGCGCGTGGTATTACCACGACTGGAGCGAGCGCGGGAACCAGGCACCGCAGACGTACAAGGCGGCCGTAGAAGCGCGCCTTGGAACGGCCACGGACCTGGACGACTTCGCCCGCAAGGCCCAGTTCGTCAACTACGAGAACACGCGCGCCATGTTCGAGGCGTGGAACGCGAACCTCTGGGACAACGCCAGCGGTCTGATGCTGTGGATGTCGCACCCGGCGTGGCACAGCACGGTCTGGCAGACCTACGACTACGACTTCGACGTCAACGGCACGTACTACGGCGCCCGTTCGGCCTGCGAACACCTGCACGTCCAGGCCGATCCCGAGGGGCGGGTCATCGCTGTCAACCACACGCGCAACGGCCTGAAGAACGCCGTGGTCTCAGCGCAGTTGATCGATCTGACGGGTCGTCGGCTCGGCGAGAGCAGGAGTGCCCGGCTGGACGTGGCACCGGCCGCGACCGCGAAGGCGTTCAGCGCGGCCTGGACCGACGACCTGCCGGACCTGCATCTCCTGCGCCTGACGCTGACCGGCGGCGACGGCCGGGTCCTGTCGCGCAACACCTACTGGCGCTATCGGACACCGGCGGCCATGCGGGCGCTGGGCAAGGCGCCGCGGACGAAGGTCTCCTCGACGCTCGGGCGCGTGTCCCGTTCCGAATCCCGTACCGAACTGACCGCCACCGTCCGCAATCACGGGCCGGCCGTCGCCGCCATGGTCCGGCTCTCACTGAAGAACGGCGCGACCGGCCGACGCGTACTGCCGACGCTGTACAGCCACAACTACCTGTGGCTGCTGCCCGACGAGTCCCAGTCCGTCACCCTGTCCTGGCCGACCAGGGCCCTGCCCTCGGGCCATCCGCTCCTGGAGGTGGAGGCGTACAACAGCCGCCCGTCGACGGCGAGTTAGTCCCCGGGCTTCCTAGGTCTCGGTCCTTCAGGAGGCCTCGTCCTTCAGGAGGCCTCCACCGCCGTCTTGATCCGCTGCCCGAACCCGGGCGCGTCCTTGCGTGCCGCACCCAGCGCGAAGCCCACGAGCAGTTTTCCGATGCCGTGGCCTTCGAGGACATTGAAGATCCTCACCTTGGTCGTGCCCGGACCGGTGGCTTCGAGGTCGTAGCCACCTTCGTCCGCCGTCACGGTGTTCTTGGAGGTCTCCGTCCAGCGGATGCGATGGGGAGCCTCGAACTCGGTGATCCGGAACGTGCGGCCCGTCTTCATACCGGCGTCCTTGACCGTGCTGGTGAAGACGGTGCCCACGGCCGTCGGGCCCTCGGGAGTCTTGGTGATCTCCTGGACCCTCGGGCTGAACTTGGGGTCGTTCGTGCCCTCGGCGAGGAAGGCGAATACTTCCTCGACGGGGCGGTTGACCTCGGCTGTCGCCTCGAACTGTCCGGCCACGATTCCTCCTGTGCTGCGGTGGGAGTTTTGGCTGGGTGCGCGCTGATGTGCCGAGCACCATCAGCTTATCGGCGCGGCTCCGCCCGTGCTCCCTGTCGGCGGACCCACCGGTTCCAGGGCACTGAAACCACCGTGAAACCGAGCTGAATGCGCCCTCCCGCAAGCTCTGCGGCATGACGACAACGACCCATGAACTCGCGATCTCAGCCACCGGGCTGTGCAAGGCCTACGGGGACAAGACGGTCCTCGACGGCATCGACCTGGCCGTGCCGACCGGCACCGTCTTCTCCCTGCTCGGTCCGAACGGCGCCGGCAAGACCACCGCCGTCAAGATCCTCTCCACCCTCGTGACCTCCGACGCCGGCGAGCTGCGGGTGGGCGGTCACGACCTGGCCACCGACGCACACGCCGTGCGGGCCGCGATCGGTGTCACCGGGCAGTTCTCCGCCGTCGACGGGCTGATCACCGGCGAGGAGAACATGCTCCTGATGGCGGACCTGCACCACCTGTCCAGGCAGGAGGGGCGCCGGGTCGCCGCCGAGCTGCTGGAGCGCTTCGACCTCACCGAGGCCGCGAAGAAGCCCGCTTCCACCTACTCCGGCGGTATGAAGCGCCGCCTCGATCTCGCCATGACCCTGGTCGGCGACCCGCGGATCATCTTCCTCGACGAACCGACGACCGGTCTCGACCCTCGCAGCCGGCACAACATGTGGGGAATCATCCGAGAGTTGGTCGCGGGCGGTACGACCGTCTTCCTCACCACCCAGTATCTCGACGAGGCCGATGAACTCGCCGACCACATCGCGGTGTTGAACGACGGCAAGGTCGTCGCCGAGGGCAGCGCCGAGGAGTTGAAGCGACTCGTCCCCGGCGGGCATGTACGGCTCCGCTTCACCGACCCGGACACCTACCGCTCCGCCGCCACGGCCCTGCGCGAGGTCACCCGGTTCGACGAGACGCTCTCGCTGCAGATCCCCAGCGGGGGCAGCCAGCGCGAACTGCGGTCCATCCTCGACTGGTTGGACGCCGCCGACATCGAGGCGGACGAGCTGACCGTGCACACCCCCGACCTCGACGACGTGTTCTTCGCCCTGACCGGCGGCGCCAAGGTCGCCCACCAGCCCAGCCAGCCCAGCGTGTCCAACCAGCCCAAGGAGAACGTCCGATGAGCACCCTCTCCCTCGCGGTCCGCGACTCGTCCACCATGCTCCGCCGGAACCTGCTGCACGTACGGCGCTACCCGTCCATGACCCTCAACCTGCTGCTCACGCCGATCATGCTGTTGCTGCTCTTCGTCTACGTCTTCGGAAACGTGATGAGCGCGGGCATCGGTGGCGGTGGCGCCGACCGCTCCGACTACATCGCCTATCTCGTCCCGGGCCTTCTGGTGATGACCATCGGCAGCACCGTGATCGGAGCCGCGATCTCCGTCTCCATGGACATGACCGAGGGCCTCATCGCCCGCTTCCGCACGATGGCGGTCTACCGCGGCTCCGTACTCATCGGGCACGTCGTCGGCAGTGTGCTGCAGGTGCTCGCCAGTCTGGTGCTCGTCGGTGCCGTCGCCGTGGCCATCGGTTTCCGGTCCACGGACGCCACGGTCCTGGAGTGGCTGGCGGCCATCGGACTGCTCGTGCTGTTCGCCCTGGCACTCACCTGGATCGCGGTCGGAATGGGCATGGCCAGCCCCAACCCCGAGGCCGCCAGCAACATGGCGACGCCGCTGATCCTCCTCCCGCTCATCTCCAGCGCCTTCACCCCGGCCGACACCATGCCGGGCTGGTTCCGGCCGATCGCCGAGTACCAGCCCTTCACTCCGACCATCGAGACCCTGCGCGGCCTGCTGCTCGGCACCGGGATCGGCAACAACTGGTGGATCGCGCTCGCCTGGTGCGTCGGCCTGACCGTGCTCGGCTACCACTGGTCGACATCACAGTTCAACCGCGGACTGAAGTAGCCGTCATGGCAGCGCGGGCCGCCTCCCGCAACTCGTCCCGCTCCAGGGCGGCGTACTCCGACACCGCGTCGGCGTATGCCGCCCCGGCAGCGTTCCCGGCGGCCCCGACCGCCCGCCGGGCACGGTCCGCCGACATGGTCGGCTGGAAATCGCGCAGCACCCGCAGCCGTTCGGCCAGCGCGATCAGCCGTACGGCGGAGGCGTCGCCGGAGACCAGCCCCGCCATGCCGAGGGCGTGCAACCCCGTCCCGAACACGGGGAGTTCCATGGGCGATCGGGCCGGTCCGGAGAGCAGTGTCCGCATCCGCTGCCGCAGCCGGTCGACCACGTCCGCGACGAGTTCGAGCCGGCCGGCGTGCGCGTGCGCCGTCACCGCGGCCGACTGGACCTGGAGCAGCCACCGGTCGTAGAAGGGGTCGTCGTTCTGCGTCGAGCCGGCCTCGGGGATCGCCTCCACGTTGCGCCGCCACAGGCCGAGCCCGACCTCCGTCAGCCCGCGGGCGAGCGCGATCTCGGCACGGCCGCCGAAGTCGGGACTGTAGACGTCGTCCTTCTGCGCGGGGTTGTGGTCCTCCGCCTGCCGCAGCCAGTACTCGGCCTCGTCGGGTTCGCCGCGCTGGAGGCAGGCGAGGACGAGGCCCCAGCGGACGCCGATGGAGTCGTGCTCGTCGCCGAGGCGCGGCAACGCCGCGAGCGCCGCCCTGAGATGTTCGTACGCGGCCTCGCCCTGCTCCGCCTGCAGACACAGCTCGCTCAGCCGGGCGTGCCCCAGGACCTGGAGGAAGGGGTGATCGACCGGCGCCAGTGCCTCGATGCCCCGACGGGCCGAGGCGAGCGAGCGGTCGATGTCGTGCTCGTACTCCCAGACATAGGTGGCGACGCACTCGGCGATGCCGGCGAGCAACGGCTGCTCGCTGGCACAGAGTTCCCGCAGCACCGCGTAGTCCGGGGGCAGCATCTCGGGGACCGCGCTCAGCACGGCCGAGATGGCACGCAGCAGGGTGTCCGGCGGAGCCGCGGGCAGCCGTCGCAGGGTGACGAGCTGGCGTACGACCTGCGGACCGTAGCCCATGAACAGGCTCGCCGTGCACAACACCGCGGCGGCGCGGGCGACTTCGACGTACTCGGGCTCGGGATAGTAGTGCGACAACGGCGGACCGGTGTCCGCGGCGAGCGCGGTGAGGCGGGGGTAGCTGGAGCCGGTGGACCACAGGGCGGCGAGGACCGCGGTGAGGGCGGCGATGGTGGGACAGTCCGTGCGGGCCAGGGCGTACCGCAGGGCCAGCACCAGATTGTCCTGCTCACCCCTGATCCGCTCCCAGGCGGACCGAGGCTCCGAGCCGAAGAACCAGTCATGATGCGCGACCCCGAAGTCCCGCGCCCACACAAGGAATTGGTCTACGGCCGCCTCGTCCTCGCCCGCCTCGGTACGCCGGGCCGCGCTGAACTCCCGTACGGTCTCCAGCATCCGGAACCGCACACCGGCCGGGGTGTCGGCGACGGTGAGCAGCGACTGGTCGGCCAACTGCTCCAGCAGGGCCAACGCGTCGTCGCCCAGCACCTGTTCGGCCGCCTCGCCGGAGAAGCCGCCGGGGAAGACGGACAGTGTGCGCAGCGCCGCTCTTGCGTCCTCGGCGAGCAGGTTCCAGCTCCACTCGACGACCGCGTGCAGGGTGCGGTGACGTTCCGGCACGTCCCGTGCCCCGCCGCGCAGCAGCGCGAAGCGGTCGCCGAGGCGGCGGGCGATGTCCGGGACCGACAGGACGCGCACCCGCGCCGCCGCCAACTCCACGGCGAGCGGCAGCCCGTCGAGGTGCCTGCACAGCTCGGCCACCGCGTCCGGCGGCAGCTCCACCCCGCTCCGGGCGGCCCGGGCCCGCTGCGTGAACAACTCCGCCGAGACACCGAGGCCGAGTTCGGGCAGCGCGTACACCGCCTCGGAGGTGAGGCCGAGCGGGGACCGGCTGGTGGCGAGCACCCGCAGGTCCTTGGAGGAGGAGACGAGCGCCTGTACGAGGTCGGCGGCGCCCCGGACGACCTGCTCGCAGTTGTCGAGGACCAGCAGCGCGGGCCCGGAGCCGAGCACGCCGAGCATGACGGTGACCGGGTCGCCCGAGGCGGACCCGCTCAGGGCACCGGCGCCGAGTGCGGAGGAGACCTCCGCGGCCACGTCCGCGTCCGCGGTGACGCCGGCGAGCGGCACGAAGTACACGACGCGCTGCTCGGCCCGGCGGCTGACGGCGTGCGCGAGCCGGGTCTTGCCGAGGCCGCCGGGTCCTACTACGGTGACGGCGCGCGAGGAACGGAGCAGCCCTTCGACCGCCGCGATGTCCTCGTCCCGGCCGAGCAACGGATTCGGCTCGTGCGGCACACCGTGCCTGGCCACCGGGGCCTCACCACGCAGCAACTCCTGTTGCACGGCCTTGAGTCCGGCGCCCGGATCGGTGCCGAGTTCGTCGCGCAGCTCCCGGCGGTACGCCTCGTACCGGGTCAGCGCGGCGGACGGACCGGCCGTCGCCGCCTCGCCGCGCAGCAACTCACCGAGCACCTCCTCGTCGCGCGGATGCGCCACGGCCGCCGCGGCGAGCGGTCCGGCGGCCTCCGCGTGCCGTCCGAGGCGGGCGAGCGCGAGCGCCTGCGCGCGGACGAGTGTGTCGTGGACGGGGGCACGTTCGGCGCGCAATGCGGCCACCGGGTCGTCGGTGTCGCCGCCCTGGTCGGGGGTGCCTTCCCAGAGGGCGAGTCCGGCCTCGGCCGCGGCCAGCGATCCCGCGTGGTCCCCGGCCCTGGCCCGGTCCGCGCCGGCGGTGGCGTGCAGCAGCAGGGCGGAGCTGTCGACCTGGTCCTCGGCGAGGGCGAGCCGGTATCCGGTCGGCGTGCTGACGATGAGGTCAGCGCCGAGCTGGGCCCGGGCCCTGGACACGAGGACCTGGAGCGCCTTCCCCGGCCGCTCCGGCAACTCGTCCGGCCACAGCCCTTCCACCAGCCGCTCGGTGCTGCAGCCCGTGCGCAGGTCGCCCGCGAGCAACGCGAGGAGCCCGCGGAGACGGGGCGCGGTGACCTCCTGTCTTCGATGGGCGACACGCGGCAGCAGGGTCAGGTCGGTACTCACCCGTGCAGGTTAACCAAGGTCCCGCCCCAGGCGCGCGAGTGGAGACAGCGCCATCAGCGCCGGGGACAGCAACATGCCGACGGCCATGACCAGCAAGCCGGTCCGCAGCCCCCACTCCTGCCCGAGGAACCCGCCGAACAGTGAGCCCAGCGGCGCCAGCCCCATGCCGGCGAATGTGATCGTCGCGGCCACCCGCCCCTGCAACCCGTGCGGAGTTGCGGCCTGTCTGACGGCCATGACCGTGACGCTCACCAGCTGCCCGGCGACCCCGAACACGAAGTTGACCGCGAGGAGTGCGACCATCGTCGTCGCGGACGAACCGTGCAGCGCGGGCACACACACGAACACGCCGTCGCCGAGTGCCGCCGTCAGCACGATCACCCGGCCGTATCCGAACCGGCCCGGCAGCCGGGCGGCCAGCAGCGCGCCGACGAGCGCGCCCGGACCGGTCGCCGCGAGCGCCAGGCCTACGGCGGTGCCCGACAGGTGCAGTTCGCGTGGGAGGAAGAGCAGATAGACGGTCATCGTGGCAGCGAAGAAGAACTGGAAGGCAGCCGCGGCGAAACACACGGCCCGCAGCGAGGAATCGCCGGCGACGAAACGCAGTCCCTCATGGACCTGCCGCCATACGCGAGGGGAACGTTCCAAGTGCTCCGGGACGGACTCGGTACGGCGGATCCGTCGGACCGACAGGAACGACAGGGCGAAGAACAACGCGCTGGAGGCGACAGCGACCGGCGCCGACAGCAGGGTCACCAACGCACCGCCGAGAGCGGGCCCACCGATCTGAGCGGCGGACCGGCTGCCCTCCAACACACTGTTGCCCCGCACCAACTGATCGGATGTCACCAGCCGTACGAGGGAGGACTGATAGGCCACGTCGAAGAACACGGACAGGACCCCGGCGACGAAGACCAGCACGAACAGCGCAGGCAGGCCGAGCCAGTTGAGCAATCCGGCTACGGCGGCGGCGCCCAGCACCAGGGTTCGGCCGACGTCGGCCACCACCATCACCGTGCGCGTCCGCCACCTGTCCACCCAGGCGCCGGCGAGGAGCGAGAGCAGCAGGATCGGCGCCTGCTCCACCGCTCGCAGGACACCCAGCTGTCCGACACCGACGTCGAGCGTCAGCACGGCGAGGAGCGGGAGCACCACCAGGCTTGACTGTTCGCCGAGTTGGGAGACTGTCTGGCCCAGCCAGAGCCAGCGGAAGTCATTGTTCGAAGTGGACGGCACAGGGACCCTTTGAGTTGCCGACAACGAGACCCGCGACCCGGCGCACGAAAGGGGCGCCATCGATCCGGGTGAGGTAAGGCTCGCTGTGCCGCAGCAACATCAAGGGCGGCACGCGATGACGGGCCGATCTCGGCCTATGCCGTCAACGCGCGCCCGGACGACCGGGCATCTCTGGGCTCCAACTTCTGGGCGGTCACTGGCGGTTGGGACAGTAGCTCTTGGACGGCCTCGCGCGAAAGGCGTTTTCTGCGCGCCCTGTGGAGTGTCGTCGGAGGCCGGCAGCGTGACCGTCCATGTACTAAGGCAGCTTTATAAACTAGCCTTAGCATATGAACGACGACCTGGATCCGAACGCGGTCGCCTCGGCCCTGCTGGCGAGCATCGGCGTGCTGGTGCGACGGGCCCGCCAGCAGCCGGTCGAGGGCGGGCTCACGATGCCCGAGAGGACCGCCCTGGCCCAGTTGGACCGGGCGGGCCCCACGACCTCCTCGGCGCTGGCCCGGGAGGCGCAGATCACCGCGCAGGCCATGGGGGCGACGCTCAACGCGCTGCGGACCCGTGGCCTGGTCGAACGTCGTCCGGATCCCGACGACGGCCGGCGCGCGGTACTGACGGTGACGGACGCGGGCCGACAGGCGCTGCGGAACAAGCGCAACGCGCGGGCCGAACTCCTCGCGCGAGCCCTGACCAGCGGTGCGTTCACCCCGACGGAGCTGGAGCAACTCGCCGCTGCCGCACCGCTGTTGGAGCGGCTGGCCCAGAACATCTGACGTCGACAGAGCCACGAGGAAGCTGACCGATGACAGACCCTTCCAAGACACGCGCCCCGCGCCACCCGACCGTCGACGACCGGTACAAGTGGACGGCGCTGACGAACACGACCGCCGCGGTCTTCATGTCCGCGCTGGACGGCTCCATCGTGCTGATCGCCCTGCCGACGATCTTCCGGGGCATCCACCTGGACCCGCTCGCACCGGGCAACATCGCCTATCTACTGTGGATGATCATGGGATACCGGCTGGTCCAGGCCGTGTTGGTGGTCACGGTGGGGCGGCTCGGCGACATGTACGGCCGGGTCCGGATCTACAACTCCGGGTTCGCGGTCTTCACCTTCGCCTCGGTCCTGCTGTCCTTCGACCCCTTCGACGGCGGCCACGGAGCGATGTGGCTGATCGGCTGGCGGGTGCTGCAGGCCGTCGGCGGCTCGATACTGACCGCGAACTCGGCGGCGATCCTGACCGACGCCTTCCCCGAGGAACAGCGCGGCTTCGCCCTGGGCATCAACCAAGTCGCCGCCCTGGGCGGGATGTTCATCGGTCTGGTCGCCGGCGGTCTGTTGTCGGCCTGGGACTGGCGGGCGGTGTTCTGGGTGAACGTGCCCATCGGTGTGTTCTTCACGGTGTGGGCGTACCGCACCCTGCGCGAGACCGCGAAGCACGACGGCGGCCACATCGACTGGTGGGGCAACATCACCTTCGCGGTGGGCCTCAGCGCCACCCTGATCGCCATCACCTTCGGCCTCCAGCCCTACGGCGGCCACACCATGGGCTGGACCAACCCGCTCGTCGATGTGCTGATAGCCGGCGGACTGCTTCTCCTGGCGGCCTTCGTCGTGATCGAGAACCGCACCTCGGCGCCGATGATCCAGCTGAGCCTCTTCCGTCAACGGGCCTTCACCTTCGGCAACTTGGCGGGCCTGGCCATCTCGATCGGCCGGGGCGGAATGCAGTTCGTGCTGATCATCTGGCTGCAGGGCATCTGGCTCCCGCTGCACGGCTACGACTACGGCGACACCCCGCTGTGGGCCGGCATCTTCATGCTGCCGCTGACCGCGGGCTTCCTCGCGGCGGGACCGGTCTCCGGGTATCTGTCGGACCGGCTCGGTTCCCGGGGGCTGGCCACCGGCGGCGCGGCACTGTTCGGCGCGACCTTCCTGGGCCTGATGTGCCTGCCGATCGACTTCAGTTACTGGATCTTCGCGGTACTGATCGCGCTCAACGGGATCGCCAGCGGAATGTTCGCCTCCCCCAACTCCTCCTCGATCATGGGCAGTGTGCCCGCCCGGTTGCGCGGTGTCGCCTCCGGCATGCGCGCCACCTTCCAGAACTCCGGTACCGCCGTCTCCATCGGCGTGTTCTTCTCCCTGATGATCGCCGGGCTGGCCAGGAGCCTCCCGCACACGCTCACCACCGGACTGCAACAGCAGGGCGTACCGGCCCACTTGGCCGCCCAGGTCGGCGGCCTGCCACCGGTCTCGTCCCTGTTCGCCGCGCAGTTGGGCGTCAACCCGATCCAGCATCTGCTCCAGCCCAGCGGCGTCCTGACCCATCTGACGGCGGCGCAGCAACACACCCTCACCGGCAGCGAGTTCTTCCCGAGCCTGATCTCCGGGCCCTTCCACTCCGGCCTGGTCATCGTGTTCGCGTTCGGCGCCACCCTCGCCTTCCTCGCCGCGATCGCCTCCCTGCTGCGCGGCGCGGGCACCGGTCCCACGGCCAAGGCACCGGGACCGCGCAAGGCCGCCACCGGCGACACGCTCGCCCGACCGGACAGGTAGCCCGGCGGCACCCCTTCCCCACCCTCAGCAGACCGGCCGACACACACCGGAGAAGCGAGCAACCCCCATGCCACTGACAACGATCGACCCCGCGTCCGCGCTCGTCGTGATCGACCTGCAGAAGGGCATCATCTCGGCCCTCACCGACGATCCGACCACCGCCATCGCCGACGCCGTCAAGCAGTCGACCCACCTGGCCACCGAGTTCCGGCGACACGGTCTTCCCGTGATCCTGGTCAACGTCACCGGCCGCGCTCCGGGACGTACCGACACCGGAAGGTCCGCCAACAACACGGCCCCGCCCGCCGGTTGGGCCGACCTCATCGACGAACTCGACGTACACCCGACCGACCATCTGATCACCAAGCGTCGCCGCAGCGCGTTCCACGACACCGGACTCGACACGCTCCTGCGGGACTTGGGCGTCACGCAGGTCGTGCTCTCGGGTATCGCGACCAGTTCGGGCGTGGAGTCGACGGCACGCTCGGCCTCCGACCACGGCTATCACGTCGTCCTGGCCACCGACGCCATGGGCGATCCCGACCCCGAGGCCCATCGCCACAGCGTCGAGCGCGTCTTCCCCAAGCTGGGCGAGACCGCGACCACCGCCGAGGTCATCGACATGGTGGAGGCGACCCGATGACCCTGCTGGGCCGACTCCTCCACAACCGCAGAGCAGGCGAGACCCACACGGCGTGGAACCTGCCCAACTTCCAGGGCCCCGAGCAACTGACCCTCACCAGCCGGGACTTCGGCGACGGCGACACCATGCCGCTGAAGCACTGCGCGAAACAGATCGGCGGCTACGACCTGTCCCCGCACCTGGCCTGGACCCCGCTCCCGACCGGCACCGCGCAACTCCTCCTGGTCGTGGAGGACATCGACGTCCCCATTCCCAGGCCCGCCGTGCACTGCCTCGCCCTGATCGACCCGGCGACCGGGCACCTGGAGCCCGGCGCCCTGTCCGCACGGCAGCCCGGCCCCGGGGTGCGGATCCTCCGCTCCACCATCGGACGGGGCTACCACGGTCCCGCACCCATCAAGGGCCACGGCCCCCACCGCTACGTCTTCGAGCTGTTCGCCCTCTCGGCCGTCGTGGACAGCGCCTCCGGCACGACGCCGGTGGACCGGGCACGCCCCCGCGCCCTCCTGCCCACGGTCACCGCACCCGTCCTCGGCCGGGGCCGACTGACCGGGGTCTACGAACGCTGACCCCAACGCCCCTCGGCGTGCGACCGGTTCAGTCACGCCATCCCGGAGTCAGCGATTGCAATTACATCATTTGTCCATCACAACAAGATGCCTGAACATTTTCTCGACGATCGCTAAAACGTGTCCCGTACACCGAAATGGAAATAAAAACAGGGCGGCGGGAACGACCGTGGTTTCGTTCCCACCCCTGTGGCCTTTCAGTTCACGAGTGCCGCAGCACTCCGATAGGCCGCCGCGGCGGCCTCCCGCACCGGCAGCGCGCGGTGCGCGTCGGAGAGGATCTCCACGCCCCAGGGGCCCCGGAAACCGGCCGTACGGAGCGCGGCGATGATGCCCGGCAGGTCGAACGAGCCCTCTCCGCACAGGAGGCGGCGGTGGACGGTGTCCTCGAAGAGCGTGCCGACGACCTGGCTGTCGGCGTCGTTGAGCTCCACGCCCACGATCCGCGCACCCGGCACGTCCGCCAGCTCGGCCGGCGGGGTGTGGGCGCGCTCGGTGTGCCAGACGTCGATGATGAGGCCGCCCGCCGGGTGGCCGGCGGCCTCCACGAGCCGTAGGCCGTCGTGCACGGTCCTGAGGTTGGACCAGGGCAGCGGTTCGACTCCGAGCCGGGCGCCCACCCCGTCGGCCTGCGCGGCCAGCACGGCGAACTCCTTGGCCCAGACGTCGAGTTCCCAGGGTTCGTCAGACACGTCGGGGCCGATCTTGAAGGTGCGGGCACCGAGCGCCTCGATGGCTCTCAGCATGCCGACCCGGACGGTGTCCGACGCGGCCCGCCGGGGTCCGTCGGCCCACCAGTCGGTCAGCAGCTCCAACTCGACGTGGCTGATCCCGTTGTCCTCGAAGAGGGACCGGATCCCGGCGATCCCGTATTCACGCTCGGCTTCCACCAGGTCCGCGTAGAGCAGTCCGAAGGCGGTGAATCCGGCGTCACGCGCCGCCTCCACCCGGTCCCGCAGATTCAACGGACTGCGCTGATCGGCCTCGTCGGGAGCCGCGTCGCCCGCCGTGGTCCAGCACGTGGCGAGAAATTGGTCGGCGGTCATTTCTGTTTCCTGGATCCCTCGTGTTCGGATTCCTAGAGTTCACAAAGAAACGGCGCCCGATCGCTTCGGCATTCCGAGTTGGGCCCCGCCCATCGGTCAATCCCTCGGAACACATCAAAAGCACATCAGGCCCGAATACGGCTACGCGACACCGCGCAGGACCGAGCGCAGGTGCTCGGCACTGGCCCACACGTCCTCGACCGGGCCCTTCGCCTTGGGCTCCTCGGTGAGGATGGTGTCCTGTTCGAGGACGTACCAGCCGTCGTAGCCGCGTGCGCTGAGGTGGGTGACGATGGCCTGGACGTCCACGTCCCCCGCACCGAGCGGGCGGTACATGCCCTTGCGCACGGCGTCGGTGTAACTGAGCTGCCCGTCCTGGACCTTGGCGGCGAGGGAGGCGTCCACGTCCTTCATGTGGGTGTGGGCGATGCGCTCGGGGGCCTGCCGGGTGAGCTCGGCGGGGTCGGTGCCGCCGATGAGGAGGTGGCCGGTGTCGAGGCAGAGCGAGATCGCCGAGTGCTCCAGGACGCGCCGGACCTCGTCGCCGTTCTCGATCATCGTGCCGACGTGCGGGTGCAGGACGGCGCGGACACCGCGTTCGGCGGCCAGCGAGGCGAGCCGGTCGAGGTTGGACAGCAGCAACTTCCAACCGTCGGCGTCGAGTTCGGGGCGGGAGTCGTAGCCGTCCTGGCCGGTGACGGCGGACAGGACCAGCACCTCCGCCTTCGAGGCGTCGTAGCCCGCCAGGAGCTGTTCGGCCTCGGGCAGCGGGTCGTGGCCGGGCACGTGCAGCAGCAGCGGGGTGAAGCCGCCGACGGCGTGCAGGTCGTGGTCGGCGAGGGTGCGGGCCATGGCGCCCGGCTCGGCGGGCAGGAACCCCTCGGGGCCGAACTCGGTGGCGGCCAGGCCGACCTCACGCATCTCGTTCAGTACCCGCTCGGGCGTCAACTGGTAGCCCCAGCCGGGGACTTCGCACACGCCCCAGGAGATGGGGGCACCGGCGATCCTGTTTTGGGGGGAGGTGGTCATGCTGTGGCCTTTCTGAGATTCCGGTCGGGGTGGGACGAGGGGTGGGAACCACGTCGGGATGAGCGGACAGCGGCTGATCGCGGGCTGAACGGGTCGTGGGCGCGCGTCGACGCCCCGAAGGCGGTGACCCGCTCCCCCAGGACTGGGCCCACGCCGATGCCGACGGGCCCGAGGACCACCGCCGAGCCCGCCGCAGGCGCCATCGCCCTCTCCCTCCAGAAACCGTCACGGCCGACCACAAGCGCGCTGATCAGTCGGTCGCCGGGTTGTTCACATGGGCGTAACGGTAGGTGCGGCGCAGGGCATTGTTGAAGGGGTCAAACCCATCATTAATCCTTCATTGGGCACCTCTTTTTCCCTCATCCGTGCTTGCCGGCGCAGCTGCGCGAGTCGCTCCGTCATCGGATCCCCGCCCGCCGTCGTCATGGACCCGAGTCTCAGTGAGGCGCCCGCTTCAGGAACAGTTCCAGTCCGGCCAGGAGCCGTTCGACGTCGTCGGTGCTGGTGTAGGGCGCGAGGCCGATGCGCAGGCCGCCGGAGTCGCCCAGGCCGAGTCGGCGGGAGGCCTCGACGGCGTAGAAGGATCCGCAGGGCGCGTAGACGTCGCGTTCCGCCAGGAAGCGGGAGGCGTCCTGTGTGCCCTGTGCGCCGAAGACGTCGTCCAGGGTCAGGAGCACCGTGGGCGTCCGGTCGCCCGCCTTCGAGTGGACGGTGATCCCGTCGAGCGCGGCGAGCCCCTGATCGATACGCGTTCGCAGACTCTCCTCATGCTGATGCAGTGCCCCGAGGCTCGTCGCCAGGCGCTCGCGGCGACTGCCGACGGCGTCCGTGTCGAGACCGGCGAGGACATCGACCGCGGTGCTCGTTCCGGCGAGCAACTCGTAGGGCAGGGTGCCGAGTTCGAAACGTTCCGGAACCGCGTCGGAGGACGGCAGAAGCTTGTCCGGCCGCAGGGTTTCCAGCAGTTCGGGCCGGGCGGCGAGGACGCCGTGGTGCGGGCCGAGGAACTTGTACGGCGAGCACACGAAGAAGTCCGCACCAAGTGCGCCGAGGTCGACCAGGGCGTGCGCGGTGTAGTGAACACCGTCGACGTAGACCAGGGCGCCCGCCTCGTGAGCGAGCCGGGATATCTCGGTGATCGCGGGCCGGGTACCGATCAGGTTGGAGGCGGCGGTGACGGCGACCAGCCGGGTGCGGTCGGACAGGGCGGCGCGGAGGTGGTCGAGGGTGAGTTCGCCGGTCGCGGGGTCGAAGTCCGCCCAACGCACGGTGACACCCGCCCGCTCGGCGGCCTGGATCCAAGGACGAATGTTGGCGTCGTGGTCGAGGCGGGTGACGACGACCTCGTCCCCGGCCGACCAGGTCGTGGCGAGGGTGCGGGAGAAGTCGTAGGTGAGTTGCGTGGCACTACGCCCGAACACGATCCCCGAGGCCTGCGCCCCGAGCAGATCGGCCATGGCCGCACGGGCCCGCGTGACGATGCCGTCGGCGTTCCGCTCCCCCGCGGTCACCTGCCCACGGTTCGAGAGGGGGTTGGCCAGCGCCCCGGTGATGGCCTCGATGACCGGTCGCGGGGTCTGGGTGCCACCGGGCCCGTCGAAGTGGGCGGGCGCGCCACTCAGGGCAGGGAACAGGGCGCGCAGGGCGGAAATGTCGTAGGCCACGGAATTGAGCTCCTGTCGATGCCGAGTGCGGGCCTCGGGGCCCCGGGTGTCCACAACGATCATCGGACATCGAAGGGGTTCGGGGCAGGGGGCGGGGGCTCGGGGCCCCGCCCGACGCGGCCACCGGCCAGCTGCACACGTTGGGGTTGGTGTCCCACGACGCGTCCCAGCACCCCACAGGGACACGAGGCTGAGTCAATATGCGGCCCCACCACACAGGCGCACCCTTCACGGACCGGCGCAGCCAGGTCCTATAGGGGTGCGGGAAACTGCGCGACCAGCCCCCACCGACCCGCACCCTCTGGACGACCGCAGCGCCCCGGGGCCGCCTCAGCGCCCCGCTCGACGCGGAAGGAGACCGATCTCCTGCGCCCGCAACACCGTGCTCACGCGATCGCGCGTCCCCAGCTTCCGGTACAGACTCTCGACGTGCTTGTGGACCGTGCGTACGGAAATGCCCAGGCGGTGCGCGATCGCCGAGGCCGTGAGCGCGTCGGCGAGCAGCAGCAGGACGGTGACCTGGCGCGGTGTGAGCCGGGAGTCCGCTGTCGCCTCCGGCGCTTCGCGCGCTGCCGTGCTCGCGCGCAGGCGCTCAAGGAGTTGCCGCTGCTGCTCCACACCGGCCAGCAGGGGCTGCAACTGCTCGGCGGCCCGGACCTGGTCCTCGGTGAAGTCGGCACCGGCACGGTAGACAAGGCAGCCGGTCACCGGCGTGCTCGTGCCCGGCAGGGGTATCGCCAGGACATGGTCGGCGTCCATCAACCGGCTGATCGTCCCCGCGGTGCGGCTCCGCGCCCACCCCCTCCCCGCCATCCGGTGAGCCGTCCCGGGTCGGCGGACGGCCCCGGCCGTGGCGTAGTGGTCCGCGAAGGGGTAGCCCCGGCGCACCACCGCCATCGCCCCGTCCCCGATGTCGTCGATCCGCCCGAGATGCGCCGCGGCGGCGGGCGACAGCCCCATCGCCCCGGTCCGGTCCGTCCACTCGCCGAGTTTGTAGATCAGCGACTCTCCGCCGCACAGGCCCGGCAGGGCCGCGGCGACCATCGGCCACAGCCGCTCGGGTTCCCGTTCGTGCAGCGCCGCCACCGCAACCGCCAGCATGCGTTCGTACGCCCCGGCCGGCCCGCCCGCCATACGCCCTCACGATCCCGCGTGTGTCACTTCCCGTACGCACGTATGCACGTACCCACGTAGGCGCATACGTACTTCTCCCCATACCACCACGGCCACGGCGTCCGGCAGACTGCACAGCGTTCCGGCGACGCCTTCGACCGTATGGATCAAGGGAGTTGACGGTACGGATCCGCCTGCGCGGGGGACAGGCGGATTTCGGACGTCCCGGCTAAGGAGCCTGTTCAGGAGCCCGGGACGGGAAACAGCAGACAGCTGCTGGTGGCGTGCGCGAGCAGCCGGTCCTTCTCGTCGAACAGCTCGGCCTGCGCGAGCGCGGTACGCCGTCCACCGTTCAACACGGTTCCCACGGCACGGATCCGGCCGGTGTCGGCGGTGACCGGGCGCAGGAACTTCACGCTCAGGTCGAGCGACGTGTACCCCATGCCCTGCGGCAGCGTGGTCTGCACCGCGCACCCGGCCGCCGAGTCGAGCAGGGTGGCATAAACCCCGCCGTGCACGCTGCCGATGGGGTTGTAGTGCTCCTCCCCCGGTATCAGGGAGAACACCGCCCGACCGTGCTCCACCTCGTCGAGCGTGAAGTTCAGGGTGGCCCCGATGGGCGGCGCGGGCAGGCGTCCCCCGATCAGTTCCCGCAGGAACTCCAGACCCGTGGACTGCCCTACGGCGGCTGCCGAGACCCCCGGGTCCTCCCACTCGTACGTGCGTGACCGACCCATACGACGCTACCTCCCAGGCTGGCTTCCTGAAAAGAAGCTAGATCTGTCCGCAGCTGGCTGTCAATGACAGAGCCAGGTGGCTACGCTGGCGGCATGGAATGGCTCGACGTGAGCACGGAGAACTGCCCGGTCCAGAGCACGCTCGACCTCGTCGGCGAGAAGTGGACCCTGTTGATCCTGCGGGACGCGTTCATCAGGGTCCGGCGCTTCGACGACTTCCGGCGCCATCTCGGGCTCTCGGACGCGGTGCTCGCCGACCGGCTCCGCAAGCTGGTGGCGGCCGGCATCCTGACGACCGTGCCCTACCAGCAGGCGGGAAGCCGGACCCGGCACGAGTACCGGCTGACGAGCAAGGGCCGCGATCTGTGGCCGATTCTCATGGCCCTGCGGCAGTGGGGCGAGACGTACGCCCCCGATCCCGAGGGCCCGGTCCTCGACGTACGGCACACCGGATGCGGCGCGCCGGTCCGCGTGGTGGTGGAGTGCGACGGGCCGCACGGCGCACTCGCACCGACCGAGGTCACGGCCGCGCCCGGACCCGGGGCGCGGCCCGTACAAAGCCTGCTAGCGGAGTGAGTGCCTGCGCGACGCGGAGCCGACCGTGAGTTCGGTGCCGTCGCCCCGGTGGACGGTGGCCGTGGGGAACAGCGGTGCGGTGCGGGTGAGTTGGGCGGTGCCGGGGACCTCGGGGTACAGGCCGAGGCTCGCCCACACCGCCCAGGACGACATGGCGCCGAGGTCGTCGTTGCCGACAAGTCCGCCGGGGGCGTCGGTGAACAGCGTGGAGAGGGCGCGCTGCACGACGGCTCCGGCTCGGTCGGTGTGGCCGACGTGGGTGTACGCCCAAGGGGTGCCGAACGAGGGCTCGTTGCCGAGGTAGGCGTAGGGCTGGTCGGCACCCGCGTTGAGGCTGCTGAAGAAGGTGTCGAGGCGGGTGGTGACGGCGGCGTCGCCGCCCATCGCCGCGAACAGTCCGGGCAGGTCCTGCGGAACCATCCACGTGTACTGGGCCGCGTTGCCCTCCACGTACTCCGTCTTCTGAGCCGGGGTGAAGGCGGGCCAGGTACCGTCGGCGGCGCGGGGCTGGAGGTATCCGGTGGCGGGGTTGAAGAGGTTGCGCCAGTTCCCGGAGGCGCGCAGCAGGGTGGCGTACGCGGTCAAGTCGCCCAGCCGGTGCGCGAGTTGGGCGAGCGCGTAGTCGGCGACGGCGTACTCAAGGGTGGTGGAGACCGAGCCCCAGACACCCTTGGTGCCTGCGGGGACGTAGCCGAGGGTGTCGTACTGCTCGTGTCCGGGGCGCTGACGGTTGTCCTGGCGGTCCGCGAGGGCCGTGCGCAGCAGGGTGGCGGCGTCGAAGTCGGTGCCACCGAAGGCATGGATCGTGGACGCGATGGCGGGCAGCGGGTCGCCGACCATGACGCCGCTGCCGCCGTTCGCGAGGGTCCAGCGGTCGAAGTAACCGGCTTGGAGGCCCTGGTTGAGGACGGACTGCGCGATGTCGGAGGCCTCACGCGGGGCGAGCAGCGCCAGCAGCTGGACCTGACAGCGGTAGACGTCCCAGCCGGAGAAGTTCGCGTACTGGACGTGTCCGGCGAGGGTGCGGTGGACGGCCCCGTCCATGCCGGTGTAGCGACCGTCGCTGTCGCTGAAGACGCTGGGGTGCAGGAGGGCGTGGTAGAGGGCGGTGTAGAAGACCCGGCGCTGGGCGTCCGTGCCACCGCCGACGGTGATGCGGTTCAGCCACCCGTTCCAGTCGTCGCGCACGGCCTGCCGGATCGTGTCGTACGACTGTGCCTTCTGCTCGGTCAGTGCGTTTTGGCGGGCGCCCTCGACGTCGACGAAGGAAACACCGACCCGGGCGGTCACCGTGCGCACGCCGGGGGCGAAGGAGACCATGGCCGCGCCCGCTTTGCCGTCGGGGTGGGAGGCCTGGGCGAAGGGCTGGTCGAAGGTGGCGTGGAAGTACAGCCGGTAACGGTTCTTGGCCTTGCAGAAGGCGCCGCTGTCGCTGTACCCGGAGAGCGTGTCGGTCCCGATGTCGACGGATCCGGTGGCCGCGGTGAACGCCTTCGCCGCGTCGATGCTCACGGCGGCGGGGCGGGTATCGGTCGCCGGGTAGGTGAAGCGGGCGATGCCCGAACGCTGGGTGGCGGTCAGGTCGGTGCCGATGCCGTTGTCGAAGGTGACGTGGTAACTGCCGGGCGCCGCCTGCTCGTTGGCGTGCGAGAAGGTGGCGTACGACGGCGGTACGGCGTCCTGCGTGGGCATGAAGGGGACGTTGCCGTAGGCGGCGCAGCCGGCCCCGGAGATGTGCGCGAGGCTGAAGCCGCGGATGCGGTTGTCGCCGTAGGAGTAGCCGCCGTGCTGATACGTCACCGTGTCGGGGCTCCACTGCATCCCGCCGAGGGGGGCCGAGACCCCGGGGAAGGTGTTGCCCGCGCCGCCGCCGTGGCCGAAGTCGGAGCCGCCGGGGGCGGTGCCGACGAACGGGTTGGCGTACCGCGCGAGATCGTCGACGGCCCGGGGCCGGGGCGTCCCGTCCGCCCGGACCGGGGCGGCGGCCACTCCGGACGCCACGAGCACCGAGACCGCCAGGACGGCCCGAAACAGGGGAAGTCGCACCACGTTTCTCCAGCCAGACAGGGAACCCGCCGCCCGCGCGGCGCCGGACCGCGAGTGTCCCCAACCCGGCCGCGACCGCCGTGCCGCCACACCGTCCGGTCGCGAGGACCAACCGGTCGGGTTATCGCTCCTTCGCCTGTCGGCATCGGCGAGGGGGTGCGAAGGGGAGGTGGGATGTCCGGAGACCTGGGGGCTTTGCTCGGGGGGAGCGGCAACGTTCCAGGCGTCCGGAAACCGAACTGCTTCTGACGGCCGGTCAGCTCCTGTTCAGTCCTGATCGCGGCCCCGGACGATGCGGTTCACGATCTCCGCAGCCCGCTCCGGGTGTTCCGCGAACCAGTTGCCGAGGTGCTTCTGGACGGCCTCCGCGACGCAGATCCGCACCTCGGCGTTGCCCAGCAACGCCGAGGTGGCGCCGAGGTATTCGGGTTGATCGAGCTTCACCGAGACGACTGCCGTGAGGCTCTCGAAGATCAGGTCGGCGCGGGCATCGAGGTCGGACGCGGTCGGCAGCCCCCGTTCCCGTGCGAACTCGGTGATCGCCGCCACCACTCCGTCGCGGAAGCCGTCCAGATGTGTGCCACCCTCGCGAGTGGCCCAGCTGTTGGCGAAGCCGCGTATCTGCGCGTCGCGAGAGTGTCCCCACAGCAGGGCCACCTCCATCGTCCCCGCCATTCTCGCGTCCTCACCCTCGAAGCCGAAGACGTCCGGACGGGGGTTCGCCCCCGCTTCCGCATCGAGGGCGGCCACGAAGTCCCGCACTCCGTCAGGGAATTGGTACAGCACCCTGCGAACCCCGTCCGCCGGGCGTTCGTCGGTCAGTGAGATGGCCAGACCCCGGTTGAGGAAGGCCAGTTGCCGGAAGCACTCCGCCAGTACAGGGAACGAGCACCATGTCGTCTCGAAGATCTCAGTGTCCGGCCAGAAGGAGATGGTCGTCCCGCTTCCGGTCGCCGAACCCAGGTCTCCGGTCAACTGCCCTACGGTGTCGGTCTGTTCGATGTCGACACCGCGCGCGTACTCCTTGACCCACCGGGTCCCCTCGCCCCGGACCTCGACCATCAGCCGACTCGACAGCGCGTTGGCGACGAAGAGCCCCAAGCCGAAGGGGGCAATGACCGCAGTGCGCCGACCAATTGGGCCGGAACCCATGTGGAAGCTGGTCAACTGCGCTTCGAGGTCCGCATCGTAGGCCCCTCCACCCCTTGCCCCATCGTCGGCGACACGTACACCGCCGTCGGACGCGAGCGTGACGTCGACGAAGCCGGCGCGGCCCGCCAAGACCTCGCCCACGGCCCGGTCGACGACGTCCAACACGAGGTGGTACAGGCCGCGTTCGCCGGTCGAGCCGACGTACATACCCGGCCGCTTCCGTACGGCTTCCCAGCCTTCCAGCACCTTGATATCAGCAGCGTCGTACTCCATGCCTTCCGCACGCACGAAGACCCCTCCCATGGTGTTCGGCAGATCACCCCAGCGTAGGCGAAATGAAGGAAAACACCAGGTCAGAGGTGTTCTGGAAAGGCCGCAGACGAGCGGGTGAGGGCGTGCCAGGATGCGGGCGACTCCGCCGTCGCGCACCGCGCCCGAAACGTGTCCGAGGGCCTGCCGAAGCCGCGTACGACCCCGTTCCGGACGCCTCCGAGGGCTTCAATTCCGGTCTGTGGCAAGCCAATCGGGGAGGCAGGCGTTGCGATGAACGGTGATGGCGTGGATACGACGGGCGATGTTCAGTCGCTCGGTGCCTGGACCCGCAGGTTCGCCATGTCCTTGAGGAGAGGTCGGCAGTGGGAGAAGTCGTTGCGGGCCACCGAGTGCCGGCGCCCCGCGGCGGTGACGCTGTACATGGGGATGATCGGGTTCCTGACCACTCGTCGGACCTCGGTGACGTCGCGCCAGGCGCAGACCGTTTCGCTGCCCGCGCCGTACGTCTCGACCATGCCGCCCTCGAAATGGACGATGCCGCCCTCGGCGTTGCGCCACAGGACGCGGGCGGCGAACAACATCCCGACGGTCACCATCAGGCAGAGGGCGATCCCGCCGATCGCTTTGGCGGACACGCCGTTGTCGTGGGCGTCGATCAGGACGGCGGGCAGCAGGAAGGCCGTGAACACGCAGCCCGACACCGCGAGGAACCACGCGTCGAACCGGGAGCAGTCGTAGACGCCTTTCAGCCCACCGAGCCCGGCCTCCCCGGCGGCACGCACCGCGGCAGCGCGCATCTCCTTGCTCATCCTCGACATCGCGCCCCCATCAACCGGAATGGACCTCGGTCCGCCCTCACCATCGCATGGCCGAAATACCCCTCCGGCGCCCGGCCAACCGGAGACCCGGACGTGTACGGGACCGCGAGCGTCGGCACCTCGCTGTGGCTACGGCGCCGTCAGGTCGGCCACTTCCGAGTCGAACAGCACCGCCGGGTCGAACCCCATGCCCGTGAAGTGGCCCGCGAGTTCCAGGGACAGCACGCCGTGCAGGCGGGTCCAGCAGGTCAGGGCGCGACGGAGGGCCGCGGGTGGGGCAGGGTGGTCGCCGGCCCAGTGCCGGTGTGCTCCCAGGTCGACTTCGAACGGTGTCGTGGAACCGTCCGCGGGCAGTTCCGTGCTCGCGTCCAGCAGGACCGCCATGATCTCGGACGCGATCCCGGTGATGTCGGCGGGCGCGTGATAGCCGGGGACGGGTGTGCCGTAGACGAGGAAGTAGCGCTGGGGGTCGTCCAGGGCCCAGCCGCGCAGCGCGTGGGCCAGGCCGGGCAGGTCGGCGCCGGACTCGGCGGCCGCGCGGAAGGTGTCGGCGAGGCTTCGGTACGCGTCCCGGATGAGCTCGGTGATCAGGTCGTCGCGGCTGGCGAAGTACCGGTAGAGGGCGGGCCCGCTCATGCCCATCCGCTTGGCGATCGCGTTGAGGGAGAGCGCGGAGGCGCCCGCCGTGGCGATCTGTTCCCGCGCGTGCTCCTTGACCTCCGCGCGCACCTGGTCGCGATAGCGCTCGCGCGGAGTCCTCGTGCCCGTTTCCGCCATGACCGGCCGCCTTCCACTCCCACTCGACTACATATTCACGCTCCAGTTAGAAGCTATCACGATCGCTATTGACGAACCCTTCTCGCGTGAGTTACAACTTATAACGAACACGAAATCTCCTAGCTCACAGCGGATCGCAGTGGAGGTCACCATGAACAGCACGGACAACACGGACAACATGAACCACGTGGACAACACCACCGACGCACTCGTCGAGGTCGTCCTGCCGGGCAAGGTGGAGCCCGAGGGCCTGGAGGTCCGGCACGGAGCCGTGCCCGTCGCGGGCCCCGGCCAGGTCCTGGTCCGGATGGAGGCGACCGGGGTCTCCTTCGCCGAGCAGCAGATGCGCCGCGGCAAGTACTACGACCAGCCCCCGTTCCCCTTCGTCCCCGGCTACGACCTGGTCGGCACCGTCCTCACCACCGGCGCGGGCGTCGAACCCGGCCTGACCGGCACCCGGGTCGCCGCGCTGGTCAAGGTCGGCGGCTGGGCAAGCCATGTCCTCGTCGACGCGGCCGACGTGGTGCCGGTGCCCGAGGGGATCGGCGCGGCCGAGGCGGAGACCGTGGTAGTCAACGGCATCACCGCCTGGCAGATGCTGCACCGCAAGGCCCGCGTCCGCGCCGGCCAGACGATCCTGGTGCACGGTGCGAACGGCGGAGTCGGCACCGTCCTGGTCCAACTCGCCCACGCCGCAGGGGTGAACGTGATCGGCACGGCGTCTCCGCGCCACCACGACGCACTGCGCGAGCAGGGTGTCGAGCCCATCGACTACCGCACCCCCGACCTCACCGCCCGCGTCCGCGAGCTCGCCCCGCGCGGCGTGGACGCCGTCTTCGACCACGTCGGCGGCCCCAGCGTCGTCCGGTCCTGGCACCTCCTCGCCCCCGGCGGCACGCTCGTCTCCTACGGCAGCGCCTCCACCCGTGACGACGAGGGCTCCAAGCAGCTGCCCGTGCTCAAGATCCTGGGCCGGGTCTGGGTGTGGAACGCGCTGCCGAACGGCCGCCACGCCTACTTCTTCAACGTCTGGGCCGGGCGCGCCCTGAGCAAGAACAAGTTCCGGGCCCAGCTGAGTGCCGACCTGACCCAGGTGTTCGCGGCCCTCAAGCGCGGTGAGGTCAACGCGCAGATCGCAGCCCAACTCCCGCTCGCCCGCGTCTCGGACGCCCTGCGCCTGGCCGAGTCCGGCACGGTCGCCGGCAAGGTCGTCCTGACGCCGTGACGCACCCCGCCCTCCCCTCTTCCCCACCCCTCTCGGAAGGACCTGCCATGCCCACCGTCCCGCCCGCCCGCACCGCCCCCCGTCCCTGCGCCCGGCTGCTCGTCCCGGCGGCGCTCGCCGCCCTGGTCTGCACGGCCATGACCGCCACCGTCTCGGACGCGTCACCCAAGTCCCCCTCGACGACGGCGATCACGGCCGTCCAGAGCGACCACGAGGGCGCGCAGCGGCCGAAGGCGATGCTCGACGACTGGCTCCGGCTCTGGAACGGCGACTACGACCGGGCGCCGGGCATCATCTCCCCCGCCTTCCGCGTCCACGCCGCCCTCCTCGACGGCGGCGACGGCAGCTCGATCCGCGGTGTCGACGGGCTGGTCACGTGGATCGCGCAGACCCGCGCAGCCTTCCCCGACCTCCGCTTCACCGAGCAGGTCGCCCCGCTGGTCGACGGCCGCTACGCGTCCATACGCTGGACGGCCACCGGCACCTACGCCGGCGGCTTCCCCGGCGCCAAGGCCGTGCCCGGGACGGTGGTCACGTTCACCGGCACCGACACACTCCGGATGCGCGACGGCAGGTTCGTGGAGTACTGGGTCAACACGGACACCCTCCAACTCCTCACCCAGCTAAAGGCGTTGTGACACCCGGGCAGCGGTCAGGCGCCCCACGCCTCGACATGCGCGAGCACATAGTCGGCTAGCTCGGCCGGCTGGAGGTTGACGGCCGCCACGGCCGGACGGCTCAGCGCGATCCGCACCGGTTCGAAGTCGCCCGTGTCGGGGTCGTCGAGTTCGGGACCGTGCCGGCGATCCAGGTCCATGTCCAGCAGGTCGGCGAGGAAGTAGTGCTGGACGACGGTGCTCGTCCCGCGCGGTTCGGTGAGGGTCAGGAACTCGGTGGCGGGACCGATCGTGGCCCCGATCTCCTCCATCGCCTCGCGCCGCAACGCCGCTTCGAGGTCCGCGTCCTCGGGCTCGACGCTCCCGCCGACGGAGGTGCAGTACGAATCACCGCCGGGCCAGCCGCGCTTCAGGAACACCAGGTGACCGCCGTCGAGCAACACCACACGCGCCTTGTGACGAACCCTCATGTCCCCAACGGTAGTGGGCCAACCGGCAGTTCACCCTCGAAGCCGGTCGGCCCCTCCACCGCCCTACCGCACGAGCCGCCACTCCTGCGAACCGTCCGCCGCCACGTTCTGCAGCGTCAGCGGCGCCCCGTCCGACGCTCCGGTCAGATACAGGCTGGTGTTCTTGACCGACTGCAACCGGTAGAACCCGTCACCGGACTTGACCAGGTTCCAGCTGCCGGTGGCGCTGTTGTCGACCCACTGGCCGATCCGCTGACCGGCCGTCGCGTTGCCGGTCCAGATCGCCGCCGCGCGACCGCCCGACTTGTTCAACAGCGTTACCCCGCCGTTCGGTTCGGTCACCACGTGCCAGTACTGGGTGTCCGGGTTCGCGGCGGAGCCTCGGGCCTCCAGGACGACGTCGGGGACGTTCCCGTTGCCGATGTTCGCGTCGTTCGTCTTGCCGCCGGTGCCGATCACCTGGCCGGTCTTCCGGTTCACCAACCGGTAGTAGGCGCCCTTCGACCGTCCGAGGTCGACCTCGGCGTAGGCGATCGTCGAGGTGCCCTGGTTGTTGAGGATCGCGATACGGCCGGTGCCGTCGACGTACTGGAGGTCGCGGCTGTATCCGGCCCGCGAGGTCGTCTGGTACTCCTTCCAGACCCCGTCGCCACGGCCGCTCTTGTTGACCCAGACGTTGCCGCTGCCGGCCGCGTTGTAGACCAGGCCTCCGCCGGGCAGCCTGATGACGACCGGACTGCCGCCTGTCGCGAGCGGACGGGAGCCGGTGTCGACCGGCAGCGAGGTGACGGCACCGCCGATCACCGAACTCCGGTAGAAATCAAGCGGGTTGTCGGCGAGCACGTATCTGGTGTTGGCTCCGCCGCCCCAGTACTCGTATGTGAGCAGCCACTTGCCATCCGTGGTCCGCACCACGTTCGTCATGCCCGGCCGCCCGCCGCCGATCTCCGTCTTGCCGCCGCCCATGGACTGGGTCAGTCCCGCGACGTCGACGACGGGTCCGCTCCACTTGGCGCTGCGGCCGTTCCAGGTCCGGTGGGCGAGGATCTGGCCGTGTGAGTCCGCGGCGGTGTCGTTGGCGGGGTCGAGCGTCGGGACGCCGGTGGTCGCGTCGAAGCCGGTGTAGTCGTTCTCGTCGGAGTAGTAGCAGACGAGTTGACCCTTGTAGACCATCAGGTACGGCTCCCAGATGGGGTCGACCTGCTGGTGCGTGTTGGCCGTGGCGACGTTCTGCCCGATCGCGCCCGCGCTGCCGCCCTGCCAGCCGCCCGTCGCGATGACGTTGACGACCTTCCAGGAGGCGCCGCCGTCGGTGCTGGAGTACAGCGCGATGGCGAGGTCGCTGCGGTCACCGTCGTTGGAGGGCGTCCAGTTGGGGTCGGCCGTCTTGTGTTCCTTGTAGTACGCGTCGTCACCCGACACGACACTCGCCAGGAGCAGCGTGCCCCGCTTCAGTTTTCCGACGCTCTGCGGAAGCGTGTAGAGGTAGGGGTTGGTCCAATTGCTGGTGTACTTCGCGTACTTGGGGTCCTTGGAGAGATACGCCGGAGCCTTGACCTCCGACAGCGGCTGCCAGCTCGTCCCGTGGTCGTCGCTCTTGTAGACCGGGAGCGTCTGCCCGTCCGCGCTGCCCGTGGCCGACACGACGGTGGACTTCTCGAACGACGCGACCAGCCGCCCGCCGGGCAGTTGGGCCGACTTCGGGTAGACGGCGCAGTTGCCTCGCCCCTTCAGACACGGTTCGCTGCCGAGCTGGTAGAGGATGCCGCCCGTCGGGGCGTACGCCTGCGCACCCGTGGCCATGGGCGCCGCCAGCATCGCCGCGGCCCCGACGAACGTACCCAGCGCCTTCACCGCTCTGCTTCTTCGCACAGCTACTCCTTCGCGTCGATCGGGGAAACCAGTACGCGTACGTCCCACGGGCCGAGCTCCAACACCGCGCCCGCGAGGAGGGCCGTGCCGTCCAGGGCGTCGGCCAGATCGACCGGCACCGTCGAACGGGCGGGCTCCCAGCTCCAGTTGTGGACGATGTGCACCCGCCGGCCGTCGGGCGAGGTACCGGTCGTCGCCGTGACGGACGCCGGCAGATCCCCCCACCCGCTGCGGGCGGCCGGCGCCAGCCACTCGGCCAGCGCGCGGGCGAGATCACGGCCGGGCACGGTGCCGACGTACGTGACCCGCCCCTCTCCGTGACGGCGGGTGGTCACGGCGGGCCAGCGCCCGAAGTGCGGGTGCTCGTACGTCGCGAGGACCTCGGCGTCGGCGACGGTCAGACCGTCCGCCCAGTGCGTCGCCGTCGCGGTCTCCGGCAGCGCGAGCGGGCTGTCGGGCACGGCTCGCACGGGCACGGGCTGCGCGAGGTTGCTGAATTCGTCGTACGACACTCCCGCCGCGCCGGTGAGCCGGGCGGGGGCCGGTTCGTGCCGGGCGCGTGCCTCGTGGTCGGCGTAGCCGGTGCGGGGGCCGAGGACCAGGTGGCCGCCGGCCTGTGCGTAGGCGGCGAACCAGTCGAGCGTGGTGTCGTCGGCGAGATACAGGCCGGGCACGACGAGGACGGGATGCCGGCGGGCGGCTTCGTCGGGGGCCAGGCCTTCGCGTTCGCCACGCGGATCGTGCAGTTGGCGGGCGTGGACGACACGCACCTGCCGTCCGGCGTCGAAGGCGCCGCGGTAGAAGGGGTCGAGGATGCGGTGGTAGGCGGCAGGGTCCGGTTCGCCTTCCGGGGTCGCGAGCGGCGGGTGCTTCTGCATCAGCCACTTGCTGGGGGTGGAATAGACGATGGTGATGTCGGCGTCCGGTTCGAGACCCGCGACGAGCGGCCCTACGGCTTCGAACTCCTCGCCCAGCCTGCCGAGTTCGGCGTAGGTCCGGCCCGGTCGGCCGCTGTGCGGGAGGACTCCGCCCCAGTAGGTCTCGGCGCCGAAGCGGAGGGTCTGCCACTGCCAGTACTCGATCATGCGGGCGCCGCGGCCGACGAGGGCCCAGGCGGCCTGGCGCCACTGGCCGTCGTAGGCGGGCCTGTTGTCCCAGGCCATGCCGATGGAGTTGGCGTTGGTCTCGGTGACCAGGAACGGTTCCTGGCGGGAGGAGAACATCCAGTCGGCGGTCTGGTAGAGCGACCAGACGCCGGTGGTCTTCCACTTCTGCTGGTGGGTGTCCGGGGTCGGGTCGGGCAGGAGCAGGCCGTCCTGCATGTCGTAGTACGGGTTGCCGGTGGCGATGTCGAGGCGGTCGGTGAGCTCGTCGTCCTCGACTGCCGGGCGGGTGTAGGAGATACAGGTCGTAACGAAGTGCTCGGGGCGGGTGTACTCGCGGACGATGTCGGCCTGCCAGCCGATGAACTCGGTGCACTGGCGGGCCTGGAACTCCCGCCAGGCGACGTCGTATTGGGGCTGTACGTTGCCGTCGGGGGTCCACAGGTCGGCCCAGGTGGACAGGCGGTGGGACCAATAGACCAGGCCCCACTCGCGGTTGAGGGTCTCGACGTCGCCGTACTTCTCGCGCAGGTGATCGGTGAAGCGCTGGAAGACGCCGTGGTTGTGGAACAGTTCCAGGCCCGGTTCGTTGTCGACCTGGAAGCCGATGACGGCCGGGTGGTCGGCGTACCGGGCGACGACCTTCCGGATGATCCGCTCGGCGTGGAAGCGGAACGCGGGGTGGGTGAAGTCGACTTCCTGCCGGGCGCCCCAGCCGATGCGCTCGCCGGTGCGTCGCTCGCCGGTGATCTCCGGGTACTGGCGGGCCAGCCACGGCGGTACGGCGTAGGTGGGGGTGCCGAGGACGACGGAGATGCCTCGCTCGTGGGCGCCGTCCAACACCGGTTGCAGCCAGTCGAGTTGGAAGCGGCCGTTCTCCGGCTCCCAGGTCGACCAGACCGACTCGCCGATCCGGATCACGGTGAAGTGCGCTTCGGCCATCAGGTCGAGGTCGGTCTTGAGCTGCTCGTCGGGCCGTACGTCCGGGCCGTAGGCGGGCTGGTACTCGTGGTAGTAGGCGGCACCGAACAGAACGCGGGCGGGCAGATCCGCCATGGACAAACCTCCGGAGTGCAGGGGGTGTTGGGGGGAATGCTGGAAGGGGGTTACTGCTTGACGCCGCCGGTGGCCAGGCCGCTCTGCCAGTACCGCTGGAGCAGCAGGAAGGCCAGGACCAGCGGGATGATCGAGATCAGGGAGCCGGTCACGACGAGGGCGAACATGTCGCTGCTGGCTCCGGCGCCGCCGTTCTGCGCCTGGTCGGCCCAGGAGGAGAGCCCGACCGTGATGGGGTACAGGTTCGGGTCGTTGAGCATGATCAGCGGCAGGAAGTAGTTGTTCCAGGTGGCGACGAGCGTGAAGAGGATGACGGTCACCAGACCGGGGGCCAGCAGCCGCAGCGCGATCGTGCAGAAGATGCGGAGTTCGCCGGCGCCGTCCATGCGGGCGGCCTCGACGAGGCTGTCGGGGACGGCGTCCTCGGCGTAGATCCGCATCAGGTAGAGGCCGAAGGGGCTGATGAGGGAGGGCAGAATGACGGCCCAAGGGGTGTTGACCAGGCCCGCCTTGGCGAAGAGCAGATAGGTGGGGATCGCCAGTGCGGTGGTCGGGATCATGATGGCGCCGAGGACGAGGTTGAAGGCTGCGCCGTGACCGCGGAAGCGGTACTTGGCGAAGCCGTAGCCGGCCGCCGCCGCGAGCAGTGCGGCACCGAGCGCGCTCGCCCCGGCGTACAGCACCGTGTTGAGCAGCCAGCGCCCGAACACCCCGTCGTCCTGGGTGAAGGTGGCCTTGATGTTCGACAGCAGTTGGGGCGCGTGCGAGAACCACAGGCCGAAGGTGTTGAACAGGTCCTGCGTGCTCTTGGTCGAGGCGACCAGCAGCCAGAAGAGGGGCAACAGGAAATACGCCAGGACGGCCAGCATCGCGATGGTCAGCGGGGTGCTGCGGCGGCGGGTCGGCGAACGGCGCGACCGGCCGGCCTCGGCAGGAACTCGCTTCGCCTTCACGGTGGTTGCGGTAGTGGACGTGGCGGTGGTCATGCAGTCCTCCTGCGGTTCGCCGTGAGCAGGAAGGCGTACGACACGATCACGATGACCAGCCCGAGAATGAAGGACACGGTGGCCGCGTAGTTGGTCTGCTGACTGATGAAGGCGACGGAGTAGGCGTAGAGGTTGGCGGTGTAGGAGCTGTCGATGACGGCCGGGGCAACCTTCATCAACAGTTTTGGTTCGTTGAACAGCTGGAAACTGCCGATCACGGAGAACAGCAGGGTGAGGGTCAACGCCGGTCGCAGTGCGGGGAGTTTGATGGACCAGGCGATGCGCCAGGCGCCCGCGCCGTCCATGGCCGCCGCCTCGTACAACTCGCCGGGGACAGTGCGCAGTGCGGCGTACAGGATGATCATGTTGTAGCCGACGAACTCCCAGGTCACGATGTTCGCCAGGCTGCCGAGCATCCAGCTGTCGCTGAGGAAGTGCGGGGCCGGCAGCTGGAGGTCGTGGCTGATCTGGGCGAAGGGGCCGAAGTCGGGGCCGTAGAGGTAGCCCCACATGAGCGTGGCGATCACGCTCGGGACGGCGTACGGGACGAAGATGCCGAGGCGGATCACCCGGGCGAGCCGCAACAGGCCGCTGTCCAGCGCGAGTGCGAAGCACAGGGCGAGCAGCAGCATCACCGGGACCTGGATGACGAAGAACAGGGCAACTCGGCCTATGCCCTTGAGGAGTTCGGGGTCTTTGAGGGCCGTCACGTAGTTGTCCAGGCCGACGAACGTCGAGCCGCCGATGAGACGTTCCTGGAAGAGGCTCAGGTAGGCGGCGTAGCCGAGCGGGGCGAGGAAGAGGAGCAGGAACAGCACCATGAACGGGGCGATGAACAGGACGCCCGCGCTGCCGTGGCGCCGTCGGGGCGGTGACTTGACCGGAGTGTTCACCGTGGTGGTGGCCATCATCAGCCTCCCTTGACCGTGAAGCCCTGGCTCTTGGCGAAGGTCGTGATGCGCGACTGCCAGGAACCGAGCGCGCGGACGGTGTCCGTCTTGTCGGCGAGGGACTTGCCGACGGTCTCGGTCCAGTCCGTGGCCACCCGGTCGAGGAACGGCGGCCACTGGAAGGCGGGGTCGACCTGGGCGCTGATGTCGGCGAAGATCTGGTTGACCTTCTGGCCGCCGTAGAAGGCGGGGGCCTCGGCGAGGAAACTCGGCTCGGAGAGCAGGGTCTTGGTCGCCGGGAAGAAGAACTGTTCGGTGGCGAACATCTTGGCGCTGGTGGGGTCGCTGTTGAGGAACTGGGCGAACACCGCCGCCTGGACGGGGTTCTTGGTGGATCGGATGACCGCGGTGGTGGAGCCGCCCCAGTTGCCCGAGCTGGGCTTGGCCGCGTCCCACTGCGGGAGCGGGGCCGCACGCCACTTCCCGGAGGTGGCCTTCGCCGAGCCGGAGAGGAAGGCCGGCCCCCAGGCGCCGGTCAACCAGGTCGCGTACTTGCCCTTGTTCAGGGCCGCGTACCAGGCGTCGGTGAAGTCCGGCTCGACGCCGATCACGCCGTCCTTGGCGAGGGTGCCCCAGTACTCGCCGAGCTTCTTGGAGACCGCGTCGTCGACGCTGACGGTGATGTCGCTCTTGCCGGAGGTGACATACGGCTTGGCGCCCGCCTGCCACAACAGACCGTGCCAGGCGGCGACTTGGTTGGCCGCGAGGTTGGTGAGGTAGACGTCCGGGTCGGCCTTGTGCAGCTTGCGGGCGGCGGCCGCGAACTCGTCCCACGTGGCGGGGACTTGGATGCCGTGCTGGTCGAAGATGTCCTTGCGGTACAGCATGCCCATCGGGCCGGTGTCCTGCGGTATCGCCCAGATCTCCCCGCCGCTGCCACTGACCTGTCCCCAAGTCCAGTCGACGAACGTCGACTTGAGCGCGGAGGCACCGTAGGGGCGGAGGTCGAGCAGGCTGTCGGTGATGGTGAACGTCGGGATCGCCTGGAACTCGATCTGCACCATGTCCGGGGCACCGCTGTTGGCCTTGAGCGCGGTGCGCAGCTTGGTGTACTGGGGCGTGCCCTGACCGGCGTTGACGACCTTGACCTTGACGGCCGGGTACTTCTTCTCGAAGAGCGCGACCTCCTTGTCGATGTTCGGAACCCAGGTCCAGAACGTCAGTTGGGTCGGCGTCTTCATCGCCTTGTCGATGTCGGCCTGGCTGACCGGCTTGCTCGACGAGCCACTCGTACCGCCACCACCCCCGCCACAGGCGGCCAGCGACAGCGCACCGGCGGCGACGAGGAAACCCCGACGGCTAAGGGACGAGGGCGAGTTGAAGAAGGGTCCGGACATGATGAACTCCCGAGAGAGGGTATGGGTGACCGGCACACCGGCCGACGGCGTACTGAAGGTGTATTTGGCGTGGTGTGGATGGGGCGGCCCCGAGAGTCACCGGTGCCGCAATCGCCCCGCTTTTTAGGGGCGCGGGGAACTGCGCGACCAGCCCCCACCGGCCCGCAGACGAAAGAACCGCGGACCCAGCCAGGCAACTAGCGCGGCGCCGCCGAAGACGCCCGAACAACAAGCTCAACCGGCGGGTCGGCCATCGGCAACGGATCCGACCCAGGGTTCTCGATGGCATGCACCAGCAACTTCAGACCGCCCTGCGCCATCGCATCGAACGGCTGCCGCACGGTCGTCAACGGCGGAGTCACATACGCGGCAACCGGCGTGTCGTCGAACCCGACCACGCTGACATCCTCCGGAACACGCCGACCACCCTCCGCCAACGCCCGCATCAACCCGATCGCCATGTCGTCATTGGCGGCGAACACCGCGGTGAGGGCAGGGTCGGCGAGGAGTTCACGCCCGGCCGCATATCCGGACGCCGCCGACCAGTCCCCCTCGACAACCGGAGGCTCCGCCCGCCCGTGGTCGGCAAGCGCGGCACGCCACCCCTCAAGCCGGTCCCGCGCCGAGTACCAGCGCTGGGGCCCGGCCAGATGATGGACCGTGGTGTGGCCCAGTTCCAGCAGGTGCTCGGTGGCCGCCCGCGCCATCTGCCCGGAGACGATCCCGCCCGTCACGACATGCGGCGCGGCGAACGGCGGCGGTGCGCCGAGAACAAGCACCGGCACATCGACCCGCGCGGACAACTCCGCGCCCCCCTCCTCGTCGATCGGCTCGGAGATGACGATGCCGTCCACGCCCTGGTCCAGGAGCGAGTCGACGGCTCCGGCGATGCCCGCCGACTCGCCCTCCATCGTGTTGACGACACGGAGCGCGTAGCCGGTGTCCCGTACGGCCCGTTCGACGCCCATGAGCAGCGAGGCGGGACCGTACAGGGCGGTGCCGAGCGTCACGACGCCGATGGACCGGGTGCGTCCGGAGGCGAGCGCGCGGGCGGCGTTGTTGGAGCGGTAGCCGAGTTCCCCGGCCGCCGCGAGGACACGACGGCGTACGTCCTCGGAGACGTACGGCTCGTCGTTCATGACCCGGGACACCGTCTTCTGCGACACGCCCGCGAGGCGTGCCACGTCCACGCTGCGCGGCGCGGCTCCCGTGCCACGTCCTGCCACTGGTGTCATGGTGTCTCCCGATCTCCGGCAGCCGCATCCTAGCCCGGCTCCGGCTTATGACTGCGCTGTCATGACTGCGCAGTCATATCTACGCAACGGGGCGGGACGCGTCAAGACTTCGCGCAACATCCGCGAAATACGGGAGTACGGATACACGGCGAGCGACACGGCGAGGGTGAAACCGCCCGCCGCCACCAGGGCCGTCCGGAGTCCGGAGTTCACGCGTCGCCGAGATGGCCGACGCGACAAGCGTGGGCAAACCGTCAAGCATCACCCTCGCACAGACACACGACTCTCGTTCATAGCTACGAACTTGGCTCCAGGTGGGTGCCCTCGGCGCCGATCCTCTGATAGTTAACTTTCCTATCAGTTCGGCGGTACGACCAACTCCCCACCCCCCACCACCCTTTGGAGTCCCCGTGGTCCACCCGTTCCACGATTCTGTGACCTCCGAGCCGGCGAACCCCTCTCGCCGCACCCTCCTCGCGCTCCTCGGTGTGTCCCTCGCGGCGGCACCTCTGCTGCGCACCCCGCAGGCCTCGGCGACCACGAGGACCGCCGCGGCGATCGGCCTCGACGACCCGGCGAAGAAGGAGATCGCCATGAAGCTGGTGTCGAGCGCGGAGAACTCCTCGCTCGACTGGAAGGCGCAGTACAAGTACATCGAGGACATAGGCGACGGCCGCGGCTACACCGCCGGCATCATCGGCTTCTGTTCCGGCACCGGCGACATGCTCGACCTCGTCCAGCTCTACGCGACCCGCAAGCCCGGCAACGTCCTCGCGAAGTACCTGCCCGCGCTGCGCAACGTCAACGGCACCGACTCGCACTCCGGTCTCGACCCGAACTTCCCCAAGGACTGGCGCACCGCGGCGCAGGACACGGTGTTCCAGCAGGCGCAGAACGACGAACGCGACCGCGTGTACTTCAACCCCGCCGTCAGCCAGGGCAAGACGGACGGGCTGCGCGTGCTGGGCCAGTTCACGTACTACGACGCCATCGTCATGCACGGCGACGGCGACGACCCCACCAGCTTCCGCAACATCCGCGCCCGTGCCCTGCGTTCGGCCAAGCCGCCGGCCCAGGGTGGTAACGAGACGACGTACCTCAACGCCTTCCTCGACGCGCGCGTGTGGGCCATGCAGCAGGAGGAGGCCCACAGCGACACCACCCGCGTCGACACCGAACAGCGCGTCTTCCTCCGCAACGGCAACTTCGACCTCAACACACCGCTGAACTGGAAGGTCTACGGGGACAGTTACACCATCAACTGACCTGTTCTGTCCGCTGGTTGGGAGGCAGCTCGGCGGACAGTGCGGCGCCAGGACCTGAGCGTACGGGTCCTGGCGCCGCTGCCGTTTCCCTCCGGATCAGCCACCGTCGCGCACCCACCTGAGGTCATGCCTGTCGCGCATCGCCCTATGCGACACAGGACTTGGACACCCGCGCGGACCCTTCCTAGCGTGGTCCGTGAGCCCGTCGACTGCTGTCGCCGGGTCGACCCGAACCGACCTGGGGGATCTCCACTGTGCGTGTTTTCGTCGCGGGCGCGACCGGTTACATCGGATCCGCGGTCGTCCGCGAACTCCTCGACGCGGGGCACCAGGTGCTCGGCCTCGCCCGCTCGGACCCGGCCGCCGACGCCCTGACGCGATCCGGTGTCGCCGTGCACCGCGGTGACCTCGACGACGCCGACAGCCTCCGCGCCGGAGCCGTCACGGCGGACGGCGTCGTCTACGCCGCGAACCAGCACATCTCCGAGACCACCGACCCGGCCGCACGCGCGAAGGCCGAACTGCACGCGGTGGAAGCGATCGGCACGGAGTTGGCCGGCACGGGCAAACCCTTCGTGGTCACGTCGGGGGTCATCGGCCGCACACCGGGCCGCCTGCTCACCGAAGAGACCCCCTCCCTCGCCAACCCCGTCACGGCTCTACGGCTCCAGGTGGAGCTGTCCGTCCTCTCCATGGGCGAGCGCGGCGTGCGGTCGTCCTCGGTGCGGCTGGCCCCGACCGTGCACGGCCCGGGGGACGCCCGCGGATTCATCTCGACGCTCATCGGCGTCGCCCGTACGACGGGTGTGTCCGCCTTCGTCGGTGACGGGTCGAACCGGTGGCCCTCGGTGCACCGACGCGACGCGGCGACCCTGTACCGGCTGGCCCTGGAATCCGCCCCGGCCGGTACGCCCCTGCACGCGGTCGCCGAGGAAGGGGTGCCGTTCCGGGACATCGCGCGGGCCATCGGCCGCCAGTTGAAGGTCCCGGCCGTCAGCCTCACCCCCGAGGAGGCGAGCCGGCACTTCGTAGGCTTCCTCGCTCCCCTGGTCGCGCTCGACAACCCCGCGTCGAGCGCACTGACGCGGCAGCGCACGGGATGGCGACCGACGCACCCCGCGCTGGTCCCGGACATCGAAGAGGGCCACTATTTCGGGTAGTTGAGCTGTTTCGGGTAGCTCAGGCATTTCGGGGAGTTCAGCGCAGGACGCCGATCCGGTCCGGTGTGAGATCAGGGCTTGGTCGAGGACCCTTCTGTGCCGCCGCTGCCAGCAGTTCGCGCGCCTCGATCCGGCTGGCGCGGACGCGTTGTTCGGCATCGCCGTGCGGGGCGTCCGCCGTGGCCGCGAGGGCTGCCGCCAACTTGACCCGGCCCTGGCTCAGTCGGCTGCGTACCGTGCCGACCGGAATCCCGCAGACCTCCGCGATCCGTTCGTACGAGGTGACCCCGGTGGCGAAGTGACGCAGCACCAACGGCATGCGCAACGCCGGCGAGAGCTCTTCCAGCGCCGCCCAGACCCAGTCGCGCAGCGCGTTGCGTTCGAGCCACTGTTCCGGCCCCAAATGCGTTGATCTCAGCGGCAGTTCATCAACCGGCTGGACCACCCCCGCCTCCCGCAGCACCAGCCGGGCGGCGTTGCGCACGATCATCCGCAGCCATGCGCCCACGGCCTCCGGATCACGTACGTCCCCGATCCGCAGCAGCGCTGTCAGCGCCGCGTCCTGCATCACGTCGTCGGCGTCCGCGCCCGGGCCGAGAATGCTCACCGCCACGGCGCGCATCCCCGCCCGGTGCCGCTCCAACAGCAGGACCAGCGCGGCGACTTCACCCGCCTGGGCCGCTCGCGTCAGTGACGCGTCCTCCGTGCGTGCCGCCCCCGCGACATCGCCCATCATGAGTTCCCTTCGGCACCTGGTTCCGGCCGGCCGTTGAGGGCACCCTGGCGAGCGCCGTCCTCCGAACCCGAGTGTTCGGGCTCGGAGGACGGCTCACCGTTCACCGGTTCGACAGGGTGCGGTCCGTCAGGCGTCCGCCAGCCAACTGCCGTGGAATCCGGCGGGCACCCGGCGGGGCAGGTGGATGGTGGCCACCGGCTCCCGGGTGAGGTTGTCGGCGTCGAGGACGACCAGGTCGCTGCGGTCGGTCGAGGCGTCGTAGACGTAGGTCATCAGCCAGCCGGGGCCACCGGGTTGATCGTCGGCGGGGGCGAAGGCCGCCTCGCCCGGGAAGCGTCCGGGCGCGAAGTAGTGGCTGGCGACGCTCGACTTGCGCAGGTCGTACCGGTGGATCGCGGCACGCGACTCGTTCGGGTCGTACTGCGCGAGTTCCGGAACGGGTGCCGCGGTGGCGTGACCGAAGTCCGCGGGCAGGCCCGCGAGTCGGTCGTCGATGCGGGGGAACTCCCCCGGGTGGTCGTCGAGTTGCTCCTCGGCGATGGCCCCGGTGGTGAGGTCGATCGTCCACCGCCACAGGTGTGCCGCCGTCTCCACGGTGACACCGTCGCGCAGGGAGGGGTAGCGCATGCCCAGCAGGACCAGACGCCGACCCTCGTTCTCCTCATAGGAGTTGAGGGTGTGGAACACGTAACAGGGGTCGATGTCGAACCAGCGGATGTCGCCGTACGGGTCGTCCCTGCGCAGTACGCCGAGCCTGGCTCCATAGGTGTCGGACCAGACGTACGGCATACCTCCGTCCGGATCCATGGCCCGCTCGATACTGAACACGGCGGGCAGGTCCATGAAGACGACATGGTTCCTGGTGAGGTAGAAGTCGTGCATCATCGTGTGCGCCGGCACGTCGATCGGCCGGCTGACGGTCAACTCGCCGTCGGCGTCGGCACGGTGATACGTGAGGTACGGCGCCGACAGCCCGCCGTATCCGTAGAAGTGCAACTCCCCTGTGACCGGGCAGGCCTTGGGGTGGGCGGTCATCGGGGTGCGCAGGCGGCCGTCGAAGTCGTAGGGCCCCACGGTGTCGAGTTCGCGGCCGGGCGCGCAGCTCAACTCCTGTGGGAAGGACGTCTCGACGAGGGCGAGGGTGCGGCCCGCGTGCCGTATGACGTGGGTGTTGGCGACGCCTGCGGCAAGGTTCATCTCGCCGTCGCGGCCGTAGACCTGGACGCCCGTTTCGAGGGTGGGGGTGCGGACCCAGCGGTTGCGGTACGAGGTGGCCCTGCCGGCGTCGAGGTGGACGCCGTGCACCATCCCGTCGCCGGTGAACCAGTGGGCCGAGGCGGCCTCGTGCGGGTTGGGGCCGTTGCACAGATACCAGCCGGTGAGTTCCGGCGGGATCGCTCCGGTCACCGCGAGTTCGGTGACAGTGATCTCGTCGGGGACCGGGGCGAAGTTGCCCGCCAGGTGCGGAGGCGGTGGGGTCTTGTCCGTACTCATGGGGAAGTCCTTGGGTTGGCTGGTCAGGCTTGCGCCGCTTGCATGGCTTCGAGGCGCGCCTGGACACGCTTGGGGTAGATCGAGGTGAAGGCCGCGGGGGCGACCAGGCCGACGACGTGGGCGGTGATGCCGACCCAGGCGGGGGCGTCGGTCGCGTTGCTGATGGCCAGGACGACGGCGATGAACGTGAACCCGGATCCCCAGGCGGCCGTGATGTGGTTGTTGACGGCGAGGAAACCCGGGGTGTCCCAGTACTCCTCGGGCGCCTGCCGACGGGCGATCCCGAGCGTGAACGGGCTGCGGAGCGCCATGCTGCCCCAGGCCGTACCGGCGAGCCAGACGAACGAGATGACGTCGCTGTGGTGCTGGACGGACGAGTCGGGTGAACTGAAGGCGATCGCCCCGATGATGACGAAGTAGATGATGGTGCTGATCTCCAGCACCATCGCGTCCATCGCCACTCCCCTGCGCCGGTCCTGGAGAAGCAGCAGGACCCCGACGACGACGCCGGCCACCGCGCCCCACCGCCAGTCGACGGCGGAGACGAAGCCTGCCGCGATCCATGGGTAGAAACCGCGCAAATAGCCCATGATTCCCACGTTGAACTTCCTCGCAACTCGATGTTCCAACTTTGACCGGTGGAAGCTAGATGCTCCGGAATCAACATGTCAAGAATGGAATATTGAACGAAAGTCCACCGCGGCGGCACCCCCAGAGACCCGGACAGCCCCTACCTGCGCAAACCCTTACGGCCGCGCTCGACCTCCACGCGACCCCTTCCCGGACGCACAGAATCCGCATGGGTAGTTTTCGACCTGTCAATATTGGAGTGACAGGCGTTAGGCTTGCCTGCATGAGCCTTCGCAACGCCCTCCTGGGCCTCCTCGTCTTCCGCCCCGGCAGTGGCTACGACCTGCTGAAAATGTTCGACACCTCGCTCGGCTACGTCTGGCCCGCCAAGCAGAGCCAGATCTACGGCGAGCTGACCAAGCTGGACGCGACCGGCCTGATCAAGGTCACGGAGGAGGGCCCACGGGGACGCAAGCAGTACTCACTCACCCCCGAAGGGCACGCGGAGACCCTGCGCTGGCTCTCCGAGACCCGGGAGAGCAGGCCGCTGCGCAACCCGATGCTTCTGCAGACCTTCTTCCTCGGACTCCTCCCGCGCGAGGAAGCGGTGCAGCGACTCCTCGACCACGCAGAGACCTCGGCGAAGGAGCACGACACCCTGGTCTCCCTCCGGGACACGGAGGAGTGGGACAAGGACATGCTCACCGTGTGCGGCAGGCTCGTCCTGGAACACGGCATCCGGCAGCGGGTGTTGGAGCAGGAGTGGGCCCACTGGGCCGCCGAGCAGCTCCGCTCGGGACACGCCGAGGGACCCGGCACCACGGGTACCGAGACCGCAGACGCCGACACCACGGGCCCCGGCGTCGTCGCGGACTCCACCGATCAGGCACACTCCGGGCGTTGAGAGGCACCTGCCGGCACCTGCCCTCGCCCGCGGACCACGGCTCCCCGCACTCGCCCACCCCAAGGATGATCTCGCTCCGTTGACACGGTAACGCCGTTAACGTTACCTTCGGCGATAACGCCGTTAACACGTGTGGGGCACACCCTTCAGTGAAGCGAGGCCGGCCATGGGGCGACTCAAGGTATTGATCTCCGGGGCGAATTCGGCCTCTCCTTCGTGGACGGCCAAGGTCGTCCGAGGGGAGCGCTCCGCGCCGACCAGTTCGGCGGTGACGGACCGGTCGCGGAGATCGAGACGCTGTTCGGCCCGGAGACCGACCACCTGCACCACATAGTCACGGCGCCACGATCGCCATGGTCGGCGGGTACGTCCTCGCCGGCGAACTGGCGGGCACACGCGAGGACATCACGGGTGCGTTCACCCGGTACGAGCGGAAACGGCGCCCGTGGATCAGGCAGATCCAGCGGTCGGCTCCCGACTCCGGGAAGACGATGACACCCCGGACCGCACACGGCATCGCGTTCCGCAACAACCTCGTCCGGCCGGCAAGTCACGTTCCCGACAAGGACGTTCCGATCCGGAGCCGGATCAACAGGTCGAACGCGTTCACGCTCAGCGTGGAAGCGGCGCTCCGTGCCCTCGAGCCGACCGCGATCAACGCCACGGCACGCCAGGGCCATCCAACTCCGTCCGCGAGCACCGCCGTTGGCGTCGCGACGCTCTGACGCGACGGCACTGGGGACCACCCCCGCGAGCACCGCCCTCCTCCCCTCCTGTCCACGACCGCCCGCACGGAGAGAGAAGCCATGCCTCTGACACCGCCCCCGTTCGACCCCGAACTCGCCACCGTCCTCGACTCGTTGAAGGAGGTGCTCACGCCCGGCCTGACGCTGGAGGAGATCGACGGCCTCCGCGACGGTCCGGCGGTGGCCGCGCTCGCCGACATCGACTTCACGATGGACGGCGCCTTCGACATCGAGCACCGCACCGTACCCGGGCCCGAGGACGCCCCGAACATCCCGCTCCTCATCTGCCGCCCCACCAAGCCGGCCCCCGCGCACCCTCGCCCGGTCATCTACTACGTGCACGGTGGCGGCATGGTGATCGGCGACAACAGGTCAGGCGTGACCGTGCCGTTGGGCTGGGCGCGGGAACTGGACGCGGTCGTCGTGTCCGTGGGGTACCGGCTGGCCCCGGAGCATCCGCGTCCGGCGCCGATCGAGGACGTGTACGCCGGGCTCCTCTGGACGGCGGAACACGCGGGAGAACTGGGCGCGGACACCGAGCGGATCGTGATCGCGGGGACCAGCGCGGGCGGTGGACTCGCCGCGGCGCTCGCCCTGCTCGCCCGCGACCGCCAAGGCCCGCGCATCATCGGCCAGTTACTGATGTGCCCCATGCTGGACGACCGCAACGACTCCTCGTCCGGCCACCAGATGACCGGCGTCGGCATCTGGGACCGTACGGCCAACGAGACCGGCTGGACCGCGCTGCTCGGCGCATCGCGCGGTGGCGCGGACGTGTCCCCTTATGCCGCGCCCGCCCGCGCCGAGAACCTCGCGGGCCTTCCGCCCGCCTTCCTGGACGTCGGCAGCGCCGAGACCTTCCGCGACGAGGTCGTCAGCCATGCCGACCGGATCTGGCAGGCCGGCGGCACGGCCGAACTGCACGTCTGGCCCGGCGGCTTCCACAGTTTCGCCGGCTTCGCTCCGCAGGCACGACTGTCCCGGTCGGCCCTAGCCGCCCAACTGGACTGGCTGCGCAGGCTGTTGGGAGAGAGCGAGGGCTGATCACCTCACACCGTTCGGGGCCGGTCCGCGCTCCACACCCGTCGGAGCGACACGACCGGTCCCGCTCCCCCACTCCTCATCGGATACCGTCTGGATCTTCCGTCGCGGCTCCCCTCTTCGGGACTCCCCTCTTCAGGCCTCCCCAAAGGGGGCGATAACATCGTTACCATGCCTCTGGGTCATGACGCCTCGTCCCCCGCGCCGGCGAGCCCCCCGCCGCCCGCGACCCGCGCCCGCGCGCTGGTGACCGCCGCGCTCCGGATCGTCGACGACGGCGGACTGGAGGCGCTCACCATGCGTCGGCTGGCGGACGCCAACAAGCTCCAACTGCCCGCCATCTACCGCGTGTTCAGCAACAAGCAGGCCCTCCTGGACGAGATGGCCGAGGCGATCCTGGCCAAGGCCTTGCCGGACAGCCGCGAGAGCGACTGGGAGGCCGAGGTCGCCCTCCTCGCCAGACAGCTGCGGCAGGCCCTGCTGGCACAGCGCGAGGGAGCCAGGATCGTCGGCGGCAGCTACGCCGCGAAACGCCACAGCCTCACGCTCGCCGAGCGCCTCGTCGGCGTCATGCAACGCGCGGGATTCAACGGCGTGGCCGCGCTCTGGGCCACGTCCACCGTCTTCTGCTACGTCCTCGGGGAAGCCCTGGAGCAGCAGGGCCTCACCGACGACGCGCGCGACAGGCTCCCGATCCCGGACGCGAGCGAGACGTATCCGCAACTGTTCTCCACCCCCGTCGAGAAGATCCTCGACTTCGACGACCGCTTCGAGTTCGGACTCGGGCTCATCCTCGGCGGCCTCCGCGGGCAGCTCGCCCAGTAGGACCGCCCCTCGTTTCGAGGCTCCCCACCCTCGTTTCGGAGAATATATCTCCACTTTCTTCGGCCCGGGAAGCCCCGCGACTCACCCCTCCCGAACGATCACCCACCACCCGCCCGGCCACTCGGGGCGGCACCTCAGACACCCATCCCCACCAGGGACGATGTCCGAGATCCGCGCCCCGAGGGCACACCCCTGAAACCGCCCACGCGCCGCGTTCGACCAGCCGACAGTCGCCGCTCAGGCGGCATCCAGGCCGTTTTCCACTTCGGTTCGATCCCTTGACAGCCCCAACCGGCCTTCCCAAACTACCGACCATTCGGTAGACGGCCCGGCCGAGCGCCCCGCTGTCGACATTCCAGAAGGGTTGATCACCATGACCGAAGTGTCGCTTCACGATGCCCAGAGCCCACCGGTCCCGACAGTCACCACCACATCCCACATCGGTCACGCGACAGCCGTGGGGGCGGCCGGATTCGCGTGGTGCTCACTCATCCTGGGCCTGCACACCGCCGGGATCATCGACGCGGCCGACGGCACGATCATCCTGGCGGGGACCTTCTTCTACGGCGGCCTCGTCCAACTCGTCGCGGGCTTCTTCGCGTTGGCGTCCGGCGCGACCTTCGCGGCGGCGTTTCTGACGGCGTACGGGGCGTTCTGGCTCGGCTACACCGTCATCGAGTTCTGGGCGGCACCCCACATCGCGGGAGCGGCGACTGCCGCGGCGAAGGCAGGCGGGGCGTCGGCGGAGGCCTCGGCCGCCGCGGGCGGACACGCCGTGATGCAGTCGCTGGGGCTGTTCCTCATCGGCTGGCTGGTCGTCACGCTGGTGTTCGGCATCGCGAGTCTGGGCACGAACGCGGTGATCGTGAGCGCGTTCTCCCTGCTGACGCTGACGATCGTGCTGCTGGTCACCGCCTACCTGGGCGCTTCGAGCGCGGGGGTGCCGAACGATTCGGTGCTCAAGACCGCCGGTTACGTCGAGATCGTGCTGGCCGCCGTCGCGTTCTATCTGGTCCTGGCGGAGCTGACCAACGACATCCGCGGGCGTGCCGTGCTCCCGCTCTTCGCCCTGAACCGCGCCCCGCAGGCCGCCGCGCAGGCGGCGTGACGCGGAACCCCCCACCCGTCCCAAGGAGCCGCATGAAAACGCCCAAGGCAGCAGACCCCCGGATCAAGCTGCCGCACAGATTCTCCGTACTGAGCAGCGCCTCCGCGGTGCTCCTTCTCGTGGCCGCAGGCCAGACGACGGCCACCGCCCTCCCCGCGCACGCCACCAACTGGACGCCACCTGCGGCGAGTTACGCGGCGAGCGCGCCCGTCCACACCACCGTCACCATGGACGACGGCGTGAAGATCGCCGTCGAGGTCGTCTATCCGACCGACCCGAGCACCGGCGCCCGCGCGTCGGGCCCGTTCCCCGTGCTCCTGACCCAGAATCCCTACGGCGCCCAGCGCTCCGACCCCACCGACAGCGGCACCTACTTCGTGCAGCGGGGCTACATCTACGTGGCGTCCGCGGTGCGCGGCACCGGTGACTCCGGCGGGCAGGTCGACTGGTTCGGGGACCGGCAGGGCAAGGACGGAGCCGACCTCGTCGACTGGGCGGCCCACACGCTGTCGGGCTCCAACGGCAAGGTGGGGCTGGACGGTTGCTCCTACCTCGGGGTCGACCAGTGGTTCACGGCGGCGGCCGTGGGCAAGAGCTCCGCGCTGAAGGCCATCACACCGTTCTGCACCGACTCGGACTTCTACAACGACCTCACGGGCAACGGCGGTATCCCGACTCCCTTCGTGGCCGGCATCGCCCAGGCCGAGCCGCGCGGCCCCGAGGACGACCCCGCCACCGACCCGCAGTCGGTGACCATCGCCCAACAGGCATCGGGCGGTTCACGCTCGTACAACGATGCCTACTGGCAGTCCCTGAACGTCCAGAAGAAACTCGTGCCGAAGATCGTGGGCAACAACATTCCGGCACTGACCGAGGCCGGCTGGAACGACCTCTTCCCCGGCGGGAACCTCGGCGCCTACGTGTCCGCCCAAAACGCCTACTATCACCGGCCGTTGACCGACCCGATCTCGTCGGACGACCCCGTCACCGGCCGCTATCAGGCGATCGTCGGACCCTGGACCCACGGCGAGCACGTCAACGAGGCGACGCTGCAGGGCATCCGCCTGGAGTGGTTCGACACCTGGCTCAAGAACGCGCCCACCGGCATGGCGAACACATCGACTCCCTTGCACCTGTTCGAGAACGGCGCGAACACCTGGGTCGACAGCGCCGCCTGGCCCCTGTCCTCCGACGCCCGCACCTACTACCTCGGCAACGGCTCCCTCACTCCCGGCAAACCCACGGACGAGGGCAGCGACACGCTCTCCTGGAGCGCGGCGACCACGGCCAACACGCTGACCTACACCACCGCCCCACTCACCAAGGCGGCCCTGCTCAACGGCCCGACCGACGTCACCCTCTACGCCAAGTCGACGACACCGGAGACCGAACTGTCGGCCAAGCTGAGCATCGTCGCGCCGGACGGAACGGTGACCAAGCAGGCCGACGGAACCCTCCTGGGCAGCCAACGTGCCCTGGACACCGAGGAGAGCTGGTACGGCGACAACGGCACCCTGCTGAAACCCACCCACCCCTTCACCCAGGCGTCGCAGCACCCGGTGACACCCGGGCAGACGACCCGCTACGACATCTCCCTGCTGTCCAACTTCACCAAGATCCCGGCGGGTTACCGGATCCAGATCAGCATCAACAGCCAGCCCCCGGCCGACTTCCACTTCCCCGTCGCCCCGACCCCGCAGGAACTGGCGAACCTGGCCGGCGGCAGCTACACCGTCGAGCGCTCCCCGCAGGCGGCGTCCTTCGTCAACCTGCCTCTGACGACGCCGAGTTCGGCCACGCCCAGCGACACCGACTGGGGACCGTCCTCCTGAAACACGGGTGGCAGGTCTGTACGTACGGCAGACCTGCTACTCCGGTGCCGAGGCCGGCCGGACCAGACCCATCACCTGTTCCACCGTCTCGTTGCTCAAGCTCGGTGTCGTCAGCGGAAGGTTGTCGGGACGCTGCCGGATGCCGTTCAGGATGATCTCGAAGTAGCGGCGCCAGACATCGGGCCGCTTGCCCTGGGTGAACTGGCTTGCCGCACTGAGCATTTGGACGATGACGGGAATGTCGGAGGGAGTGATCTCCGCACGCAGATCCCCGCTCTCCTGCGCCCGCTTGATCAGGGCCTCCAGGAAGGGGAGCATCCCGCCCCGCACCGTCTCGATGGGCTCGGAACTGTGACTGCCCAGCATGATCACTTCTTGCAGGCCACGGTTCTCGGCGAGGTCGGCGCCCATCTCCGTCAGGAAGTCCACGAACCCCTCCCAGGGATCGGGATGAGCGAGCGCCCGCTCCGCGGACGCCTGCCGGATCCCTAGATCCTGCTCGAACAGGGCCCGCACCAGGGTCTCTTTGTCGGGGAAGCGCCGGTACACGGTCCCGACCCCGACCCCCGCGTGCCGGGCCACATCGTCGAGCGTGACCCCCAACCCGTGCCGGCCGAAGACCTCCCGCGCGGCAAGCAGAATCTTCTCCCGGTTGAGGGCGGCGTCGCGCCTCAACGGGCGGGCGCCCTCCATCGGAGCATCAACTCCGGAACCCTCAGCCATAACCCCATGTTAACCCTGGTGATCACGGCCCGGTTCGGCCAATGCACCCCCCTCTCGAACCCACCGGCGCAAAAACGTTGCAACCACCATCGGGGTACACTGACGCCGCCCATGAGAACCGCGTCGTGCCTGGTCGCACGGCTGTCACAGCGAGGGGGGTGGGCGCCATCCAGGTTCGCCCCGCCCGTATCCAGGACGTCGCCGCCGCCGCGGGGGTTTCGATGTCCACGGTGTCGAATGTCCTGAACCGGCCCGAGCGCGTCAACGCCCGCACCGCCGAGCGGGTCCGTGACGCGGTCGCCGCGCTCGACTACGTCCCGCATCCGGGAGCCGCAGGCCTGCGCACCGGCCACTCGTCCTCGATCGGCCTGGTCCTTCCCGACGTGGCCAACTCCTTCTACTCACGCATCGCACGAGGTGCCGCCGACGCCGCCTACGACCACGGCTACTCCCTGGTGCTCTGCGACAGCGGCGACGCCCCCGAGCGGGAGCAGGGCTACTTCACGATGCTGGTCGAACAGCGGGCCGTGGGCGCGGTGGTGGTGCCGCTCGGCGCCGACCCCACCCGGCTCACCCGGCTCCGCGAACGCGGCATCCCGCTGGTGCTCGCGGACCGCGCGCTGCCGGCCCAGGACGGCTGTTCCGTCTCCGTCGACGACATCGCCGGCGGCCGAGTCGCGGTGCAGCACCTCCTGGACTGCGGGGCGCGCGACATCCTCGTGGTGAACGGCGAGCGCGGCATCGTGCAGTGCGCCGACCGCTACCAGGGCGCACGGCAGGCCGTACGCACCCGGCGCGAGGCGCGGGTCCGCCAGATCGTCGCCGACGAGATGACGGTGGCGTACGGCCTGGAGATCGCCCGCGGACTCGACGAACTGCCCGACGGGGTCTTCTGCACCAACGACTTCCTCGCCGCGGGCCTGTGCCGCGGACTCGGTGAGCGGGGCGTGCGCATACCCGAGGAGGTCCAGGTCGTCGGCTACGGCGACCTCGACATCGCGAGCTTCGTCGGCACGACCCTGACGACGGTCCGGCAACCCGTCGAGGAACTCGGCAGGGCGGCCGTGGGAATGCTGCTCGACGAGGTGGAGGCCCGCGCCGAACACGCCCACGAGACAAGGGTGTTCGCACCCGACCTCGTCCTCCGGGACTCCACCCGCCCCCTCTCAGTCCCGAACCCGTAGCGTCACCGGCCCCAGCAACCCCGACGGAAGTTGCGACGGGAACGCCCAGGCGGTCGGGGTGGCCTCGGCGAGATAGGGCGCCAGGGTGTTGTTGACGGTCACGTCCAGCCGCACCAACCGCCCTGCGGCACCCGGGAGTTCGAAACGGTACGGCGGACAGAACGCCTCGCCGACACACTCCCCGTCGAGCACGACCGACACACTGCCCCGCACCCGCCCCAGATCCAGCACCGGGTCCGCCCCGGCCGGAACCTCCACCTCCCGCGAGTACGTCACCCCACCACTCCAACCGCCCAACCCCAACAACTGCCAGTCCCCCAGCGGCAGTTGCGCCGCCACTGCGCGGACCCGCACCGGCCCGCGCCAGGCGGAGCCGCCCCGAAGTACGGCCGTGGGTGCGGTGACGACCTCGATCTCCGTCGGCTCCGGGAGCGGCTGCTCCAGCGTCAGGACCTGGCCCTCGAGCCGCGTCTCGGTACCGTCGCCGACCCTTACCCTCGCGGGCAACTCCAGTGGCAGGTCCAGCGATTCGGTGCCCGACGGCACGGTGAAGCGGAAGCGCTGGGCGCGTTCGCGCACGGTGTCCGTCGAACGCAGCGGCAGTACGGCGGCACCGAGCACCGGCGCCCCGGTGAGCCACTCGGTGTCCGGCAACGGGTGCGGTCGTACGGCCGCGTAGCAGTGCTGCAACTCCCCCCACCGGCCCTCATGTTCGACGGTACGGCCGCGCCACTCCCCCGTCTCCGCCTCCCAACCGGCGCCACTCACCAGGGAGTTCACCGCGCTCCCCGCGCCCGCCACGCAGTCGACGAACACCGCCTCGCGCGGATCGACGGCGTCGGCCACCACCTCCAGCACGTGTTCGCCTTCGCCGAGGGCGAGTTGATGCCGGAAGAACATCGGTACCGCGCCCCAGTCGGACTCGTAGTACTCCACCTTCTCCTGGCGCGCGACGACCTCGCCGTCGAGCAGCACAGTCACGCCAACTGCCGCACCGACGACAAGTACCGCCTGGCCAGAGGCATGGAGCCGCCCTCGATAGGTCACGCCGCCGAACGGTCGTACGTCCTCGGGCAGGCACATGAACTGCGGGCGCGGCCCGAACGCGTCCGGGCGGGTCAGGCAGAAGTAGCTGCCCAACGGCGTGTCGGCCTTGCCGGAGATCAGCAACGGCCTGGCCTGAGTCTCGCCCAGTTCGTATTCGAGGACGTTGCGGGTCCGTCCGATCTCCACGCGGGCGGTGGCGAGATACCCGGTATCGGTGTCCAGCCGCTCGCCGTTCCACCACACCCGCTTGGCGGACGCGCCACCGATGTGCAGATCGGCGGGACCGCGATGGTCCGTCTCCACGATCGAGCGGACCCGGGCGACCGTTCCCGGCCCGGGCACGGGGACACGGACGAACTCCTCTGCCACCAGGCCCTTGTTGCCGAGCAGACCGTCCGGATCCGGGATGCCCCGGCTCGACGAGTACAGCGAACAGCGCCATCCCAAGTCCGGGGTGACCAGGGGTAGTTCACCGGCCAGGACCCGTTCGACGAAGGTCTCGTCCAGCGGATCGGGGGCCTGCGCGGACGGCACCGGAGAAAGCACGCGGACCCGGTTGCCGTAGGTCGCCCGCGTCTGCTCCCAGTTCGCGTCGGGACCGTCCGTCTCGGCCCAACTCATCGTCCAGATCTGCGGCTCGGCGACGGATGAGCCGGCAGGCAGCGCCAGGTCGCCCCAGGTGTTGTCCATGGTGGGGACCAGGCGACCCTCCCAGCCGCGTGAGAGGTCGATCGCCCGCTCCGCCACGGGTGTTGGTGCGTCCGCCGGGTGTGTCTGGGGGGTGCCTTCGCGCCATACGACAAGGACGGCGGGGGCGCCCTCCAGTGGTACCTCGATGGTCGATCGGCCGTCGGCGACGGTGACTTGGGCCGGGCGGCGGGCGCCGGTCGCCGGGTTCCAGATCTCGGCCTCGGTGACCGGGGCGTGCACGGTGACGGTCGATTGGCGGGCGTAACGCGCGGGGTCCGCCTCGTGGTTGGCGTCTCCCGGCAGCGTCCGCGCGTCGGGGAAGGCACCCGTCACCAGGGCGACCGCCTCAACTCCCCTTCTCCTGACGAGTAGTGGCACCTCACCGGTCGCGTGACCGGCGAGATCGGCCACCGACACCGCTCCTGCCTCGGCATCGCTCACCCGCTCCAGTCGCGGGTCCTTCAGCAGTGCCGCCACGACATTGTCGTCACCGGCCTGCCCGGCCGCCGTAGCGGGCGGACGGCCTACGACCACCACCCGGCCGCCCGCGTCGAGGAGTTGGGTCAGTCGGCGTGCCGTCTCCTCCTCCAGGACGCTCGCCGAGGGCAGCAGCACCGCGCGGTACGCCAAGTCCGTGACGCGCAGGGCCCCTTCGGCGGCCGTGGCGCGCTGCACAGAGGCGTCGTCGATGACGTCGAAGGAGATGCGGTGGCGGTCCAGCGTGCCGATGCGGGGCCGGAACCAGTTGTTGGTGCCGACCAGGTCCAGGTAGTGCTCCTGTGTCTCGTCGACGTCGGCATGGTCCTCGCCGAGGCGGCCGTCGCCGAAGTGTTTGACGGGGACGTCGAGCGGGATGAGGGACTGCATGGTGGCGGTGGGGTGCAGGACCGCGACGCCGGCGCTGTAGGTGCCCCAGGACATGATCGAGCAGATCCGGGCGACGGCACGGGAGAACGCCGGGTACTGCTGCCAGTAGGGCTGGCGCCAGTCGGTGGAGGGCGGTGCCCATTCGAACCAGCCGCCCGCGGTACCGAAGTAACTGGCGTGCGGGTTGTACAGGTTGGCGCCACTGCGCAGGAACGGCAGGAGCCAGTCGTAGGTGTCCGCCAGGGTGCCGCCCCAGCCGGAGGAGTGGAACGCCTCGATCCAGACGCGCTCGTGGCCGTAGAGATGGGCCATGGAGGAGTGGACTTTGGAGTCGCCCTCGTGGTCGCTTCCGGCGGCGCCGTACCAGCGGTGGGTGCGGAAGTAGTCGGTGTAGATCTGTGTCGACTGGGCCGGGAAGCCCGCCCGCGCGGGGTTGCTCTGGTCGGCTCCGATGAGCATGCCGCGTTCGTCGTGCCACGCGGCGAGGGGCTTGAAGAGGGACTCTTCGGTGAGTTCGGCGCGGACCGCGTAGTAGTCGGCGCGGATCTTCGCCGCGCGGGCCGTCACCGGGCCGAACAGAGCGGGCAGATGGTCGAGGAGGTCGTAGCCGCGACGTGCACGGAACTCGTCGGGGAAGCGGTGGCTCCAGGAGTTCGTGCCGGGCAACTCGTCCTGGAAACTGCCTGCGATGACGTTGCCCAGGTACTCGGGGACACGCCGGTCGTACTCGTGGTGGACGGCGTCCAGGAGCAGGCCCACGGCGTGCGGGTCCAGGTAGTCGAAGGCCGTGGAGACGGCGACGACGAGCCGTACCTCTGTCCCATCGGCGGCCGGGATGTCGGGAGCCGCGGGTAGGCGGCGGCCCGCCAAGTCGTAGGCGGCCACCAGGGTTTCGGCTCCGCGCAGGGCGACCGTGCCGCCGGCGACGATGGCCCTCCGGGAGCGCAGGGCGCGGCCCGTCGCTTCCGGGTGACGGCGAGTGACGGCGCCCTGGACGTTGGCGCCCGAGAAGCCGATCTGGTCGTAGAACCACAGGCATGTGCCCAGGTCCCGGGCGATCCGGCAGGCGTCGGTGAAGCGGTCCCACCACTCCTCGCCGAACCACGGCGGGTCGTCGGTCCGGGCGCCGAAGGCCGGGCCGGCCGGGGCCAGGTTGATGACGACGAGGTTGTGCACGCCGCCGTCCGCGAACCGGCGCAACTGCCAGGCGAGTTGCTCGCGGGTGACCTTGGCGCCGGACCACCACCACAGCGGGGTGGGGCCGAAGTCCCGGGGCGGGGCGTCGAAAAGCTGCTGCAACGCGGGTGAGATCACGGTGTTGGTCCTTCCGGGTGCGGCTCGGTCACCCTCACGGATCAAAAAACGTTTTACGTCGGCTCTGTTGTCCGCCACCTGCGATGTTGGCACCGGATCCGAAGCGCGGGAAGGAGGCCGACCGGTCTTGGGCCGGATGCGTGACGGATACGTGCAAGAGGGCTTGTTGGAACGTTTTTTGAACCCTATATTCACTGCGACCCCGGCCCAGAGCCGCGAGGAGCCGCATCATGATCCGATTCTCGTCTGCACCGGAACACGCGGAACAACCGCCCATCCCGAAGCACCTGTGGAAGGTCGCGGCCCTCTCGGGCATGGCCTCCTATCTCGACGCCGCGCTCATCGTCAGCATCGCCGTCAACCTGGCGATCTACCGCGACCACTACGACATGGGCGTGTGGATGGCCGGGGCGATCAGCGCGATCGTCACCGGCTGCATCGCCGTCGGCTCCCTCGTCGGCGGCCGGCTCGCGGACATGTTCGGGCGCCGCCGCGTCTACAACCTGGACATCCTCTGCTACGCGATCGGCGCGGTCGTCATCACCCTCGCCCCGAACGACATCGTCCTCTTCGTCGGCGTGCTCGTCGCGGGACTGGCCGCAGGCGCCGACCTGCCGACGTCCCTGGCCGTCGTCTCGGACGCCGCACCCCCCGACGGCCGGGCGCGTCTCGTGTCGTTCACCCAGGTCATGTGGGTGGCGGGCATCGTCGTCGTGATCTTCCTCGGCTACGTCCTGTCGGACACCGGCATGGTCGGGGCGCGGTTCATCACCGGCCATCTGATCGTCGCCGCGCTGGTCACCTTCCTGCTCCGCGCCCGACTGGAGCTGGCCGAGCCGTCCGAGGCGGCACAGCAGGAGGAGGCGGCAGCACTGGCCGCGCCGCGCGGCATCGAGCTCAAGAACGTGTGGAACCGTGCCGCGCTGCTGCCGATGGCCGCGACCTTCGTCTACTACGTCACCTGGGGTATCGGCGCCAACACCTTCGGCCAGTTCGGCACCTACCTGCTCGTCACGGTCAGCGGTGCCTCGCAGAGCCTGGCCACCGGGATCAACCTGGCGTTCCTGCCGATCGCGTTGGTCCTGACCTTCGTCTTCGTCCGCATCGCCGACACTCCCTGGCGCGACCGGCTGTTCTACGTCTTCACGGTCGTGCAGGTCGTGGCCTTCTGCATCGCCTCCCTCACGGCCGGTGCCCTGGTCGGCATGCTCGTCTTCTTCGTGCTGTACCAGATCTCCAACCCCTTTGCGGGGGAGGCCAGTTACAAGGTGTGGTCGCAGCTCACGCTGCCCCCGGACACCCGCGGCACCACCCAGGGCCTCACCTACGCCCTGTCGCGCGGGGTCTTCGCGGGCGTCGCGTTCGTCACGCCCGCGCTGATGGACTACAGCGCGTCGCTCCTGCTGTGGCTGATCACGCTCTGCATGGCGGCGTCGGGGGTCGCGGGTGTGTACGTCATCCATGTCCTCATCCGGCGTTCCCCGGAGACCGCGGTCGCCCCGGCGCCGGGGCTGGGCGTGGCCCGGACCTGATGCGGCACCGGACACCGGAAGGAAAAGCACACACCGCGCACCCGAAGGAACACCGCTCATGGCAACGACCGAACCCGCGACCGTGACCACCGACCCCACGACCGTGACCGCGGAACGCGCCGCCGCGCTACGGGAGTTGCTTCCCCCGGTGCCCCGCCGCCGTACCCGGATCGGACTCGTGGCGGGTGGTCTCGGCGCCTACTGGCCCCAATTCCCGGACCTTCTCCCGCAGTTGAAGGAGTCGTCCGCGTATGTCGCCGAGCGCTTCCAGCGGATGGACGCGGAGGTGACCGACGTCGGCTTCATCTCCGACGCCCAGGAAGGAGCGGTCGCGGCGGAGCAACTCCGGCGCGCGGACTGCGACTTGATCGTGCTGTTCCTGACGACGTATCTGACCTCGTCGATGGTGCTGCCGATCGCCCAGCGTTCGCACACCCCGGTCCTGGTCATCGACCTCCAGCCGTCCGAGCGGATGGACCACGCCTCCTTCGACACGGGCGCCTGGCTCGCGTACTGCGGGCAGTGCCCGGTGCCCGAGGTCGGCAATGTCTTCCGGCGGGCCGGTATCCCCTTCCGGTCGGTGTCGGGCTGGCTGCGTCAGGAGTCGGCGTGGCGACGGATCGAGGAGTGGATCCGGGCCGCGCATGTGCGCGCCGCGCTCCGCCATGCCCGGCACGGTCTGATGGGGCATCTGTATCCGGGCATGCTCGATGTGTCGACCGATCTGACGCTGCTCCCGGCGACGTTCGGCTCGCATGTCGAGGTGCTGGAGTTCGACGATCTGCGGCATCGGGTGGAGAAGGTGAGCGAGGCCGAGACCCGGGAGCGCACGGCGCTGGCCCGGCGGATCTTCGCCGTGGACGACAGCGTGGTGGACGAGGACTTCGCGTGGGGGGCGACGGTGTCGGTCGCCCTGGACCGGCTCGTCGAGGACTTCGGCCTCGAGACGCTCGCCTACTACCACCGAGGGCTCGACGGCGAGCTGCACGAACGGCTCGGCGCCGGCATGATCCTGGGCGCCTCCCTGCTCACTGCCCGGGGCGTGCCGGCCGCCGGTGAGTACGAACTCCGCACCAGCCTGGCCCAGTTGGCGACGCAGAGCATCGGCGCCGGGGGTTCGTTCACCGAGATCCAGGCCCTCGACTTCGAGGCCGGCGTGGTGGAGATGGGCCACGACGGACCCGCGCACCTCGCGGTCAGCTCCCGTGACCCGCTGCTGCGCGGCCTGGGCGTCTATCACGGCAAGCGCGGCTGGGGCGTCAGCGTGGAGTTCGATGTCCAGCACGGTCCCGTCACCCTCCTCGGGCTCGGCCAGGACGGTGACGGCACCCTGTCGTTCATCACCTCCGAGGGCACCGTCGTACCCGGACCGCATCTCGCGATCGGCAACACCACCAGCCGCGTCGACTTCGGGCGCGACCCCGGCGAGTGGGTCGACGCGTGGAGCGCGACGGGCGTGGGCCACCACTGGTCCCTCGCCCTCGGTCACCACACGGCCGACTTCCGGGCCGCGGCGAGTCTGCTGGGCATCCAACACCGGGATGTATGAGCGCAGTTGTCCTCTGCCGGCGGGTGCCGGGCGCATGCATGCACACGCGCCCGACACCCGTGTCGTAGGTCAGAAGAGACTTCGGTCGTCGCTCCGCGGATCCCGGACGACGTGCGGTTCGTAAAGTCCGGCGCGGGCCGTGCGCCGCCAGGGCCGGGCCATGGAGACGGCGACCTCCACGTCACTCGACGTGGTGTCGAGGTCGACGACGGTCACCGAGGCCATGCCGTCCCGGGGCCCCTGGGCAAGCCACTCTCCGTCGGGGCCGACCACCCCGGACGGCACGGCCCCGCTGTGTTGTGCGGGTGAGGCGAAGCTGACCCAGTAGCTGTTGGCGGACGCGTGCCCTTGTGCCTCGGTCGCGAACAGTCTGGTGTCGTGGGGCGACACCGCGCCGGTCGTGGAGAAGAGGACACAGTCGACGTCCAGCCGCTCGTACTCGATGAACACCTCGGGAAAGTGGGCCTCCATACCGAGCGCGCACCCGAACCGCATGCCGTCGACCTCGAAGGCCACGGGCTTCGTGCCGGGGGCGTACATGTACGAGATCTTGGTGTGCGACAGCATGCGCTCGTCGTAGCGCGTCGCCACCTCGCCCCGGTCGGAGATCACGTAGAGGCTGTTGTGCGGACGGTGGGGCGGGGTGAGCCGGTGGACGGAGCCCAGTACGATCCACAGCCGCAGTTCACGTGCCAACTCCGCCGTCGCGTTCAGTTCCTGCCGCAGTACGTCCCATGCGAAGCGGTCCCAGTCGGCCGGTCCGACCTCGTCGGGGCCGTTGACGCTCATGAGGCGCTTGTGGGGAAAGCAGGTGGCTCCCTCCGGGAAGTGCACGAGCCTGGCGCCGGCCTGATGCGCTTCGCGCATCAGGCTGCGCAGGTCGGCTCCGCTCGCGCTCAACTCGGTGGCGTCGCGCGGGTCTTCGCGGATGACGGTCTGGGCCACGGCCAGCCGCATCCGCTTGCCTTCCGCTACCGCCCCGCCGGTGGGAGCCGGGCGGAAGTGCCGGAGCGAGGCCGTGTAGGACTCGCCGGTCTTGGCGGCGCGCGCCCGCACCCTGCGTTTGAAGTTTCTGTTCGCTGTCATTCCTGGCCTTCCACGTCCCGCGCGGAATCCCCCAGCGACCACGCACAAGACGGCAGACCATGGAACGACCCGAGACAGTGAGCCCCTTTGCCTCCGACCAGGACCGTGCTGGGGACGGTCGGGGGAGGTTCGGCGTCGGGCCACGCCACAGCCGATGATGCCTTGGCCGCGTTACACCGTCAACCAGGCCCGGAGGCCCCCGGAAAGCCGACTTCGCCAGGAACAGCCCGCGGGTCGGACCTCAGTTCGGACCTCAATAGGGCCGCTGGATCTGGTGGTTCTCCAACGCGACGGAGTAGCGGTTCAGCAGCGCGTCGAGGCCCGCCAGCAGCAGGCCCGCGGACTCCCCCGCGTCGGCCAGGTCACCGCGCTCACAGGCCTCCACCACCTCGGCCACATCGCTGCGGAGGATGTGCAGGGAGTCGCCCTGGATCAGCACACCGGGGAACCGGCGACCGGGCAGCCGGACCACGGCATCGTTCCCACCGTCAGTGAACAGTTCTGCGTCTATGCGCTCCATGGGGCCATCCAACCCGACGTCACCGGTCGGCATCAACGGCGTTACGCGGAAGCGGTTTCCACTCGACGCGCCCCGCCCTCCTGAGAGATCCTCGTCGCCGACCGCACCGAGGAGAAACCCCTTGCTCACCGAGTACCAGCAGCGGCTGCGCGACCGCTGCCTCGCCGCCCCCGTCATGCCCGCTCCGGAGCCCTGGCACCCCATGCTCGACAACAGCACCCCCATCGGCGGGCTGCTCGGCATCGGTTTCGCCACCGATCCCGGCACCGGGCACGATCTCGTGATGGTCGTCTCGACCGACGGTCACGGTCTCTTCGACGCGTCCACCGGCGAGAAGATCGCCCGCGACCGGGACCCCGATCCCGAGACCGGCACGCCCGACGGCCACCCGGATCTCGTCTGCCCCGGCCTCGGTCCGATCGCGGGCGCCCCGGTACGGATAGCCGGCCTCTTCGGCGGCGGCCTCCACACGACCGCTCCCGACGGTTGGACCATGGACGTCGTGAGCCCCGAGTGGCCCCACCACCGGGTGCTCCTCTCGACGGACGGCGGGCTCTACAAGGGACAGGCAGGAGAGACGTGGTGGCACATCTTCAATGCCCACTACTCGGAGCTGCGCGCCGCCGGCTTCTCGCCCTCCGGGCGGACCCTCGCCGTCGCCACGAGCAGCGACCTCAGCCTGTGGACCCGCCGCGACGCGCACTGACGTACGGCCGCTTCTCCGGCTCCCGGTCGCGGCCGTTCACCCAGAAGAACAGCACCACCGAAGACACCGCGGCGACCGCGCACCACGTCGATACGAACTCCAGCTCCCACAGCGTCCAGCACACCAGCGCGCCGGCCGTGACCAGGATCCCCAGCACCACCAGCCCGCGCTCACCGGACAGCAGCAGCGAGCCGATCGTGGCCACGAGGTAGCCCGCGATGACCAGTTGGGCGTACGGAAGGTCCACGACGTAGCCGAGGGTGTGACCGCGGATCTCGGCCGTCACGGGGTGTACGGCCAGCGCGTGGGCGAGGGCCGCCGCGGTCACCGCGCCGACCGCGACCAGTACGCCGACCCGGGTCCGGGCCCGTCGTGGGGCCGCGCACCACACGCCGACCGGGACCCACACCGCGAGCAGCGGCATGGCGATGGCGGCCCAGGCGAGGGTTGCCGGTCCCGAGCCCCCGTCGGCAGCCCACACCGCCGACTCCACGATCTGATGGGCACCGAGCAGCAACGGCAGTGCGGCCATCGGGAGATCGGTCCGCCTGCGCGCCCGCACAACACAGGCCACTCCTACGGCGGCGACCGCCGCGCCCGCCACGAGGTCGGCCCTCGCACTCCAGCACATGGCACCTCCACGGGATCCGTCCGCGTCCACCGGGTCACCGGCCACGCTACGTCTCCGTCCCTCCCCGCCCCGGGTGACACGACGGCCGCAGCGTGCCGTCATGACCTGCCCGCGAGCACGTCCCCGACACCCGAGCCGGACAACACGCCGCTCCTCAGGCCCAGTTGGCAGCCGTGCCACGAAACCACCCCCGGCCTGCGCGGGAACGTCCCCCCGTGATTGGCTGACCCCGCCCAACCGCACACCGTGCGCACGCACAGGAGGACAACGCAGCCATGAGCAACGCCTACACGTTCGAGTACAAGGTCGTCAGCTTCCGGGAGTCGCTGATCGGCGACGCGCTGGACAGCGACAAGCTGGAGAAGGTCCTCAACAAGCACGCCGAGGACGGCTGGGGCCTCAAGGCCATCACCGCCGCCGACGTCAAGGGCCGCATAGGTCCCGGCGCGGTCGAGGGCCTGCTCCTCACCTTCGAGCGGCCTCGCGCGTAAGCATCGATGCCGTGCGCGGGACGGGGGCGGCCGGGATTCGTCAGCGCCGAGGAGTTCGAGTCGGCGAACCGGGGCCCGGGATCTCCCCCGACCCGCGCGGGATCAGCTCGGTCGGCATGACGACCCTGCGGGGCGGTGACGTGTCCCCGTGGATGCGGGCGAACAGCAGATGCGCGGCGCTCGTCGCGAGGGCGACCGGGTCCTGCGCGATGACCGTGACCGGCGGCGTCAACTGCGCGGCCAGCGCGAAGTCGTCGAAGGCGATGAACGCGACGCCGGCGGGCAGCACGGCCCGCACGCCGAACGCGAGGACTTCGTTGCCCGCGAGTACGGCCGTGGGCGGCTCCGGTGCGCAGAGGATCGCGGTGACGGCCCGGGCCGCGTCGGCGCCTGACCTCAAACCGTGCCGGACGAGCGCCGGATCGGCGTCGATGCCCGCGGCGTCCAGGGCAGCCAGATAGCCGCGGTGCCGTTCGCCGAAGGTCCAGATCTGCCGCTTGTCACCGAGGTAGCCGATACGCCGGTGCCCGTGCGCGATCAGGTGGCCCACGGCCTGCCGTACCGCGCCGAAGTTGTCCACCACCACGGTGTCCACGTCCAGCCCGGGCGCCGCCCGGTCCACGCACACGATCTTAGTACCCCGCGTCTGCGCCGAGCGCAGGAAGCGCTGGTCGCCCGCGACCGGGGTGAGGATCAGGCCGTCGACGCGGCGTGCGGTGAAGGCCGCGATGACCTCGCGTTCGCGGTGCGGGTCGGCGCGGCTGGAGCCGATGAGGACCATGTTGCCGCGCCGGTGGGCGATGTCCTCGGTGGCCGAGGCGACGGCGGCCATGAAGGGGTCGGCAACGTTGTCCACCATCAGTCCGATGGTCTGGCTCAGTCGGTCCGTACGGCGTAACTGCCGTGCCACGTCGTCGCGTTGATAGCCCAGCTTGCGGACGGCGGCCGCCACGCGGGCGGCGGTGAGGGGTGCCACGCCCGCCTCGCCGTTGACCACCCGGGACACCGTCATCACGCTGACGCCCGCTTCCGCGGCCACGTCCTTCATCCTGGGACGGCTGGGACGACTGGTCACGCCGCGTCCTCCCGAGGTCATCCAGCGCGACCGGACCGGAGTCTGTCCGACGGGCCGACGGTGTCCGCCCAAATCCCCGTTCGTTCACGACCCTTGACGCCCACCCACGGGCCTCCCAGAATCGACGAGCTGTTAACGATACCAACCAGAAGGCACAACATGGCCTCTGCAAGAGAACCCCTTCTCGCGGCACACGGTGTGGTCAAGCGTTTCGGCCATGTCCAGGCGCTCTCTGGCGCGGACTTCACGGCGCACGCCGGTGAGGTCGTCGCACTGATCGGTGACAACGGCGCCGGCAAGTCGACGTTGGTGAACGTACTTTCCGGCGTCCTCACCCCGGACGAGGGCGAGGTGCGCCTGGACGGGGTGCCGGTCCGGTTCACGGGGCCGATGGACGCGCAACGGCACGGAGTCGAGACCGTCTACCAGGATCTCTCCCTGGCACCAGATCTTGACGCTGCGTCAAATCTCTATCTCGGCAGGGAACTTGTGCGCGGAGGCCTGCTCGGTCGCCTGGGCGTGCTCGACCGGCCCACCATGCGCCGGGAGGCGATCGCGGCGTTCGGTGAACTGGGCGTGGAGCTGAAAGATGTGACGGCTCCTGTGACAACGTTGTCAGGAGGGCAACGGCAATCGGTGGCCGTGGCGCGCGCGGTGGCCTTCGCCAACAAGGTCATCTTCATGGACGAGCCGACCGCCGCCTTGGGCGTCGTCCAGCGCGCCCGGGTCCTGGAGACCGTCCGCAGGGTCGCCGACCGGGGCATCTGCGTCGTCCTCATCAGCCACAACATGCCCGAGGTGCTGTCGGTCGCCGACCGGGTCGAAGTACTGCGGCTGGGACGCCGGGTGGCCTCGTTCACCGCGGCCGACGCCACGATCGAGAAACTCGTCGGCGCCATGACCGGATCGCTGGACGAGCCCGCGCCGAACGGGAACCACGACCCGGCCGGCGCGACGGAAGCGGAGGACGGGCGATGAGCGCCAACAGCCAGGACATCAAGCCGGCCGCCCCGGCACCGGAGCCGCCCCCGGCCGCCGACGGACGCCTCGCGATACCCCCGTGGCTCCGACGGGCCGCCGGAATAAGCGAGTTGTGGACGTTCGTGATCCTCGTCGCGCTGGTCGCGTTCTTCACCATCGCGGCGCCGGGCAAGTTCTTCACCACGTACGACATCACGCAGATCGCGGTGAACGCGTCCATCTATCTGGTGCTCGGCGTCGGCATGACGTTCGTGATCATCACCGCGGGCATCGACCTGTCGATCGGCTCGGTGCTGGTGCTGGCGGCGGTGTCCGCCGGCGAGTACAACGTCCACCACGGCGGGCCCACCGCCGGCTGGTTCACGGTCGCGGTCTGTGTCGTCATCGCCCTTGCGGTGGGGGCGGGTTGGGGCGCGTTGCAGGGAGCGGTGGTGGCGACCGGGAAGGTGCCTCCGCTGATCGTGACCCTGGGCGGTCTGGGCGCGGCGCTCGGCATCGCCGAACTCGCCACCGGCGGCCAGGATCCGGCCGGCGCGTCCGCCGCGCACCTCCAAAACAGCCTGGGATTCGGCAAGTTGCTCGGCATCCCCTGGATGGTGATCCTGGCAGCCGTGGTGACCGCCCTGTTCGGCGCGTTGCTCAGCGCCACGAAGTTCGGCAGCAACACCCTGGCGATCGGCTCCAACCCGACCGCAGTCCGCCGCGCGGGCATCCCGGTGGGCCGCCACCTGATCAAGGTCTACGGCCTGATGGGTCTGTTGGCCGGTCTCGGCGCGGTGATGTGGCTGGCCTCGTACGGCACGACGTCGATCGCCGGGCACTCCACCGACAACCTGAAGGTGATCACCGCGGTGGTCCTGGGCGGCACCAGCCTCTTCGGCGGCCGGGGTTCGGTACTGGGCACGGTGATCGGCGTGTTCATCCCCGCGGTGCTCACCACCGGGCTGATCGTCATCGGCGTTCAGCAGTACTGGCAGGACGTCGCCGTCGGTGTCGTCCTGGTCGCCGCCGTCTACATCGACCAGATGCGCAGGAAGACCCGGGAGCGCGCATGACTCCCGGCACGACTCCCGCCCCGACGTTCGCCCCAACCCTCGTATGACCCAGGAGGACACCCCCATGTCGAGCATCCGCATCTCACGCAAAGTACTGGTCGCCGCGGGCACCGTGCTGGCCCTGACCGGCGCCGCCGCCTGCAGCTCGTCGAACGACAGCGGCGGTTCGGGGTCGAAAGGAGGCGCCTCCGGCAAGAAGGTCCGGCTGATCACCGGCGTGAAGAGCGACCCCTTCTACATCACCATGACCTGCGCGGCGCAGACCGAGGCCAAGGCCAAGGGCATGGACTTCTCCGCGGACGGCTCCGCGCAGTGGGACGTGTCGGTGCAGCGGCCCCTCCTCGACTCGGTGGCGGCATCGCGGCCGGACGGGCTGCTGATCTCCCCGGTCGACGTCAGCGCGCTCACCCCGTCGCTGAAGCAGATCCAGTCGGCCGGCACCAAGGTCGCGCTGGTGGACACCACGGTCACCGACAACTCGATCGGCATCACCCGGATCTCGTCCGACAACGAGAAGGGCGGCCGGGTGGCGGCCGACGCGCTCGCCAAGCTGATGAACGAGAAGGGCTCGGCGCTCGTCATCAGCGTCAAGCCCGGCGTCTCCACCACAGACGCGCGCATCAAGGGCTTCACCGAGGAGATGAAGAAGTACCCGGACATCAAGATGCTGCCCACGCTCTACGACAACGACCTGCCGGCCACCGCGGCCTCCCAGATCCAGTCGACGCTGGCGGCCCACCCCGACCTGGGCGGTGTCTTCGCGGGCAACACCAACACCGGCACCGGCATAGCCACCGGTCTCAAGCAGGCCGGCAAGGAGGGCACGGTGAAGGTCGCCGCGTTCGACGCCGAACCGGACGAGGTCGCCTCGCTCAAGGCGGGCACCCTCCAGGTGCTGGTGGCGCAGGACCCGGCGGCGATCGGCAAGGAGGCCGTGGACCAGCTCGCCGCGGCCTTCGAGGGCAAGACGGTCCAGAAGTCGGTCGGCACCAACATGGTCGCCATCACCAAGGCGAACATGAACCAGCCCGAGATCAGCAAGTACTTCTACAAGGCGGGGTGTTGAGCACAGTCCCCCTGTCACCGCTGCCGGGTGCCCTCCTGCGTCACGGGTGCCCGGCAGCGGCGTATCGGAAGGGGTTCAAGGTGGGGACTTTGCATGACCATGCGCGAGGGTGCATAATCTTCCTATGTCTAAGGTCCTCACCTCCCTCCCCACCGGCGAGCGCGTCGGCATCGCCTTCTCGGGCGGACTCGACACCTCCGTCGCGGTCGCCTGGATGCGCGACAAGGGTGCCGTCCCCTGCACCTACACCGCCGACATCGGCCAGTACGACGAGCCCGACATCGCCTCGGTGCCCGGCCGCGCGCAGGCCTACGGCGCCGAGATCGCGCGTCTGGTCGACTGCCGTGCGGCGCTGGTCGAGGAGGGCCTGGCCGCGCTGACCTGCGGGGCGTTCCACATCCGCTCCGGCGGGCGCGCCTATTTCAACACCACCCCGCTGGGCCGTGCCGTCACCGGCACGCTACTGGTGCGGGCGATGCTCGAGGACGACGTCCAGATCTGGGGCGACGGCTCGACCTTCAAGGGCAACGACATCGAGCGGTTCTACCGCTACGGCCTGCTCGCCAACCCGCACCTGCGGATCTACAAGCCCTGGCTGGACGCGGACTTCGTGACGGAGCTCGGCGGCCGCAAGGAAATGTCGGAGTGGCTGCTCGCCCACGAGCTGCCCTACCGCGACAGCACGGAGAAGGCGTACTCCACCGACGCCAACATCTGGGGTGCCACCCACGAGGCCAAGACCCTGGAACACCTGGACACGGGTGTGGAGACCGTCGAGCCGATCATGGGCGTGCGCTTCTGGGACCCGTCGGTCGAGATCGTCACCGAGGACGTGACGATCGGCTTCGACCAGGGCCGCCCGGTGACGATCAACGGCAAGGAGTTCTCCTCCCCCGTAGACCTCGTCATGGAGGCCAACGCGATCGGCGGCCGGCACGGCCTGGGCATGTCCGACCAGATCGAGAACCGGATCATCGAGGCGAAGAGCCGCGGTATCTACGAGGCCCCCGGCATGGCCCTCCTCCACGCGGCCTACGAGCGTCTCGTGAACGCGATCCACAACGAGGACACCGTCGCCCAGTACCACAACGAGGGCCGGCGTCTCGGTCGCCTGATGTACGAGGGCCGCTGGCTGGACCCGCAGGCCCTGATGGTCCGCGAGTCGCTCCAGCGCTGGGTCGGCTCGGCGATCACCGGTGAGGTCACCCTGCGGCTGCGGCGCGGCGAGGACTACTCGCTGCTCGACACCGCGGGCCCGGCGTTCAGCTACCACCCGGACAAGCTGTCCATGGAGCGCACCGAGGACTCGGCCTTCGGCCCGGTCGACCGCATCGGCCAGCTCACCATGCGCAACCTCGACATCGCCGACTCCCGCGCCAAGCTGGAGCAGTACGCCGGCCTCGGTCTGATCGGCACCGGCAACACCGCGATCGGCGCCGCGCAGGCCGCCGCGACCGGCCTCATCGGCAGCATGCCCGAGGGCGGCGCCGAGGCCATCGCCTCCCGCGGCGAGGTCTCCGAGGACGACGCGCTGCTGGACCGCGCGGCGATGGAGTCCGGCACGGACTGATCAACTCCGGGTAACAGCATCGCCGTTGGGCCGGTTCGACGCGTTGGGCGTCGGGCCGGCCTTTGGTGGTTCGGGGCGGAAGCAGGTCGGTCACCGGGGCCCACGTACCCTTCCCCCGTGACCACACGCAAGGCCGTCGACGTGAGCGTCGACGCGATGATCGAAGATCTCCGGACCCTCGTCGAGGTCGAGTCCCCCTCCCGTGACCTGGACGCCCTGCGGGAGTCGGCCAGGGCCGTCGCCGCTGTCATCGAGACGCGGCTCGGCGGGAAGGCGATGCTCGTCGAGAGCGAGGGCGGGCCGCATGTCCACTGGTCCGGCGGTGGCGCACCCCATGTGCTGATCCTCGGTCATCACGACACGGTGTTTCCGCTCGGCACCCTCGCGCGTCGCCCGTTCCTGGTCGAGGACGGTCGGGCGACCGGACCCGGTGTCTTCGACATGCTCGGCGGTCTGGTGCAGGCGATCCACGGGGTCGCGGGTCTCGACGACCGGTCGGGCGTCGAGATTCTGGTGACCGCCGACGAAGAGGTCGGCTCCCGTTCCTCCCGGGCGCTCATCGAGGGACGCGCTCTCGCCTGCGGTGCCGTGCTCGTCGTCGAGGGTGCCGCGGACGGCGGGGGCGTGAAGACCGGTCGTAAGGGGTGCGGCACGTTCGAGGTGTCCGTCGTGGGTCGGGCCTCGCACGCGGGGCTGGAGCCCGCCGCCGGGGTCAACGCGCTGGTCGAGGCGGCCCACCAGGTGCTGGACATCGCGGCCTTGGCGCGGCCCGAGGTGGGAACGACGGTCACGCCGACCGTCGCGTCCGCCGGGACGCTGGACAATGTCGTCCCCGCGCGGGCGACCGTCGTCGTGGACGTCCGGGTCGAGTCGGCCGACGAGAAGGAACGGATCGAGTCCGCGTTCGCCGCCCTCGCTCCGCATCTCGACGAAGCCGTGATCACCGTAGAAGGATGTGTCGGTCGGCCGCCGATGCCCGAGTCGGCGGCGGCCGAACTGTTCGCTGTGGCAGGGAAGTTGCTGCCCGGGCTCGAAGGCCGGGCGGTCGGCGGTGGGAGCGACGGGAACTTCACGGCCGCGCTGGGGGTGCCGACGCTCGACGGACTGGGAGCGGTCGGGGGCGGGGCCCACGCCGACCACGAGTATCTGCTCGTCGAGTCGATGGCCGAGCGGGCGAGCCTCGTCGCAGGGCTGGTGGACGCGATCCGGAGCACTTGACCCCGGACATGTCAGGTCCGTCCGGTCGGCATCAACAGGCAGCCGAAGAGCCATACTTGACCATGCGGGGGATCGTCCCGTGATGGCCTGATACGGGAGCGGCAATCAGTGAGCAGTGTCAGCAAAGTGGCGGGGAAGGTCGAAGTTCGGCTCCGCTGGAATCCGAGCCCCTGGGGGCAGCAGCCGCGCCATCTGGACATCGTCGCGGCGACCTACTCCGCCGACGCCCCGCACGGACGCCCGGTGTACGTCGTCAACTCCGAGAGCCGCTCGCCGGACGGCACGATCAACATGAGCCGGCACAGCGAGAGCGGCCAGGGGTACGGCTACATGGAGGTGATGGTCCTCGAACTCGACCGGCTCGCCGCGTCCTTCGCGCGGGTGGTCGTGGGGGTGGCCATCCATCAGAACGGTGGGACGAGGACGTTCGGCGATCTGTCGCACGCCCGGGCGCTGGTCGTGGAGGGGTACAAGGAGCTGCTGTCGGACGACTTCGCGGGGGTGGCCGGGTCCACCGCCGCGACGGTCGCGGAGTTCACCAAGGACGACTCCGGAGCCTGGGAGTTCCGCGCGATGGTGCGGGGGTTCGACAGCGAACCGGTGAGCTTCAGCGCGGAGATGGGCAGCGCGTCTCGGCCCTGACCGGCTGCTCCGCCTTGAACTCGGGAAGCAGCGCCGTGACGGTCGGCCGCTTGTGGCGCAGCTCGTGGACCACGCCCAGGACGACGGCGGTGGCCACCGCGACCAGGTGCTCGCGGCCGGCCAGATTCGGTTTCACGATCGACTCCCACACCATCGACCCGCCGGTGAGGACGAACACGACGGGCGCGCGCCGCACGACGGCGAGATACGTGAACAGTCCTACGACCGCGGCGGACGGCCCGGTGTCGAGGACCTGGCCGATCTCGGGCCGCAGCCCGATGCCGCCGCAGCCGGGCCCGATCAGGAGCATCACGCGCACCGTGAGGGTGCCGGCCAGTGTGGTCGCGTAGGCGACGGCCAGCGTGCGGGCCCGGCCGAGGGCCAGCTCGGCCAGCGCGAACGCGAGGAACAGCTGGGTGATGCCGGCCCAGACGGGCAGGTCGAGGGCGGGGACGTACAGCGATATGGGGGTGCGCAGCAGGGCTAGCCACAGCGGCAGGTCGCCCTGGACGCCGCCGATGTCCCGCACGATCACGGCTCCGGTCGGGTTCTGTGCGAGCGCGTGGAAGAAGATGACGCCGAAGCCGGCGACGAACGCCAGGGACACCCCCTTCAGTCCGCGCCGCAGCAGCTGTCGTACCGGATCGACGACGATGCCCTGCCATTCACCCCGCAGTGTGCGCCAGATGAACAACGCTCCCCCACTCCCCCCACCATCGGCCCAACATACGGATCGGAATCTAGCCCTCTGTGCACTTCCTGTGCGTCTCGGGCCGCCCTGAGCTGTTGTCGCAGTTCGCGGACGGTACGGGTGGGGCTGATATTGAAGAGTGGGAAGCTTTCCCGACGGTTGTTCGGGGACTGAAGGAAGCGGGAGAGCCGGTGCGCGCCTCAGAAGATCCGGCCGGTTCCACCGTGGTCGACGCCGGGCAACGTTCCACGCCTCCGCTCAGCTGGGCCGTGGTCGTGTTCTGGCTCGTCGTCGTCACGCTGATGGTGGCGGCGACCGGTATCGCGCTGGGCCGGGACACCAGGCCGGCCCCCTTTCTGGTGGTGCTGCCCGCGCTGATCGCCGGGCGCGGGACCGTACGGCAGACCACCGTCGCCTCCGTGTGGGTGACGCTCGTGATCGTCGGCTCCCTCCTCGACACTCCGCTGGGCACGGCGGGCGCAGACGCGGCCGTCGTCGCCTTCACCCTGGTGTTCAACGGCCTGAGCGTGGCGCGGGCGGCGCAGCGGATCCGCTGGGAGGGCGAGATCGCGCGGCTGCGTTCCGCCGCGGCGGCCCTGCAACGGCAGATCCTGCGCCCCTTCCCCCTGATGACCGACCAGTTGCTGGTCCACGGCCTCTACCGGCCGGTGGAGGAGGACAGCCGGGTTGGCGGCGACGTCTACGAGGTCGTCTCCTCGCCGTACGGCAGCCGTGTCTTCATCGCCGACGTCCAGGGCAAGGGCCTGCAGGCGATCAGCGCCGCGTTCGCCGTGCTGAGCGCCTTCCGCGAGGCGGCCGTGGCCGAGCCCACCCTCACCGCCGTGGTCGACGCCCTGGAGGAGGCGGTGCTACGGCACAACTCCTTCGCGGCGCAGACCGGCGAGCGGGAGCGGTTCGTGACGGCGCTCGTGCTGGGGGTCGACGGCGAGCGGGAGGTCCAGGCGATCAACTGCGGTCATGTGGCGCCGCTGCTGCTGCACAAGGAGCGGGCCGAGCCGGTGCTCCAGCAGGAGCCCTGCGTTCCGCTGGGCCTCGACGCGCTGGCCCCTGAGCCTCGTACCGTCGAATGGTTCGCCTTCCCGCCGGACGGCACCCTGCTGCTCTGCACGGACGGCGTGACCGAGGCGCGGGATCCGTCCGGCGCGTTCTATCCCCTGGAGGAGCGCGCGGCGGCCTGGGGCGATGTCCCGCCGAAGGACGTGCCGGCCACCCTCTACGGCGACCTGCGCCGCCACACGGCGGGCACTCCCCGGGACGACACCGCGCTGCTGGTGCTGCGCAGGAGGGGCGACGCAGGGCTCTCCTGACCGCACGGGCCTTGTTGCCCAGCCGCACGGACCTTGTTGCCTGACGGCGCGGGCCGGTCAGGGGCGGCCGCCCTGGCGGGGGTCGCCCGCGGTGAGGTGTTCGAGAACCTCTGCCAGCTCCTGGCAGGCCTTCTCCACCGAGAGTCTGGTGTTGCGCTGCTCGGTGATGACCGAGGACAGCAGCAGGGCGGTGAGAGCCATCGTGCCGTTGAAGGCCTGCAGCTTCATCATGACCTCGACATGGGTCAGGTCGGCGAACGGGCCCGTCTCCTGGGTCGCCGCGACGGTGGCCATGACGGAGGCGAACAGGGCGCACAGCATGCTGCCCGCGAACCGGAACCGCAGCGCCGCCCAGATCAGCAGCGGATAGATCAGGAACAGCAGGCTGACGTGGTTGTGGGTGACCAGGGGGACGATCACGCCGACGGTGGCCGCGAGCAGCAGGGCTTCCTTCCAGCGGTGCAGGTCGAGGGGCAGGCGCACCGTGCGGAGCATGAGCAGGAGCGGCGTCACGATCAGCACGCCCATCGCGTCGCCCACCCACCAGCCGAGCCAGACCGGCCAGAAGGAGTGGGCGGCCAGCTTGTCGGTGGCGACGAGCATGCCGACCCCGCAGGTCGCGCTGATCAGCATGGCGGTCAGGGCGCCCAGGAACACCAGGGCGAGGCCGTCACGGAGCCGGCCGAGATCGGTGTGGAAGCGCACCCGGCGCAGCAGGAGGTAGGCGCAGGCGGGGGCCAGGGTGTTGCCGAGCAGCACGACGAGCACGGTCGGCTGGAGCGAGGTGAGCGACATGATCACGAGGAGCACGCCGAGGGCGATGCCGGGCAGCACCCGCAGCCCGAAGATCAGCAGGCAGGCCACCGCTACGCCGGTGGGCGGCCAGATGGGGGTGAACACGGCGCCCTCGACCACCAGCTCCCGCAGCAGGCCGAGGCGTCCCGCCGCGAAGTAGCTGCCGGCGACGGCCAGCGTCAGGAGGGCGTACCCGGCCGGTCGCCGCAGATCCTCGAAACCCACCACAGCAGTCATCAGACACTGCCCGGGCCGTGTCGGCGAGGCGAACCGCGCCCGGCGCCACGCCACGTGAAGGGGACGGCACCTGGCCGATGCCCGCAGGCTGAGCGCGGTGCGTACGGCCGTAACGGGGGCGCAGGTGCAGGCACCGGCCTCTGCGGCGGACGGGTCCTACGTCCCGGTGTCGGGCTCATCGTGTCCCACGACCAGTACCGCCGCGTCGTCCTCGTGCCCCACACGCCCGGCTCCCTTGATCACGGCGGCCGCGAGCGAGCCCGCCTCCATGCCCGCCACGGCGGCGACTCCGGCGAGGCGCATCACCTGGTCGAGGCCCTCGTCGACGCTCATCGAGGGGCCCTCCACCACGCCGTCGGTCACCAGGACGAAGACTCCGCCGGTGGTGAGCCGGTGCTCGGTCACGGGGTACCGCTGCCCGGCGAGGATGCCCAGCGGCGGTCCGCCCTCGTCGTCGGTGATGCCGGAGCGGCCGTCGGCGGTGGCCCAGACGGAGGGTATGTGTCCGGCCCGCGCGCTCTCCAGCACCCCGGTGATCGGGTCCAGGCGCATGAAGGTGCAGGTCGCGAAGAGTTCGGTGCCGAGGGACAGGAGCAGGTCGTTCGTCAGCGCGAGGAGTTCGCCGGGCTCGCTGGTGACGGACGCGAGCGCCCGCAGACCGACTCTCACCTGCCCCATGAACGCGGCCGCCTCGATGTTGTGGCCCTGGACGTCGCCGATGGACAGGCCGATCCGCCCGTCGGGCATCGTGAACGCGTCGTACCAGTCGCCGCCCACGTTGAGGCCGTGGTTCGCGGGCGCGTACTGGACCGCGATGTGGAACCGGGGGGTGACGGGCATGTCGCCCGGCAGCATGCCTCGTTGGAGGGCGACGGCCAGTTCGAGGAGGGAGCGCTGGAGCTCCGCGCGCTCGCGTGCCTGGGCGGTCAGCGTCCCGAGCCTGGCCAGCAGCTCGTCACCGTCGTCCATGGGGCGCTTGCGCGACATCGACCACTCCAAGGGGGTTGGTACCGCTATAAGCATAAAGAACGAATTATCTTCCCTCGGAAACGCGCAGAAACAGGACACAGGACGACAGGACTCACGACAACGGCCCGGCCACCGCGAGAAGCGGGGCCGGGCCGAGTCGTCGTGCGTGCCGCGTCAGCCCTGGCGGGCCTTGAAGCGCGGGTCCTTCTTGTTGATCACGAAGGTCACGCCGCGGCGGCGTACCACCTGCGCGCCGGGCTTGGCCTTCAGTGAGCGAAGCGAATTGCGGACCTTCATGACGTCCTCCCGTAGCGGCGCTCGAAGCGCTCCACACGGCCCGCGGTGTCCACGACGCGCGTGTTGCCGGTGTAGAACGGGTGGCTGGCCGACGAGATCTCGACGTCGATCAGCGGGTAGGTGTTCCCGTCCGCCCACTCGATCGTGCGCGCCGACTGCGCGGTCGAGGTGGTCAGGAACGCGGTGTCCGCCGCGCGGTCGCGGAAGACGACCGGACGGGACACGGGGTGGATGCCAGACCTCATGGTGCTTCCTTCCTCAGGCCGTCCACGCGGGACGGCCGCTCTGCTTCGTACGTGGGGCTGCCGCCGCGCTCGGTTCAGCGCTCCTCGCGGAAATCGACGTGCTCTCCGACGACCGGGTCGTACTTGCGCAGGACCAGCCGGTCGGGGTCGTTACGACGGCTCTTGCGCGTCACGTAGGTGACGCCGGTACCGGCCGTCGACTTCAGGGTGACTACGGGACGGTTCGTGGTGCGTGCCATGAGGACCTCCTTCCGCCCACATCCCGGGATCTTGTCCCGAGCATGTCAGCTACATGCGTCTCAACACGGCCACCCGGCGATCCATTCCCGCCCGCTAGGCGGCCACCGCGGCCCGCAAACGGGCGGCCCGTACGGCCTGGGAGAGGCCCTCGATGTCGTAGGCGCCGTGGTGCCGGCGGCCGTTCACGAAAAAGGTGGGCGTGCCCGCGACGCCGCTGAGGTCGGCCGACTCGACGTCCTCCGCGACATGGCCGGCTCCCTCGTGGGCCCGCATGTCGCGGGTGAAGCGGGCGGTGTCCAGGCCGATCTGTTCGGCATAGCCGCGCAGGTCGATCAGGCGCAGGGCACCCTGGTGGCTGAGGAGCAGATCGTGCATCTCCCAGTAGCCGCCCTGTAGCGCGGCGGCCTCCGCGGCCTCGGCGGCGAGCTGGGCGTGCGGGTGGACGTCGGTGAGCGGGAGGTGCCGCCACACGTACCGCACCTCGTCCCCGAAGGAGCCGAGCAGCTCGCGGACGACCGGCTCGGCCTGCCCGCAGAAGGGGCATTCGTAGTCGCCGTACTCCACGACGGTCACCGGAGCGTGCCGCGGTCCGCGCAGGTGGTCGCGGTCGGGGTCTACGGGGACGGACAGGTCGACGATGGTCTCGGCCCGGCCGAACAGGACCCTGGGTCGGATCTGCGGTGGCAGCAGTCCGATCACCCCGGTGACCAATCGGCCGACCAGGAACGAGCAGATGACGGCGCTGAGGATGCCCGTCTTCGCGTCCTCCAGGGTGGTCCCGTCGAAGGCGAGGGTCGCGATCAGCAGGGAGACCGTGAAGCCGACGCCGGCCAGCGTGCCGCCCGCGGTCACCGCGCCCCAGCCGACCGGCGGCCGGATCCGGCCCCGGGAAAGCACGCTGGTCAGCGCCGTCGAGGAGACGATGCCGAGCGGCTTGCCGACGACGTACCCGATGAGGATGCCCAGCGCGACGGGCGAGGTGAAGGCCCTCGCGAGCTGTTCCCCGCTGATCTGGAGCCCGGCGTTGGCCAGCGCGAACAGCGGGACCACGGCGTAGCTCGCCCACGGGTGGTAGATGCGCTGGAGCCGGTCGTTCGGGGAGATCGACGCCGCGATTCCGGCGCGTACGTCGCGTTCCAGCTCGGGTGTGGGCTGCTCGCGGAAGAGCCGGAACAGGCCGGTCGCGCGCTCCAGGTCGTCGCGCCCCGCCGGATAGGCGTACGTGATCAGCCCCATGGCGAGTCCGATGACGACGGGGTCCACGCCCGACTTCAGCAGGGCGACCCAGGCGACGAGCCCGAGCAGCGCGTACAGCGGACCCCGGCGCACCCGGAACCGGCGCAGCAGCATGACGACGGCGAACGTGCCCACGGCGACCAGGAGTGCCGGTACGGCGATGTGGTCGCTGTAGAAGACGGCGATCACCACGAGCGCCAGGAAGTCGTCGACGACGGTGATCGTGAGGAGGAAGACGCGCAGCCCGGGCGGCATGTGGCGACCCACGACGGCGAGCATGCCCAGCGCGAACGCCGTGTCGGTGGACATCACCGCGCCCCAGCCGTCAGCCGTCCCGTGCCCGCTGTTGATGGCGAGGTAGATGGCGATCGGCACGAGCATGCCACTCGCGCCCGCGACCATCGGCAACGCCAGCCGCCTGCGCTCGCGCAGCTCGCCCATGTCGAACTCGCGGCGTGCCTCCAGCCCCACGACGAGGAAGAACAGCGTCATCAGCCCGCTGTTGACCCACTCGCGCAGATCGAGGGAGATCCCGTGCGAGCCGAGCCGGACGGAGAGGTGGGTATCCCAGAACGTCTCGTACGCCGTCGGCGTGACATTGGCCCAGACGAGTGCGACGAGCGCCGCCGCCACCAGGACGGCGGCGCTGCCGGTCTCGGTCCGCAGGAAGTCACGCAGCGGGGTGCGCGCTTCGTCGCCGCACGTGGTCTGCCCCGTGTAGTCGGTCGTTTCGAAGGACATACCGGGTTCACTTCCGTCGTGCGTCATGGCTCACGTGACGCCCCAACACCACCTGCCGCACGATTCATTCCTACGGCAGCCGGTGTCACGGCCTCCGGGTCAGCCGCCCAGTGCCGCCCCGACCACGGCCTTCGCCTCCTCCTGCACCTGGCCGAGGTGGTCGGGACCGAGGAAGGACTCGGCGTAGATCTTGTAGACATCCTCGGTGCCGGAGGGCCGCGCCGCGAACCAGGCGTTGGCGGTCGTCACCTTGATGCCGCCGAGGGCCGCGCCGTTGCCGGGTGCCTCGGTGAGGACGCCCGTGACGGGCTCGCCGGCCAGGGTGTCGGCGGTGACCTGCGCGGGCGAGAGCTTGGCGAGCAGCGCCTTCTCCTCACGGGAGGCCGGGGCGTCGATCCGGGCGTAGGCGGGCGCCCCGAACCGGTCCGTGAGCGCCGCGTAGTGCTGGGACGGGGTCTTCCCGGTGACCGCGGTGATCTCGCTGGCGAGCAGCGCGAGGATGATGCCGTCCTTGTCGGTGGTCCACACGGACCCGTCCCGGCGCAGGAAGGACGCGCCGGCCGACTCCTCGCCGCCGAAGCCGAGCGAGCCGTCGACCAGTCCGTCCACGAACCACTTGAAGCCGACGGGCACCTCGACGAGCCGGCGTCCGAGGTCGGCGGCGACGCGGTCGATCATCGAGGAGGACACCAGGGTCTTGCCCACGCCCGCGTCGGCGGGCCACTGCTCGCGGTGGGCGTAGAGGTAGGCGATGGCGGCGGCCAGGTAGTGGTTGGGGTTCATCAGACCCGCGTCCGGCGTGACGATGCCGTGCCGGTCGGAGTCGGCGTCGTTGCCCGTGGCGATGTCGAACCGGTCGCGCTGGGCGATCAGCGAGGCCATCGCGTACGGCGACGAGCAGTCCATGCGGATCTTGCCGTCCCAGTCCAGCGTCATGAACCGCCAGGTCGGGTCCGTGAGCGGATTGACCACGGTCAGATCGAGCCGGTGCACCTCGGCGATCCGGCCCCAGTAGGCGACGGACGCCCCGCCCAGCGGGTCGGCGCCGATCCGCACACCGGCCGACCGGATCGCGTCCAGGTCGAGCACGCTCGGCAGGTCGGCGACGTACGTGCCGAGGAAGTCGTAGCGGCCCGTGTCGGGGGCGGCGAGCGCGCGGGTGTACGGGATGCGGCGGACGTCCTTCATGCCGCTCGCGATGATCTCGTTGGCGCGGTCCTGGATCCAGGAGGTGATCTCGGAGCCCGCCGGGCCGCCGTTCGGCGGGTTGTACTTGAAGCCGCCGTCGCCGGGCGGATTGTGGGACGGGGTGACCACGACGCCGTCCGCGAGGCCCGAGGTGCGGCCGCGGTTGTGGGCGAGGATCGCGTGGGACACCGCCGGGGTGGGTGTGTAGCCGTCCGCGGAGTCGATGAGGACCGTGACCTCGTTGGCGGCGAACACCTCCAGGGCGGTGACCTTCGCGGGCTCGGACAGCGCGTGCGTGTCGGCGCCGAGGAAAAGGGGTCCGTCCGTGCCCTGGTCCGCGCGGTACTCGCAGATGGCCTGGCTGGTGGCCGCGATGTGATCCTCGTTGAACGCGGTCGCCAGGGACGAGCCCCGGTGCCCGGAGGTGCCGAACGCGACGCGCTGCCCCGGCTCGGCGGGGTCCGGGTGCAGCGCGTAGTACGCGGTGACCAGACGGGCTACGTCGACGAGATCCTCTGCGCGGGCCTGCTCGCCCGCTCGCTCGTGTGGCATGGTGGCCCGCTCCTCCGTATCGACCGACTTCGCGTACGGCCCCATCTTTCCTCGTCAGGGGCGCGTTTAGCGAGTACACCCCCTCCGCCTGTGGAAAACCCCGGCCGCCGCTGTCCGTCAGTACCGGTGGCGCCGGTCCAGCTGCTTCAGGACCGCGCCCGCCATGGCCGCCTCGCCCTTCGCGTTGGGGTGCGCCGGAGCTGCCGGGGACGCGGGTTGCAGCGGCTCTATCCAGCGGTCGGCAGGCGCCTTGCACATGTCGTGGCCGACGGTCGGGCCGTAAGTGTCCACGTATTCAGCCCCGTTGAGCGCCGCCACCACACGGAGCATCAGGTTGAGGCGCTTGCCGACGTCCCGCAGATACGGGAAGTCCTTGGCGGCGAACGGCACCGAGGGGTAGCAGCCGTTGCCGTCGTCGGGCAGCAGGTCCGGGTAGCCGACGACGAGCACGCGCGCGTGGGGTGCCTGCTTGTGCACCGCACGGAGGACCTTGGTGACCTTCGGCGCGGTGTTGAGGACGGCCACCGCCAACTGATCGACACCAGAAGCGTTGTAGTAGCGCTGGCACGGGTTGCCCGTAAGGTCCGTGGCACTGAGCTTGGCGCACGTCCCGATGATGGTGCTGAACCCGATGTCGTTGCCGCCGATCTGCACGGTCACAAGGTCCGTGTTCCGCTGTACGGCGTCCAGTTGGGGCGGGTTGGTGCCCTGCGCCTTCCACATCTCGGCTGTCGTCGCACCGCTGCAGCTCACGTCCTTGAGGACGGTCCCTCTTTGGTCCGCCGTCACCACGGAGGGGTAATTGTGGTCGGAACGGGCGCAGTTGGCGTCCACCTGGGTCGGTATGTACGGGCCCGAGGTGTAGGAGTCGCCGAGCGCCACGTACTGAGTGGAACGACCGTGCCCATGGCCCGAGTTGTGCGCGGCCGCCGGCGCCGCGGACGCGACGACGAGGGCGCAGCCGCTGACCGCCGCCGCGACCGCCACGGTCCTGCCCCGGTGGTGCGCCGTCGCGGCCGGATGCGTCTCACGCTTCATGAGATTCCTCCCCAGGTACGAGACGGTGCGACGGGGCGGGCCCGATGCGGTCGTCTCTCGTTCAACTGGCCTTGTATACCGGGCGGTAGGTACCTGGGGCCAGGGGTCTGGCGGGACGAGTTCGCTGCCCGAAGTGTCACGACGTCCGCCGAAACAGTTCGGCCGGTTTGGTGGCCGGTTCCCGTCCCCGCGCACGTGGACCAGTTCCGGCGGGTATCCCTACCGCAGGCGTCAACGCGCTTGGGGGTGGGGGGAGTTGGCTCTGTTGCCGCAGAGGCTGCGGAGGCACGAGAAGCGCGCGTCGTGGCACTCACGAAGGCGCGAGGCGATCCGTGCGCTGCGCGCCCAGGGACGCTACGGCCCCGGGCTGCGCGAGGTGCTGCCCGCACTCGTCGTGGTCGCCGTCGTCGTGTGCGGGATCGTGGCCGGGCTCGCCGTCGCTTACCGCGTCCTCGGCACCGGCGCGCTCGCCGGCGGCCTGGCGCTGCTCGCCGTGATCACGGCGGCCGTGGTCCGGCACAACCGGCCGCTGGCCCGTCGCCGGCTGGGCTACTACACGCCGGAGGAGATCGCCGACCTGGATGTGGACGGGCTCGCCCTGGCCGTGTCCCGGATGCTGCGCCGGGACGGCTGGCGATCGCTGGCCCGGCCCGACGCGCAGGGCCAACCCCATGTCCGGGCGCGCGACCGGCTCGGTCGCCGTCTGGAGGTGGCCTTCCGGCCGGTGGCCGAACCGCTGCCCGACGAGGAGACGCCGACCCGCGCCGCACGCTCGGCCGGCTCCGGACCGCAGCTCCGTCTCGTGGTGCACCGCGGCACCTTCAGCCGACGTGATGTGCAGTGGGCGCGCAGGCAGGGCGGCGTCCAGCTCATCGACGGCTCACGCCTGCGGCGCTGGGCCCACGGCACTCCGCTGCACCGGCTGCCCGAGGTCCCCTGACGCGCCTCCCGGCACGTCTCCTGGCACGCCTCCCGACACGCGGAACGAGCCGCGGGCACGTGGCCCACGGCTCGTTCACGGTACGGCTCGTCAGTCCGCGGTCTCGCAGTGGTTGCCCAGCGCGGGGTTCAGCAGACCGATGACGTCGATCGAGTTGCCGCACAGGTTGAGGTCCAGGTCGATCGGCACCTGAACGACGTTTCCGGAGAGCACGCCCGGGCTGTCGCTGGCGGTCCCGACGGGGTCGGGGTCGGCGCTCGCCGTACCGGCGCACAGCAGCAACGCCGCACCCGCCAGACCCACCGCGGCCGTCAGTCGCTTCCTCATGAAGAACTCCTATCACTCGGAGGGGCATGTCCCTCCACGCTGGGGGTGCTTCGGGGGGTCACGACATTCTTCGGCCGCCGAACGGGTGGCGACCCCTTGCCCAGGCCGCCCGCTCAGGCCGTCAGACCGGCGGCGACCGTCGCTCCCAGCTCCCAGCACGCCTCGATACCGGCCCTGTCCGGCTCGCCGGTCAGCGTCACCGGGTCCGCGGCCCGCCGCCAGCCCAGCCCGGTCGTGATCGACTCGATGCCGCGCACGGCTCCTGTCACGTCGTTTCCGCCGTGCACGTAGTAGCCGAAGGGCCGGCCCCGGGTCTCGTCCAGGCACGGGTAGTAGATCTGGTCGAAGAAATGCTTCAGCGCGCCGGACATGTAACCGAGGTTCGCGGGCGTGCCCAGCAGAACGCCGTCGGCGGCCAGCACGTCCGACACGGTCGCGGACAGCGCGGCACGCCGTACGACCCGCACGTCCTCGATCTCCGGTGTCGTGGCTCCGGAGACGACGGCCTCGAACATCGACTGGCAGTTGGGCGAGGGGGTGTGATGCACGATCAGCAAGGTGGGCACGGGGCGAACCTACTCGTCGGCCGGCTCCACCCTGGTCACGGTGCCGTGGATGTCGGCTTGTAGGAAGCCGCCGGAGCCGTAGTCGTCGCTCAGATAGATCGACATGCCCGCCGGGGTGTCGCCGCCGTTGGTGCTCGGCACCCGGAGCAGCAGGTAACGGCTCGTCGGTTTCTCGACCTTCAGGTCCTTGTTCGCGCGCTTCAGCAACGCGGGAACGGCGTCCCAGTTGAAGTCGTCCAGCTTCACCGGCGTGTCTCCGTCTGTCACCGTGCCCTTGGTGTCGAACCCCTCGTCGAAACCGGTACCGGAGCGGTACGTGTAGCTGACGTACTTGGTATTGCTGCCTTTCACCATCACATCCGCGATGACGTATCCCGGGTAGACGGAGAAGTCGAAGAAGCGGTCACTGCCCGTCTTCTCCTTGAAGGCCTTGATCGCGGTCCGGATGCCGGAGGGGGTGAGCAGGTCCTGGGTCTTCACGGCGGCGCTGCTCTGGCTCGCCGAGGCCGTGGGCGTGCTCTGCTGCTGCGTCTGACCGGTCGCGCCCGCGGACGCCGACGTGTCCTTCTTGTCGTTCCCGTCCGGCAGCACCTTCCAGGCGAGCGTGCCGATGAGCAGTACGCCTACGACGCTGGAGGCGACCGTGGCGCCCCGGTTCCGCTTCGCCGGGCGCCGCCGCCGACTCGCCGTCTGCATGCCGTCGGTGGGTGGCAGCGACGGGGGCGCCGGAGGTGCGAGCCGGTACGAGGTGGTCTCGGGGCGCCGGTCCTCGGGCTGTGCCGCGGCGGCGTCCAGCATCCGGCCGACCGTTTCGGCGTCCGCCCGCGCCTCGGGATCGCGGACCAGGACGCAGGACAGCACCGGCGTGAGCGATCCGGCCCGTACCGGTGGCGGCACGTCCTCCTGGAGTACGGCGGCCAGGGTCGCCAGGGTGGTGCCGCGCTGGAGCGGGTGGTAGCCCTCGACGGCGACGTACAGCATCATCGCCAGCGACCACAGGTCGGCGGCGGGACCGCCGCTCTGGCCGGTGACCCGTTCCGGGGCCATGTAGTCGGGCGTGCCGATGATCGAGCCGGTGGCGGTGAGCGCGGTGGCGTCGCGGATGGCGGCGATGCCGAAGTCGGTGAGGACGGGGCGGCCGTCGGTGCGCAGCAGGACGTTGGCGGGTTTCACATCGCGGTGCTGGACGCCCGCCGCGTGTGCCGCGTTCAGGGCGTCGAGCACTCCGCGGCCGAGTTGGGCGGCCTCGGCGGGAGCCATGGGTCCGCGGGCCAACCGGTCGGCGAGTGAGCCGCCTTGGACGAGTTCCATGACGAGCCAGGGGTAGGTGCCCACGCCCTCGTCGACGATGTGATGGATCGTCACCACGTTCGGGTGCTCGACCCGGGCCAGGGCGCGTGCCTCGCGCAGGACCCGCTGGCGCAGCAGCTCCGCCGCGTCGGGGTCGTACTCGGCGAGGTCGATGTCCGGCGGCCGGACCTCCTTGACCGCGACATAGCGGTGCAGCAGCAGATCCTGGGCGCGCCACACCGTACCCATGCCACCGCCGCCGAGCCGGGACTCCAGCTCGAAGCGGCCGTCTACGACCCGTCTGCCGGGCTCCCCCTCGTTCATGCGGAGGAGCTTATGTGACGAACGTGCACGCCTGTGCCGCGAGTTCAGAAGGTGAGAAACGTCCGGGCCGACCCGTAAGGGCCGACCCGGACGTCAGTGGTGCGATGCCGTAGAACTACTCGGACTGAGACTCAGTCTCAGACGAGGTCGAACCGGTCCAGGTCGGAGACCTTGGCCCAGGCGTCGACGAAGTCCTTCACGAACTTCTCCTTCGCGTCGTCGCTCGCGTAGACCTCGGCGAGCGCGCGCAGCTCGGAGTTGGAGCCGAAGACCAGGTCGGCACGGGTGCCGGTCCACTTGACCGCGCCGGAGGCGTCGCGGGCCTCGAAGGTCTGCTGGTCCGAGGAGGTCGACGTCCACGTGGTGCCCAGGTCGAGCAGGTTCACGAAGAAGTCGTTGGTCAGCGTGCCGACCTTGTCGGTGAGGACACCGTGCGTGGACTGGCCCTGGTTGGCGCCCAGGACACGCAGGCCGCCGACGAGGACGGTCAGCTCGGGGGCGCTCAGCGTGAGCAGGTTCGCCCGGTCCAGCAGCAGGTACTCGGCGGGAAGGCGGTTGCCCTTGCCGAGGTAGTTGCGGAAGCCGTCGACGTTCGGCTCCAGAGCGGCGAACGACTCGACGTCGGTGTGCTCCTCGGTCGCGTCGACACGGCCCGGCGTGAAGGGGACCTCCACGTCGACGCCGCCGTCCTTGGCCGCCTTCTCGACCGCGGCGGCGCCGCCGAGGACGATCAGGTCGGCCAGGGAGACCTTCTTGGCGCCGGAGTTGAACTCCGCCTGGATGCCTTCCAGAACACGCAGCACCTGAGCGAGCTGGTCGGGGTCGTTGGCCTCCCAGCCGCGCTGCGGCTCCAGGCGGATACGGGCACCGTTGGCGCCGCCGCGCTTGTCGCTGCCCCGGAAGGTGGAGGCGGACGCCCATGCGGTGGACACGAGCTGCGAGACGGTCAGGTCCGAGGCGAGGATCTTCGCCTTGAGGGCCGTGATGTCGGCGGCGTCGATGGTCTCGCCCTCGGCCTGCGGCAGCGGGTCCTGCCACAGCAGGCTCTCCGCGGGGACCTCCGGGCCGAGGTACAGGGACTTCGGGCCCAGGTCGCGGTGGGTCAGCTTGAACCAGGCGCGGGCGAAGGCGTCCGCGAACTGGGCCGGGTTCTCGTGGAAGCGCTTCGAGATCTCGCCGTAGATCGGGTCGAAGCGCAGCGCGAGGTCGGTGGTGAGCATCATCGGGCGCTTCTTCTTCGACGCGTCGTGCGCGTCCGGGATGATCGCCTCGGCGTCCTTGGCCACCCACTGGTTGGCACCGGCGGGGCTCTGGGTCAGCTCCCACTCGTAGCCGAAGAGGAGGTCGAAGAAGTCGTTGCTCCACTGGGTGGGCTTGGTGGTCCAGGTCACCTCGAGGCCGGAGGTGATCGCGTCGCCGCCCTTGCCGGTGCCGTAGGTGTTGGCCCAGCCGAGGCCCTGGGCCTCAAGGGGAGCGGCCTCGGGGTCGTCGCCGACCGACTCGGCCGGGCCCGCGCCGTGGGTCTTGCCGAAGGTGTGGCCGCCGGCGATGAGGGCGACGGTCTCCTCGTCGTTCATGGCCATACGGCGGAAGGTCTCGCGGATGTCGCGGGCCGAGGCCAGCGGGTCCGGGTTGCCGTTGGGGCCCTCGGGGTTGACGTAGATGAGGCCCATCTGGACGGCGCCGAGCGGGTTCTCAAGCTCGCGGTCGCCGGTGTAGCGCTGGTCGTCGAGCCAGGTGGTCTCGGGACCCCAGTACACGTCCTCGTCGGCCTCCCAGACGTCGGCACGGCCGCCGGCGAAGCCGAAGGTCTCGAAGCCCATCGTCTCCAGCGCCACGTTGCCCGTGAGGATCAGGAGGTCGGCCCAGGAGATGGACTGGCCGTACTTCTTCTTGACCGGCCACAGCAGACGGCGGGCCTTGTCGAGGTTGCCGTTGTCCGGCCAGCTGTTCAGCGGCGCGAAGCGCTGCTGGCCACGGCCGCCACCGCCGCGGCCGTCGCTGATGCGGTAGGTGCCGGCGCTGTGCCAGGCCATGCGGATCATCAGCGGGCCGTAGTTGCCGAAGTCGGCCGGCCACCAGTCCTGCGAGGTGGTCAGTACCTCGGCGATGTCCTGTTTGACGGCCGCGAGGTCGAGGGCACCGAACGCCTCGGCGTAGTCGAAATCCGCGCCGAGCGGGTTCGCGACGACCGGGTCCTTGGCGAGGATCTTCAGGTTGAGCCGCTCCGGCCACCACTGACGGTTGCCACCGCCCTGGGTCGGGTGCGCGGCGCGGCCGTGCGCGACGGGGCAGCCCCCGGCATCCTCCGACTTCGCGTCCGTGACGATTGCGTCGTGGTTCTCAGACATGGGAATCCTTCCAAAACGGGGTGGAACACGTGGCTCAGGAACTGGGGACCGCGGTACAGGCGGGGCACAGGCCCCAGTAGATGACCTCGGCCTCGTCGATCGAGAAGCCTTGGTCGTCGGCGGCGGTCAGGCAGGGTGCCTCGCCGACCGCGCAGTCGACATCGGCGACGACACCGCACGACCTGCACATGAGGTGGTGGTGGTTGTCGCCGACGCGTCCTTCGAAGCGGGCGGGACTGCCTGCCGGTTCGATACGGCGTACGAGTCCGGCCGAGGTCAGCGCGTGGAGCGCGTCGTACACGGCCTGGAGCGATATGTGTCCTACGCGGTCACGGACCCCGGACGCGACCGCCTCGACATCGAGGTGGTCACCGTGCCGGACGGTCTCGAGCAGCGCGACGCGGGCTGCCGTCACCCGCAGGCCGGCACCGCGCAGCTCCTCGGCGGTGGTCGGTGGCTGGGATGCGGTCATGGCGCTCAACCTACAGCCATAAACACGAGTGATTCAAGAAAACAAACAGTTCAAGTTAGATGTCGTGCCGGGGTGGGCGGCATGGACCGGTCCCAGGTGGTGGCGGTGACCCCGCGTTCGCGCAGTACGCCCTTGCGAACCTTGCCGGTCTCGGTGAGCGGGAGCTCACGGACGGTGTCGATGTAGCGGGGCACCGCGAACGGCGGCAGCTCGTCCGCGCAGTGCCGTAGGAGGTCACCGAGGTCCAGCACCTGTCCGGGCGCGGGGACGACGGCGACCATCACCTCGTCCTCGGCCAGCTCGGAGGGCACCGGGAAGGCCGCCGCGTCGGCGACCGCCGGATGCGAGCGGACGACGGACTCCACCTCCTGCGAGGACACGTTCTCGCCGCGCCGCCGGATCACGTCCTTGATCCGGTCGACGAACCGGAACCATCCGTCGGCCTCCCGCACGACCCGGTCCCCGGTGCGCCGCCATGCGGTGGGACCGGGCTCGGACTCCCCCAAGTACCCGGTGCAGAAGGCGAATTCATGTGCGCTACGGACCACCAGCTCACCGGCGACACCGTCCGCGACGGGATCGAGCCGGTCGTCGACCACCCGTACGGAGAAGCCGTCGCGCACGGTACCGACGTAACCGGGCCGCTGCTCCCCGGGCGTCGACCCGATGACGAGGTTCGTCTCCGTCGACCCGAACCCGTCGACGAGCGTGACCCCGAACCGCGCACGGAAGGGCTCCCACGCCGAACCGGGGATGGCCGGAGAAAGCCCCCGCCGGGCCCGGTGCGCACGGTCGCCGGAGCCCGGCGGCTGCGCCAGCAGCATGGGCACCATCGCACCCAGCAGATAGACGACGGTCGCCCCGGCCTCAGCCACCCGTTCCCAGTACCGCGTCGCGGAGAACCGCTCACCGATCACACAGCTCGCGCCCACGGCCATGGCGTGCGCGAGGGTGTTCAGCGCGTTGGTGTGGAAGAGCGGCAGGCAGGTGTACAGCACGTCGTCGGCGGTGAGCCGGAGCGAGTCGGAGACGTTGCGGCCCCACCACACGGTCTGCGCGTGCGGGCAGCGCACACCGCGCGCCGCTCCCGTCGTGCCCGAGGTGAACAGCACGAACGCCGTGTCCTCCGGGCGCACTTGGGCCGACGGTACGGCGGGGACCGTACCCGGCACCGGTACGCCGTCCCCGCCCACGACCCACAACTCCCCCTGAAATCCCGCCGCTACGACCCGTTCCGCCAACTTCTCCTCCACCAGCAGGAATTGCGGTTCCGCGGCACGCAAAACATCCCGCAGCCCACCACCGCGCAGACCGGTGTTGAGCGGGATCAGTACCGCTCCCAGCCAGGCGCAGCCGAGGATGAGGTCGACGACCTCGATGCGGTTGTCGGCCATGACGGCGACGCGGTCACCCGGTCGGCAGCCGCGCTCGGCGAGGGCTCCGGCCATCGTGGCGGCGGCCGTTCGGGTCTCCGCGTACGTCCGTGTCACCGACCCCACCCGCAGGAAGGGCCGCTCCCCGAACTCCCCGGCCGCCGCGTCGAGGAGACCGGGGATGGTGTCGGTCACCGCAGGACTCCGGCCTCCCGGAGCCGCTGCACGCGCTCCGCCGAGAACCCCGCCACTTCGCCCAGTACGGCGTCGGTGTCGGCGCCGAGTACCGGCGCGGCCGCGCGGATCCCGCCAGGTGTCCGGGTCAGGCGGACAGGAACGCCCTCGTGGAGGAAGGCGCCCGCGACCGGGTGTTCCTTGCGTACGTAGAAGCCGCGGGCCCTCAACTGCGGGTCGTGTTCGACGAGTTCACGCCCGTCCTGCGCGGCTCCGGCCGGGACGCCGTGCGCCTGGAGTGTCTCGGCGGCGACGTCGGCGGGGAGCGTGCGGGTCCACTCCCCCAGTGCGGAGTCGACCAGGGCTGTCGAGCGGCGCCGGGCCTCCGCCGTGAACGTCCGTTCATCCGCGGCGAGTTCGGGTCGGCCGATCACCTCGCACAGCGCCGCCCACTCGGTGTCGCCGCGGACGCTGACGGCCACCCATCGGTCGGTGCCGAGGCAGCGGTAGACGCCCTGGGGGCTCCAGCTCGGGTGGGTGTTGCCGCTCGGTTTCACCGCCGGGCCGCCGAGGAGACTGGTGCCCATGTGGGCTGCTGTCGCCTCCAGTTGGGACAGGTCGATGTGCTGTCCGCGTCCGGTGACGGCACGGTGCTCCAGCGCGGCGACCGCGGCGAGGGCGGCCTGTAGTCCCGCGACGATGTCGCCGTGGCCGTAGATCACCCCGACCACCTCGTCCGGTCCCCAGCCGGTCAGTCCGGTCAGGCCGGCACTCGCCGAGACCGTGTCGGCGTACGACACCCAGCCGTTGCGTGGTCCTGTGTGCCCCATACCCGACATGCTGACGTACACGAGATCCGGGTTGATCCGGGTCAACTCCTCGTAGCCCAGGCCGAGTTTGCGCATGACCGTGGAGCTGAAGTTCTCCACGAGGACGTCGCAGTGGGCGATGAGTTCGCGCAGCACCGTGATGCCGTCCTCGGTGCGGGTGTCGAGGGCGATGCTGCGTTTGTTGCGGTTGACCTCGTTGAAGTAGCCGTTGGTGTTCGGGTCCGTGTGGGGGCCTCGGGAGAGGTGCATGAAGGGGGCGAAGCGGGTGGGGTCGGGGCGGCCCAGGGACTCGACCTTGATCACCTCGGCGCCGTGGTCGGCCAGGACCTTGGTGCAGTACGGGCCGGCGAGGACCCAGGTCAGGTCGAGGACGCGGATGCCGTGCAGGGCGGGATACGCGGGTTGTGCGGAGGTCTTCTCGGCCGGGATCGCGCGTGTAACGCGGGGTTCGGCCTCTTCGGTGCCTTCGGTGCCTTCGGCGTCGAGGAGGTGCTGGTCCGCGCCCACGCCCCGGACCTCCAACTCCCGTACCCGGTGGCCTTCCGGGAACGCGAAGGGGAAGCCCAGGTCGGTCCGCTCGCCCTCCGGTGTGCGTACCCGGGTGAAGAAGTCGCGGGCGGCGAGCTGGGGGTTGTCGGGGAGTTCGTGCGGCAGGTCGACGGCGGCCCAGGGCAGCTTTCTGGCCTGGGCCCGTTCCGCGAACTCGGCCTTGGGCCAGGTGCCCACGAAGTCCTGGACGACCGTGAACACATGCTCCTGGTGCGTCTTGCGTTCGACCGGGTCCTGCCAGCGCGGTTCGGTGAGGTCGGCCGCCGCGTCCTCCTCGCGGAGCCAGTCGAGCAGCGCGTCCCACATGCGCGGGCTGCCGCCGAGTCCGCCGCCCAAGTAGCCGTCGGCGGCCCGGAACAGGCCGTGCGGGACGAGGGGATGGACGCTGCCGGGGCGCGGCGGAACCCGGTCCTCGTGCAGATAGGCGAGCGTTCCGGCCTCCAGTGCGGCTGCCACGCACGCCTGTGCGGAGACGTCGACGAGTTGCCCCGGGCCGGTACGACGCGCGCGGAGGCCGAGCAGGGCGGCGATGGCCGCGTTGACGCCGGCGAGTTGCTCGGCCTGGTGCTCGGGCAGTCGTAGCGGCGGGCCGTCGGGGTCGCCGACCTGGGCGAGCATCCCGCCGAGCGCGGCCACGACGAGGTCGGTGCCCTGCCAGTCGGTGCGGGGGCCGATCAGCCCGAAGGAGGTGACGCGGACGTGCACGAGGTCGTCGAGCCCTTCCGCGAGCGCCTCGGCGCCGCTCGGGCTCCCGTCGAGCAGCACGTCAGCGGTGGCGAGGAGACCGCGCAACTCTTCGGGCGAGGCGGGCACGACCGATCGTTTGCCCGCGTGCCAGTGGGTGAACGCGTCGCCGTCGAGTTCGCGTCGGGTCTCGTCGCCCTCCGGTGGTTCGACGAGCACCACCTCGTACCCGAGCCCGACCAGCAGGCGGCCTGCGAACCGGGTGAAGGGGCTGGGCAGTTCGACGACCTTCACGGCGGACTCGCTCATGTCTCCTCCCCGGAGAGTCAGTTGTGCTGCTGGTTCAGGAAGCCGGAGACCACGCTGTGGTAGTCGTACGGCCGTTCCTCCTGCGGGTGGTGGGAGGCCTCGCTCATCACGTGCAGGTTGCCCTTGGGGATCATGCGGGCCAGCATCAGCGGGTAGTCCGGGGTCAGGAACGCGTCCTGCATGCCCCACAGGAACAGCGTCGGCGCGACGATCCGGCCGAGTTCGGCGGTGAGGTCCTGCCAGTCGCCGCGCGGGTTGTCGGAGGCGCCGGCGAGGGCGGTCTCCTCGGGATCGAGGCTCTGCTCGTAGCGCAGGGTCACGGTGCCGTCGGGGATCGCGGCCGGGTCGAACCACTCCAGGCGGGCGATGAGTTCGCGCATCTTCTGCCACGAGGGACCGGTGCCGCCGTAGTAGACGTCGCGGGCGTTGCGGCCCCGGCGACCGCCTTCCGGCAGCGGCGCGAGCGGGCCGTAGAAGACGGGCATGCTGCCGGTGATCACCAACGACCGTACGCGCTCGGGGTACTTGGCGGCGAGGTTCAGCGCGATGGTGCCGCCCCAGGAGTTGCAGACGAAGTCGGCGCGGTCGACGCCGAGTTCGTCGAGGAGGGCGACCGTCTTGGCCGCGTGGTAGTCCCACATGGGGCCCTCGATGACGGGCTTGGCGGACTTGCCGTACTGGAGGATGTCGATGAGCAGGCAGCGGCGCTCCGTCGCGAACAGCCGTGCCACCTGCCCGAAGTCCGACCAGCCGGTGCATCCCGGGCCGCCGCCGTGCAGAAAGACGGTAGCGCTGCCTTCCCCCAGTTCGACGTAGTGGTACTTGACGCCGTCCGCTTCCGCGTAGGTGCCCTCCGGGGGCGCCTGGATGTCCATGAGGTCCATGTGCTGATGGTGGGGCGGCGGCGGACCCCGCCCAAGGGGAACGGTCCACTGAGCGGGCCCCTTCCATGGCGGTCGGGGGCGGTGGTCCTTAACGTCCGACACATCCGTGCACGGAGAGGAGGCAACTCGTGATCAGGAGCGCCGTGTTGGAGCTGGTCGAGGATCGGGCCCGGGCGTCGGTGGGCAGGTGGGAGCGGCGGTCGTTGGGTGTCGTACGGGCCGAGGACGCGGCGGAGTTCGCGCGGGCGGCCGGTGAGCGCGCACCGCGTCTCGTCGATCCCACTCGCGCCGATTTCACCGTCCACCCCATGTACGTGGTGAGTCTGCTGCGCGGGGCGCCCGGGGCCGATGCGGCGGAGTTCCGGCCGGACGGCATGTACCGCGACGAGGTCCCCGGCACCGACGGGCTCGACGTCCGGCTGATGGCGGGCGGCCAGGACGTGCGCTGGGTCGGGGAGGTGCGGTCGGGCGATCCGATCGAGCTGCGGCGCGCGCTGACTGCCGTGGAACGCAAGGGAGTTGGGGAGGGATTCCTGCTCCTCACGATGGAGAAGGTGTACGGCGCGGCGCGGGGGGCGATGGTGGAGGTCACGGAGAGGTTCATCGTCCGATGACGGGCCACCGGGAACGCCAAATCGTCGTGGGGCAGGCGGTGTTGCCCGTCGAGCTGACACCCGAGGCGATCTCCCTGCTGTGGTTCGGTGCCGTCACTCGCAACGCCCATCTCATCCACTACGACACCGAGTTCGCCCGGTCGGAGGGGCTGGCCGGGCCGGTCGTCATGGCCCAGTTGCACGGCTGTCTGTTCCATCGTGCGGCTGCGGAGTTCGCGGGCGCGGGCGGGCGGGTGCGGGAGGTCGGCTGGCGTAATCGGGCGCCGGCGCACGTCGGTGACCGGCTGGTGGTGACGGGCACCGTGCAGTCGGTGGACGCGAGCAGTGGTGCGGTGACGCTGGATCTGGTCGAGCGATGCGGTGCTGATGGAGTCGTGTGCTGCCGGGGGCGCGCGGTGGTCATCCCCGGGTGAGCGGGACCGCAGGCTTCGGCAGCCAGGCGTTGATGACGGTTGCCAGGTCGTCGGGGTCGGTGAAGACGTGGCCGTTCATTCCCGTCGCTCGCGCGGCTCGTACGTTCTCCTCGCGGTCGTCGACGAAGAGGAAGTCGGCCGGGGCTGCCCGCATGGCGGTGACGCAGTGCTGGAAGGCTGCCGGGTCCGGCTTCGCCGCTCCGATCTTTCCGGAGAAGGCGACGTGGTCCAGTCGGTGCAGCCAGGGCTGCGCGGCGAGGAAGGCGTCCGCGTGGTCCGAGGGGATGTTGGACAGCAGGGCGACCTCGGTGACCTCGCGGAGGGACTGGACGTAGGCCACCATCCGGTCGTCGACGCGTGACCAGCTGTCGATGTCGGTGAGGCGCAGTTCCTCGATCGTGTCTGCGTCGGCGGGCCGGGACAGCTGCCGCAGTACGGCGGTCCAGTACTCGGGCGCGGACTGCCGGCCGGCGTCGTAGGGCGGGCGGCAGGCCCAGTAGGCCGCGGTGAAGGCTTCGGTCGGTGCGTGACAGTGGTCGGCCATCTTGCCCTGGGCACCCGGGAGTTGCTGGCGGGCGATGACACCGAAGAGGTCGAAGAGCACGATGCGCCGGTCTGTAGGCATGGCGGGGGTTCCTCCGGGTTCTGGCGGCCGGGGTGGGCGGAGAAGCCTGTGCGGCACGGAGTGAGCCGTGCCGCACAGGCGGTCAGGTGCCGCTTGCCGCCAGCTCGCGCGAGCGGTCGGAGTCGGTGCGCAGGACTCCGGCGGCCACGGCGGTGATCGCGCACAGCAGGATCAGCAGGACGAAGGCGTGGTTCAGGGCGACGAGGTGGGTCAGCCAGCCGATGGCGGCGGGGCCGGCGAGCATGCCGACGTAGCCGAGTCCGGCGACCCGGGAGACATTGGCCCCGGCGGCGGAGGGGTCGGCGTGTCCGGCCGCGCTGAACAGCTGCGGGACACAGCCGGACAGCCCCAGACCGAACAGTGCCCATCCCGCGAACGCCGCCCATATCCAGGGCGAGACGGTCACGATCGTGATGCCGACGGCGGCCGTCGTCGCGCCGTACCTCAGGATCGCCATGGACCCGAAGCGGGCGACGAGGCGGTCGGCGAGCAGTCGGCCGATGGTCATGGTCGCCGCGAAGGTGCCGTACGCGAAGGCGGCGGTGCTCGCGGGTGCGCCGAGGACGTCCTTGAGGTGCAGGGCGCTCCAGTCGTTGGCGGCGCCCTCGCACAGCATGACCATCAGGGCCAGGGCGGCGAGGATCCAGATACGCCTCCCGGTGCGGCGGGGCCCGGCGGCCGGCGTGTGCTCGACCTGCCCCGCGGGGGCGGTGAGCGTGGTCGGCAGCAGGGCGCGTGCGGTCACCAGGGCGGTCACGATGCCGAGGGCTCCCATGGCGGCCATGCCCGCGGCCGGGCTCAGGCCCGCGCTCGCCGTGGCCGCTCCGACCACCGCGGCGAGGACGCCGCCGACCGAGAACGTGGCGTGGAAGGCCGACATGACAGGCCTGCCGTACGCCTTCTCCACGTGCACGGCGTGGGCGTTCATGCTCACGTCCAGGCAGCCGTTGCAGAACCCGAAGACCAGCAGGGCACCTGCCAGCGTCCACGGTTCCCGGGGCAGGCCCGGCAGCACCAGGGCCGCGCTGCACAGCACGGCGGTGGCGGGGACGACGATGCGCGCCCCGAGCTTGTCGGTCAGGCTCCCGGCCACCTGCATGCCGATGAAGGCCCCCAGCCCCAGCAGCACCAGCAGTCCCCCGAGCGTCGCGTGGCTGACGCCCACCCGCTCCTCGATGGCGGGGATGTTCACCACCCAGGTGCCCATCAGGGTGCCGCACAGGCTGAAGTAGACAAAGGTCGCCACTCGGGCGGATCGAAGCGAATGGCTCATGACAGCAACCGTAACGAACACCAGGCGTGATTGAATACTGTCGCTTCGCACACATTGCATGTTCGTTTCGAGAGGTGTTCAATCGCGGTATGAGCAACGCAGACCGGCACGGGACGATCGCGCAGGCCGTCAGGGAGACCGGCAGGATCACGGTTCAGGAACTCGTCGAACTGACCGGCGCCTCCGAGATGACCATCCGCCGCGACCTCGACGCCCTGTCCGCGCAGGGCGTTCTGGAGCGCGTCCGTGGCGGGGCGCGGACCCTGCTGCTCCGGGGCGAGGAGCCGCCCTTCGCGCTGCGTGCGCACGAGGCCGTGGACGCCAAGCGCCGTATCGCGGCCGAGGTGTGCTCACTCATCGCCGACGGCGAGACCGTCCTCCTGGACAGCGGCACCACCTGCCTGGAGGTCGCCCACCTGCTGCGCCGACGGCGGGTCACGGTGATGCCCCTGTCCTTGCAGGCGATCCAGGTGTTCGGCGAGGGTCCGGGCCCGGTCACGCTGATGGTGCCCGGCGGGCAGCCCCGGGCCGCCGAGGGCGCCCTCACGGGCCCGCTCACCCTCGCGTCCCTGGCGGCGCTCCGCTTCGACACCGCCGTCATGGGCTGCTGCGGTCTGAGCGCGGCCGAGGGCCTGACCGCCTACGACCTCGACGACGCGGCCGTGAAGAAGGCCGCCATCGCCACCGCGCGCCGCATCGTCGTCGCCGCCGACGGCAGCAAGCTCGGCCACACCGCGTACGCCTACGTCGGCCCCACCACACTCCTGCACACCCTGGTCACCGACACCACGGCGCCCGCCGACGAGATCACCGCGCTCGAAGGCACCGGCACCGTCGTCAAGGCCGTCTGACGCCGCAACGCGACACTGACGGCAGCCGGCCGCCCTTCAGCCCAGGTCCAGGTCCAGGTCCAGCACCACCTTGCCGATCGCCTCGCCCGTCCGCAGCCGCTCGGCCGCTTCGGCGAACTCCTCGATGCCGTGCCGCTCCATCTCCAGGGTCAGCACCCCGGTCCGCAGTTCCGCCAGCAGCCCCTGCACGTCCGCCGCGACCTCCTTGCCGCGCGTCATCAGGTTCACCGGCAGCAGGGGCACGTCGGCGAGCAGGAAGTCCGCGAGGTCGACAGTGAACTCGCGTCCGGCGGTGTAGCCGACGAGCGCGACCCGGCCGCGCGGGCGGACGAGCGGGAGCGCGTCGCGCAGGACCGGGCCGCCGACCGTGTCGATGACCACGTCGACCGGGCCGCCGACCGACTCAGGGGACAGCTCGGAGGCGAGGACGGGCTTCGCGGGAGCCGGAACATGGGCGAGCTTGGCCGGGCGTCCGACCACTCCGACCACTTCGGCCCCGGCCCGCGCGGCGACCTGAACCGTCATCGCGCCCACCGCCCCCGCCGCGCCGGTCACGAGCACCCGCTCCCCCGGCCGGACGTCCGCCACCGTGTGCACCGCCGCCCAGGCCGTACCCACCGGTGAGAACCAACTGCACGCCAGGGCAGGGTCCGTGCCCTCTTCCACGATCTCCACGGCGGCGTCCGGCACCAGCGCGTGTTCCGCCCAACAGCCGTCGCGGCGCAGGCCGATGGCCTTGCCGCCTAGGCGGACCAGAGCCCCCTCGGGGTGGGTGTCCGAGGCGAGGACGACTCCGCAGCCCGTGGTGCCCAGTACGGCGGGCAGGTCGGGGAGGATGCCGAACTTGCCGTCCACGACGTTCAGATCGAGGTGTCCCACCTGGGCCGCCCTCATCCGTACGAGGGTGTGGCCGGGGCGGGGCTCCGGCACCGGGCGCTCCACCAGGCGGGGCAGCGAGCCGAAGCTCTCCAGGACCAGGGCGCGGGACTTGGCGGTCGTCACAACTTCACTCCGTATCGACGCAGAACACGGGACGCGACGATCCGCAGGACGCGGTCGAAGACGAACCCGAGGATTCCCAGGGTGATGATCCCGACGAACACCCAGTCGATCCGCCCGTAGTTGCGGGAGGTCCAGATCAACGAGCCGAGTCCGACCTGGGAGGCGACGATCTCGGCGGAGACGATGGTCAGGAAGCTGTTGCCCATGGCGAGGCGGGCGCCGGTGACGATGTGCGGCACGGTCGAGGGCAGCACGATGCTGCGCAGGATCTGGCGGCGGTTCGCGCCCAGGTTCCGGGCCGCGCGCAGCTTGGACTCGCTCACCGCCATGACACCGGCGCTGGTGTTGACCGTGACGATGAAGACGGCCGTGTAGAAGATCAGGACGACTTTCGACGACTCGCCGATGCCCAGCCACACCACAGCCAAGGTCACGAAGGCCACCGGTGGGATGAACCGGAAGAACTCGATGTAGGGCTCCAGGAGTTGGCGGATCACCGGGACCTGTCCGACCAGCAGTCCCACCGGTGCGCCCACGAGTACGCCGAGTCCCCAGCCGATCAGGATGCGGCGGCTGGAGGCGACGACCGAGTTGGTGAGCGTGCCGTCCGACGCCAACTGCCGTGCCGCGTTGAGGGTTTCGCTCGGGGAGGCGACCAGCGAGGAGCCGTACGCCATCGCCAGCAATTGCCAGACGGCGAGGCCGACGAGGACGGACAGGGTGTACATGCCGAGTGCGCGCAGGCGGCTTGCGGTCGCCCAGGCCGGGCGTTTCCTCGCTTCCGCGCTGCCGGTGGCCGCAGCCGTCGCGACGGTCATCGGTCGTCCTCCTCTGCATCGCGCGACGCGTCGTCGAGTCCCTGGTCGCGCAGCGCCTTGCGGACCTCTTCGCCGATGTCCGCCCGGAGTTGGCGGCGCAGTTCGACGGCGGCCGGGTCGTCCTCGTCGCGCGGCCTGGGGAGGTCGACGGGGTAGACAGACTTCACCGAGGCCGCCGGGCCCGCGGTCATGACGGCGATGCGGTCGGCCAGCAGGATCGCCTCGTCGATGTCGTGGGTGACGAAGACGACGGTGCAGCCGGAGGCGCGCCAGATGCGGTCGGTCTCCTCCTGCATCACCTGCCGGGTCTGCGCGTCGAGCGCGCCGAAGGGTTCGTCCATCAGGACGACGCCGGGTTCGTTGGCCAACACCCGGGCGATCTGGACGCGTTGGCGCATGCCGCCGCTGAGCTGGCCCGGGAAGCGGTCCGCGCAGTGCCGTAGCCCCACCAGGCCGAGGTATTCGTCGGCCAGCTTCGTCTGTTCGGCGCGTGAGGCGCCACGCATGCGGGGGCCGAAGGCGACATTCTGACGGACCGTCATCCAGTCGAACAGCGCCTCGCTGCTCTGGAAGACCATGCCCAACTCCGGGTCGGGGCCGGTGATCCGGGCCCCGCCGACGCTGAGGCTGCCCTCGTCCACGGTCACGAAGCCGGCCATGGCCGACAGCAGCGTGGACTTGCCGCAGCCGCTCGGGCCGAGCAGGCACAGGAACTCGCCGGCGGCTATGTCGAGGGAGATGTTCTGGACGGCCTGGAAGGAGTCGAAACGGATGCCGACGCCGTCCGCGCACAGGGCGGCGCCGCGGACCTTCGGCAGGGCGGTGTCCACGACCTCCGTCATGACGATCCCTTCAAGTGCTGGGTGAACCAACCGCGTTGGACGGCCGTCGTGACATCCGGCTGCCCCTTGATCTTGCCGCTGTCCACGAAGAACTTGGCCGTGTTCGCATACCCCTTGAGATCCGCGGCGGTGAAGTCACGGGTCCCGAAGTCGATCTCCTTGATGGCGGTGAGGGTCTGGGCGGCCGGCACCTTCACGGCCTTCTCGGTCGCCTGGGCCGCCGCGTTCGGGTCGCTCTCGGTCAGCCGGGCCGCCTCCTGAAGGGCCTGGGCGACCTTGGTGGCGGTCTCGGAGTTGGCCTTCAGCCAGGCCCCGCTGGTGAGCAGCCACTGGGAGTAACTCAGGCCGTAGGCACCGGTGTTCTCCAGGATCCGGCCGCCCTGCGCGACGCCCTTGGTTGGCCAGGGCTCCCACAGGACGTACGCGTCGACGTCGCCCTTCTGCATCAGGGCCGGGATCTCGGGCGGGTCCGCGGTGATGAACTTGACCGACTTCGGATCGATGTTCTTCGACTCCAGGAACCGGGTGGCCGCGAGCTCGGACAGCCCGGGGGCCACGGCCATCTTGCGTATCTGCGCAGGGGACTTGACCTTCGGGCCGACGACGACCTTGAGGTACTTGCCGGACTGCTCGTAGACCAACAGGGAGCGCAGGTCGGGGTCTTGGGGCAGCATGCTGATCGTGGTGGTGTCCGAGTTGCCGGACATCTGGACCTGACCCGCGACGAGGTTGTTGACGCCTTCGCTGCCCTGCCCGAACTGGACGAGCTGGACGTTCACCCCGTGCTTGGCCCAAAGGCCTTTCGCGTCGGCGACGAAGAAGGGCGCGTACGAGGCGTCGATGCCGACGCCGATGCGGATCGTGGGGCCCGCGGCGTTCTTGCCGGAGCCGGAGCCCGCGGCCGAGTCGGTGGTGCCAGCGCCGCACGCGGTGAGCGTGAGGAGTGCGACGGCGAGGGCGGCCGGGCGTGCGAAGGGGTGGCTTGTCGTGGACCGTGTCTCCATGAGTACCTCAGAGGTCGATGGGAGACCGCCGGCTTCGGCTGGTCGGTGGGGGGCGGCACGGGAATTGGCGCACCGTAGAACGGCGCGCGGCCTCCACGCATCGACGAGGGTCCGCTGAACGGGACGCGCAGGTGAGCCCCGGTCCCGACCCCCTTCGCGCCGAAATGTGACAGATGGGGGTGGGAGTGTCACATTTCCGCCGCAACCTCGGGGCTCGGTCTGCTCAGCGGGACGGGTCTCTTGGGCGGATCCGGCGGTCCGTCGCATGCTCGCCGGACAGGCATCCCGGCAGCAGGAGGACGCGCACGATGACGGTCGAGGACTCTCCCGACGCACAGCCCACGGTCCGGAGCCGGGGCCGCCGCAGACCCACAGGTGAGCCCGGCCGCCAGGACTGGAAGTCGTGGCCCCACTACGACGCGGCGGGCTCGGGCTTCCGCGGCTACTGGTACCCGGTCACCTGGTCGAGCCAGATCACCGCCGATCCGCTCCCGTTCACGATCTGCGGCGAGAAGATCACGCTGATCCGGGACGGCGACACCGCGTACGCGCTGCACAACCGTTGCCCGCACCGCGGCGTCCCGCTCTCCGAGGGCGACCAGCAGTTCCCCGGCACGATCAGCTGCCCGTACCACGGCTGGACCTTCGACCTGCCGACCGGCAAGCTCGCCGCGGTCATCACCGACGGGCCCGGCTGCCGGCTGACCGGCAAGGTCTCGGTGCGGACGTATCCGGTCGAGGAGCGCCTCGGCATGGTGTGGGTGTACATCCCGCTCGCCGACGAGGAACCGCACTCCATCGACTCGCAGTTGCCCGAGGAACTCGTCGAGAACGCCTTCGTGATGGGCGGCCGGATCGACCCGCGCGGCGGCAACTGGCGCTTCGCCTGCGAGAACGGCTTCGACGAGGGCCACGCCAAGTACCTGCACCGCACGGCACTTTGGCGCCTGTTCAAGCCGATGCCCACCTGGAACATCACGCGCGTCGTCCCCAAGGGCCGCTGGATCTATCGCGTCCAGGACGAGGTGTACTGGGAGGCGGACTTCCCCGGCGTCGGCCGCTGGACCAACAAGCGCTGGTGGAAGGCCCAGCCGCCGAAGGAGACCTTCAACATCGGCAACACGGGCAAGCCCGACAAGGTGAACCCGACGATCGAGGCCCAGGAGTTCCCCGGCTTCGCGTCGCTGTCGATGCCGGGTGTGCTGCGCATCGCGTACCCGAACTTCATCCACTACGAGTTCTACGTCCCCGTCGACGGGGACAACCACCGCTATGTCGGCGTGATGGTCAACTTCACCGAGGGCTGGGACACCCTGCGTTTCTACGCCAAGTACCTCGGTGCGATCCGGTGGTTGTTCCACGGCCAGTTCTCCGGCCAGGACGCGTGGATGGTCGACATCACCGACGCTCCCCCGGAGAAGCTCTACCGCCCCGACATCTCGCTGACCGCCTGGCGGAACCTCAGCGAGCAGGAGTACGGCAAGAAACTCGCCGGCCCCGACGCCGACACCAGTTCCGACGAGAAGAAGGCATGACCATGGGCCGCACCCTGCTCACCCTGCTGATCGGAGCCGGCATCGCCCTCGGGCTCCCGCTCGCCAAGAAGCGCTTCGAGCGCACGACCATGACCCAGGTCCACAGGATCAACCAATGAGCGGCGCAGACGAGTTGGCGGGGTTGGACGCGCAGCGGAGCGGCTGGGTGGCGGACGCCTGGCGACACGTCACCGCCGACCGGCTGCGCGATCTGATCACCGGGCTGGTCGACATCCCGTCCCCGACCGGTGACGAGGGGCCCCTCGCCGAGCACATCGCCGACACCCTCACGGCCGCGGGCTGCCGGGCCACGGTCCAGCCGTTGGACGACCGGCAGGCCAACGCCTGGGCCCGGCTCTCCGGCGACGGCACCGGCCCCGACCTCATGCTCTACGCGCCCATCGACACCCTGACCGTGGGCGAGGAGAGCGAGGATCTCCCGTGGATCGGGCCGGAGTTGCGGGACGACATGCGTCCGCGGGCCACCGTCCACGAGGACTTCGTCGTCGGCCTCGGCGCCTCCAATCCGAAGGGCCACGCGGCCTGCGTGATGATGGCCGCCGAGGCGATCGCCCTGGCCGGCATCCCGCTCACCGGCGACCTGGTCGCCGCGTTCGGCGCGGGCGGCATGCCCACGAACGCCCGCCCCGGCGGGAAACGTCTCAACACCGGTCAGGGCACGGGCTGTTCGTTCCTCCTCGAACAAGGCATCTGGACCGACTACGCCGTCATCGCCAAGCCCGGCTGGACGGTCTCCTGGGACGAGGTCGGCCTGGTCTGGTTCGAGGTGACGGTCCACGGCACCCACACCTACGTCGGCTCCCGCCACCGCCTCCCCTACGACAACCCCGTCGCCCGCGCCGGTGAGGTCGCCCGGCACCTGGAGGAGTGGTTCGTCGAGTACGCCGACCGGCACACCTCCGGCACGGTCGCGCCGCAGGGCATCGTCTCCTCGATACAGGGCGGTTGGCCCCGGATGGCGGCGGTGACACCGGCGTCCTGCACCCTCATGGTGGACCTGCGCATCGCCCCGGGCACGACCCCGATGCAGGCCAAGCGGGAGTTCCTCGCGGCCCTCGACACCCTCCGCGAGAAGAACCCCGGCATCCATGTCGACGCCGAACTGGTCCTGGCGATCCCTGGCACGCGGACCGACCCCGACAGCTGGATCTGCCGTAGCGCGACGGCGAGTTGGGCCGCGTTCGAGGGCCGCGAGCACGAGGTGATCCGGGGCAACAGCGGGGCCACCGACGCCAACATCCTGCGCGGGCGCGGCATCCCGACCGTGCGGGTCGGCATGCCGAAGGTCACGGACTCGCTGTTCGACATCGACTTCGCGCGGGGCATGAACACCGTCTCCGTACAGGCGATGGAGAAGCTCACGCGCCATCTGATCCGCACGGCGATCGACACCGTGACCCGGTCCCGCGCCGAGGTGGCATCCCTCTCGGAAGGAACGACGGCATGACCGAGATCGTCCTGGGCGTGGGCGCCTCGCACAGCACGCTGATGAACACCCACTGGGAGGAGACCTTCCACAAGGACCGGGCAGAGCGGTTCCGCGACGCGCTCGCCGAGGCGCGGGAGGCGCTCCTCGCGGCCCGCCCCGACACGGTGATCCTCATCGGCTCGAACCACTTCCGCGGCTTCTGGCTGGACCTGATCCCGAGCTTCACGATCGGCGTCGGCGAGTGCGTCGCGAGCGGCGAGTCCGGCACCCCGAAGGGCCCGCAGCCGGTGGACGTGCCACTGGCCCGGCACCTCGCCAACTCCCTTGTCGAGAGCGGGAGTTTCGACCCGGCGTTCTCGGCGAAGCTCCAGATCGACCACGGCCAGTCGCACGCCGTCCAGTACCTTTTCGAGGGCCTGGACGTGGAGATCGTGCCGATCGTCGTGAACGTCTTCGCCCCTCCGCTGCCCACGCTCACGCGCTGCGAGGAGCTGGGCCGCGCGATCCGGGACGCCGTCCTCGCCTTCCCCGGCGACCGGCGCGTCGCGGTGGTCGGCTCGGGCGGCCTCTCGCACCGGCTGCCCTGGCCGGACTGGCGCGAACCGCACGGCGACGACGAGGAGTTCATGGTCGGCGCCTGGCTGAACGGCCGGGAGAACTGGCAGGACTACGACGTCCGGCGCCGCGAGATCATCCGCGCCGCCGAGGCCGCGCTCAACCCCGAGTTTGACACCGACTTCCTGTCCCTCGTCGAGCGCGGCGAGACGCACCGCATCACCGAGTACACCACCGAGGAGTTGGAGAAGGTCGCGGGCAACGGCGCGCAGGAGCTGCGCACTTGGCTGCTCATGTCGGCCGTGCTCGACCACGTTCCGGGACGCCGGCTGGCCTACGAGCCGATGCCCGAGTGGCTCACCGGAATGGGCGTCGCCGTCCTCGACCCCCAACAGGCCCCCACCGAAAGGCAGTAAGGCAGTCATGAGCATCTGGACCGAACTCTCGGGCATCGACTACCGGCACGCGTACGTCGAGACCGGCGATGTCACCACCCGCGCCCTCCAGGCCGGCCCCGAGGACGGCGAACACGTCGTGTTCCTGCACGGCACGACCGGCCACCTGGAGGCGTTCGTCCGCAACATCCCGGCGCACGCCGAGGCCGGCTACCGCTGCCACGCCATCGACATGCTCGGCCACGGCTACACCGGCAAGCCCGACCGACCGGGCGAAATCCCGGCGTACGTCGACCACTTGATGGCCTACCTCGACGCGGTGGGCGCCGAACGCACGCACCTGGTGGGTGAGTCGCTGGGCGGCTGGGTCGGTTCCTGGGCCGCGAGCGAGTACCCGGACCGGGTCTCCTCCCTCCAACTCCTCTGCATGGGCGGCACGAAGATCAACCCGGCGGTGATGAAACGGCTCAAGACGTCGACGCGCGCCGCCGCCATGGAGCCGGAGATCTCGTACACCCGCGACCGGCTGGCGCTGCTGTGGGCCGAGTGGGACGAGGACCTGGGCGAGGAGCTGACCCAGGTGCGCTACGAGATCTACCACCACCCCGACTTCCAGGAGAACCTGCACAACCTGCTGGCGCTCCAGGAGGTCGAGGCCCGCGAGCGCAATCTGCTCCGCCCCGACCGCATGGCCCGGATCAAGGCGCCGACGCTGGTGGTGTGGGGCAACAAGAACCCGCTCGGGGACGTACCGGAGGCCGAGGCGATCGCCGCCGCGATTCCGGGAGCACGGCTGGAGATCTTCACAGAATGCGGACATTGGCCGCAACATGAGAAGGCCACCCTGTACAACCCCCTGAGTCTCGCGTTCCTCGCCGAGTCGTCGTCCGCGCACTGACAGTGACATTCCTGCCGTAACCGTTGATCGAGAGGTGCCCGCCATGACCGTCGTCCCGATCGCCCGCGCCGCGGCCTACTCTCCCCCGCCTCCCGTCACCGGTGCGTCCGCGTCTCCCGACTCGATGAACTCCGTCCTCGGCAAGGTGCGGCCCATCCTGGAGGCGTTCACCGTCGACGACGAGTCGCTCTCCCTCGCGGATCTCGTGCGCCGTACCGGAGTCGCGAAGGCCACCGTGCACCGGCTCTGCCAGGAGCTGGTCGTCTGGGGGCTGCTGGAGCGGGCGGGGTGCGACTACCGGCTCGGGCTGCGGCTGTTCGAGATCGGCCAGCGAGTGCACCGGCAGCGGATCCTGCGCGAGGTCGCGCAGCCGTACATGGAGGATCTGCTGCTGGCCACGCAGGAGACCATCCACTTCGCGATCCACGACGGCCTCGATGTCGTCTATCTGGAGAAGATCCTGCCGCACCGGGGCCTGAGCGAGGAGTCCCGGGTCGCGGGGCGGCTCCCCCTCTACTGCACGGCCACCGGCAAGGCGATCCTGGCCTTCTCCCCCGCCACGCTGTTCGGGGAGGTGGTCAGAAACGGGCTGAAACCGTTCACCCGGCACACGATCACCTCTCCCGGTCGGCTGCGCGGCCAGGTGGAGCGCATCCGGGAGGAGGGCCTCGCGACCGAGGCGGAGGAGGTCAGACTCGGCTACATGAGCATGGCCGTGCCGGTCTTCGGCCGGCAGAACACCCTGGCCGGCGCCCTCTCGATCACCGCCCCGACCTACCGCGTGGACGCCGCCGCACACGCGAGCGCGCTGCGCACCGCGGGTCTGGGCATCGGCCGGGCACTGCGGTCTGCGCTGTGAACGTCCTGGACGAGGTGCTGACCCGGGCCCGAAGTCTCGTCGACCGGTGGGAGGACGAGGACTGCGGCACGGTCACCGTCAAGGACTTCTGCCGGTACGCCGCCGCGCTGAACGACGCCGACTACATCGACCGGGCTCGGAATCGGGAGGCGACGGGCGAGCCGGTGGAGGCTCCCGCCCTCTTCCTCGCCGCCACCATGAGCTGGGAAGACGGGCCTCCCGAAAGGGAGTTGAGGCCCGACGGGCTGGCCACCCGTGAATCGCCGTGCACCATGGGCCTGCCGGTCCGCCAGGTGCACGGCGGGCAGACCGTGCGGCTGCTCCGGGCCCCGGTCGCGGGCAGCCGGGTCACCGCCTCTCGCGCGGTCACCTCCGCCGAACGCAAGCAGGGCCGCTCCGGCGCCTTCGTCCTGCTCGGCCTCACCACCCGCTTCACCTCGGCGGACGGCACCGAACTGACCGCCGTCGACGAGACGATCGTCGTGATGGAAGCACTCGACTCCCCCGGAGCCGCATGAACCCGCCCGTCGCCGGCGACATCTGCCCACCGCAGCGGTACACGCACAGCACGGTCCAACTCTTCCGCTTCAGCGCCGTGTCGTGGAACTCCCACCGCATCCACTACGACGCCGGGTTCGCAGCCTCGGAGGGCTTCCCGGGCGCCGTCGTACAGTCCACGCTGCACGGCGAGACCCTCACCCGGTACGCGTTGGCGTGGGCCGGGCCGAACTCCCGGCTGGAGACGGTGAGTTGGCGCAACCGTACGACCGCCGTGGCCGGTGAACCCCTCACCTGGACCGCGACCGTACGGACGGTGGAGGGCACCCGGGTGTCCCTGGAGGTCGCTGTCCTCAAGGCCGACGGCACTCCGTGTGTGACGGGAACGGTCCACATCGCCCTCGTCTGACCCACGTCCCGGCAGCCGGACCGGTCCCATTGGGCCTGGAGCGGTCCGTTCCTACGCTCCTGAACCATGAGCGTTCCTATTGATGCGCCGGTCCAGTCACCGGTGATCGAGACCGACATCCTGATCATCGGCGCCGGCCCGTCCGGCCTCTATGGCGCCTACTACGCCGGCTTCCGCGGACTGCGCGTCACCGTCATGGACGTACTGCCGCAGTGCGGCGGCCAGATCAGCGCGATGTACCCGGAGAAGCCCATCTTCGACATCGCCGGCTTCCCGTCGGTGCGGGGCCGCGACCTCGTCGACGACCTGGTCGCGCAGGCCGCGCCGTACGACGTCCGATACCTCCTCGGGGAGCGGGCGACGGACCTGGCCCACGACCGCGAGGGCCGTCCCGTCGTCCGTTCCGACACGGGAGCCGTCGTACGGGCGGGGGCAGTTGTCATCACTGGCGGTGTCGGGACGTTCACGCCCAGGGCGTTGCCGGCGGGCGAGGACTATCTCGGTCGCGGGCAGGTGTACTTCGTGCCGGACCCGGCCGCCCACACCGATCACGATGTGGTCGTGGTAGGCGGCGGGGACAGTGCCTTCGACTGGGCGGCGCTGCTCGCCCCGATCGCCCGGTCCGTCACCCTCGTCCATCGCAACGCGCGGTTCCGGGCGCACGCGGCGAGCGTGGAGAAGGTGCGCGCGCTCGGCATCGAGATTATCACCGACTCCGAAGTGAGCGCGCTGCACGGCGAGTTGGGCGTCGAGAAGGTCGAGGTGCGGCACCGGGTCGAGAAGACCGTCCGGCTGCTGCCCGCCCGTACCGTCGTCGCCGCGCTCGGCTTCATCGCCGATCTTGGACCGCTCCAAGCCTGGGGGCTCGAACTCCAGGCGCGACGGATCGCCGTGGACACCCGCATGGCGACCAATCTGCCCCGTGTGTTCGCCGCCGGGGACATCACCGACTACCCGGGCAAGGTGCGGCTGATCTCCGTCGGCTTCGGCGAGGCCGCCACCGCCGTGAACAACGCGGCCACCGTCATCGACCCCGAGGCCGCGCTGTTCCCCGGCCATTCCACCGAGAAGGAGAACTGACATGGCCTACGTCATCGGATCGGCCTGCGTCGACATCATGGACCGGTCCTGCATCGAGGAGTGCCCGGTCGACTGCATCTACGAGGGCGAGCGCAAGCTCTACATCAACCCCGTGGAGTGCATCGACTGCGGCGCCTGCGAGACGGCCTGCCCCGAGCAGGCGATCACCGTCGACCGGCTCGCCGACCCGGAGTTCCGCGCCGACAACCGCCGCTTCTTCGAGGAGCCCCTGTCCGGCCGTACGACACCGCTCGGCACACCGGGCGGGGCGAGTGCCGTGGGGCCGGTGGGCGTCGACACGGCGTTCGTGAGCGCCCTGTGATCTCCGGCGAGTGGCTCAAATCTGCGTTTCCAGGGGTGGCGCAATCCTGCGCGCCCCGAGGGAATTCCAAGCGAAAGCTGCACCGCGACACCGGCATATCCTCGCCCGCCCACACTCCTGCTTACCAGTTCCCACGGAGAGGAGTGAACACGGTCCTATGACGGAGCGAACAGTCCTGGCCGGAATGACGTTGATCGACGGCACCGGAGGTGCCGCACGGACGAACGCGACCGTGGTGATCGACGGCGCCGTGATCACCGAGGTCGGTGACGCGGACACCGTGGCGACGACCCCGTCGGACACGGTGTACGACCTGCGGGGGACGACCCTGCTGCCCGGTCTCATCGACTGCCATGTGCACCTGCGGTCCAACGCGGGCGCCCGCCCGCAGGACGTGCAGCTGTGGAACATGCTGACGTCGACCGAGGAGCAGACCCTGCATGCCGCGGCCAACGCCCGTGAGGCGCTGCGGTCCGGTTTCACCACGGTCCGGGACACGGCCGGTTCGCTGCCCGAGGTGGCGGTCAAGCACGTGATGGACGAGCACGTCCTCGACGGGGCGCGGGTCGTGGCCTCCGGTCTCGTGGGCATGACCGCGGGGCACGGCGACATGTTCTGCCCGGCGACCCTGGACGAGAAGCGGATGTGGCCGCCGGCCGACGGCGCCGACGAGTGCCGCAAGCGGGTCCGGGAGTACGCCCGGATGGGCGTGGACCTGATCAAGATCTGCACCAGCGGCGGCACGCTCTCCGTGGGCGACAAGACCTCGTGGCGCAACTACACGGACGCCGAGATCGACGCGATCGTCGACGAGGCGCACGCCCTGGACCTGCGGGTCGCGGCCCACGCGCACACCCGGGCCGGGATCACGGCCGCGCTGGTCGCCGGGGTCGACACCCTGGAGCACGGCTCCGACCTCGACGAGGACCTCGTCGAGCTGATGCTGGAACAGGGCACGTTCCTCTGCCCGACCCTCTCGATCAGCGAGTTCATGACGGAGCACGGGCGCCAACGCGGCCTGGTGACCGAGCAGTTGGACAAGGCGGAGCTGCTCCGCGAGCGCCGGCTGATGTCCGTCCGCCGTGCCTATCGGGCCGGGGTGCGGATCATCTCGGGCAGCGACTCCTCCAACACGATGCGTTTCGGGAACCACGCCCGCGAACTGGTGCTGCTGCACGAGCAGATCGGGATGACGCCGGCCGAGGTCCTGGTCGCGTCGACCTCCGCCGCCGCCGAGGCCCTCGGTCTCGGGTCCCGGACGGGGACGGTCGCCCCGGGCAGGTGGGCGGACCTGCTGCTGGTGGACGGTGACCCGCTCGCCGATCTGGGCGTGCTCACCGACCGGCGGCGGCTGCGCGCGGTGTTCCGCGAGGGCCGGGTTTTCGACCCGAACGCGGCCGATTCCGTCCCCGGCGCGCTGGCCGCGCGACTCCGTCCCTCCGAACCGACCCGTACGACGCCCCGGGCCTCGGCGCCGGCCGCCGCGATATAAGGGGAGAGATCCAGTGCTGCGTTATCTGTCGATCCGTGTGGTCCGCTCGCTGGCGGTGGTCCTCTGCCTCAGCGCCATCGTGTTCGCCCTGGCGCATCTGGTCCCCGGTGATCCGGCGGCCCTGATCGCCGGCGAGAACTCGACGCCCCAGCTGCGCGCCCAGATCACCCAGCAGCTGGGGCTCGACCAGCCCGTGTGGTCGCAGTACCTGAGCTGGATCGGGCACGCCGTGCGGGGCGATCTGGGCTCGTCGCTGCTGGACGGGCAGAGCGTCGGCACGCAGGTCGCCGCCCGCCTTCCGGTGAGTCTGGAACTCGCCGTCTACGCCGCGGTGATCGCGGTTCTGTGGGGCATTCCGGCGGGCATCTGGTCGGCCATGCACCAGGGGCGCGCGAAGGACCGGCTGGTCAACAGCGCGGCGTTCATGGGGCTCGCCGTCCCGCCGTTCGTGGTCGGCACGGTGATGGTCCTCCTGTTCAGCACACTGGCACCGGCCTGGCCGCTGTTCTCGTTCGTGCCGTTCTCGCAGGATCCGCTCCTCAACCTCCAGGTACTGCTGCTCCCCGCCGTCGCGCTGGGCATCCCGTTCGGTGCGACGCTCTGCCGCTACATGCGGGCCGCCATCCTCGACGTCGAGGGCCAGGACTTCATGCGGACGGCGGCGGCGAAGGGCGCAGGGCGACGACGGCTGATGCTGCGGCACGCGCTGCGCAACGCGCTGGTGCCGGTGGTCACCGCCGGCGGTCTCCAGCTCGGGGTGCTGGTCGGCGGCACCGTGATCGTCGAGCAGGTCTTCGCGCTCCCCGGGCTCGGCTCGCTGATCGTCAACTCCATCACGCAGCACGACTTCACGGTGATCCAGGGCGCGATCCTCGCACTGGGCGCCTCCTATGTGCTGATCAACCTGGTGACCGACCTGGTCTACCCCCTCATCGACCCCCGCATCCGGACGACTGGAGCTCGCCGTGACGGTTGAATCCACCGCGCCCGCCGTCACCGTGGCCCCGGCGCGCCAACGACGGAGGCCCCGCCTCGGCTGGAACGCGACGCTCACCACGGGGGTGTGCATCCTCGGCGCGATCGTGGTGCTGTCCCTGCTCATCGGTCTCTTCGGCCGCTACTCGACGACGGACGTCGGCGACTCGCTGCTCACCGGCCCCTCGGGGAGTCATTGGCTGGGCACCGACAACCTCGGCCGTGACCTGTTCACCCGGACCTTCGGGGCGGCCCGGCAGTCCCTGATGGTGGCCTTCGGGGCGACCACCCTCGCCGCGCTGATCGGCATCCCGATCGGTCTCGTCGCGGGCTACAACGCCCGGCGCCTGGACGCGGTACTGATGGCCGCGATGGACACCGCGATGTCAATTCCCTCCGTGCTGCTGGCACTTGTGCTGGTGTCGGTCTTCAGCCCGGGCATGTGGGTCCTCATCGGGGGCATGGGCCTGATCTTCGTGCCGTACTTCGCGCGGATCGTGCGGGCTCCGGCGCTCACCGTGCGCGAGCGGGACTTCGTGTCGGCGGCGCGCATCGCCGGCGTACGGACCCCGGTGATCATCGGCCGCCATGTGCTGCCGAACGTGCTGTCCTCCGCGCTCGTCCAGTACGCCAACACGGCGGCGACCTGCGTCCTGGTCGAGGCGTCCCTGAGCTATCTGGGCCTCGGTATCCAGCCGCCGACGCCCAGTTGGGGCCGGATGATCTTCGAAGGTCAGCGCTATATGAAGGACGACCCGCTGCTGGTGATCGTCCCCGGCATCACCCTGGCCATCGCCACGGCGGCCTTCGGCCTCATCTCCGACGGCCTGCAGGAACAGCTGAACCCGCGCGGCAAGCGCCGTACGCCCTGAACAGGCGCCCGCACCACGTCACTTCACCCTCACGTTCTTGAGAAACAGGCGGTCCTGATGACGAACCACACCCTCTCCCGCAGAAACGCGCTGGCCCTCGGCGGCAGCACGCTGGCCGGTCTGATGCTGGCGGCCTGCGGCGGTACGGCCACGACGGCCACCAACACCTCCGGAAAGCCGGTCAGCGGCGGCACCCTCACCATCGGGCTGGACGGGGAGCCCACGGTCGGCTTCGACCCGCAGGTGGCGCAGGCGTACTTCGACCAGCAGATCGTCGCGCAGTTCTACGAGGGCCTGCTGAGCCTGGACAGCAAGGGCCAGATCAAGCCCGGGCTCGCCAAGAGCTACCAGCAGGTGGACTCCACCACCTACCGCTTCACGCTCCGCGACGGGGTCACCTTCCACGACGGCACCGAGCTCACCACCGACGACGTCATCTTCAGCCTGGAGCGGCTGATGGATCCCGCGATCAAGTCGCCGTACACCCAGCAGTACAAGATCAAGACGGTGACCGCGCCGGACGCCAGCACCATCGAGATCAAGCTCAGCACCCCGCAGCCGTCGCTCTACAACTTCCTGGCCCGCCCGTGGAGCGGCGCCATCATGAGCAAGAAGTGGACGACGTCCCGCACCGGCAACCAGCTCAAGCAGACGGAGAACGGCACCGGCCCCTTCGCCCTGAAGAAGTGGTCGAAGGGCATCTCCATCGAGCTGTCCGGCCACAAGGGCTACTGGGACAAACCGAAGCCGTACCTCGACACGGTGATCTACCGGCTCATCCCGGACGAGACCTCGCGCGTCGCCTCGCTGCGCTCCAACTCGGTGCAGCTGCTGTCCTTCCGCGACCTGCGCATGGTGAGCGACGTCAAGACCACCAGCGGTGTCACCGAGGCGAACGGGCCGATCGTCTCCAGCATCTGGCTCAACATGAACACCCTCAGCGGACCGCTCGCCGACAAGCGGGTCCGGGAGGCGTTCAACCTCGCCATCGACCGCGAGACCCTGATCAAGACGCTGGGCAGCGGCTCCGCCACCTTCGGCTACGTCATCCCGCCGCAGGACCCGTACGGCATCACGCCCACCACCGCCGACCCGATGTACAAGCAGAACCAGAGCAAGGCCATCGCGCTCCTCAAGGAGGCGGGCAAGAGCAAGGTCACCATCGAACTGCTCGCCCCCAGCGACCCGGCCTACGGCCCCGACATCTCCGCCATGGAGCTGATGAAGGCGCAGCTGTCCAAGGTGGGCATCACGCTCGACCTCAAGCTCGTGCCGTTCGCGAGTGTCGTGCCGAAGGTGCTGGCCGGCGAGTACACCGACATGGTGATGATGACCAGCGTGCTCAACGCCGACCCGAGCCAGTATCTCGACCTGTGGTTCGCCAAGGGCAGCCCGGCGACCAAGGCCAAGGACCAGCACCTGTGGGACCTGATGGCCGCCGCGAAGAGCGAGCAGAACAACGCGAAGCGGGTCACGCTCTACCACCAGCTCGCCCAGTACATCGCCGACGAGGCCTACCTCCTGGTTCCGTACGCCAAGGCGGTGCGCGGCGAGGCGTGGAGCGACAAGCTGCACGGCTACCAGCCGGACGCGACGGCGACCCGCCTCAACCTCAAAAACGCCTGGCTGTCCCAGTGAAGGCCGACACCTTGACGCCCGCCCGTGCCACCACCGAGCCCGGTGGCACGGGGCCGGTCCTCGACGTCTCCGGACTGCACATCGGATTCGGCGGCTCGGACGTCGTCTCCGGCGTGGACCTCCGCGTCGAACAGGGCGAAGTGGTGGGCCTGATCGGCGAGAGCGGCTGCGGCAAGTCCAGCGTCGCCCTCGCCGCCATGGGGCTGCTGGGCTCCGGCGCCGACGTCCGCGCCGACCGGCTGGAGGCCTGCGGCACGGATCTGCTGGGCAGCCGCCCCGCCGAACTGGAGAGCCTGCGCGGCGACCGCGTGGCCATGGTCTTCCAGGAGCCGATGACCTCGCTCAACCCGTGCATGCGGGTCGGCGCGCAGGTCGCCGAAGTGCTGCGCATCCACGGCAAGGCCGGCCGGAAGGAGGCGCAGGTGCGGGCGGTTGACCTGCTGCGCCTGGTGGAGATCCCCTCCCCCGAGCGCCGGGCCAAGCAGTTCCCGCACGAACTGTCCGGCGGTATGCGCCAGCGCGTCGTCATCGCCATCGCCATGGCGGGCAACCCGCGCCTGCTGCTGGCCGACGAACCGACGACCGCCCTCGACGTCACCGTGCAGGCCGAGATCCTCCGACTGCTGCGCTCGCTCCAGGAGGAGCACGGCATGGGGATGCTGCTCATCTCGCACGATCTCGGTGTCATCACCGCCATGTGCAGCCGCGTGCAGGTGATGTACGCCGGTCAGGCGGTGGAGTCCGGCACGGTCGAGCAGGTGCTGAACGCGCCCCGGCATCCCTACACCCGGGCGCTGCTCGCGGCGGTGCCCCGGATGCGCGAGGGCGACGGCACCCCGCTGACCGCGATCCGCGGCCAACTCACGGACGACGCCCGCCGGTTGCCCGGGTGCCGCTTCGCGCCGCGTTGCCCGTTGGCGGCCGACGCCTGCGCCGAGCCCCAACCGTTGCGGCCCGTCGGCGAAGGGTGGGTGTCGCGCTGCTGGCGTGACATCGAGGACGCCCCGACCGCAGCCGGAGGAAACGATGAGTGAATCGCGACTGGATCTGACAGTGGCCGAACCGACAGCTCCGCCTGCTACGGCGGACACCGGGGCGCCGCTGCTCGAACTCGCCGGTATCGGCCACGAGTTCGGCCGCCGCCCGGGCCGTTCCGGTGTCCGGGCCGTGGACGACATCTCGCTGGCCCTGAACCCCGGTGAGACGGTCGGCCTGGTCGGCGAGTCCGGGTGCGGCAAGAGCACGCTGGGCCGGATCGCCACCAGGCTGTACCGGCCCACGCGGGGCGCCGTGCGCTTCGAGGGCAAGGACATGACGCACAAGCCGAAGAGCGCCGACCTGAAGGCGTTCCGGCGTGCGGTGCAGATGGTGTTCCAGGATCCCAACGGCTCGCTGAACCCCCGGCTGCCGGTGGGCGCCAGCATCGAGGAGCCGCTGCGTGCCCGCGGGGTGCCACGCACCGAACGTCGCCAGCGGCTCGCGGAGGTGCTGGAGGAGGTCGGCCTCGACGCGGCGGCGGCCGGCCGCTATCCGCACGAGTTCTCCGGCGGTCAGCGTCAACGCCTCGCGCTCGCCCGGGCGTTGGCCCCGCAGCCGTCGGTGATCGTCCTCGACGAGCCGACCTCGGCGCTGGACGTCTCCATCCAGGCGCAGATCCTCAATCTGCTCCAGGAGATCCAACAGCGCGACCGCATCGCCTACTTGTTCATCTCGCACAACCTCGGCGTGGTCCGCCACCTGAGCCAACGGGTCGCCGTGATGTACCTCGGGTCGATCGTCGAGATCGCCCCGGCCCAGCAGTTGTTCGAGGCTCCGCAGCACCCGTACTCGATGGCACTGCTCTCGTCCGTCCTCGAACCCGGCGACGACGCCGGGCCGGGCGAACAGATCGTCCTCAAGGGCGAGTTGCCCTCGCCGACCGACATTCCGACCGGCTGTCCCTTCTCCTCGCGCTGCTGGCTGGCCGACGACCACTGCCGCAGCGAACGCCCCGCACTCACCGAACAGGCACCCGGCCATCTGACCGCATGCCACAAACCAGGGGGTCGCTCATGACGGACACACTGCACCGCGGCTATGTATCCAGCCCGTTCGGCCAGCTGCACTATGTCGAATGCGGCACGGGCGAACCGGTCCTGATGCTCCATCAGACTCCGCGCTCCTGGACCGAGTACCTGGACGTGCTCCCCCTCGTCGGGGCCACGCACCGGGCCATCGCCATGGACACCCTGGGTTTCGGGGCGTCCGCGAAACCTGACGAACCCCACACGATCGACCGGTGGGCCGACGCCGCCGACGCGTTGATCGAGGAACTCGGCCTGGAACGCTTCCATCTCGTGGGCCACCACACCGGCGGGGTCATCGCGGTGGAACTCGCCGCCCGCCACCAGAAGCGGGTGGCGAGCCTGTTCCTGTCCGCGACCCCCTTCATCGACGAGGAGAAGCGCCGCTCGGCCGGTCAGCGCAAGGCCGTCGACCACGTCGTCCCGCAGCCGGACGGCTCGCATCTGCTCCAACTGTGGAACCACCGGCGGGAGTTCTACGAACTCGGCGAGGAGGCCGCCCTCAACCGCTTCATGATCGACGCGCTGACCGTGCTGGACCGGGTGGAGGAGGGCCACGTAGCGGTACGCGGCTCGATGATGGACCAGCGGCTGCCCCAGGTCACCGCCCGCACCCTCGCCGTCTGCGCGTCCGGGGACCACTTCTCGATGCCCGGCCTGGAGAAGTTCGCGGACGCCGGCTGCGAGACCCGGGTCATTGCCGGCGGACACGTCCCCGTGCCGGAGCAGCTCCCCGAGGAGTTCTCCCGGCACATCCTCGACTGGGTGGCGGCGGGATGACCACCGCCGGCGCGGTCCGGGAGTCCGGCGAGCGGCCCAACTCGGTGCTCGGCAAGGTGAGTCTGATCCTGTCGGCCTTCGGCGACGACGACTATTCGCTGGGCCTCGCCGAGCTGAGGTCGCGTACCGGCATCGCGAAGGCCACCGTGCACCGACTCTGCCAAGAACTCGTCGCCACCGACTTCCTGGAGCGCGACGGCTGCAACTACCGCCTGGGCGTTCGGCTTTACACGATGGGCCTGCGCTCGCCCCAGCAGCGCACCCTGCGCGAGGCGGCCAGGCCGGTGATCGAGGGCCTCGCCCAGACCCTGGACAACGCCGTCATCCTGGCGATCCCGCACGACTCCGAGCTGCTCTGCGTCGAGAACCTCGGCACGCACCGCAACCACGCCCGGTCCACCGCCGACGGCCGACGCCTCCAACTGCACAGCACCGCCGCGGGCAAACTCACCCTGGCCCTTCTCCCCGAGCAGTACCCACTCGCGAGCGTCGTCCCCCAGATGGTCCGCTGCACCCCGCACACGCTCGGCCCCGCCCAACTGCCCGGCGAACTCAAGCGAGTTCGGGAGCAGGGCTACGCCGTCGAGGTCGAGGAGAGGCGCCTCGGCTACCTCGCCGTCGCAGTTCCCGTACGCGGTGCGGGCGGCGCCTACCTGAGTGCGCTGTCGGTCATCGCCCCCACGGCGGGCAGCAGGATCACCCGACTGCTCACCGCCCTCACCCAGGCATCGAACGTCATCACGACCCGACTCGCTCGCTACGACTCCCTCCGCGCTCCCCTCTAACAACGGGCCCCGCACCGCTCTCGGCCAAGGCCGCCACGAACCCCTCGGGGTTGTCGCGCATCATGTGGTGGCCCGCGTCGGGGACGTCGACGACCGGGACGCCGGCCTGCCGTACGGCGGGCTCGTCCGCGTAGGGACGGCTGCGGGTGCCGATCAGCATCACTCGGGGCTGGGAAAGGCCGTAGAAGAGGTCCGCCGTGCCGGGAGTCGTCCCGCGTACCAGGCTCACCGCGCTGCGGTGGAGGATCGCGGGGTCTGACGTGCGGACGCGGGCCGCGTATTCGGGATCCAGTGTCGACAGGACCGTACGGAATCCGTGGCTGACGAAGTCGTCCTCCGGGTAGGCGGCGATGGCTCCGCTGTAAAGGCCGCCACCCGTGCGCAAGTTGGGCTCGGCCAGGACGAGCCGGGAGACCAGGTCCGGGCGGGCCGCGGCGAGGACGATCGCGATGGCGCCGCCCATCGAGTGTCCGACGAGGACGGCGTCCTTGATCCCCTCGTCGTCGAGGACTGCGGCGACCGTCTCGGCGTGCGCCTCCAGCGTGCCGGGGAAGTCCTTCGGGCAGTCGCTGAAGCCGTGGCCCAGGAGGTCTACGACGATCGCGCGTCCGCCGTAGCGAGCTGCGATCCCCGCGAAGTCGGCCGAGCCCGCGCAGCCCAGTCCGTGGAGGTACACCCGCGCGGGGCCGTCGCCCGGGAGGTCGAGCCGGCGCAGGTGGCCGCCGGCGCCGGGGAGGTACGTGGACCGCATCGGTGCTCCTCAACAATCTTCACAGCAAAGGCAGTTCGGGGTGTCAGCGCCAGAGGCGTTTGTCGTCCGGTACGGCGATGAGGCTGTCGGTGGGGAGGTGGGATCCCTGGGGTTCGCGCAGCGGGACGACGCCGACACAGCGGCCGTCGCGGTCCAGGATCCGGCCCATGTGCTTCACCGTGCGCAGGACCACCGAGCGGTCGTCGATCACCAGGCGCGGGAGCCGACGCGACAGGTGTGCCTCGAAGGTGTGCACGTCGGCCAGCGCGCGCAGCCAGACGTCGATCACGAGGTTGTGCGGGCCCGCGGTGATCGCGCACGAGCGGACCTCCCGTATGCCCGACAGGACGCGGCTGGTCTCCTCCAGGTGCAGGGCGGGCACGGACGCGAAGTACACCGCCGCCAGCGGCCAGCCGGACAGCCGCCGGGCCAGGTCGCAGCGCAGGCTCACGCGGGAGGCCAGCAGCGACTGGAGTCTGCGGCGGACGGTGGTGACGCCGACGCCGGTCGCGGTCGCGAGGGCGCGGATCGACATCCGGCCGTCGGAGCTGAGGAGTTCGAGGATCTGCGCGTCCAGGGAGTCCCAGGGCGCGGTGGACCCTGTGCCCGGGTCGGGCGGGACGTCCGAGGCGTGGCTCGCCTCGATGCGGGCGCACTGGGCCGCGTCCAGGCTGCGCAGGCGCCAGCGGCTGCCCTCGGTGGGGACGCCGGTGGAGACGTGGGTGCGGGTCGCGCGGACGCCCGGTGTCTGCTGGAAGAGCCGGGTGGTGAGGTGGGCGAGTTCGTCGAGGTCCCGGGTCTGGACGGCGGTGACGACATCGCGGCCGCCGGCCGTGATCTTGACGTTGGCCACGGCGTGCTCGGCGGCGAGGGCGCGGGCCACGTCCTCGGCGACACCGGGCTCGGTGTCGACCTCGACGATGCCCGTCACCACGATCCGGGAGTCCGACAGCCTCGGGTAGGCGGTCACCCACGCGAGTCCGGCCTCCTCCAGCCGCTGCCAGCGCCGGGCGACCGTCACCGGGTTCACGCCGAGCACATCACCGACCAGGGTCCAGGGGGCCCGGGGGTGGATCTGCAAGGCGTGCACGACTCCGCGGTCCAGTTCGTCGAGATCCGCGGCAGCGAAATCCTGCGCCTCCTGGGACGGCGTATTCCTGCGCGCCCGACTGAAATCGGGATCGGAAGCTGCACCGTAGCGCGGGGTTATCTCGTCCATTGCAGACTCCCTTTCGCCTGTTCCTGATAGCGAGGTTCCCCGACACCGAGGTTCCTGATACCGAGGAGTGATTCGGCCCCACCATGACGGATGCCATGACGCAAGAGACCTTTCGGACCATGTTGCGCGTTGAGAACGCCCGCCTCATCGACGGTACCGGTGCGCTGCCGGTGACCGACGCCGTCGTCGTCGCGGACGCGGAGGGAACGATCGCCTACGCCGGACCAGCGGCTACGGCCCCGCCCGTGCCCGGTGACGGCTCCGCGGTCCGGATCATCGACGCCGGCGGCCGGACCGTGCTCCCCGGGTTCTTCGACTGCCACACCCACCTCGCGTACGCGCAGGGCTCGCCACCCGGGCGGCGCGGCGAACTGGACCCGGTCCTGGTGACCTACGACACCGCGACGCGGCTGCGGCAGACCCTGGACGCGGGCATCACCACCGCCCGTGACCTGGGCGGACTGTCCACCGGGTTCCGTACGGCCGTGGAGACCGGCCGGATCGTCGGCCCCCGGCTGCACACCGCCGTACGGATCATCAGCCACACCGGCGGGCACGCCGACTTCCGCATGCTGGACGGCACCGACCTCAGCGGCGGCGAGATGGCCGAACTGGCCGACACCGTGGACGAGTCCCGGCTCGCCGTGCGCAAGGTGATCCGCGCGGGTGCCGACGTGGTCAAGATCTGCGCGTCCGGCGGCATGGCCAGCCCCTACGACCAGCCCGAGGACGAGGGGCTGATGGAGGAGGAGATCCGGGCCGTGGTGGACGAGTGCCGACGCCACGGCGGCAAGCCGGTCGCCGCGCACGCGCAGGGCACCGCGGGCATCATCAACGCCATCCGCGGCGGTGTCACCAGCATCGAGCACGGCTACGGGCTGGACGAGCGGGCGCTGGACCTGGCGGGCGAGCGGGGCACGTTCGTGGTGCCGACCCTGTCCACGGTGTTCGCGGGCATCGACAAGAACCTGATGCCGGAGCACCACTATCAGAAGAAGGTCCGCTGGTCGGGCATCACCAAGGAGAACATCGCCCGCGCCATCGACCAGGGCGCCCGTATCGCGCTCGGCACCGACGCGGCGGTCTGCCCGCACGGCCAGAACCTGCTGGAGCTGCGCTTCCTCGTGGACCTGGGCATGGACCCGATGACCGCGATCGTCGCCGGTACCAGCGTCTCCGCCGAACTCCTGGGTCTGTCCGACCAGTTGGGCACACTGACCGTGGGCAAGACCGCCGACCTGATCCTGTGCGACGGGGACCCGCTCGCGGACATCGGCGTGCTCGGCGACCCCGGCAACATCGTGTGTGTCGTCCAGGACGGCGTCGTACGCAAGGATCTGCTGCCCGCGGCGGGAACCCGCTGACGGTCTCATCCCCGGAGAGCACCTGAGCGGAGGGCCGGCAGGACCGAGGCGCCGACGGTCTCGATCAGGTCGGTGGGCAGGTCGTAGGAGCCGACGTGCTGGAGAAAGACGTCGGTCACGCCCAACTCGCGCAGGGTGCGCAGGCGTTGGGTGATCTGTGCGGCTGTGCCGATCAGGCAGAACTCCTCGGCGAACCGGACGGCCGCCTCGTCGCTGATCCAGGCCGAGCAGATCCTGACGGCCTCGTCCCAGTCCTCGGCGTGCACGAGGTCCGGGTAGACGCCCTCCACCGTGGCCGGGACGTCCACGTCGATGCCGGCGAGGGCGAGGAAGGACGCGCCGCCGTTCTGGGCGATCGAGGCGCAGATCGGTTTGATCCGGCGGGCCTCGGCCTCGATGTCGTCGGTGACCGCGCAGAACGCGGACACCGTGACCGGGAGTGTCTCGGCGTTCCGGCCGGCCGATTCCACGCCCTCCCGCACCCGGGCGGTGGCGGCGGCCAGGGTGCGCGGCGAGACTCCGCTCAGCAGGATGACGCCGTCGGCGATCTCACCGGCGAGGCGCAGGTTGCGCGGCCCGCTCGCCGCCAGGTGCAGCGGCACGGACGGCTGGGGGTCGCGCAGCCGGGAGCGGATCTTGCCCTCGAAGTCCCAGTCGCGCCCGTCCAGCAGGGCGCGCAGCATGCTCAGGCCCTCGCGCAGTTCCGCCGAGCCGGTCTGCCGCAGGCCGACGGGTGCGACGGAGCTGTTGCCGACGCCTAGGCCGAGGGTGAACCGGCCGGGCGCGAGTTCGGCAACGCTGCGCGCGGCCGACGCGACGACGGACGGGTGCCGGGTCGCCAGGTTGGTGACGGCGGTGCCGAGGCCGATCCGCTCGGTGGCGAAGGCCGCCGCGGTGAGTGTGGTGAACACGTCCCGCCACAGCAACTGCGAGTCGGGGAACCACACTTGGTCGAAGCCGAGCTCCTCGGCCCGCCGTACGGCCCGGGCCACCCGGTCCGCCCGGTCGCAGGGCGGGATACGCACGCCGATCCGCAGCGGGCCCTCGTCGCGGCTCACCGAAATGTCGCTGTTCATGGAGAGGACCCTAGGGACGAACGAGGGACCGTCGAACAGCTTCGGTCCGCTCAGCGAGCCGCTCCCGGATTAAGTGCCGGGGCTGCTGAATCCGATGAAAGGGATCGGTTGGACGCGCACGGCGGGCGCGGGCACAGTGGGCGTCGTGAACCACATCGCAGATCCGGGGCGCTACGACAGCACGATGCGCTACCGCCGCACCGGCCGCTCGGGGCTCGACCTGCCCCTGCTCTCGCTGGGCTACTGGCACAACTTCGGTGACGACCGCCCCTTCGAGACCCAGCGCGAGATCGCGCTGCGCGCCTTCGACCTAGGCATCACCCACCACGACCTGGCGAACAACTACGGCCCGCCCTACGGCGCCGCCGAGTCCAACTTCGGCCGACTGCTGAAGCAGGACCTCGCGCCGTACCGGGACGAACTGGTCGTCTCCACCAAGGCCGGCTGGGACATGTGGCCGGGCCCCTACGGCCAGGGCGGCGGCTCTCGCAAGTACGTCCTGGCCTCGCTCGACCAGTCGCTGAAGCGCACCGGCCTCGACTACGTGGACATCTTCTACTCCCACCGCCTCGACGCCGGCACCCCGCTGGAAGAGACCATGGGCGCGCTGGACACCGCCGTCCGCCAGGGCAAGGCGCTCTACGTCGGTATCTCCTCCTACGACGCCGAGCGCTCCCGTGAGGCCGCCGCGATCCTGCGCGAGCTGGGCACGCCACTGCTCATCCACCAGCCGTCGTACAACATGCTCAACCGGTGGATCGAGGACGACGGACTGCTCGATGCCGCGCAGGACGAGGGCTTCGGGGTCATCGGCTTCACGGCGCTGTCGCAGGGGCTGCTGACCGGGCGGTACCTGGACGGGATCCCGGAGGGGTCGCGGGCCGCGCAGGGCACGTCGTTCGACGCGGGCTGGCTGACCGAGGACATGGTGCGCCGGCTGCGCGCGCTGAACGACATCGCGGGGCGGCGCGGGCAGACCCTGGCGCAGATGGCGTTGGCCTGGGCACTGCGGGACGAGCGGGTCACCTCGCTGGTCATCGGCGCGTCCCGCACGGAGCAGCTCGAACAGAACGTGGCCGCGCTGGACAACCTCGCGTTCAGCGCCGAGGAGCTGGCCGAGATCGACTCGTACGCCGTGGACGGTGGCGTCGACCTGTGGCAGGACGCGCGGACTGGGAAACTCGGCTGAGTCGCAGAGTGCCGGCCGTCATGGCCGGCACTTCCCAGGACAGCGCGGAGGCATGACGTACATGACAGTTGACGGCTCGGTCGAGCGTACGGACGGCACCAGCGGCGGCGAGGGCGTCCCGACCACGCAGGCGGTGCTGGAGTCGCTGACACCCAGCGCCACCTTCCTCGTCGTCACCGTGGAGCCGGGCGGCGAGGAGACGGTGCGCCAACTCCTCGAAGATCTGGGCGGGTTGATCCGGTCCATCGGGTTCCGCGCGCCGGACGGGCGGCTCAGCTGTGTGACCGGCATCGGGTCGCAGGTGTGGGACCGGCTGTTCGACGGTCCGCGCCCCGCCGAGCTGCATCCGTTCCCTGAACTCACCGGCGACCGTCACACGGCCGTCTCCACCCCGGGCGACCTGCTCTTCCACATCAAGGCCGTACGGGCCGACCTGTGCTTCGAGTTGGCCGCCGAGATCATGGGGCGGCTGGGCGGTGCGGTCGCCGTGGCCGACGAGGTGTCCGGGTTCCAGTACTTCGACGTGCGCGATCTGCTGGGCTTCGTCGACGGCACGGAGAACCCGGTCGGGCGGGTGGCCCGCGAGGCGGTGGTGGTCGGCGGCGAGGACCCGGAGTTCGCGGGCGGCAGCTATGTGATCGTGCAGAAGTACGTCCACGACATGGCGGCCTGGAACGCGCTGCCGGTGGAGCAACAGGAACGGGCCATCGGGCGCAGCAAGTTGACCAACATGGAGATGGACGACGACGTCAAGCCGGCCGACTCGCACATCGCCCTCAACGTCATCACCGGCCCGGACGGCACCGAGCGGAAGATCCTGCGCGACAACATGCCGTTCGGCAGCGCCGGTCAGGGCGAGTTCGGCACCTACTTCATCGGGTACGCCCGGACGCCCTCCGTGACCGAGCAGATGCTGCGCAACATGTTCCTGGGCACCGACTCCGCGTCCCACGACCGCATCCTGGACTTCTCCACAGCCGTCACCGGAAACCTTTTCTACATCCCCTCGGCAGACTTCCTCGACGACCTTCCGACCTCCCCTGGGCGAGCAACTTAAGTGAAGGGTTAACCAGCCGTTGACACCCCTGTCCGCCGGGCGCCCAATGAGGCCCGGACACGGCACCCGGCCGACCGGCCAACCGCCGTGCAGGACAGGGGGATTGCGGTATGCAGGTTCCCGCTCCGTTCGAGTACCAGCGGGTCGGCAGCGTCGGTGAGGCGGTCGCACTGCTCGACCGCCTGGGCGACACGGCACGGCTGGTGGCCGGCGGGCACAGTCTGATCCCGATGATGAAGTTGCGGCTGGCCAACTTCGAGTACCTGATCGACATCAACGACCTGCACGACGAACTGGGCTACGTCCGCGTCGAACCCGGACTGATCCGCATCGGCGCGATGACCCGCCACCGTGAGCTGCTGGAGTCGGACGAACTCGCCGCCGCCTTCCCGGTGTTCCGTGACGCCGAACGCGTCATCGCCGACCCCGTGGTGCGCAACCGGGGCACGCTCGGCGGCTCCCTGTGCCAGGCCGACCCGTCCGAGGACCTCTCCGCGGTCTGCACCACTCTCGACGCGAGTTGCGTGATCCAGGGCAGGGACGGCGAACGGGTGGTGTCCATGGAGGACTTCCACCGCGGACCGTACGAGACCGCCGTGGGCGACGCGGAGATCCTCACCGAAGTCCGCTTCCCGGTGCGCCCGAACGGATCCAGCGCCTACGAGAAGGTCGAACGGCGGGCCGGTGACTGGGCGGTGGTGTCGGCCGGCGCCGCGGTGTGGCTGGACGGCGACGGACTCATCGCCGACGCCCGGGTGGGCCTCGCCGCCGTAGGACCGAACACGGCCGGGATCCCCGGCATCGCCGACGCCCTGCGCGGCCGGCGCCCGACGGAGGAACTGTTCGGACAGGCCGGGGACATCGCGGCCGAGGCCTGCTCGCCGGTGACCGACCGGCGCGGCAGCGCCGAGTACAAACGGCATCTGGCGCGGGAGTTGACCCTGCGCGTGCTGCGCCGGGCCGTGGCCCGCATCGACGGACAGGAGGTGTGATCGTGCAGGTCAGCATGGTCGTCAACGGCGAAGAGGTCACCCGGGAGATCGAGGGGCGGCTGCTGCTCGTCCACTTCCTGCGCGACCACCTGCGGCTGACCGGCACCCACTGGGGGTGCGACACCAGCAACTGCGGTACGTGCGTGGTGTGGCTGGACGGCGAACCGGTCAAGTCCTGCACCGTCCTTGCCGCGATGGCGGGCGGACACGAGGTGCGCACGGTCGAGGGGCTCGAACAGAACGGTGAACTCGACCCGGTGCAGCGCGGGTTCGTCGAGTGCCACGGCCTCCAGTGCGGCTTCTGCACCCCCGGCATGATGATGACCGCGCGTGCGCTGCTGGACCGCAACCCCGACCCCTCCGACACGGAGATCCGCGAGGCGATCTCCGGACAGATCTGCCGCTGCACCGGTTACGCGACCATCGTCCGCTCCGTCCGGTGGGCGGCGGCCGAGGAGGCGGGGACCCGAACTTCCCTGGAAACACAAGCCACTTCAGGGAGCGCGTCATGACCGCCGTCTCCGAGAACGGCCACCGCACCGCGTTCGTCGACAACGACAAGAAGCCCTGCGGCCACGGCCGGATGCTCCGCAAGGAGGACCCGCGCTTCGTCCGCGGCAAGGGCCGTTACGTCGACGACCTCGACCTGCCCGGCATGCTGCATCTGGCCATCCTGCGCTCGCCGTTCGCGCACGCCCGCGTCCTCTCCGTCGATACCACCCTCGCCGAGGCCCACCCCAAGGTCCGGCTGGTCGTCACCGGCGCCATGCTCGCCGAGAAGGGCCTGGCGTGGATGCCGACCCTCTCGAACGACGTGCAGGCGGTCCTGGCCACCGACAAGGTCCGCTTCCAGGGCCAGGAGGTCGCCTTCGTCGTAGCAGAAGATCGCTACGCGGCCCGGGACGCGCTGGAGTTGATCGACGTCGAGTACGAGCCCCTCGACCCGGTGATCGACGTCCGTACCGCCCTCTCCCCCGACGCGCCCGTCATCCGCGACGACCTGGAGGGCAAGGCCGACAACCACTGCTTCGACTGGGAGACCGGCGACGAGGCCGAGACCGAGGCCGTCTTCGCCCGCGCGGACGTCGTGGTCACCGAGGACATCGTCTACCCGCGCGTGCACCCGGCCCCCATGGAGACGTGCGGCGCGGTCGCGGACTACGACCAGGTCGACGGCCGCCTCACCCTCTGGTCCACCACCCAGGCCCCGCACGCCCACCGCACGCTCTACGCGATCGTGGCCGGGCTGCCGGAGCACAAGATCCGGGTCGTCTCCCCCGACATCGGCGGCGGCTTCGGCAACAAGGTGCCGATCTACCCCGGTTACGTGTGCGCGATCGTCGGCTCACTCCTCATCGGCAAGCCGGTGAAGTGGATGGAGGACCGCGCGGAGAATCTCATCAGCACCGGCTTCGCCCGCGACTACGTGATGCGCGGCGAGATCGCGGCCACCCGCGACGGACGCATCCTCGCCGTCCGCACCCAAGTCCTTGCCGATCACGGCGCGTTCAACGGCACGGCCGCACCGGTGAAGTACCCGGCCGGCTTCTTCGGTGTCTTCACCGGCAGCTACGACATCGAGGCCGCCCACTGCAAGATGACCGCCGTCTACACCAACAAGGCGCCCGGCGGGGTCGCGTACGCGTGTTCCTTCCGCATCACCGAGGCCGTGTACCTGATCGAGCGGATCGTGGACTGCCTCGCCTACGAACTGGCCATGGATCCAATCGAGTTGAGGATGAAGAACTTCATCCGGCCCGAACAGTTCCCCTTCCGCACCAAGACGGGCTGGGTCTACGACTCCGGGAACTACGCGCCCACCATGGAACTGGCGAAGGAGCTCGCCGGCTACGACGCGCTGCGTGTCGAGCAGGCCGAGAAGCGGGCCCGCGGTGAACTCATGGGCATCGGCGTGTCGTTCTTCACCGAGGCGGTCGGCGCGGGCCCCCGCAAGGACATGGACATCCTCGGCCTCGGCATGGCCGACGGCTGCGAACTGCGGGTGCATCCCACCGGGAAGGCGGTCGTCCGACTCTCGGTGCAGTCGCAGGGGCAGGGTCACGAGACGACGTTCGCGCAGATCGTCGCCGAGGAACTCGGCATCCCGCCGCAGGACATCGACGTGGTGCACGGCGACACCGACCAGACACCGTTCGGCCTGGGCACCTACGGCAGCCGCTCCACACCCGTCTCGGGCGCCGCCGCGGCGCTGGTCGCCCGCAAGGTGCGGGACAAGGCACGTCTGATCGCCTCCGGGATGCTGGAGGTGTCGGTCGCCGACCTGGAGTGGGAGAAGGGTTCCTTCCATGTCGCAGGCGACCCCGAGGCCTCGGTCACCATCCAGGCCATCGCGATGCGGGCGCACGGCGCGGGCGATCTGCCCGAGGGGGTGGAGGGCGGTCTGGAGGCGCAGATCTGCTACAACCCGGAGAACCTCACCTATCCGCACGGCGCCTACATCTGTGTCGTCGACATCGACCCCGGTACGGCCAAGGTGACCGTCCGCCGTTTCGTCGCGGTCGACGACTGCGGCACCCGTATCAACCCGATGATCATCGAGGGGCAGGTGCACGGCGGGCTCACCGACGGCGTCGGCATGGCGCTGATGGAGATGATCTCCTTCGACGAGGACGGCAACTGCCTGAGCGGCTCGCTGATGGACTATCTGATCCCGACCGCGCTCGAAGTCCCCGACTGGGAGACCGGGTTCACCGTCACGCCCTCCCCGCACCACCCCATCGGTGCCAAGGGTGTCGGCGAGTCCGCGACGGTCGGCTCGCCGCCCGCCATCGTCAACGCGGTGGTCGACGCGCTCAAGCCGTACGGCATCCGGCACGCGGACATGCCGCTCACGCCCTCGCGGGTGTGGGAGGCGATGCAGGGCCGACCGACTCCGCCGATCTGAAGGTGGCTGTGATGACCGGCAAGTTGAGTGCCCGCGCGCTCGAACTCACCGAGCGGCGTGTGCCGTTCGTCCACGCGCGCGTGGTGCGCGCCCAGGCACCCGCCTCGGCACACCCCGGCGACGAGGCCATCGTGCACGGCGACGGCACCATCGACGGCTTCGTCGGCGGCCAGTGCGCCGAAGGTTCCGTGCGCACGGCCGCGCTCGGCGCCCTGCACGACGGCGGACCGCTGCTGCTGCGCGTCCTGCCGCAGGGGGACGCCGAGTTCCCCGAGACGCCGGGGGCTCGGGTCGTGGTCAACCCCTGCCTGTCCGGAGGCGCGTTGGAGATCTTCCTGGAGCCGGTGCTGCCACCGCCGCTGATCGAGGTCGTCGGGACCACGCCGGTCGCGGAGGCCTGCGTCGCGTTCGCCGCCCTGCTCGGCTACGCCACGGCCCGCTCCCTGCCCGAACTCCCGCCCACCGCCCACACATCGGCGGTGATCGTGGCCGGGCAGGGCCGCGGCGACGCGGAGTCCCTGCGCGCCGCCCTCGACGCGGGCGTCGGTCACATCGCGCTGGTCGCCAGCCACCGCCGTGCCGCCGCCCTCCTCGACGAACTGGGCCTGACCGAGTCGGAACGGGCCCGCGTGCAGGCTCCGGCCGGGCTGGACATCGGCGCCCGTACGCCACCGGAGATCGCGCTGTCGATCCTCGCGGACGTGGTGCGAGTCGTCCACGCGGCAAAGGCACCCGTACCCGAGCGCCCTTCCCAGGCCGTGGACCCGGTGTGCGGCATGACCGTGACCATGGGCCCAGACACACCCCATCTCACCACCGGGGAGGGCGAGTTCTGGTTCTGCGGTCCGGGCTGCCGGGACCGCTTGTCCGCGGGTGGGCGGGCCACCGGGTGAGCCGACTGTTCGCGGACGCCGACGACGTACGGCGGCGGCTCGACGAGGTCGGCCACCTCGTCGACGACGGCACGGCGACCGCCCTTCTCCTGGCCACGCTGCTCGACCGGCCGCTGCTGCTGGAGGGCGAGCCCGGCGTGGGCAAGACCAGTGCCGCGAAGGCGCTCGCCAAGGCGCTGGACACCCCGCTGATCCGGCTCCAGTGCTACGAGGGGCTGACGGCGGGCGAGGCGCTGTACGAGTGGAACTACCAGCGCCAACTGCTCGCCGTCCGGCTCACCGAGACGCACGGACGGGAGCTGTCCGACGCCGACCTGTTCACCGAGGACTTCCTGCTCGACCGGCCCCTGTTGCGGGCGGTGCGCCATCAAGGCCCGCTGCCGCCGGTGCTGTTGATCGACGAGATCGACCGGGCCGACGACGAGTTCGAGGCGCTGCTCTTCGAGTTCCTGGGCGAATCCGCCATCAGCATCCCGGAGTTGGGTACCTTCACCGCCGTACGGCCGCCCGTCGTGGTGCTGACCTCCAACCGCAGCCGGGAACTCCACGACGCGCTGCGCAGACGCTGCCTCTACCACTGGATCGACTTCCCGACGCCTGATCGCACGGCGGAGATCCTGCGCCGTACGGTACCGGCCGCGAACGAGCCGCTGATCGCCTCCACGACCGAATTCATCGGCCGGGTACGCGAGTTGGACCTCGACAAGGCGCCCGGCATGGCGGAGGCCATCGACTGGGTCACCGCCCTGGCGGCGCTGCGGGTCGCGCGACTGGCCCGCGACGACATCGTCCGCACGCTCAGCACGGTCGCCAAGAGCCCCGACGACCGCACCGCCGTCGTCGGCGCCCTCGACGCACTCGGCTACCACGAAGAAGCGAGGACACCATGAAGATCGACAACGAGTTCAGCGTCGGTGTGCCGGTCGAGCGGGCGTGGCAGGCGCTCACCGATCTGGAGGCCCTCGCCCCGTGCATGCCCGGTGCCGAACTCACCGGTGTCGACGGCGACATCCACCGGGGCAAGGTCAGGGTCAAAGTCGGGCCGATGGTCAGCCAGTTCGCGGGTACGGCACGCTTCGTGGAACGGGACGAGAGCTCCCACCACGCCGTGATCAGCGCGGCCGGCAAGGACATGCGCGGTGGCGGCAACGCGTCCGCGACGGTCGACGCCCGGCTGCGCGGCGAGGGCGCGGGCACGGTCGTGACGGTCAGCACGGACCTCAACATCAGCGGCAGGCTGGCCCAGTTCGGCAGCGGCATGATCAAGGAGATCTCGGAGAAGCTGTTCGCGCAGTTCGTGGCGAACGTGGAGACGCAGTTGCTGGCGACGCAGGAAGCCGAGGCCGAACCGGAGACAGTCCCGACGGAACCGGAGGCAGTGCCGGTGACACCCGTGTCGCAGCCGGCGCCGAGCGTGCCGCTGGACCTGATGCAGGTGGCCGGCGCGTCGGTGTTCAAGCGGCTGCTCCCCGCCGTCGGCGCGGCCGTCGTCATCGCCGTGGTGATCTATCTCCTGGTCCGATGACGCCGAGCGGTCCGCTGCTGCCCGCGGTCGACCGGGCCGCGTTCGCGACCGCGCTGGCCGCGCGGCTCAGAGAGCACGGCGTACCGGTGGGTCTGACCGCCACCCGGGACTTCGTGGACGCGCTCGCCGCGGCCTCGCCCAGGACTCGGACCTCCCTGTACTGGACGGCCCGCGTCACCCTCGTACGCGACCACCCCGAACTCGCCCTCTTCGACCGGGTCTTCGACGCGGTCTTCGGCCAGTCCGTGCTTGCGATCGACCCGAACGCCCGCCGCAGCGGGCACAGTGCGGGGGCCGACGGCCAGGACTCTGCGGGCGCCGATTCTCGCGCCGGTGACCCCGTCGGCGGTTCCGGGCTGCCGTGGGTCACCCTGCCGCCCGCCGTCGACGGTGCCGAACACCGTGCGGACCACGCCCTGACGATGCCGGAGCGCCTGCCCAGTGAGCTGGCGGCCGCGGTGGACACGCCGTTCGGTGAACTGGACGCGGGGCAGGCCGAGTTGCTCGGCCGCCTGCTGGAGGCATGGCTGCGGGAATGGCCCGTACGCCGCACCCGGCGCTACGCCGTACGGACGAGCGGCCACCGGGTGGCGGTCCGGGAAACCATGGCCCGGGCCCGGCGGACCGGTTGGGAACCGGTACGGCTGGTCAAGGCCGGTCCGGTGGACCGGCCGCGCCGGGTCGTCGTGCTGTGCGACGTGAGCCGGTCGATGCAGGCGCAGGCGGTGGCCTGTCTGCATCTGATGCGGGCCCTCACGTTGACGACGCACGCCGAGGTCTTCGCGTTCGCCACGTCCTTGACCCGGCTCACCACAGTCCTGGCGCACCACTCGGCCCAGGATGCCTTCGACGAGGCGACGGAACGGGTCGCCGACCGGTTCGGCGGCACCCGCATCGCCCATTGCCTGAGCACGCTCCTGGCCTCGCACCACGGCGGCACCCTGCGTGGCGCGGTCGTGCTGATCGCCTCGGACGGCTGGGACGGCGATCCACCCGACCGGCTCGCCACAGCCATGGCCAGGCTGCGACGCCGCGCCCACACCGTGATCTGGCTCAACCCCCGTGCCGCCGCCCCCGGCTTCGCACCGCGCACGACGACGATGGCGGCGGCCCTGCCGTACGTCGACCTACTCCTGCCGGCGGACAGCTTCGGAGCGCTGCTGCGGGTGCCGAGCGAGATAGCAGGCCTCGGGAGGACGCGCGAAGCGCGCCTCCCAGGGGCGCGGGGAACTGCGCGACCAGCCCCCACCGACCCGCAGAAAGACGACTACAGACCCAGCGGAACCCTCAACTCCACAAGGTCACATGAATAGCCGGCCGAAACCGCCCCGCCGTAACCCCCGCACCACGCAACATCGCCTGCGTAGCCCGCGGCGTAGTGACAAACCGCCGCAACTCCGCGGCAGCGGCCGGCGCTTCACGGTCAGGCAGGGCAAGCAGGTTCCAGGAGCCGCGCGCAGGGAGTTGAGGACCGGCGAGCTGACGGAGATCACCCTCGGCAAGATCCTTCGTCACGGCGAAGGCGACAGCGAGCGCAACTCCCTTGCCCCGCTTGGCCTCGTCGACGGACGCGGCATGGCTCTGGAAGATCCGCTGATTGTGTTCGGGAATGCCCAGCCGCCGCAGCACCGCCGGCACCATCCCCGTCCGCCCGACCGCCGAGGGACCCAACAGCCAGGTCTGACCGCGCAGTTCGGCCGCCCCGGCAGTCGCCGTGGCCGCGAGCGGATGGTCCGGTCCCACGACGGCGATCACCTGGTAGTTGAGGAAGTGCGTGCAGGTCGTGGTGTCGTCGAGGGTGGCGGGGCGGGGCCCGATGGCCACGTCCACGGCGCGGGTCAGCAGCAGGGAGGCGAACTTCTGGGGGCCGTGCACACTCAGTTCGACGTCGAGGTCGTCGGCACGCCCCGCGAACAGTTCGATCAGGCCTGGGGCGGCATGCTCGGCGAACAGGCTCGACGCGGCGACGCGCAGCAGTCGTCGGCCGGAGCCGGCCTGTTTCACTTCGAGGATCGTCCGGTCCTGCAGCCCCAGCATCTCCGCGGCGCGACTGGCCAGCCGCAGCCCGCCGGGGGTGAACGCGAGCCCGTTGGCCGTACGGGCGAAGAGCTTGTCTCCGAGTTCCCTGCGCAGATGCGCGATGTGGATGGAGACGGCGGACTCGGTGACGGCGAGATCGGCCGCGGCGGCCTTCACGGAACCAAGGCGTACGGTCGCCGCGAAGGCCCGTAGTTGCGCCGGGGTCAACCAGAACCTCCCGCACTCGCCACGGGTGCCCATTCACCTGTGCCCTGGACCTCAAATTAGCGCACTTGTTCGCCAAGAGCCATGCTCGCGCCGAGAGCCGCGGGAACACAGGAAAAGCACAGGTGGGAAAGTTCAGCGGTCTGCCAAAGCCCGTACACCGCAAGGGTGTTGACGTGCACACACCGGCCTGCGAAGGTCTGGACCTGGCGCAGCCAGTAGCGCCCCCACAGCCAAGAACCTGGAGTTGGCGTGCCTCATTCGACACCCCCCACCACAAACCCCGCAAGAGCCGCGAAGCCCCGCAGCCGGCGCCTTCGCCGCTCCGCCGTCGTCACCGTCCTCGGTGCGCTGGCCCTCGTGGTCGGTCAGGCGACGGCCGCCCAGGCCTCCGTACTGACGGCGCTCCCGCAGAACGCGGACGGCCTGGAGCAGACCTTCTCCCCGGCCTACGACTACGACGGCGATGGCTGCTACGCCACCGCCGCCATCGGCACCGACGGCACCCTCAACCCCGGGCTGAAGCTCGGCGGCGACGTCAACGGGCACTGCCACGACCTCGCCCAGCTGAACAACTCCAACACGTACTCCCGGACCAAGTGCAACAACGACTGGTGCGCGGTGATGTACGCCAGTTACTTCGAGAAGGACCAGGTCACGCTAGGTCCGGCGGCCATCGGTCACACCCACGACTGGGAGCACGTCGTGGTGTGGATCAAGGACAACACGGCCCAGTACGTGTCGGTGTCGCAGCACTCCGCGTACCAGGTGTCGGCGGCCTCGGGGGTGCGCTTCGACGGCACACACCCCAAGATCGTCTACCACAAGGACGGCATCGGCTCGCACGACTTCCGCTTCGCCAACACGAACGACGAGCCCGCGGAGAACGCCACCGGCAACTGGTTCTACCCGCGTCTGGTGGGCTGGAACGGCTACCCGGCCGGCCTCAAGGACAAGCTCCTGGGCGCCGACTTCGGCTCGGCCACGCTGAAGATCAGGGACAGCGACTTCAACTACGCGCTGTCCATCGCGGAGCCGTCCGGCATCTCGTTCGACCCGAACGCGTGATGCCGGCCCGGCCCCGGAACTGGTCCTACGGGCGAGTCTCGTAGCGCGGTTTCGGGGCCGGGTGGATGTTCTGGTTGAGGCGGAAGACGTTGTCCGGGTCACGGTCGGCCTTGATACGGGCCAGGCGCTGGTAGTTGCCCCGGTAGCTGGCCCGGACACGTTCCTGCCCCTCGTCCATCATCATGTTCACGTAGGCGCCGCCCGCCGAGTACGGGTGCAGGGCCTCCTGGTAGTCGGTGGCCCACCTCTTGATGAGGCCGGCGTTGGCGGGGTCCCGGTCGACACCGGCGAAGACGGACGCCCAGCGCGCGTCGCGATATGCCCACGGGGTCTCGTCGTTGCCGACGTCGTGCGCGGCGCCGTCGATCGGGTAGAGGTGCATCGTCGACTGCGGGGTGGGCACCTCCGCCCCGAACTTGGCGTGGAGTTCCACCGCGTCATCGGGGATGTCGTTGACGAAGTCGGCGCGCCAGTACCACTGGTCGCCGGGCGGGTAGAGACCGTCGAACATGCCCTGCATGTCCGGGTGTTGCATCGGTCCGGCCGCGTGCAGGAGCGGTGCGGGCAGGGCGTCGAGCAGCGGGGCCATCTCGCGTGCGGCGGCCTCGGTGTCGCCGCCGGTGTAGCACCACACGACGCCGGCCGTCTTGCGCAGCTGGAGCTCCTCGGGGAACGGCGGAGCGGGCGGGACGCTGCCGTAGAGGAAGAAGGCGTTCAGCTCGCGGGGCGCGTTCGGGAGGAAGTCCCGGTAGGCGGTGAGGACTTCGGCGCTGATCTCCACCGGCCAGAAGGTGGGTCCGGCGACGACCGTGCTCACCTCGTGCAGCCGGAACAGGAACGAGGTGACGACGCCGAAGTTGCCGCCGCCGCCTCGCACCGCCCAGAACAGGTCGCTGTTCTCGTCCGAACTCGCCCGCACCCGGCTCCCGTCGGCGAGGACGAGGTCGGCCTCCAGCAGGTTGTCGATGGTCAGCCCGCATTTGCGGGTGAGGTGGCCGAGCCCGCCGCCGGTGGCGATGCCGCCGACGCCGGTGGTGGAGATGATGCCGCTGGGGGTGGCTAGTCCGTGTGCGTTGGTGGCGCGGTCCACCTCGCCCCACACACAGCCGCCACCGACCCGGACCGTGCGGGCCTCGGGGTCCACGTGGATGTCCTTCAGCGGTGACAGGTCGGCGACCACTCCCCCGTCGGCGGTGCCGAGTCCGGCTCCATGGTGGCCGCCGCCTCGTACCGCGAGGGGCAGTTCGTGGGCGCGGGCGAAGCCGATCACACGGGCCACGGCGTCCGCGTCGGCGCAACGGGCAATGAGGGCAGGCCTTTTGTCGATCATCGCGTTGTAGACGGCGCGGGCCTCCGGGTAGGCGGCGTCGTCCGGGCCGATCAACTCCCCCGTGAAGTCGGTCAGTTCACGGCGAGCGGTCTGTGCGGGCGTGCTGGACATGCGGTCCCCCGTTTCGTGGTGCTCTGCATGACCCGCTCGTTCTATGCCGCCCGGAACTGTGCGGTCATCCGTGCGCGTCACCCAGCTCGGCGCCGTCGGGTACCTACGTTTCGCCGTACGGCAGCAGCCCGAGTTCCGTCGCACGGACGGCGGCCTGCCCCCTGGTGGGTGCGTCGAGCTTCTCCAGTACGGCCCGCACATGGTTGTCGACGGTACGGACGGACACGACAAGCCGGTCGGCGATCTCCGGGTTCGTCAGGCCGTCCACCAGCAGTCGTACGACCTGGAGTTGGCGTTCCGTGAGTCCGCCCGGGTTGCCCCGGGTCGCCGCGTGCGGGCCGCGCGGGATGTGGCGAACGCCGAGGGTGCGCAGTTCGGTGCGGACGAGGCGGGCGAGGGGTTCGGCGCCGAGCGCGTCGAGTTCGGTGAGCGCGGTGAGTCTGTCGGCCGGGTCGGGGCTCTCGGCGAGCGCGGCGGCGTGTTCGTAGGGGCAGCCTGCCTGTTGCCACAGATCCGCGGCCCGCTTCCACTCCCCGGCGGCCTGCAACGCGTACGGGTGGTCGCTGTCGTCGACGGCCACCGGGTGCCCAACTTTGCTGAGCCAGTAGCCGAGTTCGGCCCGGTACGGCCCGTGGTCGAGGTGCGCCGCCTGCGCGTGGACCGGCTCCGCCGCCTCGATCACTGCCGCATGGTCGCCCCGCAGCCAGGCCGCCTCCGCCCGTGCCGCCGCCACCGGGCCCATGCGCTGCAACTCCCCGGCCCGTACGGCGATCTCCTGGGCCTGGGTGAGGAGTTCGTCGGCGCCCGGCCTGCCGCACCGGACGCGCACCCGGGCCAGGACGGTCAGCGCCGGGCAGCGGGCCGGTACGAAGTCGCGCATCCCGTACTCGGCCTCTCGCTCGGCGTCGTCCCAGTCCGCCGCCGCGAGCCTGCGCATGGCCTGCTCGACGTGGAGGTAGTTGAGGAACCCCAAGTGCTCGGCGCGGTCGGCGAGTTCCAGGGCCGGGGGCAGGAAGCGGTCGGCCTCGGCGTAGCGGAGGTCGTCGAGGAGGGACCAGATGATGTTGGCGTAGGACCGGCAGGCGTGTTCGACCTCGCCCGCGGCCAGCGCCACCGCGAGGCTCTCCTCGACCTGCCGTCGCCCGTCCGGATCCCCGCTGCGCCAGCGGGCGGTGCCCACGTTGTTGAGGGCGTGGGCGAGGATCGCGGGGTCGTCCGCGCGGCGGGCCAGGGCGATGGCGCGCTCGCCGTGCGCGATGGCCTCGGCGTACCGGTCGGAGAGCATGCGCAGTTGGGCGGTGTTGCTGAGCGCGAGGGCCAACAGCCGGTCGTCTCCGGCGTGTTCGAGGACGGCGATGGCCTCCCGTGCCGCATCCTGGGCCTCCTCCGCGTGGCCCGCCCACCAGTGGATGCGGGACAGCCAGCGCAGATCGGCGCCGAGCGTGAGGGTGTCGCCGAGGGAGCGGCGCAGGGCCACGGCGTCGCGCTGGGCGGCGACGGCCTCGACGGAGTCGGCGACGGTGTAGCACTCCACCGCGTAGCGTTCGAGCAGGTCGGCGAGTTCGGCGGGAGTGTAGCGGTGCCGTTGCCGCAGCACGAGCCGTAGCTGGGCGGCGGCCTCGCGGTGGGCGCCCGCCTCGGTGGCGTCCCGGGCCGCGCGGGGGCCGTAGCGGGCGATGGCGTCCTGGTCACCGGCCTGTGCGGCGTGGTGGACGACGCGGGCCGGGTCGGAGCCCGGCCGGAGCATGAGCGCGGTGAGCACCTCGCGGTTGAGGTCGATCCGCCGGGCCGCGGGCAGGGAGTCGGCGACGGCGCGGCGGATCAACTCGTGGCGGAACGCGACCCGTTCGGGGGTCACCACGAGGAGCCCGCGCTGTTCGGCAGCGGCCAGTACGGCGACGCCGCCCGTCAACAGCGCGTCGACGAGGGGCCGTTCGACGGCCGAGGGCACGACGGCGAGTTGCTCCAGCGCGTCGACGGTCCGGCCGTCGAGTCCGCGCAGCCGGGCGAGCACCGCGTCGACGACCGTCGGGGGCACTCCCCCGGTGCCGCCGGCCGCGAGAACCTCGGTGACGAAGAAGGGGTTGCCCGATGTCACCTCGTAGACCTGCGCCGGGTCGAGCCGACTGGCCGAACTGAGGGCGTGTACCGCCGACTTGGAGAGGCGGGCCAGCGGCAGCCGGTGCACGCGGTCCGTGCGGGACACCTGCCCGAGGAGGTCGCGCAGCGGATGCTCGCGGCTCAACTCGTCGTCGCGGTAGGTCAGGACGAGTACGGCGGGCAGCCGATCCATCCGCCGGACCAGGAAGCGCAGGGCGTCCAGCGAGGCCTCGTCGGCCCAGTGGACGTCCTCCACGACGAGCACCGCCGGATGCGGTACACCGGCCAACTCACCTTGCAGGGCCTCGTACACGCGGTGGCGATCGCCGCCCTCCGTGACGGCCCGGGCGAGTTCGGCGCCGACGCTGCCGACGAGGTCGCGGAACGGGCCGAGCGGGCGACGGGTGGCGAGGTCGTCGCACTGGCCCAGGAGGATGCGCGTGCCGTGCGGCAGCCGGTCCGGCATGGCCTTCACCAGGCTCGACTTGCCGATGCCCGCCTCACCGAAGACGAGCGCCACGGAGCCGGCCCCGTCCGCCGCCTCACGTACGGCCGAAGCCAGTCGCGCCAGTTCGGGCTCACGCTCCAGGATCCCCGGATCCACGCCGCCGATTGTCCCACTCACCGCCGACTTCCGTACGGGCGTCGCACTTCGGTCCTTTGCCGCCCACTTGAGTGCGGACACCCACGGGAAGCGTTCATGACCGGAACCGAACCGGCCGGGACCGCGGTCAGCCGCGCACGTGCAACCCGAAACCCGTGCGGCCCGTGGGCTCCAGTCCCTCCTTCAGGTGCAGCGAGGGGATCTCGTACTCACCGAAGTTCTGTCGGCGGAACGCGATCGGCTCGGTCGACTCCAGGGTGAGCAGGCGCTGCTCCCAGGCCTTGGCGACGTCCGGGTAGTCCTCGGCGGTCATCCGGTCGGTGCCGTACAGCACGAACGGTGGCAGCACCGCGATGCCCGGGTAGTAGAGGACGCCGTGGTGGATCGGGAACAGCAGATCGTCGATGGGGCCGTTGATCCCGCGAGCGGCGTAGTGCGACTCCGGACCGCCGGCGGTCACCGACAGCAGAGCCTTCCTGCCCGCGAGGGTGCCTTCGCCGAAGCGCTCGCCGTACTTGGTGTCGCTGTACTCGCCGACGCCGTAGGCGAAGTGGAAGGTGAACACCCGGTCGACCCAGCCTTTGAGGATCGCGGGCATCGTGTACCACCACAGCGGGAACTGGAAGATGATCGTGTCGGCCCACAGCAGCTTCTCCTGCTCGGCGCGGACGTCCGGGGTGAGCGTGCCGGCGTCGAATGCCCGGCCCGAGTCCAGGGCGACCTTCAGCGGACGTGAGGCCTCGGGGCCGTAGTCCGCCGCGTCCACGACCGCCTTCCAGTTCATCGCGTACAGATCGCTCACCCGGACCTCGTGCCCCGCGGTTTCCAAGGTGGACACCGCGAGGTCCTTCAGCGAGTTGTTGAGCGACTTCGGTTCCGGGTGGGCGTAGACGATCAGCGTCTTCATGGGAACTCCGGCTCCTTCGGATCGGTTGCCTCCGATACTGGGCGCCGTGGCGCGCGGCATTCAGGGGCGCCTCGTCCATCGGACGGGACTTCCTGGTATCGGCAGGACCACCTTCACGGGCAACCGCCGAGGCGATACTGGGGACATGGACGATCTTGCGGGCTTCCTGCGGACCCGGCGTTCCCGGGTCGACCCGGCGTCCGTCGGCATCTCCACCGACAGCCGCCGCCGGGTCGAAGGGCTGCGCCGCGAAGAGGTCGCGCACCTGTCCGGAGTCAGTGTCGACTACTACGTACGCCTGGAGCAGGGCCGCGCTACCCAGCCCTCCGAGCAGATCCTCGACGCGCTCGCCCGTGTCCTCGGGCTCGACGAGACCGAACGCGGGCACCTCTACCGGCTCGCCCGGCAGCGCCGCCGCCGTGCGAAGGCGCCGGGCGGGAGGGTCCGGCCGGAGCTGCTGCGCGTCCTCGACCTGGTCGCCGACGCACCCGCGCTGATCATGGATCATCGCCTGGACGTGCTCGCCGGGAACCGCCTCGCCGGGCTGCTCCACAGCCGGCCGATGGCGGGCCTGAACACCGCCCGGCACATCTTCCTCGAGGAGGCCGAGCGCGGGCTTTACGCGGACTGGGAGAAATGCACTCTCGACGTGGTCGGACATCTGCGCCTGGCCGCCGGCAAGTACCCCGAGGACCCCCGACTGGCCTCGCTCATCGGCGAGTTGGCGATGGGCAGCGAACGCTTCCGTCGCCTCTGGGCCCGCGCGGACGTCCGCGCCCGCACCCACGGACGCAAGGCGTACCTGCACCCGCTGGTCGGACTGCTGGAACTGCACCAGGAGAACTTCGCGTTGCCGGACGAATCGAGCATGGAGCTGCTGGTGCTCTCCGCGGCCCCCGGCAGCCCCGCCGAGGACGGGCTGCGCCTGCTCGCGGGTCTGGGCGCGGACAGCGGTGGCGCGCGTCCCGCGGTGAACGCTCAGATCCGCGAGTAACGCAACGCCGGCCGGCCCAACTCCTGCCGCGGGGACGGCTGGTCGAGCTGGACGACGGCCACACGCTGCTCCCCTTCGACCGACCGGCCGAACTCGCGCGGCTCATCAGGGAGTTCGCACGCCCTGCGGCGCCTTCCGCACCGACATGATGTGGTGCCGACGGCGCGGCTTGGGGGCATCGAGCATGCTGACGCCGATGTAGCCGCGGCTGCGGAGGAAGACCGTGGGGCCGGCCACGAAGGTGACGAAGATGGTGATCACGCTGACGGAGAACAGGACCGGGAGCGACTGCCCCTCGGGGAGGGTCTTCCCGCCTTCGTGAACGGCGTAGGCGAAGGCCGCGAAGAAGGCGACCAGGCACAGCACCGCGAGGACGAGGAGGACGCTCGCGATCGTCCGGGTGGAGGAGTGGTCGCGCACCTCGGCCAGCAGAGACGCCGAGCACACGGGGCAGGTCAACTCCACCGTGTGCTTGCCCGATGCGGGCCGCTTGACGACGAAGTGGGAGTCCTTCCAGGTGACCGTGCGCGTTCTCGGTCTGAGGAATCCCCCGGAGAGCTTGTCACTGAGTATGTGCCGGACTGCGACCTGCACGGTCCCCGCTGTGTTCATGGTTCCTCCGACACGCGCCCGTCGATCATCACGAAGTCTGCAAAGTGTGACCTGTGAGAACCGGCCACTCAATGGTCCTGATGATTTCTTTTCCTGCGCCTACAACTTCTCAACTCACCTCCGCCCCGCAGGACTTCTCCGGTCGCACCTCTTGACGCCTTTGGTGCAGACCTTTAGGTTCACCAGCCAACAGACCTCCCATGAATGCATTCCACGCTCACATATGTGAACACTCGTGTTCACCTCTCACCGCCCTCACGCCGGCGGCGTCCACCCCCCACCCCAGGACGAAAGGCCCCTCGTCATGCAACGCCTCGCCCTGCGCTGCGCCCTCGCCCTCTCCCTCGGCCTCACCGCCGTCGGCACCCTCGCAGCCCCCTCAGCCTCCGCCGCGACCGGCACCATCACCGGCCTCGGCGGCAAGTGTCTCGACGTCGCCGGCGCGAGCTCCGCCGACGGCACGGCCGTACAGATCTACGACTGCAACGGCACCGCCGCCCAGCAGTGGACGGTCGGCACCGACGGAACCATCAGAGCCCTCGGCAAGTGCCTTGACATCACCGGCAATTCGACGGCCAACGGCGCCCAGCTCCAGCTGTGGACGTGCGGCGGCAGCGCCAACCAGCAGTGGACGGTCAGCGCCGCGCGCGACATCGTGAACCCGGCCGCCAACAAGTGCCTTGACGTCACCGGCAGTTCCACGGCCAACGGCACCCGCACCCAGATCTGGACCTGCTCCGGCGCCGCCAACCAGAAGTGGACCGCGCCCGCGGCCGGCGGCACGACCCCGCCCACGACCGCCCCGATGGCCGTGGCCCCGTACCTGTACAACGGCTGGGGGAACCCGCCCAGCCCTACTACTGTCATGAACGCGACCGGCGTGAAGTGGTTCACGCTGGCGTTCGTCCTGAGCAACGGCTACTGCAACCCGCAGTGGGACGGCGGCCGGGCGCTGACCGGCGGGGTCGACCAGTCGACCATCAACACGGTGCGGGCCAACGGCGGCGACGTCGTTCCGTCCTTCGGCGGGTACAGCGGCAACAAACTGGAGAGCTCCTGCTCCAGCGCGAGTGAGCTGGCGGCGGCGTATCAGAAGGTCATCAGCGCCTACTCGCTCAAGGCCATCGACATCGACATCGAGGCCGACGCGTACAGCAACGGGACCGTGCAGCAGCGGACCGTGGACGCGCTGAAGACCGTCAAGGCCAACAACCCGGGCATCAAGGTGTACGTCACCATCGGCACCGGCCAGAGCGGTCCCGACACGAGCCTCATCAACCGGGCCGCGTCCTCCGGGCTGACCGTGGACGCCTGGACGATCATGCCGTTCGACTTCGGCGGCGCGGGCCAGAACATGGGCACACTCACCCAGCGGGCGGCCGAGGGTCTCAAGACCGCGCTGAAGAACGCGTACGGCTACAGCGACGACGCGGCCTACCGGGACATGGGCATCTCGTCGATGAACGGCATCACCGACAACAGCGAGACCGTCACCACCGCCGACTTCCAGACCATCCTCGGCTACGCGCAGACGCACCACCTCGCGCGGCTGACGTTCTGGTCGGCCAACCGTGACCGTCCCTGCCCGGGCGCCTACCCGAACGACGACACCTGCTCGGGCGTGAGCCAGAGCAACTGGCAGTTCACCAGCATTTTCGCCCAGTACACCGGCTGACCGCCGCCCCTCCGACCTTTTCTCCCCAACCCCCCCATCACCACAGGAGAATCCGTGCTCAGACGGAAGAGACTGACCGGCCGCCGCCCCCTACCGAGAGCGCTCACGGCGGTCGCGCTCGTGGCGACCACCGTGACCGGAATCGAGTTCGCCACGCAGGCGTCGGCGAGCGCGGCGAGCACGGCCGCCGCCGCGATCCCGACCGGGTACACCGCCGTGGTCAACAAGGGCAGCGGCAAGTGCGTCGACGCCCGCTCGGCCGCGAGTGCCGACGGCACCGCCGTCCAGCAGTACACGTGCAACGGAAGCACCGCGCAGAACTGGCAGTTGGTCGCCACCGACGGCGGCTACTACCGCGTGAACAGCAACCTGAACGCGGCCGAGGCCTGGGACGTCACCGGCGTCTCGACCGCCGACTCCGCGCTCATCCAGACGTGGACGTACTCCGGCGGCAACAACCAGCAGTGGCTGCCGGTCGCGGAGGCCGACGGCGCCTACCACTTCGTCAACCGCAACAGCGGCAAGTGCCTGGACGTGCCGAGCGCTTCCACCGCGGACAGTGTGCAATTGGCGCAGTACACCTGCAACGGCACGGCCGCGCAGTCCTTCACGCTCGGCGGTGGCTCCACGAACCCGCCGGGCACCCCGGACTTCGGCCCCAACGTGACGGTGTTCGACCCGTCGATGTCGGCATCCAGCATCCAGTCCAAGCTGGACTCGGTCTTCACCCAGCAGCAGACCAACCAGTTCGGCTCGGCCCGCCAGGCCCTGCTGTTCAAGCCGGGCACGTACAGCGCCAACGCCAACGTCGGCTTCTACACGCAGGTCGCCGGTCTCGGCCTCTCGCCTGACGACGTGACGATCAACGGCGCGGTGCACGCGGAGGCCGACTGGTTCCAGGGCAACGCGACGCAGAACTTCTGGCGCGACGCCGAGAACCTGTCGGTCAACCCCACTGGCGGCACCGACCGTTGGGCCGTCTCGCAGGCCGCGCCGTACCGGCGCATGCACGTGCGCGGCAACTTGGCGCTGGACGACGGCGGTTGGTCCAGCGGCGGCTTCATCTCCGACACCAAGGTCGACGGCCAGATCCAGTCCGGCTCGCAGCAGCAGTTCCTCACCCGCAACTCACAGATGGGCAGTTGGTCCGGCTCCAACTGGAACATGGTCTTCGTCGGCGACCAGGGCGCACCCGCCCAGTCCTTCCCGACGTACACCACCGTCGCCAGCTCTCCGACGATCCGCGAGAAGCCCTTCCTGTACGTCGACAGCGCGGGCGCCTACCAGGTGTTCGTGCCCGGGCTGCAGTCCAACGCCGTCGGCACGACGTGGAGCGGGAAGACCCCGGCGGGCAAGTCCCTGCCGATCGACCAGTTCTACATCGTCAAGCCCGGCGCCACCGCGGCCGACATGAACACCGCCCTCGCGGCCGGCAAGAACCTCCTGGTCACCCCGGGCGTCTACCACCTCAACCAGACGCTCAACATCACGCGCCCCGACACGGTCGTGCTGGGCATGGGCCTGGCCACCTTCGTGCCGGACGGCGGGATCACCGCGATCTCCACGGCCGACGTGGACGGCATCGAACTGGCGGGCCTGCTGATCGACGCGGGCACCACCAACTCCGCGACGCTGGTGCAGATCGGCCCGTCCGGTTCGACCGCCTCGCACGCGTCCGACCCGACCCAGTTGTCCGATGTCTTCGTCCGCATCGGCGGCGCCACGGTCGGCAAGGCCACCAACTCCGTCGTCATCAACAGCGCCAACACGATCATCGACCACACCTGGATCTGGCGCGCGGACCACGGCAACAGCGGCACGGTCGGCTGGACGACCAACACGGCGGACACCGGACTGATCGTCAACGCCGCCAACGTGACGGCGTACGGCCTGTTCGTCGAGCACTTCCAGAAGACCCAGGTCGTCTGGAACGGCAACGGCGGCAGAACGTACTTCTTCCAGAACGAGATGCCCTACGACCCGCCGAACCAGGCTTCCTGGATGAACGGCACCGGGAAGGGCTATCCCGCCTACAAGGTCGCCGCCAACGTAACCAGCCATGAGGCGTGGGGACTTGGCAGCTACTGCTACTTCAGCTCCAATTCCAGCGTGGTCGCCGATCGCGCCTTCGAGGTGCCGAGCGTGTCCGGGGTCAAGTTCCACGACATGGTGACCGTCTCGCTGGGCGGGGTCGGCACGATCAGCCACATCATCAACAGCACCGGCGGACCGTCCAACTCCAGTACCAACGTCGCGTACTTGACCAACTACCCGTAGACCGCACGGAAAGGATCGATCAGAAGATGAACACTGTCAGATCCGGTTCCACCCGCGCGCTTCTGCGGGTCCTGCTCCTGCTGGCGACTCTGCTGGGCCTCGCGGCCGTACCGCCCGCCGCCCAGGCGAGCACGGCGGCGACCCCGTTCAAGATTCTCGCGCTCTACAGCGGCACGTACGACGCGGCCCACATCGACTTCGACAAGGAGGCCAACGTCTGGTTCCCGCAGCAGGCGGCGGCGAACGGCTACACGTACACGGCCAGCACCAACTGGGACCTGCTCGCCAACGGCGGCGTCAACGCGTACCAAGTCGTCCTGTTCCTCGACGACTTGCCGCAGACGTCCGCCCAACGCACCGGTTTCGAGGCGTACATGAGGGGTGGCGGCGGCTTCATGGGCTTCCATGTCTCCGCCTTCACGACGGACGCGGCGAGCTGGTCCTGGTACCACAACACGTTTCTCGGCTCGGGGAACTTCGTGTCCAACACCTGGGGTCCGACCGCGGTGACCCTGAAGGTGGAGGACCACTCGATCCCGCCCACCGCCGCCCTGCCGGCCACGTTCACCTCGTCGGTCAGCGAGTGGTACAGCTGGTCCAACGATCTGCGGCAGAACCCGGACATCAAGATCCTGGCGTCGATCGACCCGAGCAGTTTCCCGGTCGGCACGGATCCCAACCAGTCCTGGTACAGCGGGTATTACCCGATCCTGTGGACCAACACGAAGTACAAGATGCTGTACGCGAACTTCGGCCACAACGCGATGAACTACACGACCAACACGCGCCTGTCGTCGACGTTCGCCAGTGCCACCCAGAACCAGTTCCTGCTGAACGGGCTCAAGTGGCTCGGCGGGGGCGACACTTCGACGCCGCCGACGGACACCCCGATCTCGGAGACCTCCTGGTACTCGGTGCAGAACGGCGGCAACGGCACGTGCGTCGACGCCCGTTCGGCGGCGACGGCCAACGGGACGGCGATCCAGCAGTACGCCTGCAACGGCACGACGGCCCAGCAGTACCAGTTCCGCTCCACCGACAGCGGGTACATGCAGATCACCGCGCGCGGCAACCCGGCGCAGGCCATCGACGTGGTCGACCGCTCGACGGCGGACAACGCGCCGTTGCAGCTGTGGGCCTACTCCGGCGGCACGAACCAGCAGTGGCAGCCCGTGAAGGAGACGAGCGGGCGCTACCACTTCATCGCCCGGCACAGCGGCAAGTGCCTGACCGCCGCCACGGCGGCGACGAACAGTGTCCAACTCACCCAACGGACCTGCGACGGCTCGACCGCGCAGGCCTTCCAACTCGCCGTGCAGTCCTGAGCCTGTCCGGCGACCAGGGGCGCCTCCGTCGTATCGCGGGTCGATGCGGCGGGGGCGCCCCTTTGTTTCGCCGATAACAGAAGACTGTTGTCAGTGATTCAGATCCCTGTTATCGTCGATTACATGAACACGAGATCGCTGATAATCGAGGCGGCGGCGGAACTGATCGCCCAGTCGCCGAGCGGCGACGTCTCGACGCGCGCGGTGTGCGAGGCGGCGGGGGTCCAACAGCCCGTGCTGTACCGGCTGTTCGGCGACAAGGACGGACTCCTGGCGGCGACGGTCGACCATGTGTGGGACCAGTACCTGGAGACGAAGCGGGCCGCGGAGAAGTCCGATGACCCGCTGCGGGACCTCCGGGCCGGCTGGGACAGCCACACCGCGTTCGCACTGGCGCACCCCAACGCCTACAAGCTGATGTTCGCCCCGGCGCTGCGTTCCGTGCCCGCGGCGGCGGAGGAGGCGATGCGCATCCTCCGCGGGGACCTTGAGCGGCTCGCCGAGCAGGGCCGTCTCCGTGTCGCACCGGAGATCGCGGCACGCATGGTCATGTCGGCCAACACCGGGGTGTCCCTGTCGCTGATCACCCGTCCCACGCTGTATCCGGACTCCGGCCTGTCGAGGCTGGTCCGGGACGCGATCCATCAGGCGATCCTGCTCGATCCCGTGGCGGACACCACGGCCGCGGACACCCGCGCCGCAGCCGCGACCACGCTGCTCTCGTCCCTCGGCGATCTCACCCCCGAACCGTTCACCCCCGCGGAGTCGGCCCTGCTCGGGCAGTGGCTCACCCAGATTCCCCACTCCGCCCAGCTCCCCGGCTCCACGCAGAGCCCCACCACACGGAAGGACCCTCACCATGGCTGACACCGACACCGGTACATCCACCCGCGTCGCCCTGATCACCGGCGGCTCCGGCGGCATCGGCCGCGCGGTCGCGGAACGCCTCGCCCAGGACGGCATAGCGGTCGGCGTGCACTACGCCGGCAACAAGGCGCGGGCCGACGAGACGGTCGCCGCGATCACCGCGGTCGGCGGTCGGGCGATCCCGGTCGGCGGGGATGTGGCCGACGAGCACGAGATGGCGGCCGCCTTCGACGCGGTCGAGGCGGAGTTCGGCGGGCTCGACGTGGTCGTCAACACCGCCGGGATCATGGCCCTTTCACCCATCGCGACCATGAACCTCGACGACCTCGACCGGATGCACCGCACCAACATCCGCGGCACGTTCGTCGTCTCCCAGCAGGCGGCCCGCCGGGTACGCGCGGGCGGCGCGATCATCAACTTCTCCACCACCGTCACCCGCACCAAGTTCCCGACGTACGGCGGCTACGTGGCGAGCAAGGCCGCGGTCGAGGCGATGACCCTGGTACTGGCCCGCGAACTGCGCGGCAAGGACATCACCGTCAACACGGTCGCCCCCGGCCCCACCGCCACGTCCCTCTTCCTCGACGGCAAGGACGAGGCGACGGTCCAGAACCTCGCGATGGCCTCCCCGCTGGAGCGCCTGGGCACCCCGGACGACATCGCCGAGTCGGTCGCGTTCCTGGCGGGCCCGGCACGCTGGATCAACGGCCAGGTGCTGTACGCCAACGGCGGGCTGGTCTGAGCCCTGCCCTGCCCCGCCTGGGACAGCGACTTCGAACGCCACGCGCTGACCGGCCGGCGACGCGCTCAGCCACGTCATTCGCACGCGAAAAACCCGGCGACGTCGGCGATCACCGCCGGGATACTGGTCGCCCATGGATGAGGTCGAAGAGGTCGAAGTCGTCGTCGCCCATTCCGAGCGCGCGACCCTGCGCGTCGGCGACATGTTCTTGAAGGTGGACGCCGATCAGGCGCGCATCGACGTCGAGGTCGAGGCGATGTCCCGCGCGCCGGTGCCGACCCCGGAGGTCCTGTGGCGCAAGCCGCACGTGCTGGCGATCACCGCACTCCCGGGGACGACGCTCGGGCGCCTCGGCGGGCCGTCGACCGGGTCACCGGCGGCGTGGGCCGCGGCGGGCGCCGCCATCCGGAAGCTGCACGACGCGCCGTTGCCGCCCTGGCCGGGCCAGAGCGGCCGGGGTCTCCGGGAGTTGGCGGCGGAACTCGACGGCGAGTGCGAGTTGCTCGTGACGAACGGCCTCCTGCCCGCCGACCTCGTCACCCGCAACCGCCGGATCGCCGAGGCCGCGCTCCGACCATGGACTCCGGCGTTCACCCACGGCGACCTGCAGATCGCGCACGTCTTCGCCGACGGCGACGAGGTCACGGGCATCATCGACTGGTCCGAGGCGGGCCAGGGTGATGCCCTGTACGACCTCGCCACCTTCACGCTCGGACACGAGGCGCACCTCGCCGACGTCGTCGCCGGCTATGGCACCGACGTCGACCTCGACGTGATCCGCGCGTGGTGGTCGCTGCGCAGCCTGCTGGTGGTCCGCTGGCTGAGCGAGCACGGCTTCGACCCGTTCGCGCCGGGCTGCGAGGTCGACGTACTGAGATCCCGGATGTGAGATCCCGGACCGCCGGACGAACGTCAGAGCCAGCGGCGGAACGGCTCCTGGAACACCACCAGGTTCGGACGTTTTCGCCCCACGACCTTCTCCGCGAGGGTCGTCACGGAGAAGCACGCGGCCAGCAGCGGCCAGGCGATGACGACCGTCGAGAGGGCCACCATGATCGGATACTCCGTGATGAGTTGGTCCGCGCTCCAGTACGTCAGCAGGGTGAAAACGGACGCCAGGGACGCGGGCAGCGAGAAAACGCCCAGGACCAGGACGACACCCAGGGACGTCTCCAAAAGAGGCATCGCGAAGCCGAAGAAATGCGGCCATTCCGCGAGGACGGAATCCGAGAAGCTTTTGAAGAATCCCGGAACCCTGCTGTTCGACTTAGCGCTGTTCGCCACCAGCAGGATGTCCGCCGCACCGAAGTGCGCCCGGTATTTCAGCGTCCCCTCATGGATCCACAGCACTCCGAGGGTGACTCTGACCGCGCCGGCGAGGGCCGCCGCGATCAGAGTCGGGCGCGAGAGGGGCGTCCTCATGACAGTTTCGCGGCGCCGAATACCGCCTTCGCCTTGTCGCAGTGGATGACCACGGTGCTGTAGGCGGACGTGTCGACGCCGTTGAGCGCGAACGTCTGGGACTTCTGGTCGAACTTGACGGCTCCGAGCTGCTTGCCCGCCGACACAGCCGCTTCGTCCGTGCCGTTCGTGAGGTAGACATGCAGGTCCGGCCCCTCGTCGGACGAGAAGCCCGACAGCATGACACCGGATCCGCTGACCTGCGCGGTACCGGACACCTTCTTGCCGTTGAGCCCCGCGAACATGCCCGTCTTGTCCGCCGCCTTCATCGCGGGCTGTGAGGCCGACATGGAGGCCGCCGCCTTCGAGGTGGAGTCACCGCTGTCGGACCCGCCGCACGCCGTGAGCGTGAAGGAAATCGCAATGAGAGCCACGCCGGCAAACCCGATTTTCCGCATGCCATTCTTCCTCTTCTTGATTCCACTGGAATCGGCGGCAACAGAAACGGGCCGCCGAGCAAGAACAACCTACCTACGGAAAACGGGAAGATCACCGGTTACCGGGGGGACGTAAGAAACGCTTCACATTTATTGCGGGTTTCTGACGTCTTGGAAAAAGCGCGTGTCCCGCTACGCGCCCGGCCCGAAGCCGCGGAACTCGAACCCCGGAGGCAGCGGCTCCGTACCGTCCGGCTGGGTGCGCATGCCGTCCAGCAGCAGTCGCAGGTAGCGCCGCCACAGGTCGGGCTCGCCGGTCTGGTCGGTGACCGCGGACACCATCAGCTGGATCATCGGGAGATCCAGCTGCTCGACATCGGGGCGCAGCGCCCCCTGCTCCTTGGCGCGCGCGATCAGCGGATCGACCAGGGGCTTGATCCGCCGGGCGACGAGGGCGTGCCGCTGGGCGGCCTTGCCGGTGCCGAGCATGACCTCGCGCAACCCCCGGTCGTGCGCCTGGAGTTCGCACACCTTCTCCAGGCTGGACGCCAGCCCGTGCCACGGGTCGGGATCGGCGGCGGCCTCCCGCGCGGACGCCTCGACCTGGTCGATCATGTCCACGAAGACCGCGTCGACCAGCTCTTCCTTGTTGGCGAAGTGGCGGTAGGCCGTCCCCACGCCGAGCCCCGCGTGCCGGGCGACGTCGTCGAGGGTCGCGGCCAGACCCCGCTCGCGGAAGACCTCGCGGGCGGCGACCATCAAACGACGGCGGTTCAGCTCGGCATCGCGCCGCAGCGGCGGTCTACCGGGTCCAGCGGGCTCCGCCATGCCAGTCGTCACACCTTCCGGACGCCGTCGAATAGTCCGGCTCATCGTACCGGCGCGAGCTGGGCGCCCCTTGATCAGCTTCGATACCGACGCACTGCCCGCGAAACCTAAACGGAGATAGCTTCTCCGTTTGATGCTACGGTGACAGGAAGAACCGGAGATCACATCTCCGTTTGCCACCTCGTGTCAGCGGGAGAAGAAGACATGGACATGCACGGAGAGAACGCGGCGCCTCGAACGAAGACGCCGGCAGGCTGGTGGAGGGGCGGCGCGGTCGTCACGGTCACCCTCACCGCGGGGCTGGCCCTGGTCGCCTGCTCCTCGGGCGGCACCAGCTCGGCGAGCGGGACATCCAGCCCCACCGCCAAGACGGCCGCCTGCCCTACGGGCACGACCGCCACCGGCGCCGGAACGCCCACTGGCGCACCCACCGCAGTGCCGTCGGGCAACGCGGGCGGCATCGCCGTGGCCAAGACCATCAAGAAGTCGGACACCAGCACCAGCACCGTGATCGACCCCACCGGTGCGCAGATCCGGTGCGCCACGTCCGGGATCACCACCACGCACGACATCACGTACTCGTCGCCGACCACCGACGGCCACAAGAGCGACCTGAAGCTGGACATCCAGGTGCCCGCGTCCACGTCGGGCAAGAAGCCGTTGGTCATCTATCTGACCGGCGGCGGCTTCGTCATGGCGGACCGCACGGCCAACCTGAGTCAGCGCACCTATGTGGCGGACCAGGGCTATGTCGTGGCCAGCGTCCAGTACCGCACCACCAAGGACGGCGCCACGTACAAGGACGCCGTCGCCGATGTGAAGACCGCCATCCGCTACCTCCGCGCCAACGCCGACAAGTACTCCATCGACGCCGACCAGGTCGCCGTGTGGGGGCAGTCCGCGGGCGGCTACCTGGCCGCGATGACCGGCGCCACCAACGGGGAGAAGTCCTTCGACGTCGGTGACAACCTCACCCAGAGCAGTGAAGTGCAGGGCGTGGTCGACGAGTTCGGCCCGGCCGACCTGTCCGAGCTGGCGGCCGACTACGACACGGCGGCGCAGAAGGCCAACTACGCGGCGGGCAACAGCGCCGCCCAATGGGTCTACGGCCCCGGCACCAAGAAGTCGGTCGCGGACCGCACCAGCGAGGTCGCGGCCGCCGACCCCAGCACGCACATCAGCTCCAGGACGGCGCCCTTCGTCCTGTTCCACGGCAGCGCCGACAACCTGGTCTCCCCCAGCGAGACCCTCACCCTGCACACCGCGCTGCGCGCCAAGGGAATCGACAGCACCCGCTATGTACTGACCGGAGCCGGCCACGGCGACCTGTCCTTCACCGGCGACACCTCGGCCGTCCTGCCCTGGTCCACCCAGGAGACGATGGGGCACATCGTCGACTTCCTGGGGCAGCACCTCAAGTAGCCGCAAATCAGGCGGCGTTGCCGACGACACCACGAGCCGCGAGCCGGAAGGCCCCGACTTCCCGGTAGAGGATCCGCGCAGCGCGTCGAGTACGGCGTCCATCCGCCCAGTCCGCCGTTGCCGAACACCGCCCCGGAACCTGTCACGGTTCGTCACTCAGTGTGCGGCCGGGCCTCCGTGTCTGACACAGTGGCCCTTCATCCACACATCAGGGGCGTACCGTGTCCAACTCCGTATTTACGCCACCAGGTCAGTCGTCATGGGCCGCCGGACCGCCGCCGAAGAAACAGCGCGACTGGAGGCTCATCGGCACAGTCACCGCAGGCGTTCTCGTCATCGGCGGCCTCGTTTCCGCCTGTAACCCCAACACCACTGGCGGAAACGGAAGTTCGACCGCCACGGCCACCGACGCGAGCGGCAACGCCAAGACCGGGGGCTCCACCAAGACCGTTCCCGAGTTCGTCGGCATGGGTCTCCAGTCCGCGCAGGACGCCGCCCAGAAGCAGGGCTTCTACAGCCTCAAGTCCCACGACGCACTCGGCCGGGACCGCCACCAGATCCTCGACCGGGACTGGAAGGTCTGCTCCCAGAACGTGAAGGCAGGCACGACCACGTCCACGGACACCGAACTCGACTTCGGCGCGGCGAAGCTCGACGAGACCTGCCCGGCGAAGGACCAGTCCGCACCCGCTCAGGCCGGCAGAACGATGCCGGACTTCAAGGGAAAGTCGGTGAACACCGCTCGCGATGCTCTCGACTCCGGTACGTCGATCACGGTCAAGGACGCATCCGGTAAGGGGCGTTACGTCCTGGTGGAGTCGAACTGGCAGGTGTGCTCACAGAAGCCGTCGGCCGGGACGAAGCTGAGCGGGCAGCCGGTGGAGTTCTCGGCGGTGAAGTTCGGGGAGTCCTGCCCGTAGCCTCGACCGACGCTGCGGTCAACTCGGCGGCCGTACACCATAGTTGGCGAAGCCCTGCGAGAGCAGAGCGAAGGCCTCCGCGCCGTACTCACGGACATCGGCGGCGAGCCGGTCGGGCGACTCGTCGGCCAGGGCGCGTTGTCGTACGAGGTCGATGAGCGCGCGGTGGACCCCCATCAGGGCGTTCGCGGCCACGTACGCGGTGACGCCGACGGCGCCCCCTCGCGAGGCGGCGCTCTCCTCGGCGGTGAGCCGTGCGGCCAGTGCGGCTGTCGCGTCGGCGATCGCCTGCTGTTCGCGGGCGCGGAGCGCGGGGCTGTCGGCGACCATGCGGTTGACCGTCCGCAGTCGTACGACGGCCTCGTCGTCCCCGGCCTCGACCTGGGCGAGGAGCCCGGCCGGTGCGAGCAGGAAGTTCCGTACCGCGCCCAGGACCGACTCATCCGGGGACCGGGAGTCGACGGCCGCGACGAGCCGTTCCTCGAAGGCTTCGAGCCGGGAGTAGAGGAGGTCCTCTTTCCGCGGGAAGTAGTTGAAGACGGTGGCCTCCGAGACGTGCGCCTCGCGGGCGATCTCCGCCACCCGTACGGCGTCGAACCCCCGGTCGGCGAACAGCCGCCAGGCGGTGTCCGCGATCAGTGTCCGCGTCTGCTCCTTCTTCAGCTCACGAAGGCCCATCGTCACCTCTTGCCACCTCTTGTACCTCTGTCGGGAACCCGGGGAGACAAAGCATCTAGGGTGACCCTATATTTAGGGTCACCACAGAAACAGTACCAGCGGCTTCCCTGAGGAGGTCCCCATGACAGCGTCGAGCGCCCCCTACCTGCGCCCGCCCTGGGGAGCGCGGGTGATCGGCAACCGGATGGCCAGGCTCTTCGCGCGCTCGGTGCTGAGCACGCTGAGCGTGCGCGGCCGCACCAGCGGACGCTGGCGGAGTGTGCCGGTGGCCGTCCTCGATCACGGCGGGGAGCGCTACCTCATCGCACCCCGCGGCAACACCGAATGGGCCCGCAACCTGCGTGCCGCGAAGAGCGGGCGGCTGCAACGCAAGGGCCGGGTCGAGGAGTTCGAGGCGATCGAGGTACCGGCCGACGAGCGTCCGCCGCTGATCGCCGTCTATCTCGAACAGTTCGGCCGCTTCCCCACCGTGGCCGAGACCTTCCGCCAACTCCCGGACCCCGCCGACCATCCCACGTTCCGCGTCGTCGACTCCCGCGGTCTCCGCTAGCGGCCCACCACGCGCATCGCCATACCGGCCACCGCGCCCAGCCGCCGCTTACGGAGGTCCAGAACCGGCGACGTGATCGAAATGCCCTGGGACGCCAGCAGGTTCATCAGCGCCCAGATGAGGTCGGGGCGTCCCGTCACCGGGATCTCCTCACCGTCCGGGGCGATGACCGTGGCCGCGGTGACGCCCGCGAGGAGGCTGCTGCGGGCCCAGTCGACGTCGTACGAGACGCCGTTCGGGCTGACCACGAGGACGATCTCCTTGGTGCGGTGGAGGACCGTCAGGTAGTCCATCGGCACCGTCAGTCGTCGGGCGGCGCCGAACGGGGGTGCGCCGTCCGCCGGTTGGATGCGCAGGACCGTGTCGAGGACGGGGCCGTGGTCCTGAAAGGTGGTCCTGCCGCGTATCTCCAGGAAGCGGCCACGCGCCAGAACCCCGCCGCGCCGCGACCACCGTCGACCGACCGAGCCGAACGCGGCCCTCTCGCCCGGGAGTTGGTCCGCGAGCCGGCGGGCTTCCTCACCCGGCTCGCTCACCGGCGCCCGCTCCTCGGGGAAGGCGCGGTCCTGGTCGGCAAGGGCCTCGTATCGTGCGGCCGTGTGCGGGTCCAGGCGTCGGAGGTCGATCGTGTCGCCGTTCATGACGACGCCTCCGACCTCTCGTGAGATCCGCATCTGCTGGAGCTGGCGGCCAACTCGCCTTGTCACGTCGGTCGTTCGGCCTTCGAGGTCGATCACCCGGCAGGTTCTCGTGCCCGCGAGCAGGGCGCTGCGCGGCCAGTCGGGAGTGAACGTTCGCCGATCCCCTGGCGCGGCCGGCTCGTCGACAAGGACGACCAGGCGTCCCGCCGTGATCGCCGAGAGGCACAGGGACGGCACCCGACACTCCCCCGTCACCTCGAACTCCCCGGTTCTGTCGGTCTCTTCGGCGTCGTGCACCCGTAGCCTCAGCCGGACCAGCGGTGTGAACTCGTCGGGGGTGTAGTTGCCGTAGTGGGTGGTGAAGGTCGACTCGCCGTCGGGGTGGTAGCGGGCCAGTGACGCCTCCAGTACGTCCGCACGCACCAACTGCGCCTGTGCAGAGCGGTGTTCGGATCGGGGCGCCCACATCACGAAGGTGTCGTCCGAGTACCGGTGGTTCACGTCCTCCACCCCCTTCACGCGGTTCCTGCGCGTGATCCGGGGAAACTCCTGGCGTGTGGTGGTGAACGCCAGGACAGGGATCATGACCGTGCCGACCAGCCCGAAGGCGAGCAGCATCGCCGGCCAGTCCCAGCCGGGGTAGTCACTCCAGGCGGAGTATCCGAGGAGGAGGAAGAACGGGGCCGCCGAACAGCAGACCGCGGTGAACAGCAGATTGCCCACGAAGACGCTCGTATGACTGCGCATTGCCCCTCCTCCGCCCTCGGGACCGTTCCAAGCGTGTCCGTGTCACGGGGTCACGCCGTCGCCCGCGTAGAGGTAACCGCCGGGCTGCGCGGGGTCGGCCACCAGCAGGACCTGGTCGCCGGCGCGGGGTATCCGCAGCTTGGAGACGATGGTGTGGAGGGTGATCCGGTCGGTGCTCCCGGTCGGCTGCACGACCAGGTCGACTACCGGGTCGTGGTTGACCAGTTGGCCGGTGTCGGCGATCGACACGACGACGGCGGTCGTGGTCGGCGCTCCCGCGGCGAGCAACTGCTGCACTCCGAGGCCCGAGTTGTACGCGCCGACCGACTGCTGGACCCTGGCGAAGTCCTCGTTGCCGAGGAACGCGCGGGTGGTTCGGCCGTAGAAGCCCTTCCCGCTCGCCACCTGGCCCGCGATCTCGGCGGCCCGCTCCTCGCGGCTCTTGCGACGCCCGAAGATTCCCATGACGGCTGCTCCTTCTGGTCGGGGTGGATTCCCGTGGTTCCCGCTGTCCCGGTGGACGCTAGGCGGCTCCGGTCGCCTACCGATCCCAGGTTCGCCCGCCCGATCTCGGACGACGTACGCTCCTGACATGCCGCTTCCCAGCCAGCCGACCGACGCGCGCCGACCGCGCGCCATGGTCATCGACGGCGCGTGGCGTGCCCTCGGGCCGGACCTGGAATCGCTGAGCGGCCCCGGTGGCGCCCCGCTGACCCGGACGGTCAAGCTGATCGTGCTGCCGCTGATCGTCAGACCGGCCCTGCATCCGGACTTCGCGGTGGACTTCCTCGCGCCGGAGCCGGCCGCGCGTCTCGACGCGCTGATACGGGAGTCCGGTGCGCGGCTCGTCGCTACGGCACAGTGGTTCACCCTGCTCAAGCGGACCCGCCGGGCGCTGGGCGTCGTGGCGGGCCATCCCCAGGATCTGTACTTCCAGCGGTGCTTCGAGTTGGCCGCCGAACACGGTGAACCCGCCGCCGGTGCGGGCGCGTTGGCCCGGGCGGTCGTCGAGGAGGTCGCGGACGCGGACGGTGGCCGTACGGTCGACGCGCTGAAACGGTATCTGGCCGATGCCGCCCAACAGGCCCGACTGGAGGGCGAGTTGGCCGTCGCGTGGGAGGGGCGTCTGTCGGTTCCGGCCGCTGATACGGCCGCCGCGGTCGCGCTGGCGGGTGAGGTTCTGGAGGCTTGCGGTGGGGCGGAGGGGCCGCGGAACTCACCGTCGTACATGTCCATGGTCGAGGCGGGACACGGTGAGCTGCTCGGCCGAGCCCTGTGGGCACACGCGAGCGGGGTCTGGGGGCGGGGCGATCTGCCCGCCCATCTCGGGCTGACGAAGCGGCAGTTGCCGCCGCGCCCGGAGGTCGGCCGGGGTGCCTCGACGGCCACACTGCCCGCACCGCTGGACCGCACGCTCTTCGAGCGGCTCTTCGTCGTGCTCCAGTCCTCGGCTCGGCGCGAGGAACTGCCCACGGTGCCGGAACTAGTCGGGCGGGAGGTCGGCCGCAGTTGCGCTCCGCTCGGTCTGTACGACGAGAGCCTGCGCGTCGCCGTCCTGCTCGGCGGTCAACTCGCTGTCGGGCTGGACCCGTTGGGCATCGAGGAGCCCGCGCCGTGGCACACCGCGGCACACCGGGCCGTCAACAGCCGTTGGCGCAGGGAGGCTTCGGTCCTCCGTGCCCGCCGGATGACCGTCTCGCCCCGCCCTGACCCGGACGGCGGGGTGCTGGACGCCCTCGCCCAGGATCTCCGTACGCCCTGGACCGCCTACATGCGGCGGCTCTGGGTGCGGCTGCACGGACGGGACGTACGGGACGCGCCGCTCGTGGATGCCGCGTCGGCCTGGGCGGTGCTCGACGGTGTCGCCCGCTCGGTGATGATGGACCACCGGGCCCGGGTCCGGTCGGCGCTGCGGACCTTGTCGGCATCGGCGGCACCAACTGCCGTACCCGAAGCCGCAGTCGTGGCCGAAGCGGCCGAGTCGAGGAGCGCGTGATGACGCGGGCTTCCGTGGAAGTCCAGGTCACGCGAGGCGACGACGGCACAGTCCGAGTCGCCGGTCCTGGTATCGGTCCCGACTTCACCCGTGCGGTTCTCGACGTCGCGGGCGCCGTTCTGACCTGGCCCGTCCTCGAGGACCCGGTGCCGCCGTCGGCGGAGATACATGACGTGGCGCGGGCGCAGCAGTGGCTGTGGGCGGTCTACGGCGAGGGCGTCGCCGTTGCCGTCCAGGCTTGTGCGACTGGCGAGTTGAGCGATGTACGGGTGCCCGCGGACATGACCCCGCTCGCGGGCGGCGCCGCCCGGCTCGGCTTCGGGCACTGGGCGGCGCGGTGGTGGCCGGCGTCGTACCTGGACGGGATTCCCGCGCTCCAACCGGACGTGCTCGGGCTGGAGTTGGTCGCACTCACGCACGAGTGCCAGCAGCTGTTCGACGACGAGCGGGATCAACCCGACGACTGCGTGGGCGAGTTGATCGGGGATCACCAAGTCGCCCTCGATCCGCTGCTCCAGTGGTGGCACGCCACACCGCCGTCGACGGACACGGCACGCCGTCTGGAGCGGGTGCTGCGGGCGGTCGACGACGCGGCGGACAGCACCGAGTCGGACGGGGAGGCGTTGCGCCGCCTTCGGTGGTCCCTGGCCCAGCCGCGTCCGGACAGCGCTCCGGTCGCCGTCGATCCCGTCGCGCTGTTCGTACGACACGACGACTACGCCCTCGCCGCGGGCGAGCCGCTCGTCGCGGGCGGCCGGGTGATCGCGCGGGGCGCGGGGACCAACGACTGGCGCCGGTATCCGCCCGGCTTCGTCGACGCCGCCGAGACCGCCGTGTCCTGGACCGCCCGCGCACTCGGCGCCCGACGGCAGATCGAGGTCGAGGTCGTCGCGCACATCGCGGCGCCCACCACCAGCGGGCCGCTGCTGGTCGCGGAAGTCGGGGTCGACGGCGTCCGTGCCAGTCGCGTGCCTCTCGCCCGGCGGGACGACGTGTGGAGTGGCCGGGGGGACCTGGATCTGTCGGCCGGGGAGACACGGCCGCGTATCGAGATCGGTGTGCTGTTGCCCGGGTTCGACCCGGGTCCGGAGCCCGAGGGTGGCGCCGACCGCGACGCGATCCGCGCGTTGGTCCGACGACGGCTCGCGACGGCGGCACAGCCGATCGCGTCCAACACAGCTGCGTACGAAGGGTCTTCGGGACCGTTCCTCGCCGAGATCGCCGCCGCTACGGCTGATGAGGACTACTGACGGATGCCGGATGAGGGACGGATACCGGATGAGAGCGGTGTGGTGACACCGCTGTACGGAGAGCCCTTCGACAGCGGTCTCGCCCTGGCCGAGGAACATCAACTGGCCGCCGATCTCGCCTCCTCGGTCTCCGTCTACGAGGAGTTGCTCACGCTGGCCGAGTCCCTCGACGACTCGCCCGACGTGCGGTTCCTGCGGGCGCATCTGCTGCAGAACATCGCGAGTGTCCAGCTCAGCGCCACGGACCTGGCCGGGGCGGAGGACGCCAACAAGCAGTCCCGTGCACTGCTCGACGACATCGCGTCGGCACCGATGGGTCCGCGCGGCCGTCAGCTCTGGCTGGAGATGCTGCTGCGGACCCTGATCTCCGGAGCCGACCTCCTGCGCAGGACCGGACGTCTGGACGAGGCACTGGCCTGTCTCGACGAAGCGGCGGTCAGGCTGCCCGAGTTCGACGACCCCGACGGACTGCGCGCCTCCGAACTCGGCCTGAACCGGGCGCACTTGCTGATGGACCGAGGTGAGTGGGGAGCCGCCGAGGACCAGGCGACGGCGCTGCTGTCGACCACGCCCACGACCGCGGTGGAGACGATCCCGCGGCTCCTGGTCGCCCTCGGACTGATCTGCTCCTCGACCGGGCGGTTCGACCCGGCCGAGGACTACTTCGCCCGCGCGGAAGAGCGTTTCCGGGCGCTCGGGGACACCGGCGGGCAGCACACCCTACTCGCGCACCGGGCGTACGCGGCGATGCACCGGGGTGAACTCGGCCTCGCGGAGCGGCTGTTCGCGGAGGCGTCCGCGTTCTTCGAGCGGCAGCGGTGGTTCGGCGACCTGGCGGTCTGCGAGCAGGCGCGTGCCTTTCTCGCCGGTCGGCGTGGCGACGCCATCGGCGCGGAGGAGCTGCTGGCGGCGAGCCTGGCCCGGTTCGAACGGCTCGGTGCCTCGCTCGCCGCCGCCGACTCCATGCTGCTGGGTGCCCAACACGCCTACGACCAGGGCGACATCGACGAGATGAAGCGGCTGGCCCAGGCGGCGCGGGACGTGTACCAGGAGCGGGAGGTGTACGAGCGGTGCGCACAGGTCGATCTCATGCTCGCCCGCACTCTTGAGGACAACCTCAACCGCACCGATCACGGCGATCACGAGCGGGAGTCGATCGACACGGCGCTCTCCTTCGCCCTGCCCGCCGCACTGGCTCTGGAAGCGGCACGCTACGACTTCGCGACCGCCCACGCGCGCAGTCAGTGGCTCCAACTCGCCGACGAGGCGATGCAATTGGTGTTCCGCCTCGCGATCCGCCGACAGGACCAGGGTCTGCTCTTCGAACTGGCCGAACACCGTTGCGCGGGTGCCTCGTTGGCCCTGGACCGCACACCGCCCACCGCCGAGCCGGTCGAAGACCCCGCGTCGGTCTTCCCGAGCGCGGCCATGAAGTCGTACGCGCACCCCGAGCACGCCGAGGGCACGATGACGCTCGGCGGTGTCGCGGCGGAGGCCGCGGCCTCGGTCGGCCTGCGGGTCGCGCCGCCGCCGAAGGTGCGGATGTCGGCGCAGTCGGGGCCGGGCCGCGTCGCGCTGCAGGAGTACATCGCGGCGGCAGAGTTCCGCTATCACCGGCGGATCGCGCACGAGGAAGCGGTGCCGTTCTGGATCACCGACGACCTGACGAGCCGCCCGGTGGTCCAGGTCCGACTGGCCGACGCCGGCGACCTGTTCATGACCTGGATCTGGGCGGGCGGGGCCCAGGGGTTCGGCACCGGACACGGGCCCGGTGCCGAAGTCGACCAGGCAGTAAGGGAGTTGGTCGACGCACTGCCGGGAGCGGGTGACAGGGCGGAGGGCATGCGCCGAACGTTCGACGATGGCGCGCTGGCCGAGCCCGGACGCGAACGCCGACTCGCGCGAACCCTTGCCGAGGCCCTGTGGCCGGAGCAACTGACCGCGCAGATACGCCAGGTGGCGGAACGGGCGGGCCGTCCCCTCGTACGCATCCAGCCCTCGCCCCGTGTCGCCCAAGTCCCCTGGGAACTGCTCGCCGTCGACGACGGGACCGACGTACGGCTCATCGACCTGGCGGACGTCGTGACCACCGCACCGGCATCACTGCGACCACGCAAGCCGGCGCCCGCGACAGCACAGGCCACCGACACCGGCCCGGTCGTTCTCGTCCTCGACCCCCGCGTCCCCGGCTTCCGCGCCGATTCCCCGCTCGGCTCGGTCCTGGGACCACCCGGCTCCGACCCGGAGTTGCTGTCGCTGGTCCGGCGCCGCCTCGACGGAGGCGACGTCGTACCGTCCGTCGCCACCCCCGCGGAGGCGTTCCGCCGCACGGACCTGGACCGGGACTGGCTGAGCGAGGTACTCCGCAAGGGCGCCCGCAGGCTGCTGTACGTCGGGCATGTGAGCGGTGCGCCGGTCGAGGGCGGGCAGAGCGAGGACGGCACCCTGCACCTGTGCTGCGACGCGGGGACCGCCGGCCTGGCCGAGCCGCTCCGCGCCCACCGCCCGCTCTCCGCCAAGGACTTGCTCCTGGGCTCACTCCCCCTCCGCGCGGACGGCGAACCAGGCGCGCGGATCTGGCCCGCGCCGCCCCGGGTCGCCCTCATCGGCTGCGAGAGCGGCGGCGATCTGCGGTTCGCCGAGTCCTTCGGCCTGGCGGCGGCGATGCTGTACAACGGCGCCGAACTGGTCACCGCCACCCGCTGGGTGCTGCCGACCAGTCTCGCCTTCCACCGACTGGCCCAACTGCCCGAGTCCGTACGCCCGTTGACGCAGGCGATCGTCGCCGTCGACACGGCTCACGAGGACGAGGACCCCGTGCGGAGCCTCGGCGGCTGGCAGCGCGAGCAGCTCGACCGCTGGCGCGCGGACGGCCGTATCGAGCACTCGCCGCTGCTGTGGGCGGCGCTGACCTGCATCGTCGTATGACCCGAAACGGCCTACGGCGAGTCAGAGCCGCACGATGATCAGGGCCGTGTCGTCGGTGGCGCCGCCGTGCGGGAGCAGTTCGAGGAGTACGGCGTCGGCGAGGGCTTCGAGGTCTATGCCCTGGTGGCGGACCAGGGAGTCGGCGAGGCGGGCCAGGCCCTTGTCGATGTCCTCGTGGCGGCGTTCGATCAGGCCGTCGGTGTAGAGGACCAGGGTGGAGCCGCGGGAGAAGGCGGTGCTGGCCTGCGGTCGGGGTATCGGGTCGGGACGGGCGTCGAGCGGCGGGTCGGTGGCCCGGTCCAGGAACTCCACGCGGCCGTCGGGATGGACCAGGGCGGGCGGTGGGTGCCCGGCGCTGCTGTAGGTGATGGTGTGCCGGTCGAAGTCGACGAAGGTCGTGACCACCGTGGCGGACTCGGCGCCGTCGACCACGTTGGCGTAGCGGCCCAGGACGTCGAGGGCCTCGGCGGGGCCGTCCGCGACGCGGGAGGTGGCGCTCAGGGCACTGCGCAGCTGGCCCATGACGCCAGCGGCGGCCAGGCCGTGGCCGACGATGTCCCCGACGGAGACGCCGATACGGTTGCCGCCGACCAGGTCGACCACGTCGTACCAGTCGCCGCAGACGTTCAGGGAGCCGACCGCGGGCCGGTAGCGCACGGCGATCTGATGACCGGCGCCCTGCCGGCGGGTGGGCAGCATCGCCTCTTGCAGCGCCAGGGCGACCTCGCGTTCGCGGGCGTGGGCGCTGCGCAGGCGTTCGTTGACCTCCTGGAGTTCGCGGGCGCGGGTGTACAGCTCGGCCTCCAGGACGCGGGTGCGGCTGCCGCCGGAGCTGCCGCGGGCCCGGATCAGTTCGGTGACCTCCTCCACCCGGTGGACAAGGAGGACGACCTTGCCGTCCGGGTCGAGCACGGGGGCGTTGACCGGGCTCCAGTAGCGCTGCTCCCACTTTCCGGGACACGTCGTCGACTCGACGTCGTAGCGCTGGAGGGCCATGGTGTCGCGTTCGCCGGTGGTGGTGACGCGGCGCAGCGAGGTCTCCAGGTTGCGCATGCCGGTGGCGGCGGGGTCGTTCGGGTTGTCCGGGAAGACGTCGAAGAGGAAGCGGCCGACGACCTGCTCGCGGGTGCGGCCGGACATACGCAGGAATTCTTCATTGGCGTCCGCGTACACCAGGTCGGGGGTCAGCAGGGCCACCATGCCGGGCAGCCCCTTGAACACCGCCGCGTAGTCGATCTCCGCGTCCGTCATGGCCCTGCCACCAATCGCCGCTATCACACCATTTTCCCACGATATAAGCAGACCGGATGCACCTCAGAGGGCACTTTGCGGTCACCCGGTCACTCAGTGCCACACGGTGGATAGGGTGCCCCGGTGACAACGCCCTCCTCCCCCACCCGGCTGATCGTGCTGCGCGGCAACAGCGCCTCCGGCAAGAGCTCGGTGGCCACCGGTCTGCGCGAGCGGTACGGCCGCGGCATCGCCCTGGTCCGCCAGGACGTCCTGCGGCGAGAGGTGCTGCGCGAGCACGACATCCCCGGCGGCGCGAACATCGGCCTGATCGACCTGACCGTCCGGCACGCTCTGGCACACGGCTTCCACGCGGTGCTGGAAGGCATCCTCTACTTCCCTCACTACGGCGAGATGCTGTCCGGCCTGCTCGCCGACTTCCCCGACCGCACGCACTGCTACTACCTAGACGTACCGTTCGAGGAGACCCTGGCCCGGCACGCCACGAAGCCCATCGCCGACGAGGTCACCGAGCACCAACTCCGGGAGTGGTACCAGCCGTTGGATCTGCTGCCGGGCGGCGTCGAGACGGTGATCCCGGCGACGAGCTCGCTGGAGGAGACAGTCGACCGGGTGCTGCGCGAGTCCGGCCTGTGGGTCGGGGACTCGTTGACCGGCCGCTGTACGCTGGCCCCGTGATCCATCGCGAGACTCCGGGTACGGCGGCGGCCCGGCTCACCGGGTGCGCGGTGACCGGCGCGCGTCCACTGTCCGGGGCGGTCACCGAAGTCGAGCTCAGCGGTGGGCAGTTGGTGATCGTCAAGGGCGATACGGCTCCCGGCGCGGTACGGGCCGAGGCGGCGGGGCTGCGCTGGCTGGCGGACGCCGGTACGGTCCGCGTGCCCGCCGTGCGCGGAGTGGACGAGCACTGGCTGGTCACCGACCACGTCCGCACCGGCCCGCCGAGTGCGCGAGCCGCCGTCCGGTTCGGCCGTGACCTGGCCGCCCTGCACGCCTCCGGCGCACCCGCGTTCGGCGCGCCACCGCCCGGCGGTCCCGCGGACGCGTACATCGGGCTCGCCCCGATGCGCAACGTCCCGGCCACTGACTGGCCCAACTGGTATGCCGGGCAACGGGTGTTGCCCTACCTGCGCCGAGCGGTCGACGCGGGCACCCTGCGGCACACCGAGGCGACGGTCGTGGAGCGGGTCTGCGAGCAGCTGCCCCGACTCGCCGGTCCCGCCGAGCCGCCCGCACGACTCCACGGCGACCTCTGGAACGGGAACGTGCTGTGGGGCGCCGACGAACACGTCCGGCTGATCGACCCGGCCGCACACGGCGGCCACCGGGAGACCGACCTGGCGATGCTGCACCTCTTCGGCTGCCCGCACCTGTCCGAGGTGCTGGACGGCTACCAGGAAACAGCGCCGCTCGCCCCCGGCCGGCCCGACCGCATCGGCCTGCACCAGCTGTTCCCGCTGCTCGTCCACGTGGTCCTGTTCGGCCGCGGCTACGCCGAGCGGACGCTGTCGGCGGCACGGGCGGCCCTGGCGGGATGACAGCGGCCGGGGCCGTCCGTCACGGGGTCCAGGTCGGACACTGCTGGTGCACGTCGCACTGTTCGCCGCGGCCGGGCCGAGCGCACCACCTCAGCCGCGCGGGTGGTCTTGGCCGAATGACAACAGACGAGGCCGCCCGTCACAACGGCCCAGGTCAGACGCCACCGGTACACGTCGTGCCATCCAGCCCCGGCCACGCCGAGCGGAACACCTCAACCACGCGAGCAGCCCCGACCGAATGACACTGGTCAGGGCCGCTCACCACGTGAGGCTGGTCAGACGTGCGGGCGGCGGCCCCGCTCCTGGTGGGGGAACTTCTGGTCCGCGCCCGGGAGCGTGGGCTTCGGCAGTGTCGCCACTTCCTCCTTCGCCTTCTCCAGCTGTTCCGCCGTGTCGTCGGGCAGCCGGGGTGAGCGCGGGCGGGCGTCGCGGAAGCGGAACGCGGAGGTGAAGTCGCCGAAGGTGTCACGGCGCCAGTCGGTGACGTTCGGTTCCTCGACGCCGGTGAACCGCTCCAGGAACTGCAGCGCCGAGGTGTGGTCGAAGGCCTCCGAGGCGACCCAACCGCCCACGGTCCAGGGCGAGATGATGATCGCGGGGACGCGGAAGCCGCCGCCGATCGGCAGGCCCTGGATGAACTCGTCCTTCGTGCCCGCGGGCGGGGTCGGCGGGACGACGTGGTCGAACAGGCCGTCGTTCTCGTCGTAGTTGAGGATGAACGCGGTCTTGCGCCACACCTTCGGGTTCGACGCTATCGCCTCGATCTTCGACGCGACGTAGTCGGCACCGGCGGCCGGGAGGTAGTCCGGGTGCTCGGACTGGTAGCTCGTGGGGCAGATCCACGACACCGTCGGCAGCCGGTCGTTGCGGGCGTCGTCCTCGAACGTGCCGTGCGGCTGCGGGCGTACACCCCGCTCGTACAGGTCGGAGCCGGGCTGGGCGTTCTTGAACGAGGCGAACTGCTCCAGCATGTTGGTGCCGTAGTCGTCCTCCTCCTGGTACACCTTCCAGCTGACACCGGCGTTCTGGAGGCGCTCCGCGTACGTCGTCCAACGGTAGGGCGCGGGCGCGACGTTGCTGATGATCGGGCCGCCCTGCGTACCGCCCGGGTCGATCGAACCGGTCATCCACATCAGCCGGTTGGGCCAGGTCGGCCCGAACACCGAACAGAAGTAGTTGTCGCAGATGGTGAAGGTCTCGGCGAGCGCGAACTGGAACGGGATGTCCTCGCGCGTGTAATAGCCCATCACGTAGGGGCCGTTGACGCCGTCGGCCGCGCGGTGGGCCGGCAGCCACTGGTCCATCTTGCCGTTGTTCCAGGCCTGGTGCTGGACCGACCAGGCGTGGCTGGTGGACGGGATGGCCTGCGCGCTGGAGGTGTGGGTGTCGAGGTGGAACGGGAGGAGGTAGCCCTTCGGGTTCACCGCGTCCGGCTGGTAGAAGACGCTGCGCCCGGTGTCGAGTTTGCGTGCGCGCGGATCGGCGAATCCGCGAACGCCGGACAGCGTGCCGAAGTAGTGGTCGAACGACCGGTTCTCCTGCATCAGCATGACGACGTGTTCGATGTCGCGCAGCGAGCCGTTCTTCGGCGGTTCGGCGGCGACGGCTTTCTGGACGCTCGGCGGGAGGAGGGAGAGTGCCGCGGCGCCGCCCACTGCGCCCGCGGCGGAACCCAGGAGTCTGCGACGTGTCAACTCGGCCATGATTGCCCCTTCTTGAGGACCTTCGAGGGATCTCGTGGACCAGACCTCGGACCACTCTCCGCCCGTCTCGGTAGGGGGTGTCAGGGGCGTGCGATGAATTTGCGGCCAACGTGCGGAAAGGGGTTGGCCAAGCCGTGACCGGCAACATCCGGGCGTTGCCGAGGTGTTGCCAAACCTTGGGGGACGGCTGGCGGACACATGAGCCGGCCCGGCCGGGGACACCGGTGCCGTACGTGATTCCCGTTCGCGAAGTTCCTAGGCGGGGTTCCTCGGGCGCAACCGGGCGGCGATCGCGGCCACGTCGTCCTCCGCCTCCTGGACGTGCAGGCGCAGCACGATGTCGTCGAGGAGGCGGGAGACGCCCTGGCCGGGGTGGAGGCGGAGCCGGGCCAGGCGGGCGAGGGAGACGTCGATGTCCTCGCCGCGGCGCTCGACCAGCCCGTCGGTGAACATGACCAGGGTGTCCTCGGGGGTGAGGGCGAGCGTGGTCATCTCGTAGTCGGCGAGGCCCGTGCCGAGGGGTGGGCCGACGGGGACGGGGATCAGTTCGCCGACGCCGTCGCGGTGGAAGACGGCGGGCGGGAGGTGGCCCGCGCCGGCGAAGGCGGCCGTGCCGCGGTCCGGGTCGAGGAGGGCGAGCAGGCAGGTCGCGGGGCGGCGGTTGTGCTCCTCGGACATGGCCGTGTCCATCTGGCGCAGGATGCGGTGGGGTGGCAGATCGGTGGAGGCGACGTAGCGCAGCATCGAGCGGTAGGCGTTCATGTCGACGGCCGCGTCCAGGCCGTGGCCCATGACGTCGCCGATGACGAGGAGGGTGCGGCCGTAGTGCAGTCGTACGGCCTCGAACCAGTCGCCGCCGACGAGGGTGCCGGTGCCCGCGGGCAGGTAGCGGGTGGCCATCTCGACGTTGGGGTGGGGGCGGCTGGGTTCGGTGAGCAGGACCTGTTGCAGGTTCAGGGCGGTGGTGCGCAGGCGATGGTGTTCGACGGCGTGGTGCAGATGGGCGGCGGTGAGCCGGGCCGCGTAGTGGACGGCGGCGGCCTCGTCGTCACCGAACGACCGTCCCTCGCGGATGGCGAGGAGTGCGCCGTAGGCCTTGCCCCAGGCGGTCAGCGGCACGGAGAGAGCCGCGAGTACGCCGTGGTCGTTCGTGGTGAAGGACGTGGTGATCGGGTGGCCGGCGTCCAGGGCGCGGACCATGACGTCCTCGCGTGGCGCGGTGCGCAGGCTGTCCAGCAGTTCCTTGCGGCCCTCGGCCGCCATCGGGTGCAGCATGCCGTGCGGTGCCGGGCGCGCCTCGTCCTGTGCGAACAGGTCCACGGCCGCCGCGTCGCACAGCTCGTCGACGAGGAACCGCGCGCACTCCGCCGCCGTCCTGCGCTCGTCGAGCGTCGACCCGATGGCGGACACGGCCCGCTCCGCGAGCGCGAACCGATCCGTCGCGCCCGCCTCCGACCTGCCAACCCCGTCGCCGTCCACCGCGGCCCCTTTCTGCCGCCCCCATCCCAACACCCGCGCGGGCGTTCGGACGGTAGCGACCCGTGGCGCGATGGGATCGGGCCGCGGGCGAAACTCCGTGGCCGGGGCACCCGTAGCGCCGATACCGTCCGATCCGACCCCTTGATCCCCTGCGCAGAGAGCGACTCCGATGACGAACCGGCGACCGACCACCACCCTCTGGCGCCCCACCGGCCCCATTGAGCTGGACCTGGTCAAGGCGCTCGACTGGCGCGGCTGGCCGCCCCGGCTGCCCGAGCAGCCGATCTTCTACCCGGTCCTCAACGAGGACTACGCGATCCGGATCGCGCGGGACTGGAACGTCAAGCACGACGGCGCCGGCTTCGTGACCCGCTTCGAGGTGGAGTCGGCGTTCCTGACCCGGTATCCCGTCCAGCAGGCGGGCGGGAAGACGATCCTGGAGCTGTGGGTGCCGGCCGAGGAGCTGGACGAGTTCAACGCCCACATCGTCGGCGAGATCCGGGTGGTGCACGAGTTCCGGTGAACCAGGAGGGACCCGCCATCCCTCGGCGTCGCGAAAGCGTTTCGTAACCGAGGAATTTCCCGTGCTTGTCCTGGGTGTGAATTCCGTGTCAGTGTCCCCGCCAGCGGGCAGGCGAGCCGCGGTGGGGCATCCGAAAGTCTTTCGGGCCGGTATCCGTTTCTGCCTCTGGCCTGCGCATTTACGGCATGCCGAAAGAAGAGAGGCACACCCATGCGGGGAATCCCGGTCACCGGACGTCTCGGAAGCCCGAGAATTCGACGCGCCGTCGCGGTCACGGTCGCCCTGGCCGCCGCCACGAGCCTGGCCGCGTGCGGGTTCTCGGGACCGTCCACCTCGTCGTCGAAGGGCCTGACGATATGGGCGCTCAACGACCAGACGATCCTCAAGCAGTCGGTGGACGCCTACAACAAGGACCACCCCGACGCGAAGATCACCCTGCGGCTGTTCTCGAACAACGAGTACACGCAGAAGCTGCGCGTGGCCTTCGACGCGAACCAGGCCCCGGACCTCTTCTTCAACTGGGGCGGCGGCGCCCTGAACGACTACGTCAAGGCCGGCAAGGTCGATGTCCTGAACGCCACGGACGTGAACGCGGACCGGTACACCGACAGCGTGATGCAGAGCGCAACCTTCGAGGGCAAGGTCTACGGCGTCCCCGTCAACGGCCTCGCCCCGGTCGTCCTCTACTACAACAAGAAGGTGCTGTCCGACGTGGACGTCCAGCCCCCGAAGACGTACGACGGCCTGCTCGCTGCCGTGAAGAAGCTGAAGGGCAAGGGCGTCACGCCGCTGTCGCTCGCGGCCGACTCCAAGTGGCCGACGCTGATGTACCTGGAGTACCTGGTCGACCGGACCGGCGGCTCGCGCGTGTTTCGCGAGGATCGCCTCGGGTGACGCCGCCACCTGGAAGGACCAGTCGGTCACCAAGGCCAACCAGAAGCTCCAGGACCTGGCCAAGGCCGGCGCCTTCGGGAACAACGCCTCCTCCGTCACCTACGACCAGGGCGCCTCGACCGCGCTGCTCTACACGGGCAAGGCCGCCATGGAGGTGATGGGCACCTGGGAGTACGCCAACATCGCCAAGGCCGCGCCCGACTTCCTGAAGAAGGGCGACCTCGGCTACACCGCGTTCCCGGCCCTGACCGACGGCGCGGGCAGCGCGGCGAACATCGTCGGCAACCCGTCGAACTTCCTGTCGCTGAACAAGTCGTCCAAGAACAAGTCGGACGCGCTGACGTACCTGAAGAACTACGTCCTCAACGGCTCCCAGGTCGACGCCTACCTCGCCTCGGGCAGCGTCCCGCCGGTCAAGGGCCTGGACTCGAAGCTCGCCGCGGTGAAGTCCTCGTCCGACAAGGCGTGGCTGACGTTCGTCTACGACCTGGTGGACAAGGCCCCGAGTTTCCAGCTCTCGTGGGACCAGGCGCTGCCGTCCGACCAGGCCGACCCGCTGCTGACCAACACCGACAAGTCGTTCCTGCGGCAGATCTCGCCCGCGGAGTTCGGAGTGAACATGAGCAAGGCGGGGTCGTGACCATCACCACCACCCCCGTACGCCGCAGAGGAGGGAGCGGCCTCCTCATGGCCGCCCCGGCCCTGCTTCTCTTCGGTCTGTTCGGTTTCGTGCCCCTGGTCGGCGTGGCGGCGCTCAGCGTCGCCCGCTGGGACGGGCTGGGTTCCATCGGCTGGGCGGGCGCCGCCAACTGAACGTCCGTCCTCACCGACAGCGCCACCTGGCAGTCGGTATGGCTCACCCTCAAGGTGATGGTGGTCAGCCGACTGGTACAGACGCCGATCGCCCTGGCGCTCGGCCTCACCTGGCAGGCGCTGCTCGACCCGTCCTTCGGCATCGGCTCCGCCCCCGGTCTGCACTGGCTGGCAAAGCCGCTGCTCGGTTCGCCCGAACTCGCCCTGTACACCGTGATCTTCGTGATCGCCTGGCAGTTCCTGCCGTTCCACGCCCTGCTCTACCAAGCGGGGATATGGCAGATCCCGACCGCCCTGTACGAGGCCGCCGCGCTCGACGGCGCCGGACCGGTGACGCGGTCCGGCTTCACCCGGATGGACAGCCGGCAGGAGGGCAGGTGAGCACCACCGTGACCAGGACCCGCACCACCACCGCACGGGAGACCGTCCCCACCCACCGGGCGGTGCCGCCAAGTCCCGTCCGGCGCAACCCCGTTCCCGGGCTCCGCCGCCGCGCCCTCACCGGCGGCGCCACGCTCTTCTGGACGGCGCTCGTGGTCGTCCCCATCTACTGGCTGGTCGTCACCAGCCTCCGCAGCCGGTCCGACTTCACCTCCGACAGCCTGCTCGCGATCGTCCTGCCCTCGGCGGCGTTCGCACTGCCGATCACCGTGATGATCCTGGTGAGTTTCCTGCCGGACGTGCCCCGTTCGCTGTTCGAGGCGATGATCGTCGACGGCGCTGGCGACTGGCGCATGCTGTGGTCGCTCGCGGTGCCCCTGGCCCGCCCGGCGCTGATGGCGGTCGCCGTCTACGACGGTCTCCAGGTCTGGAACGGCTTCCTCTTCCCCCTCATCCTCACCCAGAGCGGTGGCAAGGCCGTACTGCAAGTCTTCCTGCCGGGCGAGGAGGGCGGCCGTGCGGTGGCCCAACTCCTGGCCGGTGAGGCCAACTTCAGCGGCAAGCTCCCGGTACAGATCCCGATCACTCCGGGCGGCCAGCCCTACACCTACCTCCACGCACCGCTCGCCGACCGGCAGAGTTGGCTGTCCAACCTCGACCCGACACCGGCGTTCCCCTTCGGGCACGGCCTGTCGTACACCACCTTCGAGATCGACGAGCTTGCCGTGGACCGCGAACTGGTGCCGGTGGACGGCGAGTTCACGGTCGCCGCGCGGGTGCCGGGGAGCGTCGAACGGGAGTAGAAGCAGCGGCACTTACACGAAGCGGCGCCACCGTATCCAACGGTGGCGCCGCTTCTGTCATGTGCCTAGGCGCGGGTCCACTGCTGGGTCGCGTTGCTCAGCCCGGTCCACAGCTCGACCTTCGAGCCGTTGGCCGTACCCCAGTTGGTCACGTCGATGACCAGACCGTTGGAGCGGTTGACGATGGTGCCGTCCACGCGGAAGGCCCACTTCTGGCTGTTCTTTCCGTTGCAGGCCCAGAGGATGAGCGTGGTGCCCGCGGTGGTGCCGTCACCGTTCGCGGCCAAGCAGTTGCCGTTGACGCGGAGTTCGCCCGCGGCGGTCTGCGTGATGGTTTGGTTGGCGTTGCCCGAGCAGTCGTAGATCTGGACCTGGACGCCCGTCGCGCCGTTCGGGACGTCGAGGCAGCGGCTGGAGTTCGTGCCCTTCAGGGTGAAGGTGGAGGCGGTGGGGAGTGGGTCCTGGACCAACTGCCAGTCCTGTGAGCCGTCGGTGGTGGCCGCCGCCACGGTTACGGAGCCGCCCGCGGTCGAACCGGTCATGTAGAGGCTGGTGTTGAGGACCGAGCGGAGCTTGTAGTAGCCGCTGGTCGAGGAGGCGACCTGGGTCCACTGTTTGTCGGTGGCTCCGTCGTCGACCCACTGGGCCAGCTTCTGCCCGGCCGTCGCCGTGCCGGTCCAGATGGCGGCCGAGCGGCCTCCGGCCTTGTTGAGCAGCGTGATGTTGCTGCCCTTGGCGGTCAGGTGCCAGCGCTGGGTGGTGGCCGCGGTGTTCGCCGCCAGGACGAGGTCGGGGGTGTTCCCGGTGAGGTTCGCGTCCTGGGTCTTGCCGGACGCGGTGCTGAGGACTTGGCCGGTGAGCCGGTTGACGAGGCTGTAGTAGGCGCCGTCGGAGCGGCCGAGGTCGACCTCGGCGTACTTCACGGGGCCCACGCTGGTACCGCTCCACGAGGCCTGGAGGACGAGGACGCGTCCGGTGCCGTCGACGTACTGGAGCATGCGGCTGTACCCGGCCGCGATCGACGTCTTGTACTCCTTCCAGGTGCCGGTGGACAGCCCGGACTCGTTCACCCAGACGTCGCCGCTGCCGGAGGCGTTGTAGACGATCCGGCCGTCCGGCATCGGGAGCAGCACCGGGCTGCCGCCGGTGGAGAGGATGGCGCCACCCGAGGGCACAGGGAGTGCGGTGATCGCGGCGTCCGTGGCCGAGAAGAACTTCGTCGGGTCGTCGGATATCCGGTAGCGGACGTTGGTGCCGCCGCCCCAATATTCGTACGTCAGAAGCCACTTGCCGTCGGTCGTCGGGGCGATGGTCGTCATACCAGGCCGGCCGCCGCCGATCTCGGTCTTGCCGTTGCCCATGCTCACCGTGGCGCCCGGGACGTCAACTACCGGAGAACTCCAGGACGTTGTGCTGCCGCCGTCCCAGGTGCGGTGCAGGAGGACCTGGCCGCTGGAGTCCGTCGCCGTGGCGTTGTCCGGGTCGAGGGTCGGGGCACCGGTGGTGGTGTTGTAGCCGGTGTAGTCGTCCTCGTCGGAGTAGTAAGCGATCAACGTGCCGTTGTGGGCGAGGAGATGGGGTTCCCAGACGGGGTCGACCTGCGCGTAGGTGTTGGCCGTGGAGACCCGGCCGACGCTGCCCGCGCTGCCGCCCTGCCAGCTACCGGCGGTGATGATGTTCTGGATGGACCAGGTCGCGCCGTCGTCGGTGCTGGAGTACAGGGCGAGCGCCACGTCCTTGCGGTCGCCGTCACTGGTGGGCGTCCAGCTGGAGTTGGCGGCCTTCTGCTCCTGGTAGTAGTAGTCGTCGCCGGAGACGATGCTCGCCAGCAGCAGGGTGCCGGCGGTCAGACTTCCGACGTTCTGCGGAAGGACGTAGAGATACGGGTTGGTCCAATTGCTCGTGTATTTCGCGTACTTGGAGTCGCTGGAGAGATACGCGGGGGCTTTGACGTCGGACAGTTTCGCCCAGGTCGTGCCGTCGTCGTCGCTCTTGTACACGGGCAGGGTCTGGCCGACCGGAGCGGTCTGGTCGTTCTCGAAGGTGGCCACGATCCGGCCGTCCGCCAGCTGGGCCGACTTCGGGTAGAGCACACACGGACTCTTGCTGCACGCGGCGGTGCTGGTCGCCGTATACAGATTCGCGGGACTCGGCTGATAGGCAGAGGCAGTCGTCGTGGAGGCGATGGCGAATGCCACGCCCATGCCGAAGGCGGTCGCCGCAGCGAAAGCCTTTCGCGCCCAAGATCTGGTCAACGGCGTTCCTTTCACCGGGGAAGGCGCGCACCACGTTCCAGGGGTGCCGGAATTTCCGGAGGTCCCAGGGGGATGGAATGGGGGTGCGGAGCAGGAAGCCAGTATTCGGATACGACACCGCGATGTCACCGGCACGTGTCGAAAGCGTTTCGCAGGATGGGGAGTTACGCGGTATTGACGTGCTCTACGGGACGGCGCACGGAGGTCGAGGTCCGCAGGACGAGTTCCGTGGCCAGCTCGATGCGCGGCGACACCGGCGGCCGCCCCTGGGCGAGTTCGAGGAGCACCCGGGTCGCCTCGCGTCCCAACTCCTCGAAGGGCTGGCGTACGGCGCTCAGCGGCGGGCAGGCCATCGCCGCGACGAGTGTGTCGTCGAAGGACATGACCGCCAGGTCGTCCGGTACGGCGAGCCCCTGCTGACGCGCCGCCTCCAGCACGCCGAGCGCCTGTGCGTCGCTGGCCGCGAAGACGGCCGTCGGCGGGTCGGCGGCGCGCAGGACCTGGCCTGCGGTGGCGAGGGCCTCGGCGTAGTCGAAGTCGGTCGAGCGGACGATCGCCGGATCGTAGGCGATCCCGGCCTCCTCCAGCGCGGCCCGGTAACCGTGCACGCGCGCCGCCCCGGCCAGGGAGTGGGAGCGGCCCGCGACCATGCCGATCCGGGTGTGCCCGAGCCCCAACAGGTGCTGTACGGCGTCGCGGGCGCCGCTCCAGTTCGTGACGCCGATGCTGGGGATGTCCTCGGAGGGCGCGCTGAGCGGGTCGATCAGCACCACCGGGAGCCGCTGCTCGACGATACGGCGCTGGTCCTCCTCGGAGAGCATGGAGATCACGATGACGATCCCGGCCGCGCCGAGCGCCACGCACTGCTCCAGCCACCCGGAGATCGACCGGCGGCTGGTCGTCCCGGTGACCACGTCGATGCCGAGCGCGCCGGCCGCGTCCACGATGCCGCGGACCACCTCCAGCGTGTACGGCCCGGACAGGTCCCGGAACACCGCGATGATCTGCCGGGATGTCGCGGGATCGCGCTCCCAGGGCCGTACGAAGCCGTGCCGGGCGAGGAGTTCCTCGACCCGCTCGCGCGTCCGCGCGCCGACGTCGCGGCGCCGGTGCACCACCTTGGACACCGTGCTGAGCGAGACACCCGCCTCCGTGGCGATGCTCGTCAAGAGGCCGTACTGCGCCTCCAGTTGTCCCTTGCCGCGACCTGTCACCCGATGCCCGTTCCGCTCGCCGAACACCGATGCGCCGGACCGCATCGCGTAGCTGGCCAGTAACTTTGCCGCAAGGTAACGGGGCGCGGAGGCAAGAGCGGTGCACACCCCTCTCACACGGTTGGACCTGCGGGGAACGCGCGGGGTGACCGGCGTGCGGCCGCGCGGTCCTCATCCCGCGCGAGCCGGGTCGGTCGCGCGATGGACGGTCTCGGCGATCCGCACGAACGACCGGATCAGCGCGGTGGCATCGGCCTCGCGCCAGGCGATGACAAGCGCGCTGGGCGCCATGTCGGTCAACGGCACCACGGTCAGGCCCTCGGGCAGGGCGTGCCCGAGCGGCATGAGCCCCACGGTGCCGTTCCACAGCACGGACTGCAGGCACTCCCGAGCCGTCCGTACGACGGGCCCGTCACGGCGCCGGCCGTCGCCCGCCGCGCCCGTCCAGTAGGCGTGCCACACCGGGTCCGTGCCGTCCGGGAAGCGGAACCAGCGGCGCTCGGCGAGGTCGGCCAGGCGCAGGCCGTCACGCTGGGCCAGGGGGTCGTCCGTACGGAGGACCACGCCGACCCGCTCCGAACGCAGGGTCCGGGTGGTGATGCCGGTGTCGTCGAAGGGTGTCCTGGTCAGCGCCACGTCGACGAGCCCGGCCCGTAGTCCCACGGTCGGATCGGTCAGGTCCGACTCGCGTATGAGGATGCGGGCGCCGGGGTGGTGTTCCCGGTAGGCGGCGGCGAGCCGCGTGCCGAACTGTTCCGCGCTGTCGGCGAGGGTGCCCACGGTCAGGGTGACCGGCCCGGCCAGCGCGGTCACCCGGGCCCGCACCCGGTCGGCCTGTGCCAGCAGGGCGCGCGCCTCCTCGTGAAGCAGGACACCGGCCGGAGTGAGCGCCACCCCCGTCGGCGAGCGAAGCAGGAGGGCGCAGCCGAGCTCGGTCTCCAGCTGTTTGATCGCCCGGCTCAGCGGCGGCTGGGTCATCCGCAGCCGCGCGGCGGCCCGGCCGAAGTGGAGTTCCTCGGCGACCGCCACGAAGTAGCGCAGCGTGCGTAGCTCCATGACCGGCAATGATACCGAGGCGGTATCGGCCGGACAGGATCGGTCTTGGACACCGTCGAGGGTCCGGCGGTGGAGTGGTGGGCGAACGAGATCGCCGTACTGCTGAGGAGTCACCATGGCCGACCGCGTGTTGCCGGACCCCGTCGTGCACATCGCCGAAGTCCGGGAACTGGACCGCGACTTGGTGGTCGTGCCCGACGGGCGGGTGCCGCTGGTGCCCAACATCGGTGTCATCGGCGGCCGGGACGCGGTGCTCGTCGTGGAGACGGGCCTGGGACCGCGCAACGCCGAGAAGGTGCTGGAGTTCGCGACCGAGTACGCCAGGGGACGCAGGCTGTACCTCACGACGACCCACTTCCACCCTGAACACGCCTTCGGGGCGCAGGTGTTCGCGGGCGAGGCGACGTCCCTCGTGAACCGTGCGCAGGCCGAGGACCTGAAGGTGAAGGGCGCGGGCTACCTCGACATGTTCCGCGGGCTCGGCGAGCCGGTCGCCCGGCAGCTCGAAGGGGTCGTACTGCCGGAGCCCGACCTCGTCTACGACGAGGCGTACGACCTCGAACTCGGCGGCCGGACCGTGCAGTTGAGGGCCACAGGGCGGGCGCACAGCAGGGGCGACCAGGTGGTCCGGGTGCCGGACGCTGGCGTGCTGTTCACGGGGGACCTGGTGGAGGCCGGGCAGTTCGCGATCTTCCCGTGGTTCCCGCCGTACGACACCGATGTGTCCGGCACGCGTTGGCTCGCGGTGATGGAGCGGCTCGCGGGCGAGGGGGCGCGAGTCGTCGTACCCGGTCACGGGGCCGTCGGTGGGCCGGAGTTGCTCGCGGACGTCCGTGACTATCTGCGGCTGCTGCGGGACGAGACGTGGGTCCGCCGCGACTCGGCGATGAGCGAGGAGACGATCGTCGAGGAGGTCCGGGCGCTCATGATCGAGCAGCATCCGGAGTGGGTCGAACGGGACTGGATCGAGAAGGGAGTTGGCTGCCTCTGCGCCGAACACCCGGCGTGAGCAAGCGAGTTACGACGCGCTCGTCACGAAGCCGTCCCTGGCCGTGTCGAAGACGGGACGGTAGGTGTCCCACTTCGCGTCCGGGGCCGAGAGGTAGATGTCGTACTCGCGGCCGCCCTCCCGGCCGAAGCCGAGGTCGATGGCGCGGAACACCCGGGCCCGGCCCTGGAAGGTGAACTCCCAGATCGCGGCGGGCTGTTGCTGGAAGGTGGTCTGCTGCATGCGGAGCCTGCGGTACGTCGGGTAGTTGACCTTGGTGTTGGCCTCGATGTCCGCGAAGTGCGTGCTCGGGTTGGGGCCCGCCGGGTCGACGATCCCGATGGTGAGTCCGGCCAGGCCCGTCTCGTCGGTGTAGGTGACCCCCTCCGCCGTGCGCTTGCCGGCCTTCCAGCCGTCCGGCACGGGGAAGGAGACACCGAGTTGCTGGTCCCTGACGAGCTGATAGCCCTCCGGCAGCGGCGAGGCGGAGGCCGTGGGCCGGCTCGCCGTGTCGTCGGGTGCGGACGTCGACGTCGTGTGCAGCACGAACGCCGTCGCCGCGACAGCCGCGGCCACGGCGACGGCGATCCCTCCGAGGAGGAGCCCCTTACGGCTCCGCCGCCGTCCGCGGCCGGAGTCTCCCGCCGGCTTCGGCTCCGGTCGCGGGACGACCAACTCGGCGGCGGGCGGGGGCAGTTCGGCCGTCGAGTCTCCCCACCACGCGGTCTGTAGGGCCCGCTCCGCCTGTGCCGCCGTCGGCCGCTCGTCGGGCTCCTTGATCAGGAGCGCCTCGATGAGCGGCTCCAGCGGGCCGGCCTGCTTCATGGGTTCCATCGGGTCCGTGGCGATGGCGTACGCGGTCTCCATCGCGGTGACCCGGCGGAACGGCGGGCGTCCCTCGACGGCCTGGTAGAGCGTGGCGCCCAGGGCCCACAGGTCGGAGGCGGTTCCGGGAGTGAGCCCGCGGATCCGCTCCGGCGCCATGTAGTGGATGGAGCCGACCATCTCGCCGGTCTTGGTCAACGTCGACGTCCCGTCCGTCACGGCGATGCCGAAGTCGGTGAGGACGATCCGGTCGCCGGCGCCGAGCAGGACGTTGCCCGGCTTGACGTCGCGGTGCAGCACACCGGCGGCGTGCGCCGCGCGCAGGGCGGCGACCATGTCCAGGCCGATCCGGGCCGCCTCCTGGTACGGCAGGGTCCGGCCGTCCTTGAGGAGATCGGCGAGCGTGGAGCCGGGGACGTACTCCATGACGATGCAGGGGCGGCCGCCGTCGTCCACGACGTCATGGACGACGATCACGTTCGGGTGCGCGATGCGGGCGGCGCTGCGGGCCTCGCGGCGGGTGCGCTCGAAGAGGGTGGCGAGTTCGTCGGCGGAGAGTTCCGGGCGGGCGTGCAGCCGTTTGATCGCGACCTGGCGGCCGAGCACCTCGTCGTCGGCCCGCCAGACGGTGCCCATGCCGCCCCGGCCGATCTGCTCGGTCAGCGTGTAGCGCCCGGCGATGCGACGCCCTTCGTCCGACACGGTGTCCTCCGCCGGTTCTGTCCACGTTCGATTCGCCTGATCACCATAACCGGCTCTTGCCGCGGGCCCTGTGGGGCGGATCACGGCGCCCACCGTCGACGGGAGGGACGCGCGCCTCGACTGGAGGGTGGAGAAGGCCTAGTACCCCGGTACTAGTCACCCCGGCCGTTTTCACTTCCCCGGTGCTGCGGAGGCGAGGAAAGCCGCTCATAGCGTGAAGCCATGGGTCGCGCAGGCCCTCCACTTTCTATCGAACCTGGTCGGAGTACCCCATGGCCACCTTCCTCTACCGGCTGGGCCGGTTCTCGTTCCGGCGCCGACGGCTCGTTCTGATGCTGTGGATCGCCGTCCTGGCGGTCGTCGGCATCGGTGCCATGAACGCCACGACGAGCACGTCCGACAGCTTCAGCCTCCCCGGCACCCAGTCGCAGAAGGCGATCGACCTGCTGGAGAAGGAGTTCCCGCAGGCATCCGCCTCCGGCGCCACCGCCCGCGTGGTGTTCGAAGCGCCCAAGGGACACACCTTGGCCTCCGGCGCCGACCGGACCGAGGTCCAATCGCTGATCGCCGACCTCAAGAAGGCGCCCCAGGTCGCGAGCGTCTCCGACCCGTACCAGAGCGGCCTGATCAGCAAGTCCGGCACCATCACCTACGCCCAGGTCACCTACAAGGTGACCCAGCCCGACATCACCGACGCCGCGCGCGACGCGCTGCACTCCGTGGCCGACAAGGGCGAGAAGGCCGGCCTCGCGGTCAGCCTGGGCGGCAACGCCGTACAGGAGAAGGCGGGCAGCAGCAGCACCGAGCTGATCGGTCTGCTGATCGCGGCCGTGGCGCTCGTCATCACGTTCGGGTCGATGCTCGCGGCCGGGCTGCCGCTGCTGACGGCGATCTTCGGGGTCGGGACGGCGGTCGCCGCCATCACGGTCGCGAGCGCGTTCTTCGACCTCAGCTCGAGCGCCTCGACGCTGGCGCTGATGCTGGGCCTGGCGGTGGCCATCGACTACGCCCTGTTCATCGTCTCCCGGTACCGCAACGAGATCCGCGACGGCCACGAACCGGAGGAGGCAGCGGGCCGCGCCCTGGGCACCGCCGGTTCCGCGGTGGTCTTCGCCGGTCTCACCGTCGTCATCGCGCTGGCCGGTCTGAGCATCATCGGCATCAGCATGCTGACCACGATGGGCCTGGGCGCCGCCTTCGCGGTCGTCGTCGCCGTACTGATCGCGCTGACCCTGCTGCCCGCGGTGCTGGGCTTCGCCGGGATGCGGATCATGGGCAGCCGGTTCACCAGCCGCCGGATGCGCGCCCTCCAAGAGGGCGGCAAGGGCGAGGCGGCGGGCGTGCGCTGGGCCCGGTTCGTGACCCGCAACCCGCTGAAGATGCTGGTCGTCTCCGTCGTCGGGCTCGGCATCCTCGCCATCCCCGCCCTGTCGATGCGCCTGGCCCTGCCCGACGACAGCACGTCCGCGCCGGGCACCAGCGAGCGCATCGCCTACGACACGATCTCCAAGGGCTTCGGCGACGGCTACAACGGCCCGCTGACCGTGGTCGTCGACGGCCAGAACAGCAGCGACGCCAAGACCGCCGCGCAGGACGCGGTCGCCCAGCTCGGCAAGCTGTCCGACGTCGCCGCCGTGCGCCCCGCGGTGTTCAACCAGAGCGGCGACGTCGCGCTGATCTCCGTCGTACCGAAGAGCTCGCCCAGCAGCGCGGCCACCGTCGACCTGGTCTCCGAGATCCGCGACCGGGGCCCCGCCCTCAAGGACGACACCGGCGCCGAACTGCTGGTCACCGGCACCACCGCGCTGAACATCGACGCGTCCAACAAGCTCAGCGGCGCTCTGATCCCCTACCTGGGTGTGGTCGTCGGCCTGGCCCTGGTCCTGCTGCTCCTCGTCTTCCGCTCGATCCTGGTCCCGCTCAAGGCGGCCCTCGGCTTCCTGCTCAGCGTGCTCGCCACGCTCGGTGTGGTCGTCGCGGTGTTCCAGTGGGGCTGGCTGGCGGACCTGTTCGGCGTCAACCAGACCTCGCCGATCGTGAGCGTCCTGCCGATCTTCATGATCGGCGTGGTGTTCGGACTCGCCATGGACTACGAGGTGTTCCTGGTGACCCGGATGCGGGAGGCGTACGTCCACGGGGCCGAGCCCACGGAGGCCGTGATCGCGGGCTTCCGGCACAGCGCCCGGGTGGTCACGGCCGCCGCGGTCATCATGATCTCCGTGTTCGCCGGGTTCCTGCTGGACGACGTGGCGCTGATCAAGTCGATCGGCCTGGGCCTCGCCGCCGCCGTCCTCTTCGACGCGTTCGTCGTCCGGATGACAATCGTGCCCGCGGTCATGACCCTGCTCGGCCGCCGCGCCTGGGCGCTGCCCGGCTGGCTGGACCGGAAGCTGCCCAACGTGGACGTCGAGGGCGAACGGCTGCGCCACCTGCTGGCCGAGGAGCCGGACGGCGACTCCGGCAGCGCGAGCCAGGCGCCCGTGTCGTCCGTCAGCACCGGCAAGAGCTGAGGCAGCGGCCGTACGATCCACACCAGGACGCCTGTTACGGACGTACGGCCGCCGCCCCTGTCGACCACACCGTCCCCGCC
>NZ_BARF01000015.1 GCF_000367365.1 Streptomyces prunicolor NBRC 13075 | reverse complement strand
CTGAACGGCCTCGTCCTCAAACGCCGGACGGGCTGGGGAGTGGCCGCCTCTTGGGTGGGGACAGGCCCGGGGGTCCCAGGGACGCACGCACCGGTGCCGGGTGACTTGAGCCCCGTTCCAGCCACGGCACTCCCCGCTTGGCGGAGCCGTTACGCTGGAGGCGTGGCAGTCGTCGATGTTTCCGAAGAGCTCAAGTCCCTCTCCTCGACCATGGAGTCGATCGAGGCCGTCCTGGACCTGGACACGCTGAGGGCAGATGTCGTCGTCCTTGAGGAGCAGGCGGCAGCGCCCTCTCTGTGGGACGACCCGGAGGCGGCGCAGAAGGTCACCAGCAAGCTGAGTCACCTCCAGGCCGAGATCCGCAAGACCGAGGCCCTGCGTGGCCGTATCGACGATCTCTCGGTCCTCTTCGAGATGGCCGAGGAGGAGGACGACCCGGACACCCGCGCCGAGGCGGAGAGCGAGCTGACCGCCGTAAAGAAGGCGCTGGACGAGATGGAGGTCCGCACCCTCCTCTCCGGCGAGTACGACTCCCGCGAGGCCGTCGTCACCATCCGCGCCGAGGCCGGCGGCGTCGACGCCTCCGACTTCGCCGAGAAGCTCCAGCGCATGTACCTGCGCTGGGCCGAGCGCCACGGCTACAAGACGGAGCTCTACGAGACGTCGTACGCCGAAGAGGCCGGCATCAAGTCGACCACTTTCGCCGTGCACGTGCCGTACGCCTACGGCACGCTCTCCGTCGAGCAGGGCACCCACCGGCTGGTGCGGATCTCGCCGTTCGACAACCAGGGGCGCCGCCAGACCTCGTTCGCCGGTGTCGAGATCCTCCCGGTGGTCGAGCAGACCGACCATCTCGAGATCGACGAGTCCGAGCTGCGTGTGGATGTGTACCGGTCCTCCGGTCCCGGCGGACAGGGCGTCAACACCACCGACTCCGCGGTGCGCCTGACCCACCTCCCCACCGGCATCGTCGTCTCCTGCCAGAACGAGCGCTCGCAGATCCAGAACAAGGCCAGCGCGATGAACGTGCTCCAGGCCAAGCTGCTGGAGCGCCGCCGCCAGGAGGAGCAGGCCCGGATGGACGCCCTCAAGGGCGACGGCGGCAACTCCTGGGGCAACCAGATGCGTTCGTACGTCCTGCACCCGTACCAGATGGTCAAGGACCTGCGCACGGAGTACGAGGTCGGCAACCCCGAGGCTGTGTTCAACGGTGAGATCGACGGCTTCCTGGAGGCCGGAATTCGCTGGCGCAAGCAGCAGGAGAAGTAACTCCCCGCGTGGCTTTCGAGTTGCTTTGTCGACAAGGCAACTGCCTCCCATCGGGCGGCAGTTGCCTTTTTCGTCCCCCTCTTGAGTCTTGATGTCTGGGTTTTACATCACACTCACAGGTTTCATTCCCCAGCAAAGAACGCCTAGTTGGACATTGCGCTCGCAACGGCCTTGACGTTGCTGTGAAAACTGGGAAGGGTGAAGCGTGGCATGCGTGTCTGCGGGGCGCATGTGAACCGGGGGATCTGAGCTTTCGCCAGCCGCCACCCCCGTCGATCACGGCCCCGGACACCGACGCGCCACCCTGACGACGAGCTACTGGGGGTAGCAACCTAATGACCAAGAAGACGCGGATCCGTGTCGCGCGCATAGCGGCCGGCGCGATCATCGCCGCCGGCGCCTCGCTGACCGCCGCGGGTGCCGCATCGGCGCTCGACCTGGGCGTGACCGTGGACGACAACGGGGTCAGCGCGGACGTCAAGTTCGACGACACCACCCCGCCCTCCCCGACCGACACCAACGTCCCGACCGCTCCGAACTCGAGCGAGCCCCCGACCTCGGAGCCGCCGACCTCCCAGCCGCCCACCCCGACGCCTCCGGTCTCGACGCCGCCGAGCGACGAGCCGACCGAGCCCACCGGCAACCCCACCGAGCCGACGGACGAGCCCACCGGCACCCCGTCGGACGGCAGCACCAGCGGCTCCGGCTCCACCGGCGGCAACAACACCGACCCCGACGGCGGCTCCTCCGCCCAGGAGGCGGGCACCTCCGCGCTCACCGACACCGGGTCCGACACGACGGCCCAGGGCAGCGGCGGTGAGCTCGCCGAGACCGGTGCCGGCCAGACCGCGTTCCTGCTGATCGGCGCCGCGACGATGATCGCCGGCGGCATCGCCTTCCGCGTCCTCCCGCGTCTCGCGAGCAGCAACCGCGGCGGCACGATCGCCTGACGGTAGCCGTCCCCGTACGGACCGTACGCACGTCGTACGACGAAGGGCCCGGAGCGTGCGCTCCGGGCCCTTCTGCGTGTCTCTGTTCTGTGTTCTGTATGCCTTCGTACAGGCCGCTTACGCGGTCTGGTGCGCCACCAGCGCCAGCGCCGCGATCAATACCGCGAGCAGGGCGATCAACGCCATGGGGTTGAGATTGCCCCACGGATTCTCCTGCTGCAGCCGCGCGCGGTTCGCGCGGCAGACGGGACAGCGGCCCTCGTTCACGGGCGCCGCGCAGTTCGCGCACACCAACCGGTCGTACGTCATGCGCTCGCCCTCCTTGCACCGGCTATCACAGACACAACGCCACGGGACACGAGAACGTTCCCGAACGTTCCCCTCCACTGTGCCAGGTTCCGCGGGATTCGGCGCGGCTCGCCTTATCCTGCCCCGACCTTGTGCGTTCCAGCCCTTCAAATCCGCGACAAAACGTGCAAGCCTCGCGCAACCCCGGACGCCGACTGCGCGGGCACACCCGGGTCGCGTATGGTCACGCACACCTACCCCCGGCTACCCGTGGTGCACCCGTGATCCGATTCGACAATGTCTCCAAGGTCTACCCCAAGCAGACCCGCCCCGCTCTCAGGGACGTCTCCCTGGAAGTGGAGAAGGGCGAGTTCGTGTTCCTCGTGGGGTCCTCCGGCTCCGGAAAGTCCACCTTCCTGAGGCTGGTCCTCCGCGAGGAGCGGTGCAGTCAGGGCCAGGTGCATGTGCTGGGCAAGGACCTCGCCCGCATCTCCAACTGGAAGGTGCCGCAGATGCGCCGCCAGCTGGGGACCGTCTTCCAGGACTTCCGCCTGCTGCCCAGCAAGACGGTCGCCGAGAACGTGGCCTTCGCGCAGGAGGTCATCGGCAAGTCCAAGGGCGAGATCCGCAAATCGGTGCCCCAGGTGCTCGACCTCGTCGGGCTCGGCGGCAAGGAGGACCGGATGCCGGGCGAGCTGTCCGGCGGTGAGCAGCAGCGCGTGGCCATCGCGAGAGCCTTCGTGAACCGCCCCAAGCTCCTCATCGCGGACGAGCCCACCGGCAACCTCGACCCGCAGACCTCCGTCGGCATCATGAAGCTGCTCGACCGGATCAACCGGACCGGCACCACCGTGGTGATGGCGACGCACGACCAGAACATCGTGGACCAGATGCGCAAGCGCGTCATCGAGCTGGAGAAGGGCCGCCTCGTCCGTGACCAGGCACGTGGCGTCTACGGCTACCAGCACTGACCGCCGACCGACCGCCGTCTGATGTCCGTCCACGGAAAGGCCTGAAGAAGCCGCCATGCGCGCCCAGTTCGTACTCTCCGAGATCGGTGTCGGTCTCCGCCGCAACCTGACGATGACCTTCGCGGTCGTCGTCTCCGTAGCCCTGTCCCTGGCCCTCTTCGGCGGCTCGCTCCTGATGAGCGACCAGGTGACCACGATGAAGGGCTACTGGTACGACAAGGTCAACGTCTCGATCTTCCTCTGCAACAAGAGCGACGCCGAGTCCGACCCCAACTGCGCCAAGGGCGCGGTGACCGACGACCAGAAGGCGCAGATCAAGTCCGACCTCGGCAAGATGTCGGTCGTCCAGAACGTCGTCTTCGAGTCCCAGGACGAGGCGTACAAGCACTACAAGCAGCAGTTCGGCGACTCCCCGCTGGCCAGTTCGCTCACGCCGGACCAGATGCAGGAGTCGTACCGCATCAAGCTCAAGGACCCGGAGAAGTACCAGGTCATCGCGACCGCCTTCGACGGCCGTGACGGCGTCCAGTCGGTGCAGGACCAGAAGGGCATCCTGGACAACCTCTTCGGCCTCCTGAACGGCATGAACTGGGCCGCCCGCGCGGTGATGGCCCTCATGCTGGTCGTCGCCCTGATGCTGATCGTCAACACGGTGCGCGTCTCGGCGTTCAGCCGTCGTCGCGAGACCGGCATCATGCGCCTGGTCGGCGCGTCCGGCTTCTACATCCAGGCCCCGTTCATCATGGAGGCCGCGGTCGCCGGTCTGATCGGCGGCACGGTCGCCTGCGGATTCCTGGTGGTCGGCCGGTACTTCATCATCGACCACGGCCTGGACCTGTCCCACAAGCTGAATTTGATCAACTTCATCGGCTGGGACGCGGTGTTGACGAAGCTCCCGCTCATCCTCGCGACGAGCCTCCTGATGCCCGCGCTTGCGGCGTTCTTCGCGCTGCGCAAGTACCTGAAGGTGTGACACATGCCAAGAGGGCCGTACGGGCAACCGCCCGTGCGGCCCTTCGCGTTGTCCTAGACTCACCGCCATGTCAGGTCGTGACCTGTTCTGTCAGCCCCGCCGCATCCGCCGCGGGGCCGCCCTGACATTGGTGTTCGCGAGTGTGCTGGTGGCCGGTGCGGCGGCCGGGTCGTTCGACGAACCCGACCTGTCCGACCGGAAATCGGGCTCCGGTACGGCCCGTTCGGCGACGGTGAGTTCGGACGAGGACGTCGCGAAGGCCGCCGCCGAGGCCAAGGCCGACGGCAAGTCGCCCATGGAGGCCGCCGAGCGCGCCGTCAGCCGCAGCGGGGACCGCTGGGGTGCCGTGTACTCCCAAGGGGAGTACGAGGAGTTCGAGGAGGCCCTCGACGGCCAGTACACCGGCGTCGGGCTCTGGGCCCGGCGCGAGCGGGACGGCCGGATCGAGGTGACCAAGGTGCAGTCCGGGTCGCCCGCCGCCGCCGCGGGTGTGCACAAGGGCGACCGGCTACGGACCGTCGACGGCGAGAACGTCGACGGACAGCCCGTCACCGAGGTCGTCTCCTTACTGCGGGGCGACGCCCAGGACGCCGCCGCCGGTACCGCCGTCACCCTCGGCCTGGAGCGCGGCACGCACGCGTGGAGCGAGACCGTACGGCGCGCCCGCCTCTCCACCGACTCCGTGACCGTCCGCAAGCTGCCCGGCGAGGTCACCGTGATCAAGATCGCCGCGTTCACCAAGGGCGTCGGCGACCTCGTCCGCACCGCCGTACGACAGGCCCCGGCCGACTCCGCCTTCATCCTCGACCTGCGCGGCAACTCCGGCGGCCTGGTCACCGAGGCCGTCACCGCCGCCTCCGCCTTCCTCGACGGCGGCCTCGTCGCGACGTACGACGTCGACGGCCGGCAGCGCGCCCTGCACGCGGCCGCCGGCGGTGACACCACCAGAGCCCTGGTCGCGCTCGTCGACGGCGGCACGATGAGCGCGGCCGAGATGCTCACCGGCGCCCTCCAGGACCGCGGTCGCGCGGTCGTCGTGGGCTCCAGGACCTTCGGCAAGGGCTCGGTCCAGATGCCGAGCAAACTGCCCGACGGCGTCGTCGCCGAACTGACCGTCGGCCACTATCGCACCCCCTCCGGCCACACCGTCGACGGCCGGGGCATCACCCCCGACCTCGATGTCACCGCCCAGGGGCAGGCCGCCGTGGAGCGCGCCGAGACGGTGTTGAGCGGGCTCGGCGACGCGTCGTAGGCGTTCCCGATCGCCGTCCGTAATCGCCTTTCCCTCGGACCCCCTTGTAGTGCGAAAATGGGCAGCACTATGAGCAAGGGAATGTACGTACCCAAGGAGTCCCAGCCCAAGCAGGGCGGCGGGGCCGCCGGCGGCAAGGCCAGGGACGGCGAGAAGGGCGGCAAGCGCAAGATCGTCGCCCAGAACAAGAAGGCCCGGCACGACTACGCGATCATCGACACCTACGAGGCCGGGATCGTCCTGTCCGGTACCGAGGTCAAGTCGCTGCGCGAGGGCCGGACCTCGCTGACCGACGGCTTCGTCCAGATCGACGGGGGCGAGGCGTGGCTGCACAACGCCCACATCCCCGAGTACCACCAGGGCACCTGGACCAACCACTCCGTGCGCCGCAAGCGCAAGCTCCTGCTGCACCGCGAGGAGATCGACAAGCTGGAGTCCAAGATCCAGGAGACGGGTCACACGATCGTGCCCCTCGCCCTGTACTTCAGCAACGGCCGGGCGAAGGCGGAGATCGCCCTCGCCCGAGGCAAGAAGGAGTACGACAAGCGGCAGACCCTGCGCGAGAAGCAGGACCGCCGGGAGTCGGACCGCGCGATCGCGTCGGCGAAGCGGAAGCAGCGCGGCGAGTAGCCACACGGAATACGGTGGCATCGGCGCGCGTTGTTCACGTACGATGGCTACTGCACCCCACAGCGGGTGTGTAGCGGTTTGAAAAAACAACATGGGGATGATCGGTTTCGACAGCGGCTGTCGAAGCAGGTGAAGCGTGTCGAGGAAGCGGCAATGATCTCGTTAACCATATGTCGCAACCAATAATCGCCAATTCCAAGAGCGATTCCCAGTCCTTCGCCCTCGCTGCCTAATAACAGCGACTGAAGGACCCTAAAAGGGTGTCAGCCCGGGGGTGTTCCCGACCCGGACCCTGGCATAATCTAGGGAACTAAACCGTCGAGCCCGGTCACGGGGTTCGATGGGAAATCAAACAGTGACTGGGCCCGTCGGCGACTTGTTCGCGTGATCACCGGGGCCGAGAAAATCACAGCGAACTGCACACGGAGAAGCCCTGATTCTGCACCGGTGGACGCGGGTTCGATTCCCGCCATCTCCACTCATCCCATGTGGGTAAGGCCCCGCACTGCTTCGGCAGTGCGGGGCCTTTTCCTTTCCCTTTCGTTCACTGAAGCGCGAAGGCCGATATGCGCAGGCCGTCGCTCAGGACGAGATACACGTCGCTACGGCCTTTCGCCGCGCCGCCCGCCAGATCCACGGTCACCGTCTCGTAGTCGTACGACGATGGAGTCGCCGCCGTGTGAACCGTCCCCACCAGCCTGCCCGTCGCGGAACCCAGCCGGACCTCGATCGTGCCGGCGCCGGTACCCGCCACCCGGGCCGTGAACTTCGTTGCCCCTGCGCCCAATTGCGTATCCGCGAACTTCAGCCACGCCCCGTCCGCAGCCGCACCCACCGCCGTACCGCTCGCCTTCGACTCGTCCACGAGGTGAATGCCGGAGTAGTCGTCGAAGTTCTCGGCGCGGGTCGTCTTCGACAGGTTCCGGGGTGGAATGGTTTCCCCGTGGACGCGCCACGTTGTACGGGCGCGGATGTCCGCCGACGACGCTCCCGCCATGACGTCATACGTACCGCTTTCCACCGCCCATTTCGAGCGGGTGACGTCCCAGTGGGCGAGGTCTTTCTGCTGGATTTTCAGGCGGACCGTTTTTGTCTCGCCAGGTTTGAGCGATACCCGCTGGAAGGCTTTCAACTGCTTCAGGGGTTCTTTGTCGCGGGATGTGCGCTGGTGCGTGTAGAGCTGTACGACTTCGTCTCCCGCCCGCGTTCCCGTGTTCGTCACCGGGACTTCATAGCCGCCGGCGACGGGCTTCAGGGTGCCGTAGCGGAAGGTCGTGTACGAGAGGCCGTAGCCGAAGGGGTAGAGCGGGGTGCCTTGGAAGTACTGGTACGTGCGGTCGGACTTGATGATGTCGTAGTCGAGGATCGATGGGAGGTCGGACTCCGACTGGTACCAGGTCTGGGTGAGGCGGCCGGACGGGTTGGTGTCGCCGTAGAGGATGTCGGCGAGGGCGTTGCCTGTCTCCTGGCCCGCGTGGGAGGTCCAGAGGAGGGCGGGGACTTCCTTCTGCAACGCACCCAGCGTGGTGGGGTAGCTGTTCTCGACCACGACCACTGTCTTCGGGTTGGCCGCGTGGACCGCCTTGACCAGGGCCTCCTGGGTCGGGGCCAGAGCCATGTCCGTGCGGTCGTGGGCCTCGCGGCCGTTGATCGACGGCATGGAGCCGATGACTACGACCGCCGAGTCCTTGCCCTTCACCGCAGCCACCGCGTCGGCGACTCCGCTGCGGACCACGTCCTTCGCGTAGTGCGCGGCCTGGTCCTTGGTGACCAGGCCGAGGGTGCCGTTCGCGTCGGTCGGGCCGAGGTAGACCGGGCTCGACCACCAGGACTCGGCGGTCTCGTAGCCCGCGTACTTCAGCAAGTACGTTCCGTCGTCCTGTTGTTCCAGCTTGAACTGCTGCTGGACGTACCAACCGTTGGGCTGGGTCTGGTCGTTGACGAAGTTCGACCAGTTGTAGCCGACGTATTTGCCGTTGGCGGCCGAGCGCAGGGTCACGATGCCGGAGCCCCAGTCGAAGGCGTCGAACTGGGCGGCGGTTGTAGGGGTGTTCGTGGTCTCCTGCAAGGGTGCGCCGGTGTCGCCGGTGCCCGCCGTGACGTACTTGCCGGTTGCCGTGTCGCGTAGGGCGATGCGGTCGACGCCTTCGCTGGTCGTGACACCGGTGTCGAGTTTCGAGGCGATGCCCTTCGCGGGGGTGACGGCGTAGGGGAGCGTGCCCGAGTACCAGTCGGTGTAGAGGGTGTCGGCGAGGGGGCCGACCACGGCGACGTTCTTCGCCGACCCCGAGCCCGAACTCCTCAGTGGGAGCGCCCCGTTGTTCTTCAGCAGTACCGTGCCCTCGGCCGCCGCCCTGCGCGCCAACTGCTGATGCGCCGGGCTGTTGATGACCGACGCGTCGATCGAGCCGTACTTGCCGCCGCCCGGGTCGAACTCACCGAGCCGGACGCGGATAGAGAGGATGTGGGAGACGGCTGTGTCGATGTCCGATGACTTCAACAGGCCCTGCTGGAGGGCCGAGTTGATGGCCGTCGTCGTCGGGCCGGGGTCCGCGCTGTTGTCCGTGAAGCTGTCGATGCCGGCCTTGAGCGCCGCCGCGTCGCCCTCCGCGATCGTGGGGTAGTACTGCTGCGGAGTGACGAGGTTGCCGGGGGCGAACGCGTCGGTGACGTTCAGCAGGGACTGGTCGGTCCACTTCCGTACGACGTCGTTCAGGTCCGGATTCACCGTGGCGGGGCGGCCGTTGACGAGGTTGTACGACGTCATCACGCCCGTTGCCGCGTCCGCCTTGATCGCGGGCTTGAAGGCGGCCTCGTCGTACTCCTTCGCCACCCGTGGGCGCAGGTCGGAGGACGTGGTCGCGCGGTCGACCTCGTTGTTGTAGGCGAGGTAGTGCTTGAGGGTGGGAGCCGTCTTGAGGTGGTTCGGGTCGCCGCCGGTCAGGCCCTCGCCGTATGCCGTCGAGAGGGCGCCGGTGAGTTCCGGGTCCTCGCTGTAGCCCTCCTCGTTGCGGCCCCAGCGAGGGTCGCGGAGGAGGTTCACCACCGGGGCCCAGAGGTTCAACCCCCAGCCGTCCGGGCGTTGTTGCTGGAAGCCGCGGGCCTCGTCGCCGACCGCCGAGCCGACCTGTTCCATCAGCGCCGGGTCCCAGGTCGAGGCGAGTCCGATGGCCTGCGGGAAGACGGTCGCCTTGCCGAGCCAGGCGACGCCGTGCAGGGCCTCGGTGCCGGTGCGGAAGGACTGGATGCCGAGGCGGGGGATCGCGGGCTCGTACTGGTGGAGGAGGGAGATCTTCTCGTCGAGGGTCAGGCGGCCGAGGAGGTCGTCAACACGCTTGCTCGTCGGGAGAGTTGGGTCGCGGAAGGGGTACGGGGTGTCGGCGGTCGCCGGGACCGTCGCTCCCAGGCCGGCGATCAGGGCGAACGCCACGACGAGCGTGGTGCTGTGTCTTCTTCGCGTGCTGTGTCTTCTTCTCTTGCCTTTCATGTCGCGGCTCCTTCAAGTAGGGCCTTGCGTGCGGGCGTTACGGATCTCGGAGGCGTCTCAGGGCGCGTTGCGCGGTGCCGTGCTCGCGCGTTCCGTGAGCCGGGGGGACAGCAGCGTCGCGTCGGGGACGGTCTTTCCGCCCAGCTTCTTCATCAGCAACTCGACCGCCCGGGCGCCCAGTTCGGCGGTGGGCAGGGCGACCGACGTGACCGGAACCCGTACGGACTCGGCGAGTTCGTCGGGGCAGATCGCGGTGATCGACAGATCGCCGGGGACGCGCAGCCCGAGCTGCTCGAAGGCGTCGATGAGGGGTTCGAGGAGCGGTTCGTTGTGGACGGCGACTCCGGTCAACGCGGGCTGCTCGCGCAGGAGTTGCTCCGCTACGGCGGCTGCGGCGGCCGGTGCGGCCCCGCAGGGGTGGACGGACGAGGCGAGCTTGTTGCGGTCGGCGGCGGCCGTGAAGCCCTGAACGACCCGCTGGGCGAAGGCGGTTCCGCGGACGTACACCTCCGGCGGGGAGCCGACGAGGGCGACGACCCGGTGGCCGAGCCCCGCGAGCCGTTCCACGCACAGCTCGCCGGCCGCCCTGAAGTCGAGGTCGACGCAGGTCAGTCCGTCCGCCTCGGCCGGGAAGCCGATCATCACCGACGGGCGGTCCAGGGAACGCAGCAACGGCAGCCGGGGGTCGTCGAGTTGGACGTCCATCACGATCATCGCGTCGACGAGCGCCGAGTCCGCGACCCGCCGCAGTCCCTCCTCGCCCTCCTCCTGCGTGAGCAGCAGCACGTCGTGGTCGTGGCGGCGTGCGGTGGTCACCACCGACACCGCGAACTGCATGACGACCGGGACGTGGATGCCGGTCCGTAAGGGGATCACCAGCGCCAGGACGTTGGACCGACTGCTGGCCAGGGCGCGGGCGCCGGCGTGCGGCCGGTAGCCCAGCTTGCGGATGGACGCCTCGACGCGTTGCCGGGTCTCCTCGGAGATCGGGCGCTTGCCGCTCAGGGCGTACGACACGGTGCTGGGGGAGACCCCGGCGTGCCGGGCCACGTCCGTGATCTTCACCATCAGCCCAGCTCCAGGGTCAGGAACCCGCTGCCCGACTTCGACCGCGAACCGGCGGCCAGCGCCCACGAGATGGACGGATCCGTGCAGGACGCCCGGAGCGTGTCCCCTTCCCGTACGACGGTGAAGGTCACCTCGCCGACCTGCACGGTCACCTGCGCGCCCCGCTCCAGGTTGTACGCCCGCAGAGTTACGCCGTCGGCGTGGTCGTAGTCGGGCCGGTCGGCCACCGCACCGACTGGGATCACCGCGCCGGGCCGGACCAGGAGCGGCACGCTGTCGAAGCCGTGGCGTTCGCGGACCCAGCGCGGGCCGGTGACCGTGTCGTCGGTGAGGTAGTGGGTCCAGGTGCCTTCGGGGACGTAGTACGAGACGTCCCCGTCGTCGCTGAACACCGGTGCCACCAACAGGTCTTGGCCGAGCATGTACTGCCGTTCCAGGTGCGCGCAGCCGGGGTCGTCCGGGAACTCCAGCACCATCGCCCGCATCATCGGCACGCCCTCGGCGGAGGCGGTGCGCGCGGTCTCGTAGAGGTACGGCATGAGGCTCAGCTTCAGGCGGGTGAACTGCCGTAGTACGTCGACGGATTCCTCGTCGAAGAGCCACGGGACGCGGTATGAGGAGCTGCCGTGCAGGCGGCTGTGGGAGGACAACATGCCGAAGGCCAGCCAGCGTTTGAAGAGGGCGGGGGTCGGTGTGCCCTCGAAACCGCCGATGTCGTGGCTCCAGTAGCCGAAGCCCGAGAGGCCGAGGGAGAGGCCGCCGCGCAGGGACTCGGCCATCGACTCGTATGTCGCCTCGCAGTCGCCGCCCCAGTGAACGGGGTACTTCTGGCTGCCGGTTGTGGCCGAGCGGGCGAAGACGACCGCCTCGCCCTCGCCCCGGTGTTTGCGCAGCACGTCGAAGACGGTGCGGTTGTAGAGGTAGGTGTAGTAGTTGTGCATCCGCTCGGGGTCGCCGCCGTCCGCGTAGGCGACGTCGACCGGGACGCGCTCGCCGAAGTCGGTCTTGAAGCAGTCGACGCCCTGCGCGAGCAGCGCCTCCAGCTTTCCGGCGTACCAGTCGCGGGCGGCCGGACTGGTGAAGTCGACCAGGGCCATACCGGGTTGCCATAGATCCCACTGCCAGACGCTGCCGTCCGGTCGGCGGAGTAGGTGCCCAAGTGCCTTGCCCTCGGCGAAGAGTGGGGAGCGTTGGGCGATGTACGGGTTGATCCAGACGGAGATGTGCAGGCCGCGTTCCTTCAGCCTCGCCAGCATGCCCTCCGGGTCGGGGAAGACGCGAGGATCCCACTGGAAGTCGCACCAGTTGAACTCGCGCATCCAGAAACAGTCGAAGTGGAAGACGGAGAGCGGGAGTTCGCGCTCCCGCATGCCCTCGATGAACGACGTCACCGTCTCCTCGTCGTACGAGGTGGTGAAGGACGTCGACAGCCACAGGCCGAACGACCAGGCGGGCGGGAGCGCGGGGCGGCCGGTGAGGGCGGAGTACTTGCGGAGGATGTCCTTGGGCGTCGGGCCGTAGATGACGTAGTACGTCAACTGCTGGCTCTCCACGCTGAACTGGACCCGGGAGACCGCCTCCGAGCCGACCTCGAAGGAGACCTTGCCGGGGTGGTCGACGAAGACGCCGTAGCCCGCGTCGGTCAGGTAGAAGGGGATGTTCTTGTAGGCCTGTTCGGTGGCGGTGCCGCCGTCGGCGTTCCACATGTCGACGACCTGGCCGTTCTTGACGAGCGGGCCGAAGCGTTCGCCAAGTCCGTAGACGGAGGCGCCCACTTGGAGCCCGAGCTGCTCGCGCAGATAGTGGGCGCCGGTCGCGTCGCGCATGATGCCCATGCCCTTGGGGCCGCTGCTCGTGAGGGTGCGGCCGTGGGCGAGGAAGTCGACGTGCCAGGGGCCGGTGCGGGCCACCTTGACCGAGAGCGCGCCGGAGGTGAGGGTCGCGTGCTCGTCGTCGTAGGAGGTGTGGACCGCGAACTCCTCCTTCTGCACGTCGAATTGGGGGCCGCGTGGCTGTTCGCCCGCGAAGTGGGTGAAGGTGACGCCGATGACGTCGGGCATCGGGGCGTGGGCGCTGATCGTCACGACCGGTCCCTTCAGCAGGTCGCCGCGGTGGCGGATGGGCATGGTCGGGGCGTGGATCTCCAACGCGCCCTCGGGGGCCGTGACATCGAGGACCTCGACCGGGTGGGCGGCGGTGACGCCCTCGCGCAGCAGCCAGTAGCCGTCGGTGAACTTCATGTGGGGGTCCCCTTACTACTTGACGGCACCCACGGCGATGCCGCGCGTGAGGGTCCGCTGGAAGACGAGGAAGAAGACGATGGCGGGCAACACACCGAGCAGGGCAGCCGCGTTGGTCATCGTGGCGTCCATCAGGCGCTGGCCCTGGAGGACGCCGAGGGCCACCGACACGGTCTGGTTGTCGTTGGAGATCAGCATGACCAGGGGCAGCAGGAACTCGTTCCAGGTCCAGATGAAGAAGAAGACCAGGAGGACGCCGATGGTGGGGCGGCTGACCGGGACCACGATCCGCCACAGCACCTGCCACTTGTTGGCGCCGTCGATCCGGGCCGCTTCGAGGATCTCGCGGGGGAACTGGCCGAGCACGGAGGAGAGGAGATACGTGCCGAACGCCGCCTGGATCACCGTGAAGACGATGATGACGCTCAACCTCGTGTCGTATAGGCCGACTTGCTTGCTCAGGTAGTAGATCGGGTAGACCAGCGCCTCCTGCGGCAGCATGTTGGCGAGGACGAAGAAGGCCAGGACCCACGTGCGGCCCTTGATACGGCCGATGCCGATCGCGTACGCGTTGAGGACGGAGAGCGCGGCGGCGAGGAGAGCCACCGAGCCGCTGATCAGGGCCGAGTTGAAGAGTTTCTGGCCGTAGTCGACGCGCTGCCAGAAGTCCTTGAGGCCGTCCAGGTAGACGCCGTTGGGGAGGCTCAGGGGGCCGTGTTCGGAGTACTCGGCCGGTGACTTCACGGCGTTGACCACGACGATCAGGAACGGCACGACCATGAAGAGGGCCGCGAGGCACAGGGCGATCAGTACGGGGTAGCGGCGCAGCGCGGTCGTCATGCCCGGTCACCTTCCTCCGCGCGGGTCTGGAGTTTCAGGAAGGCGAGGGAGAGGACCAGGATGATCACCGTCAACACCGTTGATATCGCGGCTCCGTAGCCGACCTGGGTCTTCTCGAAGAACGTGGTGAAGGAGAAGTAGGACGGGACGTCGGTCGCGCCGCCCGGGCCGCCCTTCGTGAGGACGTACACCGCGCCGAACACCTTGAGCGCGGCGATCGTGCACCAGGTGAGGACGACGTATATCTCCGGGCGGATCTGCGGCAGCGTGATGTGCCAAAAGCGGCGCCACCAGCCGGCGCCGTCCAGCTCGGCGGCCTCGTAGAGCTGGGGGTCGACGCGTTGCAGGCCGGCCATGAACACCACGAGCGGGAAGCCGAGTTGGACCCAGACCATGACGCCCATGACGCTGTAGAGCGCGATGTCCGGGTCGCCCAGCCAGTCCTGTTGCCAGGAGCCCAACCCGACTGCTTTGAGCAGGGCGTTGAGGGAGCCGTTGTCGGGGGCGAGGATCCAGCTCCAGACGATGCCGGCGACCGCGATCGGGAGTACCTGGGGGAGGTAGAAGCAGGCGCGGAGGACGGCCGCGATGCGGGTGCCGAAGTGTTTGGCGATGTAGTCGAACAGGGCGGCGGCCAGGACGAGTCCGACGATCGTGGGTACGGCTGCCATCGCCACGACCATGAACAGGCTGTGGCGGAAGGACGCCCAGAACTCCGCATCGTCCAGCAGGTCACGGTAGTTGGCGAGCCCGGTCCACTTGGGGTCGCCGACGCCCTGCCAACTCGTGAAGCTCACGGCCGTGTTCATTAGGAACGGGACGACGATCACGGCCAGGGCCGCGAGGGCGCCGGGGACGAGGAAGAGCGCGTAGGAGTTGCGGGGGTGGGGGCTACGAGGGTTGCGCGGGCCGGGGTGTCGGTTCTTGCGGGTGGCCCGCGCGCCCTTCTCGACGGTGACCGTCATGTCGACGGGACACCCTTGTCGTACGCCTTCTGCAGGTTGCTGAGGTAGGCGTCCGGTTTCTCGCTGCTGGTGATCAGCTTCTGGGTCTCGGAGACGAGGACGTCGTAGAAGCCGGGGACCGGCCAGTCGGGGTAGAAGGCGAGGCCGTCGCGGGCGGAGACGGTGTTGAAGTTGGCGATGAGTTCCTTGGACTTGGGGTCGGTGATCGCGGAGGTGTCGGCCGCGACCGGGATGCCGCCCTTGTTGCCCATCAGGTTCTGGATCTTCTTCGACAGGGTGATGTCGATGAAGTCGTAGGCGAGTTGCTTGTTCTTGGCGCCCTTGGGGACGACCCAGATGTTGCCGCCGGAGCCGAGGGTGAGGTTCGAGCCGGGCCAAAGTGCCGTGTCCCAGTCGAACTTGGCCTCCGTCTGGAAGCGGCCGTACCACCAGCTGCCGGAGAACAGGATCGGGGCCTTGCCCTGGATCCAGGAGACTCCGGCGTCCTCGGCCTTGGTGGAGCTGGAGGTCTTGGCGATGTAGCCCTTCTTCACCCAGTCGGCGAAGGTCGTCGCCGCGTACGTCCAGGCCGGGTCGTGGAAGTCCGTCTTGCCCTTGTACAGCTCGTACTTGTCGACCCAGGCGCGGTCGGCCTTCGAGAGGGCGAGTTGGTAGAGGTACTGCTGGGCCACGTACTCGGCGCCGGCGTTGGCGAGCGGGGTGACGCCCTTCGCCGTGAACTGGGCCATGGCAGCGGTCAGTTCGTCGAACGTCTTCGGTTCGGCGATCTTGTACTTCTTGAAGAGGGCCTTGTTGTAATAGACCATCGTGTACTCGCCGTAGTCCGTGACGCCGTACCACTTGCCGGAACCCATCACGCCGTTGGCGTCGTACATGTCCGTCGTGCCGACGCTCGCGGGGATCTTCTTGTCCCAGCCGCGCTTCGTCGCCTCGGAGGTGAGGTCGGTGAGCAGGCCTTGTTTGGAGAGCAGGCCTGCCGTCGCGTTGCCCTTGTTGTACTCCATGATGTCCGGGGCGTCCGATGAGTTGAGGACCATCGGGGCCGTCTTCTGGATCTGCTCGAAGCCCTTCTCCTCGAACTTCACCTTCACGCCCGGGTGTTGGGCCTCGAACTCCTTGATGGCCGCGTTCCAGGCCACGCCCATCGCGCTGTCGGGGCCCTCGTAGTGCCAGAGCTTGAGGGTCTTGCTGTCCGAGGAGTTGCTGTCGGAGCCGCCGCAGGAGGAGAGGAGCAGCGACCCTGTCAGGATCGCCGCGGCCGTCATCGCTTGCCTTCTTGTCGTCAACATCCAGGGCCTCCGGGGGAGTCGGATGGGTGTCGAAGCGCTTCGATGGAGGAAGGTATGCAGGGGGTGCTGGTGCGTCAATGGGTTAGGCGGAGATTGGCGCAAGCGATTCGATGAAAGGAGTCGTCACCGGTATCGACTCCGGCGCCGGGATGCCGGTGCCGGCGAGGCGGCGACTCGGCGACGACGTGGCCCTGCAACCTCTTCGTGGCCTACGCGCACCGGGATCTCGTCGTCGAGGTGCCCCCGTCGGCCACCGGTACCGTGGCGTCGTATGAGCGACGCCGAGATCGAGATAACCGCGGACCTGGTCCGTGACCTGCTGCGGGATCAGCATCCGGACCTCGCGGGGCTGGACATTCGCGAGGTGGTGGGTGGGTGGGGCAACCAAATGTGGCGCCTCGGGGACGAGTTGGCCGTGCGCATGCCGCGTACAGAAGGTGCCCCGGACCTCCTGCGCAAGGAGTGCCGGTGGCTGCCCGTCCTGGCCCCGCGGCTACCGCTTCCGGTCCCCAACCCCGTACGGATCGGCGAACCGTCCACGCGCTTCCCGAAGCCCTGGGCCATCATGACGTGGGTCCCCGGCGAGCCACTGGACCACACCTCCATCAGCCGCGGCGACCACGCGGCCGACACACTGGCGGCCTTCCTCACCGCGCTCCATGTGGAGGCGCCCGAAGACGCGCCGGTCAGTGAGGACCGCGGCGACCACCCAAAGAAGTGCACGGACGGCTTCGACCACTTCTTCCGTGCCGTCGTCCCCGACGACCTTGCCGACGAGGTCCAAGCCGTCTGGGACGACGCCGTCGCGGCGCCCGAGTGGGAGGGCTCGCCGCTGTGGGTGCACGGCGACCTGCATCCCGCGAACGTCGTCGTCTCGGACGGGACGCTCTCGGGTGTGATCGACTTCGATGCCGTGTTCGCCGGCGATCCGGCGTGGGACCTCGCCGCCGCATGGGTCATCCTTCCCGCGGGTGCCACCTCACGCTTCTTCGACGCCTACGCGCAGGCGGACGAGGGGACGATCCGGCGCGCCCGCGGGCTGGCCGCACTGAAGAGCTTGTTTCTCATGCTGATGGGCCAGAACGGAGACCGGGGCCTTCCTGGCGGCAAGCCGGCCTGGGGACCCGCGGGCCGGGCAGCGCTCGATCGTGTGCTGAGAGGGCAGGTGAGCTAGGCGTATCGCCCGCTGCTCACGAGCCGTCGCGCAGTTCGTGCAGACGCTCGCGGGTGAAGTGGATGTCGTCGAAGGTGACCGCACAGCCGTCACCGGTCGGCGACTGTGCCTCGAAGCCGATGGAGGCGGGTGTGGAGGTGTCGTCGAGGGTGAAGAAGCGGATCATCCGCCAGGTCTTGCCGTCGAGGGACGCGTGGTAGGCGAAGGCGTGATCGATTCGGGAGACGCGCAGCCACACCGTCCGGCCGTCGACGACGAAGGCGTTGGCGTCGTCCGCGACGCCGCGGGCGACCACGGAGACGATCATGGGCTCGCGGTCGGGAGAGAATTCGAAGCAGAGCTTGCCCCAGTTGCGGTCATCGATCCACAAGAGCAGTACGCCGGCGTCGAAGGTGGACTCGAAGTCGACGGTGACGCGTGCGCTGAACTGGAAGTCGCCCTCCGGGGGGACGCCGAGCAGGGTCGCGGCGTTGAGCATGGACTCGGCGTTGAGCTGAGAGTCCGCTCCCGGGTCGATGAAGATGTCGCTGTGAGCGGCCGCTGTGGCGGTCAGCGTGGCGGTCGCGTCGTCGGTGGTCCACGCCTCGCCGGACGACGGCGAGAGGGCGAAGGGCAGGCCGGGCACGTTACGGGTGATGGTCATGTCGTTTCCTCCTGCGGGATGAGGTCGTGGAGGGTGCGGCGGACGACGTCCTCGGTGAACTCCTGTGGCAGGAAGTACCGTTGCAGGCCGATGCCTTCCTGCACGGCGTCGATGACGTGACCGCTGACGCCGTGGATGTGGCGGGAGATGGCGTCCTTGGCACGTCGCATCCACTGCCGCATCAGTTCGGCGTAGCGCTCGTCGCGGATCGCCAGAACGTACAACTCGGCCAGCAGGACCATGTCGCGCCTGCGGTCGCGGGAGTCCGTGACGATCATCCGGACGAGGCGCTCACGAGGGTCCTCGCCGGGTTCGAGTTCTCCCATGGACTCGTCGAGGGGTGAGAAGAGGTCGTTCGCGAAGCGCTCGAACGCGATGAAGATCAGATCGTCCCGGTTCGGGAAGTGGTAGGTCATCGACCCGAGAGGCACGTCGGCTGCCGCGGCGATGGTGCGGTACGTCGCGCCGGCCAGCCCCCGCTCCTCGATGATGTCCAGCGTCACGGCCAGGATGCGGTCTCGTCGTTGCGGCTCGGTTCGCCGCGATACGGCACTCATCGGCTCAGGCCCCCCGCGATCGGCACCCTGCGGCTACCTACCTCATCGCACCATAAGAACGTTCGTACGACAAGGGTCTGCCGCGGCCTGCACCCCTCACCCGCGCCGAGGCGGAAAGGATCACGGATGTGGTCCTGGTCGGACTGCGGCACACGGCGGGATAGCCCTACGATGCACGGTCAGCAGCGCTGTTGCCGTTGCCGCCGTCGCTGCCGCCATGGGTACCGCGAAGCCCGCCGTCGGTGACGCGTGCTCCGTCACCCAGCCGCCCGTCGCCGAACCGCACGCGATCCCCAGCAGCAGGCCCGTCACCGCCAGGCTCATTCCCTCGTTCAACCTGCCCTCAGGGGTGCGGTGTTGGAGCAGAGTCATCGCGGTGATCATCGTGGGGGCGGTTGCCATGCCGGCCAGGAGCAGGGCAACCGCCAGTGCCGGGAGCGAGTTGAGGGTTCGGGTCGCCAGCAGCGGCAAGGGCATCAGGGCCGTCATCGCCAACAGGCACCACCGCAGGCGGCGTTCCGGCGAGCCCGTCGGTTTCCGCCTGCCGTACAGCAGGCCCGCCGCGCAGGAACCGGCCGCCTGGAGCGCCAACACCCCGCCGCCCGCCGTACGTTGGCCGGCCGCGTCGGCGTACGCCAGCGTGACGACCTCCATCGAACCGAACGCCGCGCCCGTCGCCACGAACCCGGCGATCAGGGGTGGGATGCCGGGGGTGCGGAGCGGGGAAGCGCCCTTCGGGGTCGGGCTCGGCGGGGGTTCCGTCTCGCGTTGTGACGTGTAGATCAGGGTGCCGGTCAGAAGGAGGACCGCTCCGGTCAGCGTGCCCGCCTCCGGGAAGAACGTGCCGCACAGGAAGGCCGCGAGTGCCGGGCCCAGCATGAAGCAGAGTTCGTCGGCCGCCTGCTCGAAGGAGTTCGCCGTGTGCAGGGACTCGGGGGCGTCGGCGAGGAGATGGGCCCAGCGGGCGCGGGACATGCCGCCGGTGTTCGGGGTCGTCGCGGTGGCCGCGTAGGCGGCGAACAGGGTCCAGTCGGGGGCGCCGTAGTGGACGCAGAGGAGGAGGGTGAAGGAGCCGAGTGCTGCAACTGCCGTCGCCGGTACGGCTGTTCGGGCCTGGCCGTGTCTGTCGATGAGCCGGGCGATCCAGGGGGCGGCCAGCGCGGTCGCCGCCAAACCCGTTGCCGTCACCGCGCCGGCGAGGGCGTACGAACCCCGTGAACCGGCGATCATCACCACCGCGCTCACGCTGAACATGCCTGCGGGGAGGCGGGCGATGAGGTTCCCGGCGGTGAAGGCTCGGGTGCCGGGGAGGGTGAACAGGCGGCGGTAGGTGGGCTGTTGGGGCGTACGACGTGGCATGGGGCAACCGTCGCCCGCAATGGATCACCGGGTCCAACACCTGGTCCGCGTCGATTCACGCACCTGCGTTGTAAGTTCGCCGGATGCCCTCGACACCCCGGATGCCTGCCCACGTGGACCCCCGACTCCTCCGTGCCTTTCTCGTCGTGGCCGAGGAGCTGCACTTCACCCGCGCCGCCGCCCGCCTGTACGTCGCCCAGCAGGCGCTCAGTCGTGATGTGCGGCGGCTGGAGCGGGAGTTGGGGGCCGAGTTGTTCGTGCGGACCACTCGGCAGGTGACCCTGACGGCGGACGGTGAGCGGCTGGTGCCGTATGCGCGGCGGGTGCTCGGGGCGCAGGACGAGCTGCTCGCCGCGTTTCGGGAGGTCCAGCCCCGGCCGCTGCTCGTCGATCTGAACTCGCCGGGCCTCCTCACCGGGCGCCGCGTGCTGCACCGGGCCCGTGAACTCGCCCCGGAGCAGGAGCTGATGGCTCGCTATGAGAGTGGACTGGCGGGCGCGGCAAGGGAGTTGATGGCGGGGCGGCTCGATGTGTCGTTCGGGCGGTTCGCCGGGCTGGACCCGGGACTGCGCGCCGGGCTCGATCATCAACTCGTGCGGTACGAGCCGATGGCGGTCGTGCTGCCCGAGGGGCATCGCCTGGCGGCGCTCGCGGAGGTGCCGGTGGACGCGCTCGCGGGGGAGGCCGTGTACGCCGGGGCCGGGAATCCGCGTACTCCGGAGTGGACGGATCTCGCGCGTCGATTGTTCGAGGGGCGTGACATCGAGATTGCCGCCCCCGCACCCATGGCCGTGGGCGAAGAGGAGTTCGAACGGGTCATGGCGAAGACGGGGACCCCGATTCTCGCCGTGGTGGATTTTCCGGCCATGGCCCGGACGGTGTTGCGGCCACTGGTGGACCCGGTGCCGTTGTCCGCCGTGTCGCTCGTGTGGCGAAAGGGGCTGGTGCACCCCGGATTCGATGCGCTTCGACGTGCTGCGGTGGAGATCGGCACCGCCGACGGATGGCTGCGGCGACCGGTGAACGGATGGATTCCGGCCATCGACGTGGACATGCTAAAAAGGGGAAAATGACGCATCACGCCACATGAAGTGCTCCCTGTGCGCTACCTTCAGGGCCTGAGCACGGTGTGGTAAGGGGGGCGCGAGGACCGGGTGGGGGCCCGGTTCGGCGGCGTGTGCTCAGGGTCGTTGGCGCACCCGGAACAGTCCCGTGGGGGGATGTGCGTGCGCATGGAAAAGTGGCGAGAAGACGCCCAACCGGAATGGCCCCAAGCTGCATCCGCGACCAGAGAAGTACCGGTCATAGGCGGAGAGGCCGAGGAGGCGTTCCCGGACACTGAAGCGACCGGAACAGCCGGAGAAACCAGAGGGACCAGAGGACCAGAAATCCTGGAGGGCGGCCGGCATGCCGCCAAGGTCGGTCGAAATATCGGCTCGGACGGTCGGCATGGCGGCGCGGATGGTCGTCATGCGGGCAAGGACAGTCGTCGTACGGCCAAGGACGGTCGTCGTATACGGACCGGGTGGCCCGAGCCGCCCGCCGGGAAGGACGTGTCCGCCATCGGCGCGGGAATCCTCGCCGATCCCTGGGGCGCCTCGGCGGAAGCAGGGGCGGGGACGGGGGTTGGTGCGGCCGACCCCGACGAGGTGACCGTGCAGCTCGACGGGCCCGCTCAGCAGGGGTCGGCCGACGGCAAGAGCGGCACCGGTGCCAGTAACGACGGTTCCGACAAGCCCGTCTTCGTCGACGAGTCCGGCCGTCGTAGCCGTAGGTACCGGCGGTTCGGCATGGCCGTCGGCATCGCGTGCGCGGTGTACGCCGTCGTCATCGTCATCACGTTGCTGTCCGGCAGTTCGGACGCGCCGTGGCTTCCGGTGCCGGGGCAGAAGGACGACGCGCCCGCGGGCAAGGTCGACACCTCACCGGCGCCGTCCGACTCCGGTCGGCCGTCCGGCGGCAGCGGCAGTGTGGCGCCGGGGAACATTCCGACGGCGAGTGACGGTACGACGCCGTCGCCGGGCGCCAGTGCGAGCGGCACGACCGGCGCGTCCGCGAAGCCCGGTGCCAAGACGAGCGCGTCCGCGTCGCCCGGGGCGTCCGCGAGCAAGAGCGCCGCGGCGCCGACGAGTGGCGGCGCGAGCAATCCGGTCGTACAGCCTTCGCTGCCGGTCTCGTCCTCGCCCACCCCGACGCCGACGACGGCCACGAGTGCGCCGTCCGAACCGACCCCGACCCCGAGCGCGACGACGGGCACCGGCACGGTGGCCGACGCCCCGAGCACCCCGTCGCCCGTGGCACAGGGGCCGGCCGCTCCTTCGGAACCGGCGCCGGCACCGTCCAAGACTCCGGAGCACATCCTCTGATGGCATCGCACAACCGCCGACCCAGGGCCACGAACCAGGCCCCGGGCGGCCGTCACGGAGCAACTCCGGAAACTCCGGCACATTCAGCGAGTCCGTCAACTCCAACTGCTGCGAAGGGAGTTGGGCCCCGCGTCCGCAACGGGGGCGAGCCCGGCGTCCGGAAGGGCGACGAGCCCGGTGTCGCCGCCCCGCGAGCCGCGCGTCGCGCCCCGCGCGATCCCCGGCGCCGTCGGCTGTCCATGCGGTTCCTGCTGCCGATGCTGCTCCTCGTCGCGCTGCTGGCGATGCTGATGCTGCGCGGCTATGTGCACAGCGAGATCCTCGCCGACCACCGCATCCGCCCCGAGGCGGCAACGAACAAGGTGCCGGACAAGATCCTCGACGGCGGCCCGGTCATCGACACCCGCAGCGGCCGTACGACGAGCCTGGACGTGCCGGACCACGACATCGTGCTGACCTTCGACGACGGCCCCGACCCGACCTGGACGCCCAAGGTCCTGGACGTGCTCAAGAAGCACCACGCGCACGCCGTCTTCTTCGTCACCGGCACGATGACCTCGCGCTACCCGGAGCTGGTCAAACGCATCGTGGCGGAGGGCAACGAGGTCGGCGTGCACACCTTCAGCCACCCCGACCTCTCCTTCCAGTCGAAGAAGCGCATCGACTGGGAGCTGTCCCAGACGCAGCTCGCGATCACCGGCGCGGCGGGCATCCGTACCTCGCTCTTCCGCCCGCCGTACTCGTCGTCCGCCGACGCGATGGACAACCTGTCCTGGCCGGTGACCGAGTACATCGGCACCCGCGGCTACATCACCGTCGTCAACAACACGGACAGCGAGGACTGGCAGAAGCCCGGCGTCGCGAAGATCATCAGCAACGCGACCCCGCGCGGCGGCAAGGGCGCGATCGTCCTGATGCACGACTCGGGCGGCGACCGCCACCAGACGGTCGAGGCGCTGGACAAGTTCCTGCCGGAGATGCAGGGCAAGGGCTACCAGTTCGACAACCTCACCGAGGCGCTCGGCGCGCGCAGCGCGCTCACCCCGGTGACCGGCGTCAACCTGTGGAAGGGCAAGGCGTGGATCTTCCTGGTCCAGGCCTCGGACAGCATCATGGACGTCCTGGTGGTGGGCCTGGCGATCACCGGCTCGCTCGTCATCGCCCGCTTCGGCCTGATGCTCCTCCTCTCCGCCATCCACACCCGCCGGGTGCGCCGCAAGAACTTCGCCTGGGGCCCACCGGTCACCGAACCGGTAACGGTCCTCGTCCCGGCGTACAACGAGGCCAAGTGCATTGAGAACACGGTCCGTTCACTCATGGCGAGCGAGCATCCGGTCGAGGTGATCGTCGTCGACGACGGCTCGGCGGACGGTACGGCGAGAATCGTGGAGGCGCTGTTCCTGCCGAACGTCCGCGTCGTACGCCAGGTCAACGCCGGCAAACCGGCCGCCCTCAACCGCGGCCTGGCGAACGCCAGTCATGACCTCATCGTCATGATGGACGGCGACACGGTCTTCGAACCGGCCACCGTACGGGAGTTGGTCCAGCCCTTCGGCGACCCGCGCGTCGGCGCCGTCGCGGGCAACGCGAAGGTCGGCAACCGGGACTCCCTCATCGGCGCCTGGCAGCACATCGAGTACGTGATGGGCTTCAACCTCGACCGCCGTATGTACGACATCCTCCGCTGCATGCCGACGATCCCGGGCGCCGTGGGGGCCTTCAGGAGAAGCGCGCTGGAGCGGGTCGGCGGCATGAGCGACGACACGCTCGCCGAGGACACCGACATCACGATGGCGATGCACCGCGACGGCTGGCGCGTCGTCTACGCCGAGAAGGCGCGGGCGTGGACGGAAGCCCCGGAGACGGTCCAGCAGTTGTGGTCCCAGCGCTACCGCTGGTCCTACGGCACGATGCAGGCGATCTGGAAGCACCGGGGCGCACTCCTGGACCGCGGCCCGTCCGGCCGCTTCGGGCGAGTGGGCCTCCCCCTGGTGGCCCTCTTCATGGTCATCGCCCCCATCCTGGCCCCGCTGATCGACGTGTTCCTGCTCTACGGCCTGGTGTTCGGCCCGACGGAGAAGACGTTCCTGGCCTGGCTGGGCGTGTTGGCGATCCAGGCGTTCTGCGCGGCGTATGCCTTCCGCCTGGACCGCGAACGCATGACCCACCTCGTCTCCCTGCCCCTGCAACAGATCCTCTACCGCCAACTCATGTACGTCGTACTGCTCCAGTCCTGGATCACCGCGCTCACCGGAGGCCGCCTGCGCTGGCAGAAGCTGCGGCGGACGGGGGTGGTGGGGGCGCCGGGAGGTGCGGTGCCGGGGGCGCGCGGCGGTGGCGGCAGCAGGAGTGACCGGAGGACTGTGGCATGACGCACGGATACACGGCGGGTACGGGCACGAACCCGGATCCGGAATCGACACCGGCGTACGGGATTCCCCAACAGCGGCAGCAGGAACCGGAGTTGGCACCGGAACCGACGAAGGCCAAGGGGGCTGGGGGTGGCGGCCGGGACCGCTACCTCGACCTCCTCCGCTCGATCGCCCTCGTCCGGGTGGTCATCTACCACCTCTTCGGCTGGGCGTGGCTGTCGGTCCTGTTCCCTTCCATGGGCGTGATGTTCGCGCTGGCGGGTTCGCTGATGGCCCGCTCCCTGAACCGTCCCGCGCTGGGCGTGATCAAGGGTCGGCTACGGCGACTTCTGCCCCCGCTGTGGGCGTTCGGCGCGGTGGTGCTGGTGATGATGTTCGGGATGGGCTGGAACCCGCTCAAGGACCCTGACCTGGGCGGCACTTGGTGGGGCGCGGCGAAGATCTTCGACTACCTCGTGCCGTTCGGTGCGCCGCCCTATCCCGAGCATCTGGGCTCGGAGTCGGGCCTGTTGGAGAGCACGTGGGCGGATCAGGCGGCGGGCCCGTTGTGGTACTTGCGGGCGTATCTGTGGTTCGTGATCGCGTCGCCGTTGCTGCTGTGGGCGTTCCGGAGGGTCCCCTGGGCGACGCTGCTGGCTCCCTTGGCGCTGACGGCAGTTGTGGGCACGGGCCTGGTGACCATTCCCGGTGAGACGGGCAACGCGGTGTCGGACTTCGCGGTGTACGGGGGCTGTTGGGTCCTGGGCTTCGCGCACCACGAGGGCGTACCGAAGAAGGTCCCGCGCTACCTCGCGGTGTCGGGCGCGACCGTGATCATGGGCTTCGGGTTGTGGTGGGCGTCGGGTCATCTGGGCCCGGACGGCTGGGACTTGAACGACATCCCGCTCGCGCAGGCGACCTGGTCCTTCGGCATCGTGGTGATCCTGCTCCAGTACGCGCCGTCCTGGCAGCAGTTGCCGGGGCGGTTGGCTCGCTGGGACAAGCTGGTGACGCTGTCCAACAACCGTGCCGTCACGATCTACTTGTGGCACAACCTCCTCATCATGGCCACGGTCCCGATCATCGACCAGCTGTACAACCTGCCGTTCCTGGAGAGCGACGCGGCGACGTCGTTCCTCGACAAGACGGACACGTTCCTGATGTTCCTGTTGATCTGGCCGCTCATCGCGGTGGCGATCCTTGCGTTCGGGTGGATCGAGGACATTGCCGCCAAGCGGAGTCCGAGGCTGTGGCCCAACGGGGTTGTGCGGGGCCGGAGTCGGCGGAAGGTGGCGTCTTCTTAGACGGGGACGGGGACGGGGACGGGGACGGGGCGGGAGCGGAGACGGCGACCGGTCCGAACAGGTTCACCATCTGCTGCTGAAGAGCCATCACATCCGTCATCGCGTACAGGCCCCGGCCGGGTACGGGTTCTCCACCTCGCGGCCCGCCTCCCGCTCCACCAGATCAGTCATGGTGAGCGGCCGACTGAACGTGCCCGCGCAGAACTCGATCACGGGTGTCTCGTTGAGGCCCTCCACCTCCCACGCGTAGGCAGCGCCCTGATCGCGTGCGCGGTGACGGCCGCGTCCTGGAAGCCGTACTTGTGCAGCACCGTGGCGAGCGCCACCGGACCACGTTCTTCGTCGCGGGACGCGCGTCGGCGCAGTCGAGCAGGCAACGTCAACGGGTGAGCACGGGGCTGGTCACCCGGCTGGTGAGTTCCTCGTGCGTGGCCGGCGGGGCGAACATCTGCCAGTGCCCCCAGCGCGCCAGTTCCTCATCCAGTGCCCGGACACGGCCCCTTGGGGCCAGCTTGTCCAGCACCTGCTGATGATGCGTAGTTTCACGGATGACTCGGGGTCGTACGGCTGGGACGCTGAGGGCAGGGGTCTCGACCTCGACGAGGGCTACGGTGGCTCCGACCTCCGATGGTCTCCACTCCGTACGGTCTGTCGGTTCAGGAAGGTGCGACTTGTCCACGCGAACGGGCTTTTCCCTTCAGGGGCGTCATAACCCGATGCAGTTCTTTCTCCGCTTCACGGCCCTGACGGTCGAGGTCGACGGCCAGGCCCAGAAGGGTGCGTGGAGCAGCCGCTTCGTACCGCTGGCTCCTGGCTCGCATCGGGTCGATGTCTATTTCCGCTACCTGTTCAAGGCCCGCTGCTGCGAGGCCACTACGACCGTCGAGGTTCGCGATGGGCAGGTGGTCGAGCTGGAGTACCGTGCCCCGCAGCTCATGACATCTCCTGGTCGTCTTACGGTCGTCCGCTGAGCAGCCTTAGGCGGAACGCGGGTCGGCGGACTTGAGGGTGCGGATGAGGTGTCGTAGGCCGTCCGTCGTCGTGGTGAGGATGGTGTCGGGGGTGTCGCTTTCGCGGAGGCGGATGACATCGGCGGGGGCGACGGCGACGTAGACGCAGTTGGAGGCGTCGGGGCTGTAAGTGGACTTCTGCCAGACATAGTTGGCCATGGTTCGACCCCTTCAGGTGTCTTGGCTGATGCGGTGGATGAGATCGCGAGACGCTTCGGGCTTCAGGGCGTTCTCCTCCATCCGGTCGATGACGTGCCGGTACTTGTCCAACTGCGAAGCGGCGTCGAGGAATTCGCACCCGTGGTGGGCGTCCAGCTGGACGGTGTCGAGTTGAGGGACCGCACCCATGAGGTAGTCGATGGGTTGCCCTGTGCCGGGGAAGGAGCCTTTCCCGAACGGGATGATCCGCACGGTGACGTGGCCCAGTTCGCTCATTTCCAGAAGGTGTTGGAGTTGGCCGCGGACCGTGGCGGGGCCGCCGTATCCCATGTGCAGCGCGGCCTCGTGGATCACGGCCGTGTAAGGGGGCGGGGTTTCGCGGTACAGGATGCCCTGTCGTTTGATGCGAAGGCTCACCCGGTGCTCAATCTCGTACTGCCGCAGAGGCGGCACCGCCTCTTTGGAGAGGGCCCGGGCGTGATCGGTGGTCTGCAGCAGGGCGGGGATGTGGACAACCAGTCCCACGCGCAACGCCGTTGCGTGGTGCTCCAGTTCGGCGAGATCGATGAGGCCGGCGGGCAGGTTGTCGCGGTACTCCTCCCACCAGCCGTGTGAACGCTTGCCCGTCATCTCCGCCAGCGCGTCGATCAGTTGGTCGTCGAAGCAGTCGTACGAGCGCGTCATGCTGCGGACGCGGTCGGCGCTGAGCGCGCTGCGGCCGGTCTCGATCATGCTTACCCGCCCCTGATTGACGCCCAGGCGGGCAGCGGCCTGCGTGACGTTCAGCCCGGCGCGCTCGCGGAGTTTGCGCAGCTCGGTACCGAGTCGGCGTTGGCGCAGGGTGGGGTTGTTGGTGGGCGGCACAGCACCTCCTCTTCGAGCCGCGTCGCGGCGCTCGTGTACCTCACACGAGGTAATTACAGGTACATCTCTCAAGTTCGGGAGATTTATCTCCCATGCGGTCCTACCGTAGAGCCCGTACCGCAGCCCAACCGCCCCCGCCCATAAGCCGGAAGCGCACCGCACCCGCGACACAGCCACCGCCCGGCGCGGCCGTTGAGCGAACCCGAGTCGAGTCAGTCGAGTCCATCCACCCCCTCCCGGAGCCTTCATGGTCACCGTATCCCCGCCCGCCACCTGGGTGTACGCCCTTCGCCTACCGCACGACCCCCGAGCCGCACGCGTCGCACGTATGACCGTACGGGCCGCCCTCCACGGGCACGGAATGCCCGAAGTCCTGGACGTGGTCGAGCTGTTGACGTCCGAACTCGTCACCAACGCCTACCGGCACACCCACGGCCCCGCGTCCCTACGGCTCACCGCCCTCGGCGACGGGCGCCTCCGCGTCGGCGTCTGGGACTCGAACCCTCACATCCCCGCCCCCTTCGACAAACGGCCCGCTGAACAACTCCCGCCCGCCCCGCCCGACGCCGACAACGGCCGCGGACTCCACCTCATCCAGGCGTACGCCACCTCCTGGGGCGGCTGGCCCATCGGGGACGGTGGGCTGATGGACCGGGGTGCCGGGAAGCTGTTGTGGTTCGAAGTGCGCGGCCGTTGCGGCGGCTGACAGGTGAAGTACGGCCGAAGCCTGGCGGGACTCGGCACCGGTCCGGCCTCCGATTCCGCCCGCGCATGCGCCCGCACGGCGTGGCGGTGGACGCTGGAGATGTCGCATCACCGGTCACTCTTAGCGCTTCCCTGACGTTCGTTCCGGAACCTGCCGCGCCCCCGAGAGCCTCCTCCCGTACGGCAACAAGTACTGATCTTGAGTCCTGTTCCGGGCTCAAGGACCAACGGGGGAAGGCAGAGCGCATGCTCGACACGAAACGCGGAGCACTTCTTCTCTGCTCCACAGTCAGCGCCTCGCTGATGATGGCCGGGGCGACGCCGGCCGGCGCGGACTCCGCGCACAGAACCGACTCCGCACACCGCGCCGAATCCGGCGACAACGTCGGGGAGTTGATCTCCATACCGGCCGGCGAGAGCACCGCGGCCACCTATGCGCGGGTGACGCGCCGTGCGGCCGAGATCAACGCGCGCACGACCGCCGACAAGAAGTGCACGGGCGTCTGGAAACACAGCGTCGCCAACGTCGACTGGGACCGCACACCTGCCGGCACCGTCCGCTGGAGCTTCAAGCTGACCGCCACGGCACGTGCCAACCTGGGCGCGGCCGTGACCGTGACCATGCCCAACGCCTGGGTGAACAACCACGCCATCAACCCGCCCTACGGCCCGCACTCCAAGGGGAGTACGTACGACTTCCACGGCAGCATGAACAAGTACAACCGCAAGGGCAGCAGTACGAAGTACACGATCAGGACGAAGAACAAGATCACGTTCTACTGGCTCATCAAGAGCAACAGCAACCCCAGGGCCGGTGCCACGCGATACATCACCTGCGCGGTGCCCCCCAAGGGTTCGAGCTGAGCCAGGGGCCGACGGGAGCACACGATGGGAAAAGGCAAACGCAAGGGCACGGGCGGCACCGCCCAGAGCTTCTCCGTCCTGAACGGCCGACATGAACTGGCGGTCCGTCGCTTCACCGCGACCGCGGAACGGGTCGAACTCGCGTACCGCATCACACCGGCCCTGCCCGAACGGTGGCGGGACAATCCGGATGGATCACTTGATGCGGTGGGGCCGCCGATCTTCTTCTCCGTCGAGGGAGTCGACGACCTCGGGCGTGAATACCTGGACGGCGGAGGCGCGTTCGGGACCGACCCGGACGGCGGGTTCACCGAGGGCTCACTCAGCCTGGAACCCGGCCCCGCTCCCGAAGCCCGGTCCCTGACCCTCACCCTGATGCTGGCCTGCGGTGACGAACAGAGCACCCACCAGTTGACGATGCCTCTCTGAGGCCCGGCGCGAAAGGGCTGGTCGCAGCCTCTCGTTGCGGGTGCGACCAGCCCACCCAGGACGCCGTCCTTGTCGACACCACCGCCTGAGGAACCGTTCGCGACGGTCGCCCACGACCTGTCCGCCCGCCCTTCCTCACCGTGACCCCCTTCCGCCCGTGAGAGCAACGTTCCCTTCCGGTCACTCACAGCCACAGCGCGGAAACCCGCCCTCCCTACCTTCGGGATGCATCACTGCTCGTTACCTCGTAGTGCATCGTGGAGGCGTCATGACAGCCCCGGCCCCAACTCCAGCCCCCGGCAAGTGGATCGAGCACTGGGACCCGGAGGACGAGACCTTCTGGCGGGAGACCGGTGAGAAGGTCGCCCGTCGCAACCTCGTGTTCTCCGTGCTCTCCGAGCACATCGGCTTCTCGATCTGGACCCTGTGGTCCGTGCTGGTGCTCTTCATGGGCCCGGAGTACGGGCTGACCCCGGCCGACAAGTTCCTGCTGACGTCGATGGTCACGCTCGTCGGCGCGGTCGTCCGGGTGCCGTACACCTTCGCGGTCGCCGTCTTCGGCGGACGGAACTGGACGATCGTCTCGGCGAGTCTGCTGCTCATCCCCACCATCGCCGCGTTCGTCGTGATGAAGCCGGGCACGTCCTTCGACACCTTCCTCTGGATCGGCCTGCTGGCCGGCATAGGCGGCGGCAACTTCGCCTCCTCCATGACCAACATCAACGCCTTCTTCCCGCTGAGGAAGAAGGGCTGGGCGCTCGGGCTGAATGCGGGCGGGGGCAACATCGGCGTCCCCGTCATCCAGCTCGTCGCCCTCGCGATCATCGGCGCGAGCGGCGGGCCGCGTGTGCTGCTCGGGATCTACATCCCGCTCATCCTCGTCGCCGCCGTCCTCGCCGCCCTCTTCATGGACAACCTCACCTCCGTCAAGAACGACACCGGCGCCGCCAAGGACGCCGCGCGCGACTGGCACACCTGGATCATGGCGTTCCTGTACATCGGCACGTTCGGGTCGTTCATCGGGTACGCGTTCGCGTTCGGGCAGGTGCTTCAGGTCCAGTTCGGCCGTACGCCGTTGCAGGCCGCGTATCTCACCTTCATCGGCCCGCTGCTCGGTTCGCTCATCCGTCCCGTCGGCGGCTGGCTCGCCGACCGGTACGGCGGCGCGAAGATCACCCTGTGGAACTTCGTCGCCATGGCCGCCGCGACCGCGATCCTGGTCGTCGCCAGCATGGAGAAGTCGCTGCCGCTGTTCGTCACCGTGTTCGTCGTGCTGTTCGTGCTCAGCGGGCTCGGCAACGGGTCGACGTACAAGATGATCCCCGGCATCTTCCAGACCAAGGCCCTCGCGAAGGGGCTCGAAGGGGACGAGGCCGCCGCCTACGGGCGTCGGCTCTCCGGGGCCTCCATGGGGCTCATCGGGGCCGTGGGCGCGCTCGGCGGGGTCGGCATCAACCTCGCCTTCCGCCAGTCGTTCCTCTCCTCCGGCTCCGGGACCGGCGCGTTCGTCGCCTTCCTCGTCTTCTACGGCCTCTGCTTCGCGGCCACCTGGGCCGTATACCTTCGCCGCCCTACCGCCCAGGCTCGGGCCAAAGCTTCCGCATCGGAGGCGAAGTCGCAGCTCAGCTATGCCGAGGTGTGACGTAACACCGCCGACATAAAGCCGAACCGAGCCTGTCACGCGCCGTTGACAGGCTCGTTCGGCATGTAGGCACCGGGTCATTCCATGTACGACTGCGGGTACGACTACGTTCGGGACGAGAGCCATGCACGAGGAACAGCAGCCAGCGGAGCGCACGCAACACGGGCCCCTCTCGGGGTTCACCGTGGGCGTCACCGCCGCACGCCGCGCCGACGAGCTGGGGGTACTGCTCCAGCGGCGTGGCGCGGTGGTCGTGCACGCGCCCGCGCTGCGCATCGTGCCCCTCGCCGACGACAGTGAACTGCTCGCCGCGACCAAGGAGTTGATCGACCAGGCGCCCGACGTCGTAGTCGCTACGACCGCGATCGGGTTCCGGGGGTGGATCGAGGCCGCCGACGGGTGGGGGCTCGGGGAGGCGCTCCTGGACCGGCTCCGCGGGGTGGAACTGCTCGCGCGCGGGCCCAAGGTCAAAGGAGCGGTGCGCGCGGCCGGGTTGACCGAGGAGTGGTCGCCGTCGTCCGAGTCCATGGCGGAGGTGCTGGACCGGCTCCTGGAGGAGGGCGTCGAGGGGCGCCGGGTCGCGATCCAGCTGCACGGCGAACCCCTGCCCGGGTTCGTGGAGTCGTTGCGGGCCGGGGGAGCGGACGTGGTCGTCGTTCCCGTGTACCGGTGGATGCCGCCCGAGGACATCGCCCCGCTGGACCGGCTCCTGGACGCCACGGTCTCCCGAGGCCTGGACGCGCTGACGTTCACCAGCGCACCGGCCGCCGCGTCGCTCCTGTCCCGCGCCGAGACCCGGGGCCTGCTCCCCGAACTCCTCGCCGCCCTCCACCACGACGTCCTCCCGGCCTGCGTCGGCCCCGTCACCGCGCTCCCGCTCCAGAACCACGGCATCGCCACGGTCCAGCCCGAACGCTTCCGCCTCGGCCCCCTCGTCCAACTCCTCTGTCAGGAACTCCCCGGCCGCGCCCGCACGTTGCCCATCGCCGGCCACCGCGTGGAGATCCGCGGCCACGCGGTCCTCGTCGACGGCGCGCTACGCCCCGTCCCGCCGGCCGGTATGTCGTTGCTCCGGGCCCTGTCCCGCCGCCCCGGCTGGGTCGTGGCCCGCGCGGAACTCCTCCGCGCACTGCCCGGCGCCGGGCGCGACGAGCACGCCGTAGAGACGGCAATGGCCCGCCTCCGTACGGCACTTGGTTCTCCGAAGCTGATCCAGACGGTGGTGAAGCGGGGGTATCGGCTGGCGTTGGATCCGGCGGCCGACACGAAGTACTCCGACGGTTGACCGGGTTTTCGTGCGGGGTGTTGATGGGGGCGTAGCTGGGGGCTGCGCCCCCAGACCCCCCTTCGGCCCCGAAAGGGCCTCGTCCTCAATCGCCGGACGGGCTGGATTTCACCGACCTGCACTGAGAAGCGAGCGAGCCACCACGAGCTGACCTGGATGACCCCGCCCTGCGCCGACAAGCCCCAAGGGGTTCCGGCCGCGCGAGCGGGCAGGCACTGTAGAGACAACGGTTTCCCGACCGGGGCAATCCCTAGGCGGTGACAGGCACATGGCACTGGGTTCGACCATGGCCCCGTACGAGCTGCGTTTCGACGCCGGGCGGATCTGTCTGGATCTCCTCGCGACCACGCACCCCGAGGAACGGCTCGACGCGCCGGAGCCGCTGCGCGCGTGGATCGTCCGATCGGGGCTCGTCCCCGCGGCCACCCCGCTCGCGCACGTCGATTCCGGCTGGCTCGTCGGGTTTCGTGAACTGCGGGGGCAGATCGGGCAGTTGGTGCGGAGAAGTTCCGGTTCCGACGGCCGGCCCTACGACCTCGCCCTCGCCCGCGTCAACGACCTCGCCCGCGCCGCACCCCCCGCCCCCCGTGCCGTACGCGATGAAGACGGCGTGCTGGTGCGGCAGTTGGACGGGACTCCGGGGTGCGACGCGCTGCTCGCGGTCATCGCTCGGGACGTCGTAGAACTGCTCACCGATCCCGTCGCGCGGGCCTCGCTGAGGGAGTGCGAGGGGGACAACTGCCCGATCGTTTATCTCGATACGTCCCGGGGGCGGCGGAGGCGCTGGTGCTCCAGTGAGGTCTGCGGGAACCGGGAGAGAGTGGCCCGGCATCGTCGGCGCGCGGCGCTCGCCCGAGCCTGAGAATCCCTTATGCGGCTTCTGTGGACTGACCAGACGTCAATTGTCGAAGTGATTTCGACAACAGTGCGTTTCACTCCGGCGCGGCACGGGCAGCCCGCGTGATCTTGCTCGTGTGGTGGAAATGTAAAGATCGTACGGTGGGAATGTGCACTCATGTCCCGCTCGTCACGTCACTTCCAAGAAAACTGTCGCCTCCCGTTGAACACTCGACCACCCGCCCGCGTACCTCTCCCTGAGCGACCGACTGGGGGAACCCCCGGACACCGGAGGTGGGCGTGCGCAAGGATTCCGTCGTGGCCAATGAACACGCACCGAGGGCCCGACATCGCATGTCCCAGTCCTCGGAACCTGATGAGGAGCTGATGCGTGCCCTGTACCGAGAGCACGCCGGACCCTTGCTCGCCTATGTGTTGCGGCTCGTCGCCGGGGACCGGCAACGTGCCGAGGACGTGGTGCAGGAGACGCTCATCCGGGCCTGGAAGAACGCCGGCCAGCTCAACCGGGCGACCGGATCGGTACGACCCTGGCTTGTGACGGTGGCACGGCGCATCGTCATCGACGGTCACCGCAGCCGGCAGGCCCGGCCGCAGGAGGTGGACCCGTCGCCGCTGGAGGTCATCCCCGCGGAGGACGAGATCGACAAGGCGTTGTGGCTGATGACACTGTCGGACGCGCTGGACGACCTGACCCCGGCCCACCGGGAGGTGCTCGTCGAGACGTACTTCAAGGGGCGTACCGTCAATGAGGCGGCCGAGACGCTTGGCATCCCCAGTGGCACGGTGCGCTCAAGGGTGTTCTACGCCCTTCGATCGATGAAACTTGCTCTGGAGGAGCGGGGGGTGACGGCATGAGTATTTACGGGGGATACGGAACGGGTAGTCCAGGTTCCATGCAGGGATCTCAGGGCTCGAACGAACACGAGACCGTCGGCGCCTACGCCCTCGGGATTCTCGACGACGCCGAAGCAACCGCTTTCGAGGCCCATCTCGCCACCTGTGAATGGTGCGCCCAGCAGCTCGACGAGCTGGCCGGGATGGAACCGATGCTGGCGGCGCTCGCGGATCTGCCGGGCACCGGCACCCCGGCGATCGCCGAGTCCCTGGCCGCGAAACCCAGTCCCCGGCTGGTGGAGCGGCTGGTCGACGACGTCGGCGACCGTCGGGCCCTGAAGCGTCGCCGCAGTTTCTACATGATCGCCGCCGCGGCGGCCCTGATCATCGCGGGACCGCTGGCCGTCATCGCGGCCAACGGCGGCGACAGTTCGGGCCAGAAGGGCGCTGTGGCAGCGTCCCCCGCCAAGACCACCTTCGACACTTTGTCCGACAAGGTCACGGCGACGGACGCGAGCACCAAGGTGACCGCGACCGTGGCGATGTCCAAGAAGGACTGGGGCACCCTCGGGGTCGTCGAGCTCAAGAACGTCAAGGGCCCGCTGAAGTGCTCCTTGATCGCCGTAGGCAAGAACGGCGAACGCGAGACCATGAGCTCCTGGTCGGTCCCGGCCTGGGGTTACGGCATCGCGAACGCCACCAAGGCCGAGGCCAAGAACCCGCTCTACGCCCAGGGCGGCGCGGCCTTCACGCCGAACGAGATCGACCACTTCGAGGTCATGACCTTCGACGGCAAGAAGCTCGTGGCGGTCGACGCGTAAAGCACCGAACAACTGGCCGGTTGTGGTGTGTGGGGTCCGGAACGCGGCAGGTGCGCGTGCCGGGCCCCGCGTCTTTGTCAAGATCCACCGGGCACGCCCCTCGCTACAGAGCCTTTCTTTCGCGTACGGTTGACGGCTGCCCAGCACGTCAGAAGGGGGCCCGGTGGCCGCACAGGCTCAACAGGAGACCGCGCTCGACACGGTGTCCGACAAATCCGCCCAGGATTCACTACGGGACCGGGAGATCAGCGTCGAACAGGCACACCTGGACCGGGTGTACCGGCGGCTCGAAGAGAAGATCCACGAGGCCGAGTTCCTCATGAACGACGCGGCCAAACGCGGCCAGGTCGGCACGCCCGGCGCGCTCGCCGAACGGGACGCACAGGTGTTCCGCGCCGGTATCCACCTCAACCGGCTCAACAACGAGTTCGAGGACTTTCTCTTCGGCAGGATCGACCTCCTGCTCGGGAAGGACGGCCAGAAGGGGCCCGACGGCGCCTACACCGCCGTAGAACCGGCTGAAGGTGCTGTCCGGGACGACCAGACCGCCGACATCGCCGAGACCCTGCACATCGGCCGTATCGGAGTCCTCGACTCCGAGTACGCGCCCCTCGTCATCGACTGGCGGGCGCCCGCCGCCGCGCCCTTCTACCGGTCCACGCCGGTCGACCCGGGACGTGTCGTACGGCGTCGCGTCATCCGGTCCAAGGGGCGGCGGGTGCTCGGGGTCGAGGACGACCTGATGCGGCCGGAGTTGACCGCCTTCCTCGAAGGCGAGCAGCTCGCCGTCATCGGCGACGGCGCCCTCATGGCCGCGCTCGGCCAGGCCCGCAGCCACACCATGCGCGACATCGTGGCGTCCATCCAGGCCGAGCAGGACCTGGTGATCCGCGCCCCCGCCGCCTCGGTGACCTACGTCGAGGGCGGCCCGGGGACCGGCAAGACGGCCGTCGCCCTGCACCGCGCCGCCTACCTGCTCTACCAGGACCGGCGCCGGTACGCGGGCGGCATCCTCATCGTCTCGCCCACCCCGCTGCTGGTCGCGTACACCGAGGGCGTCCTGCCGTCCCTCGGCGAGGAGGGCCAGGTCGCCATCCGGGCCATCGGTTCGCTCGTCGACGGCGCCGAGGCCACCCTGTACGACTCCCCGGCCGTGGCCCGCGCGAAGGGTTCGTACCGGATGCTCGCGGTGCTGCGGAAGGCCGCGCGCGGGGCCCTGGAGCTGAGCGACGCGCCGAACCGGCTGCGGGTCGTCGCCTTCGGGCGGCGGCTCGAACTGGAGGCCGCCGACCTGGAGCGCGTCCGGCAGAGCGCGCTCAGCGGTACGGCCCCGGTCAACATGCTGCGTCCGCGCGCCCGCAAGCTCCTCCTGGATGCCCTGTGGGAGCGCTCCGGCTCGGCAGGCCGGCACACGGACCCCGAGCTGGCCGCCGAACTGCGCTCGTCCTTCGACGAGGACATCGCGAGCGAGGACGACTTCATCGCGTTCCTCGACGCCTGGTGGCCCGAACTCACCCCGCGCGCCGTCCTGGCGTCCATGTCCGACGAGCGCAAGCTCGGCCGCTGGGCCCGGCGCATCCTCAACCCCGGCGAGGTCCGCAGGGTCGCCCGCGCCCTGAAGCGCGAGGGCCTCTCGGTCCACGACGTCGCCATCCTCGACGAACTCCAGGCGATCCTCGGCACCCCGGCCCGCCCCCGCAAGCGGCGCGACCTGGACCCGCTGGACCAGCTCACCGGCCTCGAAGAGCTGATGCCGACGCGCGAGGAGTCGCAGCGCGAACGGTCCGAGCGGCTCGCCCAGGAGCGCGTCGAGTACGCGCACGTCATCGTCGACGAGGCCCAGGACCTCACCCCGATGCAGTGGCGCATGGTCGGCCGCCGCGGTCGGCACGCCACCTGGACGGTCGTAGGAGATCCGGCCCAGTCCTCCTGGTCCGACCCCGACGAGGCCGCCGAGGCCCGCGACGAGGCCCTCGGCTCCCGCCCCCGCCGCCGCTTCACCCTCACGGTCAACTACCGCAACCCGGCCGAGATCGCGGAACTGGCGGCGAAGGTCCTGGCCCTGGCGATGCCCGGCTCCGAGTCCCCGTCGGCGGTCCGCTCAACGGGCGTCAAGCCGCACTTCGCCGTCGTACGGAACTCGCTGTCGGAGTCCGTCCGCGCGGAGGCCGCCCAGCTGCTCGACCGTGTCGACGGCACCGTCGGCGTGGTCGTCGCCATGAACCGCCGCGAGGAGGCCCGCCGTTGGCTCACCGGCCTCGGGGACCGGGTCGTGGCCCTCGGCAGCCTGGAGGCCAAGGGGCTCGAATACGACGCGACGGTCGTCGTCTCGCCCGCGGAGATCGCCGACGAGTCGCCCGCCGGGCTCCGTGTCCTGTACGTCGCTCTCACCCGCGCGACCCAGCAGCTCACGGTCGTATCCGCCGAGCGGGACGAGCCGGACGCGAACGGGGTGCCGGATCTGCTCCGCGACTGAGGGGATCGATCGCGGGTCCGACCGAGGGGTGCTTTCGACGAACTCTCGGGATGGGAATGGTCTTACGGGATCTGTTTGTTAGCCTGGATGTGACACCGGCCCGATCCAAGCCCCCGGGCCCAACCTTCGTCGCTTAGAGCGACCACTTGCCGCGAGGCGAGCATGGCGGGTCGGTGTCATTGCTTGTCAGAGAGGTCCCCGTCACGGGAAAAGTGACGGGGACCTCTTTTTCTTGCGAACAAAACGTTCGCAATCGGGGGCGGCTAACGCCTACCCGGTAGTAGGTGCGACCATCGGAACGCGTACTCAGCTCAACGGTGAAAGCAGAGGAAGTCGGCCATGGCTACGGCGCCCAGCGTCTCCTACTCGATCACGGTCCGTCTGGAGGTGCCCGCCAGCGGAACGGCGGTATCCCAGATCACCACGGCCGTGGAGTCCCACGGAGGCTCGGTGACCGGCCTCGACGTGACCGCCTCCGGCCACGAGAAGCTCCGCATCGACGTCACCATCGCGGCGTCCTCGACGGCCCACGCCGACGAGATCGTCCAGCAGCTGCGCGGCATCGAGGGCGTCACCCTGGGCAAGGTCTCGGACCGTACGTTCCTCATGCACCTCGGCGGCAAGATCGAGATGCAGTCCAAGCACCCGATCCGCAACCGTGACGACCTCTCCATGATCTACACCCCGGGCGTGGCCCGCGTGTGCATGGCGATCGCGGAGAACCCCGAGGACGCGCGCCGCCTCACCATCAAGCGCAACTCCGTCGCGGTCGTGACGGACGGTTCGGCCGTGCTGGGCCTCGGCAACATCGGCCCGATGGCCGCGCTGCCGGTCATGGAGGGCAAGGCGGCCCTGTTCAAGCGGTTCGCCGGCATCGACGCCTGGCCGATCTGCCTGGACACCCAGGACACCGACGCGATCGTCGAGATCGTCAAGGCGATCGCCCCGGGCTTCGCCGGCATCAACCTGGAGGACATCTCCGCACCGCGCTGCTTCGAGATCGAGGCCCGGCTGCGCGAGGCCCTCGACATCCCCGTCTTCCACGACGACCAGCACGGCACCGCGATCGTCGTCCTCGCCGCGTTGACGAACGCGCTGCGGGTCGCCGGCAAGGGCATCGGTGACATCCGGGTCGTCATGTCCGGCGCGGGCGCGGCCGGTACGGCCATCCTCAAGCTGCTCATCGCCGCCGGCGTAAAGAACGCGGTCGTCGCCGACATCCACGGCGTCGTGCACGCCGGCCGCGAGGACCTGGTCGACGCCAAGCCCGACTCGCCGCTGCGCTGGATCGCCGACAACACCAACCCCGACGCCCTCACGGGCACCCTGAAGGAGGCCGTGCGCGGCGCCGACGTCTTCGTGGGCGTCTCCGCCCCGAACGTCCTCGACGGCGACGACGTGGCCGCGATGGCCGAGGGTGCGATCGTGTTCGCGCTCGCGAACCCGGACCCCGAGGTCGACCCGACGATCGCCCGTCAGACGGCCGCAGTTGTGGCCACGGGCCGCTCGGACTTCCCGAACCAGATCAACAACGTGCTGGTCTTCCCGGGTGTCTTCCGCGGTCTGCTGGACGCGCAGTCCCGCACCGTCAACACGGAGATGATGCTCGCCGCGGCGAGCGCACTCGCGAACGTGGTGACCGAGGACGAGCTGAACGCGAACTACATCATCCCCAGCGTCTTCAACGACAAGGTCGCCGGAGCGGTCGCGGGCGCGGTGCGCGACGCGGCGAAGGCGGCGGGAGCGGCGGCGGCCTCGACGGCGCCCTCCGCGTCGTAGAACCCCTCGAACGGCGGGTGTGCGGCGGGTGTGCGGCGGTTGTGAGGATCGCCACGGCCGAGCGCACACCGGCGCGTCGCGGAACCCGGGGCCTTCGGCGGCCGTTTATCGTGGCGGCCAGGTTTCGGGCCTTCCAGGCCCGGCCCTCGCTGCCGGGAGCCGACGGAGCGTCACCACGCAGAGGGCGTGGCGCTCTTCGTGTGACTCCCAAGGGTGTTCTCGCGACTCCTACGGGTGCCGGATTGGCTTTCCCGCCGCAGGTAGGGGCAGGATGCGTCTTCGGGCGCGAGGGTCTGGACGACGGACCCGGGTCCGGGGACTCACCGAGGACCCTGGCAGCATCGGCTTCACCGTGCCCGATATGCGGCTCCGCCGCGTGGCACGCCTCAAACGGCAAGAAGAACACGGGAGTAACAACATGAACCGCAGTGAGCTGGTGGCCGCGCTGGCCGACCGTGCCGAGGTGACCCGCAAGGACGCCGACGCCGTTCTGGCCGCGTTCGCCGAGACCGTCGGCGAGATCGTCTCCAAGGGCGACGAGAAGGTCACGATCCCCGGCTTCCTGACCTTCGAGCGCACCCACCGTGCCGCTCGCACCGCGCGCAACCCGCAGACCGGCGACCCGATCAACATCCCCGCCGGTTACAGCGTCAAGGTGTCCGCGGGCTCGAAGCTCAAGGAAGCCGCCAAGGGCAAGTAGGCCCTCGCGTACGCGACGGGATTGCGTACGAGGCAGTAACGCGAATGGGGCGGCCACCCGGTCAGGGTGGCCGCCCCATCGTCGTAGGAGCGCTTCTTCTCTACGGCTATCCGATTCTCTACGGCTATCCGAGCGCCTTGCCCGGGAGTTCGACCTTCGCGCCGAGCTCCATGAGCTTCTCCATGAAGTTCTCGTAGCCGCGGTTGATGAGGTCGATGCCGTGGACGCGGGACGTGCCCTGGGCCGCCAGGGCCGCGATGAGGTACGAGAAGCCGCCGCGGAGGTCGGGGATGACCAGGTCGGCGCCCTGGAGGCGGGTCGGGCCCGAGACGACCGCCGAGTGCAGGAAGTTGCGCTGGCCGAAGCGGCAGTGCGAGCCGCCGAGGCACTCGCGGTAGAGCTGGATGTGTGCGCCCATCTGGTTGAGCGCGGAGGTGAAGCCGAGCCGGGACTCGTAGACCGTCTCGTGGACGATGGAGAGGCCCGTCGCCTGCGTGAGGGCGACGACGAGCGGCTGCTGCCAGTCCGTCTGGAAGCCCGGGTGCACGTCCGTTTCGAGCGCGATGGACTTCAACTGGCCGCCGGGGTGCCAGAAGCGGATGCCCTCGTCGTCGATCGCGAAGGCACCGCCCACCTTCCGGTAGGTGTTGAGGAACGTCATCATCGAGCGCTGCTGCGCGCCCTTGACGTAGATGTTGCCCTCGGTCGCCAGCGCCGCCGACGCCCAGGACGCGGCCTCCAGGCGGTCCGGGAGGGCCGCGTGGGTGTAGCCGCCGAGCGAGTCCACACCGGTGATGCGGATCGTGCGGTCGGTGTCCATGGCGATGATCGCGCCCATCTTCTGCAGTACGCAGATGAGGTCCTCGATCTCCGGTTCCACGGCCGCGTTGGCGAGTTCGGTGACGCCCTCCGCCAACACCGCCGTCAGCAGCACCTGTTCGGTCGCGCCGACGGACGGGTACGGCAGCTGGATCTTTGTGCCGCGCAGCCGCTGCGGGGCCTCCAGGTACTGGCCGTCCGCCCGCTTCTCGATCTTCGCGCCGAACTGCCGCAGCACCTCGAAGTGGAAGTCGATCGGCCGGCCGCCGATGTCGCAGCCGCCGAGCCCCGGGATGAACGCGTGCCCGAGCCGGTGAAGGAGCGGACCGCAGAACAGGATCGGGATGCGCGACGAGCCCGCGTGGGCATCGATGTCGGCGACGTTGGCGCTCTCGACGTGCGACGGATCGAGTACCAGCTCGCCCGGCTCCTCACCCGGACGGACCGTCACCCCGTGCAGTTGCAGGAGTCCGCGTACGACACGAACGTCTCGGATGTCCGGTACGTTGCGCAGTCGACTTGGCTCACTGCCCAGCAGGGCGGCGACCATGGCCTTGGGTACGAGGTTCTTCGCACCGCGGACACGGATCTCGCCCTCGAGCGGGGTTCCGCCGTGGACAAGCAGTACGTCGTCTGAGCCGTTGACGGTCATGAATCTCGCGTTCCGTGGAGTTGGGCAGGGGCCGAAGAGACAGAGTAATCGCCGCCCACCCCCCTCCTGTAAGCCCGAGGACCGCTCAGCCACGTCATAGCTGTGTCACAACACGAACCGTTCCCAATCGGGCACATGGGGTCACAGGGCGGGGGCGTGCGCGGAGGACGCTTCGGTGCGCCCTGAGCTGCATGCACTCTGGTACCCGCATTGCGTCCCCCATCACGGGGAAGATGCGGGATCATGTCAGGCATGACCGAGGTGTCCTCGCTCACAGGGCGGTTGCTCGTGGCAACACCCGCCCTGGCGGACCCGAACTTCGACCGCGCGGTGGTGCTCCTTCTCGACCACGACGAGGAGGGCTCCCTCGGTGTCGTCCTCAACCGGCCGACCCCGGTGGACGTCGGCGACATCCTGGAGGGCTGGGCGGATCTCGCCGGTGAACCGGGCGTCGTCTTCCAGGGCGGGCCGGTGCAGTTGGACTCGGCCCTCGGTGTCGCCGTCATCCCGGGCGGCGCGGCCGGCGAGCGCGCCCCGCTCGGCTGGCGGCGCGTGCACGGCGCGATCGGACTCGTCGACCTGGAGGCCCCGCCGGAGCTGCTCGCCTCGGCGCTCGGCTCGCTGCGGATCTTCGCCGGGTACGCGGGCTGGGGGCCCGGGCAACTGGAGGACGAACTGGTCGAGGGCGCCTGGTACGTCGTCGAGTCGGAGCCCGGTGACGTGTCCTCGCCGTCGCCGGAGAGACTCTGGCGCGAGGTGCTGCGCCGCCAGCGCAGCGAGCTGGCGATGGTGGCGACGTATCCGGACGACCCCTCGCTGAACTGATCCCCGTACTGAACGACCCTTCGCGGAACTGATGCCGGTGGGCTTCAGTACCCTTGGCACTATGAGCACTCTTGAGCCCGAGCGCGGGACTGGTACGGGGACCCTCGTAGAGCCGACGCCCCAGGTGTCGCACGGCGACGGGGACCATGAGCGCTTCGCCCATTACGTCCAGAAGGACAAGATCATGGCGAGCGCCCTCGACGGCACTCCCGTGGTGGCGTTGTGCGGGAAGGTCTGGGTGCCTGGCCGCGACCCGAAGAAGTACCCGGTGTGTCCCATGTGCAAGGAGATCTACGAGTCCATGGGCTCGGGTGGCGACGGGGACAAGGGCAAGGGCGGCGGCGACAAGTAGCCGTTCGGGCGGTCTGACTTCCCAAGGATCGCCGGTCTGACTTCGTAAGGCCCTCGGGGCGCGCTTCGGCGCGCCCCGAGGGCCTTTTGCATGTTTCGACGGCTTTTCGGCGGGCTTTCGCGTGTCACGAAGTGGTTGAGACCTCTTGTGGCCGCGTTCATCTACTCCTTAATCTCCGTGGTGTTGTGCAGAGCGAAACGCCCATTGCATATGTTGCAACGCACGCCCGGATTCCCGGAGGAACGCTCCATGAAGCTCGCCCCCAGATTCGCCGTACTCCTGGCGGCCGCCGCTGTCGCCGCCGGCTGCGCGCCCCAGACCTCCGACAACTCGTCCTCCGACAAGGACGACAAGAGCGGCACCCTGAGGGTGTGGCTCTTCCAGGAGGTCGGCAACGACCCGAAGGCGAAGGTCGTCGACTCCGTGGTCACCGCCTTCGAGAAGGCCCACAAGGGCACCAAGGTGGACGTCGAGTACATCCCGATCGACACCCGCGCCCAGCGCGTCAAGGCCGCCTTCAACGACCCGAAGTCCGCGCCCGACGTCATGGAGTACGGCAACACCGACACGGCCGGCTATGTGAAGGACGGCGGACTCCTCGACGTCACCAAGGAGTTCGGCGCGTGGAGTGAGGCCAAGGACACCGACCCGACCGCGAAGCAGTCCGTCACGGTCGACGGCAAGACGTACGGCTCCCCGTTCTACGTCGGCGTCCGCGCCCTGTACTACCGCACCGACGTCTTCAAGGACCTCGGCCTCCAACCCCCCAAGTCCATGGCCGAGTTGGCAGCCACCGCCCGGAAGATCCACAAGGCGAAGTCCGACCTCTACGGTCTTGTCGTCGGCGGCGCCTACACGTACGGCGCGATGCCCTTCGTGTGGGCCAACGGTGGTGAACTCGCCACCGCCAAGGGGGGCTCGGGGGGCTCGTACACCTCCGCGATCGACAGTGCCGCCGCGCAGAAGGGCATCAAGGCCTACACCTCGCTCTTCACGAGCGACAACTGTCCCGCCGCCAAGTGCGCGGTGATGGGCGGCAACGACACGATCACCGCGTTCGCCGCCGGCAAGGCGGGGATGGCGATCGGGGGCGACTTCAGCCACACGGCTGTCGAGGCGGGCAAGGTCAAGGGCAAGTACGCGGTCGTACCCTTGCCGGGGGTCGCGTCCGGGTCGGTCGCTCCCGCGTTCGCCGGGGGCAACAACATCGGTGTCCTGAAGAGCACGTCGCACCGCACGCTCGCGGTCGACCTCATGGAGCAACTCACCTCGAAGGCGACGCAGGCGTCCATGTTCGACGCGATGGGGTTCCTGCCCACGTTCACCGATGTGCGGGGTGCGGCTGCGGCGAAGGTGCCGTTCGAGAAGCCGTTCGTTCAGACCTTGGCTGCGGGGACGAAGTTCGTGCCTGCGTCGCCCGGTTGGTCGGAGATCGATTCTTCGCTGGTGCTGCCGACGATGCTGCAGGAGGTCATCAGCGGGAAGAAGAGTGTGGCTGCGGCTTCTGGGGACGCGGCGAAGAAGATGAACTCCGCGTTTAGCTCCGCGGGTTGACCGGTGGCGCCTAATAGCTCGGTTGTTGCGGATCGTGGGCGGGTGCGGGGCCGTCGTGGCTGGTCGCGCAGTTCCCCGCGCCCCTTGGGAGATGGGGGTGCGCCTTGGTTGTATCTTGCCCCGGCTCTTGTCGTCCTTGGTGGGTTGCTCGTCTACCCCATCTATCAGCTTGGGTTGATCTCGTTCTTCCAGTACACGCAGGCGCAGGTCAGTGGTGGGGAACCGACGACCTTCAAGGGGTTCGGGAACTACTCGGAGTTGTTCTCCGACAGCCAGTTCTGGCAGGTGCTGCTGTCGACCGTGTTGTTCGCGGGCGCCTGTGTCGTCTCGACGCTCGCCGTCGGGTGTGCGCTGGCCGTGCTGCTCACCCGGGTGCGGGCGCTGCCCCGACTCGTCCTGATGTTGGCCGCGTTGGGGGCCTGGGCCACGCCTGCCGTCACCGGGTCGACCGTCTGGTTGTTGTTGTTCGATCCGGACTTCGGGCCGGTGAACCGGATTCTCGGGCTCGGGGATCACTCCTGGACGTACGGGCGGCTGAGCGCGTTCTTCCTCGTGCTGCTCGAAGTGGTGTGGTGTTCCTTCCCGTTCGTGATGGTGACGGTCTACGCCGGGATCCGTGCCGTGCCCTCCGAGGTGCTGGAGGCCGCCGCGCTGGACGGGGCCTCGCAGTGGCGGATCTGGCGGTCCGTGTTGACGCCGATGCTGCGGCCGATCCTGACCGTCGTGACCATTCAGTCCGTCATCTGGGACTTCAAGGTCTTCACCCAGATCTACGTCATGACCAACGGCGGCGGCATCGCGGGCCAGAACCTCGTCCTGAACGTGTACGCCTACCAACAGGCGTTCGCGTCCTCGAAGTACAGCCTCGGCTCGGCGATCGGTGTCGTCATGCTGCTGATGCTGCTCGCCGTCACGCTGGTCTATCTGCGCCTGCTGCGCAGGCAGGGGGAGGAGCTGTGAGTCTGCTTCGCGGTCTTGGCGGCTTTGTACGACGGCCCCGGCGGCCCTGGCGGCTCGCTGCCGAGGCCTCCGCGCTGCTGATCGCGGTCGTCGTCGCCTTCCCCCTCTATTGGATGGTGCTCAGCGCCTTCAAACCGGCCGGGGAGATCGAGTCGAGCGAGCCTCGGCCGTGGACGCTCGCGCCCTCTCTCGACTCGTTCCGGCGGGTGTTCGGGCAGCAGGAATTCGGCCGTTACTTCGTCAACAGCCTTGTCGTGGCGGGCTCGGTGGTCATCGTCTCGGCGCTGATCGCCTTTCTCGCCGCGACGGCGGTGACGCGATTCCGGTTCCGCTTCCGGACCACCCTCCTGATCATGTTCCTGGTGGCCCAGATGGTGCCCGTGGAAGCACTGACGATCCCGCTGTTCTTCACCATGCGGGGGCTCGGGCTGCTGAACACGCTGGGGTCGCTGATCCTGCCTCAGATCGCGTTCTCGCTGCCGTTCGCGATCTGGATGCTGCGGGGGTTCGTGAAAGCCGTACCGGACGCGCTGGAGGAGGCCGCGTACATCGACGGGGCGAGCCGGTCGCGATTCCTGTGGCAGATCCTTTTCCCGCTCGTCTTCCCGGGGTTGGTCGCCACGAGCGTGTTTTCCTTCATCTCGGCCTGGAACGACTTCCTCTTCGCCAAGTCCTTCATCATCAGCGACACTTCCCAGTCGACCCTGCCGATGGCCCTCCTTGTCTTCTACAAGCCGGACGATCCTGACTGGGGCGGGGTCATGGCGGCCTCCACGGTGATGACGATTCCGGTGCTGGTGTTCTTCGTACTCGTACAGCGACGTCTGGTCTCGGGGCTGGGCGGAGCGGTTAAGGACTGACGTGACCGACGTGACTTCAGAGACGGAACTGATTCCGGCGCCCACCGCCGTCACCGACCCCGGCCGCTGCGGTTTCCCGTTCGAGACGGACACCGGCTTGTGGGGCGAGCCCGGCACCGAGGGCACGCAACGCTGGCTGCGGTCCACGCTCGGCGCCGCCCTCGGACTGCCGCTGCCGCCGGGCGAGGAGGGCGCCCGCAACACGGTCGCGCTGCGCCTCGACGACACCCTGGCACCGGAGGCGTACCGCCTGGAGGTGGTCGCCACCTGGGGTGTCGTGATCACGGGCGGCAGCCCGGCCGGCGTGTTCTGGGGCGCCCAGACGCTGCGTCAACTCCTCGGCCCCGCCGCCTTCCGGCGCGCTCCCGTCCGCCCCGACATGACCTACGGCGTGCCGCACCAGACCATCCACGACGCCCCCCGCTTCGGCTGGCGCGGCCTCATGCTCGACGTGGCCCGGCACTTCATGCCCAAGGAAGGCGTCCTGCGCTACCTGGATCTCATGGCGGCGCACAAACTCAACGTCTTCCACTTCCACTTGACGGACGACCAGGGCTGGCGCGTACAGATCAACCGCTACCCGAAGCTGACCGAGATCGGCTCCTGGCGGGCCCGTACGAAATTCGGCCACCGTGCCTCACCGCTGTGGGACGACAAGCCCCACGGCGGCTACTACACGCAGGACGACATCCGCGAGATCGTCGCCTACGCGGCCGAGCGGCATATCACCGTCGTCCCCGAAATCGACGTACCGGGACACTCGCAGGCAGCCATCGCCGCGTATCCGGAACTAGGCAACACCGACGTCATCACTGCATCGATCAAGGGGGGCAACTCCCTTCCTGTCTGGGACACCTGGGGCATCAACCCGAACGTACTCGCCCCCACTGACAACACCCTGCGCTTCTACGAGGGGGTGTTCGAGGAACTCCTGGAGCTGTTCCCCTCGGAGTTCATTCACGTCGGCGGTGACGAATGCCTCAAGGACCAGTGGAAGCAGTCGCCGACCGCACAGGCACGCATCGCGGAACTCGGGCTCGCGGACGAGGACGAGTTGCAGTCCTGGTTCATCGGACACTTCGACAAGTGGCTCTCCGCGCGCGGGAGAAGGCTCGTCGGGTGGGACGAGATCCTGGAGGGCGGGCTCGCGGACGGGGCGGTCGTGTCGTCCTGGCGTGGATATGAGGGCGGGATCACCGCCGCCCGCGCGGGGCACGACGTCGTCATGTGCCCTGAGCAGTATGTGTACTTGGACTGGCGGCAGGCCCCGGGCGAGGACGAGCCGGTGCCGATCGCCCATGTGCGCACCCTGGAGGACGTCTACCGCTTCGAGCCGGTTCCGGAGCAGCTCAGCGAGGCCGAGGCCCGTCATGTGCTGGGCACGCAGGCCAACGTGTGGACCGAGGTGATGGAGGATCACGCACGCGTGGACTACCAGACGTTCCCCCGGCTCGCGGCGTTCGCCGAGGTCGCCTGGAGCGCTCTTCCGGCGCCCGGGGAACGGGACTTCGCCGACTTCGAGCGCCGGATGACCGCCCATTACGCGCGCCTCGACGCCCTGGGTGTCGCCTACCGTCCGCCCACCGGACCACTGCCGTGGCAACGTCGTCCCGGAGTGCTCGGCCGACCCTTGGACGGCCCGCCCCCGCAGGCGTGAGAACGCGCGGAACCCGTAAGGGGAAAAGCCCCCAAGAGTCCCCGATGAGTGGCAATTTGCGCGTACCGGTGATGCCGTACGAAAACGGACCATCTCCCTGATGAGACGGGCGAATGCCTCCTAGCGGACCCCCGCGCTCGGGTCTTGCGAAGATGTGCCAGAGTTGCCACGTCCGCCCTGTCAGCACGTACCGTACGGCAGCAACAGGTGGGACCAGGTGGGGCAGCGGGAAGGGGCAGCCGGTTTGACCACGCACGCACCGCAGGCGGGGCAGTCCGTCACGCTGCCCACAACGCTGGACGAGGCCGTGGCGGCGCTCACGGCCCTGCCCACGGCCGTTCCCGTGGCCGGCGGCACCGACCTCATGGCGGCCGTCAACTCGGGGCAGCTCAGGCCCAGCGCGCTGGTCGGTCTCGGGCGGATCAGCGAGATCCGCGGGTGGCAGTACCAGGACGGGCACGCGCTGCTCGGCGCGGGCCTCACGCACGCCCGGATGGGCCGCCCGGACTTCGCCGCCCTCATCCCGGCGCTCGCCGCCTCCGCGCGTGCCGCGGGCCCGCCGCAGATCCGCAACGCGGGCACCCTGGGCGGCAACATCGCCTCGGCCGCGCCCACCGGTGACGCGCTGCCCGTACTGGCCGCCCTGGAGGCGACGCTGATCATCGCGGGCCAGGACGGAGCCCGCCGGGAGATCCCGGTGTCGCACCTGCTGGCCGGCGTGGAGATGCTGCGCGGCGGCGAACTCATCGGCTTCGTGCGCGTGCCGCTGCTGCACGCCCCGCAGGTCTTCCTGAAGGCCACCGGCAGGACAGGACCCGGGCGCTCGGTCGCGTCCGTCGCGGTCGTCCTCGACCCCGCCCGGCGCGGGGTCAGGTGCGCCGTCGGAGCCATAGCGCCGATGCCGCTGAGACCGCTGGACGCCGAGCAGTGGGTGGCCCGGCTGATCGACTGGGACAACAGCCGCACGATCGTCCCCGAGGCGCTGAGCGCCTTCGGGGAGTACGTCGCCGCGGCCTGCATCCCCGACCCGGTACCGGCCGAGGACGGCTCCGTGGAACAGCTTCCGCCCGCGGTACTGCACCTGCGGCGCACCGTCGCCGCTCTGGCCCGACGAGCACTCGGGAGGGCGCTGTCGTGACCGACGACCAGCACGGAGAGGGCACCCCTCAGGGCGGCGGACGCTGGGACCCGCTGCCCCAGGGCGACTACGACGACGGCGCCACGGCCTTCGTGAAACTCCCCGAAGGGGGCATCGACGCCCTCCTGGCCGCCCCGGGGCACGGCTATGTGCCGCCGTCCATAGAGGCCGCCCCGGACGCCGACCCGTCGTCGACGGGGTCCTGGGCGGTGCCCGCCGAGGGCGTCCAGTGGCCCGACCCGAACGCCGTACCGCACCAGGGGACGGCCGGGGGCGACCAGTTCTCGTACCGCCCCGGGGGAACCGGTCAGTGGACCTTCCAGGACACCAACGCCCCGGACGGGGGCGGCGCTTCAGGTCGTGACGTGACCGGGGAGTGGTCGATCCCCGTCGCCGGCGGCGATCTCCCGGACGAATCGGGCGAGTTCACCACCTCGGCCCTGGTCGAGCAGTGGGGCGGCACCCCTCCGGCCACCCTGCCCGGCGGCGCGCCCGCGCCCTGGGCGACGGACGGCGCGGGCCAGAACTGGGCACAGCAGGCGTCCGGCGCGGATGTCGCGGAGCGGCCCGGGACCCGCACGGACGGGCACGGCATGGAACACCCTGCCGACCGGTCCGGGACGGGCGCGACCGGCGAGGTGTCGGCGCAGGCCGCCACCCGGCCGCCCGCCGAAGCGACCCGGCAGCCGTACGGCGAACCCGGCGACCCGTACGCGCACACCCGTTCCGAAGCCCCGGGCGACCCCTACGGCGACGCGCGCGCCGACCGCCACGACGACACCGCAGCCGAACTCGCCGTGGACGACGCACAGTCGGCTCATGGGAGCGGCGCGGCGGGCGACGACGGCGAAGGGCCCGCGGAGGGCGCCGAGGGGCCCGCTGAGACGTCCGCGGCGGTCGATGCGGTCGAGGGTGCCGACGACGCCCCGGAGGCCGCTGAGGCGCCCGTGACGGCCGCCGAACCCGACGCGCCGGACGAGGCCGCCGAACCGGCCCCGAAGATCCCCGGCGAGGAACACCCGCTCGCCTCCTACGTGTTGCGCGTCAACGGCGCCGACCGGCCCGTCACCGACGCCTGGATCGGCGAGTCGCTGCTCTACGTGCTGCGCGAACGCCTCGGCCTCGCGGGCGCCAAGGACGGCTGCTCGCAGGGCGAGTGCGGAGCCTGCAACGTCCAGGTCGACGGACGGCTCGTCGCCTCCTGCCTGGTGCCCGCCGTCACCGCCGCCGGCTCCGAGGTCCGTACGGTCGAGGGTCTCGCCGTCGAGGGGCAGCCCTCGGACGTGCAGCGGGCGCTCGCCAAGTGCGGTGCCGTGCAGTGCGGTTTCTGCGTGCCCGGCATGGCGATGACCGTGCACGACCTCCTGGAGGGCAACCCCGCGCCCACCGAACTGGAGGCACGCCAGGCCCTGTGCGGCAACCTGTGCCGCTGCTCCGGCTACCGGGGTGTCCTGGACGCCGTACAGGAAGTCGTCGCCGAGCGTGAGGCGCACGCCGCTGCCGCCGAACCTGAGTCGGACGGCGACGAGGCGCGTATTCCCCACCAGGCGGGTCCCGGGGGCGGTGGCGTCCACCAGTCGGCGTTCGAGTCCCCGCGCACGCAGGACCAGGTCTACGGCCAGGACGGAGGTCAGGCGTGAGCAACGAAGCCGCCACCGCGACCACGGAGGCCGCGCCCGCCGCGGAGCATCCGGGCCACGGCCTGGGCGCCTCGCTCCCGGCCGCCGACGCCCGCGCGAAGACCGAGGGCACCTTCCCGTACGCGGCCGACCTGTGGGCCGAGGGCCTGCTCTGGGCGGCCGTCCTGCGCTCACCGCACCCGCACGCGCGCATCGTGTCCGTCGACACGTCCCACGCGCGGGACATGCCCGGCGTACGGGCCGTCATCACCCACGAGGACGTGCCGGGCCGGGACAGTTACGGCCGGGGCACGGCCGACCGCCCGGTGTTCGCCTCCGAGGTCGTACGCCACCACGGGGAGCCCATCGCCGCGGTCGCCGCCGACCACCCGGACACCGCGCGGATGGCCGCCGCCGCCATCATGGTCGAGTACGAAGTACTCGACCCGGTGACCGACCCCGAGCAGGCCTTCGAGGCCGAGCCGCTGCACCCCGACGGCAACCTGATCCGGCACATCCCGCTGCGCCACGGCGACCCGGACGCGGTCGCCGACATCGTCGTGGAGGGCCTGTACCGCATCGGCCGCCAGGACCCCGCCCCCATCGGCGCCGAGGCCGGTCTCGCCGTGCCCCGCCCCGACGGCGGCGTCGAGCTGTACATCGCCTCCACGGACCCGCACAACGACCGCGACACGGCCGCCGCCTGCTTCGGCCTGGACTCCGACCGCGTGAAGGTCGTCGTCACCGGCGTCCCCGGGGCCACCGCCGACCGCGAGGACCAGGGCTTCCAACTCCCGCTCGGACTGCTCGCGTTGAAGACCGGCTGCCCGGTCAAACTCACCGCCACGCGCGAGGAGTCCTTCCTCGGCCACACCCACCGCCACCCCACGCTCCTGCGCTACCGCCACCACGCCGACGAGGACGGCCGGCTGGTCAAGGTCGAGGCCCAGGTGCTGCTCGACGCGGGCGCCTACGCCGACACCTCCTCGGAGGCCCTGGCCGCCGCGGTCTCCTTCGCCTGCGGCCCGTACGTCGTCCCGAACGCCTTCATCGAGGGCTGGGCCGTCCGCACCAACAACCCGCCCTCCGGACACGTTCGGGGCGAGGGCGCCATGCAGGTCTGCGCCGCCTACGAGGCGCAGATGGACAAGCTCGCCAAGAAGCTCGCCATGGACCCGGCTGAGCTGCGCCTGCGCAACGCCATGGCCACCGGTGACGTCCTCCCGACCGGCCAGACGGTGACCTGCCCGGCGCCGGTCGCCGAACTCCTGCAGGCCGTACGGGACTTCCCGCTGCCGCAGCTCCCCAAGGACACCCCCGAGGACGAGTGGCTGCTGCCCGGCGGCCCCGAGGGCGCGGGCGAACCGGGCGCGGTGCGCCGGGGCGTCGGCTACGGCCTCGGCATGGTGCACATGCTCGGTGCCGAGGGCGCCGACGAGGTCTCCACGGCCACCGTGAAGGTCCACGACGGCATCGCGACCGTGCTGTGCGCGGCCGTCGAGACCGGCCAGGGTTTCACCACGCTCGCCCGGCAGATCGTCCAGGAGACCCTCGGCATCGACGAGGTGCACGTCGCCCCCGTAGACACCGATCAGCCCCCCGCAGGCCCTGGTTGCCGCGGACGTCATACCTGGGTATCAGGCGGCGCGGTCGAACGCGCCGCGAAAATGGTCCGCACCCAGCTACTCCAGCCCCTGGCGCACAAGTTCGGGATGTCGACCGAGCTGCTCCAGATCACCGACGGCAAGATCACCTCCTACGACGGCGTCCTCTCGACGACCGTCACCGAGGCCCTGGACGGCAAGGAACTCTGGGCCACCGCCCAGTGCCGCCCGCACCCGACCGAGCCCCTGGACGAGGCGGGCCAGGGCGACGCCTTCGTAGGGCTCGCCTTCTGCGCGATCCGCGCGGTCGTCGACGTGGACATCGAGCTGGGCTCGGTCCGCGTCGTCGAACTCGCCCTCGCCCAGGACGTCGGCCGCATCCTGAACCCGACCCAACTGGTCGCCCGCATCGAGGGCGGGGTAACCCAGGGCGTCGGCATCGCACTCACCGAGAACCTGCGCACCGCGCGCGGGTTGATCCGCCACCCCGACCTCACCGGCTACGCCCTGCCCACCGCCCTGGACACCCCCGACATCAAGATCGTGAAACTCGTCGAGGAACGTGACGTGGTCGCCCCCTTCGGGGCGAAGGCGGTCAGCGCGGTACCCGTGGTCACCTCCCCGGCGGCGATCGCGTCCGCCGTACGCGCCGCGACGGGCCGCCCGGTGAACCGGCTGCCGATCCGCCCGCAGGCGGCGGTGGTGACGAACAGCGGCCCCTACGGCCAGTAGGCGGACGGACGTTGCTGGAGGGCGTCGTCCTCATCACCGGCGTGATGGCCGCGGGCAAGTCCACGGTCGCGCAGGCGCTGGCGGAGAGGCTGCCGAGGGCGGCGCATGTCCGGGGTGACGTCTTCCGGCGGATGGTCGTCTCGGGGCGCGAGGAGTACGTCCCCGGTGCGGGTGGTGAGGGGGAGTCCCAACTCCGGTTGCGGTACCGGCTGTCGGCGGCGACGGCGGACGCGTACGCGGAGGCCGGGTTCACCGCGGTCGTCCAGGACGTGGTGCTGGGCGCGGAGTTGCCGGCATACGTCGACCTGATCCGCACCCGCCCCCTGCACGTGATCGTCCTCGCACCGACCCCGGCGACCGTGACGGCACGGGAGGCCGGCCGGGCGAAGAACGGCTACGGCGCGTGGACGGTCGAGGAGCTGGACGGCGCCCTGCGGACGGAGACCCCGCGCATCGGCCTGTGGCTGGACACCTCCGGGCTGACGGTGGGGGAGACGGTGGACGCGATCGTCGAGGGACGGGAACGTTCGCGGGTGGTTTGAGCGTCTGATGAGGTGAGGACGTTTCGGACGTTTCGCGTCCTCTCGCGCTCTGTGAGGCGTTTTCGCTGGTCAGGGCGATTGTCAGTGGTGCCGCGTAGGGTTTTGGGCAGTGGGGAGACAGCGGGACACCGGTGGCACACGGGGAAGATTCACGCACGGGGGAACGAACAATGAGCAGGACCTACGCCGGTTCTACGGCGACCACGACCACGATGACGACCACGTCCACGATCACCTTGACCGAGGACGACCTCGATCCGTACATCACGCACGCGTCGACGCGCCGCTGGCTGACGGGACCCGGACTGCCGGGTGACAGCGGCCTGTTGACGTTCGAGGAGCTGCGCAGGGAGGGCCTGCGGACGGTCGCGGACTCGCTGGGCGACCCCGGCCCATTGGCGCGGGAGCTCCGGGATCAGCTGGTGATAGGTGCGCTCCGGGGACCCGGCGGCGCGGAGGCGGAGTCGATCCTGCTGGACGGCGAGACGGGTGAGATCGCGACGACGTACTTCTTCCACGACCGCCCTGACCTGATGGAGACCGGCCCGCTGGCCCCGTCGATCGAGACGCTGGCCCGCTTCACGACGACGACGGACGAACTGACGGGCCTGCGCGGCCAGTTCGCGTCCTACGAGGGCCGGCACGGCACGAAGACGGCGGCGGAGGCCTCCCGCCAGCTCCTCGCGGTGTTCGAGTCGGGGACGGCCGGCGAGGTGCCCCCGTTCTGGAAGGCGGCGGCACTGATCCGCCCGCTGGCGCTGGTCGCCGGCCCGGGCACGACGTCAGGCCTGACGCTGGACATCCCGGCCCGCCTGCTGGACCAGGAGTTCGGTCAGGGCACGGTCGCGCGCTTCGAAGAGGTCGACTTCCCCGCCACCCTCACCCACGAACCGACCCGCCGCTTCCTGCGCGAGACGGGCCTGCCCGAGGACGCGTTCCTCTTCCACCTGGACACGGACGTCCCGCTCCCCACCCTCACCGAGTTCTACGAGGACGAGCCCGCCGAGGAACTCCCGCCCCACGCCGACCAGTTGATCCGCCTCGGCTACCTCCTGGAGGACAACAGCCTGGTGGTGGACGGTGCGACGGGCGAGGTCCTGACCTGGAGCGAGCCGGAAGCGACACTGGCTCCCCTCAACACGGACGTCTCGACCCTCGCCTTCACCCTGTGGCTGCTCCACCGCGAGAAGGCGATCGACGCGGACCTGTCGGGCGAGCTGACGGCAGAGGCGTACGACCAGTTGGCGACGACGATGCTCCAGACGCTGGCGGCGGTGGACCCGACGGGACGGAACACCCAGGGGTCCGGCCGCCACCCGCACTACTGGACGGAGGCGTTCCGGGACGAGGCGGGCGGGGTGCTGTGACGCGCGCGTGGGCGGCCGAGGAATTCGTTCGCGCCGAGTGGGCCGAGCCGTTACGGTCCGCCTGACCGCACCGCGATGAGGGGGACCGCACATGGAGACCAAGCGCACCCGGACCGACCGACTGGGCTTGCTGCTGGAGCAGTTCGACAAGGCCCGGGAGATGGCCGAGGTCCGGCTGACGGGGCTCGGCGACGAGGAGTACCTGTGGGAGCCGGCGCCCGACTGCTGGTCGCTCCGGCGTCGCGGCGAGGCGGTGACACCGAGGGCGTTCGGGCCGGGGGAGTCGGTACTCGACCTGGGCGTGGCGGACATCCCGGCGAGCGAGTACGCGGAGGTGGCCCGCCAGGCCGCCGACGGTATGACGGTTGCCAAGATCGCCGACGACTGGAGCGTGAGCGTCGAGCGGGTCGAGCAGATCCTGGCCCACACGGGCGAGCCGGAACCGGACACGACCTCGATCACGACCATCGCGTGGCGACTGGGGCACCTGCACTTCCAGTTCGCGGGGGCGTGGGAGTGGGCGTTCGGTGAGCGGCGCCAGGATCCGAAGCGGATGGTCGACTTCAGTCCCTCGGCGGCCCTGACTCTCGAACGCTTCTGGCCGGTGATCGACCGCTGGCGCGCAGCCGTGGCCACGGTCACGGAGGACCAGTTGGACGCGATCGGCTTCTCCCAGTACCCGTACGGGTCCGACCCGGACGACCCGTATGCCGCTGTGGTGGCGGGGGCGAACCTGGAGTTCATCCACCACATGGCGGAGATCGCGCTGTTGCGGGATCTGTGGCGGGCGCGGGTTGTGAGCGAGGGCTAAGTCCGAGGCGCCTTGGGGGAGTTCGGGCGTCTTGAGGGAGTTCGACCGAGGGCAGGGAAGGGAAGCACCTCAGGCCTGGGCGAGGGGCTCGGCCGGAACGGTGGCACCGAGTGCGGCGTTCTGCAACGCCGTGATGCGCTCGATCACGAGCCCCGCCAGTACGGCCGCCGCGATCATGAGTGCCTCCTCCACCACCAGGAAGGCCATCGAGCCCGGGGCCACCCGGCTCGCGACCGTGAGCACCAGCCCGTGCCCGACCCAGGCGGCCCACCACGCGTTCACCAGGGTCGTGTCCCGCTTCTCCTCCCAGGACGCGGAGCTCGCGCGTCCGATGGCGAGGATGATCCCGCGAGGAACAATGAGGTTGACCAGCGGAATGAACCACATGCCGATCGTCCGGCCCCGACTAGGCACCGCGGCCCCGGGCATCAACTCCTGGGCGTTGCGCCGGGATTGGGTGAGCCACACGAGGAACAGCACGATCGCGAGAGTCGTCAGATAGACGAAGACCATGGAGATGAGGCCCGACTCGGATGCGTCCGAGCGGTCCACGTACTGATCCCGGACCGCCGCCGCACGGAACACGTCCGCCACAGCGGACACAGCTATCGCCAGCTGCGCGGAACGGACAAGGATCCGGGGAGCTCTGCGGGCGGTACTCGTCATCGACTTCGGCCCGTCTCGGAGGCGGGTGCGGCCGCGGCGGACGCCGGGGCTGAGTGATCATAGGGGTCCGATCGCCGCACGCGCGTACGATTTTCACGTCCTCGGTCCAGGACTTCGGCCGGTCAGCCTGCCGCAGGGCTCTGCGGGTCCTGCGGCACCTGCGCCCGCACGAACCCGTGACTCCGCTCCACCTTGGCCACATGCAGCGTGTAGCTCTCGTACCACTGGGCTCGCCCGCGTTTCTGCGCCACGCGGTGCTCGGCGTCGGTCCGCCACTCCGTGAGGGCGTCGGCGTCGCGGAAGTACCCGACGGTGATGCCCAGCCCGCCCGGAGTCTGGGCGTGGTCCATCCCCAGGTACCCGGGGATGTCCTTCACCAGGTCCTCCATGCGGGCGTTGGTCTCGCTGTAGTCGCTCTGGTCCTGAGTTCGCACCGTGGTGAAGACGGCCACGTAGTAAGGGGGTTCATAGGCCTCGACGGGTGTGACAGGCCCCTCGGAGTGATCGCTCATGGCGCCACGGTAGGGCAGCGGGCGTCCTCAGGTCCTCGGGGTGCCGGGAGCGGCCTCCAGGACAATCAGGAGTGCGGAGGCTTTGGCGCTTGCCCGGGCTCGACTGCGGCGAGGCGGTTGATGTCGGGGTTGTGCAGCACCGTGGGGCCGGCGCCTTTCAGCCGAGTGACGGCGAGCATGGCGTGTCCGACGGCGTCGGTGGTGGTGACATGGCGGGGGAAGGCTCGCCGCAGGAGGGGGTACAGGCTCCCGGTGATGCGGTACAGGACGCGGTAGACCGGGGTGCGGGAGGTGGCGCCGCTGACGGGCTGGATGTAGCCGGGGCGGAACATGTACGCGTGCATCGGCATGGCGAGCAGGTCGTTCTCGGTGCGGCCCTTGACGCGGGCCCACATCTGGCGGCTCCTGCCGGTGCTGTCCGTGCCCTCGCCGGAGACGTAGACGAAGGTCAGCGAGGGGTTCGCGGCGTGCAGGGCACGGGCGGCGGCGAGGGCGTAGTCGTAGGTGACGCGGGTGTACTCCTCCTCACCGCGTCCGAGGGCGGAGACGCCGAGGCAGAAGAAACAGGCGTCCAGGTCCGTCAACTGGTCCTGGACGGCGGTGTAGTCGGTGAAGTCGGTGTGGATGATCTGCCGCAGCTTCGGATGGTCCAGCGGAAGAGGGCTGCGGACGACGACGAGGACCTCGGTGACGGCCTCGTCGAGGAGACAGGCGCGCAGTGCGCCGTGTCCGACCATTCCGGACGCTCCGAAGATGATGACGCGCATGGCTGCTCCCAGGCATGAGAGGGGTGGCTTTGGGCTGGGGGTGGGATTCAGGGAGAAGTGCGGGCGAGCGTGCCGACGGTGAGGGTGGCCAGCGCTTCTCGCAGGGCGATGGCGAAGTCCATCTTCAGCACAGCGAGCGAGGGGTCGGCTTCGTAGGCGGCGAGCATCGCCTGCGACGGGCGGGCGTGGGTCCACACCGCACCGATCACCATGATCATGGACGCGGCCAGCTGCTGAGCGCGATCGCCCAGCTCGGGCAGGTGAACGCGGGCGAGGGCCGTGAGCGCGTCGACGTTGGCGACGGCGGCCCTCTTGTAGCGGGCGGCGACCTCTGGGGAAACGTTGTGCTCCAGCACGCCGGCCTGTGCGCTGAGCAGGTCGCACAGCATGCGGCGTTCGGCGAGGGAGTCGCCGACCACCGCGGCGAACTGCTCGCCGCGCTCTTCCACCGCGGCCTCCGCGTCGATGCCGGCGGTCAGCAGGTCGGGCAGGTCGGCCATCCACTGCTTCCAGGCGTGGTCCAGCAGCTCCAGCAGAACCGCCTCGCGGGACTCGAAATACCGCAGCACGTTCGACTTGGCGAGCCCGACGCGACGGCTCAGCTCGTTGAGGCTCACCGCGCTCACCGGCATCTCGTCGAGCATGGCGGCGGCCGTGTCGAGGATCGCCCGCCGCCTGATCTCCCGCTGCTCCTCGCTGCGCGCACGCTGGAAAGTATTCATGCCCACATATTACAGACTCCCGGTCTTTTGGCATCAGACCGCCGGTGCCTTAAGTTGAATGCATCACAACAGGCCGTCGGTCTGAAATGGGCCGAATCCCTGATCACGTAAGAGACCGCTGGTCTGGAAATTCGGTGGCCCGAGCCCCGGCGGATCGAGCCGAGCGCGGACGCACATCCACCGATCCGGCACGGAACGTCACGAAGGAGTCCCCCTCATGAACCGCACCGTTGTCATCACCGGCACCACCTCCGGCTTCGGCCGCGACAGCGTCCGCCTGTTCGCGTCCCAGGGCTGGAACGTCGTGGCGACCGTCCGCAAGGAGACGGACCTCGCCATCCATGACGACCTACCGAACGTGAAGACCCTCCTGCTCGACGTCAACGACGAGGGTGCCGACACCGCCTTCGCCGAACAGGCCGCCGCCCGGTTTGGAGGCATCGACGCGCTGGTGAACAACGCCGGCTACTACCACATGGGCCCGGTCGAGGCCGCCTCGATGGAGCAGATCCATGACCAGTTCCAGACCAACGTCTTCGGCCTGATGGCCCTGACCAAAGCCTTCCTGCCGCACTTCCGCGAGCAGCGTTCCGGCGTGATCGTCAACATCTCCTCGATCAGCGCCGACCAGGGCTACCCCTACACCGCCGTCTACGCCGCCTCCAAGGCCGCGGTCGCGGCCTTCTCCGAGGGCCTCAACATAGAGATGGCGGACTTCGGGGTCTCGGTCAAGGCGGTCTTCCCGGGCGCCCACGCCACCCGCATCTTCACCAAGATCGATCAGGCGGGCGACATCCCCGAGGACTACCAGTCCGGCATGCAGCGCTTCTTCGGCATGCAGGGCACCGGCTCCAGCCCGGCCGTGACCGCGAAGGCCATCTACCAGGCGGTCACGGACGGCAGGATCGAGCAGGTCCGCTACTACACCGGACCCGACGGAGTCGCCGTACCCCGAGTCAAGCAGCTCCTGGGCGCCGACTGGTACTGGGAGGAGTTCCGCAACGCCGCCACCGGCAACCCCAGCGACCTGTGGAAGAGCCTCGTCACGCAGGGCAAGGAACCCGTCGAGTTCGCCCTCTGACCCACCGCTCGGTCAGCCCTGCCCATCTCCGCTGGTCGCACCAGCTACAGAGGCCGTGGCGGGAATCGAACCCGCGTAACTCGCTTTGCAGGCGAGTCCCTGAACCACTCGGGCACACGGCCGTGTTTGGTGAGTTGACCGTAGGGCCGGGGGATGGGCCCGGACAAGGGGGCCCGGGGTGGTGCAACGGGACTGCCATACGCCGTTCATGAATGGGGAGTGGTCGGCGGGGTCCGTGGGGTCGCTGGTCGTACGACCAAGGTCTCAGCGCCCGACCATCCTCCGACAGGGGTCAACCCGGCCCGTGGACCTTACGCTGGCCTGCATGACCGTCCTCGAACCCCGTGACGCCGGCGTCACGGACACCGCCTCCGACCTGGCCGATGAGTGTCGCGACACCGTGTTGGGGCGGTCGCATCGGGCGCTCAGTGTCGGGATCGTGTCCGTCGTTCTGCTGATCGCCTTTGAGGCGACGGCAGTTGGGACCGCTATGCCGGTTGCCGCCCGGGAACTCGGCGGGGTGTCCTTGTACGCGTTCGCGTTCTCCGGGTACTTCACCACCAGTCTGTTCGGGATGGTGTTCGCCGGGCAGTGGTCGGATCGGCGGGGGCCGCTCGGGGCGTTGACCGGTGGGATCGGGGCGTTCGCCGCCGGGTTGGTGGTGGCGGGGACCGCTCAGGTCATGTGGGTGTTCATTCTCGGGCGGGCCGTGCAGGGGCTCGGGGGCGGGCTCGTCATCGTCGCTCTGTATGTCGTCGTCGGGCGGGCTTATCCGGAGCGGTTGCGGCCCGCCATCATGGCCGCGTTCGCCGCGAGTTGGGTCGTACCGTCCGTTGTCGGGCCGCTCGCCTCCGGTGTGGTGACCGAGCAGTTGGGGTGGCGGTGGGTGTTCCTCGGAATTCCCGTGCTTGTCGTCTTTCCGCTCGCGCTTGCTCTTCCTCAGATACGGCGGCGGGCGGCCGGGCCGGTGAGCGGTGTCGGTGAGCCGTCCGCCTCCTTCGATCGGCGTCGTATTCGGCTTGCCCTGGGGATCTCGATCGGCGCCGGGCTCTTTCAGTACGCCGCTCAGGATCTGACGTGGTTCTCCCTTCTCCCCGCTGTCGTCGGCGTCGCGCTGCTCGTGCCCGCCGTGCTCGGGTTGTTGCCGCGGGGGACGTATCGGGCGGCGCGGGGGCTGCCCTCGGTCGTGTTGTTGCGCGGGGTGGCCGCCGGGTCGTTCATCTCGGCCGAGTCCTTCGTGCCGTTGATGCTCGTCACGCAGCGGGGGCTGTCGCCTACCTTGGCCGGGTTCTCGCTCGCGGCGGGCGGTGGGACGTGGGCGCTCGGGTCGTGGGTGCAGGCTCGGGCATGGGTGGTGCCGTATCGGGAGCGGTTGATGACGGTCGGGATGGTGCTGGTGGCTGCCGCGATCGCCGCCGCGCCGAGCGTCCTCATCCATGCGGTGCCCGTGTGGATCGTCGCCGTCGCGTGGGGGTTCGGGTGTTTCGGGATGGGGCTGGTGATCTCCTCCACCAGCGTGCTGCTGCTCCAGCTGTCCGCTCCGGCGGAGGCCGGCTCCAACTCCGCCGCGTTGCAGATCTCTGATGGGCTGTCCAATGTCGTGCTGCTCTCCGTCGGCGGGGCCGCGTTCGGGGCGCTGGGGGGTGGCACGGTGGGGCATGTCGTCGGGTCGGTGGGTGGCGGGTCCCATCCCGGGGCCTTTGCCGCGGTGTTTCTGCCGATGGCGGGGGTGGCGTTGGTGGGAGCTTGGGTGAGCACGCGGGTGCGGACCACACTGTGAGTGGTACCAGTTTGACCCCACTCGGTGGTACCGTTTTGGTATGGCCATGAACCTGCGTCTTCGTGACGACCAGACGGAAGCCCTGAAGCTGCGCGCAGATGAGGAGGGAGTCAGCATGCACGCCATACTGCTGCGGGCCGTGGACGATTACCTGGCCAGGACGGCTCACGAGGCGTTGGTCCGCAAGGCTGCCAAGGAGCAGACCGCCAAGTGGTCCGAGCTGCTGGAGCGGCTCAAGTGACGTTCGTCTACCTCACGGCCGAGGACGTCTTGGCCATCGCCGAGCAGGCCGTCGACGACCAGACCGTTGTCGTGCGTGATGCGGGCCTGCTGGAGTCGGCCGTGCACCGCCCTTCGGCCTCGATGTTCGGGCAGGAGGCGTACGCCGACCTGTTCGACAAGGCGGCGGCGTTGCTGCAGTCGCTGGCCATCAACCGCCCGTTCCTCGACGGGAACAAGCGCACGGCATGGGTGTCCTGCGTCGTCTTCCTGGCCATGAACGAGGTGCAGCTGCGGCCGGACATCGACGCCGCCGAGCGCCTGGTCATCGCTGTGGCGACGGGCGGCATGGACGAGGTCAAGGCGATCGGGGAGGCGCTGCGGGCCCTGGCCGAATAACCGATGTGACGTCAGTCCCATCCCCCGCCACCCCGGCGTCGTCCGCACGTTGACACCACCACCCCGCCGGTAGGGTGGCCCGGTTGTCATATGTAGCCGACGTAGCCGACGTAGCCGACGTAACCGAGCCGCCCTACCCCCGAACCCGGAGACCGTGACTACTACCGCCGCCTCCTCCACCAGCTCCCACCACCTCTCTCCCGCCTTCCCCGGCCGCGCCCCCTGGGGCACCGCCGGCAAGCTGCGTGCCTGGCAGCAAGGTGCGATGGAGAGGTATGTCCAGGAGCAGCCGCGGGACTTCCTCGCGGTCGCGACCCCTGGTGCCGGCAAGACGACCTTCGCGCTCACCCTTGCCTCCTGGCTGCTGCACCACCATGTCGTGCAGCAGGTGACCGTGGTCGCGCCGACCGAGCACCTGAAGAAGCAGTGGGCGGAAGCCGCCGCGCGGATAGGGATCAAGCTGGATCCCGAGTACAGCGCCGGGCCGCTCGGCAAGGACTACGACGGTGTCGCCGTCACCTATGCCGGCGTCGGCGTACGGCCGATGCTGCACCGCAACCGGGTCGAGCAGCGCAAGACGCTCGTCATCCTCGACGAGATCCACCACGCGGGTGACAGCAAGTCGTGGGGTGAGGCCTGCCTGGAGGCTTTTGAGCCGGCCACTCGCCGCCTCGCGCTCACCGGTACGCCGTTCCGGTCCGACACCAATCCCATTCCCTTCGTGACGTACGAAGAAGGGAACGACGGGATTCGGCGGTCCTCCGCCGACTACACCTACGGTTACGGCAACGCGCTCGCCGACCACGTCGTCCGGCCCGTCATCTTCCTCTCCTACAGCGGCAACATGCGCTGGCGGACCAAGGCCGGTGACGAGATCGCCGCGCGGCTCGGCGAGCCGATGACGAAGGACGCGATCAGTCAGGCCTGGCGTACGGCGCTGGACGCGCGCGGCGAGTGGATGCCGAGCGTGCTGCGCGCCGCCGACCAGCGGCTGACCGAGGTCAGGAAGGGCATCCCGGACGCCGGTGCCCTCGTCATCGCCACCGACCAGGACTCCGCGCGCGCCTACGCCAAGTTGATCCGCGAGATCACCGGCAGCAAGGCGACCGTCGTGCTGTCGGACGACACCGGTGCCTCCAAGCGCATCGACGACTTCGCGGCGAGCAACGACCGGTGGATGGTCGCCGTACGGATGGTGTCCGAGGGCGTCGACGTGCCGCGGCTCGCCGTCGGCGTCTACGCCACCACCATCTCCACCCCCCTCTTCTTCGCCCAGGCCGTCGGCCGCTTCGTGCGGTCCCGGCGGCGCGGCGAGACCGCCTCCGTCTTCCTCCCGACCGTCCCCGACCTCCTCACCTTCGCCAACGAGATGGAGGTCGAGCGCGACCACGCCCTCGACAAGCCCAAGAAGGAGGGCGAGGAGGACCCGTACGCCGAGTCCGAGAAGGAGATGGACGAGGCGAACAAGGAGCAGGACGAGGACACCGGCGAACAGGAACAGTTCTCCTTCGAGGCCCTGGAGTCCGAGGCCGTCTTCGACCGGGTGCTCTACGACGGCGCCGAGTTCGGCATGCAGGCGCACCCGGGGAGCGAGGAGGAGCAGGACTACCTCGGTATCCCCGGGCTCCTCGAACCCGACCAGGTGCAGATGCTGCTGCAGAAGCGGCAGGCCCGGCAGATCGCGCACAGCCGCAAGAAGCCGGACGAGGAAGCCGATCTGCTCGAACTGCCCGCCGAGCGGCGGCCCGTCGTCTCCCACAAGGAGATGATGGAGCTGCGGAAGTCGCTCAACACCATGGTCTCCGCGTACGTCCACCAGACCGGCAAACCGCACGGCGTCATCCACACCGAGCTGCGCCGCACCTGCGGCGGCCCGCCGAGCGCCGAGGCCACGGCCGGGCAGCTGCGGCAACGCATCGCGAAGGTCCAGGAGTGGGCCACGCGCATGAAGTGATCCGCCGGTCCCGCTGCCGGTTCAGCCCCTCGGTCGACCCATGCCACGGATGCGCCGCCGACCCGCACATCTGTGCGGAATCTGCGCACGGGCGATCCCCAGGTCAGGACATGTCGCCATGTAGCGAACCGGTCCGTACCAGTCGGTGACCGGATTCTGGACGGAGACTTCCGCTCAGCGAACCGCCTTCGCTAGTGTCCCGCTACGCACACGCCCCGTGGCAGCGCCGCCGCGGAGCGCAGCCGTGAAGCGACTGGGCCCGGACACGCCGGGCCGCCTCGCCGACCGGCGGCCTCTGAAGCGCGTCACTGACGGGACTCGGTGACGCAACCGCCGCGAGGGGGCCGCCGACCTCACCACCTAAGGAGTGGGCGTCGTGACCGCGGAGACCTCCCAGACGCTCGACCGGGGACTGCGCGTCCTCAAACTGCTGGCCGACACGGACCACGGGCTGACCGTCACCGAACTGTCCAACAAACTGGGCGTCAACCGGACCGTCGTGTACCGGTTGCTGGCCACCCTCGAACAGCACGCACTCGTACGCCGTGACCTGGGCGGCCGGGCCCGCGTCGGGCTCGGGGTGCTGCGGCTGGGCCGCCAGGTGCATCCCCTGGTACGGGAGGCGGCGCTCCCCGCGCTGCGGTCGCTCGCCGAGGACATCGGGGCGACCGCTCACCTCACCCTGGTCGACGGGGCGGACGCCCTCGCCGTCGCGGTCGTCGAGCCGACCTGGACCGACTACCACGTGGCCTACCGCGCCGGCTTCCGTCACCCCCTGGACCGGGGCGCCGCTGGCCGCGCGATCCTCGCCGCCCGGCACAAGGCCACGGACGAACCCGGATACACCTTGACGCACGGGGAGTTGGAGGCCGGGGCGAGCGGTGCGGCGGCGCCGCTGCTGGGCGTCACGGGGGTCGAGGGCAGCGTCGGTGTGGTGATGCTGGCCGACGCGGTGCCCGAGCGGGTGGGGCCGAGGGTCGTGGACGCGGCGCGCGAGGTCGCGGAAGCGCTGCGCTGAGGCGCATGAGGCCTGAGGCACGTGAGGTCTGAGGCGCGTGAGGTCTGAGGCGCGTGAGGTCTGAGGCGCGTGAGGTCTGAGGCGCGTGAGGTCTGAGGCCGTTCACGGGCATGGGGTGACCGGCGCCCGGCCGAAAGTGGCCGTCGCGTTAGATTGATCCCGTGCTCCTCTCTCGCCTCACGCGCCCCCAGGCCGTAGCGGTCTGCGCCCTGCCCGTCGTGGCGCTGCTCGCCACGGCCGGTTTCGCGCCGCTGCCGTTCTCGCTGGCGCAGCCCGGTCTGACCGCGAACGTCCTCGGCGAGAACAAGGGCACCCCGGTGATCACGATCTCCGGGGCGCCGGTGCGCACGACGAGCGGTCAGTTGCGCATGACGACGATCGAGGCGACCGGACCCGATCAGCATGTCTCGCTGAGCGATGTGATCGACAGCTGGTTCCGCACCGACCGAGCGGTCATGCCGCGTGACTCGGTCTACCCGAGCGGCAACAGCGTCAAGGAGATCGAGCAGCACAACACGGAGCAGATGCAGGAGTCGCAGGACGATGCGGCCACCGCCGCGCTCAACTACCTGAAGCTCAGCGACAAGAAGGTCAAGGTCACCCTCAAGCTGGCGGACGTCGGCGGCCCCAGCGCGGGCCTGCTGTTCACCCTGGGGATCATCGACAAGCTGAACGGCGACGGCAGCGGCGGCGACCTGACGGGCGGTCGCACCATCGCCGGTACGGGGACGATCGGCACCGACGGCACGGTCGGCGCGGTCGGGGGAGTGGCCCTCAAGACCCAGGCCGCGCGACGTGACGGTGCGACGGTGTTCCTGGTGCCGAAGGCCGAATGCTCGGACGCCAAGTCCGAACTGCCCAAGGGGCTGAGGCTGGTTGCGGTGACCTCGCTGAAGGGCGCGGTGAGTGCGCTGGAGGCGTTGGAGACGGGGAAGGGTTCCGTGCCGGGCTGTTAGGCGACGGCGGGCTTGGTGCCGTTGGGCGGCCCGGCGGCCAGGCGAAGTCCCAGTTCTACGAGGGTCCAGCCGAGGCGGGTACGGAGTTCGCGCGGGGTTTTGGCCTCGGCGGCGAGGCGGTGGGCCGCGGCCTGGGCGTGGAGTTCGGCGGCTCGGGTGTGGTGCAGCGCGAGGTGGGTCTCGGGATGCATGGGGCGTTGCCTCTCTCAGGTCGGTCCGTCGGTCGGTCAGTCCGTGGTGATCGGGAAGGCGTGCGTGTGGATGCGTACGCGCTCGGCGCCCGGGGCGTCCGCCATCTCGGGCAGATCGCGGTAGCTCTCGACGAGGTCGTGCATCTTCTCGATGAGTTCGCGGGTGAGTTGGGGCGTGAGCTGGATTGTCATGTCGCTCATGTCATTGCCCTCGACCCAGTCCTCGGACCAGGTGTGGCGGTTGCCGAGCCAAGTGGTCAGCTCCTGGGCGTGCTTCGTGGCCACCTCGTACATGATCATGTCGAGGGCGCCGCGGACGGCGGGAGTGGCGTCCCTGAACAGGGCGTCGTCGAACCTCGTCCCGTCGTGGGCCGCCCTCCACCACCGCTCCCGTCCCTTGCCGTGCTCCGGGGCGTCCTCGACGAAGCCGTAGGTCGCGAGCTGGCGCAGGTGGTAGCTGGTCGCGCCGCTCGACTCGCCCAGTCTTTCGGCGAGTTGGGACGCCGTGGCGGGGCCGTCGAAGCGCAGCGAGTCGAGCAGTTGCATGCGCAGCGGATGGGCCAGCCCGCGCAGTGAACGGGCGTCGAGATGATGGATCCGGCGTTCTTGGGGCTCTGGCTCCGGCATGCGTACAAAGATAGCGTTGCAAAGAACCAGTTGCAACGGTTTCTTTGCAACCGATCCTTTGGAACTGGCCCCCCGCAGGCCCTACTTGACCAACCCCTCCGCCTTCATCCAGTCCAGCGCCACCTGATGCGGATCCTCCCCGTCGACATCCACCTTGGCGTTCAGCGTCCGCGCCACCGTGTTGTTCAGCTTCTTCGTCACCGGGGCCAGGACCCTCGCGATCGCCGGCCACTTCTTCAACGCCTTCGTGTTGATCTCGGGCGCCGCGTTGTAGTTGGGGAAGAACTTCTTGTCGTCGGCCATCACCGCGAGGTTCATGGACTTGATGCGCCCATCGGTGGTGAAGACCTCGCCGTAAGTACAACTCCCCTTCTTCACCTGGGTGTAGATGATCCCGGTGTCCATCTGCGTGATGTTCTTCGCCGGGAGACTCATCCCGTACGCCTTCTCCATGCCCGGCAGCCCGTCCGCGCGGTTGGCGAACTCGCTCTCGACGCACACCGTCACCGCGCCCGGGTCCTTCTTCGCCAGCGCGGCCACCTCGGAGAGTGTCTTCGTGCCGTACTTCTTGAAGTTGGCCTGGTTCATCGCGAGGGCGTAGGTGTTGTTGAGGGCGGAGGGGGGCAGCCAGGTGATGCCGTTCTTGAGGTCGGCGTCCCGTACCGCCTGCCACTGCTTCAGCGGGTCGGTGATCGGCTTGCTGTTGCCGAGGTAGGTGATCCACGCGGTGCCGGTGTACTCGTACATCCCGTCCGCGTCACCGGACTTGACGGCCTCTCGCGCCCCGATCGAACCCTGGATGCCGGTCCGGTCGAGGACGTCCGCGCCCGCCGCCTCGAAGGCGATGCCCATCATCGCGCCGAGGACCAGCTGCTCGGTGAACTCCTTTGAGGTGACGGTGAGATGGGCGCCCTTGAGGGGTTCGCCCTTGCCGACGGTGCCGGGGCTGACGTCGTCGACCATGGGGGAGCCGCTGGTCAGTCCGCAGCCGGAGGCGACGATGAGCGCGCCGACCGTCACCAGACAGGTGCGTCTCATGCGCCCGCCTCCAATCCCCTTGGGCGGAGCAGGAGTTCGGCCAGGGAGGCCAGCCAGTCGACCAGCAGGGCGAGGCTGACCGTGAGGATCGAGCCGAGGACCAGGACGGGCATCCGTTGGGTGGTGATGCCGGTGGTGATCAGGACGCCCAGGCCGCCGCCCCCGCCGAAGGTCGCCAGGGTCGCCGTGCCGACGTTGAGGACCAGGGCGGTTCGGACGCCGGCCAGGATCAGCGGGACCGCAAGGGGGAGCTCCACCTTTGCCAGGACGCCGAGTGGGGACATGCCGATGCCTCGGGCCGCCTCCAGCAGGGTCGGGTCGTTGGCCTTCAGGCCCGCGATGGTGTTGGACAGGACCGGCAGGACGGCGTAGATGATGATGCCGATCAGGGCCGCCTTCTCGCCGGTGCCGAGCCAGATCACCAGGAGGGCCAACAGGCCGATCGCCGGGGTCGCTTGGCCCATGTTGGCGAAGGTCATCGCCACCGGGGCGGCCTTGCGGAACGCCGCCCGGGTCAGCAGGATGCCCAGCGGGATCGCGATGATCAGCACGAAGAACGTGGAGATCACGGTCAGTCGGACGTGCTGCCAAAGGGCCTTGCTCACCTGGCCGTTGGAGAGGGCGTTCTCCGAAATGGCGTCCAGGTGCGCCTGGTTGAACCACAGCCAGGTCGCCAGCAGGATCGCCACCAGCGCGGCGGGCAGGAAGGTCAGCTTCTGCCAGCTGATCCGGCGTTTCGGGGGAGTCGGCGGCGCGGCGGCCTCCGTCTCCTCTTCCTCCGCTTCTGGGGTGGTGGTCACGCCTTCTCCTCCCCGCCGGCGCCTTCCTGCTCGGCGTGGGTCTGGAGGGCCCGGGCCTCCTCCAGCTCGTGCCGGCCCTCCATCGCCTCCAGCCGGTCGGCCTCCAGGAGTTCGTGCACGGAGTTCATCAGCGTCTCCATGTCGACGACGCCGGTGTACTCCCCGCGCCGCCCGGTGACCGCGACCCGCCCCGCGTTGTCCGTGAGCACCGCCTCCAGCGCGTCCCGGAGCGTCGCGTCCCGCGTCACCGTGTCGCTGACCAGCGTGCCCGCCCGGGCCAGCGAACCCTTGGCGCGCATCATGTCGCCGCGCCGCAGCCACTTGTAGGGCCGGCCGCGCTTGTCGAGCAGCAGGATCTCGTTGGTGCCGCTGTCCCGGAGCTTGTTGAAGATGTCCTGGAGCGGGTCGTCGACGGTCACCGTCGGATAGTCGGTGATCTCCACATCCCGTACGCGGGTCAGGTTCAGCCGCTTCAGGGCCGCCCCGGCGCCCACGAAACCGGACACGAAGTCGTCCGCCGGGTTGGTGAGGATCGCCTCCGGGGTGTCGAACTGCGCGATGTGCGAGCGTTCGCGCAACACCGCGATCCGGTCGCCCAGTTTGATCGCCTCGTCGAAGTCGTGGGTGACGAAGACGATCGTCTTGTGCAGTTCGTGCTGGAGCCTGATCAGCTCGTCCTGGAGGTGATCGCGGGTGATCGGGTCGACCGCGCCGAACGGCTCGTCCATCAGCAGCACCGGCGGATCCGCCGCCAACGCCCGTGCCACGCCCACGCGTTGCTGCTGCCCGCCGGAGAGCTGGCGCGGATAGCGGCCCTGGAACTCACCGGCGTCGAGCCCGACCAGGTCGAGCATCTCCTCCACCCGGTTCCTGATCCGGGACTTGGACCAGCCGATCATCCTCGGGACCAGCGCGATGTTCTGGGCGACGGTCATGTGCGGGAAGAGCCCGCTCGACTGGATCGCGTAGCCGACCTTGCGGCGCAGCTTCACCGGGTCGATGTCGGTGACGTCCTCGCCGCCGATGCGGATACGGCCACCGGTCGGTTCGATCAGCCGGTTGATCATCTTGAGCGTGGTGGACTTCCCGCAGCCGGAAGGCCCGACGAAGACGACCAACTCACCCGCCTTGATCTCCATGTTGACGCTCTCGACGGCCGGATCGGCGCTGCCCGGATACCGCTTGGTCAGGTTCTCCAGCTCGATGGAGGCACCGGAGGTCGCGGTCCCTGCTGGCTCAGACACGGATCCCCCTGGGAATGGTCAGCCGTCCGAGAAGGACGTACGCGGCGTCGAACAGCAGCGCCAGGACGATGATCCCGAGCGTGCCCGCGAGCACCTGGTTGAGAGCGTTCTTGCTGCCCAGCGACCCGATACCGCGGAAGATCTCGTTGCCGAGGCCGGGCCCGGAGGCGTACGCCGCGATGGCCGCGATCCCCATCAGCATCTGCGTGGAGACCCGGATCCCGGTGAGGATCGGCGGCCAGGCCAGCGGCAGTTCGACCCGCAGGAGCCGCGCCGGCCGGGACATCCCGATGCCCTTCGCCGCGTCCACGAGGGACGGGTCGACCCCGCGCAGGCCCACGATCGAGTTACGGACGATCGGCAGCAGGCCGTAAAGCGTCAAAGCGATCACTGTGGGCGGAACGCCAAGACCGACGATCGGAATGAGCAGACCGATCATGGCGAGCGACGGAATGGTCAAAATGGTCGAGGTGGCCGTGGTGGCCAGGCTGCCCGCCCACTCGCTCCGATAGGTCACGACCCCGATCACCACCCCGATCAGCGTGGCCACGACCATGCACTGGAAGACCGCGCTGGCGTGCTGGTAGGCGTCGGTGAGCAGCTGCTGGTGCCGGTTGCCCAAGTACTCCCAGAAGCTCACATGCCCACACCCCTACGTCGGCCAGGTCGTCGTCCCTTCCGGGTCCTCCGCCGCCTGTTTCACCAGCGGGATGATCCGCAGCGGAACGGGGTTCTCCATCACGATCGCGGTGGCGGCCCGGACAATGCCATCAAAACCGACAACCCGGTCGATGACCCGCTGGAGATCGGCGTTCGACCGGGCCACGAGCCGGCACAGCATGTCCCCGCTGCCGGTGGTGGTGTGCAGTTCGAGCACCTCGGGGACGGTCGCCAAGTGCGCCCGCACGTCCGGGCCTTGCCCCTGCCGGATCTCCAGCGTCGCGAACGCCGTGACCGGATACCCGAGCGCCGCCGGATCGACCTGCGGCCCGAATCCCCGGATGACTCCATTCGACTGAAGCCGGTCCAGCCGCGCCTGCACCGTCCCCCTGGCCACCCCCAGCCGCCGGGACATCTCCAGCACCCCGATCCGCGGCTCCTCGGCCAACAGCACGATGATCCGGCCGTCGAGCTGATCGATCCCCATGCCGCCGCCTCCAACGATGGTCATCCTGTACAGAAAGCCCGCCGAAACGGTCGTATCACTGAACAAGCTGCCCAGCAGATACGCGAACTATTGCGCACCTTGCCATGGAGGGGGAGCCTGCGCTCATGACCCAGACCACTCACCACACCCCCGACACCGCCCGGCAGGCCGACCCCTTCCCGGTGAAGGGAATGGACGCGGTCGTCTTCGCCGTGGGCAACGCCAAGCAGGCGGCGCACTACTACTCCACGGCCTTCGGCATGACGCTGGTCGCCTACTCCGGGCCGGAGAACGGCAGCCGCGAGACCGCCTCGTACGTGCTCACCAACGGCTCCGCCCGTTTCGTCCTCACCTCCGTCATCAGGCCCGCCACCCCCTGGGGCGAGGTCCTCACCCGGCACGTGGCCGAGCACGGTGACGGCGTCGTCGACCTCGCCATCGAGGTGCCGGACGCGCGCGCCGCGCACGCCTACGCCGTCGAGCACGGCGCCCGCTCGCTCGCCGAGCCGTACGAGCTGAAGGACGAGCACGGGTCGGTCGTGCTTGCCGCGATCGCGACCTACGGCGAGACCCGCCACACCCTGGTCGAGCGCACGGGCTACGACGGCCCGTACCTCCCCGGCTTCGCCCCCGCCGACCCGCTCGTCGCGGCCCCCGCCCACCGCACCTTCCAGGCGATCGACCACTGTGTCGGCAACGTCGAACTCGGCCACATGAACGAGTGGGTCGGCTTCTACAACAAGGTCATGGGCTTCACGAACATGAAGGAGTTCGTGGGCGACGACATCGCGACCGAGTACAGCGCCCTCATGTCCAAGGTCGTCGCCGACGGCACGCTCAAGGTCAAGTTCCCGATCAACGAGCCCGCCGTGGCCAAGAAGAAGTCGCAGATCGACGAATACCTGGAGTTCTACGGCGGCGCGGGCGTCCAGCACATCGCGCTCAACACCAACGACATCGTGCAGACCGTACGGACGATGCGCGCGGCCGGAGTGAAGTTCCTCGACACCCCCGACTCGTACTACGACACCCTCGGCGAGTGGGTCGGCGACACCCGCGTCCCCATCGACACCCTGCGCGAGCTGAAGATCCTCGCCGACCGCGACGAGGACGGGTACCTTCTCCAGATCTTCACCAAGCCGGTCCAGGACCGTCCTACGGTGTTCTTCGAACTCATCGAGCGACACGGCTCGATGGGCTTCGGCAAGGGCAACTTCAAGGCGCTGTTCGAGGCGATCGAGCGGGAGCAGGAGAAGCGGGGCAACCTGTAACGCACGGGTCCCGCAAGGGACTTGGGAGGACCGTGGCCGACGCGCCGATCGATCTGTCCGCACCTGCGGTGCGCTGGCTGTGGCAGAAGGGCACCCTGCACGAGCCCACGGTCCTCCAGTCGTTCGCCCTCGACGAGGTCCATCAGCGCCTGTACGTCCTCCAGTTGAGAACGGGCGGCGCCGACACCGGCAACCTCTGCCTCAACCAGCTCGACTACACGGGCAAGGCGCTCGGCCACATGCACCTCCAGGGCTTCGGGCACGGTGTCAGCATGGGCGTGCAGAACACCACCGACGGCGACGTCTGGATCTGGACCGAGGCCGCCGCGAAGGCCGGTTCGGGCGGTGCCTACGGCCAGGCCGTCACCCGCTTCCACTTCGCCGACGGCGCCACCCGCACCGCCGCCGACGTGGCGATCCGCAAGCCGATCGCGAACTCCACCAACAACCAGCCCACGGTCTGCATGACCTCGAAGCGCATCGCGATCCGCTACCGCATGAACAACCAACCCCGGTACCGGATCTGGGACTTGGACGCCTTCGTCGCCCGCGACTACGCCACACCCGTCGCCGACATAGCCCAGACCGGCGCCCACCCGAACCCATCGATCCCGTTCCAGGGCTACGCCCTCGACGGCGACCACCTCTACCAACTCGCCGGAACCGCCTACGACTCCACCACCAACCCGCCCGCGAAACACGGCAACGCCTACGTCTCCTGCCTCGACATCCGCACCGGCGAACTGGTCCAGCAGTCCCGCACAGAGGCCGCCTCCACCCTCACCTACCGCGAACCGGAGGGCCTCGCCGTCCGCACCAAGCCCCGCACCCGCCTGTGCGTCGGCTTCGCGTCCGGGGAGGCGGGGGCACGGAAGTTCTCCCTCTGCTACAAGCCGTAGCCGCGGACAGGGCCGTACGCTGCACCCATGGCCAGGATCAACGACGTGGGCGGCACCCAGGGCTTCGGTGCCATCGACACCACCGACGACCCCGAGCCCTTCCACGCCGACTGGGAGGCGCGGGTCGTCGGGCTGTTCAACGCCCTGCGCGCGCAAGGGATCTTCAACACCAACGAGTTCCGGGACGCGATCGAGGCGATCCCGCCCGCCACGTACCTGACGATGCCGTACTACGAACGCTGGTTCACCGCGATCACCGTGCTGCTGGAACGCAAGGGCGTGATCGAGCCGGGTGAGCTCGATGAGTGACCGCTTCCCGCCCGGCACCCGCGTCCGGACCTTCCCGCACGACCCGCCGCACCACACCCGCCTGCCCCGTTACGCACGCGGCAAGTCCGGTGTCGTCGTCGAGCCGGAAGGGCCGGCGGAGGTCGCGGACGTCAGTGCTCAAGGTCGTGGGGACGCGCCGGTGGAGCAGGTGTACGCGGTGCGGTTCGCGGCCCGGGACCTGTGGGGCGAGGGCGACCATCACGTCGTACTGGACCTCTGGGAAAGCTATTTGGAAGTGTGCGAAGAGGAACACGAAAAGGGTGCGGCCGATGAGCGGTGACCACGAGGACGCCTCGATCTCCCGGCGGGTGCGGCGACTTGAGACCCTGCTGGAGGAGAAGGGGGTCGTCACGGCCGGTGCGGTCGACGAGGTGCTCGACGCGTTCCTCGCGGGCGCGTCACCGGTGAACGGGGTACGGGTCGTCGCCCGCGCCTGGACCGACGATGCTTACAGGGCAAGGCTGTTGACGGACGGCACGGCCGCCGTCCAGGAACTCGGCTTCATGGACGGCTCGTTCCAGCGGCTGCGGGTCGTCGAGAACACCGACGCGACCCACAACGTCATCGTCTGCACCCTCTGCTCCTGCTACCCGCTCCCGCTGCTGGGCCCGTCCCCGGGCTGGTACAAGTCGGAGGCCTACCGCTCCCGTGTGGTCCGCGAACCCCGGTCCGTACTGGCCGAGTTCGGCCTCCAGCTGCCCACCACCACCGACATCACCGTGTGGGACTCCAGCGCGGAGAGCCGCTACATGGTCCTGCCTCGCAGGCCCGCCGGTATGGAGTCACTGTCGGAGGACGAACTGGCCGCGCTGGTCAGCCGCAACGCGCTGATCGGCACGGCGGCCGTGTGACGCGGAGGCTCAACTCGTCTTCTCCTGCGGCTCCTTGTCCGTGGGCGGTGGCTCGTTGGACGGTTCGCCCAGCGCCGCCAACGCCGCCTGGGCCAGGGGCACTTGCAGCGGCGAGAAGTACGGGTTGATCTGCAGCGCGTCCTGGAGATGCCGGCGCGCGGACGCGAACTTCTCCAACTCCCGCTCGATCATGCCCCGGTGGAACGCGTACCGCGCGTCCCGCACCCCGCCCCCGTGCACCTTGTCCGTCGCCACCGACGCGAACTTCAGCGCCTCCTCGTCCTGCCCGGCCCGGTGCAGCGCCCACCCCAGCGCGTCGGCCACCGCGATCCCCGGCTGCCGGGTCCACTCGGCCCGCAGCCGCCGTACGGCGTCCTGTGCGTCGCCGTGGTCCGCCTCGAAGGCGCCGAGGATCAACTCGTCGTCGACCCCTGCCGCCGTGTCCTTGGCGGCGAGGGCGCGCAGGGTGTCGTACTGGACGCGGGCGGCCTGCGTGAGTCCGAGCGACTCGTACAACTCGCCGAGCTCCAGGGCGTATTGGGGGGTCGGCTGCTTGGCGAGGGCGACCTGGTACGCGTTCAGCGCCTCCGAGGTGCGGCCCAGCGCCGCCAGCGCGCGCCCCTCACCGGCCAGCGCCTCCCGCTGGTCGGGATCCAGCCGTACGGCCGCCTCGAAGTGCCGTAGCGCGACCTCGCGGTCCCCGCGTTCCCAGGCCAGCTCACCGGCGCGTTGCAGCCAGGCGGCCTGCTCCGCCGGGGCGGTGGCCTTCGCCGCCGCGTCGGCGAGCTGGGCGGCGGCGTCCTCGCGCCAGCCGCGGTCGCGGTAGACGGCGGCGGCCCACGCCATCACGGCGGGGCCGGTGTGCAGCTCCAGCAGCTTGTCGAGGGTGCGCCCGGTCGCCTTGTAGTCGCCGAGCCCGGTGTACGCGTCCATCAGCAGCGGATACGTCGTCCAGCGCCTCGGCGCCGCCTTCAGTGCCGCCTCGCCCCAGGTGCGCGCCGCGCGGAAGTCCCGCCGTTCGTTCGCGAGAGCCGCCAGGCCGTCCATCGCGACGGCGCTCGCGTCGTTGCCCTTCGCGCGCACCTTCAGCGAGGTGCGCAGGGCCTCCTCGGCCTTCGGGTAGTACAGGGTGTCCCCGGTCCGCCGCCCCTGCTCCACATAGGCCGAGCCGAGCACCGCCCACGACCGGGCGTCCCGCGGATGGACCCGTACCCGCGTCTCCCGGTCGCCGATCAGCGCGGCCAGGTCCGGCAGCGCGGCCGGCACCCCCGCGGTGACCGCGGTCAGCGCCTGCGCCTTCGGTCCCGGCGCGGGCGGCGGCACCGGACGCGGCTCCTCCGGCAACAGCCACAGCAGCCCGCCGACCACGGCACACCCGGCGACCGTGGCGATCAGCACCCGGCGCAGAACGGGGGAGCGGCGCCGGGGCGCCTCCGCCACCAGGGACGTACCGGGGCTCCGCTGTTCGTTCTCCATGGCGCTCACTGTGCGTCAGTACGACGACCACATCCCGGCACCGAAAGCCACGCGTGGACGGGGTTCACACCGATGGCCGCGAGTGCGACGCTGTGATCATGAGCCGTATCGAAGCGCCTCGCGACCAGGACACCGGGACCCTCGTCGACCGGCTGCTGGCCGGGCTGCCCGCCGAGGCCGTCCTCACCGACCCGGACGTCACGGACTCGTACGCCAACGACATGGCGAGCTTCTGCCCGTCCGGCACCCCCGCCGTCGTCGTGCTGCCGCGCACGGTCGAACAGGTCCAGCACGTCATGCGCGTCGCCACCGAACTGCGCCTCCCGGTCGTCCCGCAGGGCGCCCGCACCGGCCTGTCGGGCGCGGCCAACGCCTCCGAGGGCTGCATCGTGCTGTCCCTCGTCAAGATGGACCGCATCCTGGAGATCAGCCCGGTCGACCGCATCGCGGTCGTCGAGCCGGGCGTCATCAACGCGACGCTCTCCCGCGCGGTCAACGAACACGGCCTCTACTACCCGCCGGATCCCTCCAGTTGGGAGATGTGCACGATCGGCGGCAACATCGGCACCGCGTCCGGCGGGCTGTGCTGTGTGAAGTACGGGGTGACGGCCGAGTACGTCCTCGGCCTGGATGTCGTCCTCGCCGACGGCCGGCTGATGAGCACCGGCCGGCGTACGGCCAAGGGTGTCGCCGGGTACGACCTGACGCGGCTGTTCGTCGGGTCGGAGGGCTCGCTCGGGATCGTCGTCAAGGCGATCCTGGCGCTGAGGCCGCAACCGCCCCAACAGCTCGTCCTGGCCGCCGAGTTCGGGTCCGCGGCGGCCGCGTGCGACGCCGTGTGCCGGATCATGGCGGGCGGGCACGTGCCGTCCCTCCTCGAACTGATGGACCGTACGACCGTCAAGGCCGTCAACGACATGGCGCACATGGGACTGCCGGAGACGACGGAGGCGTTGCTGCTCGCCGCCTTCGACACGCTGGACCCGGCCGCCGACCTGGCCGCCGTAGGAGCCCTCTGCGAGGCGGCCGGAGCCACGCAGGTCGTCCCGGCCGAGGACGCGGCCGAGTCCGAACTGCTGCTCCAGGCGCGGCGGTTGTCGCTCACGGCGCTGGAGGCGGTCAAGGGCACGACGATGATCGACGACGTGTGCGTGCCCCGGTCGCGGCTCGGCGAGATGCTCGAAGGGGTGGAACGGATCGGCGAGAAGTACCGGCTGACGATCGGCGTCTGCGCGCACGCCGGCGACGGCAACACGCACCCCACCGTCTGCTTCGACGCGCAGGACGCCGACGAGTCCCGCCGCGCCCGCGAGTCCTTCGACGAGATCATGGCCCTCGGCCTGGAACTCGGCGGCACCATCACCGGCGAACACGGCGTCGGCGTCCTGAAGAAGGAGTGGCTGGCCCGCGAGATCGGCCCGGTGGGCGTGGAGATGCAGCGGGCGGTGAAGGCGAGCTTCGACCCGCTGGGGATCCTCAATCCGGGCAAGCTGTTCTGATTCCCCTTCCTGTTCCTACGGCTCACTCCCCGTCCCGCGACTCGTCCGAAGGCCACGGGTCGCGCAGCCACAGGTCGTCGGCCGGGGTCGGTGCGAGCAGCTCGGCCAGGCCGTCGTCGATGCCGAGCTGCTCCGCCTCAGAGCCCGGAGGGACCACCCGCAGCGTGCGCTCCAGCCATGCCGACACCTGGGCCGCGGGGGCCTGCAGCAGGGCGTCTCCGTCGGGTGAACTCAGCGCCATCAGGATGACACTGCGCCGCTCCACCTTCGTCGGCCACACCCGCACGTCCCCGTGCCCGCACGGCCGGAACACGCCCTCGACCAGCAGTTCGCGGGCGAACGTCCAGTTGACGGGGTGCTCGGAGTTGATGTGGAAGGAAATGTGGACGGCGTACGGATCGTCGGTGCGGTAGCTCAGCAGGGCCGGGACCGGAATGCTCCGCTCCGGCGACAGGATGAGTTTGAGCTCCAACTCCCGCTCTACGACTGTGTGCATGACGCGTGTCTCCTCTCGCTGACCGGGCCCTGCGGTGGGCCCGTACGAGTGGAGAGGGCCTGCGGGCGAAAGCATTACGCGAGTTCGGGAAACTTTTTTTCCGCGAGGCGTCACGAAGGCTTCGCGGGGCTTCGGGGCGTGTGGACTCCGTGCACGAGGTTGCCCGGAAAGGGGCGGGTCCGGCGGGAGGGGCAGTGGTGGTCGCACGGGTCTGATAGATGTGGACACCCCCATTTGACCTCCGAGCAGATACGGGACGACGGACATGAGCGCCCCAACCCCGGCACCCGGTGACGACAGGCCCCGCGAGGGGTACTACCCGGACCCGTCCATTCCTGGATACGTCCGGTACTGGAACGGCACGGCCTGGGTGCCCGGCACCAGCCGCCCGGCACCGTCGGACGGCCTGCCCGTCGGCGCGCCGGGCCAGTCCGTCGAGGAGACCGGGCCGCACTTCTTCGACGAGGACCCGGCACCGGACAACCGGGTGAGCCCGGCCCAGGCCCAGCACGGCAGCCGCCCCGAACCGGCGGCGGCGTGGGGCGCGGACCGCTCCCACCAGAGCGGTTTCGGCGGCGACCAGGACCGCCGCGTCTCCTGGGGCTCCCCGGACCCCAGAGCGGGCGCGGACCCGAGGGTCCCCGCCGACCACCCCGCCCAGCCGGACGGCCCGGCGGCGACCGCTCCCGAGGACCCGTCCAACCCCGGCACCTTCGCCTTGCGCCGCCCGACGACCCCGGGTACGGACACCCCGGACGAGGGCACG
>NZ_BARF01000016.1 GCF_000367365.1 Streptomyces prunicolor NBRC 13075 | reverse complement strand
CTCCGCGGCGGAGCCGCTGATTGATACGGCCCCGCGCTCCTTTAGGGGGTTGGTGCCGGCCTGTGTGTCGCGCTCTGCGGCGGAGCCGCTGATTGATACGGCCCCGCGCCCCTTTGGGGCGCTGCCCTGCTCGGTGTTGCCCGTCACCGTCATTGGGACATGGCCCTTTCGGCGGTCACCGGCACCGGAGTTGTCGCCGTCGGCCGGTCCTCAGCCGTTGCTCCCACCAGTGACCACCACGCCACCACGCCGAAGACCACCGCCGTCAGGACCGTTGACGGGCCGCCGATGTCTGCGTACATGAAGTCGATCAGTTGCCAGGTCAGGAGGCCCGTGGAGACCAACGCGCAGTCCAGGCCGGGGAGTTTGGCGCGGTGGACTCGGAACAGGCCGCGCAGCGCGCAGACCAGGAGGGCCAGCCAGCTGCCTGCCAGGGTGACGAGGCCGATCAGGCCCTGTTCGCTGAGGACCAGGAGGTACATGTTGTGCGGGGAGAGGAGGGGTTGTTTGAGGAAGGCGGCGCCTGCGCCTTCCGTGTCGCTGCCTGAGGACAATGCCAACGAGGCGTTGCCGTCCCGGTGTTCGGGGAAGCCCTTCAAGCCGACGCCGGTCAGCGGGTGTTCGCGCCACATCGCTGTTGCCGCCGCCCACATCGTGTACCGGTCGATCACCGACTGGTCCGGGGCGTCCGTGACTTGGGTGATGCTGTCGATCCGTTCCTGGAGCATCGCCGTACCGACGCCGAAGCCGCCTACCAGGACCACGCCCGCCGCCGTCACCGCCGCGGCCACCTTCAGGGCGCGGCGCAGGCCGGCCAGGGCCAGCTGGATCGTGCAGGTCGCCGCCGTCGCGATCCAGGCGCCTCGGCTGAAGGACAGGGCGAGGGGGATCAGGAGGGCGAAGACGCAGGCTGCCGCAACTGCCCGTTGGCGTGCGTCATTTCGGCCCAGGGCCAGGGCCAGCGCGCAGATCAGGCCGAAGGACACGACCGTCGCCATGCCCATCACATCGGTCGGGCCGAAGGTGCCCACCGCGCGGATGTCCTCGCCCTGGTACGAGGCGCCGGTCGCGGTGACGTACTGCTTGACGCCGATCCCGCCCTGCCACAGCGCGAGTGACACGAATGACCAGGCCAGGAGGCGGAAGTCGCGGCGGTCGCGGATCAGGAGGACGACTGCCGCGGGGACCAGTACGAAGATCTGGAGGTAGCGGCCCAGGCCGCTCAGGCCCGCGCCCGGTGAGGACGCGCCCATCGCGGCGATCGACAGGCCCAGGACCGGAAGTCCCATGACCGCTACGGCAGTTGGGGTGAGGGGGCGTTGCCGGTCGCGGAGGAGCCGGATTCCGCAGTACAGCACGACGAGCCCGGAGACCGCGTCGGCCGGGCCGGCACCGCTCTCGCCCGGGGTGAGCGGGAGGCCGAGCAGGGCGATCACGGCGACGACCGGCAGGACCGGGGCGAACGTGCGCAGGCGGTGGTTCACGGCTCAGCTCCCGGTCGGACGGACGAGCGCGGTGACCGTGCGGGCCAGGATGCAGATGTCCTGCCACAGCGACCAGTTGTCGATGTACGCGTTGTCGAACCGGCAGCGGTCCTCGATCGAGGTGTCGCCGCGCAGCCCGTGGATCTGGGCGAGGCCGGTGATACCGGTCTGCATCCGGTGGCGGGCCGCGTAGCCGGGGTAGGTCTGGCTGAACTGCGCGACGAAGTACGGGCGTTCGGGGCGCGGGCCGACCAGGCTCATGTCGCCCCGGAACACATTCCAGAGCTGGAGCAGCTCGTCCAGCGAGGTCTGGCGCAGGAAGCGGCAGAAGCGGCTCATCTGCAGCTCGCCCGCGACGCTCCAGCGGGTGGCCGCCTCGTGCTCGTCGACCGGGCGGTGCGTGCGGAACTTCAGCAGCGTGAAGGGGCGCCCGTCCTTGCCGATCCGCTCCTGTTGGAAGACGACCCCGCGCCCGTCGGTGAGACGGAGCACCACCGCACACACCAGCAGCAGCGGGCTGACCAGGAGGAGCAGGGTGCCGGACGCCAGGACATCCAGCGCGCGTTTGCCGAAACTGCCAGGCCTCCGCGACCCCAACTCCAGCCTGCGGCAGGCGAATCCGGCGAGCTGGTCGCGCATCTCGTACGAAGGTGAGTCGGCGTCGACCTCCCACACCACGCAGCCCGACTCCGCCAACGCCCGTAGCAGCGGCCCGCGTTCGGACCGTACCGAGGGATGCACGGTGAGGACGGCTCGGACGCCGTTCTGGATGAGGGCGCGCTCGACCTCCTCGCCGGTGGTCAGAACCGGCAACCCCTCGGTGCCGTCCGGGTGTTCGGCGACGATGCCGATCGGCTCGATCCCGCACTTCGGGTGCCGTAGCACCGCTGCCGCCACGCGTTGCGCGGTCGTCGCCGGGCCGATCACCAGGGCGGTGCGGGGGCGATTGAGGAGTGCCTTGCGGCGACGGCTGTGGACCGCGCCGCGGGCCACGCAACTGGCCGCCGTTTGCAGGGCGAAGCCCAGGAGCAGGGTGCGGGCGGAGAGCGCGCGGTCGGGGGCGTAGGCCGCTGTCAGCGTGCCGAGGGCGAGCCAGGCGACCGCGATCCGGCCGCAGACGGCGGGCAGTTCGTCGAGGACGCGCGGGACGGTCCGGGGCAGATGCGGGCGCAGCAGTATCGACCCGGCGATCAGCAGGGCCACCAGGAGTGGGCGGCGCTGGCTGCCGGTGAGGGCGAGCGCGCCCAGCAGGGCGGCGCCGAGGTCCGCGCCGAGCAGCGGCAGCGGTGAGACCGGCCGCGCGGGCGGTCTGCGGACCGGGAACCGGAAACCGCCGCCGGTGCGGCGGGGGATGACCGAGACGTTCGAGAATCCGTGGTCCCGTGGCTGTCCGCCGGGGGAGGGGACGGTGCTTTCCGCAGTCACGAGTGGATGGACTCCCTGCACTCGGTGGGCACGACGGACGTGTCCTTTTCTTTCGCCTCCGGGGCGCCGCCGAGCAGCTCGCGATAGACCCCCGCGACCGCTTCGGCGGTGTGCCGCACGTCGTGCGTGGACTGGACGTACCGGCGTCCCTGGTGGCCGAGGGACTCGCGCAGCAGCGGGTCGAGCAGCAGCTCGGCGACGGCCCCGGACAGCACCGCCGGGTTCTCGGCCGGGACCAGGCACCTCTTCCAATGGCCCGCCTCCGAGGCGCTCAAGCCGGTGTCGAGAGCCCGACCGTGCTCAGCGCTTCGCGCCTCCGCGCTCCCCCACTCTCGGCTTCGCTCGAGCGGGGGGACCCCCATGGGCTCTCGACACCGGCGCGCCTCTCCGGCGTGCGGCGCGTGTCCGGGGGGCAGGCTCTCCCGGGCGCCCGCGACATCGGTGACGACGACGGGTCGCCCGCAGGCCATCGCCTCCAGCGGGGCCAGCGCCATGCCCTCCCAGCGCGAGGGCAGGACCACCAGGTCGGCGGCCTGGTACCAGGGCACGGGATCGGCGACGGCACCCGCGAACAGCACGGAATCCGGGGCGAGTTGACGCAGCGCGGCCCGGTCGGGTCCGTCGCCGACGAGCACGAGCCGCGCCTTCGGCACCCGCCGGACCACCTCGTCCCACGCGCTCAGCAGGACGTCCTGGCCCTTCTGCCGGCACAGCCGCCCCACGCACACCACCAGCGGCGCCGCCGGATCGACCCCGGCGAGCTGCTCGATCCCGGCCCGTACGGTGTCCACGGCCGCGGGGTGGAAGCGCTCGGTGTCGATGCCGTTGGGGAGCACGCTCCAGCGGGCCCGGACCCCGGCCCGCAGCCCGGTCGTCCGCTCCGCCTCGCTCACGCACACCGTCCGCGTGGACCACCGCGCGCCCCACCGCTCCCAGCCGACGGCGAGCGCGGCGGTGACCCCGCCGACCGCCTCGAACGACCAGGCGTGCGGCTGGAACACGGTCGGGATCCGCCCCCGCACGGCAAGACGCCCGGCGAGTCCGGCCTTCGCGCTGTGCGCGTGCACCAGATCGGGCCGCACCTCCGCGACCACCCGGGCGAGCCGCCGTACCTCGGAGACCAGCGCCGGACCGGGTGACCGGGTCGCCTCCCACAGCCGTACGTCGGCACCGAGCGCCCGGACCCCGTCCGCGAGGATGCCGCCGGCGGGGCAGGCGACCGTGACGTGCAGGCCCGAGGCGAGCTGAGCCTGCGTCAGATCGATGACGACACGGGCGACCCCGGCGTCCACGGGCTGGGCGAGGTGCAGGACCCGTGGCCGAGTGTCGGTTGCTGGCTGGTGCATTGCGCGGTTTCCTCGCTCACGGGTGGCGCTCGGGACTGCGGGCGGGAACGCGCCTCACTGCTGGGCGTCGACGGCGACGAAGAGCGCCCCGCACCACGCCGCGTCCCGCTGGGAAACGAGCCGGAAGGCCAGCTGGTCACCGCCGGGACGCAGCGCCTTGCCGAGATCGAACACATCGGAGTCGTAGCCGAGCGTGTTCGCATACGCGGGCGCACGCTCCGAAGGCGCCGCCGCCGGGTCGCTGATCGTGGAATTCAGCACGTCGTCACGGGGGTTGGCGCCGTCACCGAGCGCGGTGGCGTTCGTACGACCGGTCGAGAGCGTGAGCGAATCCCCGGTACGGCCGCGATCCCCGTCGTACGCCACCACGCCCGCGCGTCCCCCGGCGTGCGCGGACACATGCACCCCGCGCATTCGGATCTCCGCGCCGGTACGGGAGTCCATCGCGTCGAAGCCGTCCCACAACTCCAGCCGGCGCAGCGGCTCCTGCGGCTTCTCGTACGCCACGACGAGCGTCCAGCCGCCCCACGCACCGGTCGCCGACTTCCCCATCGCGGTGTTGATCTGGGCGACCGTGTAGAGGCCCGAACCGCTCTCCCGGACCAGCTTCGTGACGTCCGCCGAGGCCTGGAACGCGTCCGCGCCGCCCGCCACCCGGTGCCCGACGACCGTGTCCGCGAGCACCGCCTTGTACTCGCCACCGGGCTCCGCGACCAGCACCCGCCCGTTGTCCTTGGACGGCTTCTGCTCGCCCACGCGGAGGTTGCCGCCCCAGTACAGCCGCGCGTACGTGGCCCGGGCGCCCTCGGGCAGCCGGATCTCCGCGCGGGAGGAGTTGTAGGTGTTGGGGTCGCTGTCGACGTCGACGTAGAACATGTCGAAGTCGCCGTTGACCGCCGCCTGTCCTTCTCGTACGGCCGGGCACGCGGCCGAGTTGGCGCGGCAGCTGATGGAGGTGTTGGCCGCGCGGACGATGCCGCCGTGCTGGAGCGCGTGGTAGCGCTGGGCGAAGGGGACACGCGCCGCCTCCGCGGGCGGGGCGGATGCTCCGGACGCGGCCGGGGCCCAGATCGTGACGAGGGCGAGAGCGCCCGTCGACGCCCGGCGCAGCAACGGACCCAGGGAATTGCGCATGACCGGCGGTGCCCTTTCGGGAAGTACGGCCCCTATATGCGATTTGCTGGCTATAGGGGTACTTCGGGAGGTGCGCAACTCTAGTGGCTATCCGTATTAATCCGGCGAAACGCAACAAGTGTGTCGGAATGGTGAAGTTCGGCCCTCTGGGAGATCACCCCATTGGCGGCACAACCCCTTTGGGCGCCGCGCGTTGACACAGCGCCGGGCATCCCCGCCCGGATGTTTGTTTCAACCCCAAGGAGCACCTCTCCATGTCGCGTATCGCGAAGGGCCTGGTCCTGACCTCCGTTGCCGCCGCCGCCATGGCGGGCACCGCCGGCATCGCCGCCGCCGACAGCGACGCGCACGGCGTGGCCGCCCACTCCCCGGGCGTGCTGTCGGGCAACGTCGTCCAGGTTCCGGTTCACATCCCGGTCAACGTCTGCGGCAACACCGTCAACGTCATCGGCCTGCTGAACCCGGCCTTCGGCAACACCTGCGTCAACGACTGACGTCCGCGCGCATCACTTCGTCCGGCCGTTCACCCGTGGTCCTTCCACGGGGGGACGGCCGGTCGGCGTTCGGCGGTGTTGCCCCGAATGGGCGGTAGCGGTCCCGGTCCGGCGCTTCGGTCTTGACATGGCCCTCACCAGGCACGACGTCGACCGCGCGGCTGACGGACGGTCACCTGGCGCGTCCGACCGGTTGCAGATGGTGGTGAGCGCTTTCACGGTGGGCTCAAGATCCGAAGCACCACCGAAAGGAAACACCCATGCGTGGTCTGCCCGCACGGCGCGTCGCGTCCTCCGTGCTCTCTGCCACTGTCCTGATCGGAATCGCCGGCCCCGCGGCCGTCGCGGCCGACAACGACTCGGCGCGGAAGCACGTCCACGCCGCGTCGAGCGCGCCGGTCCCCAACGCTGACGCACTGCTCGCCCCGGTCAAGAGCCTCGGCGACCTCGGCAGCGTGCTCACCCCCGTCACCGACCTGTTGACCCAGGCGCTCAAGGCCGACAACGGCCAGCTCTCCGCCGACCAGGCGAAGACGCTGGGCGACGCCGTCACCGCGGCCGTCGCCAAGATCACCGCGGCGGCGCCGGCCGCTCCGGCGGTCCCGGCGGTCCCCGCGGCGCCGGCCGTGCCCGCTGTGCCGGCGGCACCCGCCCTGCCCGCGCTGCCCTCGCTCAAGAGCGGCGACGACTCCAAGGCCAAGGCGCCCGCCGACCTTGCCGGTGACGCCCTCGCGTCCCTGCAGAAAGCGGTCGCCACGCTGCTCGCGGCGGTCACCTCCGGCAATGTCGCCGGCGTCGTCCCGGCGGTCACCGGTGTGGTGACCGGCCTCGTCAACGTGGTCGCGGCCACGCTGCTGGGTGGCGGTCTGCCCGCGCCGAGCCTGCCGGGACTGCCCGCGCTGCCGTCGACGTCCGCGCTTCCGGCGGTGCCCGCGGTACCGGCTGTTCCCAGCGTCTGACGCGAGCAGTCGTAGAGCAGTCGTAGAACGGCCGTCGGGCCGGTCCCTTTCCGGGGTCGGCCCGGCGGTCTTTTCCGTTCCACGGCCTTTTCATATGAGGATGGGAAACGCCGATGAGACACACGCTGCATTCGGGTGGGCAGCAGAAACTTTCTGCGCACGGGGTTTCCGCCCCGGCCGGAACTCGTTACACACGGCGACAGAATTCGCTCTGGTGACATGAGTTGCCGAAGAAAGGAACACGATGAAGTCCCTGAAGGCTGCCGCTGTCGTTGCCGGGTCCCTCGCCATCGCCGGTGCCGCCGCGCCCGCGTTCGCCTACAGCCCCGCCGACCTGACGCCCACCAGCCTCACCGGCGCCGTCAACACCCTCACCAGTGGTCAGCTCCAGCCCGCCGACGTGATGCCGCTGCAGCACCAGTCGGACGCGCTCGACACCGAGAACAAGGGTTCCGCGCTCAACACCGTCAAGGGTGCGACCGCCGCGCTGAACCAGCACAACCCGCTGCTCGGCGGTCTGCCGCTGCAGAGCTGAGTCTCGCCGGTGGTGTTCGAGGGGCGTCGCGAGGCGTCCCTCGTTCGTGTGGCGGGGTGCCCGCGCCATCGGCCGGACGGGTGAGAACGCGTCCGGTGGCCTTCCGGCCCGTCGATAAGGTCGCGCGGTGACCTCAACCTCAAGCGAAACGCGCCCCTTCCGCGTCGCCGACCTCGGCACCCTCGTCGTCCTGGCGTGGAGCGGCGAGGCCCCCGACGGGGACATGCCCTACCTCCTCGCCTACACCCTGGGCGACGCCGCGGACGGCCCCGAGGCCGCCACCGCCGCCGTGGAACGGCTGCTGACCGACAACGGACTCCCGGTCGGCGGCAACGTCGTCGACGGCGCCACCAAGCCCAGCCTGCCGATCACCATGCTCATCGAGTCCGGGCAGGCCGTCCTCAACATGCCGCAGCTCAACGCCCAGTGCGTGCCGCCGCCCGAGTGGCTCGCGGCGGTCGGCGAACGCGGCTTCGCCTACCTGGTGTTCACCACCCGCCCGTGGCCCGAGGCCGAGCCGGGCAAGCCCGTCACCCCCGAGGCGCTGGCCGAGTTCGCCGGCTCCGAGGACACCCTGAACGCCGCCGCGCACATCATCCTGCCCGCCCGCAGCCTGCGCGGCTGACGACCGGACGAACGACCGGACAGCGGGCGGGAATTGACGGTTCCGGCCCGCTGGTGGGAAGCGGATTCCGGTCCGTGGACGGGAATTCCGGAAAGCTGACTACTACGGCACCCGGGGGAATCTTGAACTGAAGTCCTGCCCGGCCTCGTTACCCGGGCAGCACACAGAGCTTCAGCACGCAGAGCCTCCGAATTCCGAAAGGGACCGTACTCGAGATGAAGTCGACCACCCGAGGAACCATCGCCGCCGTCATCACGGCCGTGGCGGCCGCGACCGGCGCCGCCGCGACCCCCGCCGCCGCGCTCGGCGCGGTTCCCGTGCCCGTGCCGCTGGAAGGCGCGGAGAGCGCCCTCGGCATGGAACTCCCCAAGCTGGGCGGGGAGATCCCGGTGCCCATGCCGGGCTCGCCCGAGGGCCCGCGGTACGTCGAGGGCCGGCTCATCCCGGAGCGGGCCATTCCGCAACTCCCGGTCCACGGCGGCCTGCCCGGCCTCGGCCTGCGCGCACCGCTGCCGCACGTCCTCGGCGACGGCTTCGACCACGTCGGCGTCAGCACGCCCGCCTCCGACCTGCGCACGATGGCCCCGGGCCTGGCGCTGGACGTGCCGCTGACCCCGCCCAACCCCGACAACTTCGGCCTCCCGGACCTGAAGGCGCCCCAACTGGGCGTCCTGGCGCCGGTGTTGCAGACCGTGCCGGGTGCGGACCTGGTCACGGGGGCGGGCCTGTAGGCCATGGCGCCGGAGCGCGGACGGTCGTAGGACCGGAGTGTGGAGGAGAGGGCCCGGGTGGTGCGACCCGGGCCCTTCCGCTTGCCCGGGGGGATACGGACGGTGACCGGGCGGGGGGTCGGACGGTTAGCCCCTCGAACGGTCGGAACGGACGAGGGAGTTGGGCCATGAGCGTGAGCGTCGGTGGAGTACCCGTGGGCCGGGATTCGGTCAGACCCGGGCCGGTGCGCAGGACGCGGCGGGAGGCGCTGCGCGGGGCGTTCGGTGCCGCCCTCGCCGTGGCCCTCGTGCCCGTCGTCGCGGCCTCGCGGCCCACGCGCTCCGGCGAGGACCCCGGGGACACCGCCTTCGACGAGACGTACCGGGGCCGTCGTATCCACGGTGTGCTGAAGGACGGCTGGCAGGTCACGGTGGACGGTCGGCCGCTGCATCTGATGCGCCGCGCCGACGGCACCTGGCTCAGCATGGTCGACCACTACCGCTCGTATCCCACCGCGCTGGAGGCCACCCGCGCGGCCGTCGACGAGCTGAGCCCCGGCCGGGAGTTGCGCGAGGCGGACGGGCCGATGGAGCAGATGCACATGGGGGGAGACCATGGCGTACACGCGTAAGGACGTCAGCACGCTCACCGCCGCCGAGAAGCGGCGGTTCGTGGCGGCGCTCCTTGAGGTCAAACGGCGGGGCGAGTACGACGAGTTCGTGCGCACGCACATCGAGTTCTTCGTGCCCGACGGGGAGTACGGGCTGCGCTCCGCGCACATGGCGCCCTCCTTCCTGCCCTGGCACCGGCAGTTCCTGCTCGACCTGGAGCGGGCGCTGCGCCGGGTCGACTCCTCGGTGACGGTGCCCTATTGGGACTGGACGCGCGAACGCTCCGCGACCGCCACGCCCTGGACCAAGGACCTGCTCGGCGGCACCGGGCGGCGCTCCGACCACCAGGTGACGACCGGGCCGTTCGCCTACGCGACGGGCAAGTGGAAGATCACCGAGAACATCACCGACGAGCCGTACCTCACAAGGGACTTGGGCCGGGCCGGCGCCCCGATCGCGCTGCCGACGAAGAGCGACCTGGACGGGGCGCTCGCCGACCCGGTCTACGACGTCTCGCCCTGGGACTCGACCTGCCGCACGGGGTTCCGCAACCGGCTGGAGGGGTGGGGCACCGGGCGGGGCAGCGCGTCCTGGCGCAATCACAACCGGGTGCACAAGTGGGTCGGGGGCGTGATGCTCGGCGGCGCGTCCGTCAACGACCCGGTGTTCTGGCTGCACCACGCCTTCGTCGACCTGCAGTGGACGCGCTGGCAGAGCAGGCACCGCGGCGCCCGCTATCTGCCGGCGAAGCCGCCGGGCGCGGGCGACGACCAGGAGGGGCGGGTCGTGGCACGGCAGGAGCGGATGCCGCCGTGGGACGTGACGCCGCAGCAGCTGGAGGACGTCAGCAGTATCTATCGGTACGCGTGATGCCGGTTCGCCGCTACGGCTGACCGGTCGCGGACACGGGGAGAGCCCCGGCGCCTGAGGTGCCGGGGCTCTTCGCGTACGTCCGTCCGCGGGTGCGGTCGAAGCGTGCGGTCGGATCAGTGGCCGTAGCCGTTGCCGCCGTAGCCCGGGCCGGGGTGGCCGGGGTGGCCGTGGCCGCTCACGTTGGCGCAGGTGTTGCCGAAGGCCGGGTTCAGCAGGCCGATCACGCTGACGGTGTTGCCGCAGACGTTGACCGGGATGTGGACCGGCACCTGCACGACGTTGCCCGACAGGACGCCGGGCGAACCGACGGCCGCACCCTGCGCGCCCGCGTCCGCCATGGCCAGGCCGGCGCCACCGAGCGCCACGGCACCGGTGCCGAGGGCCACCACGGCCACCTTCGCGATGCGAGACATCACGTTCTCCTTTGGTTCGATGAGTGCGACGGCACGACTCGCCACCGCACTCCGAGTTCAACGCGGCGGCGCATGGCTGGTAACGGCGACAGCGCGGGGATCACCTTTTTGAACAGGACTTCGAGCGCCGGGAGCGGGCGTTCGACGGCCGGAAATTCGGTGCCCTCGGCGGGTGGGCGTCCATTAACCTCCGGGCATGGCAACCGACCAACTGTTCCGTCTGTTCGCCGAGCAGAACCGGGTGCGCGCCTTCGCGGCGGTGGCCCTGGGCGCCGAGACCACCGAGCAGGTCGCCGAGGTGGCGGGCCTGACCTCGAAGGGGACGGCGCTCGCCCTGCTCAAGCTGCGCGAACAGGGCGTGGTGAAGACCATGGACGACGGCGAACTCCGCGTCGACTACGACCTGTTCAAGAAGCTGGCGCGGCAGGGCGAGGAGCCCGCCGAGGAGACCCCGGCCACCGGTGACGAGCACACCGACATGATCCTGCGGACCTTCGTCCGGGGCGGCCGCCTCATCCGCCTCCCCGCCCAGTGGACCCGCAAGCAGGTGGTGCTCCAGCACATCGCCGAGCAGACCTTCGCCCCCGGCGTCGAGTACCCCGAGCGGATCGTCAACGAGAAGCTGCGCGCCTGGTGCGACGAGGGCGAGATCGACCATGTGACGCTCCGGCGCTACCTGGTGGACCTCCAGCATCTGCGCCGGAGCGAGGGTATTTACCGGCTGTCGTCGACAACGGCGGCGTGACGCGCGGGTTCGGCGTCATTGGGCGTCAACTGCCGTACGGACCTTGGGTTCTACGGCAGTTGCCGTACCGGCGAACCCGCCAGGTAGGCCTGGATGTTCTCGACGGTCTGGCCGTAGTACGTCGTGTAGTTGGCGTGCGACACATAGCCGAGGTGGGGTGTCGCGAGCAGGCGCGGTGCCGTGCGCAGCGGGTGGTCGGCGGGGAGGGGCTCGGTGTCGAAGACGTCGAGGCCGGCGCCGGCGATGCGGCCCTCGTGCAGGGCGGTGAGCAGGGCGTCCTGGTCGACGATCGCCGCGCGTGAGGTGTTGATCAGATACGCGGTGGGCTTGAGGAGGGCGAGTTCGGCGGGGCCGAGGAGACCGCGGGTGCGGTCGCCGAGGGCGAGGTGGACCGAGACGAAGTCGCTGTCGGCGAGCAACTCCTCCTTGGACGCGGCGAGTTGTACGCCCACCTCGTCCGCGCGCTCCTTCGTGAGGTGCTGGCTCCACGCCGTGACGCGCATCCCGAAGGCCAGGCCGACCTGGGCGACACGGCTGCCGATCTTGCCGAGACCGAGCAGCCCGAGGGTGCGGCCGTGCAGGTCGCAGCCGACCGTCCGCTGCCAAGGGCCGCCGTCGCGCAGGGAGTTGCTCTCCTCGACGATTCCCCGGGCCAGGCCGAGCAGCAGCGCCCAGGTCAGTTCGACGGGCGGGGTCGAGGAGCTGGCCGTGCCGCACACGGTGACGCCGTGCGCCTTCGCGGCGGCGTGGTCGATGACCGTGTTGCGCATGCCGGAGGCGACGAGCAGCTTCAGGCGGGGGAGTCGGGCGAGCAGCGAGGCGGGGAAGGGGACGCGTTCGCGCAGGGTGACGACGATGTCGGCGGTGGCGAGCGCGGCGGCCAACTCGGTCTCGTCGTCGAGGTGTTCACGCAGGCTCACGACCTCCACGGTGTCCTCGATCGGCGACCAGTCGGCGAGTTCGGTCGCCACGTTCTGGTAGTCGTCGAGGACAACACAGCGCAGGGGCACGGCGGTTCGGTTCCTTCTGTCGGGTCCGGGGTCCCGGGGCCGGGGTTCGGGGTTCCAGGGCCAGGTTCCCGGGTGATCGACCGGAACGTTACTCCTTGGCGAGCGAGAGCGAGTTGGCCGTGCGGGTCGGCTTGCCCAGGGCCCAGAAGAGGACGCCGAGGAGGACGAAGACGGCGAGCGGTACGGCCTCGGTGAGGAGGTACTTCCAGCGCTCGTCGTAACTCCAGCCGTCCGGCAGGTAGTTGGCGCCGAACCAGTGGTCGCCGGCCCCGGGGGCGATCAACTGCACGCTGGCGAACAGGATCAGCACGGTGAGGACCACGCTGATGGTGCGGGGGAAGGGCGCCTTGTAGGGGCGGGGCACGTCTGGGGCCTTGCGGCGGAGCACCGCCAGGGCCGGGAAGATGCCCAGGTAGCTGATGAGCGTGGTGGAGATGGCGAGACCGAGGACGGCGCCGAAGAGCTTGGCCGCGCTGCCGTTGGTGAGCTGATGGGCCAGGACCAGGACGAGGGTGGAGACCAAGCCGCTGAGGATGTTGACCCGGACCGGCGTGCCGAAGCGGCTGGAGATGACGCCCAGGAAGCGGGGCGCGGCGCCGTCGTAGCCGGAGACGGCGAGGGCGCGGTCGGAGCCCATGACCCAGGTGACGCCGGAGGACAGCACCGTGAGGATGAACAGGATCGCGGCGATGTCCCCGAGGACCGTGCCGGCGCCGCTGCTGGTGACGGTGCCGTCGGCGGCCACGTCACCGCCGTAGACGGTGAAGACCTGGCGGATCGCGTCGAGGAAGCCGCCGAGGCCGGTGATGGCCTTGACCGGGAGGACGAGCAGGATGCCGAGGATGGGGAGGGCGTAGAGGAGTACGGCGAGGGCGGCGCTGCGGAAGATCGCGAAGGGGACGTCCTTCTGGGCGTCGGTCATCTCGTCGCCCGCGGTGTTGGGCAGTTCGAAGCCGACGTAGTTGAACATCAGGACGGGGACCAGGCCGACGAAGCCCGCGTACGTCGGGGAGAAGTCGCCGGGGCCGAAACCGTGCAGGCCGTGCTGGATGCCGTAGACGACGACGGTGATCGTGAACAGGCCGAGGAGGACGAAGCGGCTCCAGGCGCCGATGGTGGGGATCCACTTGCCGACGTCGAAGGAGAGGATCGCGGCGAGGACGCCGACCCAGATGAAGACGAGGGCGAAGACGTAGAAGGCCGGGGTGCTGAGGTCTTTGCCGTCGTTGAAGAAGGTCGTGTACGCCGTGACGGCGGAGACGGCGAGGGTGCCGCCGAGCCAGACCGGGTTGGTGATCCAGTACAGGAAGTTGTTCACCGCGCCCGCCAGGCGGCCGAAGGCCCGGCTGGTCCAGATGTAGGGGCCGCCCTCCTCCGGGAACGCGGCGCCGAGCTCGGCGGTCAGCAGTGCGGAGGGGATGAAGAACACCGCGGCCAGCACGATGAGCCAGGTGAACGCCTCGGCGCCGGACGAGGCGACCGTGCCGATCGTGTCGACGCCGACGATCGTGCAGAGGAGGAAGAAGAGGATGTCGAAACGGCCGAAGTGCTTGCGCAGCTTCTGCCGCTCGGCCTGTGCTGCGACCGGCGCGGCCGGCTCGGGGGCGATCTGACCAGCGGCCACCGGGGGCTCCTGCGGGATGGGGAGGGGCGGGGACGGGACGGGGGATGGGCGGGATTCGGCCAATGATCCGTCGTCCTTGTGAAATCCCACAAGCGTTCGGGGACCAGTCTTGACCATTACGTATCCATCGGAACGTAACGGAAACCGGGGTGAAACACGGAGGCCGATTTGATTCCCTGGGTGGCCGGGGCTTACGGCTTGCGTGCCAGGCCGCCCCATATCAAGGGTTCGGGGAGCGCGGACGGCGGGACGGGGGCGTCGGGGCGCCAGTCGTCCAGGGGGACGAGGCCTGGGCGTTGGAGGGTGAAGTCGGCGAAGAACCGGCGTAGTTGATCGGCTGTGCGGAGCTGGCCGCGGAGTTCGGTGAACTGGGCCGCGGTGGCCGGTGTTTCGGGCAGGAAGTGGACGACGCCGGAGACGATGACGCCCAGCGGAGCGGTGAGGTCGATCAGGGTGTGCAGATCGGGGTCGTCGAGGACGGCTGCCATGTCCTGTACGTCGCCCATGAGCAGTACGGATCGTCCGGGGTCCAGGAGGGGCCTGCCCTCGGCGAGGACGACGGGGTCGTTGTCGACGTAGACGACCCTGGTGTCGGGGTGGTGGCGGGCGGCGACCTCGTGCACGTTGTCCTGGGTGGGCAGGCCGGCCCCCAGGTCGAGGAACTGGGTGATGCCCTCGGCGGTCATGGCGGCCACGACCCGCACCGGCCGGCGGCGCATGGCGCGGGCCAGCAGGGGCGCTTGGGGGCTGGCGGCGGTGATGCGGCGGGCGGCCGCGATGTCGGCGGGGTAGTGGGTGTGGCCGCCGAGGAAGTAGTCGTAGATACGGGCCACGTTCGGTACAGCGGGCACGTTGGCCGCGTCAGGCACGTCGGGCTCGATACCGGGCGAAGTGTCCGGCTCGTCGGCCATGAGTGATCGCCTTTCGCTCAACGAGCTTCCAACGAGCCTTGCCACGCGGGGAGTTCGCGGGCACGGCTTGGCAGGACACCATCTTCTGCCCAACCGTCCGGGGTGGGGAAGACGGCCGCCGGTGGTCACCGCTCGGCAGCGTGGAGGACTTCGCGGATCAGCAGGTCGAGGTCGTCCGTGGTGGTGCGGTAGTTGCACAGGGCGGCGCGCAGGACTGTGCGGCCGTGGACGGCGACGGTGGCCAGGTAGGCGCGCCCGTTGTCCTGGACGCGGCTGGCGACGCGGGTGTGGAGGGCGTCCGGGGCGTTCCCGTAAGGGTCGGTGATCCGGAAGCAGGCGACCGGCCACGGGCCGCCGGCCAGCAGCTGGAGCCGGGGTTCGGCGGTGATCCGCTCGCGCAGTTGGTCGGCGAGGGCCAGGTAGTGCTCGATCAGGCCGGTGGCGCCGTCGCGGCCCAGGTGGTGCAGGGTGGCCCAGAGGGCGAGGGCACGGGTGCCGGGACGGGTGAGTTCGATCGTCGCGTGGGACAGCCAGGGCAGGGCGTCCGGTTCACCGGCGGTGAGGTAGGAGGCCTGGTGGGCGAAGGCCGTGTGCAGGTGCTCGGGGTCCGGGACGAGCAGCGCGCCGCAGCCTACCGGCACGCTGAGGGTCTTGTGCGGGTCCACGGTCAGTGAGTCGACGCCGCCGACGCCCGCGTAGTGGGGTGCCAGGGCGGGCACGCTTGCGCCGAGTCCACCCCAGGCGCCGTCCGCGTGGTGCCACATCCCCGTGCTCCAGCACAGGTCCGTGACCGGTTCGAGCGGGTCCACGGCGCCGGTGGCGGTGGTGCCGAGTGTGGTGACGGTGCAGAAGGGGAGCAGGCCCGCGTCCAGGTCGGCGGTGACCGCGGCGCGCAGTGCGGCGGGGTCCAGCCGGTTGTGCGGGTCGGTGGCGACGGGGCGTAGCCGATGGGCGGGCAGGCCGACGCAGGCGGCTGCCTTGGCGACGGACATGTGTGCCTGGGCGCTGTAGTAGAGGGTGAGGCGGGCGTGGTCGCGGTCGTAGGCCGGGCCGTCGGCGGAGCCGCGCCGGGTGAGGAACCAGGTGCGGGCGGTGGCCAGGGCGAGCAGGTTGGCCATGGAACCGCCGCTGGTCAGCACCCCGCCCGCGCTGTCGGGCAGGCCCGCGAGGCCGGCGAGCATGCGTACGGTGCCGCGCTCCAGGTCCATCGCCGCGTTCTCGCCCATGCCGCAGGTCGCGTTGACGGCGCAGGCCAGCAGGTCGGCGACGATCCCGGCGGGCGCGGGCGGTGAGTTGACCCAGGCGAAGAACGCGGGGTGCCCGTTCCCGGTCGGGTACGGCGCGATCTCGTCGCGTACGAAGTCCAGCACGCCGCTCAACTCCCCGCCGCGTTGCGGAAGTTGTCCCGCACGCAGCCGGGATCGCAGTTGCGTGGGCAGCGGACGGGCGACCGGGCCCTGCGGCAGTTCGCTCAGGTAGCGGGCGGCCCACTCGGCGGCTGCCACGAGTTCGTCCCGGAGCACCTTCGCGTGGGCTGCGGGCGGCTCCGGGGACGGGTCGAACTCGCCGAAACTCGCCGAACTCGCCGAACTCGCCGAACTCGCCGAACTCGCCGAACTCGCCGAACGGAGACGGGTCTTGGTCATGCAAACGCTGAGTCATGGCGGGGTGCGGGGCCTCTCGTCGCGACAAGACCCCCTGGTCAGCGAAGTGAGGGCCATGATCGTAACGAGCGGCCACATCGGCCGACACGTGTACCGGCGCAACTCGACTTGGGACTTCCTTTTGGGAATTCCTTTGTTCGCACTTGGCTCGGATCTGGTTGCAGGTGGTAATCGCAACGTGTGACGATGCCCAAGTTTGATCACGGAAATAGGGTGAACAGCCGCCCTGCGACGGGGACTTGATGGTGGACGAGCCAGAGGCAGCGGTGAGCGGAGTCGCGCCGGGGCCGCCACGGTCACGGTTGGCGGACATCGCCGATCAGACGGTGATCCGTACGGCGAGGGAGGCGGTCGTCGAGGCGGTCGTCCAGGCGGCCGTAGACGTGGTCTCCGAGGAGGAGACCGAAGAGGCGCCCGAGGTTGAGACCGAGGTTGAGACCGAGGTCGAGGCTGCGCAAGTGCGGGCCCGTCGGCGTCGGTTCCTCGACCGGTTGGGTGAGTTCCGGCGGTCACAAGTGCTGGTGCCGATGGGCGCGTTGCCCGGGGTGGGCCCTGCGGCCGAAGCACCCTTGACGGTCGACCTGGGTGGAGTGCGGTGGATCCTCGCGTTCACCGGGGAGGCCGCGTTGGCGCGGTATGCGGCGGCCCGGGGTGAAGCCGAACGGGAGTGGCGGTACCGGGGTGTGTGGGGTGCCGCTCTCCTGGACGCCGCCGTACCGACGGTGGCCGGATCGGGCGTGCCGTGCGGGGTGTTGGTGGACGCGGCGGACGGTGAGCGGGGGCTCGTACTGCCGCCGGTGGTCGGCGTCGTGCCGGAGGACGTCGCGGTGGACGGGCCGGACGGACCAGGTGGGCTGGACGGGTTGGACGGGGAGGTCGGGCGGTAATGGCGGGGGAAGTTTCGCAGGGCGGCGACGGCGGTGCGGGCGGGCCGGACTTGCAGGTCGTCGGGCTGGCGCTGATCGCCGACGGGATCGACAAGGTCCTTGGTGAGCTGGGGAAGTTGGGCTTCGCCGACAAGGTGGGCTGGTCGGGCGCGGGGCGTGGTTTCGACGATCTGGAGATGGACGGTGTGACGATCGGCGACGACGCCGTAGGGACCGTGTTCCATTCGTTCTGCGAGCGCTGGCAGTGGGGTGTCCGCTCCCTCGTCGCCGAGGGGAACTCCTTCGCGGAAGCGATCGGTCTCGCGGCGGGGACGGAGTACCAGGCGGACCAGACCGTGAAGAACTCGCTCAAGGTGGGCCTCAACTCCCTGGAGGGCAACCCGTATGCCTCCGAGGACCAGATCGAGAAGCAGAGCTGGAGCCAACTGGCCACGCCCGCCGCGCTGGACCCCGACTACAGCGCGAAGTCGTTCGAGGACGGCGCCACCAACTCGGAACAGGTCCTCAAGGGCATGGCCCGTGACGTGGCCACGACCGACGTGGTCCCCGGTGTGGAGGCGGTGCCGACCGCGCTCGGCATGGACCAGGACGACTACGACGCCACGGTGAGCAAGGGCCTCGGCCTCAAGCCGGAGGGGCAGCAGGGCTGATGTCGATCTGGAGCAAGTACGGCGGCAAGGCACTGAGCGAGGGCAAGGGGCTCTTCGACGAGGCCAAGCGCGATGTGGGGCACGCCGTCGACGAGGGCGCCGACCTCACCGGCGACGTCCTCGACACGGTCGGCGCGCACGGGGTGGCGCAGAAGGTGCGGGACGGTGGGGACCAGCTCGCCTCCTACCTCGGCGCACACGTGGACGAACAGCAGTTGGGGCCGGACGCCGAGCCGACCGGGCTGATCCACGGCAAACCGGCGACGATCCGCGAGAAGGCCACGCATCTGGCGGTGTTCGCCGACGCCTTCGCGGAGGTCGGCGTCGGCATGAAGGCCGTGGACTCGGCGGGCTGGAAGGGCGAGGCCGCGGACACCTTCCGCGAGAAGTTCGCCGTACACCCGACCAAGTGGCTTCAGGCGGGGGCGGCTTGCTCGGACGCCGCCACGGCGCTGGGCAGCCTTGCCGACACGGTCGAGTGGGCGCAGAAGCAGGCGGAGGAGGCCATCCGCCTGTACAAGAAGGGCAAGTCCGCCTCGGACGCGTACAAGAAGCAGGTCGACGACTACGACCGCAAGGCGGAGGGTGGCACCGAGGACCCCGGCCCGCTGCCGCCCGAGCAGGATCCCGGCGGGGCCGCGCTGCGGGCGGCGCAGGAGGTCCTCGACGCGGCGCGGCGGCAGCGGAACGCGGTCGCCGCCGAGACGGAGGCCAAGCTGACGGCCGCGCTCGCGCACGCCCCCAAGGAGCCTTCCGCCGTACAGCAGTTGAAGCTGGACGGCGCGGATTTCCTGGAGGCCCAGTACGTCGACTCGACGCATGTCGTCGGCGGCGTGATCAAGGGCACGGCGGGCATCGTGAACTTCGCCCGCAGCCTCAACGTCATGGACCCGTACAACCTCACGCATCCGGCCGCCTTCCTGCAGAACAAGGTCCAGCTGCTCGGCGGAGTGGTCAGCATGGCCACGCATCCCGAACGCGCCCTGGAATCGGGCTGGAACTCGTTCAAGTCGGACCCGTACAACTTCGCCGGCGAGCTGTTTCCCCAGGCCGTCCTGGCCGTGGCCTCGGACGGCGCGGGCACCGCCGCGGAGGAGGGCATGCTCGCCGCCGACAGCACGCTCGCCGAGGAGGGCGCGCTCGCGGAGACGCCGGCCGCGGCCGAGAGCCAGGCTGCCAAGGATGTGGAGTCCGCGGGCACGGACCCGGTCAACCTGGCCACGGGCAGGATGTTCCTGTCCCAGACGGACGTCACGCTGCCGGGCGCGCTGCCGTTCGCCTTCAAACGCCGGGTCGAGTCGGGCCGCACGTACGGCCGTTGGCTCGGCCCGTCCTGGATCAGCACGGTCGATCAGCGTCTCGACATCACGGCGGCGGGCGTCACCTTCGTCCACGAGGACGGAACCCGCCTCTTCTACCCGCATCCGGCACCCGGCCTGCCCGTCCTGCCCACGCACGGCGCCCGGTGGCCGCTGAGCCGGGAGGCGGACGGCTACACCGTCACCGACCCGCAGACCCGGCGGGTGTGGCATTTCGCGGACCGCGACGAAACGCTGGCCGAACTCGTCCAGATCGACGACGCCAACGGCAACTGGATCACCTTCGAGTACGACGGAGCGGGCGTCCCTTCGGCGATCGTCGACAGCGCCGGACACCACCTGAGGATCGACAGCGCCGACGGACTGATCACCGGCCTGGAACTGATCACCGGCGACGGCGCACCGGATCTCCGGCTGATCAGTTACGGCCATACGCGCGGGAATCTCACCGAGGTCGTCAACTCCTCCGGCCTGCCCCTCCGATTCGCGTACGACGAGGCACACCGGGTCACGTCGTGGACGGACACGAACGGGCACGCGTACGCCTACGAGTACGACGAGGCGAACCGGTGCGTCGCGCAGGGCGGCTCGGCGGGCCACATGAGCCTGCGCCTGTCCTACGGCGACAGAGACCCGGAAACCGGCCTGCGCACCACGACGGCGACGAACGGCGACGGAGCCGTGCGCCGGTATTTCGTCGACGACCTGCATCACATCGTCGCGATCGTGGATCCTTCGGGGAACACCACCCGGTATACGCGGGATCGGTTCAATCGGCTGCTGTCCGAGACCGACGCCGTGGGCCGCACGAGATTCTTCGAGTACGACGACGCCGGAAACCTGACACGGATCGACCGCCCGGACGGCCGGCGCACCACCTTCGCCTACGACGACCGTGGACTCCTCATCAGGACCGTGCGCCCCGACGGAAGTGCGGTCCGTCAGGAATTCGACGAACGCGGGAACCGGACACTGGTCGCCGATTCGACCGCCGGCACGACCCACTTCACGTACGACGAGTCCGGGCATGTGTCTTCGGTACGAGACCCCCACGGCCGGGTGACCGCCATGCGCTGCGACGCGGCGGGCCTGCCGGTCGAGGTGCGTGATCACTCCGGAAACGTCATGCGGTACGAACGGGATCCGCTCGGCCGCATCACGTCCGCCACGGACCCGTCGGGGAAGACCGGCGTGCTCGAATGGTCCGTCGAGGGCAGGCTCACCCGGCGGCTGCATCCGGACGCAACCGAGGAGCGCTGGACCTACGACGGCGAGGGAAACTGCCTCACCCACACGGACACCCTGGGGGGAGTCACACGGTTCCGGTACGCGCCTTTCGATCTGCTGACGGCACGTGTCGAACCCGACGGTTCTCGTTACGAGTTCGCCTACGACAATGACCTGCGGCTGACGAGGGTGACCAACCCCGCCGGTCTGGAGTGGACCTACGCGTACGACGCGGTCGGGCGGCTGGCCACCGAGACCGATTTCGGTGGCCGCGTCAACCGTTACTCCTACAACGCGGTCGGCGAGTTGGTCTCCCGCACGAACGCACTCGGTCAGACCGTCTCCTTCGAGCACAACGCACTCGGGCAGATCGTCCGGAAAAGCGTCGACGGCGAGATGCTGACGTACACCTACGACTTCACCGACCGGATCGCCCGGGCCGCCACCGCCCACGCGAACCTGGAACTCCTTCGTGACCGGCACGGGCGCGTGGTCTCCGAGACGGTCAACGGCCGTGAAGTGGCTTACCGATACGACCAGTTCGGCAAGCTGACGGGCCGTACGACACCATCCGGCGTGGAAAGCGCCTGGGAATACGATTCCGTGGGGCAACTCCGTCATTTCCTGGCGGACGGCCGTGTCGTCGCGCTGGAACACGACCAGGTCGGCCGCGAGACCAGCCGCCGGTTCGACGATTTCCTGAGCATTTCCCGGTCCTTCGACGAGATGGACCGGCTGATGTCGCAAGCGGTGGACAACTCTCTGGGGCGTATCCAGTCGAGGGCTTACGAATACCGCGCGGACGGCAGCATCACCACGGTCCATGATCAGTTGGACGGCGTCCGGCAGTACGAACTGGACCTGGTGGGACGGGCGACCCGGGTCAGCGGGGACGGGTGGGTCGAGTCCTACGCGTACGACAGGACCGGCAATCAGGTACACGCCCAGTGGCCCACGCGCCAGTTCGGCGACGACGGATGCGGTGATCGCGTCTACCAGGGCGCCGACCTCGCGGGCGCGGGCCGGATCCGCTACGAGCACGACGCGGCCGGACGTGTGGTGCTCCGTCAGAAGACCAGGCTCTCCCGCAAGCCGGACACCTGGCGGTACAGCTGGGACGCGGAGGACCGGCTCACCCAGGTCGTCACTCCGGACGGCACGGTGTGGCGGTACCGGTACGACGCGCTCGGCAGGCGCATCGGGAAACAGCGCATCGCCGAGAACGGCGTCGACGTACTGGAACAGGTGGACTTCACCTGGGACGGCACCACGCTGTGCGAACAGACGACGAGTTGGGGCGACACGAGCGACGCGGTGACCCTGACCTGGCATCTGCACGGCGCCGAGACGGTCGCCCAGAGCGAGCGCCGGGTCACGTCCTCGACCTCGCAGGAGGAGATCGACGCCCGGTTCTTCGCCATCGTCTCCGACATCTCGGGAACTCCCCGCGAACTGATCGACGAGTCCGGAGAAATCGCCTGGAGATCACGCTCCACGCACTGGGGGAAACTGTCCTGGGCGATGGACAGCCACGCCTACACCCCTCTTCGTTTCCCGGGGCAGTATTTCGACGCCGAGACGGGTCTGAACTACAACTATCTTCGGTACTACGATCCCGAAGTGGGCCGGTACGTCAGCCAGGACCCATTGGGACTCGCTCCGGCACCGAATCCCACCGCATATGTGGACCGGCCTCAGATCTCCTGCGATCCGCTCGGCCTGGCTCCGCAGAAATCACCTGTTCCGCTGAAGCCGTACGAGACGCCGAATCTCTCCGACTTGGCGAAGCAGCTCAATCCCGAGGGCGGGATGATGAACTGCACGTACGTCGGTGAAGCGATGGACCGATATCTTGCGGGTGAGGGAATAAAGGCCGTGCCCGGGGACATGGGGGGACTGCAGTCCCTCGATCGACTGCAGGGCGTGTACGGGCGGAGTTTCGAGGACACCAAGTTCTGGGACATGGTCGATCACATGCGAAATTCCGGTGACGGTGCTCGCGGAATCGTGGCAGGAGACTCTCCTGTTCCAGGTCAGGGTGGTCACGTGTTCAATGTCGTGAACAGTCAGGGCAGGGTGCTCTTCGTTGACGGTCAGACGGGATTCGTCAACCCCGCCTACTTCAAGTCATTCAAGCTGATGAGGACGAACTGATGTACACGTTGGAGCAGGCGGAGCAGTTGGCGGCGGAGTTCCTTCGGCAGAAAACCGCGGGTTGGGACAACGAAGTCGCCCTGTTCGATGATGACGAACTGAAGGCGAAGAAGGGTGAGTTCTTCTATTTCGCATTTCAGGGCGTGAAATACCTCGCCACCAGGGACGACAAGTACTTGCTCTACGGTCCCACCAACATCTCGGTGCACGCCGAGACCGGGGAATGCCGGTTCCTCAGCATCCATGAATGCATGTCGGTAGATCCCTTCAATCAACGGTAGTGACTGATGTATACGATGGCGCAAGCGGAACAGTTGGCGGCAGATTTTCTCCGGGCGAAGAACTCTGGCTCGGAGGACGAGGTCGCTCTGTACGGCGATGATGAAAACAGGGCGAAGAAGGGCGAGTTCTTCTACTTTGCCTGGCAGGGCACGAAATACATCGCCACCGGAGATGATACGTACTTCCTCTATGGGACTACCCATATTGCGGTGCACGGCGAGACCGGGGAATGCCGATTCCTCAGCATCCACGAATGCCACTCGATCGATCCCTTCAACGCGCGGAGGTGATCTGTCTACGTCCCCGACGGTCGGCCCAGCAGACCCTTGCTCGCTCCACCGCGACGCCGGACCGAGCCCGGCCGAACCGCTGCGGGTTGGGAGTCGCGCGGCTTACGTGAGTCCTTCCGACCTGTCCTGCCTGCTCAGATTCTGCGGAGATGACGGGCAACCGGGGCACCGGCGGGAGGTTGGGAAGTATGCCGAGCTAAGAGAGGAATGACCAGCTGCCTTTTTCGCCAGGGCGTGGTAGTTGGGGCCCCTGAGGTTCCGACATGTATTGGCCGTAGCGGAGCGCGGTCGGGTTGGCCGCACGTAGTGTTTCCGTAGGACGCCGGGCCGGGTGGCTCGTGAGGTTCCTGCCGCCGTTCCTGGCTGGCTCATCGGGGGTGCCGCCGTTCCGGCGTCCGTCTACGGGCTGACTCAATGAAGACGTGTCCCGGCCCGGTTGGTTCCCGAAGTCGAAGTGTCGGCCGTAGGTATCCCTGTCGTCGCACGACCGTAGGGAGGGCAGTGCCCGTGATACTGCCCGGCGTCGATCGATACAAGTCCACTCACACCACGGTCGCCGTGGCCCCGGAAGCCCACCGGTAGCTTGCCTCGGTAGCGGTCGGGGCCCGTCTGCCGGAGTACCGACGGCTGCTTACCTGGGCCAGGAAGTGGCCAGAGCACACAGGGGCGGTGGAGAACGCCAATGGGCTGGGCCGGCACCTGGCCCAGTGGCTCATCGCGCGCGGTGAGCGGGTGGTCGATCTCGCGGCCTGCACCGTCGATGCCCTCGCCGACCTCACCCGCACGCGGCCAAAGAAGATGAAGATGCAGTACCGGCCCGACGCCCTCGACGGCTTCATCACCGAGACCGGCCTTACCTGGACACGGCCATGACCTCATCCCGACGTGAAAGCCTCAGTTGCCGGGTTGGCCAGCGCTGGTGTCGATGTTGCAGTTCATTGACAGCCCGCCCAAACCAGACCAACAACCCATCGAACGGAAAAGCACGGATAAAATATCTGCACGCCCTTTGTTGCGGCGGATGGAATGGATGACAAGTATGCGGATCTATGACGGATCGGCACGGAAAGCGGAGGTCGGTTCCTTGCCCCACACAAATGCCGAAATGTACCAATCGGATGCATAGAATTACCCCTGTATCCATCTCTGGATCATGCTACGATCACCGCTCGGCCCTGAAGGGGAGCCGTCTGACGAGAATGCCATCAATAGCGGGGGCTCATGGCAGTTCATCAGCATTTACATGCGACCGAGAATCACCAGAAAGTCGGAGTTGTCGTTCTGGCCGCTGGCAGCGGCGAACGGCTTGGAATCGGACCCAAAGCTCTGGTGGAAGTCGGCGGAAAGCCACTTCTTCTGCATGTGTTGGAATCCATGGCTTCCAATTCCAGTGTGGTGTGCTTGGCGGTGACGGCTCCCGCTGATCTGATCGCCGCCTACCAGAAGCTGGTCGATTCGGCGGGACTGGCCATACCGACTCGTGTCACGCCTGGAGGAGCGACTCGGCAGCAGAGCGGCCACCTGGGAGTCAGGGCTCTCCCGTTGGAAGCGGATTGGGTTGCGATCACGGACGTCGCGCGGCCTTTCACTCCTCCCGGAATCATCGACGTACTGCTGGAGAATTTTCGGATCGTGGCTCTGGACGTCCCGGTCGGCCAATATCTGTGCGGGATCGTTCCTGCGCTGCCGCTGGTGGACAGCGTGCATCTCCTCGGCGCGGAACCGCTCCTGGCGGAACCCTTCGACCGGAGTCTGCTGCGTGCGGCCCAGACCCCGCAGTTGTTCGACCGGGGCTGTGTGACGGCGGCCTACGAGGCTGCCGCGAAGGAGGGCACCGTGTGCACCGACGACGTCGGCATGGTGACCCATTTCGGTGGCACTGTCGCCACCGCGCCCGGCAACCCCTCCAACTTCAAGATCACATATGAGCACGACCTGGCACTGGCGGAAGCGCTGCATGCCTACGCGCCGAAAGGACTTGCCGGCAGCGAGGTATCCATATGAGGGACCTGCAGGGCAAAGTCGCCGTGATCACCGGAGCGAGTTCAGGCATCGGCGCGGCGACGGCTCGACGGCTGCACGCTCTCGGCGCCAGCGTGGTTCTCGGCGCTCGGCGGGGAGACCGCCTCAAGGAGCTTGCCGACGAGTTGGGCAACGAGCGAGTTGCGTGGGCAGAGGTCGATATCCGATCACCTCGCCAGGTAGAGGATCTCTTCGGCGTCGCGGTCGACGCCTTCCGGAATATCGACTGCCTGATTGCGAATGCAGGTGTGGGAGCGTACGGCGGCATTTGCGACCTCTCCGATACGGAAATCGAAGAGGTCGTTGCCACCAACCTGACCGGGGCGATCTGGTCCGTACGCCACGCCATTCCGCTACTCACCGCCAAGGGCGGCGACATCGTACTCATCAGTTCTGTGGCTGGATTGCGAGGCCGTCCCGACGAAGCCGTATACGCAGCCACTAAGCACGGTGTCGTCGGACTCGCCGGATCACTCGACCGTGAACTTCGGTCGAAGGGAATCCGGGTCAGTGCATTGTGTCCTGGTGCCACTGACACGGAATTCGCCATGGGCAGAGGAAGGCTTCCGGACATGCCTCAGCTCAAGACGATGATGCGCGCCGAGGATGTCGCCGACTCCATCGTGTACGTCCTCGGGCAGCCCACATCAATGAGGACCTTGCTATGGAGTATGCGCAGCGTCATGTCCGAAAACTGAACCCGTCAGTGAAGGGGTGAACAGCCACGTCATGCCTCATATGCGATCCATTACGGTGCAGGCGCCGGCCAAGGTCAATCTGCAACTTGCTGTAGGTGGTCGCCGTAATGACGGATACCACGAACTCGCCAACGTGTTTCTTGCCGTCTCTTGTTCTGACGAAGTGATACTGACCCCGGCCGAAGAACTGCGCGTCACCGTGTCGGGAGCTCAGGCGGACCGGGTGCCGGCTGACGATTCGAACCTTGCTGCCCAAGCCGTCAAACTCCTTGCGAAGAGGAGCGGGGTCGATCCAGGCGTCCACGTCCACATCGACAAGCGCATCCCCGTCCAGGGCGGCATGGCCGGCGGCAGCGCGGACGCGGCCGGTGCTCTGGTGGGCTGCAACGCCCTGTGGAACCTGGGCCTCAGCCAGACAGACCTCGTGTCGCTCGCCGCCGAGCTCGGAAGTGACGTCCCCTTCAGCGTCTTGGGGGGAGCAGCTCTCGGGATCGGCCGGGGCGAGCGGCTCACCAGCCTCACCGTGGGCGGGAACTCCCATTGGGTCTTTGCCATGGCGGAGTTCGGCCTGTCCACACCAGAAGTCTTCGCGGCGCAGGAGCGATTCCGCCGAGACAGCGGGCGGCCCTGGGCCGCGCACCTGATGCCGTTGCCCAGGGCGTCCGAGCAACTGATCGACGTGCTTGCCGGAGGCGATGCCTTCGCCTTGGCACAGATGCTGAGCAACGACCTGGAACCGGTGGTCACATCAATGCGGCCAGAGCTGGCCAGGACGCTGGAGACAGGAAGGAACGCGGGTGCCCTCGCGGGCATGCTGTGCGGCACCGGAGCCACCGTCGCGTTTCTCGTCTCCGACCATCGACACGCACAGATCGTCGCCAAGACGCTGCTGGAATCCGGAACTTGCGCTTCTGTCCAGATGGCGCACGGTCCCGTTCCGGGGCCTCAGCCGAAAGAGATCATCGTAACGGGGGAGAAGCCCATGACATCGCATGTCCAGTCCAGAGAAGAAGTCTTCGCGGTACTCCGCCGTATCTGGGAAGAGGTCCTGGAGACTCCGGTCGACGACCCCGAGGAGAACTTCATCGAGTTGGGCGGGGACTCTCTGCTGGCCCTCGTCGTCGCCGACCGGGCGCAAGAAGCCGGGCTGTCGATGCCGCCCACCGGGGTCCTGCGCCGGCCGACATTGCGAGAGCTCACCGACGCCGTGCTCGATCCTCACCAGTTCGAGCATTGGTAGCCGGAGGCGGAATCGGCCCGAGACGCCTGGCGCGTCGCGCACCAACCCACGAAAGGCTGTTGGCGCAATGTCCTCACGGCAACGTGTTTCCTGGACCCAGCGGCACCGGCTGGGGCAGATCGTCAGGGAAATAGACGCCGGTGTCTACCGCCCGCACCATCCCTCTGTCGTGCTTCGGATCCGCGGTGATCTTCAGACAGCGGCTCTGGAGCGGGCATGGCTCCGTCTCCAGGAACGGCACCCGGTCCTGCTGTGCGGCTTCGATCTGGGCGACTTCACTTGGCGGCTCGACGTGCCGGCCGACATGACCGGCATCACCTCGGCCGACTCGACGCCGCATGACACCACGGACGCCACGGTGGGGCTCATGGAGCAACTCGTTGACGCCCCTTTCGACTTCACCGACGGACCGCTGGCCCGGCTCATTCTGCTCCGCCGTCCGCAGGAGACACTCTTCGCGCTGGTTCTCGACCACTTGATAGGGGATTTCTGGTCGCTCGACCTTCTCATGAGGGATCTGACGACCCTTTACGCGGCGGAACTCGGCCTGGCCACACAACCGTTGCCCCCGATCCCCCTCACCTATCCCGAACAGGTACAGAAGCAGAACACCTACCTGGACTCGCCCGCCGGCCAACGCGCGCTGCAGGACGTGGTGCAAAGCCTCAAGGCGGTCGGCCCGATCCCCGAAACACGATTCGCCGGCTTCTCAGGTGCCGCTCACGCGCGCTACGACCGCACGGGTCTCGTGCGCGCGTCCTTCGGCAGAGAACTGACCACAGCTGTGTTCGCCTGTGCACGAACCTTCCGTATGAGCCCATGGGCAATCATGCATGCGGCCGTTCACCGGGCGCTGTACATCCTGAGTGAGCAACCCACCGTCGGCACGATGCTTATGACGTCCAACCGGGAGTCGTCATCCGTCCACCAGACCGTCGGCTTCCTCGCAAGCAAGGTCGTCATCGCGACGCAGCGCGACGACCAGGCCACCACCACCGATTTCCTCCACGATTTCCAGCGCGCGATGCTGAACTCCCTCGATGGACTGGCGATCCCGTGGCCGCAGCTCATCGCGCACATGGAACCTGCGTCCCTTGGCTGCCATGCCAAGGTTCCCTACATTTCCTTCAACCCGCAGAACGCCACCATGCGACGCTGGCTGGGCGGCTGGGAGTTCACCGGGTGCGAGACGGCACCCCTGGAGCTCGCGGGGAGCACACCGGACGCCGCCATCGTCATCTCCCTCACCGAGTTGGATCACGACATCTCGGTTTCGATGTATCACCGGACGGACTGGTACCCGGCAGCCGCGGTGGAAAAGCTCTGGCAGACCACCGAACAGACGCTGCAGGACTGGGTAGGCACTGCCCAGGCCGGTGACAGGGCTCTGTGAAACTCACCCGGAACCTACCCCGTCTCGACGGCCCTGCACGGCCACTGTTCGTGGGGACCTTCGCCTACGCCCTTGGGCGCGGCATGTACAGCACCGGCAGCATCGTCTTCTTCACGCTGTGCTTCGGGCTCTCTGCGCAACAGGTCGGCCTGGCCTTGTCGGGAGCCGGTGTGGCGGCCTTCTGCGCGGCGCTGCCTGCCGGTTATCTGGCGGATCGCTGGGGTCCCCGTCCCCTGACCATCGCAGCGAGCGTCGTTCAAACACTGCTGATCACCCCGCTGTTGATCTCCGGTTCCTACCTCGTTGTGCTGCCTGTGGCCATCGCCCTCGGCGCCACTGACCGTGTCAACTCCATCGCGCGAAGGACACTGGTCTCCCATGTGATGGGTCAGTCGAATCGGGTGCGTACCCAGGCGTATCTGCGGAGCGTCGCCAACACCGGAATGTCGCTCGGCGCTCTCGCTGTTATACCTCTGCTGGCGGTCGGTACCCGGTCGGCGTTCCTGTGCCTCATCGGCGTGACGATGGCTGCCTTTCTGGTGGTCGCCGTCGCGACCACGCGACTTCCCGCGCGATCGAAGCTCGATCCGACGCTGTTCGCCTCCGATGTTCGTGGCAAGGACCAGGATCAGGACCGACAGCGGGCCCAGGCTCAACAGCAGGCGGCGCCGGGGCGGCGTCTCGTCACGTTCACTGCCCTCGGTCTGCTGAACGGGCTGTTCGCCCTGCACATCAGCATTCTGGAAGTGGGCCTGCCGCTCTGGGTGACCCAGCACACCGACGCACCGCCGTGGATGGTCGCCACCCTCGCCTTCGTCAACACCGTGCTCGCGATCCTGCTCCAGGTGACAGCGAGCCGCGGTTCCTCGAGCGTGCGCGGCGCTGCCAGGGCACTCGCCGTCTCCGCGCTGTTCACAGCCCTGGCGTGCGTCCTGTTCGCCACGACTGCCACAGGTTCCGGAACATTGCTGGTGGCCACGCTCTTCATGGCCACGGTGGTGCTGACCGCCGGTGAGCTTCTTCAGTCGGCCGGGGAGTGGGGGTTGTCGTTCGGTCTGGCGCCGACTCACGCCCAGGGCAAGTACATCGGCTACTTCTCGATCGGGACCACGGTCCAGGACATCGTCGGCCCCACCCTCGTGGTGGCGGTGGCCATCGCCTACGTCCCAGGAGGATGGCTCGTCCTCTCCGCCCTACTCCTCGTCGGCGCCGCGCTGGTCATCCCCATGACGCGCTGGGTGGCCGGTCTCCATGCCGAATGGAGCGAGTCCGAGGAAGAGACCGAGTCCGAAGCCGGGTCCGGAACCGAGGCCGATGCGCTCCCGCCGGTCTCAGATACAGGCATGAGCACAAGCGTGAGGAGTTGATCATGCAGAGCGTTCCTTCGACCGTGCACGAGCGCTTCGCCGACGTGGCACTGCGTCGCCCCGAGGCACCCGCTCTCATCGACGAGGACGGCCCGGTCACCTACGCCGAACTGCAAGCCGCCGGCAGCAGATTGGCCCGGGCGCTTGTGTCCTTGTGCACCGACGACGACCGGCTGATCGCCGCCCGCCTCGGTCGCAGTCGGTCGGCGCCCGTCGGCTTTCTCGGAATCCTTGGCAGCGGCCGGGGTTACCTCCCCATCGATCCTGACTACCCGCCTGCACGCCGCTCCTTTCTGCTCGATGACAGCGGGACCCGGCTTGTCGTCACCGACGGTGCTCTGGAACCCGATGAGACGTTGGTGGCCAAGGTGGACAGCCTCTCGATCGCGGTCCGGGGCACCGGTTCGGTCCAGTCCTGGCAGGACGTCCCGGCCGGAACCGCCTACGTCATCTACACCTCCGGCTCGACCGGAGCTCCCAAAGGGTGCGTCGTAGGTCATGACCAGGTCCTCGCGCTGCTGGACGCCTGTGCGGAGGAGTTCGCCTTCCGCCCGGCTGACGTGTGGACGGTCTTTCACTCCTTCAGCTTCGACTTCAGCGTGTGGGAGTTGTGGGGTGCCCTGCTCAACGGCAGTACCGCCGTGCTCGTACCCCAGCAGGTGGCCCGCGATCCCGACGCCTTCGTGCGGCTGCTTACGGCCCATCAAGTCACGGTGGTGAGCCAGACCCCCTCCATGTTCGGATTCCTGGTCGGGCGGCTCCGCCGGGACAGTCGTTCCCTGCCGCACCTTCGCTACGCCGTACTCGGCGGAGAGGCCGTCAACCTCCAGGACGCCCTCGTATGGCTCGAAGGCGACATGGCACCCAACGCCCTACTCGTCAACATGTACGGGATCACCGAGACCACGGTGCACGTGACCTACGGAGTCCTCGACGCTCATATCTGCAGCTCACCGGAGCTCAAGCACACCCCCATCGGTCGTCCGCTTCGCCACCTGGAAGTCTCACTGAGAGACTCGGCAGGTCAGCCGGTCGCCGACGGAACACCAGGAGAGATCTGGGTCGCAGGAAGCGGGGTCGCATCCGGTTATCTGGGACGGCCCGAGCTCACCCAACAGCGGTTCGTCACGAACTCCGCCGAGGATGTGCCGGAGCGCTATTACCGGAGTGGAGACTGGGCGATCCGCCAAGCGGACGGGACCCTCTACTACATCGGCCGGGTGGACGGCCAGGTCAAACTACGCGGCCATCGCATCGAACTCGGCGAGGTGGAGGCCGCGCTCACATCCCTCGTCGGCGTGCGGGGTGTCGCGTGTGCCCTGAAGGTCAATCAGGCCGGGCAGCACATCCTGGTGGCGTACCTCGTCACCGGCCCGGACGCCGACCTCGACCCCGGGCGGATCCGTGCACACCTCGGCGATCGCCTTCCTGCCCATCTGCGCCCCCACCAGTTCAAGCGGGTGACAAGCCTTCCGGTCACCGCGAACGGAAAGCTGGACCGAGCCGCCCTTCCAGCGCTTCCTGGGCTGGACTGGCCGACGTCGTCTGTGAGGATCTGATGACCTCTTCCCGCCGACTGGTCGTGGTGTACGACCGGGGAGCAGCAACTGTCAGCGAAATCGCCAGATCACTCACCAAGGTCGCACCCCTCGTCTTCGTGACCAGGGAGAACTCCGAACACGTCGGACCCTTGCTGCCCTTGCTCCGGGATATGGGCGACGTTGTCACCTTCCGGGACACGCCCGCCGAGGTGACGGGCCCTCTGCGGGCAACCGACCCCGGCGGAATCGCCACCTTCAGCGAGCGCATGCTGCCGGTTACCGCGGAGTTGGCCGCTCAGCTCGGCCTTTCGTACCACAGTGACGACACTGTGCGGTTCCTGACGGACAAGTTCTGCCAGAGGCAGCGACTGCGCGAGACCGGCACCGACAGCGTCGCCGGGCAGCTACTGACCAGGCCGGAGGAGTGGCCCGAGGTTCTTCGGCACGTCGGGCTCCCCGCCATCGTCAAGCCGGTACGGGGAGAAGGCAGCCGCAACACCTACCGAGTCGACGACGCAGAGGAAGGACGCCGACTCGTCGCCCGGCTTCTCGCCTCCGAACCGGCCTTCGTCGTGGAGGAGTTCCTTCAAGGAAAGCCATGCCATTCCTCGGGTGACTCTGTAGGTGACTACGTATCTGTGGAAAGCATCGCCATCCGCGGCGCGGTCCATCACATCGCCGTCACCGGGAAGTTCCCGCTTGTGCCTCCTTTCCGGGAAACCGGCCAGTTCTGGCCCGCCGCCCTGCCGGAAAAGGAACAGCAACTTGTCCGGGATCTCGCGGAAAAGGCGATCAGAGCGCTCGGGGTGACCACAGGAATCACCCACACCGAGATCAAGCTCACTGACACCGGACCGCGGGTGATCGAGGTGAACGGACGGCTGGGGGGCAACATCAACGCACTGTCCCTTCGCGCGGCGGGTCCCGACCTCGTCGAGCTGGCCGGCCGCCTGGCGCTGGGCGAGGCCGTCGACGCCCCACTCGTGGCCCACGACCGAGTTGTGTTCCAGTATTCGAATCTGGCGCCGTCCTTCCCCTGCCGTCTTGACTCCGTCGCAGGACAGCGTCAACTGCGCAGCACCGTCGGCATCACTGGCTACCGCGCCTGGATCCGGCCCGGCACACAGCTCGATGGCGGAGTGTCCACCAGCGAACTGGATCTGATCCAGGGTGAGGCCGACGACCACTCCGTGATGATCCAACTCCTGCGTGAGGTCCTGCCTCACCTCACATTCACCTTCACTTCGCCCGTTGGCCAGGTCGAGATCAGCGCTCCAGATCTCCTTGCCAAAGCGGGCGCGCGACCAGGCTGACGTGTTTGTGCTGCTGAGAGGCTGTTGATTACCGGTAGTTCGTTAAACCCGGCGGTAGCGTGGGTTGACGGCTGCGCGGGTTGGTCGTAGGGCAGCGGGAGGAGTCAACTGCCGTGCTGGGGCTGAAGATGACCGCCCGCCGTCCGTGCTCGCCCGCGCCGGGACCGTTGGAGGAGTATGTGGCCCGGTTCGATGACCTCTTCGTCAGCTTTGCCCGGCGACGGGGGTTCCGCGAGTACCTGACCGGGCTGCTCGCGGGACACCGACCTGACCGAAAGATGCTGCACGTACGCCACTGTGATCTCCTCCACGACTCCCGGTACTTGCGCGGACCCTACGGTGAGGGACTGACATCTCTCCCAGCTGGGCAACGCTTCTCGACCGTGGATCATCACTACCTGATGCGGTCGCTGCTGGTTGCGGCACTCGTGTGTCGGGTTCGGCAGGGACCCTTGCCTGGCGTGGCAGGTGGGAGTCGGCCTCGGCGACGCCATCCCGTGCATCCCTGACGGGCCGCGGACGTAGATCCAGGCCGAGGTCTGGCTCGGCTGCTATGCCGAATTGGCAACGCCCGGGCTGTTCTTGAGGTGGCTGGCGAGGTTCTGGAGTGCTGTCCAGGCTTGGGGGTCGGTTCCGTTGCCGAGTGGGTAGTGGAGGGCGGGATAGCTGGGGGTACCGAGTTGCTGCGGCTTCGTGGCGAGTGGTGGGCGGCGGGCGTGGGTGAGGCCGATGGCGCGTGTGTCGCGTGGGCCGAGTGTGAAGGAGACCGGGAGAGACGGGGCTTCCAGGTGTGCGGGCAGGGTGAGGTCGGCGCGGGCGTTGCGCAGGGTGGTGAGCATCGTCGTCAGGCCGTGTTTGTCGATGAGCGTGGCGGCGAGGGATTCCAGGGTGTCCAGGGGGACTTCGGTGGGGGTGGTGTAGCCGAGGGTGAGGGTCGTGTCCTGGGCGACGCCGGCGGTGGTGCGGGTGATGCGGTGGGTGGCGATGGCGGGGCGGCCCGGTGTGCCGACGGCGATGAGGTGGGTGGGGGCGGGGGCCCGGTCGCGGGCGAGATCGGTCAACTGGCGTGGGGACCAGGGGAGGTTGACGGGTTCGGCGGTGCCCCAGCCGGCGGGGGGTGTGCCGGTGAGGTGTTGCCAGGCCGCCTCGAGGGCGCGACCCAGCACGAGGTCGCTGTCGGCGGCGTGCACCGTGCGGAACGAGACGGTGAGTTGTCGTTCCTCGGCGGGTGTGGCCGCTGCGGTGAAAGCGTCGGCCGCGGTGCTGCCGGTCGGGGTGAACGTGCCGCCCTGCCAGGTGAGTTGGGCGCCGGACAGGCCGTCGTAGTAGCCGCCTGCGGGGTTCTGGATCACCCAGCGGTTGGGGGCGCCGCTCAGTGCGGTGCGCAGCGGCAGGGTGAGGCGGACGTGGGGTGGTGTGACGAGATGGAGTGCGCGGTTCGTCCGTGCGGTGGTGCGCAGGATGTCCGAGAACCAGGCGGTGAGGGGGACGAGCGGGCGGTCGGCGATGAGGACCGCGGTCGAGTCGGTCAGGACATCGACGGCGGGGAGGACCGGGGCTGCCGTCTCGGTGCGGTCGTCGTCCGGCGTGCCGGGGGGCGTGGGTGTCTGCTCGTCGTGCGTCGCGTCGTCCGGGACCGCGACGCGGGCGGTGTGGGCGGCGCCGGGTGGCCAGGTGGTGCCGCCGAGCAGCATCGTCAGGCGTCCGCACACGGACCCCGCGAGGGATTCCGCCTCGGGGGCTGCGGTGGAGGCGCGGGTCTCGGTCCACCAGAACGGCGGCTCGGGTGCGGTCACTTGGGGGCCGAGGAGGCGTTCGGCCTCGCCGGGTACGTGGACGAGCAGCGGGGCCTCGACCGAGACCAGCGGGCGGCCGGCCGCCGTGCACAGCTGGATGACCGCGCCGTCGTCGGTGGCGGTCAGGCTCAGCTCGGGGCCGCCGGCGTGCAGACCTGCCAGGAGCGAGCGGGTGTCGGGCATCTTCGGGGTGAGCGCGATGACGTCCTTGGTCACGCCGTGCTCTCCGTGCTCTCCAGGGGGTTGGGCTCTGCCGCGAGGGCCGTCTGGATCAGCTGGTGGCGGCGGCCTCGGCGGACCAGGGTGCCCCGGCCCGGTGGTTGTGCGGAGGCGTACAGGCCCGGGAAGAGCTGGCCTTCAGTGCGGTCTCCTGTCATCAAGAGCGCCGTCGCACCCGTCTCGCGCAGCGTCGTCAGGAACGGCTCGTACAGGGCGCGCGAGGCGCCCGCGACGCGGCGCGTCACGACGAAGTGCAGGCCGATGTCCTGGGCCGACGAGATGTAGGGCAGGAACGGGGCGAGGGGCTGCTGGCCGGCGGTGGTGAGGATGTCGTAGTCGTCGACGAGGATGACGATCCGCGGTCCGGAGAAGGCCGGTTCGTCGGTCATGGTGTCGGGGTCGGTGGTTTCCGGCAGGCGTTTTTCCAGTTCGGTCGCGATGCCGGTGGCGAGCGCCGCGGAGAGTTTCGCGTTGTGCGCGTAGCCGCCGCGGTAGGGCTCCGGGATCACGCCGCGCAGACCGCGCCGTGGGTCGAAGACGCCGAAGACCAGCTCGTCCGCGCTGTAGCGGTCCACGAGCGCGCGGGAGATCAGCTGGAGGAGGTTCGTCTTGCCGCATTCGTTGTCGCCCAGGACGAGCAGGTGCTGGTCGGTGCCGAACAGGTCGAGGACGGCCGGGGACAGGGACTCCTGGTCGACGCCGATCGGTACCGCGTGCGGCACCGTGACCGTCGAGGGCAGGCGCTGCGCGGGCAGCCTTGTGGGCAACACCCGTACGGGAGCGGCCAGTTCGCCGTGCCAGGTGGCGCGCACGGAGCGTGCGGCCGCTGCGAGGGCCGGTCCCAGGTCCGTGGCCCGAGCGAGTGCGTCGAGGCGTGGCAGGGCGACGTGTGCGAACAGTTTGCCGTCGGTGAGGGCGCGGCCCGGGATGTCGGCCGACAGGGTCTCGGACAGTCTGCGGTCGACGGACGAGTCGGAGGGGTCGTTGAGGCGCAGTTCGATCCGGCTGCCGAACATCGACTGGGTGGCGATGCGTACGTCGTTCCAGCGGAGCATGCCCGCCACGACGTGGATGCCGTAGCCGCTGCCGCGTTTGAGGAGCTCGGCCACCGCGTCGTCGAGGTCGGCGAACTCGTCGCGCAGTGCGCCGAATCCGTCGATGAGCAGGACGACGTCCGTGGAGCCGAGCTGCGGCAGCCGGCCTTGGGTGCGCAGGGTGCGCAGCTGGTCGACGGAGTCGATGCCGTGCGCGCGGAAGACCGCCTCGCGCTCGGCGAGCATGGTGCGCACCTCGGCGACGGTGCGGGCGGCGCGTTCGTGGTCGGCGCGTCCGGCGATCCCGCCGACATGCGGGAGATCGGACAGTGCGCTCAGGCCGCCGCCGACGAGATCGAGGCCGTAGATCGCCACGTCGTGCGGTGTGTGGGTCACGGCGAGGGACAGGGCCAGGGTGCGCAACAGCGTGGTTTTGCCGGATTGCGGGCCGCCGATGACGGCCGTGTGCCCGCCCGCCGTGTTCAGGTCGTGCACCCACCGGCCCTGCCGCTGCCGCGCCGGGTCGTCGAGGACACCCAGCGGGATCCGCAACGGGCCCTCTCCGTGGGCGAGTTGCAGCCCGTCCGCCGATGCCTGGACCGGGCCGGCCGCCCCGGTCAGCGTCACCGCGTCGGGCAGCGGCGGCAGCCAGATCCGCCGCACCGGCTCGCCGGCGCCCGCGAGCTGGTCCACCACGGCGGACAGCACGCTGGGCCCGCTCTCCCGCTCGCGCGGCGCGGCCACGGCGTCGTCACCCGACTCCCCGGTCGGTGTCGCCAGCGTGTTGTACGACGGATACACCCAGGTTGACGGCTCGTCGGAGGCGACCGCGTCGCTGAGCACCGGCCCGCGGTACGCGCCGGAGACGAAGCCCGCCTTGAACCTCGTGTACGTGGACGTGTCGACCTTCAGGTAGCCGAAACCGGGCAACGGCGGCAGGTTGAAGGCGTCCGGGGTCTCCAGGACCGTACGCGACTCGTCCGCCGAGAAGGTGCGCAGCCCGAGCCGGTACGACAGGTACGTGTCCAGGCCCTTCAGCCTGCCGCCTTCGATGCGCTGGCTGGACAGCAGGAGATGGACGCCGATGGAGCGGCCGATCCGTCCGATGGAGAGGAAGAGGTCGATGAAGTCCGGCTTGGCGGTGAGGAGTTCACCGAACTCGTCGATCACGACGAAGAGATGCGGGAGCGGTTCGAGATCGGGACGTCCGGTGGCGCGCAGCGCCCGGTAGTGCCCGATGTCGGCGATGTTCCCCGCGTCTTTGAGGACCTGCTGACGGTGTTTGATCTCACCGGCCAGCGAGGTGTGCACGCGTTCGACGAGGCCCGCCTGGTTCTCCAGGTTGGTGATGACTCCCGCCACGTGCGGCAGCGTCGTGAAGGGGGCGAAGGTGGCGCCGCCCTTGTAGTCGATGAGGACCATCGCCAGATCCTCGGGCGGATGGGTTGTCACCAGCGCGAGCACGAGGGTGCGCAGCAGTTCGCTCTTGCCGGAACCGGTCGCGCCGACGCACAACCCATGCGGCCCCATGCCCAGTTCGGAGGACTCCTTCAGGTCGAGCAGTACCGGCTCGTGCCGGTCGTCCAGCCCGATCGGCACCCGCAGGAAGTCGCGGTCGCCGCGCGGCGCCCATTGCCGGCCGAGGTCCAGGGCGGCCGGATCGTCGATGCCGAGCAGTTGGGGGAAGTGCACCGGGCCGGACACTGGCGTACCGTCGGCGGCCGACTCGGGGGACAGCCGTAGGGGTGCCAACGTCCGCGCGAGCCCCTCGACTCCGGCCGCACTCACCGGGTCGAGGACTCCTGAGACCCGTACGAGGTGCTCGCCCCGCAGGTCCTCGACCATGACCCGGTCCCCGTCGACGGTGATCCGCACGGACACCTGATCGGGTTCGTGCACCTGCTCGGCGAGCAGATGCAGCACGGTCACGCCCATCTCGCCCAGGGCGACAGCCGTGTCGGGACGGGGCAGTTCGGCCGCGTTGTTCCCGTACTCGTCACTCACCACGAGCAGTCGGCCGCCGAGGCTCAGCGCGTTGCGGTCGGAGAGGCCGCGCCGCACCTCGGCGGCGTAGGACGACCGCTTCTTCAGATCCACGCCGATCAGGCGCGCGAGTTGAGCGAGATCGGGTGCGATACGGCGTGCGGCAACCGGCCCGTCCAGCTCCTCGGGGTCGAGGACGTGCGGCAGCCACTTCGCCCACTCCCACTCCGCCATGCGCTCCCCGGGCACGCCGAGGGCGAGCGCCAGGTCGTCGGGTGCGTGCGTGACGGCGGCCTGCGCGAGCAGCGCCCGGGCGACCCGCAGTACGCCCTCGCGGTCGCCGATGACGCTGACGTTGCCCGCACGGTCCAGCGGTACCGGCAGCGGATGGTCGGCGGTGGCCCGGAACCGGGCCTGCAGTGCCCGTGCCTCGTTCAGCATGAACGGGTCCGGCGGCGTGAGCACTCCGCTCGTCGAGTTCTGCCCGACCACCACGTCCTGCACCGGTACGTCACCGACGCCGACTCGGACCCGCAGGAAGTCGGCGTCCGTACGCCGCCGTTCCCACAGCCGGGCCGGATCGCGCACCAGGTCGTACAGAGCCGACGGCGGAGGGTTCAACTCCCGTGCGGCGCGCCGTCGTTCCTGCTCGGCCGCACCCAACTCCTCGCGCAGCTCCTCCAGATACTCCAGATACCGTTCGCGCTGCACCCGCCGCTGCCGCTGCGCCTTGCCGCGCTGCGACAGGAACAGCGCCACGGCTCCCAGCAGCGCGACGACGAGTACGACCGCGCCGAGGCCCGCGAACTGGCTGGAGCGGATGACGGTCATCATCACCACGGACGACATGACACCGGCGATCGGCAGCAGGGCCGTGGCCGCGCTGCCCATCTTGCCCTCCGGCAGGTTCGGCGGCGGCTCGATGGTGCGCGCCTCGGTCGCGGGCAGCGGGCGGGTGGCCCGGGCGGGGCGGTGGACCAGGTGCTGCGTCAACGGACCCGCACCGCCCGCTGCAGCGCCTCCGCCGCGAGCTGCGTGGCCGCGCGGCGCGTGGCCGAGCCGAGCAGTTCCGTACGGATGGGTCCGCCGGCCGCGAGATGCCGGTCGTAGGGCAGGTGCACGATGGTGACCCCTGTCTCGCGCAGATGCGCTGTGGCCGTCTTCAGGTCGAGATTCAGATCCGGTGTGCCCGAGGTGAGGGCGACGACGGTGAACGCCAGGGCCTCGTGCGGCAGTTGGGCCAGCCAGTCCAGGACAACGCGCGTACCGCCCACGCCCTCGGCGGTGAGCGGAGCGACGACCACACGGGCGTGCGCGGTGTCCATCGCGGTACGGGCGACTTCGCCGGGCAGGGTCTCGCAGTCCACGACCGTGACGGCGAAGTAGCGGCGAAGTGCGAGCGTCACCGTGCGGTAGGTGGGGATGTCCAGCGGCGCGCCAAGGCGGCCCTGACTCGCGGGCAGCAGCCAGCCACCGTCCGAGACCGGCACCAGGTACCCGGTGATGTCGGTGAGTTGCATCGACGGGGTGAGGATCCGGGCCAGCTCGGCGCACGACCAGCGCACCGACTCCGCGCCCATCCGCACCGGCAGTGTGCCGAGCGCGGCGTCCGCCTCCAGCGCGAGCACCGGATCGTGCCGGTAGTGGTTGAACGTACGGGCGAGCAGCGCGGCGGTCGTCGTCTTGCCGACACCGCCCCGGATCGACGTCACGGCGATCACCCGGCCGGTGGTGACCGGCTGCTGCAACTCCCGCCCGATCCGTGTCTCTTCGGTGACCTCCTGAGAGGCCGATGAGGTCAGGCGTCGGATCGATTCCCCGGTCCGCCGCGCCACGGAGTCCCCGTGCGACGGCTTCCCCAGCGCGAGGGCGAGCCGTGGGTCGACGGTGGGCACGGACTCGGGGGTGGGGAAGGGCAGGCCGGGGCTGCCGGGACGGTGGCGAACCGCCGGGGCGCCTTGCCCCTGGGGGTTCGGGCGGGGGTCGGGCAGTGGCGCGTGCATTCCCGGGGCGGTGGAGGGGAGTTGGGGGTGAGGCTCGGTGGGGGAGGGGCGCGGCTGCGCAGGTACGGGCAAGGCGGTGGCGTCGGAGTACGGCAGGGCGTGAGGAGAGAGGGGACGAGGCTCAGGCACCGGCTGCGGGAGCTGCCCGGGCAACGGCGCCAGGGTCTCCGGCCGATGCCGCGGTGTCTCGCCCGGGGTTGTCGCCGGTGCGGTGCGCGGGGGAGACGGTTGCCCTGGGTCGGAGCGCTGATCAACGGGGTGATGGACCGTGAGCGGGACCCCGGCGCCCTCCACTTCGTTCTGGTCCGCCGTAGTACCGGGCTCGGTCGCGTCGTTCGCGTTCGGCACGGCGTCCGGACCGGCCGGCGTCGGCGCGCTGCCCCGCAGTTCGCGCAACACCTCGTCCTGCCAACCGCCCTGAGCCCCGTTCATCCCTGCCGCCTCACGCTCTCCCGCTCACGCGAAGGTGCCGAGCAGCCGCCCGTACACCCCGAAGACGCCAATCACCAGCGGGAACAGCGCGATCACCCCGACCGACTCGAGCACGTCGCCGAACCGGCGCAGCCGCACCCGTACATGCTCGGGCGGCTGTACCGCGAGCACGGCCAGCGGAACGGCCGCCAGCACCACCAGCACCGCGAGCGGACCGGCCGCACCGAACCGCTCCTGCCACACCCAGGCCAGCCGAACCGCCACCACCGCGGCCGCCACGAGCAGCGCGACGACCTCGGGGACCAGCGGATAGGCCCGCGCCCGCAACGCGAGCACCAGCGCCACGGCCACCGCGAGCAGTGCCGTCCACACCGTGGTCGTACGCAGCACGAGCACCCCGGCGACCGCGGCGGACACGGCCGTCACCACCGTCGCGAGCGCCAGCCCGCGGTGCGTGGCCGCCAGCGCTGTCGACACCTGATACCGGCTCACCGACACGCCGCCCGAGCGCCGGTCGTCGAGCCCCGAAAGCCCCGACGTCATCAACGCGAACCGAGGCAGCAACCCCAGCACGACCACCGACACGACGGCGAGCAGCGCGCCGGCCCGCCCAGCCGACTGGAAGACGAGCGCAAGCTCCCAGCACACCCCGCCCACGACGAGCGTGGCAGCCCCGAACACCCCACCGCGTCCCAGCGGCGAGCACCATCCGAGCAACAGCAACGCGACGGCCGCCACCCCCGCGACACCGGCCAGCCGCACCGCGCCCGACCAGCCCTGGGCATCGGCCAGACTCCACACTCCGAACACACCCAACACGCCACCGGTCACCACGAGCGTGCCGGCGAGTCCGCGCAACCCGGCCCGGCCGAGCACGGCACCCGCGACCGCGGCGAGCACGGCGACAACGACCAGCACAGCGCCGACGCTCTGCGCGGCGAACTCCTGCCGCGCGAGGAAGGAGGCGACCAGCGCCCACCCGACCGTCGCCCCTCCGGCGACGACGCGGCGCACGGCGGGCCGCCACCGCCAGGCCCGTACGTCGAGATCGTCGGCGGCCTCATCGGTCACATCGTGTACGACGGGAGCGGACGGCGCGTCCTCCACCCGGACGAGCCGCAGCACCGCACCGTCTGCCACGCCCGCCGACTCCAAGGTGGCATCCAGGTCCAGGACACTGCCGTCGCCCGCCACCAGATGACGTGTTTGCGGCCGCACACCCACCCGATCGCCCAGCAGCCGCATCACCTCGGGAAGCAGCCGCCCGATCGGTTCCTGCGACGGCAGCACGAGATCGACTCGTCGGTGCTCACCGACCAGAGTGACCCGGCTCAACGCGAGCCCCGCACGGCTCGATGCCCCCGTAGATATCACGCGTTCGAACCTATCATCGGGTAGTAGACGCACCGGCCGGTGTTTCGGCAGGTGGTGAGGACGGCACAGTGGTCGAGGTCCCGTAAGGACTCGAACTCTGGCCGAGAACCCGATGCGAGACGAACGACCACCCCACACAACCGGCGCACAACACCGCAGCGATCACCACACCCGCAAACACCTTGCCCAGCCGCTCGTCCACGGTGCGCCGCTGCCGCTGGCCGCCGAACAGGACGGCATCTCGTAGCCGCCGACGCCGGACCGAGATGGACTCGAGGAGCTGACTGTCGTAGTCCTGGGCTGACATGACTCGATTCCTTTGGATCCCTTGGACGCGGGCGCTCAGGTGCATGCTTTGTTGAGGTGCCCGTCACCGGATAGACGGGCAGGGAAGCGGCATGCGCGGGGCCTGATGTCAGTCGGTCGCTTCGTTCTTGAGCTTGCGGGTAATCATGGAGATGAACTGATGGGCTTCCTCCTCAGTGATCTCCACGTGCTCGTCGTCGTTGTGTCCCAGCTCGTACAGGCGCAGGTACTCAGTCGGCTCCCAACGCAGGTTGCGAGTAAACGCTTCGTCAGACGTGAAGTCGCCGGCTCGGCGGCGGCGCACGATGCCTTCGGGGCTGCTGCGCGGATAATCGTCGCTGACCAGCGCATAGTAAGTGACCATGTTTGTCGGTGAGTTGAGGACCTGGACGGAGGCGCCACGTTGGTTTAGCCATAGCTCGAGTTCGAGGCCAGCCAGTTCTCGGAGCGAGCCGTGCTCCTCGATGTGAGCCGGGCCGTACACCGTGCCGGAGAGACCCCGCACGACAGTGCGTTCGTCGAGCAGTACGTCAAGGGTTGTTTCCTGCACCGCCGCATCGGTCAGGTCGGCGCCTTCGAGACGTGCGTTCAAGAAGGAGGCGCCGTTGAGTCGTGCTGTACGGAAGGAAGCCAAGCGTGCGTCGACTTCGGCGAGTTCGGCACTCCCCAGATTCGCCTCGGACAACACGGCGGCTTGCATGCTTGCCCCGTCGAGCACTGCCTTGACGAGCGATGCACGGGTGAGATCGGCACGGTCGAGAACTGCGTTTTCCAAGTGGGCTCGGTACAGATCAGAACCGACCAGGATGACGCCGGGAAGGCGGCTCTGTGTGAAGAGCCCCATGGCCAAGTCAGCACCGCTGAGATCAGCTCCAGATGCGTCGAGGCCGGAAAGATCGAGAGTGGTGTCCTCTTGCCCACTCCACGATGTGAGCTCGGCAGCAGAATCGGGGTCGGAGGGCATCGATCGTACGCGTCGACGCACGTCACGGATACCAGACAACTCGATCACTCCAACCGTGCTCTTCGACGATCGCCTTCACATCGTCGATCGCTGCTTGATTTGCATTGCGCATGTCGAGAATAACCACGCGTTCCCTGGTCACGATCTGATCATTGAGCTTCCGGACCCAGGTTCCATTGTCCGCCGGGTCGTAGGCTCCCTTGAACGGGAGAGATTTGTCGCGAACGTTGTTCAGCGGCGGCCAGTCGGAGTGGACGCCCTTGATGTCGTAGAAGGTGCCGGTACTAGGAGAATAGAGGTCACCCTGATCCGCGCCCGGAGGCCGTTGGATATCTGAGGGGGTCTTTCCGGACTCGCGCAGGTCGAGAGCGACCCGAGCTTCGTCCATCTCCGAAGGCCTGACCTTGCCCTTGTGGTCGGGGTCCTGCTTCAGCCGGTCGAAGTCCTCGTGGTAGCGCTCGGCCAGCTCATGGAGATGTGAGTCGTGGAGTGTGCGCTCAGCGGGGGCCAGCTCTGTGGGCGGTCCATTTCCGTGGACGGACTGGTCGCTTGTGTGGCTGAGCCTGGTGTCAGGCGCATGCGTGGAGGGGTGAGCAGTGGGCAATTCGTGATCGAGGTTGATTACCTCGACCCCATGCGGCACCGGCACCTTGCCGAAGAGCTCGCCTTGTTGCGCTCGGATGGCGGTGAGCTCCTCGGGGGAGACTCCGGGCAGCCGCTCCTTTTCGTACAGGATGTGCCCATCCATCTTTGCGGCGAAGCTCTCAGGCGTATGGAACTGCACCTCGAATACCCGACCGCTTACCGGATCCCGCCAAGTGGAGTTGATCCCCTTGTATCCGGGACTGTTCCAGGTGTCCTTGAAAGTGACGTTGTCGAACCCCTGGCTACGCAACGTATCCACGGCCTCTTGCACGCCGTGTGCGTAGTTGGCGGAGGGGAACTCGACCGTGTACCTGACCGAGTCCTTGATGCCGCTCAACACGCCTTCCGGCGTTACGTTCGACTTTCGGAGCAGAGCTGTAGCGAGCTTCCGCTTCAGGGAGTCCTCGCCCTTCAGCCGGTACTCAAGGCCGATCAGGCGTCCGTCGTCAACGTTGTGCGTGATCTGCTGCAGGGTGTCGGTTATGCGCGGCTCGGCCTGGGTCGACTGCCGGATGAAATCGTCGGCCGCAGCGTTCGCGTCGGGCGACAGGTGAAGGCCGTTCTCACCCTCCCACGAGCCGTCCGGGAGGTTGCCGCGAGGAGGCTCCGGTGCCGTGCCACCAGGCAGGTCGTGACCCCCGCTGGGCGGGGTTGTGCCGCCCTCGCCTCCCGCCCCAGGAGCTCCGTGGCCGGTGGAGGTGTGGTCGCCCGCCGAGGCGGTGTCGTGGCTGAGGCTGCCGCCGGGAGCATGCTCGCCGCCTCCTTGGCCGGTGGAGTGACCGCGGGCACCGGGTGTCTCGTGGCTGGCGGAAGGGCCATGCGTCAAACCGTCTGTACTGCCGTTCGGCAGGTGGGGTGCGGCGCCAGCCGGGGTGTGTGCGGCTGTGCTGGTCAGGTTGTCGCCGCCGTGGACTGTAACGGGTTCGGGCACGCGAGCCTCCGCTGCGGGCGTGCGCGGGGCGGAGTCCAGGATCGTACGGTCGTCGGCCGACAGTTCCGTTCTGGCCTCAGTGACGTGCTGACGCACGCTGCCGTCCGCATCGAGGACATGGCCGTCCCGGGTGAGATAGACCGGGTTGCCCTTGGCGTCGACGTACTCGATGGCGCTGTCGGGCACGGAGACCGGCCGTTCCGCGAGGGGCACCGGGTGTTCGGCGGGGGTGTACCTGTCGCCGAGGTTCGCCATGTCCAGGTATGTGCCGGTGTGGAGATTCTTGAGTGTCGCGAAGGTGTCGCCGACCTTGACGAAGGCGAACTTGCCCACCTTGCCGATATAGGTCATCGGGTCGATGGCACGGCCGACCTTGCCGACCACCGACAGGGTGCGAGCCGCAGCACCCGCCTTGCCCGCGCCGCTTGCCGCGCCGCCGACGCCCTCGGTGCCGACCACCGTCAGTACGTTGAAGCCGAAGGCGCCGGCCGCGCGGGCCGGGTTGGTCTTCCACTGGTCGTAGGCGACGAAGCCTTTCACCGTCTGCTTGTAGACCGTGCGCGAATCGCGCAGCCAGGAGGGCAGTTGGTCGTCCGGGGTCAGCCACCAGGCGCCCAGCGTGGCGGTGGTGAGCCAGGAGGCGGTGCCCAGTTTGGCGAGGTTCTTCCAGGCCTCGCCGGCCGCGTCCCAGCCGTCGGAGCCGAACATGGTGCCCAGGCCGTGGATCGTGGCGATGACGCCGTCGTGCCAGATGCCGTCCCACACCTGCTTGGACTGGTGGGCCAACCAGGCCCAGCCCTCGTACTCGCGCTCGACCGCCGTGCCCCAGGGGGTTTCCTCGGCGTGGTCGAGGTCGTCGGCGTTGTAGCCGTACATGTTCTTGCCGTGGGAGCCGTCGTCGGCGGTCAGTCCGGTTCCGCCGATCAGCGCCATGATCTTGTTGTAGGCGGTGCGCTCGGCGGCCTGGAAGGCGGCGACCGTGTGGTTGACGTCGTGCCACAGGTCGTTGTTGTGGTCGACCTTGTCCTGGTCCTTGCGCCAGTCGTCGTCTCCGGTGACCGAGTTCACGAACGCGGTGGCGTCGGTCTTGAGCGCGTCCAACTTGTCGACCAGCGGCTGGACTTCGAAGCCGTAGTCCGACAGAGCCGTGGCGACCTTCTCCAGGTCGTCGGCGAACGCGTCCGACTTCTCCTTCACCGGAAGCGTGGTGGCGAACAGCTGCTCCGCCTCCGGCGCCTCGTAGAACGCCGACAGACCCTGGAACTCGGTGTGCACATCCGAGCCGGACGCACGGAACTGGCCCGCGTCCGCGGTCAGCAGCATCACATCGGTGTCCAGCGTGGCCAGGTCGCCGATGAAGTGCGGGATCCCGGACGGATCGATGAGCTTCGCCTCGCCGCCCATCGTTACTTGCCCTCCGCGTGACGGCCCGTCTCACCTGCGCCGGGCATGTCCACCTTCGGTTCCTTGGCCGCCTCCCGCTGAGCGTTCTCCGCCTGTTCCAGGGAGCCGGCCAGGTAGAAGCGGGTGGCCTCGTCCGCTCCGTCCAGGGACTTCGAGGTCCGCTTGGCGATGTACAGGAGATCCCGGCCCCAGTGCTCCGCGAACCGGCCCAGTGCCGAACCGACCAACCCGACCGTGCTCGTGTACGGCCCGTACTGGCTGGTCAGCGTCCCGGCCGCGGAGGCCGCTTCCTCAAGGTTGCCCTGCATCGCCGAACCCGCGTCGGACAGGTCCTTCGCCGCGGTCCCCGTCCTGGACAGCACGCCGTACACCCCGGCCGGATGGATGTCCCACCTCGTCACAACGTTCCCCCTCGTCCCCGTGCTGCCGGGCATCTGACCGGCGTATGCCTGCCGCCGCGTCAGCCGATGTTGTCGACGGCCGACTTCGCCTTGGCCAGCGTCGACTGTGCGGTCCCGTCGTTCTGCTCCAGCGTCGAGCGGACCAGCCGGATGATCTCGCGGACCTCGCCGGCGGCCTTGTGCCAGCGGAGCTCCTTGCCGTGGTACTCGTCGGCGACGCCGTCCGCGGTGAAGTCGGCCATCGCGGCTTTTACCGCGCGGTCGCGGTCGGTCAGTACGCGCTCCAACTGGCCGATGACGCCGGCGAGGCTGCCCTGGACCTCGGTGGAGGCGCCGATGTCGTACGAACGGCGGTCCTGGTTCTGACCCATGAGCGGGTTCCCCCTTGAAAACAGCAATGGTGAAGGCGACTTGAGGACTTGGTTACCGACCGCGGCGGTCAGCGCGCGCCGAAGCGGGCCGCGTTGAAGTTGGCGGCGCCCATGTTCTGGTGCGCGTTGTCGCCCAGCTCCACATCGCCGGTGCCGAACGCGGTGTCCATACCCGACTGGCCGCCGAGGATCGCGCCGAGTGAGCCGTTCAACTCGTTCGTGATCTCATCCGCATGCGCCTTGAACGTGTCGAAGGCGGCCTTGCCTGCCCCGTTGAACTTCCCCTCCAGCGGCTGTGCCGCCTGGATCAGGAGTTTGATCAGCGTGCCCAGGTCGTCGCTCGAACCGACGGTGCTCTTGCCGAGATCCGACAGGGTCGTCGACCCCATGTCGAACTTCATTCACCCACCCCCGTAAGTGTGTTGTGCATGACGGCTACTCGTCTGCCACGGTGTCCTCTTGCGCCGCCCATGGCTCACAGCGTTTCGAACAGCTTCTCGCATCACGCGTTGCAGGCGCAACGTAAAAGGAACTGAAGTGGCGTGATTTAGTTCATGAGTGGGCGCAAAGGCAACTTCCCCTCGTGCGCCTTGTGTTCCTCTCCTCGTGCGGATCTGTCCAGCGGTGCCACCCGAGGCGGCAACAGACCATCTCCCGTACGTGCCGCGCAAGGCTCCGAGGGTTCGCGAGGCACTCATCAGCACTTCGGGCAGACAGGCGGGCCGGGTGCCCAGCTGCCAGCTACGCGCGAGACGGGCGAGGGCGGCCAGAGCGACGGCCCCCACCGGCAGCAGGCTCCGGGCAGCCGGGTCGGCGCCGACGCTCTCGCGATGCGCCACGAGTCGTTCCTGAAGGGCCTGCTCGATCCGCTGTTCCATCCCGGGTGCACGGCGTACTCCCCAGGGGCTGCTGGCAGTTGGGCAAGACCGACTACCCCGGCCGGCCGGGAGAGAGGTGGTGGCCCTGCTGGTGTGCGACACCTGCGTGCGCCCGGTCACCGCGCTTCCGCCGACAGGCCGGTGAAACGTCTCGCGAGACACTCGCCATTTCTTCCGGGACGAGCGGCCCGGGTCGGCAGTTGTTGCTCACGGGCAGCGCCCCACAGCGGATCAGCGCTGCCCGCAGGCCCGTTGGACTGGAACGATCCAGCCTCTGCACCCCGGCCACCTGCGGGCCGCACCGATCCGTACCGAGCCGGGTCAGCGGCCCGCCAGGCCGGCTACCCGTGTGAGGCAGGAGGCAGAGCGGGTCCGCCGGAGTCAGGGCCGTAGGAACACGTACAGCGCGGCCCAGGCGAGGGGTAGCGCGGGGATGGGCGCGGGCGCCTGGACGGCGACGAGGGCCATCAGGCCGGAACCGAAGAAGGCGACGGCCAGGGTGGTGCGGTTGTCGGGAGCGGGGGACGCGGAAGGTCTCCGGGAAGGTGGGCGAGGCGGGCCGTCTGGTGGGCCGCAGGGACCTTGGAGGAGCGGCGGGTCGGACACGCACCCCCGCTTGATGCCGAAGTCTTGCCGTAGCACACCGGTGCGGGACGGAGGCGGATTCCGGGAAGGCCGCTGCACAGCGGAAGCACTGAAAGGTGCGTCTGTCTGGGCGATACCCATGCAGAGCATCGGAAGCCTTCTGCGGGGAAGAGGGCAACGTGCGACCGGAAGGCGGGGCCGTCGGTAGCTGGGGGAAGGTGCCTTACCTGCAAAAACGTGGATTACAGCTGGGCGCCCCCGGCAGGACTCGAACCTGCGGCCAAGCGCTTAGAAGGCGCCTGCTCTATCCACTGAGCTACGGGGGCCGGGTGTGTGGCCTCGGTCGTGGTGTGCCCGGGTGTGGGCCGGTCCGTGACGTTGCCGGGGACAAGGATAGGGCTCCCGGGTCCTTGTCCCTGTTGCTTCACCTCCGTGGCTCGATGTGGAGGTTCAGTGAAGCGGTCCTGATAATCGCAGGCAGGTACGAATCGTGCATCGCTTTTGGTGCCCCGCGCCACGGGTGTTGTGCACTCGTTATGCCTGGACTGTGCCCTTGCCCCAGTCATCCCTTCCGTCCGTTGTGTTCCGTCGGCGCGCAGGCATGCGCATATGCTTCAGAATTCCCCCAAAATTGGGCATTCTTCACATGTGGTGACCTTGGACGTACGGCCTCAGCTGCTCGACGCACTCTCCGCCCTGCGCGACCGTGTCGCCGCCGCACGCTTCCCGCTGCCCCTGGCGGGGGCTCCACGCGCGCGTGCCAACCGCGACGAACTGCTCGCCCAGCTCGACGACTATCTGGTGCCCCGCCTGAAAGAGCCCGAAGCACCGCTGCTGGCCGTGGTGGGCGGTTCCACCGGCGCGGGCAAGTCGACCCTCGTCAACTCCCTTGTCGGGCGCCGGGTCAGCGAGGCCGGCGTGCTGCGGCCGACGACCCGCACACCGGTGCTGGTCTGCCACCCGGAGGACCATCACTGGTTCAGCGGCATGCGGGTGCTGCCCGACCTCACGCGCGTGTGGGTGCCCCATCAGGACCCGGGGGACGAGTTGCTCCTCCCCGGTGAGGACGGTATGCGTGTGCTGCGGATCGAGACCGCCGACACCCTCCCGCGCGGGATCGCCCTCCTGGACGCGCCCGACATCGACTCCCTGGTGGCCGACAACCGGGTGCTGGCCGCCGAACTGATCTGCGCGGCCGACATCTGGGTCATGGTCACCACGGCCGCCCGCTACGCCGACGCCGTGCCCTGGCATCTGCTGCGCACGGCCAAGGAGCACAACGCGACCCTGGTGACCGTCCTCGACCGGGTGCCCCACCAGGTCGTGTCCGAGGTCTCGCGACAGTACGGCGCCCTGCTCGCCAAGGCGGGCCTCGGCGACGTACCCCGCTTCACGGTGCCCGAACTGCCCGAATCCGCCTGGGGTGGGGGGCTGCTTCCGGCCAGTGCCGTGGCCACCCTGCGGAGTTGGCTCGTGCAGCAGACCCAGGACCCGGGCGCCCGGCAGGAGTCGATGGCACGCACGGCCTACGGCGTCCTCGACTCCCTCAAGTCGCGGATGCCCGAACTGGCCAGTGCCGCCGCCGCCCAGTACGCCGCCGCGCTACGGCTCACGGCCGCCGTCGAGGGGGCGTACGACAGCGAGCACGCGCGTGTGCGGGGGCGGTTGCAGGCCGGGGCCGTGCTCGCCGGGGACGCGCTGAAGCGCTGGCGTGCCTTCCCGCTCGACTGCTCCGCCGGTGAGCTCCTCGACGCCCTCGCGGAGAGCCTCGCCGCACTGCTGCTGTGCGCCGTCACGGCCGCCGACGAGCGCGTGGAGGACGCCTGGCGCCGCGAACCGGCTGCGGGCGCCCCAGAACTCACCGAGCGCGATCCGTCGCTGGAGAGCGCCGAGCACCGCATCGGGATGGCCGTACGGCGGTGGCGGCGCGAGCTGGAGGAGTACGCCGAGGAGGAGGTGGCCGACCTCGACCGGAGTATCGCGTCCGACCCCGAGGTCGTCGCCGCCCTGGTCGCCACCGCGCTGCTGGGCGGCCGTAGGGCGCGGTCCGCGGGTGAGGGGCTCGCCGAACGGATCGGCGCCCACGGCGCGTTGCGGCTGCGCGACCGCGCCGGGCGTCTGCTCAACGACCATCTGGACCGGGTCGTGCACACCGAGCGCGAACGCCGGCTCGCCCCGCTCGACGCCCTCGACGTGCACCCCGAACCCCAGGCCGAACTCATCGCCGCGCTGTCCGTACTGCAGAAGGAGAGGTGACCGGTGACTGCCGTCACTGACCAGGACCACACGGACGAACACACGGACGAGATGGATCACGCCGATCCCTCCCCTGTAGAGGGCGGTTCAGAGGGAACATCCGGTAACCGCCTCCCCGTAGAGGACGCGCCGGACGCGAAGGACGCGGCGGAAGTGGGTGACCCGGAGGACGCCGACGACCACGCGCGCGTGTCGGCCGACACCTCCGGTCGTACGGAATCCAAGGCATCCGCAGACCCGGCGAACCCGGCGAACCCGTCGAGCCCCACGGACCCCGAGGAAGCGACCGGCTCCTGGGACGACGGGCTGATCGCGCGGCGGGTCAACGAGACCACCGCCGCGCAGCAGGCCGCCGCCGTGGAGATCAGGGCCTCCCGTGCGCAGGCCGTGCACGCCGCGCACCACACCGCGCAGGTCCCGGCCCCGTTGGCGTACGACGGGCCGCTACGGTCCCGTCTCGACGCGCTGCGGGAACTCGTGGGGCTCTCCAGGACCCGGCTCGACAGCGGGACCCTCGCGGAGGCGGGGCGGGTGCTCGACGAGGCGGCGGCGCGGCGCAGGCTCTCCGGGCAGCACACCGTGGTCGCCATCGCGGGCGCCACCGGCAGCGGCAAGTCGCAGCTGTTCAACTCGCTCGCCGGAGTGGCCATTTCGGAGACGGGCGTACGACGGCCCACCACCGCCGCGCCCATCGCGTGCAGCTGGAGCGACGGCGCGGCCACCCTCATCGACCGGCTCGGCATTCCGGGACGGCTGCGCCGACGCCCCTTGCAGAGCGCCGAGATGGAGGCCCAGCTGCGCGGGCTCGTCCTGGTGGACCTGCCCGACCACGACTCGGCGGCCGTGGCGCACCGCGAGCAGGTGGACCGGGTGCTGGCCCTCGTGGACGCGGTCATCTGGGTCGTCGACCCGGAGAAGTACGCCGACGCGATCCTCCATGAGCGTTATCTGCGGCCGATGGCGGGTCACGCGGAGGTCATGTTCGTCGTCCTCAACCAGATCGACCGGCTTCCCGGGGAGGCGGCCGACCAGGTCCTCGACGATCTGCGTCGACTGCTCGACGAGGACGGCATCGCCCTGGGGGAGTACGGCGAACCCGGCGCGACCGTGCTCTCCCTGTCCGCGCTCACCGGGGACGGCATCCCCGAACTGCGCGAGGTTCTGGGCCAGTTCGTGGCGGATCGTGGAGCAGCGGCACGGCGAATTTCAGCCGATGTCGACGCCGCCGCGTGGCGACTGCGACCCGTGTACGCCACGGGGCGGCGCACCGGGCTCAGCGAGGAGGCGCGGGACGAGTTCGCCGCGCGGCTCGCGGACTCGGTGGGCGCCACCGCGGCGGGCGAGGCGGCCGAACGCGCCTGGCTGCGCAACGCCAACCGCGCCTGCGGCACGCCCTGGCTGCGGCTGTGGCGCTGGTACAACGACCGGCGTGAACCCGCGACCGGCCGACTACAGGTCCGCGCCCAGGCGGACGAGGAGGCCACGGCACGCCAGCGCGTCGAACAGGCGGTCCGTACGGTCGCCGACCGGGCCTCCGGCGGGCTGCCGGCGCCGTGGGCACAGGCGGTGCGGGAGGCGGCCGTACGCGGGGCGCAGGGGCTGCCCGAGGCGCTGGACGAGCTGGCGACGCGGGCCGGGCTGCCGGTCGGGCGGCCACCGCGGCCGGGGTGGTGGCCGGCGGCCGTACTGGCGCAGGCGTCCATGACGATCCTCCAAGTCGTCGGCGGGCTGTGGCTGGTGGGCCAGATCATCGGGTTCATGGCACCGAATCTCGGGGTGCCGGTGCTGCTGATGGTGGCCGGCATCATCGGCGGCCCGCTCGTCGAATGGAGCTGCCGGCTCGCGGCCCGCGGTCCCGCCCGGCGCTACGGCCTCGACGCCGAGCGGCGATTGCGGGAGGCGGCCGCGGGGTGTGGACGGGCGCGGGTGCTCGATCCGTTGGCCGCGGAGCTGCTGCGGTACCGGGAGGTGCGGGAGCAGTACGGGCGGGTCACGGGGGCGGGCATCGGGGCCGGGTGAACCGGGGTCCGGACGTCGTTCGCTCGTCCGGGTGATGAGGTTTTCCACAGGTGGGCGGTGGTCCACAGGGCTCAGCGGGCCCGGCTCGGCGGAGGCAGTCTGACTGCAGCCGTACGGGACGGGCCCGTACGCGTTTCCGCCCGGCCTCGCGGGGCCGGGCCAGGGAGGGATGAGCGATGAACGACACCACGATCTGCGCGGTCGGGAATGTGGCGACCCAGCCGATGTACCGGGATCTGGCGACGGGACCGTCGGCGCGGTTCCGGCTCGCGGTGACCTCGCGTTACTTCGACCGCGAGAAGAGCGTCTGGACGGACGGCCACACCAACTTCTTCACGGTGTGGGCCAACCGCCAACTGGCCACGAACGTGGCGGCGTCGCTGTCGGTCGGCGACCCCGTCGTCGTCCAGGGCCGGCTGAAGGTGCGGACGGAAGTACGCGAGGGACAGCCGAACTGGTCCTCGGCGGACATCGACGCTGTGGCGATCGGTCACGACCTGGCGCGCGGCACCTCGGCCTTCCGCCGGGCCAACAAGCAGGAGACGGCGGCCTCTCCGCCCCGGCCGGAGCCCAACTGGGAGACACCGGGAGGGGATTCGGCCGGCGATTCGGACGCCGATTCCGCCACCCGTGCCGATTCCGCCGACCAACACCGGGCAGAGCCGCTCGTGGTGACGTGATGTCAGTGAATGCCCCGAGCTGATCGAACTGCGGCTTATCGATGAATGCGCTCCGAAAGACCCGGTGGATTTGTCGATAAGCCCTGCTCGCAGGCGATCTTGGGGATAACGATTCCGAGTCGGATCGGTTATCCGATGACCCGACTGGAGAAGGCGGTGCGCCCGCGTCCCTAGGATGCCGGGCATAGCTCGGGCACAGTTCCCGGTGCTCTGATTCTGCTGGTGGGACCGCACCCCCACGTCGACGGGTCCTGCTCGAAGGGGAATTCCGTGTCATCTGCGTTGTCCGTGTTGTCTGCGTTCCCCGCGCTGTCCCTGCGCGGTCGCCGGGGTGCCGTGCGCCTCGTCGCCGCGACCTGGACGTGCGGACTCGTCGCCGCCGGAGTGCTGGCCGGCGCCGGCCCGGCCGTCGCCGACGAGACACCGCAGACCCAGGGCGGGGCGACGGCGACGATAGGCGGACTCAAGACGTACGGCGAGGCCGTGATCCACGCGGACACGGGCGACCAGCAGGTCTCCGCGGGCCTGTTCGAGATGTCCGTGGACGGCGGCGGCACCCTCCAGACGTACTGCGTCGATCTCCAGAACCCCACCCAGCGGGACGCCAAGTACCACGAGACCGCGTGGAGCGGCACGTCGCTGGGCGCCAACAAGAGCGCGGGCAAGATCCGTTGGATCCTGCAGCACTCCTACCCGCAGGTGAACGACCTCGCCGCGCTCTCCGCGAAGGCCGGCACCAAGGGCCTGACCGAGCAGGACGCGGCGGCCGGTACGCAGGTGGCCATCTGGCGCTACTCGGACGGCGCCGACGTCGACGCGGTCGACCCGCAGGCCGAGAAGCTCGCGGACTACCTGGAGAAGAGCGCGCGGAACGTGGCGGAGCCGCAGGCCTCGCTGACCCTCGACCCGCCCGCGGTCTCCGGGCACCCCGGTGAGCGGCTCGGCCCGGTGACCGTGCACACCAACGCGAGCGGGGTGACGGTGACACCGCCCGCGGACGCCGCCACGACCGGGGTGCGGATCGTCGACAAGGACGGCAAGGTCGTCACGTCCGCGGCGGACGGCAGCCAGGTGTTCTTCGACGTGCCCGAGGACGCGACGGCCGGGTCCGCCGACCTGACCGTGCAGGCCTCCACCACCGTGCCGGTCGGCCGGGCCTTCACCTCCGAGAGCAGAAGCCAGACGCAGATCCTCGCCGGTTCCAGCGAGTCGACGGTCTCCGCCGCCGCGAGCGCGGACTGGGCGGAGAGCGGTGCCGTACCGGCACTGTCGGCTCAGAAGAACTGCGCCGACGGCGGCCTGGACGTCACCGCGGCCAACCAGGGCGACGAGACGTTCACCTTCGAGCTGATGGGCGTCGAGCACGGCATCGACGCCGGGAAGTCCGCGACGGTGACGATCCCGCTCCAGGAGGACCAGGTCTACGACTTCACGATCACGGCGCCGAACGGCTACGCGAAGCGGTTCGCCGGAGTCCTCGACTGCCGCACGCAGAGCGACGCGGGCGGTGCCGTGACGCAGACGCTCAGCGAGCCGAGCCCCGCGACGGTCGGCGGCACCACCGTCGACACGAACCTCGCCGAGACCGGCGGTTCCGGCATCACCCCGATGATCACGGTCCTCGCCCTCGGCCTGGTCGGCATCGGCGCCACGACCCTCGTCCTGCTGCGGGACCGCAAGCCCGGTCAGGGCTGAGGCGACAGCGACCGCCCAGCGGTTCTCCGGTTCCCGGCGCAACTGTCGGCGCGTCCGGGGAGTCGTACCCGCCATGACCGAAGCAGGAATACGGCACGGCGAGGGATTGTCGCCCGGCACCTTCACGGCGGCGGGAGTCGGGAGCCTCGCTCTCGCCGCCTGGGCCAGCTGGAGCGACCTCCTGCTGTTGGTGTGGGGGCACGTGGTCCCCGACTGGGAGGTGAGCGGTGTTCTCTTCGTGCTCGCCCTCGCCCTGTGGTGGACCTTCCTCCGGGCGGCCGGACGGGCGCAGGCCACGCGGCTCGCGGGGACACGAGCGAGGTGGGTGTCACCGATGAGCGCCGTGCTGATCGGCGTGGGGACGCTCGGTATCGCCTGGGGAGCGGTGGGCGACTTGGACGCGCGGTACTACGTGCTGCGCCCCACGGGCCCTGGCGGCTGTACGGCCGTGGTGCGGGAGACGTCGTTCCTCATGATCGGCAACGGCGAGGCGTACGCGGTGGGGCGCACCGGCCTGGCGCTGGGCGAGGCGGGCTCCTGGGTGGTCGACGACGGGTACCGGCCCATCGCCGACGGCGCGTACGAGTTGGACTGGGAGCAGGACGGCGGGCTGCTGGTGATCAGCGGTACGAGTACCGATCCGGTGCTCCGAGGAGGAATGACCGACATCGACTGCGGGTGGTGAGGCCGGCCACGCTCACCGGCTCACGGAGGTGAGCCCGTCGCCCGCCGTACGCCGGTGCAGGCCACCAGCGCGTCGCCGTCCTCGGTGAGGAAGAGCAGGTGGATCCACGCTCCGTCGGCAGCCGTGATCTGCCCGAGCCGCACCGGCCGGCCGTGCAGGCCGAGCAGCCGCACCGCCCGTTCAAGGCTCAGGGTCTCGACGCCCGTCCGGCGCGTGTGCCGGAGCCTGACCGCATAGGTGTGGGCATACCGCTCGGCCGGCCAGGTCCCGTCCCACACGGCATGGGCGGCGCCGCCCAAGAGGGCCTCCGAGGCGGCCACGGAGGCTTCGTCGTCGCCGACGAGCAGCCGGACCAACAGTTCCCGTTCCTCGGCCTCGGGCTTGCCCCCACTCATGCTCCCCTCATGCTCCCCGCTCACCCCCGTGCACCCACCACCGACCCGCCTCACGACCCCGCCCACAAGCCGTCCCCCGAACCCCCAGCTCACAGCCCCCCGGCCAAACGAGTTACCACCCAAGCCGGGACCTCAGGCAAGATGGACTACTTTTGGCGGCGCTGAAGCACAAAAGGGCCCCTGACCAGCGGCGGAACCGTCGGGCAGGGGTCGTCTTGGGGCCGTGGGCCGTCTGTGGGCCGTCAGGCCGCTGCCGGGAGGTCCGCCACCGGATGGATGCGCTGGAACACGGAGGTCACCGCAGCCCGGGCCTTCGCCTCGCTGCTCGGCATCAGGTGCGTGTAGATCCGCAGCGTGAATCCGGGGTCGGAGTGTCCCAGGTAGGTGCTCAACGCCTTGATGCTCCCTCCACCTTCCAGGACCACCGACGCGTAGAAGTGCCGCAACGCGTGCATGCCGTCATCCGGAGCGGCAGCGTAGCGCTTGCCCCGTTCCTTGGGAGGGATGACGCCCGCATGGGCGAGCGCGGGCTTCCAGACGTAGTCGTCGAAGTAGCTGCGCCAGATCGCCTTGTCTGCGCCGCTCGTGAAGATGAGCTTGAACGTCACCAACGGGCCGTCCGGTGTCTTCCACGGCAACGTCACTGCGACGGGCGGGAACTCTTCCATGTGCTCACGGAGTCCCATCCCCACCACCGGACTGAGCGGCGCATCCCGGAGCTTGCCCCGCTTGGGCGGGGCGAAGACCAGCGTGCCGCCCACCCTCTTGACCTGCTGGCGGACGTGCACCCAACCGGTAGCGAAGTCGAGGTTGTCTTCAGCGAGGCCGAAGATCTCCCCCTGACGCAGTCCGCAGCCCCCGCCGACGTCCACGGTGGCCGCGTACCGACCGGGCAGCCCCGCGCGCACATCCAAGACGCGTTCCCTGGTCCACGGTTTGATCAGCCGGGGCTCGGGGACGGGGGCTTTGACCGACTTGGGGTGACAGGGGTTCGACCTGATCACCTTGTCGTCCACTGCCGCATTGAACAGCGACGACACCGAGTCGTAGATCGCGCGGCGGTAGGTTCCGTTCGGCACGGCCAATGCGAGCTTGTTCAACCAGGCTCGCATGTGCTCCGGCTCGCACGAACCCATCGAACGCTTCCCCAGGTAGGGCACTGCGTGCAGCCGGATGCGCCTGCGCACGACTTCCTGACTGCCCTGGTCGCTTGTCAGCCCTCCCAACCACTTCTCCGCGTACTCCCGGAACGTGATCTGTCCGGCCTTCGGGTCGATGTACTGGCCTTCGTCCATGTCCGTCTTGATCCGGTTCAGCCACTTCTCGGCGAGCGCCTTTTGACGGTCGGGGAAGCTCTTGGACTGCTCGGTCCCGTCCGGGCCGACATAGCGGGCCCGGTAGCGCAGGCCGATGCCGTAGCGGTCGGAACGAACACGGGTGGCCTTGCCGTTCGCGTCGGATTCGGTCTTGTACCAGCGGTCTTGGATGTGGCCTGCCATGCGGGGGCGTTCCTTTCGGGGCATGGGCAGGGAGGGCCACACCATGGCCCTCCCTGGGGTACTGAGCTGTGAGGTTGTGGCTGTTTCAGGCGGCGGTGCGGTCGTCGGCCATGCGTTCGGTGACGTAGGCATGCACGGCGGCGGGGTCGTAGCGGATGTACTTGCCGATGCGGAATCCGGGCGGGCCGGTGTGCTTCCTGCGCCACTGGTAGACGGTCTCTTTGGGCACCTTGAAGATCACGGCGATGTCGTCGGCAGTGAGGTAGCGGTCCGGGAGGCCTTCCCGGAGGATCGCGCGGGGGTCCGGTCGGTCAGGGGGTTCGGGGAGTTCGAGCAGCTTGGGGCGAGCCACGGTGCGACTCCTTCGGGGCTTCGGTCCTGGGGGCGGGGGCGGTGCTTGTCCTAGGTGCGGATTTCTGCGTCATTGCGTCATCAGCGTCATTCAGGCTTCTGACCTGCTGCTTTGCGTGACGCAGGGGGCGAGGCCTGCGTCATGGGTGCGTCATGGGCTGCGTCATCGGTGACGCGGTCCATGACGCAGATGACGCAGGATGACGCAGTCGTGGCCGTCTGCGTCATGCCCGTCATCGCAGGTCAGGGGCCATTTTCCGGCTCGCATGACGCAGATGACGCAGCGTTTCCCCTCTTAGGACAAAGAGGGGGTGTCTGTCGTAGTCGGAGCCGCTCTCAAAGAGCAGAGAAGGGGCCGCTACGCGGCGCGTCCTTGGGCGGGGCGCTGCCCCGAACAGCAAGAAGAGCACGCCCACGCATCGCCGGATGGTGCTCCTCTTGCTTGTCCGGGTGAGCCTGCGGAGCGCGGTCAGGGCATCCGCTGCTGCTCGTACGGGGGCGGTGCGGCGGGGCGGGCCATTTCGAGGTACCTGCCTTCGCTGGTGCGGCCTGTGTCGACGAGGACACCCCGGGCGGCGAGGGTGGGCTGTAGGCGCTTGAGACGGTCGGAGAGGACTTTGCCGGTGGTCGGCCACCCCTTGGGCAGGGGACGGCAGTCGTCGCCGCTGTAGAGGCGGCTGAGGCAGTGCAGCCACTCCGTGGAGGGCATGCGCTGCGCCGTGCCCGGCTCGATGGTGTCTGCATGCCGGAGGACGGTCTGTGCCAACAGATCGCCCTCGATCACGTCGTCGTTCAGATCATCCAGACGGGCCCGGTAGGCAGCGAGCGCCCCGAGCCCGGTGGCCGCATCGAGCTGCGCGCACAGGTGCGCGAAGTCCGCCATCCGCAGATCAGTGGGCGTCTCCGCCGCGACCGCGCGGACCTTGACCGTGAGATCCAAAAGCGAGCCGAGCACGACGGGCAGCACTTCCGCGTACTCCGCCCACAACTCCGCCTCGGTACGCCGCACACGGGGCCGCTCCAACCGCAGCGGGAGCAGGCGTTCGGCGAGGTCGGGCCGGATGACGCCCACATCGATCCCGGTCAGCAGCAGCGGCCGGCGGTAGCCGACGCGGAACACGTCCCCGTCCGTGAACAGGGCGCGCTTGACGCTCTCCGCCCCGGTGACGATGCAGCACATCGCATCCGACAGGTCAGGCGTCATGTGCGAGAGGTTGTCCAACGCGGTGACCCATCCCGCCGCCACGGCCGCGATCAGGTTCTCTTCATCCTTCGGTGCCCGACGCAGGTCACCGCTCATCCCCTCGATGATCCGGACCAGCATCCGCCCGCCCGTGGACTTGCCCGCGCCCTGGGGACCGGTGAGGAAGGGGGCGGGGACGGGCACGGACGGTCCGAGGCAGCCGATCAGCCACGCCACGGCCAGGCACTCGGTCTCCGCACCGGCGAAGTTGCACAGCCGCATCAGCAGGTCGATGCCCTTGCTGTTCGTGTCCTTGACGGGCAGGGGCAGTTCCCCGGTGAGCTGGGTGCGCCGCCAGCACACTTCCTGCGGATCGGGCACGGTGATCTCCCACCCGGTGGGGTGGATACGCACGGACTGCCCGTCGTCGCGTCCCAGGTCCAGCCAGGTCGCTCCGTCGTATCCGGGGGCGACGCGGATGTTCACGGCGTGCGTGTCCTCGTACAGCGCGAGCGCTTCGATCAGGTCCAACGCCTCTTTCAGCGCAGTCCCGTTGAACACGCCCACCCCGTCCCGGTACATGCCGACCATGAGTTCCTGCCGGTGGCTACCGGTGGTGCCCTGGGAGCGCATCGGGCGAGCCACGGGGTGGCCGTTGCGCTGCGCGTACACGGTCCCGTCAGCGGTGCGGAAGTAGCGGAAGTGGGATTGCGCGTAGTCCGCGATGATCTCGCGCGCGGGGTTCTTCTCGTCCTCGGACATGGTCACAGTCCCAACGTGGTCAGGGCGTTGGTCCACGCGTCCGTGCAGTGCTGCGGCGATTCGCCCTTGGTCTGCGCGGCGGTGAACAGCCGCGCGGCATGGGCGTCGGTGAGGCAGCCGCACCGCCCGTGCGTGGACAGCACCGCGAGGAACGTCCGGTACACGGTGGTGTGCACCGCCTCCCGCGCGGCGGTGATGCGCTGCTCCGCCATGGCGATGCCACGGTCCAGGAAGGCGGGCGTACGGTGCGGGCACACCCCGCCCTGCCCCCTCAGAGGCGCTGAGGCGGCCTGTAGCGCCCTGCGAGCCGTGGACGGTTGCCTCAATGCCAGAGTGTGCACAGCGTCCGGCAGAGAGGCCATGGAGCCGTTTCCGATTCCGAGCCAACGGGCGTACGCCATAAGGGACTTGATGTCGACCCCGGGCCGGACGTCGTTGCGCGAGGGCATGACGCCCCGGTAGATCCAGTGCTCACCGCGAGTCGTCGCCACGGTCCTCGTGGAGGGCAGCGTTGCGCGAGCCCACGCGATGGCCGCCGCGTTGTCGAGGTCGACGACGGTCAGCCCGGCGCCTCCGGGGTGGTAGGCGACCGCCGCCGCTTTCCGCCATGCCGCCGCCCACTGGGGGGAGTTGAGGACGCGCGGGTCGGTGGTCGCGGCGGCCCACGCGTGGCAGACGCCGGGGCACATGCAAGGTCCCGGGGTCTTCATGTTCGGCCGGCCGCCGCACGCGTTCTTCGCGCAGGTACGGCAGTTGCCGAACGGGACCTTCCCCGCCCGCAGCGGCAGGGGTGGGACCCCGTTCGCGGCGAGCGTCAGCGCGGTGTGCAGCGGGGCTACTCGCCGGATGTCAGTGGTTTGGGTCATGCTGGAGACCTCCAACAGGTCTGTTGAGGACGGGTTGGACAAGAGCGGCCCCGGGTTCTTGGCGGAATAGGGGGCCGCTCTTGGCATCACTGTTGGTTATCGGTCTTGGCCCACACGCCGGTGGTCCGGGTGTGGATGGTGCGCTGGTCCTGGTAGACCGGGCCGTCGTAGTGCTGGTGGATGTCGGGGGCGGGCTTGGCGCCCTTGAGGAGTCGGGCGAGCGCGAGGACCAGGGCGGTGGGGGCCCCGAAGACGAGGGCGCACACGAGCGGGTCGGCGAACTGGGAGACGTACATGAGCACGGCCGCCGTGCCGCCGACCATGGTGGTGGTGACGCCGCCCGCGAGCATGAGCACGCTCGCGTCGGTGGCGCCCTGGCTCATCGGGGGCCGTCCCGGCTGCGCGACCGGCGGGGTGTCGCCCCGGGCGGGGACGGGGGTGTCGTCGCGGTAGGCGGTGGGCCGGTAGGCGTCGGCGATGATCCGGCGAGCCTCGCTCGCGGCTTCCGCGTCGGTCATCCCGGGGTCGGTCTGGGTGTGGCCGGGGGTGGTCTCGGGGTACATGCGGAATCCCTTCCGAACATGGGTCAGGGAGGCAGGGACACCCCCTTCCGGGGGCGTCGTGGAGGGGGTTTCAGGGGTGCTGACCTGCGGGCCTCCCTGACTCCCTGAACGATCATTTGTGCAGGTCAGGGCGAGGGAGGCGGGTCAGGGAGGGGTTCAGGGAGTTCTCCCTGCCTCCCTGACCCGCCGGGGTGTGGCTCCCTGCCGTCAGCCGACGGAAGCGGAATCCTCGTCGGGCCGGTTGGCGAGGGCGCGCAGGACGCGGTCACGGCTGACGACCATGACGCCCTCGGACTTGTACGGCTCGGCCCCGTCGGCTTCCAGCACGCGCTTGAGGTCGCCGTTGGTCCAGGTGCCGTAGGCGTCCTCGTCGAGCACGGTCAGCCGCTTGAGGACGTCCCGGGTCAGCACGCGCGGCGCGTCTCCCAGCACGCCGGCAATGTCCGCGAGCGGGTCGCGGTCCTCACCGGCGTCGATGACGTGCAGGGTGGTGACTCCGTCGCGCAGGGCCTTGGCGCGCTCGATGATGGCTTCGGCTGCGTCGTCGTCGACGTAGTGCGTGCGCACCGTGATGGAGGACTGCCCCTTGGGAATGTCGATGCCCGACGAGGCGACGACGAGGGTCCCCTGATCCAGGCCCGGGCGCAGCAGGTTGGGGGCGGCGCCCCCGTCGACGGCCTTGTCCCCCAGCGCCATCCGCGCCTGCGACTCCGTGCCGAGAGCGAGCGAGGCCCGGGTGTGGGCGCCCTCGCGGACCAGCTTGGGGAGGTTCTGGTCGGTGGGGTCCTGGGTGCCCTGCCACATCAGCACGTTCACGGCACGGCCCTGGTTGTGGATCTTCCGGACGGCCATGAAGTAGCGGGAGTTGGACTTCGAGCCGCCGTAGGGCCGCTTGTCCTCGTCCTTGACCGGGCACATGAACGCCACCTGCGCCTCGTCGACCAGCACGATCAGCGCGGGGAACACGGTGCCGGGGGCGGCCATCATCCGGCGGTTCATCTCGTCGACGGCACCTTCGACCATCTCGGTGACCTGGATGACGTGCTCGTCGGTCGGTCCCTGGATGAGCGTGTCGGCGAGGCCGTCGAACATGGCCCAGTCACCCAGACCCTTGAGGTCGCCCATCAGGAACTGCACCGACTTGTCGAGCGCCAGCCACAGGGCGAGGGAGCGTAGGGCGACGGTCTTGCCCTGGTTCGACAACCCGGTGATCAGCAGGTGGCGCTGATACACGCTCAGCGCGGCGGCATCGCCGCGCAGGTCCTGCCCCCACGGGGCGCGGCCCTTGGCGTAGTCGGCGGTCATCGTCTCGTCGGTGACCAGCGGGGAGGGGCCGATCGGTTGGTCCAGCGCCCCGGAGTCGGCCACCCACAGCCGCACGGTGCGGGCGGCTTCGGGGATGGTGATGAACACCTCGTGCTCGTGCCGGGACAGGTTCTCGGCAAGCTTGCGGCGGCGCTGCTGCACCTCGATCGTCGACACCCCGGAGGGCAGGGTGACGTCGACCTCGACCCCGCATCCGGCAATCCGGATGGGACCCAGCATGCTCGCGCCGGCGTCGCCCATGTCCTTGATGGCGTTGCGCAGGGCGGGTACTCCGAGGTCGCGCAGGGCCTTGACCACGATGGAGGGGGTGATCGGCTCGCCCTCGCCGTTGCGGACGTTGGCGGGCAGCGCCCACTGGGGTGCGGCCTGCTGCTTGCTGCCGACGGCCCACAGCGCGAGCAGGGCCAGGAACGGGCCGATGGTGAGCATCGGGCCCCATACGACCTGCACGATCCGGATCAGCAGGTTGATGAAATCGATCGTGGCGTCCAGCGGGGTCAGCACGTCGACCGGGCGCCCCGAGTGGACGGCCATCACGATCCCCAGCGCGACCAGCACCCCGACGCTCACCCCGGTGCCGACCACGATGCCTTTCGCGGCTTCCACGGGGGAGTGGAGGAGGTCCATGCGGCGGTGGTGGCGGGCCTGGCGGAAGCGCTGCAACCGCTCTTCCCACTCCTCTGCCGCTTCCAGGTTCCCCGCGGCTACTGCCGTGCGGATCATGTGCTCGTAGCGGGCCCCGGTCTTCCCGTCCCACGTGCGGCGGGCCACGATCCGCCCGCCGTTGAACGTGTAGAGGCTGTGCCGGGCCACCGCACGGGCTGCGGACTTGGTGTTCTCGTGCGTGACCGCCTGCTTCACGGCACGTCCCGAGCGCACCCACAAGGGGACCAGGGGCGTGGGCGGGGTGTCGGGGACCACGGTCAGGATCGTGGGACTCACGTCCGACTCGGGGGTGGCGGGCGGGGTTTTGATGAGGTGTACGACACTCTCGGACATGCTGGGACTGCTCCTGACTGCCCCTTCGGGGGCGGGAGTTGAGGAGAAAGGGGGTGCCGGGGCTGCCGCATCCGTGGCAGGGGGAGGGCCGTCCCCGGCATGCGTGGCCGGCGGGTGTCAGCGGCGGCGGATGCGGGCCATCCGGTGGTCGCTGGCCTGCTTCGTGGCGAGTCCCTTGTTGGAGGTCGTGCTGCCGGTCCGTCCGCAGGAGCAGCGGAAGAAGTAGCTGCGCCTGCCGGAGGTGTCTTGCCTGATCACTTCGGTGCGGTGCTTGGAGTTCCAGCCCATGGGGTTTCCTCCAGGGCAGCCCGTCAGGCTGCCGGGACAGGGGTACGGACGGGTGAGGGCGCAGGTGGGTGGGCGCTCTTCAGCGCTGGTGCCGGGCGCGGTTCTCGGCACGGCTGAGCTGGGACGACTCGATACGCGGGCCGTCGAGCCAGCAGAAGGGGCGGGTCGTGTCGGCGGCCTTGAACACGCGGATCGCCGCATCCTCGGGGGCGTCGGGCAGGGGGTAGACGCGGCCCCCGTCCAGGGAGGCGAGGATGCGGGCGCCGTGGTGCTCGCACCCGTCCGCGCCGGTGCCCACCGCGTCCAGCACGGTCACCGT
>NZ_BARF01000017.1 GCF_000367365.1 Streptomyces prunicolor NBRC 13075 | reverse complement strand
TCAGCCACAACGCACCCGCACCCGGCAACGCAACAGCACCTCCCGAGCTAGAGGCCGTACACCAAGCGCGGTACACACCTCACCCCCGGTTCACCCCAGGGTCTGCCCCAACTGTCAGAGACGCCCCGTACCGTTGAACGCATGGATCTTCGACTGCCCGGGCTGCAAGGCCTACGACGACTACGACACCCCCGGCGCCGGCTAGCAGCCACCGCAGCCGTCGTCGTGCTCGCCGCCGCCGGCACCTGGACGGCCGCAGCCTCGGACAACACACCCCCGGTCCACCAGACAGACCGGAAGATGGCGATCGACGGCGTCACCCTGGACACCTCGTACTTCACCACGGGCGGATCAACCCGCCGCCCCGCAGTCCTCCTTGCCCACGGCTTCGGCGGCAACAAGGAAGACGTACGAAAAGAAGCCGAGGACCTGGCCCAGGACGGCTACGCGGTACTGACCTGGTCGGCACGCGGCTTCGGCAAGTCGACCGGCAAGATCGGCCTGAACGACCCGTCCGGCGAGGTCAAGGACGTATCGAAGCTGATCGACTGGCTGGCGAAACAACCGGACGTCCAGCTCGACAAGCCGGGCGACCCGCGCGTGGGCATGGCAGGCGGTTCCTACGGCGGCGCGATCTCCCTCCTGGCCGCCGGCTACGACGACCGGGTGGACGCGATCGCCCCGGCGATCACGTACTGGAACCTCGCGGACGCCTTCTTCCCGAACGGCGTCTTCAAGAAGCTCTGGGCCGGAATCTTCATCAACTCCGGTGGCGGCTGCGCCAAGTTCGAGCCCGCGCTGTGCCAGATGTACAACAGGGTCGCCGAGTCCGGAAAGCCGGACGCCCAGGCCCGCGCCCTCCTCGAAGCCCGCTCCCCGTCAGCCGTGGCCAAGCAGATCAACGTCCCGACCCTCCTGATCCAGGGCCAGACAGACTCCCTCTTCCCGCTCGGCCAGGCCGACGCGGCGGAGAAGGCGATCCGCGCGAACGGCGCCCCGGTCGACGTCGACTGGATCGCCGGAGGCCACGACGGCGGCGACATGGAGACGAGCCGCGTCCAGGCACGCGTGACGTCCTGGTTCGACCGGTACCTGAAGGACGACAAGAACACCGACACCGGCCCCGCGTTCCGCGTCACCCGCACCGGAGGCGTCGACTCCACGGACGGCGCGGCCCAGTTGCGCGGCGCGAGCGGCAGCGCGTACCCCGGCCTGGAGAGCGACCCGCGCACGATCGCCCTGACCGGTCGCCCCGAGCAGTCCTTCACCAACCCGGCCGGCGCCAGCCCACCCGCCATCTCGGCCCTCCCCGGCCTCGGCAGCACCGGCGGCCTCTCGCAACTGTCCTCCCTGGGCATCGGGGTCTCCCTCGACTTCCCGGGCCAGTACGCAGCATTCAACTCGGCCCCCGTCACCAAGGGCCTCCGCATCACCGGTTCGCCCACGGTCACCGTCCACGTCAAGTCGACGAGCGACGACACCGTCCTCTTCGGCAAGGTCTACGACGTGGGCCCCGGCGGCACCCAACAGGTGCTCCCCTCCCAGCTGGTGACCCCCCTCAGGATCGACGGCACCAAGTCCGGCAAGGACGTCACGATCACCCTCCCGGCCATCGACTACGACGTCCAGAGCGGCCACCACCTGCGCCTGGTCCTCGCCTCGACGGACCTCGGTTACGCCTCCCCGGCGGTCCCGGCGACGTACACCGTCACCCTGAAGAGCGACCTCAAGGTACCGACGGCCCCCGGCGTCACGACTGCGGCGGCGACGCTCCCGTCCTGGGTGTGGTGGCTCCCGCTGGCAGGCGCGGCGATCGCCCTGGCCCTGCTCCTGACCGGCCGCCGACGCACCGCCACGGCACCCCCCGCCCCCGAACTGTCCGAAGTCCCGCTCCAGATCACCGACTTGAGCAAGCGGTACGCGAAGTCCGCGGACCGGTACGCGGTACGGGACCTGTCCTTCCGCGTCGAGAAGGGTCAGGTGCTCGGCCTCCTGGGCCCGAACGGCGCGGGCAAGACGACCACCCTGCGCATGCTGATGGGCCTGATCAAACCGGACGCCGGTGAGATCAGAGTCTTCGGCCACGCGATCCGCCCGGGCGCCCCGGTGCTGTCCCGGGTCGGCGCCTTCGTCGAGGGCGCGGGCTTCCTCCCGCACCTCTCCGGGCGCGAGAACCTGGAGCTGTACTGGCAGGCCACGGGACGCCCGCCGGAGGACGCCCACTTGGAGGAGGCCCTGGAGATCGCGGGCCTCGGCGACGCACTCGCCCGCGCGGTCCGCACCTACTCCCAGGGCATGCGCCAGCGCCTCGCCATCGCCCAGGCCATGCTCGGCCTCCCCGACCTCCTCATCCTCGACGAACCGACCAACGGCCTCGACCCGCCCCAGATCCGAGAGATGCGCGAGGTGATGATCCGCTACGCGGAGGCGGGCCGCACGGTCATCGTCTCCAGCCACCTCCTCGCCGAGGTCGAACAGTCCTGCACCCACCTGGTGGTCATGGACCGCGGCCGTCTCGTCCAGGCGGGCCCGGTCGCCGAGATCATCGGCTCCGGGGACACCCTCCTGGTCGGCCTTGCCGCGGACATCTCCGACCCGCTGGTGGAGAAGATCGCGGCGCTCACGGACGTGGAGTCGGTGGTCCGCGCGGAGGGCGGCTTGCTGGTGCGGCTGGCGCCGGGTGACGAACCGGCGCCAGGTGACGCACCGGCACCGGGTGATGAGCTCGTGTCCGCCAACTCCCCGACGAACGGGGCGAGTACGGCCGCCGCCACGGCTGCCGCAGTCACCCCGGGTGGTGCAGTCACCCCGGCCGGCACCGCCACCGAGGGCACGACGTCCCCACCTCCCACCCAAGGCCCAGGCACCGCCGCCCGACTCCTCGTAGAACTCGTCCGCCTGGAAGTCCCCGTCTCCTCGGTCGGCCCGCACCGCCGGCTCGAAGACGCCTTCCTTACCCTGATCGGAGGTTCCGCATGAGCACGCTCGCCGAGCCCGTCGAGGTGGCCTCCGGCTACCGGGCCGGCCGCACCCTGCCCCTACGGGTCGAGCTGGTCCGGCAGTTGAAGCGGCGCCGCACGCTGATCATGGGCGGCATCCTCGCCGCGCTGCCCTTCATCCTGGTCGCAGCCTTCGCGATCGGCGGCACCCCGGGCGAGCGCGGCTCCCAGGTGACCCTGATGGACACGGCCACCTCGTCCGGCGCCAACTTCGCCGCGGTGAACCTGTTCGTGTCGGCCGGCTTCCTGCTGGTCGTCCCGGTCGCCCTGTTCTGCGGGGACACGGTCGCCTCGGAGGCCAGCTGGTCCTCCCTGCGCTATCTGCTCGCGGCACCCGTGCCGAGGGCCCGCCTCCTGTGGTCCAAGCTGGTGGTCGGGTTGAGCCTCAGCCTCGCCGCGATGATCCTGCTCCCGCTCGTCGCCCTCGCCGTCGGCACGGCCGCCTACGGCTGGGGCCCGCTGGAGCTGCCCACCGGCGGCGCGATCGGCGCGGGCACGGCGGCCCAACGCCTGTTGGTCGTCGTGGCGTTCATCTTCGTGTCCCAACTGGTCACCGCCGGGCTCGCGTTCTGGCTCTCGACGAAGACCGACGCACCCCTCGGCGCGGTCGGCGGCGCGGTCGGCCTGACCATCGTCGGCAACGTCCTGGACGCCGTCACGGCCCTCGGCCACTGGCGCGACTTCCTGCCCGCACACTGGCAGTTCGCGTGGGCGGACGCCGTACAACCCCACCCCGAGTGGTCCGGCATGATCCAGGGCACGGCGGTCTCCGTTACCTACGCCATCGTCCTGTTCGCCCTGGCCTTCCGGGGTTTCGCCCGCAAGGACATCGTGTCCTAGGTCACCGGAGGATCTCCCACCGGTCTCGACGGGCCATGATCGCGACCCCTTCGAGACGCTTCCGCAACTCCCCGTAGCGCACATTCCCGCCCCCTCCACCGTCACAGTCGCAAGAAGTCGACGTCAACGGACCGAGGGGGCACGGGAGATGGAGACCAACCGAACACGACCGAGCAGGCTGCCGGGGGAGCGGTCACACCACCGCACCCGGCGACTGTGCACCACCCTGCTCGCCCTGACCGCCGCGGGCGGCCTACTGCTCACGGGCTGCGGCGCGGGCGGCGGCGGCAGCAACTCCAGCGACTCGGACGCGTCGAACCGCACCGGTTTCCCGGCCCCGGCGGTCCCCTCGGGCGGCGAACAGAACAACGGCCAGAGCTCGGACGCGGACCAGGACGGCGAACAGACAAGCACCCCCGCCGACAAGATCGCCCCGTCCCCCGACTACCTCTCCACCTTCGCCCTGGACGTCGACACCGCCTCCTACGGCTACGCCCGCCGCGTCCTCGCCGACGGCGAACGCCCCGACCCGTCCACGATCCGCCCCGAGGAGTTCGTCAACAGCTTCCGCCAGGACTACGACCGCCCCGACGGCAACGGCTTCACGGTCACCGTCGACGGCGCCCGCACCGACAGCTCCAACTGGTCCCTCGTCCGCGTAGGCCTCGCCACCCGCACCGCCGACGACACCGACGAACGCCCGCCCGCCGCCCTGACGTTCGTGATCGACGTCTCCGGTTCCATGGCCGAGACGGGCCGCCTGGACCTCGCCAAGAAGTCCCTCGACGAGATGATCGACCGACTCCGCGACGACGACTCGGTCGCGCTCGTCACCTTCAGCGACAAGGCCGAGACCGTCCTCCCGATGACCCGCCTCGACGGCCACCGCGGCCAAGTCCACGACGCCATCGACGAGTTGGAGACCCAGTCCTCGACCAACCTCGGCGCGGGCGTCGAGACCGGCTACGCCACCGCAGGCGAAGGCCTGCGCAAGGGCGCCACCAACAGGGTCGTCCTCATCTCCGACGGCCTCGCCAACACCGGTGACACCAACGCCGATTCGATCCTCGACCGCATCGCGGACGAACGCCGCGACCACGGCATCACCCTCTTCGGCGTCGGAGTCGGCAGCGACTACGGCGACGCCCTGATGGAGAAACTCGCCGACAAGGGCGACGGCCACACCGCGTACGTCTCGAACGACACCGATGCCCGCAAGGTCTTCGTCGACCAACTCCCGCAGAACATCGACCTCACCGCCCGCGACGCCAAGGCCCAGGTCGCCTTCGACCCCGAGACGGTCGCGCAGTTCCGCCTCATCGGCTACGAGGACCGCAAGGTCGCCGACGACGACTTCCGCGACGACACCGTCGACGGCGGCGAGATCGGTCCCGGCCACACCGTCACCGCCCTCTACGCCGTCCGCACCAGGCCCGGTGCCGACGGCCACCTCGCCACGGCAAGCGTCCGCTGGCTCGACCCCAACACCCGCGCCCCGCACGAGGATTCGGGCCAACTGGAGACCGACGCCCTGCACGACTCCCTGAGCAGCGCGTCCCCCCGCTTCCAAGTCACCGCCGTGGCCGCCTACTTCGCCGACACCCTCCGCTCACCCGAGGACGACGAGGGCACCCTGCCCGGCAACCCCGGCCTCGGCCAACTCGCCGCCCGCGCCCACACGTTGGCGAAGAAAACGGAAGACACGGACGTACGACAACTCGCAGAGGCGATCGACGAGGCCCGCCGAATCGACTGAACCCACTGGTACCGCACAGACCCCATTGACCTTCCCCTACTTGCGAGTAAGTTGACGCCCCAGCCACCGTCTCACCGTCGACCGGGAGCAGCCGTCATGGGCGTACGCAAGGACCTGAAGCGGGCGCGGCAACGCACCGACCTCGCGGCCCGCACCCGGGTTGAACTCACCCGGGACGAGCGGGGCGTCGTACGAGAGGCGAGCACTCTGCCGCTCGCCCCGCGCCCGACGACCGGCAGCACCGCCGACCTGCCGTTCACCAACGCGGCGGAGGCCCCCGACACCGTGGTCCTCCGCCGCGAACAGGCCGGCACCTGGCACCCCGTCACCGCGGCAGCCTTCGCCCGTGAAGTGACCGCCGTAGCAAAGGGGTTGACGGCCGCAGGCCTCGAACCGGGCGGCCGGGTCGCGGTCATGTCCCGCACCCGCTACGAGTGGACGGTCCTCGACTTCGCGATCTGGGCGGCAGGCGGCCAGACGGTACCGATCTACGCCACCTCGTCGGCGGACCAAGTGGAGTGGATCGTCCGGGACTCGGGCGCCCGCTTCGTCGTCACGGAGACCGCCGAGAACACCGACACGGTCACCACCGGCACGGCCCGCCACCCCCAACCGCCGCGCGTCTGGCAGCTGGACGCCGGAGCCATGGCCGAACTCACCGGCCTGGGTGAGGAGTTGCCCGACGACGAGATCACCAAGCGCCGCGCCTCCCTGACCCCCGACACGATCGCGACGATCTGCTACACCTCCGGCACCACCGGCCGCCCCAAGGGCTGCGTCCTCACCCACGCCAACCTGCACGCCGAGGCGGCCAACATGCTCGAGCTGCTGCACCCCCTCTTCACGGAGGTCACCGGCCAGGTCGCCTCGACGCTGCTGTTCCTCCCGCTCGCGCACATCATGGGCCGCACCCTCCAGATCGCCTGCCTGATGGCCCGCATCGAGATCGGCCACTGCCCGAGCATCAAACCTGACGAACTCCGCCCGGCGCTGAAGGAGTTCAGGCCCACGTTCCTGGTCGGCGTGCCGTACCTCTTCGAGAAGATCCACGACGCCGGCCGCGCGACCGCCGAGAAGATGGGCCGCGCCGCCTCCTTCGACCGAGCCGACCGCATCGCGATCCGCTTCGGCGAGGCCTACCTGAACAAGTTCCTCGGCACCGGCAAGGGCCCCGGCCCCGCCCTCTACGCCGCCTGGGCCCTCTACGACCTGCTGGTCTACCGCCGTATCCGCAAGGAACTCGGCGGCCGCCTGCGCTACGCGATCAGCGGCGGCTCCCCGCTCGACCGCGACCTCAACCTCTTCTTCTCCGCCGCCGGAATCATCGTCTACGAGGGCTACGGCCTCACCGAGACCACAGCCGCCGCCACCGTCGTCCCGCCCCTGCGGCCCCGCCCCGGCACAGTCGGCCTCCCGGTACCCGGCACCACGATCCGCATCGCCGACGACGGCGAGGTGCTCATCAAGGGCGGGGTGGTCTTCGGCGCGTACTGGAACAACCCGGCGGCCACCGACGCCGTACTGCGGGACGACTGGTTCGCGACCGGTGACCTCGGCGCCCTCGACGAGGACGGCTATCTCACCATCACCGGCCGCAAGAAGGACATCCTCGTCACCAACGGCGGCAAGAACGTCTCCCCGGCCGTCCTGGAGGACCGCCTGCGCAGCCGCGCCCCGGTCGGCCAGTGCCTGGTCGTCGGCGACAACCGTCACTTCGTCGCCGCCCTGATCACCCTCGACCCCGAGGCCCTCGCCCACTGGCTCGCGGTCCGCAAACTCCCGGCCGACACCCCGCTCGCCGACCTCGTCGAGGACCCTCGCCTGCGCGCCGACGTCCAGAAAGCCGTCGACCACGCCAACGAGGCCGTCTCGCGCGCCGAGTCCATCCGCGCCTTCGCCCTGATCGAGGGCGAGTTCACCGAGGACAACGGCCTCCTCACCCCGTCCCTGAAACTCAAACGGCATGTGGTGACGGCGGCGTACGCGGAGGACATCGAGGCCCTGTACGCGAAGTCGAAACGGCCCTAACACGAAGAGCGGGCCGCCGAAGTGCTCGGCGGCCCGCTCTTGTGATGCGTGGTGCTGAGGTCAGCTGCCCACGGCGCCGTTGCCCGACAGGACCGGGATGTTGTCCAGGATGTGCGACAGCGGCTCGTCGCCCTTCGCCTGGGTCGAGTTCTCGGTGCACTGCTGGTTCTGCGGGGCCGAGAGGATCGGCACGTCCTGCAGAACGGTGACCGGCACGACGCCGACGATCGAGGCGAGGTTCGCCTTGACCGGCAGGCCGACACAGGGCTTGTTCAGGGTGCCCTGGACGAGGGAGAGCTGGGGGCTCATGTCGCCCTTGGTCTCCTGGTTGCCGTACTTCTGCACGGCGCCGTTGCCCTGAGTGGTGGTGACGCCGTCGTCGTTGCCGATCGCCATCGCCGGGGTGGCGATCGCGGCCGTGGCACCGGCGAGGGAGGCGGCAACAGCCGCGGTCGCCCACAGCTTCTTCATGTTCAAACCCTTTCGGAGGACGGACTCCCGTTGCGGAGCCGCACGATGATCAACTGAGTGATGACTGGTTCGGTTGCGGCCTTTGCCCCGTATGGAGCAATAAGTCGGCTCGCGTGTAAGCAAGTTGGCTTCCTCGCCCGGGGCGCGCCGGGAGATCCGCGGCGGGTCGCTCGGCAGGGGCTGCTGTCCGCGGGGGACCAGCGGACGGGCCGCGCGCAGCTTCCCGAACTCCTCGGCCGCCTTCCGCGCGTCCCGGCGAGGCAAGCAGGCGGGCCGCCGAGAGATCGGCGGCCCGCTGTGCACGTCCGCGAGGTCAGCTGCCCGCGGCGCCGTTGCCCGACAGGACCGGGATGTTGTCCAGGATGTGCGACAGCGGCTCGTCGCCCTTCGCCTGGGTCGAGTTCTCGGTGCACTGCTGGTTCTGCGGCGCGGAGAGGATCGGCACGTCCTGCGCGACGGTGACCGGCACGAGGCCGACCAGCGAGGCCAGGTTCGCCTTGGCCGGCAGGCCGATGCAGGGCTTGTTCAGCGAGCCCTGGATGAGCGCCATCTGGGGGCTCATGTTGCCGTACGTGGCCTGGTTGCCGTAGACCTGCTCGGCGCCGTTGCCGTTCGCCGTGGTGACGCCGTTGTCGTTACCGATCGCCATCGCCGGGGCGGCGACGGCAGCCGAGGCTCCGACGACGGAAGCGGCGACAGCCGCAGCAGCCATAACCTTCTTGATCACTTGCGTGGTCCCTTCTGGAGTAACCCCGTCCACCGGAGCGACCTGAACAACTGGCACCGGGCCGCATGGTTGCTCCGATTCACTCCAATGGCCCAGATGAATCCAACCGGGTGAAGCCACGCAACCAATCCGGCCGACCTCTGTTGATGGGGGAGCAGGAATTGTGTCTCTGCCAGGAAAGGACCGCAGAAATGCTCAAGAAGGCAATGGCTGCGACGGCTGTCGCGGCTTCCGTCGTCGGCGTCTCGGCGACGGCCGCCCCGCAGGCGCTGGCCATCGGCAACGACAACGGCGTCACCACGGTCAACGGGAACGGTGCCGAGCAGGCCTATGGCAACGCCAAGACGGCCGGCGACATGAGCCCCCAGCTCGGGCTCGCCCAGGGCGACCTGAACAAGCTCTGTGTCGGCCTGCCCGCCAAGGTCAACGCGGCCTCGATCGTGGGCGTACTGGTGCCGGTCACCGTCCTCCAGGACGTGCCGGTCCTCTCGGCCCCGCAGAACCAGCAGTGCGCCGAGAACTCCACCCAGGCCAAGGGTGACGAGCCGCTGTCGCACATCGCGGACAACATCCCGGTCCTGTCGGGCAACGGCGCCATCGGCAGCTGATCGTCCGTCAATAAAGCGGCCGGGGCGGCCCGTACGGAAAATCCGTACGGGCCGCCCCGGCCGTTTCGTATTGCCGCCTTCTTCCTGGCTCCCCTTGAAGAGAAGCGTTTCTGCATCCGTGCGGCCATCGCGTCAATTCGGTGCCGACGATCGAGTGAATTGTCAGGTGACACGCGTTCTTGAGTTTCTTCCTGCGTCTATCCCTCGTTTTACAGGCTGCAGGTCATGGTGGGCATGACCGCAGAGAAGGGAACGTTCATGAAGAAGAGCGCTGCTGTTGTCGCCGGTGCGATCATGGCTCTCGGTATGGCCGCCCCGGCCTTCGCCGACGCCGGTGCCGAGGGCGCCGCTGTCGGTTCGCCGGGTGTCCTCTCGGGCAACGTGGTCCAGGTTCCCGTGCACATCCCCGTCAACGTGTGCGGCAACACGGTCAACGTGATCGCCCTGCTGAACCCGGCGTTCGGCAACACGTGCGTCAACGACTGACGACGTAACACACCAGCCGTTCCGGCTGTGTCACGGCCGGCCTTGGACACGTTTCGTTCCAAGGCCGGCTTTTTTTCCCACTTCTTCAAGCAGGAAGACAACGAGATTGCGACAGACCCTGGGTAAGGGAATGGTCGCGGCGGCCGCCGCGACGAGCATTCTGTCCCTGTGCGGCAGCCCCGCCCTGGCCGATTCGTACACCGGCGGCGCTGCCAAGGATTCGCCGGGCGTCCTGTCCGGCAACAGCCTTGAGGTTCCGGTCGACGTACCGGTCAACGCATGCGGCAACACCGCCGATGGAGTGTCCGGGCTCAACCCGACGTTCGGCAACTCCTGCGCCGGCGGCAAGGAGGAACACCGGCACGGCAGTGAGCATAGCGGCCACCACCGGTGGACCGAGCCGTCGTACGGCGACTCCGACGACGACTCGGGCGATGACTACGGCTACGGCTCCGGTTATGGCCACGGGCACGAGTACGGCCACAACTACGGTCACGGTCATGGCTACGGAGACGACTCGGGTTACGGCTCCGGCGATCACTCGGGCTACGGCTCCGGTGACTCGGGCCACGGCACTCCGGAGGACTGTGAGGAGACGCCGGCGCCTCCGCCCGGCGGCCACCACCACACGCCGCCTCCCCCGACGGGTGGGCATCACACCCCGCCGCCTCCCACCGGCGGGCACCACACTCCGCCGCCCCCCACGGGCGGACACCACACCCCACCGCCTCCTACGGGTGGGCACCACACCCCGCCCCCTCCTACGGGTGGGCACCACACCCCGCCGCCTCCCACCGGCGGCAACCACACCCCGCCGCCCCCCACGGGCGGGCACCACACGCCTCCGCCCACCGGTGGGAATCACACCCCGCCGCCCGTTCTGGCGCACACCGGCAGTGAGGCCATGCTGGCCACTTCCGGTGCCAGTGCCGCGCTGATCGCGGGTGGCATGATCCTCTACCGGCGAGGCCGAGCCGCTTCCCGTAGGTAGTACGCACGGGGTGCCGGACGTCACCGCCCGGCACACCCGCGCCGCCCGCGCCGTCAGCGTCGTACGAAAGCCGGCGTGCCCCGTCGTCCAGGCGCCGGGATCATCCCGCCGCGCGGCTCCGAGCGCAGTCGGCGTTCGACTCCCCGCACCAGCGCGCCCGCCGTGTACGTGGCGCCGTGCACGAAGCGCATCGCCGGGCCGAAGCCCGAGGCCGTCACCAGGCCCGCCATGAAGAGGCCGGGGTGCGAGGACTCGAAGTCCCGGCCGACCTCGGGGGAACCGTCGCCCACCGTGGCCAGGGAGCCCCTCAACTCGCTGGAGAGCAGCCCGAGTCGGTTGGTCGTCGCCTTGAACCCCGTTGCCGCGATGACGTGTTCGGTGTCCAGGGAGCGTGTCCCGCCCGCCCGGCTCACCGTCTCCAGACGGACCCCGCCCGGCACCACGTCGGCCGCCGCGACCTCATGGCCGAGCAGCACCTCCACCACCGGTTCGACCCGGTCCCGCACCCACCAAGCACCGGCCGGACCAAGGGCGTTCGCCGCGATCCCGGCCCGGGTCGACTCCGGCAGCCGACGGAAGAGGCCGGGGCGCTCGGAGTAGAACCAGTTGCGCCAGCCGGGGCCCAGGCCGCTGTGCGGGGAGCGGGCCGACTGCCACCACGGGCGCTCCCAGGCCGGCGGCACGTCGTTCCAGGACAGCTCGTCCGCCCGCGCCAACACCCGTACCCGTGTGTCCTGTTCGGCGAGCAGTGCCGCCGTCTCCAGCGCCGCCTGGCCGCCGCCGATCACCGTGACGTCCTTGCCGCGGAAGTCGTCCAGCGAGCTGTGGTGACTGCTGTGCGAGACGAGGGACCGCCCCAACCCCCGTAGCGCGGACGGGATTTCGACGAACGGCATGACACCGACCGCGAGCGCGACGGTCCGGGCGTGCAGCACCCTGCCGTCGTCGGTCACCGCCTCGAAGCCGCCCGGCACCGGCGCGATCCGCTCCACCGTCCGCTCGTCCACCTCGGGGACGGCGTTGCGCGCGAACCACAGGCCGTACGAGGCGAACATCTCGACCGGGATCGGCTCCCCGTGCCGGGCCTCCACGCCCTGGGTCGCGCAGTACCCGTCGAGCGGCCAACGGCCCTCCGGATCCGACAAGTTGGAGGCCCAGGGCTCCGACTTGAGGAACATGCCCCGGGGCATGTGGTCGCGCCAGGACGCCATCGGCCGGCCGAAGACCCGCAGGTTCAGCCCGGCGGCCGCGGCGTGGGACGCGATGGACAGGCCGTACGGGCCCGCGCCCACCACCAGCAGGTCGTACATCAGCAGCTGCTCGCTTTCTCGTCATCGGTCAACTCGGTCACCTTGGTCAACTCGGCTGGTTCGACGGGCGTGTTGGGGTGGCTCTCGCCTGCCTGCCGGACCACCCGCGCCTCCGCCGGACGCGCCGCCGGGGCCGGTCCGCCCAGCCGCTCCCGCAGCTTGCGCAGCACATGCCGTCCCCACAGCCCCCACATCGCGCGGCCCGGCCCCGGGTCGTCCGGCGCGTGCCAGGCCAGCTCGCGTCCGCCGAGCATCGGCCGCAGCGCGCTGAGCGGCGCGTAGTTCTCCACCACGAACGACCGCCCCGGCCGCGGCGACCCGTCCGGCAGCGGACGGTGGGTCAGATCCAGGTGCAGGGCGCGGACGACGTCCAGGCCCGCGGAGTCCGCGAAGAGCCGGAACTGGGCGCCGGGCCGCGGGTTGAAGTCGAGGAGGTGATAGTCGCCGGTCGTGCCGCAGCGGCGGAAGTCCAGGTCGAAGATGCCCCGGTAGCCGAGCGAGGCGGTGAGACGCTCGGCGAGCGCCTGCACCTGCGGGTTGGGCGTCCAGCGGCCCACCGCCGTCAGCCCCGCGCCACGCGGCCAGGCCCGCTGCTTACGGCCGGGGCCACCGCCGCGCACGGCGCCGGAACGGTCGGCGTACCCGTGGAAGAACCAGTCGCGGTCCGGCCCGGACGGCAGGAACGCCTGCAACAGCAGTCGGCTGCCCGCCTCCTCGGCGCGCAGGAACAACTCGCGCGCCTCCTGCCCGCTGTGCACCACCACCGTGCTGCGCAGTCCGGTCCCGGCCGGTACCAGCCAGGGCCGGCTCCACTTCGCGACCACCGGCAGCCCCAGTTGCCAAGCGGCGCTCGCCGCCTGCGCCGGGCTCTCCGGGATCAGCGTCACCGGGTGCGGGATGTCCGCGCCCGCGCACACCGCGGCCAGTTCCGCCTTGTCCGCGACCCGTTCGGGCAGTGCGCCGGGCTGCTGCGGGAGCAGGTAGGAGGGCGCGAGTTCGTCACTCAGCCGGCCGACCGCGACGGCGCTCGCGTCGTCCATCGGGATCAGTACGGCCGGACGCGCGATCCGCGCGGCCACCCGGCGGAGCGTGCCGACGATCTCGGTGGGCGTCGCGCCGGGCGGCGGCGGGGGATGCATCTGGCAGACAAAGCGGGAGCTGCGTACGGGACTTCCGGTGGAATCGGCGACCACATGCACCTCCACTCCCGTCCGGCCCAGCGAACGCACGGCACCCAGCGTTCCGTGGTGAAAGGGATTCCGGTCGATCCGCAACAGAACTGCGGGGACACGGATGTCGAGCAGCGACACGGACTGTTTCCTTCGGTTCGATTCACCCGTGCGGGCGATGGAGGAACTCGGAAGCCGTAACGGCGGTGGCGTAATTCATATTCATATGACTGAGTGTCAGTAGAAGGAAAAGCAAAGTCGGAACGGAGTACGAGAGTGGAGAGAGGAGCAGGCATGGCCCCACAGCAGCGACGGTCCCGGACCGGACGACTCGCCTTCATCGCAGCCGCGGTCGCCGCGTCGGCGGCTTTCGCGTCGGGTCCCGGGTTCGCGGCGGGGGTGACGCGGGTCACCGATCCGCCTGCTCCCGTGACCACCCCGACCGCGGCCACCGCACCCACGACCCCGGCCGTCGTAGAACCCGCGAAGGCACCCGAGGCCACCAAGACCCCCGAGCCGAAGCAGGCCCCCGCCTTCGGTGCCTTCCTCGATTCCGGGGCTCGCGGTGTGGCCCGCATGGCGGCGCTCAGCAGCTGGCTGGGCGGTGCCGAACTGCGCGTCGGGCACACCTACCTGCCCGGCAACCACTGGAGCGACATCGAGGGCGCCCCCGGTCTCCTCGACGTGTGGGCGGACTGGCGGACGGAGAAGTCCGACCGGATGCTCGTCCTCAACGTGCCGATGCAGGAGCACAACGAGGACGGTGTCTCCGACTGGCAGGTGCGGCAGCTGCTCCAGCAGGGCGCGGCCGGTCAGTTCGATCAGCACTTCAAGGCCCTCGCCGAGCGGCTGGTCGACCTGAAGGTGCCGGACACCGTGATCGTGCTCGGCTGGGAGATGAACGGCACCACGTACACCTCTCGTTGCGGGCCGGACCCGGAGGCCTGGAAGAAGTACTGGAACAGGATCGTCACCACGATGCGCTCGGTGCCGGGCCAGAAATTCCGGTTCGACTTCGATCCGACCCGCGGCCGGGACGCCGTTCCCTGGACGCAGTGTTATCCGGGGGACGACACGGTCGACATCGTCGGAATGGATTCGTACGACCAGCCGTCCGGGCTGACGTTCGACGAACAGGTGAAGGAGCCCTACGGACTTCAGGCACATGTGGACTTCGCCAAATCCCACGGCAAGCCCATTTCCTATCCTGAATGGGGACTCTTCCGAAACGGCGACAACGCGGAGTACATGAAGCGCATGCTCGCCTGGATGGACGAGCACAAGCCGCTGTACAACACGGTCACCGACTACTGCCCGCACGGTGTGTGGCAGTGCTCCGAGAACCCGAAGTCGTCCCAGGTCTACCGCTCGGTCCTGTTCGGCCGCACCGAGGACCCGACCCCGACCCCGACACCTACTCCGGTTACTCCGGAGCCGACCAAGCCGCCCACGCCCACGACACCGACCACACCCACCACACCGCCCACCCCGACGCACCCGGCCAACTGCTCGCCGGTCGAGCTGGGCGACTGGGTGGAGTACTGGCTCGGCGGGAAGCTGTGCGTGAAGTTCGACTGGTGGCAGCGCGACCGCTGAACCAGAGGTGGCGGCGGGCCGCTCACGGTCCGTCGCCACCGCGTTCCTTCCACTTCCGCACGATCGCCTTGCCCCGCCGGCGCGCGGCGACATCGCAGACGACCGTCGCCATCAGCGGCGCCGTGCGCCGCCGGGCCAGCAACAGCCGCTGGTTGACGACCGGTTCGGGCCGCCAGTGATGCTTGTACGGCTCGTCCCCGCGCAACAGGCTCAGCGTGCGGGGCTCACCCGCCCCCGTGTGCTCGGCGCACGCGTCGAGCAGCATCACCGCCACATCCGCCTTCCGCTCCCGCAGCCGCGGATGCGCGCCGTAGAGATAACCCCCCGCGAGCCGCCGCGACAACAACGTCAGATCTACGGCGACCACGTCCTCGTCGAGCCGGAACTCGGTGACGACGGCGTCGCCGGAGCGCACCATCGGCCCGACCGAGCGCACCAGGTGCTCGCAGAACCGGGTCTGGAGATGCTCGGACGTCACCTTCCGCCCCTGCCACTGGAGTTCGTGCAGCTCCAGCAGCCGCCGTAGCGCCGAGTCCACCCCGTCCGGATGTACGACGTGACGCTCGACGCCGAGCGCGGTCAGCTTGCGGAGCTTGGCGCGGACGCGTTGGGCCTTGGAGGACGGGAGCCGGGCGACCAGGTCGGCCATCGGTACGGCGGGCAGCTCCAGGCACAGCGAGTCGTGCACGCGGCGGCGCGGGCCGCGCCAGCGGTCGTAGACGCGCTCGACCGCGCCGCCGGGGCGTACCTCGCGGAAGTCGATCAGCGCGGTGCGGGCGGCGGACGCGAGGCCCTCGGTGAGCGCGGTGACGGCCGGGTCGCCGTGCTCGTCGTCCAGCAGGACGTCCCCGTAGTCGGAGATCGCGCCGCCGAGCGGGACCAGTGCGGGAACCGGGCTGCGGACGAGCATCAGGGGTGCGGCGGCGACGAGTTCGCGGCCGTCGCGGACAACGAGCAGGCGCAGGCGGCCCGTTCGGCCGTACGACAGCCACCAGGAGTGCAGCCAGGCGTGCGACTGGAACGGGGTCGCCGCGCCGCACTTCTGGTACAACCGGCCCCAGGCCGGGGCCAGTTCGGCGAACTCCTGGGCGTCGGTGACGAGTTCGGTCGAGTACACCGGTGTCACAGCACGTCGGCCGCGGTGGCCGGGCTGGGCACGGAGGCGGGACGGCCGGTCTCGTCGGTCGTACGGCGGGGGCGGACGAGCAGCAGCAGGCCGCCGAGGAGACCGCCCGCGCTCGCGCCGACCAGGCCGGTCACCGCGGCCGAGGCCGAGGTGGGCGCGGTCGGCTTGATGGCGCGGGCGAAGGTCTGGAGTTCGACGTGGGTCGAGGCCTTCGCGTCGTTCGCGTGCACGGTCAGCGAGCGGGACACGGCGTTGGCCATGTCGGCGGCGAGGTCGGCGCGCGAGGAGGTGGCCGTGACGGCGACCATCGGCGCGTCCGGCGAGGTCGCCGTCTGCACGCTCGACTGGAGCGTCTTCACCGGCACGCCCGCCCACACCTGCGCGTCCCCGAGCACCGCGAGCTGCGTGGCGACCCGGCCGTAGGCCTGCGCGAAACCGAGGGCGGTCGCGGAGTCGGCCTTGTCGGTGGGGACGGCGATGACGTAGCTGGTGGCCGTGTACGTCGGGCTCTTGACGACGCCGTACGCGCCGCCGAGCAGGCCGCCGGTCACGGCGCCGGCCGCGAGGAGGGACCAGGCCGGGAGGGCTTTCGCGCGGCTGAGGGGGAGGTGCTGTCGGATCTCGGTCATGAGGAACTGGCTCCCTGGGGTGCGGGGGACGGCGACGAGGTGGAGACCGCGGCCGCGTACACGTCCATGAGTTGGGCGGCGCTGCGGGTGATGCAGTAGTGGTGGGCGGCGTCCGGGGCGGTGCGTGGACGCGGGCCCCGCGCGCGGGCCGCCGCCAGCGCGCGGGCGAAGACCTCGGGGCCGCCCTGCACACGCCGGGCGGCGGCCGCGGCCTGCGGCGGGAGGTCCTCGATGGCGGGGCAGGAGGCGTAGAGCACGGGCAGCCCGGCCGCCAGACCCTCCACGACCGCCAGGCCGAAGGCCTCCTCGGGGGACGGCGAGGCGAGCAGGTCCATGGCGGCGGTGAGGGAGGGCAGGTCGGGGCCCGGCGAGCCGTCGGGTACGTAGGGGCGTTCGCCGGTGAACAGCACCCGGTCGGCGACCCCGCAGTCGTGGGCCGTACGGCGCAGGAGGTTCTCCTCGGTGCCGCCGCCGACCAGCAACAGCCAGTAGTCGTCCGGGAGTTGGGCCAGGGCGCGGATCAGGACGTCGAAGCGTTTGCCGGCGGCGAGGCGGCCGATGCCGCCGACGACGTACGCGCCCTCGGGCAGGCCGAGCCGCTGGCGAGTGCGCAGGCGTTGCGCCGGGTCGAAGCGGAAGCGGTCCAGGTCGATGCCGTTGGGGACCACTTCGATACGCGGGCCGGGCACACCCCAGCGCTCCAGGCGTTCGGCGACCGTGGGGGACACGGCGACAGTGGAGCGGCCCAGGCGCTCGCTGGCGAGGTACAGGGCGCGGACCCCGGCGCTGAGGCCGCGGCCCTCCATCTGCGAGTCGCCCAGGGAGTGTTCGGTGGCGACGACCGCCTTCACCCCCGCGATCCGGGCGGCGAGCCGGCCGTAGACGCAGGCGCGGTAGAGGTGGGTGTGGACGAGGTCGTAGCGGCCGGTGCGGATGATTCTGACCAGGCGGGGGAGGGCGGCGAGGTCGCGGTTGCCGGTCATGCCGAGGTGGAGGACGCGGACCCCGTCGGCGGTCAGGCCGTCGGCGACCGCGCCCGGGTTGGTGAGCGTCACGACGTCGCAGTCGACCGGCAAGTGCCGGATCAGCAAACGGAGTTGCTGCTCCGCGCCGCCGACGCCGAGGCCGGTGATGATGTGCAGGGCCCTCATGCGAGCCCCTCCACCGGACGCCGGCGCAGGCGGTGCAGCCGGTACTTGAGGAAGAGGCGTACGGCGGTGTCGTTCTGGCCGATGTGCACGCGGGGGAGCGCGTGCGGGCCGTTGAGGTCGCCGGGGTCGATGGCGCAGGCGTAGGTGTAACCGGCCTCGCGTACGGCGTCCATGGCGCGGGCGTCGATCGTGCCGTAGGGGTAACAGAAGCCGTGGACCGGGGAGTTGAGCAACTCCTGGAGCCTGGTGCGGCTTTCGGTGACCTCGGCCTTCAGGGTGGCGTCGTCCGCCTTGGTCAGGTCGACGTGGGTCAGGCTGTGGGAGCCGATCTCCACGCCCTCGGCGGCCGCTTGGCGGATGCCGTCCGCGGTGAGGAGGGGTTTGCGCGGGCCCAGTGGGTCCCAGGCGTTGTCGCCGCCGAGGCGGCCGGGGAGGACGAAGAGGGTGGCGCCGCAGTCCCAACGGGCCAGCAGGGGAAGGGCGTTGGTGACGAAGTCGGCGTACCCGTCGTCGAAGGTGAGACCGACCAGGCCGCGGCCCTCGCCCCGGGCGCGGGCGGCGAGCAGGTCGGCCATGGACACGCCTCGCAGACCGCGCCTGCGCAGCCAACTCAGCTGCTGCTCAAGGCGGTCGGGGGTGACCGTGATGCGGTAGGGGTCGTCGGAGCAGTCGCCCACGGAGTGGTACATCGCCACCCACGGGACCGGGCCCGTGACGCGACTGCCGGTGGTCGGGGAATCAACGGGAGCGGCCATGGATGAGCCTTCGTGTGACGGAGCGGACGGATTCCAGTGCGGGTGCGAAGCCCTGGGCGCCCAGGGCCCAGCCGAGCAGGACGAAGACGACGGTGACGGTCGTGCAGCCGGCCGTGAGACCGAGCAGTGGCGAGGGCAGCGCGTGGGCGACGAACGCGCCCGCGATCGTGGCGACCACGGCCGCGCGAACCGGCCGGCTCAGCTCGATCAGGACCTGCCGGGTGCGGATCGGGACGCTGCGGGGGCCCGAACCGCAGAGCAGGAGTACGGCGGTGAAGGTGATGCCGGTGGCGTTGGCGACGGCGATGCCGATCACGCCCCAGGGGCCGACCGCGCAGGCGCCGATCCAGGAGGTCACCACGATGCCGGCGGCCATCGCGCCGACCGGGTACCAGGTGGGGCGGCCCGCCGAGAAGTAGGAGCGGACCAGGACGCCTACCAGGGTCTGACCGAGCAGCCCGAGGGCGTACACGCGCATGATGTCGGCGGTGGCGGTGGTGTCGTGGGCGGTGAACGCGCCTCGCTGGAAGAGGAGTTGGATGATCTGCGGGGCGCAGGCGATCACCGTGGCGGCGCCGAGCAGCACGAGGCAGGCGGCGAGTGCGAGGTCGCGCTCCACGCGGTTGCGGGCCTTCTCCGTGTCGCCCTCGGCGAGCGCCCGCGCGACCACCGGGAAGGTGACCGTGCACAGCATCATCGAGAGCATCATCGGCATCTGGGCGACCTTCTGCGCGTAGTTCAGATGCGAGATGGCACCGGCGGGGAGGTGCGAGGCGAGGAAGCGTTCGATCAGGACCTGGGACTGGCGGCACAGGGCGAAGAGCAGCACGGTGGCCATCAGGGCGAGGTTCATCGGGCGGGGTTCGGCGGGGCCGGTGTCCGCGTCCGGGGCGGTGGGCTTGTGGCTCGTCAACTGGCGCCACAGGGCGGGGAGTTGGGTCAGCACCATCAGGACGCCGCCGCCGGCCACGCCGAGGGCCGCCGAGCGGACGCCCCAGTGGGCGCCGAAGGCGTACATCCCGGCGATGATGCCGATGTTGTACGCCACGTAGATCGCCGCCGGGGCTACGAAGCGGCGGTGGGCCCGGAGGGCCGCGCTGCAGTAGCCGGCCAGGCCGAAGCTGAGGACGCAGGTTGCGGTGATGCGGGTGCAGCTGATTGCCAGGGCGGGGTTGGGGAGGCCGGGGGCCAGGGCTTCGACCAGGTAGGGGGCTGTGCCGATGAGTAGTGCTGATACGGCGATGAAGGCCAGGGTCAGGCGGGGGAGGGTGGTTGCCACCAGGGCTCGTACCGGGTCGCCGGGGGCGCCTTGCGCTCTGCGGGCCAGGGCCAGACTGAAGGCCGGGATCAGGGCGAAGGCGAGGCCGTCTTCGATCAGGAGGGTGGCGGCGAATTCCGGGATGGTCCAGGCGACGAGGAAGGCGTCTGTTTCGCTGCCGGCGCCGAAGAGGCGGGCCAGGGATTGGTCTCTGGCCAGGCCTAGTAGGGAGCCGGTGAGGGAGAGGACGGCGGTGATGAGTGCGGCTTTGGCCAGGAAGCGGCGGGAATCGGGGGCGGGGGTGTCTTCGGAGGTGCGGGCCGGTGGGAGTACGGGGGCGGTGTCGGTGGGTGGTTGGGTGCTGCGCCGTCGGGGCTGGTCGCGCAGTTCCCCGCGCCCCTTTAGGGGGTC
>NZ_BARF01000018.1 GCF_000367365.1 Streptomyces prunicolor NBRC 13075 | reverse complement strand
ACAGCGGGCCTGCACTCGAAATACGACCCCCGCGCGAAGCGCAATGTTGCGGAGGGATGAAATCCGCTTCAATCCGCGTTGGTGCCTTCCGAAAGACCACCTGATCAGGGGCGAACGGAAGGCACCGCGTGGCAGCGAAACAGGGGGAGACACCGGGGTACAGCCAAGGCTGGGCAAGAAGACTCGCCGGATACGCCTGGCGCCACCCCAAGGACGTCATCCTCGCCCTGGGCGCCTCCCTCGCCGGCATGGCGGTCACCGCCCTCGTCCCCCTGGTCACGAAGGTGATCATCGACGACGTGATCACCGGCCACACCCGCTCCATGGCCCCCTGGGCAGCCGCCCTGATCGTCGCCGCCCTCCTCGTCTACGTCTCGACATACATCCGGCGTTACTACGGCGGCCGCCTCGCCCTGGACGTCCAGCACGACCTCCGCACCGAGATGTACGGGACGATCACCCGCCTCGACGGCCGCCGCCAGGACGAGCTGTCCACCGGCCAGGTCGTCGGCCGCGCCACCAGCGACCTCCAGCTGATCCAGGGCCTGCTCTTCATGCTCCCGATGACCATCGGGAACGTCCTGCTCTTCGTGATCTCCCTCGCGATCATGGCCTGGCTGTCCCTCCCCCTGACCCTGATCGCCCTGGCCGTCGCTCCCGCCCTCGGCATCATCGCCAAGCGCAGCCGCAGCAAACTGCACCCGTCCACCTGGTACGCGCAGGCCCAGGCCGCCGCCGTAGCAGGAGTCGTCGACGGCGCCGTCAGCGGCGTACGCGTGGTGAAGGGCTTCGGCCAGGAGGACCAGGAGACCGGAAAACTCCGCGAGGTAGGACGCCGGCTGTACGCGGGACGCCTCCGCACGATCCGCCAGAACGCCCGCTACACCCCCGCCCTCCAGGCCGTCCCGGCCCTCGGCCAGGTCGCGATGCTCGCGCTCGGCGGCTGGCTCGCGGTACGCGGTCACATCACGCTCGGCACGTTCGTCGCGTTCTCCACCTACCTCGCCCAACTCGTCGGCCCGGTCCGCATGTTGGCGATGGTCCTCACGGTCGGCCAGCAGGCCCGCGCCGGCACCGAACGCGTCCTCGAACTCATCGACACCGAGCCCTCCATGACGGACGGCACCAAGGAACTCCCCGCCGACGCCCCGGCCACGGTCGAGTTCGACGACGTCTCCTTCGGCTACGACGACACCCGCCCCGTCCTGAACGGCCTCAGCTTCGAGATCCGCCCCGGCGAGACTCTGGCGGTCGTAGGCTCCTCGGGCTCCGGAAAATCCACGGTCTCGCTCCTCCTTCCGCGCTTCTACGACGTCACCCACGGCGCCGTCCTCATCGGCGGCCACGATGTCCGCGAACTCACCCTCGACTCGCTGCGCGCCGCGATCGGCCTGGTCCCCGAGGACTCCTTCCTCTTCTCGGACACGGTCCGCAACAACATCGCCTACGGCCGCCCCGACGCGACCGACGAGGAGATCCGCACCGCCTCCCGCGCCGCGCAGGCCGACCGGTTCATCGCGGAACTCCCCGACGGCTACGACACGACGGTCGGCGAACACGGCCTCACCCTCTCCGGCGGCCAGCGTCAGCGCGTCGCACTCGCCCGCGCGATCCTCACCGACCCGCGCCTGCTGGTCCTCGACGACGCGACCTCGGCGGTGGACTCACGCGTCGAGCACGAGATCCACGAGGCCCTGAAACACGTCATGCAGGGCCGCACCACCCTCCTCATCGCGCACCGCCGCTCCACCCTCAACCTCGCCGACCGCATCGCCGTCCTCGACGCCGGCCGCCTCGCCGACATCGGCACCCACGACGAACTCCAGGCGCGCTCACCCCTCTACCGCCGCCTCCTCACCGACCCCGACGAACTCGGCGGCGTCTCACCGGGCCACGCCCTGCCCGCCGCGGAACCGGCCGAAGACACCTCCGTACGCGAGGAGTTGGACGCGGAGTTCGACGCCGAGCGCGGACTCACGCCCCGGCTGTGGACCGGCGACCGCGAGCCCAAGGACACCGCGCTGTCCGGGATGCCCGCGACCCCCGAACTCCTCGCCCAGGTCGACGCGTTGCCCCCGGCGACCGATGTCCCCGACATCGACGAGGCACGCGCGGTACGCGCCGAGGACTCCTACGGCCTGCGCCGGCTGCTGCGCGGTTTCGGCACCCCGCTGCTGATCAGCCTCGGCCTGGTCGCGGTGGACGCGAGCATGAGCCTGCTGCTGCCGATCATGATCCGGCACGGCATCGACCAGGGCGTCACCAAGATGGCGATCGGCGCGATCTGGTCGGCGTCAATTCTGGCTCTGCTCGCGGTAGTTGTGCAGTGGGCGGTCCAGCGCAGCGAGACGCGCATGACCGGACGCACGGGGGAGCGGGTCCTCTACACCCTCCGCCTCAAGATCTTCGCCCAGCTGCAACGCCTCGGACTCGACTACTACGAGCGGGAGTTGACGGGTCGGATCATGACGAGGATGACGACGGACGTGGACGCGCTGTCCACGTTCTTGCAGACGGGGCTGGTCACGGCCTTCGTCTCGGTCGTCACCTTCTTCGGCATCATGGTCGCCCTGCTGGTGATCGACATCCAGCTGGCGCTGGTCGTGTTCGCGACCCTCCCGCCCCTCGTCATCGCCACCTTCTTCTTCCGCCGGGCGAGCGTGAAGGCGTACGAACTCGCCCGCGAGCGCGTGTCGTCGGTCAACGCCGACCTCCAGGAGTCGGTGTCGGGGCTGCGGATCGTGCAGGCGTTCCGACGCGAGAAGGACGGCGGCCGACGGTTCGCCGAACGCAGCAGCAGCTACCGCGAGGCCCGTACGCGGGGCCAGTGGCTGATCTCGATCTACTTCCCCTTCGTGCAGCTGCTGTCGTCGGTGGCGGCCGCGTCCGTACTGATCGCGGGCGCGGGCAGGGTGGACAACGCGACCCTGACAACAGGCGCGTTGGTCGCCTACCTCCTCTACATCGACCTGTTCTTCGCCCCGGTCCAGCAGCTCTCCCAGGTCTTCGACGGCTACCAGCAGGCGACCGTCTCCCTGGGCCGCATCCAGGAGCTGCTCCAGGAACCGACGTCGACACGAGCGGCCGAAGAACCGCTGGAAGTCCTGTCTCTCCGCGGCGACATCGCCTTCGAGGACGTGCACTTCGCGTACGGCTCCGCCGAAGAGGCAGATACTGCAGAGGCCATCGGGGGCGTCGAGTTGAGCATCCCGGCCGGCCAGACGGTCGCCTTCGTCGGCGAGACGGGCGCGGGCAAGTCGACGCTCGTGAAGCTGGTGGCCCGCTTCTACGACCCGACGGGCGGCCGGGTCACGGTCGACGGCACGGACCTCCGCGCCCTCGACATCACGTCGTACCGCCACCACCTGGGCGTCGTCCCCCAGGAGGCGTACCTCTTCCAGGGCACGGTCCGTGACGCCATCGCCTACGGCCGCCCGGACGCCACCGACGCCGAGGTGGAGGCGGCGGCCCGCGCGGTGGGCGCCCACGAGATGATCGCCACGCTCGACGGCGGCTACCTCCACGAGGTCGCCGAGCGCGGGCGCAACCTCTCGGCGGGCCAACGCCAGCTGATCGCCCTGGCCCGCGCCGAACTGGTCGACCCCGACATCCTCCTCCTGGACGAGGCCACAGCGGCCCTGGACCTGGCCACAGAAGCCCAGGTCAACCAGGCCACCGACCGCCTCGCAGGCCGCCGCACCACCCTCGTCGTCGCCCACCGCCTGACGACGGCGGCCCGCGCGGACCGGGTCGTGGTGATGGACCACGGGCGGGTCGTCGAGGACGGCACACACGACGAGCTGCTCGCGCTCGACGGGTACTACGCCGAGCTGTGGCGCACGTTCATCGGCGCGCCCGAGTCGGAGGAGCCGGTCGCCGCACCCCACTGACGGTCGCGCAACCATGCGACATACGTCTTGCGTCCGTACATCAGTACGCTGTTCGGCTGCTGTGCTGTGCGGGAGGGGTGACTGTGGACATGGGTGCGCTACGACGGCGGGTGGCGCTCGGCACGGCCGTGCTCACCGTGTCCGGACTGCTCGCGCTCGCGGCCCCCGGCACCGCCCAGGCGGCCCTGGTCTGCCCGGGGCGGGAGGTGGTGACGCTGCCCTTCTCCACCGGCACCGTCCATGTCTTCCGCCGGGGCGAGTACATCTGCGCGTACACCGCCCCCAAGAGGTCCGGCGCCAAGCGCACCATGTCGGTCAGCGTCCAGGCCCGCGGCAACCGCCCGGTCGTCGACAGGGGCCGGTACACGCGCCGGGCCGGACCGGTCACCGTGCACGCCGGGCACCGGTGCGTACGGGTGAAGGGCGCGGTCGGCGGCGGCTCGGTCAGCTCGGGCTGGATCCTCTGCTGAACCGCAGGTCGGCACCGTAGCCGCACAATCTCCTCTGGTGTGACGGGAGTTGCTCCGATAGCTTCCCGTTCACAACTGCCTCACAGGGGAGACTGCATGCGCAAGGCGCTCAGATGGCTGCTGGCGCTCACCGTGCTCATAGGCACGCTGAGCACGGCCGGGGTGGCCACCGCCGCCCAGGCCGGCCCGGCCAGTCAAACGGCGGACATCAAGGACCAGTTGCTGGCGATACCCGGCATGAGCCTGATCCAGGAGAAGCCGTACACCGGCTACCGCTACTTCGTCCTGAACTACACCCAGCCGGTCGACCACCGGCACCCGTCCAAGGGCACGTTCCAGCAGCGGATCACCGTGCTGCACAAGGACGTCTCACGCCCGACGGTCTTCTACACCAGCGGCTACAACGTCTCGACGACCCCCAGCCGCAGCGAACCGACCCGGATCGCGGACGCCAACCAAGTCTCCCTGGAATACCGCTACTTCACGCCGTCGCGGCCCGCCCCGGCCGACTGGTCCAAGCTCGACATCTGGCAGGCGGCCAGCGACCAGCACCGCGTCTTCAAGGCCCTCAAGTCGATCTACACCAAGAACTGGATCGCCACCGGCGGCTCCAAGGGCGGTATGACGGCCACCTACTTCGAGCGGTTCTACCCGCACGACATGGACGGCGTCGTCGCCTACGTCGCCCCCAACGACGTGGTGAACAACGAGGATTCGGCCTACGACCGCTTCTTCACCAAGGTCGGCACCAAGGAGTGCCGCGACCGCCTGGACGCCGTACAGCGCGAGGCGCTGGTGCGCAGGGACGCGCTGGAGAAGAAGTACGCGGCGTACGCGGCCGAGAACGGCTTCACCTTCACCACCGTCGGCAGCCTCGACAAGGCCTACGAAGCCGTCGTCCTCGACTACGTCTGGGGCTTCTGGCAGTACAGCCTGGTCTCCGACTGCGACACCATCCCGGCGAACGCACAGGCCGCCACCGACGACGAGATCTGGACCTCCGTCGACACGATCTCCGGCTTCTCCTTCTACACCGACCAGGGCCTGGACCCGTACACCCCGTACTACTACCAGGCGGGCACCCAACTCGGCGCCCCCACCATCCAGTTCCCGTACATCGAGAAGAAGTACATCCACTACGGCTACCAGCCGCCCCGCAACTTCGTCCCCCGCTCCATCCCGATGAAGTTCCAGCCGGGCGCCATGCGGGACGTGGACAGCTGGGTCCGCCACCACGCCACCCGCATGCTCTTCGTCTACGGCCAGAACGACCCGTGGGGCGCGGAGCGCTTCGCCGTCGGCAAGGGCTCGAAGGACTCGTACGTCTTCACCGCGCCCGGCCTCAACCACGGCGCGAACGTCGCGGCCCTGACCGCCGACCAGAAGGCACTCGCCACCGCCCGCATCCTCGCGTGGGCCGGTGTCCCGGCCACCACCACGGCACAGGCGAAGCCGCTGGCGCCGTACGACGCGAAGCTGGACCGGCAGGACGTGCAGCGCGAGCCGACGCTGCGCCCGTAAGCAAGCTCCGTGCTGTGCCCGGCCGTTGAGAGTCACCTGACTACACCGGCCGGGCGCAGCCCACCGGTTGCTCGCCGCCGAGCTGGACGTACAGGGCGGTCGAGGCCGGGCAACTCGCGCGCCGGAGCACGGCCTTGACGACCTTGTACTGCGGCTTCCGCTGACCCGAGCCGTCGCACGCCGTCTCCCGCACCTGCCCGCTGCCCGAGCCGTAGACGCAGTCACCGACGATCGTGCGGGGCCCGCCCCCGCCACCCGGGTCGCCGGGGTGCGGCGGCTCCAGGTTGCGCATACAGGCGTAGCCCTTCGGTATGACCCCGTCGCTGACCCCGCCCGAGGATCCCTGAGCGCTGATGTGCAGCACGAAGTCCGTGATCGCCGGGCACGCGGGACCGTCGCTCACATCGCCGTCGTAGCGGGCGATGACGCGGGCCGCCGCCCGCTCGCTGGTGCACGGCACCTCGGTGAAACTCGTCGTACCGAAGGAACTGCACTCGTCGACGCCGAGGAACACCGTGCCGTAGCCGGAGGGTTGGGTGGTCGCCGAGGAGGTCGACGACGCGGGCGCCTTCCCGCCGAGCCGGCCTTCCCCCGCGTCGGAACCGTTCGCCGACGAGCAGCCGGTCACCAGGGCGGCGAGCAGCGCGCACACCACCCCCACGCTCCATCGCTCACGCATCGATCCCCCCGACTGCCCCCGCCCAGCGTGACCCGCGGTGGCGGGCGCACGCCAGACGTGCGGGGGGCTTTGGGCCAGTTGGCGGGGGTGGGGCGGGTGCGGAACGTACCCCTAGTACGACAGTCCGTGCCCGACCGGATACAGCACCTGCGTCGGATCGTCCGCGCGCTGCACCGCAACCGGCAGCTTCCCGCGCGGCCGGACCCGGCCCGCGATCACCCGTGCCGCCGCCCGGAGTTCGACGTCGGTCCAGGAGTAGGACGCCAAGTAGGCGGAGACCGAGGGTAGTTGGGCAACATCGTAGGGGTTGCGGACGGCGACGGCCACGACCGGTTTCCCGGTGGCGACCAGTTGCTCGACGAGCGTCTTCTGTGCGTCGGCCGCCGTGACGTTGTAGGTCGCCACCACCACCACATCCGCCGCACGCGCCGCCGCCACGGCCTTCGCGACGGTCGCGGCGGAAGGAGCCGTACCGGTGGAGAGGGCGGTCGCCGTGAACCCCAGCTCCCCGAGGGCTGCCGCGAGCACACCGGTGGGTGGCCCCGTAGTACCGGAGGGGGAGGCCGGATCGGCGCCGACCACCAGGACCTTCCCGTGCGTACGGCGGGACAGCGGCAGCAGCCCCGCCTTGTTGACCAGCAGGGTGGTCGTCCGCTCGGCGATCCGGTCGGCGGCGGCGAGGTGAGCGCCGGTCCCGACCGTACGGTCGACACCCGCCCGGTCGGCATACGCGTCCTCGAACAACCCCAGCCGGGCCTTCAGCCGCAGCACCCGCAGGATCGACTCGTCGAGCCGCGCCTCCGTCAACTCCCCGCCCCGCACGGCGTTGAGGACGGCGTTCCAGGCGACGTCCAGGGACGGCGGGTTGAGCAGCTGATCCACCCCGGCCTTCAGCGCGAGCACCGGCACCCTGTCGTCCCCGTACTTCTGCCGTACGCCCTCCATCTGCAGCGAGTCGGTGATCACGACCCCGTCGTAACCGAGTTCGCCGCGCAGGATGCCGGTGAGGATGGGGTGGGAGAGGGTGGCCGGGTCGCCGGAGTCGTCGAGGGCCGGGACCATGATGTGGGCGGTCATGATCGAGTCGATGCCCGCGCCGATGGCCGCCCGGAAGGGGACGGCGTCCAGCTTCCCCCACACCTCGCGGCTGTGCGTGATGACCGGGAATCCGAAGTGGCTGTCCACTGCGGTGTCGCCGTGCCCCGGGAAGTGCTTGGCGGTGGCGGCCACCCGGCTGCTCTGATACCCCTTCACCTCGGCGGCGACGAGGCCGGCCACCGCGTCCGGGTCGGCGCCGAAGGACCGTACGCCGATGACCGGGTTGGCCGGGTTGACGTTCACATCGGCGTCGGGGGAGTAGTCCTGGTTGACGCCCATCGCGCGCAGCTCGGCGCCGGAGATCCGGCCGAGGGTGCGGGCGTCGGCACGGGAACCGCCCGCGCCGATCGCCATCGCGCCCGGGAAGAGGGTGGCGGGGGTGCCGATACGGCACACGATGCCGTGCTCCTGGTCGGTGGCGACCAGTACGGGTAGCCCTCGGGGCTGACTGAGGGACGCCTTCTGGATGCCGTTGGAGAGGGCGGCGATCTGGTGCGGGTCGCGGGTGTTGTGCGCCCAGGTGAAGTAGATGATGCCGCCGACCCGGTACTTGGCGATCAGCTCGGCGGCGGTACGCACGCCGATCTCGCTCAGGTTGGCATCGATGTCGGCCTGGTCGGGGGCGGTGGCGGAGTGGCCGTAGACCCGCATCACGAACAGCTGGCCGACCTTCTCCGGCAGCGTCATACGGGAGATCAGCGAGCGGAGTGTCTTGTCGTCGGCGTCGTAGGCGTGGGCGGTGCCGCCGACCGCGAGGGACGCGGTGACGCCCATGGTCGCGGCGAGAACGGTACGTCTGGAGGGCACGTGCGCTCCTTCCGGAGGTGTTCCACTTCGGATCATCGGATCCGCTGAAGGAAACTTCCACGACTTCACGAATATCCGGGAAGTTTCTGCCAGTCAAGGGAACGCACAGTACCCAGCTGAGGGGCCGCCATCGGCGCAGTTGGAGGGGGGCGCGCCGATGACGGCGTGCCGCCGGCCGCGGTACGGAGGAGAGGGTTTGTCAGCTTTCGCAGCCAGCAGCGAGGCCGACGCCGTACCGCGGAGACTCTTCCGGCAGCATGCCGGTTGGACGGAGGGGAGGGGATGCGGGTTCCCTCCTGGTGGCCGATTCCCGGAAGTTGGTGAACCCGTGCACAACGGGACGGATGCGGTCACACACAGGTACGCGCGGACGAACGGTGGTCGTCCATCCCGTGGACGTCCCGGCGGGGCGGGCGAGCACCGTCCGATCATGAGGGCATGCCCGTAGTCGACATCCCCGGTTCCAAGTCCATCACCGCCCGCGCGCTGTTCCTGGCCGCGGCGGCCGACGGTGTCACCACCCTCCGGCGCCCCCTCCGCTCGGACGACACCGAGGGGTTCGCCGAGGGCCTGACCCGGCTCGGCTATCGCGTGGGCCGGAGTCCGGACGCCTGGCAGATCGACGGCCGCCCGCAGGGCCCCGCGGTCGCGGAGGCGGACGTGTACTGCCGGGACGGCGCGACGACCGCCCGCTTCCTCCCCACCCTCGCGGCGGCCGGCCACGGCAGCTTCCGCTTCGACGCGTCCCCGCAGATGCGCCGCCGCCCGCTCCTTCCGCTCACCCAGGCCCTGCGCGACCTGGGCGTTGACCTGCGCCACGAGGAGGCGGAGGGCCACCACCCGCTGCGCATCCAGGCGTCGGGGGTGGAGGGCGGCGAGGTGGTCCTGGACGCGGGCCAGTCCTCCCAATACCTGACCGCGCTGCTTCTGCTGGGCCCCCTGACCAGGAAGGGCCTGCGGATCAGGGTCACCGACCTCGTCTCCGCGCCGTACGTCGAGATCACGATCGCGATGATGCGGGAGTTCGGGGTGGAGGTACTACGGGAAGGGGACGGCCGGGTGTACGTCGTCCCACCGGGGGGCTACGGGGCCACCACCTACGGCATCGAACCGGACGCGTCCACCGCGAGCTACTTCTTCGCGGCGGCGGCCGTGACCGGCGGCGAGGTGACGGTCCCCGGACTCGGCACCGGCGCGCTCCAGGGCGACCTCGGCTTCGTCGACGTACTGCGCCGCATGGGTGCGGAGGTGGAGACCGACGCGCACGGCACACGGGTGCGGGGCACGGGCGAGCTGCGCGGTCTCACGGTCAACATGCGGGACATCTCGGACACCATGCCGACGCTGGCGGCGATCGCCCCGTTCGCCTCCGGCCCGGTCCGGATCGAGGACGTGGGCAACACGCGGGTGAAGGAGTGCGATCGGCTGGAGGCCTGTGCGGAGGGCCTCCGGCGGCTGGGCGTGGAGGTGGCGACGGGGGACGACTGGATCGAGATCCGGCCGAGTGACGTGCCGGGGGCAACTCCCGTCACGGGCACGGAGATCAAGTCCTACGGCGACCACCGCATCGTCATGTCCTTCGCGGTGACCGGGCTCAGGGTGCCCGGTATTTCGTTCGACGACCCGGGGTGCGTACGGAAGACTTTCCCGGGTTTCCACGAGGCGTTCGCGGCGCTGCGAGCGCAGTTGCCGGAATAGGCCGAGACGCAGGGACAAGGAGTCAACGGGTGGGTTTCGAACTGAAGGCTCCGGTCCTGGCAGGCGAGTTGGTGCGCCTGGAGCCCCTCGATCACCGGCACGCGGCCGAGCTGGCGGTGGCGGTTCACCTGGGTGCCGAGGGCGGATCAGGTGCAGGCCTACATCGACGCCCAGTTGGGCAGGGCGGCGACGGGCCAACTCGCGCCGTACGCCCAGGTGTCGACGGCCACGGGGAGGGCGGTCGGCGTCACGGCCTTCTGGGAACCCCGCTCCTGGCTGACGGGCGATCAACTCGACGCCGTCGAGGTCGGGTTCACCTGGCTGGCGAGTTCGGCGCAGGGCACGGGCGTCAACGCCGAGGCCAAACTCCTGCTGTTCCGGCACGCGTTCGAGGAGTGGGGCGTATCCCGGGTCGACCTGAAGACGGACGCCCGCAACGACCGCTCCCGCGCGGCGATCCAGAGCGTCGGCGCCCGCTTCGAGGGCGTCCTGCGCAACTGGTCCCGCTCCTGGGCGCCGGGCGAGGACGGCCGGTTGCGGGACTCCGCGATCTACTCGATCACGGCCGAGGAGTGGCCGGAGTGCCGGGCGGGGTTGGAGGCACGGGTGCGGGCGCGGCCGGCGCGGGGCAACGCGCGGGCGGACAGCCTGAGTTGATCGTGGACCGAGTGGACCGAGTGGACCGAGTGGACCGAGTGGACCCAGCGGACCGACTGGGCCGACTGGACCGTTCGGCCGGTGATCGGAAACCATCGACCTCATGACCGCCTACCTCATCCTCCACGGCTGGCAGAACCACCGTCCGAAGGACCACTGGCAGCACTGGCTGACCGACCGGCTCCGCGCACTCGGGCACCACGTCACCTACCCTCAGCTGCCCGACCCCGACGAGCCCGACCTGGACGTATGGCTGGGTGAACTCGGCCGCCATCTCGGCGAGTTGCCGGGCGGTGCCGACTCCGAGCGGGTCGTGCTCGCGCACAGCGCCTCCGCGCTGCTCTGGCTGCACGCCGTCGCCCGCGGGCTGGTCGAGGGCGGTGCGGTCGACCGGGTGCTGCTGGTCGGACCGCCGTCCGCGTCCGTCGTAGCCGGGTATCCGGAGGTCGCCGGATTCGTCCCGCCCGCCGCGGACTTCACCGTCCCCGGGAACGTCCGTCTCGTCGCCGGTGACGACGACCCGTACTGCCCGGAAGGCGCCCGCACCGCCTACGGCGATCCGTTCGGCATCCCCACCGAACTCGTCCCGGGCGGGGGCCACTTGGACCTGGTCGCCGGTTACGGCTCCTGGCCCGCCGTACTGGACTGGTGCCTGGACGGGACGGCGCGGCTCACGGCTCGACCGGTGGGGTGACGCCTGCTCCCGCCCGCAGCTCGGGCGTGCTCGCGCCCACCCCCGCCACCGCCAGTACGCACAGCAGCCCCCCGGTGAACAGAGACGTCGCGCCCGAGGTCCAGCCGGCGACCAGGCCGCCGCGGAGGTTGCCCAGGTTGGGGCCCGCCTGGCCGACGATCTGTTCGGCGGCGGAGACGCGGCCCAGCAGGGCGTCCGGGGTGTGGGTCTGGATGATCGTGCTGCGGGAGACCACCGAGCAGGCGTCGGCCGCACCGGCCAGGGCGAGGCAGCCGAGCCCCGCCCACGGGTTCGTCATCAGGCCGAAGGCCGCCAGCGCGGCACCCCAGATGCTCGCCCCGAGCAGCATCACCGGGCCCGGGCGGCCGAGCCGGGTGACGGTGCCGGAGAAGACGGACGCGGTGATGCCGCCGACCGAGACCGCCGACAGGAACAGGCCCAGGGTGCGTGGATCGCCGCCGAAACGCTCGGAGTTGATCAGGGGGAACAGACTGACCGGCATCGCCAGGACCGTCGCGGCCAGGTCGATGAGCAGCGCGCCGCGCACCACCCGGTGGCCCGCCAGGAAGCGCAGGCCGTCCAGGATGCCGTGCAGTCCGCCGCGCGACGGCTCACCCTCGGGCGGCAGCGCGGGCAGGCCGAAGGCGCCGTAGAAAGCGACGAGGAAGGTGAGCGCGTCGACCAGGTAACCCGCGCCGATGCCGACCCAGCCGATCAGCAGGCCGCCGAGCGCGGGGCCGACGAGCATCATGGTCGTGAAGGACATGGTGTTGAGGGCGAGCCCCGCCGCCACCTGGTCCTTCGGCAGCAGCCGGGGGATGAACACGCCCGACGCCGGGCCGCCCACCGCGCTGAAGCCCGACTGCGCGGCGATCAGCGCGAGCACGCCGAGCACCGGGACGTGACCGGTGAAACCCTGCACGGCGAGGAGGAGCGAACTGACGGCCTGCCCAACGGTGTTGAAGAGGAAGATGCGCCGCCGGTCGCCGCGGTCCACCCACGAACCGGCGAACAGCCCGACGACCACCGTCGGCACCGCGCTCGCCAGCCCGACCGCGCCGGTCCAGACCGTGCTGTGGGTCATGTCCCAGACCTGGTACATGACGGTCACCGAGGTCATGAACGAGCCCAGCACGGACACCGTCCGCCCGACCAGCAGCCGCCGGAACACCGGGGACGTCCGCAGGGGCCGGACGTCGATCAACGTCCGGGTGAGGCTCATGAGGGCATGACAGGGCGCGGGGCGGGGTGAGGAGGCACCGGGGGACCCTAAGCCGCGACCCGTAGGGGCCGCCAGTTGTTTACGCGGAGTCGTTGAGCAGGCGTGCCAGGTGATCGTGACCGGCGGCCAGCAGCTCGGGGAGCGGCGCGGCGGCCTCGTACCACCGCTTCTCGTACTCCCAGCACAGCCAGCCGTCCCACTCGTGCCGGGACAGCACCTCCACGCACTCGGCGAGCGGAAGCACACCGGCTCCGAGCGCCAGCGGGGTGGTGTCGTCGGCCGACGCGATGTCCTTGACCTGCACGTATCCGAGATACGGGCCCAGCGCGGCGACCGTCTCCGGCGGCTGCTCACCGCCCAGCCAGGTGTGCATGACGTCCCACAGCGCCCCGACCTGCCGATGCCCGACCGGCCCGAGCACGCGGAGCGCGTCCGCACCGGTCCGATGCGAGTCGTGGGTCTCCAGCAGTACCCGTACGCCGAGGTCGGCACCCCACTCCGCCGCGGTACCGAGCCGCCGAGCGGCGGTGGCGTCGGCCTCCTCGACGGGCTGGTCACTTCCGCCGCCGGGAAAGACGCGGATGAAGGGCGCACCCAAGTCCCGCGCCAGCTCCAGCAGTTCACGGATCTCGGCGAGTACGACGTCGTCGTCACCCGGTGCGGCCACCCGCGGATACCCGGCGAGGCCCAGGACTTCGACCCCGGCCGCCTTGAACTCGGCGACCACGTCGGCCCGTTGGGAGGCGTCGATACCGGGGTGGACGGGCTCCTCAGGGTGTGCGCGCAACTCGACGCCGTGGTAGCCGTGCGTGACGGCGAGCTCCAGTACGTCGGCCACGGGGAGGCCGGGGACACCGAGGGTGGAGAACGCGAGCTTCATACTCGGGACCCTACTCGTCACTCACCGGTCCCGTGCAGGTCGAGCCGCCAGTCCTGGCCGACGAGATCCTGGCCGAAGGAGCGGTGCGGTTTCTCGGCGACGAGGACGAACCCGTGCCGTTGATAGATGCGGCGGGCGGCCCCGAGGATGTTATTCGTCCACAGCACGAGGTCGCGATAGCCGACCCCGCGCGCGAACTCGACGACCGCCGCGACGAGTTGATCCCCGATCCGCAGCCCACGCGCATCGGGCTCGACGAGCAACAACCGCAGCCGGGCCGTCCCCGGGGCATCGTCCCGCACACACATCACACACCCCACCGCCCGCCCGTCCAGCTCGGCGATCCACACCCGCTCCAGATGCGGATCGTGATCCTCGGCGAAATCGGCGACGATCCGCGCCACGAGCCCTTCGTAGTCGGCGTTGAAGCCGTACTCGGCGGCGTACAACGCGGCGTTCCGCTGGACGATCCAGCCCAGGTCACCGGGCCCGGGCTCACGCAGCACGACGTCCTCGGGCCGGGACCGCCGAACGTCCTCCGGGTCCTCCGACAGGATGGTCCGTACGGTGTGCAACGCCTCGGACAGCCGCGGCCGGTCTGCCTCCGGCACGGTCGCGAGCAGCGCCCCTACGGATTCGTCCGCGCGCTCGGCCAACAGCGCGGCGGTCTCCCGCCCCCGCTCGGTGAGCGTGACCTGGCGCCGCCGCGGATCCCGCTCCGAGGGCGCCCGCTCGACCAGCCCGTCCTGCTCGAAGCGGTTCAGGATCCGGCTCAAGTACCCGGCGTCGAGGGAGAGTTCGGTACGGAGATCGGCGGCGTCCGTACGGGGGGAGTGCGCGAGTTCGTACAGGACGCGGGACTCGGTGAGGGTGAAGGGGGCGTAGAGGTGACGGCTGTAGTCGAGGGCGCCGATGACGTTCGTATAGAAACGGTTGAAGGCGCGGATGTCCTGGACGGTCATGATCGATCCCCGGTGCTCGGTCCCCGGTGCTCGCGCAGGGTAGTTGACTCAGTCAGAGGTATTACGGTTCTGACGGTAGTACGGGGGAGGGCCGCGCGTCCACGGTTGGAGCCATGCCTCCATGGTTGGAGCTATGCCTCCATGGTTGGAGCTATGCCTCCATGGTTTCGGAGCACGCTCAGGGGCGTGCGGTAGGTTCCCCGCCATGACCGGACTCGGCCCCGTCGCATGGCCACCCGCCCCGATCAGGACCGAGCGGCTGGTACTCCGCGAGTCGGAGACGCGGGACCGCGCGGCGTTCATCGAGCTGTTCGCGTCGCCGGAGGTGAACAGCTACCTCGGCGGCCCTCGACCGCGCGACGAGCTGGAGCGCACGGTGCCGCAGACACCCGGGCGGCGCCCCGGCCTTTTCGTGATCGAACGGGACGGAACGATGATCGGCACCGTCGAGTTCAACCGGCGCGAGGGCGACCTTCGGAGCCAGGTCCGCCCGGACGCCGGGGAGGCCGATCTCGGCTATCTGCTCCTGCCGGAGGCATGGGGACACGGGTACGCCGCCGAGGCATGCGCGGCGGCGCTCGCCTGGTTCGCCGACACACTCCCCGGCGAGCCGGTGCTCCTCTGCACCCAGACCGCCAACACCCGTTCACTGCGCCTCGCGGCGAAACTGGGGTTCATCGAGGTGGGGCGGTACGAGGCGTGGGGCGCCGAACAGTGGATGGGGGAGGTTCCGAAGCACGTCCCAGTCCCATTCGGGGGCACGTCCTAGTCCCACCAGAACCGCCACTGATGCCGCCCGACAAGCCCGTTCGCGTACTCGGGGAACGGCGTCGGCGGATCGTCCACGATGTTGTCGGCGGTCGACAGCACATGTTCCAGGGCGAGTTGCTCCGCGTGCGGGACATCAAGCGGCGGCCGGGCGACCGACACGGTCAGCGCACCCCCGAACCCCGACACGACCCGCACCCCGAACCGCTCCTCCCAACTCCGCAACAACGCACACAACAAGGGAACCGGCGCCTCGGCAGCCCACCCGACGATCGCCGACGCATCGGCGCTACGCCGCGCGGGCACAAGCGCCAACTGGCAGGTGTGCACAAAGGGTTCGTCCCCGAGCAGCTCCTCCACGGCCCACCGGCCGGCCTCCGCCGCACTCACCCCGGCACCCGTGCCAGGGTCGCCCGCCGCGAGCCCGGGCCAGGTCTCGAAGGGCGGCCCCGGATCGTGCGGCCAGGGCTCCATGTCCTCCGGATCGTCGTCATCCGGCAACACGTCGCCGCCCGCCGCCGGATTCGACCAGTACGGCAGCCGCCGACGCCGATACTCGACGAAGTCCGCAGCGAGCACGTCATCGAGCCGAATCGCGTCGACCTCGCTCAAGTCCTGGACCTGGTAAGGATCATCCCGCCAACAGATGAACGGATACAGCCCCGTGACCTCGGCCGACTCCAACAGCCTGGGCCACAACTCCACCAGATCCTCCGGCAGTTCGTCGGAGAACCACACCTCCACCTCCCCTCGCGCCTCGAAGCGGCCGGAGAGCGGGGACAGTTCATCGGGCAAGGGGAAGACCATGCCGGGACGATATGGGGAGGGACTGACAACGGGACGGTGGGGCGGAGTCAAGTGGGCGCAGGGCGGCGGGACTTCACGCCGCCCGCGAGGTTGACGCGAGTGGTCGGCCTCGGGCGATCCTGGCCCATGACCCGCGCTCTGTCGACGCCGCCCGTCATCGCCCCCGGCTCGCTCGGCGGCTCACCTCAACCCGTGCTCCCCGTCACCGGGGGCTTGCTGCTGCGCCCCTGGGAAGAAGCCGACGCGTCGGCGTTCCTGGCCGCTTACCAGGACGACGAGATCCGCCGCTGGCACACGCGTCGGCCTTCCACCGAGGGCCAGGTCCGGGAGTGGTTCGAGGCATACCGCCAGGACTGGAAACAGGAGAAGGGCGGCCACTGGGCGATCACCCGCGACGGCGCCGAGGTACTCGGCCGGATCGCACTGCGCGGTCTGGACTTCGACGACGGCACAGCGGGCGTGGCCTACTGGGTGCTCCCGGCAGCTCGTGGCGCCGGTGTCGCCACACGTGGCCTGAAGGCGCTGACCGCCTGGGCTGTGGCCGAGATCGGCTTCCACCGGCTGGAGTTGGACCACTCGACCCGCAACCACGCCTCATGCAGGGTCGCCACCAGCTCCGGCTACCTTCTGGAAGGCACCAAGCGCAGCGCCGCCGTGCACGACGACGGCCGACACGACATGCATCTGCATGCCTGCATCCGAGGTCTCTGAGGTCGGGGCCGAGCGATGCGCGGAGAAGCACCCACCGGCAAGGTGACCCGTAGAAGTGTGGCACTCCGCGCCGAACTGTCACACTTCCGCAGAGAAGGTCCCCGGCGGCAGACACCGGCAAAAACCCGCCGCACCGTCCAACTCCAAGACCCCCCTTACTTCCGCGGCACCCCCGAAGACCCCCGAACCATCAACTCCCCCCGAACCGTGGCGATCCCACCCGGCGGCGGCTCCTCCCGCCCCATCGCGATCCGCCCCGCCCGAGCCCCCGCCTCCGACAACGGCAACCGCACCGTCGTAAGCGAAGGCACCGCATCCACGCTGAACGGCAGATCGTCGAACCCGGCGACCGAGACGTCGTCCGGAATCCGCAGCCCCGACTCCCGCAGCGCGGCGCTCGCCCCCACCGCGACGGAGTCGTTCGCCGCGACCACGGCCGTCAGCGACGGATCCCGCCGCAGCAGCTCCAGCGTGGCCTCGTAGCCCGACCGCCGGTCGTAGCGGCCATGCACGGTCCACCGGGGATCCTCCACGATCCCGTGCGCGGCCAGCGCCTCCCGGTGGCCCTCCAAGCGGTGTCGGGTCGTCGTCCGTTCCTCCGGGCCCGCGATGTAGCCGAGCCGGCGATGGCCGAGGCCGATGAGGTGCTCGGTCAGTTCCCGGCCACCCCCGCGGTTGTCGAAGGTCAGCGCGAACGCCCCGGTGTCCGGCGCCGGCGGGCGCCCGCACAGCACCACCCGCGTCCCCGCCTCCCCCAGTTTCCGCAGCTTCGCCGCGACCGCCGCCGCGTGCGGGGCGTTCTCCATGGCGCCGCCGGTCAGCACGACCGCCGCCGCCCGCTGGCGCTGGAGCAGGGTCAGATACGTCAGCTCGCGCTCCGGGGAGCCGCCCGTGTTGCACACCACCGCCAGCCGTTCCCCGCCCGCGCGGCCCCCCGGCCCCCCGATCTCGCCCTGGATCGCGCTCGCCATGATCCCGAAGAAGGGGTCGGCGATGTCGTTCACCAGGATGCCGACCAGGTCGGAGGTGGCCGCCGCCAGCGCGCTCGCGGGACCGTTGAGCACGTAGTCGAGCTCGTCGACCGCCCGCAGCACCCGCTCGCGCGTGGTGGCCGCGACCGGATAGTTGCCGTTCAGTACGCGCGACACCGTCGCGGGGGAGACCTGGGCGCGGGCCGCCACGTCCGCCAGGGTCACCGTCATGTTGTTCGTCCTCCGGTCGCGCATCTTGTCGTACGCCGTTGTACATACGCTGCTCAGTCGTACACAGGCCGCCCGAAGGAAGCCCCCGTCCGAGCAGACGATAAGGCCATCTACCCCGGTCGTTCGCCCCCTCGAACAACTCGACCCCATCACGGTCTTGTACAGACCAGTGGGCAAAGGCTAGCTTCTGCATATATAGAAAGCGCTTGCTGGATTCTTGAGGCGTACGTGGAAACGTGCGTGGACGAAGGGAAACACGTGACACGCAAGACGGTGCGTATCGCCATGAACGGCGTGACCGGGCGCATGGGCTACCGACAGCACCTCGTCCGCTCGATCCTCGCACTGCGCGAGCAGGGTGGTCTAGACCTCGGCGACGGTACGGTTCTGTGGCCGGAACCGATCCTCGTCGGCCGCCGCGAGCACGCGCTGAAGGCGCTTGCCGAGCAGCACGGGCTCGACCCGGCGAACGTCTCCACGGACGTCGACGCGGTCCTCGCCGACCCGACCGTCGAGATCTACTTCGACGCGCAGGTCACCTCGGCCCGCGAGGAGGCGCTCACGAAGGCGATCGCCGCGGGCAAGCACATCTACACCGAGAAGCCGACCGCGACCGGCCTCGACGGCGCCCTGGAACTGGCCCGCCTCGCCGACGCCGCCGGCATCAAGCACGGCGTCGTCCAGGACAAGCTCTTCCTCCCGGGCCTGCTGAAGCTCAAGCGGCTCATCGACGGCGGCTTCTTCGGCCGGATCCTGTCCATCCGGGGCGAGTTCGGCTACTGGGTCTTCGAGGGCGACTGGCAGAGTGCCCAGCGCCCGTCGTGGAACTACCGCGCCGAGGACGGTGGCGGCATCGTCGTCGACATGTTCCCGCACTGGGAGTACGTCCTCCACGAGCTGTTCGGCCGCGTCAAGTCCGTCCAGGCCATCGCCACCACCCACATCCCGCAGCGCTGGGACGAGAACGGCAAGCCCTACGACGCCACCGCCGACGACTCCGCCTACGGCATCTTCGAGCTCGACAGCGGCGCCATCGCCCAGATCAACTCCTCCTGGGCCGTCCGCGTCAACCGCGACGAACTCGTCGAGTTCCAGGTGGACGGGACGGAGGGATCGGCGGTCGCGGGCCTGCGCAACTGCCGTGCCCAGCACCGGAGTTCCACCCCCAAGCCGGTCTGGAACCCGGACCTCCCCGCCACCGAGGTCTTCCGCGACCAGTGGCAGGAAGTCCCCGACAACACCGAGTTCGACAACGGCTTCAAGGCCCAGTGGGAGCTGTTCCTCCGCCACGTCTACGCCGATGCCCCGTACCACTGGGACCTCCTCGCCGGCGCCCGTGGCGTCCAACTCGCCGAGCTGGGCCTGAAGTCGTCCGCCGAGGGCCGCCGTTTCGACGTTCCGGAGATCACCCTGTGACCATCCAACTCCCGTACAGCAGTGGGGCCTTGAGGGCGTACGAGCCCCGCCAGGAACCCCTCGCCGTCACCTCCGGCACCCCCTTCACCTCTCGTACGGTGTTCTCGGCGGCGCACGTCGTCGCCGACCCGTTCGCCGACACGAGCCCCGACTCGGCCGCCGCCGTCGACTGGGACGCCACCCTCGCCTTCCGCCGTCACCTGTGGTCGCACGGGCTCGGTGTCGCCGAGGCGATGGACACCGCCCAGCGCGGCATGGGCCTGGACTGGGCGGGCGCGGCCGAGCTGATCCGCCGAAGTGCCGCCGAGGCCAAGGCGGTCGGCGGCCGTATCGCCTGTGGTGTCGGCACCGACCAGCTCACCGGCCCGGCGTCCCTGGCCGACGTACAGGCCGCGTACGAGGAGCAGTTGGCCCTCGTCGAGGCGTCGGGCGCGCAGGCCATCCTGATGGCGTCCCGGGCGCTCGCGGCCGTGGCCAAGGGTCCTGAGGACTACCTGGAGGTCTACGGCCACCTGCTCCGCCAGGCCACCGAGCCCGTCGTCCTGCACTGGCTCGGCCCGATGTTCGACCCGGCGCTGGAGGGCTATTGGGGTTCGTCCGACCTGGACGCGGCCACCGACACGTTCCTCGAAGTCATCGCCACGCACCCCGACAAGGTCGACGGCATCAAGGTGTCGCTCCTGGAGGCTCAGCGGGAGATCGACATCCGGCGCCGACTGCCGCAGGGCGTGCGCTGCTACACCGGCGACGACTTCAACTACCCCGAGCTGATCGCGGGCGACGACCAGGGCTTCAGTCACGCCCTGCTCGGCATCTTCGACCCGCTCGGCCCGCTGGCGGCGGAGGCGGTCCGCGTCCTGGACACCGGGAACACGGCAGGCTTCCGTGAACTCCTCGACCCGACGGTCGAGTTGTCCCGCCACCTCTTCCAGACCCCCACCCGCTTCTACAAGACGGGCGTGGTGTTCCTGGCCTGGCTCGCGGGCCACCAGGCGCACTTCACGATGGTCGGCGGCCTCCAATCGGCCCGCTCCCTCCCGCACTTCGCCCGTGCCTACGAACTCGCCGACGGGCTGGGCCTGTTCCCCGACCCGAAGCTCGCGGAGGAACGGATGAAGAACCTGCTCGCCCTGTACGGAGTGACCCAGTGAGCGCCGCCGACCTGTCCCGCTTCTCCATCAACCAGATGACGGTCAAGCAGCTGTCGATGCCCGAACTGGTCGACGCCTGCCTGGAGTTGGGCGTCCCGGGCGTCGGCCTCTGGCGCGAGCCGGTCCAGTCGTACGGCCTGGAGGAGACCGCGAAGCTGGTCCGCGGCGCGGGGCTCGCGGTGACAACGTTGTGCAGGGGCGGCTTCTTCACGGCGATCGACCCGGCCGAGCGCGCCCGCGCCCTGGACGACAATCGCCGGGCCGTCGACGAGGCGGCCGTGCTCGGCACGGACACCCTCGTTCTCGTGTCCGGCGGTCTGCCCGCCGGTTCGAAGGATCTGCACGGCGCGCGGGAGCGGATCGCCGACGCGCTGGGGGAGTTGGGGCCCTACGCCGAGGAGCGGGGCGTACGGCTGGCCATCGAGCCGTTGCACCCGATGTTCGCCTCCGACCGCTGTGTGGTCTCGACGCTCACCCAGGCCCTCGACCTCGCGGAGCGGTTCCCCGCCCAGCAGGTCGGCGTCACGGTGGACACGTACCACATCTGGTGGGACGACCAGGCCCCGGCGCAGATCGCCCGGGCGGGCGCGGGCGGCCGTATCCACACCTTCCAACTCGCCGACTGGACCACCCCGTTGCCCGAGGGCGTGCTCAACGGCCGCGGGCAGATCGGGGACGGCGCGATCGACATGCGGGAGTGGAAGGCGTACGTCGAGGCCGCCGGTTACACCGGTCCCATCGAGGTCGAACTGTTCAACGACGGGCTGTGGGCGCGGGACGGGCGGGAGGTGCTGGCGGAGACGGCCGCGAGGTTCGTGGAACACGTGATCCGCTGAGCCCGTCCCCGCGGGGTCACGCGCGCCGGTCGGAAACGGTGAGCGTCTGCTTCAGTGCGGCGAGGCCGTCCGCGTAGATGCCCTGGAACAGGGCGATGGCCTCGTCGTCGCTGATGCCGTCCGGCGTGAAGGCGCCGGACCACTCGACGCGGGCCGTGTCCTGCCCGGGTGTCTCGTGCACCGTGAGGGTGGAGAGGTAGCCGGTGACGGGGAAGGGGGCCTGGAGGATCGAGTAGCTGTAGGTGCGGGCCTTGTTGTCGAAGGCTTCGAGGCGCTCGACGATCACGCCGCCGTCCTCGTTCCGGAGGCTGCGGACGCGTCCGCCGTCGCTGAGTTCGCTGGCGGGGATGTAGGGGAGCCAGTCGGGCAGCGAGTCGAAGCCGCCGATGAGCTGCCAGACGCGGTCGGGCGAGGCGGGTATGTCGAGGGATGCGGTGGTCGTGGCCACGGGATCCTCCTGGGGGCGTAGGGGGCGTAGGGGGCGTAGGGGGCGTAGGGGGCGTAGGGGGCGTAGGGGGTCAGGCGGTGGGCACGGGCGCGTCCTGCGCTATCAGCCGCTCCGCGCGCAGATCCGTCCAGAACGCGGCCGGGATCGGCTCGCCGAGAGCGGCCAGGTCCTCGGCGATGCGGCTGGGCCTGGTGGCGCCGGGGATCACGGCTGCCGTCGCCGGATGGGCGAGGGAGAACTGCAGCGCGGCGGACTTGATACCGACCCCGTGCCGCTGGGTGAGCGCCTTGATCCGCGCCACCTTGTCGATGATGTGCGCGGGCGCCTGCTGGTACTCGAAGTGCGTTCCGCCGGCGAGGATGCCCGAGCTGTAGGGGCCGCCGACCACGATGTCGACGTCCTGCGCGGCTGCGGCGGGCAGCAGGCGCTGCAGGGCGCGGTCGTGGTCGAGGAGGGTGTAGCGGCCGGCGAGGAGGAAGGCGTCGGGCTTCGGCTCGTCCAGGTCGAGGGTGAGCTCCAGGGGTTCCACGCGGTTGACGCCAAGGCCCCAGGCCTTGATGACGCCCTCCTCGCGCAGCTTCTGCAGGACACGGAACGCGCCGGTGCGGGCGGTCTCGTAGGCGGCCAGCCACTCGTCGCCGTAGAAGTCCTGGGCCACGTCGTGCACCCACACGATGTCGAGGCGATCCGTCCGCAGGCGCTTGAGGCTGTCCTCGATGGAGCGGAGGGTGGCGTCGGCGGTGTAGTCGTTGACCATCTTGTTCGGGCGGCCGTGTTCGAAGAGGCCGCCCTTCTCGCCGAGGTCGCGTGCGGCCGGGTCCTCGATCTCGTCGAGGATGACGCGGCCGACCTTCGTGCTGAGGACGAACTCGTCGCGGGGGTGCTGCGCCAGTACGTCACCGAGCCGGATCTCGGAGAGTCCCGCGCCGTAGAAGGGCGCGGTGTCGAAGTAGCGGATGCCCTGGTCCCAGGCGGCTTCGACGGTGGCTGCGGCCTCCTCGTCGGGGATGGCGCGGAACATGTTGCCGAGCGGTGCGGTGCCGAAGCCGAGGGCGCCGGGCAGGAGGGGCTTGATGCTCATGGGGGGATCCTTGCGAGGGTGATGGTGATGGTGATGGTGATGGTGATGAGGGATGGCGATGAGTGCCGAGAGGTGGTGATTACGGCGGATTCATCCTTGAATGCGCGATCCGTCGGCCTTGCGTGTTCGAGGTTAGGATCCTTGGGTGAGACTGTCCAAGACTTGCTTGGACATACTTGAGTCCTCCGAGGTCCTACATGCTTGACCTGCGCCAACTCCGCTACTTCGTCGCCGTCGCCGAGACCGAACACGTCGGCCGGGCCGCCGAGCAGCTGCACATCTCCCAGTCGCCGCTCAGCCGGCAGATCGCCCAGCTCGAGAAGAACCTGGGCCTGACCCTTTTCGAACGCAGTCAGCAGCGCATCCGGCTGACCTCCGACGGCCGGGTCTTCCTGACCGAGGCGCGTGCCCTGCTGCGCCACGCGGACCGGCTGGAGAACCTCGGTCGGCGGCTCGGCCGCGGCGAGGAGGGCGGTCTGTGCATCGGCTACGTGGCCGACGCCATGCACACGGGCATCCTGCCCACCGCCCTGCGCACCCTGCGCGATCGGCGCCCGGGGATTCACGTCGCGCTGTACGACCAGGAGTCGGCCGAGCAGTTCGAGGGGCTGCGCCAGCGCAGCCTCGACATCGCGCTGGTGCGCACACCGCCGCCCGAGGACGACCCGGACCTGGACACGGCCCCTTTGCTGCGGGATCCGTTGCTGCTCGCGCTGCCCGCGGAGCATCCCCTCGCGGGGCAGGCGGAGTTGACCCCCGAGGCCCTTGACGGGCAGCCGTGGATCGCGGTGGGCGACTCTCACGACCCGGCCTGGCGCGACACGTTCGTCGCGTCGTGCGTGGCCTCCGGCTTCACCCCGGACATCCGTCTGGACGCGGCCGATCCGCTCACCGCGCTGGGACTGGTCGCCTCCGGTCTCGGCCTCGCGCTCATCCAGAAGAGCATGATGCGCGGCACGACCGACGGCGTCGCGGTACGCGAACTGCCCTGGCACGGAGCGTCCGTCCAACTGTGGGCGGCCTGGCACCGGGTCGATCTACGGCCCGTGGTCGCCTCGTTCCGCGAAACGGTCCTCGCGGGCCGGGGCGCCGCCTGAGCGCAGCCGGAATGTGAGAGTCACCTTCACACAGCTCATTTTTATAAACGCAGATCAGGGTCCGCGCAGTGTGCGTAATTCCTGTGAACAGCCTGTCGATTTAGGTTTTTCGGAGCTTTTCGGAACCGTATCTCCCCAGGTCATGTCTGTAGGATCGTGCTCGCCGCGGGGCCGGGAGAAAGCCCGGAAGCGCGGCCTTCCGGGCTTTCTCTTGTATGAGAGAAGCCTGAGAGATGCATAAGAGAAGTAATTCGAGAAACAAAACAAGGAGTTGTCTGTGAACGTGCGTATCGCCGCCGTGTCCGTGGTCTCCGCCGCGCTCGTCGCCGTCGGCACCACCGCCGCCGTCGCCGCCCCGGCGCCCAGCATCACCCTCAAGGCCAACCACGCCGCCGTGAAGCTCGGTGACGTGGTCACCTTCACCGGCAAGACCGCCGGTCTGAAGGAGGGCAGCAAGGTCACGCTCCAGGTCAAGACCGGCAAGGCCTGGAAGTCCCTGCCGGTGACCGTCAAGGTCAACCACAGCGCCTACAAGCTGACCGACAAGTTCCAGAAGAAGGGCGTCCAGGTCCTGCGGGTCAAGGACGGCGCCGCCGTGTCCAAGGGTGTCTCGGTCACCGTCCGCTGACGCCGACCACCCCGCACTGACACACCCCTGAGCCCTGCCCCACCCCGTTCGATCCGGGGTGGGGCAGGAGGTCAGGAGTATGCCGTACCGACCGGCCAACACCCGCACCGCACGGGTTACTTCTTCGCCGCCCGCTTCGTGAGCACCGCGAGTACCGCCGGGATCAGCATCTCGACGACCCGCGTGACGGTCGCCGGCGGCAGCCCCGTCTTCTTGGCCACCGCGTTCGCCACGGGCTTCGCCGCCTTCGCCGGCACCCCGGCCATGAGCCCCCCGGTCGCGAACCCGCCCAGCGTGGCCACGCCCTGGAGCGGAGCCCCCCTGAGGTGCCTCGGCAGCCGGGGACTCCACGGCCGCCGCCTCGCCGGACAGCGCCGAGGCCGTCGTGCCGACGGCCTCCCTCGCGCGCGCCTCGTCCGTGTCTTGAAGAATTCTCAAGATGTCGTACAACCCTCCCCGTAGTCCGTGGGTCGTACATGGCATCAGGACTCTTGGAGGGGGATCTGGGGGGATCGTGGGGGTCCTGATGGTGGAGGGGAAAACCCGAGGGGGCTTGGTCGACGGACCGGGCCCCCTCGAATTTTTTCCGGCACGCCGGTCACCCTGCCGGGCTCCGGACGGGCGCTAGAAAAACACCCCGCACCGCAACAGCACGTTCGCGTACGGCCGCGCCTCGCCCGTCCGTACGATCAGCCGCGCACCCGCCGACAGCTCCTTGAGCCGCTCGTGGGAGACGAGGTCCAGGCCGTCGGGGAAGCGCGCGTCGAGCAGCGCCGTGGCCGCTCGATTCGCGCCGCGCACCTCGCTCGCCGCCGTCGCCCCCTCCACCACCAGCTCGGCCAGCAACCCGTCCAGCACTTCCTCGAACGACGGCACCCCGGCCCGGAACGCCAGGTCCACCACCCGGGGGCCCTTCGGGATCGGCATCCCGGCGTCGCACACCAGCACCCCGTCCCCGTGCCCCAACTCGGCCAGCGCGCCGGAGAGATGACGGTTGAGAATCCCTGCCTTCTTCACAGCGCGGCGACCTCGTCCGCCGTCGGGAAGGAGTCCTGGGCGCCCTTCTTTGTGACGGCCACCGCCCCGACCCTGGCCGCGTACTCCGCCGCCTCGGCCAACGACAACCCCGCACCCAGCTTCCACGCCAGCGCCGCGGTGAACGCGTCCCCCGCACCCGTCGTGTCCACGGCGTCCACCTTCACGGACGGCACCCGCGTGACCCCGTCCTTGGACGCCACCAACGCACCCTCCGCACCCAGCGTCACGACCACCGAACGCGGCCCCTTCGCCAGCAGGATCCGCGCCCAGTCCTCGGGCCGCTCGCTCACACACGCGTCCCCGAGGATCACCTTCGCCTCGTGCTCGTTGACGATCAACGGGTCGCAGGCGGCCAGGACTTCGGCCGGGAGTGGCCGCGGCGGCGACGGGTTCAGCACGAAGCGGCTGCCGTCCGCGAGACTCCGGACGACCTCCACGACCGTCTCCAGCGGGATCTCCAGCTGTACGGAGACCACCCGGGCGGCCTGGAAGAGGCACCCGGCGGCCTGGACGTCCACGGGGAACAGCTTTCCGTTGGCGCCGGGCGACACCACGATGCTGTTGTCCCCGGACGGGTCCACCGTGATCAGCGCGACCCCGGTCGGCGCACCGCCGACCAGCACACCCACCGTGTCGACACCGGCGGCCCGCTGCGAGTCGAGCAGCAGCCGGCCGTTCGCGTCGTCGCCGACCCGGGCCAGCAGGACCGTACGGGCTCCCAGCCGGGCGGCGGCGACCGCCTGGTTGGCGCCCTTGCCGCCGGGGTGGACGGCCAGGTCGGAACCGAGGACCGTCTCGCCGGCGCCCGGCCGCCGCTCGACGCCGATCACGAGGTCGGCGTTGGCCGATCCCACGACCAGGAGGTCGTAGTCGTACATCAATTGACTCCCCACAGTGGTGACTTGGAGCGTTGATCCGGTCGTTGTCAGGCGGTGCTTGTCAGGCGGTGCTTGTCAGGCGGTGCTTGTCGGGTGGTGCTTGTCGGGCGGTCGTGGTCAGCCGGTGAAGCCGGCCACGTTCTCCTTGGTGACGACCTTGACCGGCACCTTCACCGTCGTCTCCACCTTCTTGCCCTGAGCGGCGCGCAGCGCGTTGTCCACGGCAATCTTGCCGAGCTGGCTGGGCTGCTGTGCCACGGACGCGTACAGCGTGCCCTGCTTCACGGCGGTCAGGCCGTCCGGCGTGCCGTCGAAGCCGACGACCGAGACCGACTTGCCGGCCTTGGAGCCGAGCGCCTTGATCGCGCCGAGGGCCATCTCGTCGTTGGCGGCGATGACGCCCTGGACGTCGGGGTGGGCCTGGAGCAGGTTCGACATCACGTCGAGGCCCTTGGTGCGGTCGAAGTCGGCCGGCTGCTGGGCGACGACCTGGATGCCGGGGTAGGCCTTCAGCCCCTTGGCGAAGCCCTCCGCCCGCTCGCGCGCCGCCGAAGTGCCCGCCTGGCCCTGGAGGATGACGATCTTGCCGCTGCCGCCCAGCTTCTCGGCGACGGTCTTGGCGGCGAGTTCACCGCCCACGACGTTGTCGGAGGCGACGAGCGTGTCCACGGCCGCCTTGTTGACGCCCCGGTCGACGGCGATGACCGGGATCTTCGCCTTGTCGGCGGCCTTCACGGAGTTGCTCGCCGCGTCCGAGTCCACCGGGTTGACGATGATCGCGCCGTAGTTGGAACTGGTGAAGTTCTGGAGCTGGTTGGCCTGCTGGGAGGCGTCGTTCTGCGCGTCCGTGACGGTCAGGTCCAGGCCCAGCTTCTTCGCCTCGGCCTGCGCGCCCGACCGGATCTGCACGAAGAACGGGTTGTTGAGCGTGGAGAGCGACAGACCGAGCTTGGGCTTCGCGGACGTAGAGGAGTCGTTGTGCAGGAAGGAGGTCGCGCCGACGATCGCGATGGTGACGACGGCCGCGAGCGCGTACGTGGTCGCCTGCTTGCTCTTGCTGCCACCGCCATCGCCCGCACCGGAGGCGGGAGTTGCGCCCGCCTTGCGGCGCACGGTGTCCAGCAGGACCGCCAGCGCGATGACGACACCGATGACGACCTGCTGCCAAAAGGCGGACACGGAAAGGAGGTTGAGGCCGTTGCGCAGCACCGCGAGGATCAGCGCGCCGATCAGCGTGCCGGACGCCTTGCCGGTGCCGCCCGCGAGGGAGGCGCCGCCGATGACGACAGCGGCGATCGCGTCCAGCTCGTAACCGTCGGCGGCCTGCGGCTGCGCGGAGGAGAGCCGGGAGGCGAGGACGATGCCCGCGGCGGCGGCGAAGACCCCGGACAGGGCGTAGATCGCGAGCTTCTGCTTGGAGACGCGCAACCCCGAGAGCCGCGCGGCCTCTTCGTTGCCGCCGATCGCGTACATGGAACGGCCGATGTAGGTCCGCCCGAGGATGAAGGCGGCGATCAGCCCCATCGCGATCATCACCAGGACCGGCACCGGCAGCCACCCGCCGAGCGTGTCACCGAGGTGCGAGACCGAGTCGGGGAAGGCGATCGGGGAGCCCTGCGAGATCACCAGCGACAGACCGCGCGCCACCGACAACATCGCCAACGTCGCGATGAACGGCGGCAGTTTGCCGTAGGCGATGAGGAAACCGTTGACGAGACCGGCCGCGATACCCGTGGCGATCGCGAGGACGACGGCGAGGAAGACCGGGACGCCGTGCTGCGTGGCGCTCCAGGCCAGCACGGTGGCCGAGAGGGCCGCCACCGAACCGACCGACAGGTCGATGCCCGCCGAGACGATCACGAAGGTGACGCCGAAGGCGAGGATGGCGGTCACGGCCGCCTGGACACCGACGTTGAGAAGGTTGTCGGTGGTCAGGAAGTCGCCGGACAGCGCCGACATGGCGATGACCAGGACGATGAGCGCGGTCAACGCGCCGTTGTCGAGCAGCAGTCGGCGGATCCCCGAGGCGCCACTCGCGCCCGGCGTGCTCTTGAGCGTGTCAGTGGCCACGGTGGCCCTCCACAGCGGTAGTTGCTTGAGCGGTAGTCGCTTGGGTCGGTGTGCTGGGCGTGCTGACGGCGAGTGCCATCACGGAGTCCTGCGTGGCCTGTTCGGCGGAGAGTTCGCCCGCGATCCGCCCCTGGGCCATGACCAGCACCCGGTCACTCATGCCGAGAACTTCGGGCAGATCACTGGAGATCATGAGCACGGCGGCACCGGCGGCCGTCAGCTCATTGATCAGCTGATAGATCTCGACCTTGGCGCCGACGTCGATACCGCGCGTCGGCTCGTCGAGGATCAGCACCTTGGTGTCGGCGAGCAGCCACTTGCCGATGACGACCTTCTGCTGGTTGCCGCCGGACAACGTCCGTACCTGCTGGCCGAGTCCGGCCATCCGCACGCCCAGCTGCTTCGCGATCCGCGCGGCGGCCTCGCGCTGCCCCTTGAGATCGACAAGACCACCCTTGGTGGCGGCCCGCATGGTGACGAGCCCGAGGTTCTCCTCCACGGACTGGTCGAGGACGAGCCCCTGCCCCTTGCGGTCCTCGGGCACGAGCCCGATCCCGGCCGCCATGGCCGCGTTGACGTCATGCTTGGGGATGAGCCCACCGGAGACGGTGACCGCCCCCTGGTCGTACGGGTCGGCCCCGAAGACAGCCCGTACGACTTCGGTACGACCGGCCCCGACGAGCCCGGCGATGCCGACGACCTCACCGGCCCGCACCTCGAAGCTGATGTCGTGGAAGACCCCGTCACGGGTGAGCCCCTCGACGGAGAGCAACGCGGCGCCGGCGTCCGGCCGTTCACGCGGATACTGCTGCTCGATCGACCGCCCGACCATGAGCCGTACAAGCTCGTCTTCAGGGGTGGAGGCAGGCACCTCCCCCACGCTCTTCCCGTCCCGAATGACGGTGACGCGGTCCCCGAGGGCAGCGATCTCCTCCAGGTGATGGGTGATGAAGACGATCCCGACCCCGTCAGCGCGCAGTTGACGCACGATGGAGAACAGCTTCTCGACCTCTTCCGAGGTGAGCACGGCGGTCGGCTCGTCCATGATCAGCACGCGCGCGTTCAGGCTGAGCGCCTTCGCGATCTCGACCATCTGGAGCCGCGCGATACCGAGTTCACGCACCCGAGCGCGCGGCGAGACGTTCACACCCACCCGCTCCAGCAGAACGGCGGCGTCGGCCTCCATCCGCTTCCGGTCGATCATCCCGAGGCGACGCGGCTGCCGCCCCAGAAAGATGTTCTCGGCGACCGTCAGATCGGGAACGAGGTTGAACTCCTGGTAGATGGTGGCGATCCCGAGGTGCGCGGAGTCCTGCGCACTGTGGATGCGCACCTCCTCGCCGGCGGCCAGGATGCGACCGCCGTCGGGGCGATAAGCACCGGAGAGCATCTTGATGAGGGTGCTCTTGCCCGCGCCGTTCTCACCGAGCAGCACATGGACCTCACCCCGGCGCAGATCGAAGTCGACGCCGTCCAGCGCGACGACACCGGGGAAGGTCTTGCGGATGCCCTCGATGCGCAGCAACTCGTCCTGGTTGCTCACGACTGGCTCCTTCGAACAGGGGATGACGAGGTTCCCGGCTCACCGGGTTCGCCGCACGAGCGGCGCACGACGAGCCGGGCGGGAAGGGTGACGGACGGCGGGGGCCGTCCTTCGATCTGGTCGACGAGCGCACGCACGGCGGCCCGCCCCAACTCGCCCGTGGGCTGAGCGATCGCGGTGATCGGCGGATCGGTGTGCACGAACCACCGGATGTCGTCGAACGCGGCCAGCGCGAGATCCTCCGGAACCCGCAACCCACGCGCGCGTACGGCGTCCAGGGCACCCAGGGCCATCAGGTTGTCGGCGGCGAACACGACCTCGGGCGGCTCGGGCAGATCGAGAAACCCTTCGGTCACCCGCCGCCCGCTCTCGACCTGGAAGTCGCCCTGGCCGATGTAGACGTCGGGGAGGGGTATCCCGTACTCGGCCAGCGCGTCCCTGAAGGCAGCGACGCGCTCACTGCCGGTCGTGGTGGCAGCAGGCCCCCCGATGATGGCGAGCCTGCGATGCCCGAGCCCGTGCAGATGCGCGACGAGATCCCGGATCGCGGCCCGCCCGTCGGCCCGCACGACGGGCACGTCCAGGCCCGGGATCCACCGGTCCACGAACACCATCGGGGTCCCGGCGCGGGCGGCGTCCAGCATGCCGGGGGAGCCGCCGTCGGTGGGGGAGACGAGCAGTCCGTCGATACGCCGGTCCAGCAGCGTCCGCACGTGGTGGTCCTGCAGCTCCGGCCGCTCGTCGGCGTTGCCGATGATCACGCTGTACCCGAGGGCGCGGGCCTCCTCCTCGACGGAGCGGGCCAGCTCGGTGAAGTACGGGTTGAGCACGTCGCTGATGACCAGCCCGAGGGTGCGCGTCTGATCGGTACGCAACGAACGGGCGACGGCGTTCGGGCGGTAGCCCAGCGCCTCTACGGCGGCCAGCACGCGGGTACGCGCGTCGTCACTGACCGACGGATGGTCGTTCAGCACCCGCGACACCGTGGCCACGGAAACCCCGGCCTCGGCGGCGACGTCCTTGATGCTCGCCATCGCCGTTCCACCTCCTCGTGGAATCGATTACATGGAGGATTGGAATCGATTACATGCGAATAAATCAAGACCCTGATCGACCTCTGAGACCCGATCGTGATGAACGGCGGCACGCCGGGACCAGGTGTTCGATCAGGCTTCGGCAGTCCTCGTGATGCCGCCGCCTCGCCCTCGCCCTCGCCCTCGTGCTCGTCGCAGACCTGGGCGTCGACCTCGGCCGGTACTTGACCGTCGGCCGCTGACTCCCCAGGGGCATTGCGTGATCGCGGTCTGTCCGGGTTGATCATGCGAGGCCGAGGGCTGACAGCGGGCTGTGGTGGCCGGGGCTGGTGTGGCGGAGGACGGCGACCGACGTGGTGCGGGAGGTTCTCGATGCCCCGGTGGCTTCTGACCCAGGCGGCGAGCTGGGTCGGGATGGCGTCGTAGATGTCCCGGCTGGTGGTCACGTGGACCCGCTCGATGGTGATCTTGCCGGTACTCAGTTCACTTCGCCGTCAGACGACTTGTATGGCCTGGCGGGCGCCGGGACGGGCGAGGCGGCGGAAGGCTGCGCTTTCTGACCTGCTCATGCAGGCCGGGACGGTTCTTCTTGGCGACGGCCAGGTAGCGGGCGCTGGGCGTGAGGAGGCAGGCGCTGTGGGCGATCCATCTGCACCGGGCACGACCAGGTTTGGCCGAGCGGGCGGCGTTGGAGCCGAGCCTCCAGGCACGTCGCTCAGCAGCCTCTGGACTGCCGTACCGCTCACGATGTCCCTGCCGCAGGGACCAACTGCGCCTCGCCTGCCGGGGGACATGGCCGGGACGGTCTAGGTCTCCGCCCGGGCTGCAGCCTCCACCTCGGATCGCCTCGCTTGCGCCACGGTGTCGTGGAACGCCGTGAGCAGGCGAAGAGCCTCGCGGCGCTGCTCCCGTGCTTCCTGCGGAGCTCCCTGGTGGGTCAGTGCCACGGCGAGATGAGCCAGGGAAAGTGCCAGGGACCAGCGGTCGTCCCTGCTACGGAACGCCGAACACGCCTGGCGGTGGAATGCGACGGCTTCCTCGACTCGCCCGAGCAGGAGATACGCCTCGCCGGTCGCGTCCCACGCGGCAGCCTGAAGATCGGGACGGCCGATGCGCTGGAACAGGGCGGCGGCCTGCTGGAGGTGGGCGAGGGCCTCGGTGGCCTCTCTCTGCGCGACGGCGTTGCGGCCCAGTTCCAGGAGAGCGAGGGACTCGAACAGCTTGCCGTCGGCTTCGCCCGCGATGGCCAGTGCCCGCTCGGCCGTCTCGTTCGCCGGCGTGAATCGTCCCGCTCGCCGGTGGACGGCCGACAGCAGGGTCAGCGCTTCGGCCTGTTCCAGCGGCTCTTTCGCGTCGGCCAGAATGGCGGCCGATCGGCTCAGTAATTCCTCCGCCCGGTCGAGTTCGTCGCATTCGAGGAACGCCCATCCGAGATTGCGGGTGAAGGCGCCGGTGTAGAGGACGTTGCCGAGTTCGTTCGCCTGCTCCAGCGCCTGCTCGAAACAGGTGGTGGCGTCCTCGACGCGATGCGCGAACATATGGGTCACGCCCAGGCCGTTGGCGGCCCGAGCAACCCCGAACACGTTCCCGAGTTCCTGAAAGGTATTCAGCGCGGCACTGAAGCACTCCTCGGCCTCGGCCAGCCGGAAAAGATGCCGGCAGGCGATGCCGAGGTTGTCGAGGGTGATCGCTTCCCCGTACCGGTCACCCGCCCGGAGAGCCGATTCGAGGGCCATGCGCTGGGCAGGCAGCCAGGTGTCGGCCGGCTCCCGGTCCGCGATGACCATCGTCAGCACGGCGGGGATCTGCCAGGCGACCCGGTCCAGCCCGATGGCGCCGGCGATACGGACCGCGGTGATCAGATTGTCGCGCTCGGTCTCGTACCAGGCGATCCCCGCCTTTCCATCGTCTCCGTCGTCGAAGGACATCGGCCTGACGTGATCGTCCACCGGTTCCAGCGTCAGCGGCATCGTGTACGAGCATGAGCCCGCCAGGGCGGCAGCGGCAGCCGAGTGCAAGTACCAGCCGAGGACCCGTTCCAGCGCGGCACGCCGGCTCTCCGGTGATTCCTCGCGCTGGGTCTGGTCGACGGCGTAGGCACGCAGCAGGTCGTGGAACTGGTAGCGGTCGTGACCACACTCCTCCAGCAGATGCGCGGCGGCCAGGCTGTCGAGGTGGCGTCGGGCGCGGACCGTGGTGGTGGCTGCGAGGGCCGCGGCGGCCTCCACCCTGAATTCAGGTCCCGGATGCAGTCCCAGTAACCGGAACATCCGAGCGTTCTGCGGGGTGAGCGTGCGGTACGACCAGGCGAACACCGTGCGCACCGCGTCCGCTTCCTCTGTCTCTCCCTCGCCTGTCACCGACAGCGCGTCCCACAGTCCGGACTCGTCGCGCAGATCGGCGATCAGGTCGCGCAGAGGCATGCGCGGCCGTGCCGCAGCGCGTTCGGCCACGATTCGGAGGGCCAGCGGCAGCCGGGCGCACAATCGCGCCAATTCGGCGAGCTCTTCCTGGTCGTCGCCGGTCCGGTACCCGGCGAAGACGGTGCGCAGCAACTGCACGGATTCGGCTTGAGACAGCGTTTCCACACCCACTCGATGTGCCCCTTCCCGCACCACCAAACCCGACATGCGGGTACGACTCGTGATTGCCACCAGACAGCTGGAGGAGCCGGGCAGAAGTGGTCGGATCTCGCCGGCGGTGGCGGCGTTGTCCAGGACGATGAGCACGCGGCGGTCGGCCGTCACCGACCGGAACAGTTCCGCGCGTGGCTCTTCACCAGTGGGTATGTGCTCCAGCGGCACGTCAAGCGCACGCAGGAAACGTCCCAGGACATCCGTGACGATCACCGGCGGGCCCGGGTCGTAGCCGTGCAGGTTGACGTACAGCTGCCCATCGGGAAAGTGCTCCTTGATCTGGTGCGCCCAGCGGATGGCGAGCGATGTCTTGCCCACTCCGGCGGTGCCGACGACAACGGCAATGCGCAATATCCCCGAATTCTGCTGGGTTCCGGGTGGTGGAAGCTCCAGCAGGGCGTGCAGGGACCGCAGTTCATCGATCCGGTTGACGAAGCCGCCCACATCGCCGGGCAGTTGGGCCGGGCAGGGAGCCGACGCGAGTGCCACGCTGTGAAAATGCACGCCGCCCCGGACTTCACCGGCCTGGACCACGTTGCCAGCCGTTCCGGCGAGGTCGTTGTTGGTGCCCGGGCGAGGCTCGGATCCCGGCTCTCCATCGTGACCGATCCGCTTCTCCGTCACATCCCCTCCACTCCTCTCTCGTCCCCTTACCGGTCGCCCGCTCGGCGTCGCCAAGCCGAGTTACCCATGAACCAGTACGCCGAACCCGGTGCCGCACCGGAGGCAATCACTCCGTGGCTTGTTCCCTCCATCTTGATTGGGAGATATGGGATTCGTGCCTCACAGAGGAGCCTTGGTCAGCTACGATGATCGTCGTTGTACCCATTGCATGTTTACAACATCATGGAGTGATTCGCGGCATCGAAGAGTGAGGGACAGTCATGAAGATTACCTTCGTCGGTGGCTCCACGGGTCAGGGCGGTTCACCGCGCTTGTACCGGGACGAGGAAAGCGGCGATTTCATCGTGCAGGGCTATTTGATCGGAGACCCGAATGATCTGGTACAGATGAATATACCGGACGGGGAAACGGTCGTCCGAGTGCCCGCGTCGCTGTTCTCGTACTTGCCGAAAGATGAAGGATGATGTGAATGGAGTCTCTCGACGCAGAAGGCTGGGCCCGGCTTTTCAATTCCTGCCGCGAATCTGCCTGGCATCTGGAGATGCGGGATCACTACGCCGTCGCGGAGGAGCGGGCGGACATCGAGAAGTGGCGGGCCGGTGAGTGGGGGCCCGAGGAGGACGCCGCGAGCAAGGCCGGCTGGCTCGACCTGATGCGGGCCACCGCCGCGCGGGGTGTGGAGCTTCGCCGGGCCCGGATCGTCTCCGAACCGGTCACCGAGTACATCCGGTTCGAGCACGAGGGTACGCCCCAGAACATCGCGGCCGGTGAGGATGTGCGCTGGCTGCCTCGTACGCGCGCTTCAGGGCTGGCGTTGCCGGGCAACGACTGCTGGATCTTCGACAGTTCCACCGTGTTGTTCAACCACTTCACCGGAGACGGCGGCTGGGTCGGCAACGAACTGAGTAAAGATCCCCAGGTGGCGGAGGTGTGTGTCAAGGCTTTCGAATCGGTCTGGAAGCTGGGCATTCCGCACAGCGAGTACACCTTGATTTGACGGTCTTGACGGTGATCGGCGGAATACCTGCCGCCGATCCGCTCTATGAGGAACAGCTGGATGTCGACTGCTCTCCGAATCGGCGTGATCTCCTCCGGGCCCGCCGAGTTCTCCACGATTCATGCGGCGTGCACCGACGCCGGTCATCTTCCGGTCGCGTATTTCTACGGTCGTTCCCTTCGATCCGGCGGCCCGATTCTCGGCGACGCCGGTGAAACAACGGCCGCCATTCTCGACGCGGTTCCGCCAGGGATGGATCTGATGCTTCCCGGGGGCGTCAAAGGGCTCGGTCTCATGCTGGAGAGTTACCGGCCCGACCTTCTGGTCGTGTTTGGGTTCGCCTGGAAGCTTCCGCCTTCCGTATTGGCGATTCCGAGGTTGGGCGCACTCAACATTCATGTCTCGATGCTGCCGAAGTATCGCGGTCCGGCGCCGTTGCTGTGGGCGATCCGCAATGGCGACCCGACCGGTGGTGTCAGCGTGCACCGAATGGACGACGACTTCGACACCGGGAATGTTCTCGCCCAGCAGGATGGAATTCCCCTCGCTGACGACATCGACTGGGCGAGCTACTGCACCAAGGCCATGCCCGTTGTTCGCGATTTGCTTCGCACCTCGCTGGACCGGGCGGCGGCCGGCCACGCCGGCGAGCCACAGAACGACGCGGCGGCCAGCTACGCGGGGTTCATGGAAGCGGAGTTCTCCGTCATCCACTGGTCGGACAGCGCCCGTACGATCCACGACCAGGTCAGGACGCATCGCTTCATGCGATCGCCCGATCGCCCCCTTGCCCAGGTGGGCGACACCTGGCTTCAAGTGAAGCGCACCAGCCTTGAACCAGCCGATGGACTCCGCGTCACCTGCGGCGACGGCAAACCATTGTGGATCACGGAGTCCGAAAGGAACACGGAGTCCGAAAGGAACAAGGGGGAGGGTGTCCGTGGGCCCCATCGCACCTGAGCCATACGTAACGTAGCTCGGCCACTGTCCGATGCAGGCGCTGCGTACCCAACTGCTCCCCAAAGTCGCACTCACCAAGAGGGTGCCGATTGCGACGACCCCGTGCGGGAGCATTCAGACGCCGAGGCCCCACGGACCTGCCCAGGGTTCCGCAGCCCCCTGTCACACCCGCCCGGTACCGTCGACCCATGTCCAACCAGGCGGCAAAACCGGGGACCCCCACAGACGAGCGCCACCTCGCCGTCCTCGAAGGCGTCCTGGAACGCATCACCTACGCCAACGACGAGACCGGCTACACAGTCGCCCGTGTCGACACCGGCCGAGGCGGCGGCGATCTCCTCACCGTCGTAGGCGCACTGCTCGGCGCCCAGGCCGGCGAATCCCTCCGCATGGAGGGCCGTTGGGGCTCGCACCCCCAATACGGCAAGCAGTTCACCGTGGAGAACTACACAACACTGCTCCCCGCCACCATCCAGGGCATCCGCCGCTACCTCGGCTCCGGCCTCGTCAAGGGCATCGGCCCCGTCTTCGCCGACCGCATCACCCAGCACTTCGGCCTGGACACGCTCCAGATCATCGAGGACGAGCCCAAGCGGCTCATCGAGGTCCCCGGGCTCGGCCCCAAGCGCACCAAGAAGATCGCCGAGGCCTGGGAGGAGCAGAAGGCGATCAAGGAGGTCATGCTCTTCCTCCAGACCGTCGAGGTGTCCACGTCGATCGCGGTCCGCATCTACAAGAAGTACGGCGACGCGTCGATCTCCGTCGTCAAGAACCAGCCGTACCGCCTCGCCTCCGACGTCTGGGGCATCGGCTTCCTCACCGCCGACAAGATCGCCCAGTCCGTCGGCATCCCGCACGACAGCCCGGAGCGCGTCAAGGCAGGCCTCCAGTACGCCCTTTCGCAGGCCACCGACCAGGGCAACTGCTACCTCCCCGAAGAGCGGCTCATCGCCGACGCGGTGAAGCTCCTTCAGGTCGACACCGGCCTCGTCATCGAGTGCCTCGCCGAACTCGCCCTCCCGGACGAGGAGTCGGGCGACCCCGGTGTCGTACGGGAGAAGGTTCCCGGCCCCGACGGCAGCCCCGACCCCGTCACCGCCGTCTACCTCGTCCCCTTCCACCGCGCCGAGCTCTCCCTCGCCGCCCAGCTCCGCCGCCTTCTGCGCACGGACGCGGACCGCATGCCCGGCTTCCACGACGTGGCCTGGGACAAGGCGCTGGGATGGCTGAAGGGCAAGACGGGCGTCGAACTCGCCCCCGAGCAAGAGGCCGCCGTCAAGCTCGCCCTCACGAAAAAGGTCGCCGTCCTCACCGGCGGCCCCGGCTGCGGAAAGTCATTCACGGTCCGCTCGATCGTCGACCTGGCCCGCGCCAAGAAGGCCAAGGTCGTCCTCGCCGCCCCCACCGGCCGTGCAGCCAAGCGCCTCGCCGAACTGACGGGCGCCGAGGCCTCAACCGTCCACCGCCTCCTCGAACTCAAGCCCGGCGGCGACGCGGCCTACGACAAGGACCGTCCCCTGGACGCCGACTTGGTGGTCGTGGACGAGGCCTCCATGCTCGACCTCCTCCTCGCCAACAAGCTCGTCAAGGCCGTACCCCCAGGAGCCCATCTCCTCTTCGTCGGAGACGTGGACCAACTCCCCAGCGTCGGCGCCGGCGAGGTGCTGCGCGACCTGCTGGCCGACGGCGGCCCGATCCCCGCCGTGCGCCTCACGCGCGTGTTCCGCCAGGCCCAGCAGTCCGGCGTGATCACCAACGCGCACCGGATCAACTCCGGCCAACGCCCCGTCACCGACGGCATGAAGGACTTCTTCCTCTTCGTCGAGGACGACACGGAGGAGGTCGGCCGGCTCACCGTGGACGTGGTGGCGCGCCGGATTCCGGCCAAGTTCGGGCTCGACCCGCGCCGGGACGTGCAGGTGCTCGCGCCCATGCACCGGGGACCGGCGGGCGCGGGCAACCTCAACGGACTGCTGCAGCAGGCGATCACGCCCGGCCGGCCCGACCTCGCCGAGAAGCGGTTCGGTGGCCGGGTCTTCCGGGTCGGCGACAAGGTCACCCAGATCCGCAACAACTACGAGAAGGGCGCGAACGGCGTCTTCAACGGCACGGTCGGCGTTGTCACCTCACTCGACCCGGTGGACCAGCGCCTCACGGTGCTGACGGACGAGGACGAGGAGGTTCCGTACGAATTCGATGAACTGGACGAGCTGGCGCACGCGTATGCGGTGACAATTCACCGTTCGCAGGGCAGTGAGTATCCGGCTGTGGTGATCCCGGTCACCACGGGCGCGTGGATGATGCTCCAGCGGAACCTTTTGTATACGGCCGTCACCCGGGCCAAACAGCTGGTTGTGCTGGTCGGATCGCGCAAGGCGATCGGGCAGGCCGTGCGCACGGTGTCGGCGGGGCGGCGCTGCACGGCACTGGACTTCCGACTGACCGTAAAAAATGATCGATCAAATGAGTCATGAAGGTCACACAGCACTTCCAGATGCCGGGGTAGAGGGGGCAGGATGAACAGGTTGGCGGCACTGAGTGCCGCCAATAGGCCCAATGGTCGACCCCGAGTGCACTCTCCTGCGCCAAATGGGGGATGGTAGAGACAGTCAGGGCAACCTCGAAGAAGAGGCACAACGTCGGTGAGGGATGACGTGAGCGACAACTCTGTAGTACTGCGGTACGGCGACGGCGAGTACACCTACCCGGTGATCGACAGCACCGTCGGCGACAAGGGCTTCGACATCGGGAAGCTCCGCGCCCAGACCGGTCTGGTGACGCTGGACAGCGGTTACGGGAACACCGCCGCCTATAAATCCGCCATCACCTACCTCGACGGTGAGCAGGGCATCCTCCGGTACCGCGGCTACCCGATCGAGCAGCTGGCCGAGCGCTCCACCTTCGTGGAGGTCGCCTACCTGCTCATCAACGGCGAGCTGCCTACCGTCGACGAGCTCACCGTGTTCAAGAACGACATCACGCAGCACACCCTGCTGCACGAGGACGTCAAGAACTTCTACAAGGGCTTCCCGCGCGACGCCCACCCGATGGCGATGCTGTCGTCGGTCGTCTCGGCGCTGTCCACCTTCTACCAGGACAGCCACAACCCGTTCGACGAGAAGCAGCGCAACCTCTCCACGATCCGGCTGCTCGCCAAGCTTCCGACGATCGCGGCGTACGCGTACAAGAAGTCGATCGGCCACCCGTTCGTCTACCCGCGCAACGACCTCGGCTACGTCGAGAACTTCCTGCGCATGACCTTCTCGGTCCCCGCCCAGGAGTACGACCTCGACCCGGTCGTCGTCTCCGCGCTCGACAAGCTGCTGATCCTGCACGCGGACCACGAGCAGAACTGTTCGACCTCGACGGTCCGCCTCGTCGGCTCCTCGCAGGCCAACATGTTCGCCTCGATCTCCGCCGGCATCAACGCCCTGTGGGGCCCGCTGCACGGCGGCGCCAACCAGTCGGTCCTGGAGATGCTGGAAGGCATCCAGGCCAACGGCGGCGATGTCGACTCCTTCATCCGCAAGGTGAAGAACAAGGAGGAGGGCGTCCGCCTGATGGGCTTCGGCCACCGGGTGTACAAGTCCTTCGACCCGCGCGCCAAGATCATCAAGTCCGCCGCGCACGACGTCCTGTCGGCCCTCGGCAAGTCCGACGAGTTGCTGGACATCGCGCTGAAGCTCGAAGAGCACGCGCTGTCCGACGACTACTTCGTCTCGCGCAACCTCTACCCGAACGTCGACTTCTACACCGGCCTGATCTACCGGGCCATGGGCTTCCCGGCCGAGATGTTCACGGTCCTGTTCGCCCTGGGCCGCCTGCCGGGCTGGATCGCCCAGTGGCACGAGATGATCAAGGAGCCGGGTTCTCGTATCGGGCGCCCGCGTCAGATCTACACGGGTGTCGTCGAGCGGGACTTCGTTCCGGTCGAGGGTCGCTAGGTGCTCCGCCGGGTTCGCGGGTTCTTTGGCCGCGGGCCCGGTGGGGGCTGGTCGCGCAGTTCCCCGCGCCCCTAAAGCCAAAAGCAGCAGTGCCCGGCGTTCCTAAGGGAAGGGGCGCCGCAGCACAGCAACAACTCCGGACCACAGCACCACTGCAAAACTCCGGACCACAGCAAGACCGCGCCCCTTCAACTCCCTCGCCTAACGCGGCGAGTCAGCCGAAGGGGCGCGTCGGTGTCGAGAGGTCGAGCGCGCGGAGGCCCGCAGGGTCGAGCACGGTCGGCCTCTCGACACCGACTTTGGCGCCCCGGAGGCGAACCGAGCTCGAAAAAAGAGGTAAAAGAAGGCGCCCTGCCGACGGTCCCCCCACGGGCCGGCGTACAGGGCGCCTTCCCATGTCCCGGTGCGGATTCCCCCCACGGGATCCGGCCGGGCGTCTTTGAGAACCAGCGCCTGAATCGCTGTACTGCGTACTGCCGAAGCTCGATGAAGCTGAGCTTCGTTGAGTAGAACGAGCAAAAGTCCTCGTACTACCGGGTGGAGCCAGTGATGTGTGCGATCTGCCGGGACACCGCACGACGGGAGGGCCGCTCAAAGCTCCCCGGTGTACGTGTCCCGGCAACGCATCTCTGAGGAAGTCCCCCAAGACATCCTCAGATGCCAGTTCGCGCCCCCCAAGACGCTTGCTGACATCGTCAACTTAGACCTTCGAAGCCCTTCGATGGTTACGTTCACACCACTGTGATCTGCGTCTCTTGCATATGTCCGTTAGATGCGCAAGAGCCCCGATGTCGTGGTCGGGACCCCAGCGTAAGGATGATGCGCGAGCCTTGTGAAGAGCTTATGTGAGGCCGTCGTCCGTCTCTAGGGGGACTCTTACTTCGACTTCCCGTAACTCCCGGTAACTTTGCGGAACTTCAGCGAAATGTCCGAAGTCGCAGGCTGTTGGAGACCACGAACACCGACGAGAAGGCCATGGCGGCCCCCGCGATCATGGGATTCAGCATCCCCGCGGCGGCCAACGGCAGCGCCGCCACGTTGTATCCAAAAGCCCACACGAGATTGCCCTTGATGGTGCTGAGCGTCTTCCGGGACAGCCGGATCGCGTCCGCGGCCACCCGCAGATCCCCGCGCACCAGCGTCAGATCGCTCGCCTCGATCGCCGCGTCCGTCCCGGTGCCCATCGCGAGCCCGAGGTCGGCGGTGGCGAGCGCGGCGGCGTCGTTCACGCCGTCGCCGACCATGGCGACGCTCCGCCCCTCGCCCTGCAGCCGTCGTACGACAGCGACCTTGTCCTCGGGCAGCACCTCGGCGATGACGTCCCCGGGGGCGATCCCGACGGCGGCGGCCACGGAATCGGCCACCGCGCGGTTGTCGCCGGTCAGCAGCACCGGGGTGAGTCCGAGGGCGCGCAGCTGCCGTACGGCCTCCGCGCTGGTCTCCTTGACCGCGTCGGCGACCGCGACGACTCCGCGCGCGGTTCCGTCCCAGCCGACCACCACGGCCGTACGTCCGCCGCTCTCGGCCTCGGACCTGGCGCGGGCCAACACCTCCGGGAGATCGTCGAAGAGGCGCCCTACGGCCACCTCGTGGCCCTCCACGCGCCCGCGTACGCCACGTCCGGGCACGTTCTCGAAGCGCTCGACGGGCGGAAGCGCGCCCACGCGCTCCTCCGCGCCCGTCGCCACAGCCCGCGCGACGGGGTGTTCGGAGGCGTGCTCCAGGGCGCCCGCGAGCCGCAGCAGCTCCCGCTCGTCGGTGCCGTCGGCGACGTAGACCTCCTGGAGGGTCATGCGGCCGGTGGTGATCGTGCCGGTCTTGTCGAGTACGACCGTGTCGACGCGGCGGGTGGACTCCAGGACCTCGGGGCCCTTGATCAGGATGCCGAGCTGGGCGCCGCGGCCGGTGCCCACCATGAGGGCGGTCGGGGTGGCCAGGCCCAGCGCGCACGGGCAGGCGATGATCAGCACGGCGACGGCCGCGGTGAACGCGGCGGCCACGTCACCCGTGACTCCGAGCCACACCCCGAACGTGCCGACCGCGATCAGCAGCACCACCGGCACGAAGATCCCGGAGATCCGGTCGGCGAGCCGCTGCACCTCGGCCTTGCCGTTCTGCGCGTCCTCCACCAGCCGCGCCATGCGGGCGAGTTGGGTGTCGGAGCCGACACGACTCGCCGCTACGACGAGCCGCCCGCCGGCGTTCACGGTCGCGCCGGTGACCGTGTCACCCGGTGCCACGTCCACCGGCACCGACTCGCCGGTCAGCATCGACGCGTCGACCGCCGAGGTGCCCTCGACGACGGTGCCGTCGGTCGCGATCTTCTCCCCGGGACGTACGACGAAACGGTCCCCGACCGCCAACTCGCCGACCGGGACCCGTACTTCACGCCCGTCCCGCAGTACGGCGACGTCCTTGGCGCCCAACTCCATGAGCGCACGGAGGGCCGCTCCCGCGCGGCGCTTCGAGCGGGCCTCCAGATAGCGGCCCAGCAGGATCAACGCGACGACTCCGGCGGCCACTTCGAGGTAGATCGTCGAGGCGCCGTCCGTACGCGAGACGGTGAGGCGGAACTCGTCGTGCATGCCGGCCATGCCCGCGTCGCCCCGGAACAGCGCCCACAGCGACCAGCCGAACGCGGCCAGCGTGCCGACCGAGACGAGGGTGTCCATGGTCGCGGCGCCGTGCCGGGCGTTGGTGAACGCGGCCTTGTGGAACGGGAGTCCGCCCCACACGACGACGGGCGCGGCGAGCGTGAGCGCGAGCCACTGCCAGTTGTCGAATTGCAGGGCCGGGATCATCGAGAGCAGCACGACGGGCACGGCGAGGAGGGCGGAGACGGTCAACCGCTCGCGCAGCGAGGCGAGTTCGGGATCGGCAGTGGCCGGTGTCTCGGGCTGCGGCGGCGCGGGTTCCTCGGCGGTGTACCCGGTCTTCACCACGGTCGCGATCAGGTCGGCGACCTGGATGCCCGCCGGATAGCTGACCTTCGCCTTCTCGGTCGCGTAGTTGACCGTGGCGCTGACGCCGTCCATGCGGTTGAGCTTCTTCTCGACGCGGGCCGCGCAGGAGGCGCAGGTCATCCCGCCGATGAGCAACTCGACCTCGGCGGCGGCGGATTCGGGGGTCGCGGCTATAGGTGTCTCCGCAGGGGTGGGTGTCCCTGCGGTGGTGGGTGTCCCTGCGGTGGTGGGTGTCGCTGTGGTGGTGCTGGTCATGTCCGGACTCCAGACATCGGACCGGACCGCACGGAGCCAGTATCAGCTGGTCGGCACGGCCCGGTCGGAAAACAGAAGCGTCCTACTAGAAGCGTCCTGCTGATGAAGACGGGTGCTGGCCGGTGCTGTCTCAGGCCTGGCCGACGAGCTCGAAGCCCGCCTCGTCGACGGCCGCGCGGACCGCCTCGTCGTCGAGCGGGGCGGCAGATACGACGGTGACCTCGCCGGTCGACGCGACGGCCTTCACCGAGCTGACACCGGGCAGCCCGGAGATCTCGCCGGAGACGGAGCCCTCACAGTGTCCGCAGCTCATCCCGCTCACCTTGTAGACGGTGGTGACGGAACCCTGGGTGTCGGTCTGGGCGGTCATGTCGTTCTCCTCGTGGAGGCGTGTGGAGGCGTATGCGGTCGGAGTGGCCCACGGTGGCTCACTCTGTGTTCCACATTATACCCCTAGGGGGTATTTCTCCAAGAGGGGTCGCGGCGGGCCAGCGACCGCACCCAGGCGATGCCGAGCAGGGCCACGAGCACCATTCCGCCCACCGAGAACATCGTGAAGAGATGCTCCTGCTGGTCGGTCGGCCTCGGGATGTACCCCTGGGCGAACAGCTGCTTGTCCAGGCCCGTGCCGGACAGCCGGGCCACCAGCCAGATCGCGATGCCGTGCGTCGAGTCCCACAGGGCGTGCAGCAACGAGACGCCGAGATACGTGCCGACGACCGGGGCGGTGAAGCGGAAGCGCCCGTTCAACTGCCGGTACGTGAGCAGGACGCCACCCGCGATCGCCGTCCACAGGCCGTGCCCGAAGGGTGCGAGCACCCCGCGCAGGATCTCGGTCTCCAGGAGTGCCCGCAGATCGATGCCCTTGGCGGAGACGGCCGCGTTGAAGGCGTACCCGGCGCTCTCCAGGGCCGCGAAACCGAAGCCGACCGTCGCGCCGAGAATCAGGCCCGCGCGCATCCCGTGCAGCCGGGGCTGCCGGCGCAGCACGAACATCAGCGCCCCCAGCTTCACGGCCTCCTCGATGAGGCCGACGCCGACGAACATCCACAGGGAGGGATGCAGCAGGTAGTACTCCATCACCGAGGCGCCCAGCACCCCGAGCGTGCCGCCGGTCAGGAAGCAGCCCAGGATCACGCTGACGCCCAGGTCCCGGCCGTGCCGCTCGTACGCCCACAGGACGAACGTCACCGGCACCAGGAAGCTGCCGAGCAGGATCAGCGTCGGCAGCAGGGTGGTGTTCTTCGTCGCGTACGTGACCAGCGCGGTCAGCACCCACAGCGCCAGCCCGCCGCCCAGACAGTGCTTCCAGAGACCGGTACGGATCTGGGGGTACGTCGGCGGCGGCTGCTGCGGCCCGGGGATACGGGCCCGGGGCGCACCGGGCGGCGGAGAGTAGGTCACGGCAAATCCCCTCGTACTCCTACAGGGCAGATTTACCGGCACTTTATGGTAGATACGCCTCATGTCGCAGTCCGGGACGCTCATCCTCATCATGGCCATCGCGGTACTGGCCCCCCTGCTGGCCTACGCGATCAGCCGCCTGCTCCCGGTCCCGCTGGTCATCTTCGAGATCGTCCTCGGCATCCTGGTCGGTCCCGACGTACTCGGCTGGGCGGGCGACGGACAGGTGATCGACACCCTGTCCGACCTCGGTCTGACGATGCTGATCTTCCTCGCCGGGTACGAGATCGAGTTCGACAAGATCCGCGGGGACACGCTCAAACGGTCGGTACGCGCGTGGCTGATCTCCCTGGCTGCGGGCCTGGCCCTCGCCACCGCGCTCTCCGGCTGGTCCAAGGGTGTCTACGTCGGCACGGCCCTCACCAGCACCGCCCTGGGCACGGTCCTGCCGGTACTGCGCGACGCCGGGGACCTGCACTCGCGCTTCGGCTCCGTGATGCTGGCGGTCGGCGCGGTGGGGGAGTTCGGCCCGATCATCGCGATGGCGCTGCTGCTGAGCGGGCGGGCACCGGGCCGCTCCACGGCCCTGCTGGCCGCGTTCGCCCTCCTCACGGCAGCGGCCGTGTGGTGGGCGCTACGCCCCCGCCCACCCTGGTTCTCCCGGATCATCGCCAAGACCCTCCACAGCAGCGGCCAGTTCGCCGTACGACTCGTCGTGCTCCTCCTGGCGGTCATGCTGGGCATCTCCGGAGCCCTCGGCCTCGACACCCTCCTCGGCGCCTTCGCCGCCGGCCTGATCACCCGCCTGGTGCTGCACGGCGCGGCCCCGGAGAGCGCGGGTTCGGTCCTGGAGAAGGTCGAGGCGATGGGCTTCGGCTTCCTGGTGCCGGTGTTCTTCGTGGTCACCGGCATCGAGTTCGACCTGGACGCCCTGCTCTCCGGGGGCCACGCCCTGCTCCTCCTCCCGGTGTTCCTGGCCCTCTTCCTGCTCGTCCGAGGCATTCCGGTCTACGTCCTCGCCCCGCGCGATCTCGTACGACGGGACCGGCGCGCGCTCACCCTGTTCGCGTCCACCGCGCTGCCACTGGTCGTCGCGATCACCACCATCGGGGTCGACGACAAGGTGTTGAAGTCGGCGGACGCGGCGGCGCTGGTCGGGGCGGCGATGGTGTCGGTGCTGGTGTTTCCGCTGCTCGCGCTGCGGTTGCGGGGGGAGCGGGTGGGGGCGGAGGGGGCCGTCAGGGGGTCAGGGGCCGGGGCTGGGTCCGAGGCGTGGTGAGGTCCCCCGGGGTCCGGTTCTCGGCCCGGATATCGGCCTGGATCCAGGCCCGGTTCTCGGCGACCATCGGCGTCAGATAGCGGATCAGGATCTTCTTCAGCTCCTGGATGTAGGCCTCGCGCTCGGTGCCCTCGTGGGAGAGGACCAGTTCGAGGCCGGCTTTGTAGAGGCCCAGGCACATGCGGGCGGTGCGGGTGACGTCGGCGGCGGGGGTGATCCTGGCCGTGGTGATGATCGCGATCGGCACGTCCCGGGTCACCAACACCAAGATGCTGGGCCTGGGCATCGCTCTGGCGGTCCTGATGGACGCGATGATCGTCCGAAGCCTCCTGGTCCCGGCGGCGATGAAACTGACGGGGAGGGCGACGTGGTGGGCGCCGACCCGGCTACGGCGCTTCCACGACCGGTTCGGTCTAAGAGAGGCTGAGGATGAGCGCCCCTTCAGGGGCGCGGGGAACTGCGCGACCAGCCACAACGGACCCGCAGACAAAAACGGCGATGGGAGCCCCAATGAAAGCGGTGGTGTTCGAGCAATACGGTGAACCCGCCGAGGTACGCGACGTACCCACCCCCCACCCCGCCGACCACGGAGTAATCGTCCGGGTCGAAGCGACAGGCCTCTGCCGCAGCGACTGGCACGGCTGGCAGGGCCACGACCCGGACATCACCCTGCCCCACGTACCGGGACATGAACTCGCCGGTGTGGTCGAGGCAGTTGGCGACAGGGTGACCGCCTGGCACCCCGGCGACCGAGTCACCGTCCCCTTCGTCTGCGCCTGCGGAACCTGCGGAGCATGCGCGTCCGGCGACCAACAGGTGTGCGAGCGCCAGACCCAACCCGGCTTCACCCACTGGGGTTCCTTCGCTCAGTACGTCGCCCTGGACCACGCCGACGTGAACCTGGTCGCGATGCCGGACGAGATGACGTTCGCGACGGCGGCTTCCCTGGGCTGCCGGTTCGCGACGGCGTTCCGCGCGGTGGTGCAGCGGGGCCGGGTCGCGCCGGGCGAGTGGGTCGCGGTGCACGGCTGCGGGGGAGTCGGCCTGTCGGCGGTGATGATCGCGGCGGCCGCGGGCGCCAGAGTCGTCGCGGTCGACATCTCACCCCAAGCACTCGCGCTGGCAAGGAAGTTCGGGGCGACGGAGTGCGTGGACGGCGCGAGCACCCCGGACACGGCACAGGCCGTACGCGAACTGACGGGCGGCGGCGCCCACTTGTCACTGGACGCCCTGGGCTCCCCGGCGACCTGCGCCGCCTCGGTGAACGGCCTGCGCCGCCGAGGCCGCCACATCCAGGTCGGCCTCCTCCCCTCCCCGTCCGGTACGACCCCGGTCCCCATGGCCCGCGCGATCGGCCTGGAACTCGAACTCCTCGGCAGCCACGGCATGGCGGCCCACACCTACCCGTCCATGCTGGAACTGGTCCGAGCGGGAGTGCTCCGCCCCGACCTGCTGACCACCACCACGATCACCCTCGACGAGACACCGGCGGCACTCGCCGCGATGGGTACGGCACCGGGAGCGGGGGTGACGGTCATCGAGCCGTGGAGTTGAGCGCGGCCCACCACGAAGGGGGCGGCCCACCGTGAAATCGGCCGGCGCCGCCCCACGAACGGGTACTGCTGGCTTCGCGTCCGTGATCGTGTACCCGCTGTGGCATGTCGGCCACCAGAACGAAGCCGGTGACGACGGCTCGACCGTGCACGTCGACGAGAGCGGCGTGTTCTGCGACGAGTCCGATGGCGACGACCTGAAGCTGCTCGGCATCTACTCGACTCTTGAACGGGTTGAGGAGCGTGTGCGTCAGGCGCGACTGCTGCCGGGCTTCCGTAGCGAACCGGAGTGCTTCCACTTCGACGCCCGCGAGCTCGACGAGGACGACTGGACCGAGGGTTTCGTGCGGGTTCCGCCGGGCGAGTAGGCCCGTGGGCCGAGACCTCGCCCGGCGAGGCCGGGCGGCGAACGCTAACGATCGCCGCCGTGACCTCCGGCCGCCCGCATCCCGCCCCCGGGCCGGTCCGTCCACGGCCGTGACCGACCCGGCCGGACCCGAGGCCGGCTCAGTCGTCTCTACGACCCCGGTTCCCGGGCCGGGCGGCCACCCACGCCCGGACCGTGTCGGCGTACCAGAACGGCTTGCCGCTCTCCACGTGATCGGGCGGGGGCAGCAGACCGTGCTTGCGGTAGGAGCGGACGGTGTCGGGCTGGACGCGGATGTGGGCCGCGATTTCCTTGTACGACCAGAGCCGTCGGTCGGTCATGAGTGCACCTCCCTGCGCGCGCCGCGGCGGCGACCGGAGGCGGCCGTCGGGGGAGCCGTGCGCTGCGCTGGCGATCACAAAGCCTGTCCCCGGTCAACGACACAGAGTGAGGGACGGGAAGCGCCTGTCGACCGGGTGTGACGCAAAACCCGCGTACACGCGACACGTGTGACACGAAGGGGGCTTTTGTGACACAGGTGACGCAAAGGCGCACGCGGGCGCAAGGGCGTGGCGCGTTGACTATGGCCGGGAAAGGAGCGCCCCGAAGGGGCGCGGGGAACTGCGCGACCGGCCCCCACCGGAGCCGCGCCCGACAAACCACCTGTCAAGGCCGTCGCAATGCAAGCCCTTACCCGCAACCTGCCCATGTCTGGTCCGAATGTCTGGACAAAACATTGACAGGGCTCGGCCACCGGGACTACAAACCGTGGAGAGCCGAAACGAAGCCGCTCCGCATCCGGTCCTCAGGGGGCCCGGAAACGAGGGCGCGAAGGGAAGTCGATGGCGTACGACCTGATCACCATGGGGCGGCTAGGGGTGGACCTCTATCCGCTGCAGACGGGCGTGCCGCTGCCCCAGGTGACGACCTTCGGGAAGTTCCTCGGCGGCTCGGCGGCGAACGTCGCGGTCGCCGCCGCCCGGCTGGGTCGCGAGGTCGCCCTGATCTCGCGCACCGGCGACGACCCCTTCGGCACCTACCTGCACGAGGCGCTGCGCGACTTCGGCGTGGACGACCGCTGGGTCACCCCGTTCCCCGGACTGCCGACCCCGGTCACCTTCTGCGAGATCTTCCCGCCGGACGACTTCCCGCTGTACTTCTACCGCCAGCCCAAGGCCCCGGACCTGGAGATCGACGCCCACGGCCTCGACCTGGACGCGATCCACGAGGCCCGCATCTTCTGGATCACCGGCACCGGCCTGAGCGAGGAGCCCAGCCGTACGGCGACGCTCGCGGCCCTCGCCCATCGCGCCAAGTCCGGTACGACGGTCTTCGACCTCGACTGGCGGCCGATGTTCTGGTCCGACCCGAGCGCGGCCCGCCCCTTCTACGAGGAGGCCCTCCGCCACACCACCGTCGCCGTCGGCAACCTCGACGAGGTCGAGGTCGCCACCGGCGTACGCGAACCGCACGCCGCCGCCCGCGCGCTCCTGGACGCCGGTGTCGAACTCGCCGTCGTCAAGCAGGGCCCCAAGGGCGTCCTGGCCGTGCACCGCGACGGTACGACCGCCGAGGTACCCCCGCTCCCCGTGACCGTCCTCAACGGACTCGGCGCCGGTGACGCCTTCGGCGGCTCGCTCTGTCACGGCCTGCTGTCCGGCTGGGACCTGGAGAAGATCATGCGGCACGCCAACGCGGCCGGCGCGATCGTCGCCTCCCGCCTGGAGTGCTCGTCCGCGATGCCCACCGTCGCCGAGGTCGAGGGCGCGATCGCCGCCGGAGCGGTCCTGTGAGGGCCGGCCGCGTGGCGGGTGCCGAGCACGAACACGGGGGCGGGGACGGTCTCACCACCGGGCCGTCGGATCCCTCCGGCCCTTCGGGGCACGAGGGCGGTACCGGCCCCCGCGTCGACATCTCCGAACTCGTCCGCGTCCGCACCCGCCACCCCGAGGCGATCGCCGAGGCCGCCGCCCGCCGCGTCCGGCGCCCCCTCCTCAATGACGCCGGCCGGCTGATGATCGTCGCCGCCGACCACCCGGCCCGCGGCGCGCTCGGCGTCGGCGAGCACAAGTTCGCCATGGCCAACCGCGCCGAACTCCTCGAACGCCTCTGCCTGGCGCTCTCCCGGCCCGGCGTCGACGGCGTCCTCGCGACCGCCGACATCCTGGACGACCTGCTGCTCCTCGGCGCCCTCGACGGCAAGGTCGTCATGGGCTCGATGAACCGCGGCGGGCTGCAAGGCGCGAGCTTCGAACTCGACGACCGCTTCACCGGCCACCGCGCCCAGGACATCGAGCGCCTCAACTTCGACGCGGGCAAGCTGCTCCTGCGCATCGACTACGACGACCCGGGCTCCCTCACCACCCTGGAGTCCACCGCCCGCGCCATCGACGACATGGCCGCGCGTCGACTCCCGCTGTTCGTCGAGCCGTTCATCAGCCGCCGTACCGACGAGGGCAAGCTGAAGAACGACCTCTCTGCCGACGCTGTCATCAAGTCCATCGCCATCTCCTCGGGCCTGGGCGGCACTTCGGCCTACACCTGGCTCAAGCTCCCCGTCACCGAGAACCCGGACGACATGGCCCGGGTCATGGAGACCTCCACCCTCCCCGCCGTGCTCCTCGGCGGCGAGGTCGGCGGCTCCATCGAGGAACAAGACGGCGCCTACGAGAAGTGGCGCGGCGCCCTCCAACTCCCCACCGTGCGCGGCCTGGTGGTCGGCCGCTCGTTGCTCTACCCGGCGGACGGAGACGTCGCCGCCGCCGTGGACACCGCCGTAGGACTGCTGTGAGGGCCGCCTTATGACGACCGCCGAGCAGTCGTACGTTCCCGAGCTGTACGTCCCCAAGGGCTCGGCCGCCAACGCGCAGTACGCCGTGGACATCGACCCCAAGCGGGCCGGCTGGACCCACAGCAGTCTGCGGGTCGTCGAGCTGGAGCCGGGTGGGACACACCACTTCACCACCGGTGACAGCGAGTGGATCGTGCTTCCGCTCAGCGGTGGATGTACCGTGCGAATTGCGGACGAAGAGTTCCAACTCCTGGGCAGGGAAAGCGTGTTCGCCGGAGTCACCGACTTCGCGTACATGCCCCGCGACGCCCAGGTCAAGATCGCCTCCGGCGCGGGAGGCCGCTTCGCCCTGGCAGGAGCGAAGTGCGAGCGACGACTCCCCGCTCGCTACGGCCCCGCGCCGGAGGTTCCGGTGGAACGACGCGGCGACGGCACCTGCCTTCGCCGCGTCCGCAACTTCGCCTCGGCCGACGCCTTCGCCTGCGACAAGCTGATCGCGGTCGAGGTCATCACTCCCGGCGGCAACTGGTCCTCGTACCCGCCCCACAAGCACGACGAACAACGGCCGGGCGAGGAAGCCGAGTTGGAGGAGATCTACTACTTCGAGATCGACGGCCCGAACGGTTTCGGCTATCAGCGCGTATTCCCCTCCCGTGAGGGCGGATCCGACGTCCTCGCGGAGGTCCGCTCCGGCGACGCCGTGCTCGTGCCCGATGGCTGGCACGGCCCGTCGATCGCCCAGCCGGGTCACGACATGTACTACCTGAACGTCATGGCGGGGCCGGGTGGAACGAGGGAGTGGCGGATCTGCTTCCACCCGGACCACGTTGAAAGCACAGGTGGTTACCGATGACCTCGACGACGAGGCTGACGGTCGCACAGGCACTCGTACGGTTCCTGTCCGTCCAGTACACCGAACGCGACGGCGTACGGCGGCGGTTGATCGACGCGACCTGGGGCATCTTCGGCCACGGCAACGTGGCCGGCCTGGGCCAGGCGCTCATCGAGTACGCCGATGAGATGTCCTACCACCAGGGCCGCAACGAACAGTCCATGGTCCACGCGGCAGTCGGCTACGCACGTCAGTCAAACCGCCTGTCCGCACAGGCCGTTACGACATCGATCGGCCCCGGCGCCACCAACCTCGTCACCGGCGCCGCCCTCGCCACCATCAACCACCTCCCCGTCCTGCTCTTCCCCGGCGACACCTTCGCCACCCGCGTCGCCGACCCGGTGCTTCAGCAGCTCGAAGTCCCGTACGCGGGCGATGTGTCGGTCAACGACTGTCTGCGCCCGGTGTCGAAGTACTTCGACCGCATCACCCGCCCGGAAGCGCTCATCCCCGCCTCCCTGAACGCCATGCGCGTGCTCGCCGACCCCGTGGAGACCGGAGCCGTAACTCTCGCTCTCCCGCAGGACGTTCAGGCCGAGGCGTACGACTGGCCGGACGAGTTCTTCGCCGAACGCACCTGGTACGTAAGGCGACCGGCCGCCGACCCGGCCGAACTCGCCGAAGCGGTAAGGGCAGTTCGCGCGGCCAAGCGCCCCCTGATCATCGCGGGCGGCGGAGTCCACCACAGCCGCGCGGAGGCAGCCCTCGCCGAGTTCGCGTCGGCCACCGGCATCCCGGTCGCCTCCACCCAGGCCGGCAAGGGCTCCCTGAACCACGACCACCCCCAGGACGTCGGCGGCATCGGCCACACCGGCACCGCGACCGCCGACGAACTCGCCCGCCTGGCCGACCTGGTGATCGGCATCGGCACCCGCTACACCGACTTCACCACCGGCTCCCACACCCTCTTCGAACGCCCCGGCGTCCGCTTCCTCAACCTCAACATCGGCGCCTACGACGGCCACAAGCTCGCCGGACAGCCACTGATCGCGGACGCGCGCGCCGGACTCACCGCGCTGGCAAGGGAGTTGGGCCCGGACGCCTACCGGGTCACCGCGTCGTACATCGCCGAGTACCGCGAGGACAAGGAGCGTTGGGAGCAGCGCGTAGACGCCTGCTACGAGGCGGAGGAACCCGACGTACGCCCCACGCAGCCCCAAGTCCTGGGCGCACTGGACGAGATCGTCGACGAGTCGGACATCCTCATCAACGCGGCGGGCTCGCTCCCCGGTGATCTGCACAAGCTGTGGCGGACGCGGTCGTTCGACCAGTACCACCTGGAGTACGGCTACTCCTGCATGGGCTACGAGATCCCGGCCGCGATCGGCGTGAAGCTCGCCGCGCCGGACCGGCCGGTGTGGGCGCTGGTCGGCGACGGCACGTATCTGATGATGCCGACGGAGATCGTGACCGCCGTACAAGAGGGCATCGCGATCAAGGTGGTGCTGATACAGAACCACGGGTACGCCTCGATAGGCGGCCTGTCGGAGTCTGTGGGCGGCGAGCGCTTCGGCACGGCCTACCGCCAGCAGGCGGACGACGGCACCTACACCGGCCGCCCGCTGCCCGTCGATCTCGCCGCCAACGCGGCCAGCCTCGGCATGCGCGTGCTGCGCGCGAAGACCGTCAGCGACCTGCGCGAGGCACTCGCCGTGGCGCGGGCCGCCGACACTCCCACATGTGTCTACGTGGAGACCGAAACCGCAGACACAGTGTCGGGCGCGCCTCCCGCGCAGGCCTGGTGGGATGTACCTGTGGCCGCGACCGCGACCCGATCGTCCGCGGTCAAGGCACGTGAGCTGTACGAACGGCACGTCTCCACCCGACGCCGCCATCTGTGAAGGAGCATCTGGGCATGACGAAGATCGTCAACCACTGGATCGGCGGCAAGACCGTCGAAGGCGCGTCGGGCACGTACGGGCCGGTCACCGACCCGGCGACCGGCGCGGTCACCACCAAGGTCGCCTTCGCGACCGTCGACGAGGTCGACGCGGCCGTAGCCGCCGCCAAGGACGCGTACGCGACCTGGGGTACCTCGTCCCTCGCCAAGCGCACCACGATCCTGTTCAAGTTCCGCGCGCTGCTGGACGCCAACCGCGACGCGATCGCCGAGCTGATCACCGCCGAGCACGGCAAGGTGCACAGCGACGCGCTGGGCGAGGTCGCGCGCGGCCTGGAGATCGTCGACCTGGCGTGCGGGATCACCGTGCAGCTGAAGGGCGAGCTGTCGACGGAGGTCGCCAGCCGCGTGGACGTCTCCTCGATCCGCCAGCCGCTTGGCGTGGTCGCGGGCATCACGCCGTTCAACTTCCCGGCCATGGTGCCGATGTGGATGTTCCCGATCGCCATCGCGACCGGCAACACCTTCATCCTCAAGCCGTCCGAGAAGGACCCGTCGGCGTCCCTGAAGATCGCCGAACTGCTCGCGGAGGCAGGCCTCCCCGACGGCGTCTTCAACGTCGTCAACGGCGACAAGGTGGCAGTGGACCGCCTCCTGGAGCACCCGGACGTCAAGGCGGTCTCCTTCGTCGGTTCAACGCCCATCGCCCGCTACATCCACACCACAGCGGCCGCGAACCACAAGCGAGTCCAGGCCCTGGGCGGCGCCAAGAACCACATGCTGGTCCTCCCGGACGCCGACCTCGACGCGGCGGCGGACGCGGCCGTGAGCGCGGCGTACGGCTCGGCGGGCGAGCGCTGCATGGCCATCTCGGCCGTGGTGGCGGTCGGTTCGATCGGCGACGAGCTGGTCGAGAAGATCCGCGAGCGCGCCGAGAAGATCAAGATCGGCCCCGGCAACGACCCCACGAGCGAGATGGGCCCGCTGATCACCGCGGTCCACCGCGACAAGGTGGCGTCCTACGTCACCGGCGCGGCGGCCGAAGGCGCGGAGGTCGTCCTCGACGGCACCGGCTACACGGTCGAGGGCTTCGAGGACGGCCACTGGATCGGCATCTCCCTGCTCGACAAGGTGCCGACCACGGCGAAGGCGTACCAGGACGAGATCTTCGGCCCGGTCCTCTGCGTCCTGCGCGTCGACACGTACGACGAGGGCGTGGCGCTGATCAACGCCTCCCCCTTCGGCAACGGCACCGCGATCTTCACCCGCGACGGCGGCGCCGCCCGCCGCTTCCAGCTGGAGATCGAGGCCGGCATGGTCGGCGTCAACGTCCCGATCCCGGTGCCGGTGGGCTACCACTCGTTCGGTGGCTGGAAGGACTCCCTCTTCGGGGACCACCACATCTACGGCAACGACGGCACGCACTTCTACACCCGCGGCAAGGTCGTCACCACCCGCTGGCCCGACCCGGCCGATGGCCCGTCGGGCGTGGACCTGGGCTTCCCGCGCAACCACTGATCAACACCGAGCAGCACCGAGTGGGGCCGTCCGTATCGCGGACGGCCTCATTTTTTCGCCTACGACGGCTGCGGTTCCCGTAGCGGCCGCAGGCGGGACCGGCACTGCCTCCGGGTACCGAATACGACACTCCAGCTGGACTGGATCAACGGATTCCGTAGGTGAACACCCATTGACGTGATGGTTTCCGTCAATGTTCCATCAGCGCGTGACCGACACCCTCCCCACTGCCGAGGCCGCCGTTTCCGAGGCGACGTCGGACAGCCCCCAGAGTCCGCAGAGCCAGGGTCCGCAGCAGCTGAAGCGTTCCATCGGCATAGTCGGCGGCACCCTCCTCACGCTCTCCTGCGTGACACCGGCGTCGACGCTCTTCGTGATCGTCCCCGACCTGTTCGGCACGCTCGGCACCGCGACCGCCCTCACGATCGCGATCGGCTCGGTCCTCTGCATAGCCGTGGCGTTCTGTTACTCCGAGCTGGGCACCCTCATCCCCAGCGCGGGCGGCGAGTACGCGATGGTGTCGACACTGGCGGGAAGGCTCGCAGGCTGGCTGGTCTTCGTCCTGTCCCTCCTGGTCGTGATGATCGTCCCGCCGGTGATAGCGATGGGCACGGCGGACTACCTGGCCCCGATCGCCCACCTGAACCCGTCCATGACCGGCGCCGGAGTGATGCTCCTGGCAACGCTGGCAGGCCTGTTGGACCTGCGGGCCAACGCGTGGATCACGGGCATCTTCCTGGTCCTGGAGGTCATAGCGGCGGGAGTCGTAGCCCTGCTCGGCTTCACACACAGCCAACGAGGCATAGGCAGCCTGACGTCGATGCAGGTGGCCGGGACAGGCGGCCACACGGACACGGTGACGGCGATGCTGGTGGTCTCGGGCCTGGCGATAGCCCTGTTCGTCACGCAGGGCTTCTCGACGGCGGTCTACCTCTCGGAGGAGCTGGAGAACCCGCGCCGAAACGTAGCCCGCACGGTCCTGGCCACCCTCGCGATCTCCACGGTGATCATCCTGGTCCCGGTGGTAGCGATCACGATGGGCGCGAACGACCTCTCGACCCTGACCGGCGGAGACATCAGCACGATGGTGACAGCCTGGTCCAACTCGGCGGTGGGCACCTTCGTCAGCCTCTGCGTAGCCCTCGCGATCATCAACGCCGGCATCGTCATGGTCATCCAGAACTCCCGAGTCCTCTTCGCTTCGGCCCGAGACAAGGCCTGGCCCCACCCGGTCAACACGCTCTTCTCGAAACTGGGCCGCTTCGGCTCCCCTTGGGTGGCCACGCTCGCGGTAGGCATCCCCGGCGCGATCCTCTGCTTCGTCAACCTCGACACCCTGTACGGCGTGACAGGCGTCTCGGTAACCGGCATGTACCTGCTGGTGGCGGTAGCGGCCCTACTCTCCCGCCGCGGACCCCACAGGCATACGCACGCGTGGCGCATGCCCCTATGGCCCGCAATACCGATCCTCTTGATCGCAGTCCTGGCCTACATCCTCACCCAACAGGAGACGACGTACTTGCTGTGGACGGGCGGCATAGTGACGCTGGCCACTCTCTACTGGGCGTTCTATCTCCGCCCGCGCAGGGAAACCCGCTGGCTAATCTCACTCCCTGAGGAGGCCTAAGCCCCGAAGGGGCGAGGCCTCCTCAGGGGCGCG
>NZ_BARF01000019.1 GCF_000367365.1 Streptomyces prunicolor NBRC 13075 | reverse complement strand
GGAGCCGCAAATTGATACAGCCCCGCGCCCCTAAAGACAGAAGACCAAAGACGTCTACTCGACCGTGACTGACTTGGCGAGGTTGCGCGGCTTGTCGATGTCCCGCCCGAGCGCCAACGCCGTGTGGTACGCCAGGAGTTGAAGAGGAATCCCCATCAGGATCGGGTCCAACTCGTCCTCGTTCTTCGGGACGACGATCGTCTGGTCGGCCTTCTCCTGGTGCTGGTGGGCCACCGCGAGGATGCGGCCGCTGCGGGCCTTGATCTCCTCCAGGGCGGCGCGGTTCTTCTCCAACAGGTCGTCGTTGGGGACGATCGCCACCGTGGGGAGGGCGGGCTCGATCAGGGCGAGGGGGCCGTGCTTCAACTCCGAGGCGGGGTAGGCCTCGGCGTGGATGTACGAGACCTCCTTGAGCTTCAACGAAGCCTCGCGGGCCACCGGGTAGCCGCGGACCCGGCCGATGAAGAGCATCGAGTGGGCCTCGGCGTACTCGGCCGCCAGCTTCTTGATCTCCTCCTCCTGGTCGAGGATCTCGGAGATCTGGGCCGGCAGCTTGCGCAGGCCCTCGATGATGCGCTTGCCGTCGCGGACCGAGAGGTCGCGGGTGCGGCCCAGGTGCAGGGCCAACAGGGCGAACGCGACTGTGGTGTTGGTGAAGCACTTGGTCGAGACGACACAGACCTCGGGGCCCGCGTGCACGTACATGCCGCCGTCCGCCTCGCGGGCGATCGCTGAGCCGACGACGTTCACCACGCCGAGGACGCGGGCGCCCTTGCGCTTCAACTCCTGTACCGCCGCCAGCACGTCGTACGTCTCACCCGACTGCGAGACCGCGATGTACAGGGTGTCGGGGTCAACTACCGCGTTGCGGTACCGGAATTCGGAGGCCGGCTCGGCGTCCGCGGGGATGCGGGCCAGCTCCTCGATCATCTGGGCGCCGATCATGCCCGCGTGGTACGAGGTGCCGCAGCCGAGGATCTTCACGCGGCGGATCTGCCGGGCCTCGCGGGCGTCCAGGTTCAGGCCGCCGAGGTGCACGGTGGAGAAGCGGTCGTCGATACGGCCGCGCAGCACGCGGTCCACGGCGTCGGCCTGCTCGAAGATCTCCTTGTGCATGTAGGTGTCGTGGCCGCCCATGTCGTAGGAGGCGGCCTCCCACTCGACGGTGGTCGGCTCGGACGTGGTCCGCGTGCCCTCGGTCGTGTATGTCCGGAAGTCGTCGGCCTTGAGGGTCGCCATCTCGCCGTCGTCCAGCGTCACTATCTGGCGCGTGTGCGTCACCAGCGCGGCGATGTCCGAGGCTACGAACATCTCCTTCTCGCCGATCCCGAGGACCACCGGGGAGCCGTTTCGAGCCACCACGATGCGGTCGGGGAAGTCGGCGTGCAGGACGGCGATGCCGTACGTCCCCTCGATCACCCGGAGCGCGTCGCGGACCTTGTCCTCCAGCTTCTCCTGCTGGGAGCGGGCGATGAGGTGGGTGAGGACCTCGGTGTCGGTCTCGGAGAGGAACTCGACGCCGTCCGCTTCGAGCTTCTTCCGGAGGTCGGACGCGTTGTCGATGATGCCGTTGTGGACTACGGCGACCTTGCTGTCGGCGGACAGGTGCGGGTGGGCGTTCACATCGGAGGGGGCGCCGTGGGTGGCCCAGCGGGTGTGGGCGATTCCGGTGGTGCCCTTGAAGCGCGCCGGGACCTTGGCCTCCAGGTCACGGACCCGGCCCTTGGCCTTGACCATCTTCAGGCCGGCCGCCTTGGGGGTCGTCACGACGATGCCCGCGGAGTCGTAGCCGCGGTACTCCAGCCGCTGCAGGCCCTCCAGCAGCAGCGGAGCGACGTCACGCTTGCCGATGTATCCGACGATTCCGCACATATATATACGTATTCCTAGCCGTAGACGATCCGGCGCAGCTGTCGGAGGGTGAGCTCCGGCGGGGCCACGGCCCGGTATTTCAGGTCCGCCTCGATCCGGTCGAAGATCGTCGCGTTGACCAGGCCCTGGGCCTGGAGCTCGCGGTGGCGGCGACGGACGTACTGCTCGGTCGTCTCGTCGAAGTAGGCGAGCACGTCCTGGATCACCCGCAGTGCCTCGCCCCGGTTGAGGGGTGAGGAGCGCGTCAGATGATCAACGAGTTCGTCGTGCACCCGGTTGATCCTGGGGTACCGAAGGGAGGTTTGCAAGAATCCTGCCCGATATCGGGCAACGGCCTGTTGAAAGTCTTATGGGGCTCTGTTCGCAAGCTGTCCATCCTGTGTCTTGCGCACCGTTGCTCATGTCGACGAGTTTCAGACGTCATGGACATTCCTCGTATGGGAGTACCCGCGGAGCTCGCAGAGCGCATGAGCATGGCGGAGCAGCACGAGTACCTGCGCGCGAGATTCTCGCGGCGCACGATGGTCAGGGGCGGTGCCGTGACGCTCGGCGCCATCGCGGGTGGCGTGTTCGTGCCGGGCGCGGTCGCCCAGGCGGCCGTCCCCAGCCAGGCTTCGGCCACCTACGCCGCCACCTCCGGCGAGTCCGTCGACGGGGCCCTCGTCTCCCCGTTCGGCCGGCACCTCGCCTTCGGCAACGACCCGAGCACGGAGGTGACGGTCTCCTGGCAGGTCCCGATCAACGTCAAGAAACCGTTCGTCCGGATCGGCGCGCACCCCTGGGACCTCTCCCGCAAGATCGAGGCCGAGGTGCGCACCCTCTACACCCCGGCGGGCGTCGGCGCGAGCGGCGACCACACCCAGTACTACCTGCACGCCAAGCTGACCCACCTGCGCCCGGGCAAGACCTACTACTACGGCGTCGGCCACGCGGGCTTCGACCCGGCCGAGGCCCACCTGCTCGGCACGCTGGGCACCTTCACCACCGCCCCCGACCACAAGAAGCCGTTCACCTTCACGGCCTTCGGCGACGAGGGCGTCGGCTACCACGGCCTGGCCAACAACAGCCTGCTGCTGGGCCAGAACCCGGCCTTCCACCTGCACGCCGGCGACATCTGCTACGCCGACCCGGCGGGCGCGGGCCAGACCGCCGACGCCGGTTTCGACTCGCGCACCTGGGACCAGTTCCTCGCGCAGACCGAGTCGGTCGCCAAGTCCGTGCCGTGGATGCCCGCCTACGGCAACCACGACATGGAGGCCTGGTACTCGCCCAACGGCTACGGCGGCGAGGACGCCCGCTGGAACCTGCCGGACAACGGCCCCGACAAGAAGAACCTGCCGGGCGTCTACTCCTTCGTCTACGGCAACACGGCGATCATCTCGCTGGACGCCAACGACGTGTCCTTCGAGATCCCGGCCAACCTCGGCATCTCCGGCGGCACGCAGACCAAGTGGCTGGAGGCGCAGCTCAAGAAGTACCGCGCGGCGCACGACATCGACTTCGTCGTCGTCTTCTTCCACCACTGCGCCTACTGCACCTCCACCGCGCACTCCTCGGAGGGGGGAGTGCGGGGCGAGTGGGTGCCGCTGTTCGAGAAGTACACGGTGGACCTGGTCATCAACGGCCACAACCACCAGTACGAGCGCACCGACGTCATCAAGAAGAACGCGGTCGTCAAGAAGCTGCCGATCGGTGGCACGGCGTACCCGGAGACCGAGGGTGTCGTCTACGTGACGGCGGGCGCGGCAGGCCGCAGCCTGTACGCGTTCTCCGCCCCGGACTCCTACGAGGGTCACGTCGCCGACCTCGACTCGGTCGCCGCCTTCGTCAACACGAAGGACGGCAAGGTCAACGAGACGGTCGCCTGGTCGCGCGTCCGCTACCTCAACTACTCGTTCCTGCGCGTGGACGTCCAGCCCGCCTCGAAGGGCCGTACGACCACCCTGACGGTCCGCGGCATCGCCGAGACCGGCGCCGAGATCGACCGCTTCACGGTCGCCCGCAAGGCCAAGTAGCCCTGAAGTAGACCGAGTTACGCCCGGAAGGCAGGGCGCCACTCATCCCGCAGGCGGTCCTCCCTGGATGGTCACATCCGTTTGAGGACCGCCTGTTTGGCCATCGCGAACTCCTCGTCCGTGAGCACCCCGTCCCGGTGCAGCTCCCCGAGTTCCCGCAACCGCCGCAGCAGCGCGTCGTGGCCGTCCTCCGCCGCGGCCGTCAACTGCCGTTCGGGTGCAGGCTGTTCAGGTCGTACGTCCGTCTCGGCGGCCGGGTGCGGGAGGCGGGCCTGTACGGCCGCGGCGACCAGGGCCATCAGCGGGTCCTTCTTGAAGCCCCACAGCTCCACGGAGTTGGGGTCGTACTTGGGCGGTGCCTTGGTCGGCGCGTTGCGCACCGAGAAGCGGATGTAGCCGTTCTCCAGACCGGCCGACGGGCGCCACTCCACGCCGACGAGGTCGGTGACGGCGAGGGTGCGGGCGCCGGCGGCGGACTTGGCGTCCTCGGTCTTCCAGTTCCACTCCAGCCGGACGCGCTCGCCGTCGAAGCTCGCCGTGCCGTCCCCGGCGGACACCGAGAGCGGCACGGCCGGGCCCGGCAGCAGGTACGTGTCCACCGGGTCGGCCGGGACCTCGTCGAGCAGCAGGGCGTTGCGCACCTCGTCCACGAAGTACTCGGCGACGCCGTACCGGTCAGACTCGACGGGGAGTTGGTAGGGGTCGTCGCCCTCGGTGAGCCGGCCGCCGGTGGCGTGCAGCAGCGGGTCGGCGCCGTCGCGCAGCCGCAGTCTCAGCCGGCCCGACTTACGGCCCTGCTCGAACGAGACGCCCGCCAACGCGCCCAAGGGGACGACGAGTTCGCCGAGTGTCTTGCGGAACAGGCCGACGTTCTTGTCCCGTCCGGGAGTCAGCCGCAGGGCGTCGCCGTCGAAGATCCAGGTGCCGTCCTTCTGGATGATTTCCGCCATGGGAGGGATTCTTCCACCGGTCAGGCGACAGAATGGTCTGTACCTGTCCGGGCTCAAAGGAAGTTCAAAGGAAGGGACCGCTCGTGAGACGCCTTGTGAGACAGCGCCACAGAACGACCCGCCTCCTCGGCTCGCTGCTGCTCGTCGCCGCCGCGAGCGTGTCCGTCGTCGGCGCCGCACCCTCCGCCGCGCCCGTCACTGCCACCCCGCTGGGCCGGGTGGTCCCGGCGCCCGCCAAGGTCACCCCCGCGGGGCACCCGTACAAGATCACGAGCAGCACCCGTATCCGCGTCGACGACACCCGTGAGTCGCGCCGGATCGGCGCGTACCTCGCGGGCATCCTGCGCCCCTCCACCGGCTACCGGCTGCCGGTCACCTCGCGGGGAAAGGGCGGCATCCAACTCCGCCTGGCCAAGGGTACGTTCGGCGCCGAGGGCTACCGGATCGTCAGTGGGGTCTCGGGGGTCACCATCACCGCGAGCAGGCCTGCCGGGCTCTTCCACGGCGTGCAGACCCTGCGCCAACTCCTGCCCGCCGCCGTCGAGAAGAGCTCCGTGCAGCGCGGCCCCTGGCAGATCGCGGGCGGCACCATCGAGGACTCCCCGCGCTACGCCTACCGCGGCGCGATGCTCGACGTCTCCCGGCACTTCTTCACCGTCGACCAAGTCAAGCGTTACATCGACGAGTTGGCGCTCTACAAGATCAACGAGCTGCATCTGCACCTCAGCGACGACCAGGGCTGGCGCATCGCCATCAACTCCTGGCCCCGCCTGGCGACTTACGGCGGCTCGACCGAGGTGGGCGGCGGCACCGGCGGCTACTACACGAAGGACGACTACAAGGAGATCGTCCGCTACGCCTCCTCGCGCTTCCTCGAAGTGGTCCCCGAGATCGACATGCCGGGCCACACGAACGCGGCCCTCGCCTCCTACGCCGATCTGAACTGCGACGGCGTCGCGCCCCCGCTCTACACGGGCACGGACGTCGGCTTCAGTTCGCTGTGCGTCGGCAAGGACCTCACCTACAGCTTCGTGGACGACGTGATCCGCGAACTGGCCGCGCTCACCCCGGGCCGCTATCTCCACATCGGCGGCGACGAGGCGCACTCCACCAGCCATGAGGACTACGTCAAGTTCATGGACCGGGTGCAGCCGATCGTCACCAAGTACGGCAAGACGGTGATCGCCTGGCACCAGATCACCGGCGCCCACCCGGTGAAGGGCGCCCTCGCCCAGTACTGGGGGCTCGACGACACTGACGCCGCCGAGAAGGCACAGGTCGCCGAGGCCGCGAAGAACGGCACCGGGCTGATCCTCTCGCCCGCCGACCGGGTCTACCTCGACATGAAGTACACCGAGGACACCCCGCTCGGCCAGGACTGGGCAGGGCTCGTCGAGGTGAAGCGGTCCTACGGCTGGGACCCGGGCAACTACCTTGCCGGGGTGCCGAGTTCGGCGATCAAGGGTGTCGAGGCGCCGCTGTGGTCGGAGACCATCGTGACGGACGCCAACATCCAGTACATGGCGTTCCCCAGGCTGCCGGGCGTGGCCGAGCTGGGCTGGTCGCCGGCCTCGACGCACGACTGGGACACGTACAAGGTGCGGCTCGCGGCACAGGCGCCGAGGTGGGACGCGCTCGGGATCGACTACTACCGGTCGCCCCAAGTCCCTTGGCCCGCGAGCTAGTTGACGCCGAAGGCTGCTGAGCCACGGCAAAAGGACGGGCACCCCGGGGACCGTACCCCGGGGTGCCCGCCTGCTTGTGGGGTCAGAACCCGGCGATCGGGTTCTTCAGGGTGCCGACGAGTTGGAGCGCGCCGGCCGGGTCCGCCAGGTCCACCATCTGCTTGTTGTTGCGCAGTTGGAGACGGTTGAGGCAGGACAGCGAGAACTCGGGCGCGAACATGTCGTACTGCCGGAACTTGTCGGCGAGTTCGGGTGCCGCGTCCTGGTACTCGCGGGTGACGTCCGCGACCGTACGCCAGAAGTCGTCCTCCTCCAGGACGCCCTCGGCGGCCAGACCGGCGGCGAGGAAGCGGAAGAAGCAGTCGAAGACGTCGGTGAAGATCGACAGCAGCTTCTTGTCCTCGGGGACCTCGACCCGCAGTCGTTCGACCGTCGGCGGCAGCACCGCGTCCGGGTCCATGACGGCGATCTCCTCGGCGATGTCCTTGTAGATCGCGCGCTCGACGACACCGTCCTTCAGGACGAGGATGACGTTCTCGCCGTGCGGCATGAACACCAGGTCGTAGGCGTAGAAGCTGTGCAGCAACGGGGTGAAGTACGCCCGCAGATACCGCCGCAGCCACTCCACCGGGGCGAGCCCCGACCGCTCGATCAGCGCGCCGGCGAAGGACGCGCCCTCGTGGTCCAGGTGCACCAGCGAGGCCATCGTGGCGAGGGACTCGCCGTCCTGGAGCGAGGAGACTGGGCTCTCTCGCCAGAGCGCGGCGAGCATTTTGCGGTACGGCGAGTAGCGGTCGGTCGCCGCCTCGTACTCCAGGTGCCGGTAGCCGACGGCCGCCTGCTCACGGATGATCGACAGGCCGGTGGACTTCAACACCGGGTCGTTGTCGATGAGTTGGGCGAGCCAGTCGTTGATCGCCGGGGTCGCCTCCATGTAGGCGGCCGAAAGTCCGCGCATGAAGCCCATGTTGATGACGGACAGGGCCGTCTTCACGTAGTGCTTCTCGGGGTGGGACTTGTTGAAGAAGGTCCGGATGGACTGCTGGGCGAGGTACTCGTCGTCGGCCTCGCCGAGGCACACGAGGTGGCCGCGGGCGATCTCGGCGGCGAAGGTGACGCTGAGCTTGTTCCACCACTGCCAGGGGTGGACCGGGATGAGGAGGAAGTCGTCGGGATCGAGACCCCGGTCGACGAGGGTCAGCCCGAACCGCTCGACCGTCTCGGCGCCCAACTCCCGCCGCATGAACGACTCGTACTCGATGCCCACGCCCGCGGTGAACGCGGCCCGTGAGCGGTGCGCGGCCAGCCACACCAGGCGGACCGGGTTCGCGGTCTCGGGGGCGTACGAGAGGTACTCGTGGATGCCGAAGCCGAGCCGGCCGTTGTTGGCGACGAAGCAGGGGTGGCCCTCGGTCATCCCGGTCTCGATGGCCTGGAAGTCGCTTTTCACCAGCTCGGCGACCGGGAGCTGCGGCTTGGTGAGCTTGTAGCAGGTGCCGGAGAGGGTGGAGGAGATCTCCTCCAGGTAGACCGGCAGGATCTCCTCGGTCAGCCCGAGCGCCTGCTTCAGCTCGATGAAGAACTCCAGGGCGGCGAGGGGGAGTTCGACGCCGTCGCGGTGACGGGTGATCGAGTCGGCGTCGACCTGCCAGTGGTCGAGGGCGTATTGGGCGGCGGTGAACCGGTAGCGGGTCAGGCCGTCGTCGCTGCGGACGACGTACAAGTCACCGTCCTGCTCGACGAGTTCGGGCGTGAGCAGCCGCTCGTGCGCGAACTCGGCGAGGGCCTTGCGGATGAGGAGGCGGTTGGCCTTCTCCCAGCGTTCGGGGGAGAGATGGGCGACGGCGTCGGCGAGGCTCATGCGGACACCGCCGTAGCCGACAGGCTGTGCCTTTTAAAGAAACGGTCGCGTGTGCAGAAGCTCAACAAGGCCATTTTCTCCGGCTTTTGGATCTCGCGCTCGGGTACGAACCCGACCGCCTCGTTCAGTGCGTGGACGGCGGTGTTGGACACGTCCGGCTCCACGACGACGCGTTCGACGGCGGGGTCCTCGAAGAGGCGGGCCAGCACGGCGGTGATCACCGCACGGGTGAAGCCGTGGACGGGCGCTTCGGTGGCCGGCGTCAGGAAGTGCATGCCGACGTCACCGGGCAACGGCTCGTACAGGCCGACCAGTTCGCGGTGACGGGGGTCGTAGTACTCCATCAGGAAGACGGGGACGCCGTCCTGGAGCCCGAGCAGCGCGTGCTGGTGCTCGTCGGCCGCGATCTCCATGTACGCGCGCTCGACGTCCTCCAGCTTCGCGTCCTGCATCATCCAGAACGCGGCCTTGGGGTGCGTGAGCCACCGGTGCAGCAACTCGGCGTCCTGGAGCGGGTCGAGGGGGCGGAAGGTGAAGGTGCCTGTGTCGGTGAGGGCGCTCATGCGGCGAACTCCTGGAACGCGATGGTCTGTTCGACCGGGTAGTACTCGGTGCCGAGCAGCTCACGGATGATGTACGAGTTGCGGTACGCGCCCATGCCCAGGTCCGGGGACGTGATGCTGTGCGCGTGGACGCCGGCGTTCTGGAGGAAGACGCCCCGGCCCGTGGTGTCGATCGAGTAGTTGCGCGCGATGTCGAAGTTGCCCCGACTGTCGTAGCGCAGCCGCTCGTGGACGGGCTTGAGGAACTCCGGCTCGGCGTACTTGTAGCCGGTGGCGAGGATCAGGCCCTGGGAGCGCAGGGTGTAGTCCTTCTCCTGCTCCTCCTGACGGAGGCCGAGTTCGTAGACGCCGTCGCGGTAACTGGCGCTGTCCAGCGAGGAGTTGGTGAGCAGCCGGGTGGGAACGGGCCCGCCGACCTTCTTCTGGTACAGCAGGTCGAAGATCTCGTTGACCAGGTCGCCGTCGATGCCCTTGAACAGGCCCTTCTGCTCGGCCGTGAGGCGGTAGCGGGTCTGTTCCGGCAGCGCGTGGAAGTAGTCGATGTACTCCGGGGAGGTCATCTCCAGCGTGAGTTTCGTGTACTCCAGCGGGAAGAAGCGCGGCGAGCGCGTCACCCAGTTCAACTCGTAGCCGTGCACGTCGATCTCGGCGAGCAGGTCGTAGTAGATCTCGGCGGCGGACTGCCCGCTGCCGACCAGCGTGATCGACTCCTTGGCCTGCAACTCCGCTTTGTGCTGCACGTAACGGGAGTTGTGGATGAAGTCGCCGCCCAACCCCGCGACGGCCTCCGGGAGATACGGCGGGGTACCGGTGCCCAGGACCAGCTGCCGGGCGCGGAACACGTCACCGCCCTCGGTCCGGACGACGTAGACCTCGCCCTGTTCCTCGTATGCCACTTCGCTGACCGTCGTACTGAAGCGCACGTTGGTGAGCTTGCCTGCGGCCCAGCGGCAGTAGTCGTCGTACTCGACGCGCAGCGGGTAGAAGTTCTCGCGGATGTAGAAGGGGTACAGACGCCCCTTCTCCTTCAGGTAGTTGAGGAAGGAGTACGGCGAGGTCGGGTCGGCGAGGGTGACCAGGTCCGACATGAACGGCGTCTGGAGGTGGGCGCCGTCGAGGAACATGCCGGCGTGCCACTCGAAGTCGGGCTTCGAGTCCAGGAAGATTCCGTCGAGTTCGGCGATCGGCTCGGTGAGGCAGGCGAGGCCGAGGTTGAAGGGCCCGAGCCCGATCCCCACGAAGTCGTAGGTCTTGTTCGAGGCTTCAGGAAGCGCGGTCAAGGGACTCTCCCAGGTACTGCTCGGCATGGCCGGCGATCAGGTCGAGGACGGCGGCGATGTCGTCGGTCGTCGTCTCGGGGTTGAGCAGGGTGAACTTCAGGTAGTGGCGGCCCGCGACCTTGGTGCCCGCGACCACCGCGGCACCGGAGGCGAACAGGGCCTTGCGGGCGTACAGGTTGGCGCGGTCGATCTCGGCCGGGTCGGTGACGGCGGCCGGGATGTAGCGGTAGACGAGGGTGGAGAGCGAGGGCTCCACGACGACGTCGAACCGCGGGTCGGCGGCGAGGAGTCGCCACCCTTCTACGGCCAAGTCGCAGACCTCGTCGAAGAGTTGGCCGATGCCGTCGGCGCCCATCACACGCAGGGTCATCCACAGCTTGAGCGCGTCGAAGCGGCGGGTGGTCTGGAGGGACTTGTCGACCTGGTTGGGGATGCGCTCCTGCACCGCGCGGCGCGGGTTGAGGTACTCCGCGTGGTAGGTCGCGTGGCGCAGGGTGTCGGCGTCGCGGACCAGCAGGGCGGACGAACTCACCGGCTGGAAGAAGGACTTGTGGTAGTCCACGGTGACCGAGTCGGCGCGCTCGATGCCGTCGATCCGGCCCCGGTACTTCAGCGAGGCGAGCAGACCGCAGCCGTAGGCCGCGTCCACGTGCATCCACACCCCGAACTGCTCGCACAGGGCGGCGACTTCGGGCAGCGGGTCGATGGAGCCGAAGTCGGTGGTGCCGGCGGTGGCGACGACGGCCATGGGGATGAGCCCGGCGCTCTTGCAGCGCTCCAACTCGCGGGCCAGCGCGACCGTTTGCATGCGCTGGTCGGCGCCGACGGGTATCGACACGACGGAGTCCTGCCCGAGGCCGAGCAGTTTCGCCGACTTCTTCACGCTGAAGTGGCTGACCTCGGAGGCGAAGATCCGCAGTTTGGCCAGGCTGTCGGTCTTGGCCTCCTCGCGGGCCAGCAGCAGCGCCTGAAGGTTGGACTGGCTGCCGCCGGAGGTGAACACGCCGTCGGCGTGCGGCCCGAGGCCGATTCGCTCGTTCGTCCAGTCGATCAGTTTGCGCTCGATGAGGGTGCCGCCGGCCGACTGGTCCCAGGTGTCCAGGGAGGAGTTGACGGCGGAGAGCACCGCCTCGCCGAGCACGGCCGGGATGACGACCGGGCAGTTGAGGTGGGCGAGATAGCGGGGGTGGTGGAAGTAGATCGCGTCACGCAGATAGACCTCGTCCAGTTCGTCGAGCACCGCGCCGGTGTCGTGGAGCGGGCGGTCGAGGTCGATCCGGTCGATGAGGGGGGAGAGGGCGTCGACCGAGACGCCGGTGAACGGTCGTTCCGTGGTGGCGAGTTTGGCCGCCACCCGCTCCACGCCTTCCGTCACGGAGCGGCGGTAGTGCTCCGCAGTCGTGTCATTGAGCAGGTGCGAGCGCATGTGGGGGTCCTCCGGTGGGGCAGTCCGTGCGGGACAGGAGAGTGGCGGGATCCGCATTAACTTAGGTAAGCCTAACCTAACTTAACGTTCGCGAAACCCGTCTCATCCGTGACCGCTGTCACTCCCGTATCGGCCGCCGGTCACCCGCCTTCGCGCAACTGCTCCTCGCTGAGCCCCTGCCGCCAGTACCCGACAAAGGTCACCCGGCGCCGGTCGAACCCCCGCTCACCCACGAAGTGCCGCCGCAACGCCTTCACTTGACCGGCCTCGCCCGCGATCCACACGTACGGCCGCTCGGCAGGCGGCAGTTGGGCATCCCGAAGGGCGCCGAGGGCCATGGGGGACCCCTCGACGCCCTGGTTCTCACGCACCAGCCAGGTGACTTCGGCATCGGCCTCGGTGGCCAAGTCCTGGATGTCGCCGGGGTGTTGTACTTCGAGCCAGACCCGCGCACGGGTACCGGCAGGCAGCGCCTCGAGAATCGCCGAAGCGGCCGGTACGGCGGTCTCGTCCCCCCACACGACCACGAGATCGGCATCCTCCGGCGGCCGGAACCGGATCGCCCGATTGTCCGCGATCGCGGGCCCGAGCAACGCGACCCGATCACCGGCTGAGGCGAGAGAGGCCCAACGGGAGGCGGGCCCGGCCGGTTCGTGCAACACGAAGTCGATATCGATCTCGCTCGTGCCGCCTTGGGCGTCGCGGCGCAGGGCGCGCAGAGTGTACGAGCGCATCACGGCCCGTACGTCATCAGGCAGTTCACGCCACCCCTGCCACCACCCGTCCCCGAGCTCGTACGGAACGGCGGGCTCCAGCTGACCGGGTTGGGGGAGGAAAAGCGACAGGGACTGATCACACCCGTCGGAGAAGAAGTACGCCAGATCGTCCCCGGCGAAGGTCACCCGGACCAGAGACGGCCCGAGCCGCTCCGTCCGCATGACGTGGAGTGAGAAGAAGCGGAACGGGGCGGCAACGGCCGTAGTCATGGGGCAACTCCTAAATCGGAGGTGAGGGGCAACTCCCTAGGGGCGCGGGGCTGCATCTAATTTGCGGCTCCGCCGCGTGGGCGCGACCAGCCACATACGGCCCGCAGCTCCCCACAAAGCGAAACCACCCCTAAATCAACTGACCTTCTTCGCGTTCTCGATCGCCTTCGCCAGATCCTCAAGCAACGGCGCGCACTTGGCATACGACAGGATCGGCTCAGGGTTCCGCGCGATCACCTGGTTCGCCTTCACCGCCGACAACTTCTTCCACGTGCCCTCAGTAATGTCAGCGGGCTGAATCGCCGAAGTCCGGTTGTCCATCATGATGATGTCCGCCCCGTACTTGTCGACGTTCTCCCAGCTCAGGTTCTCGAACCACCCACCGCTCGCCTTCAACGCGGACGCCGGCGGCTCGACGAAGTTCACACCGAGGGACTTGTAGTACTCAAGGTCGGCGGAGAGGTTGGAGCCGGAGACGTAGAAGATGGAGTCGCTCGCGGAACCCGCGAGGACCTTGATGTCCGGCTTGGCCTTCGCCGCGGCGCGCAGCCGTGCGGCGGCGTCCTCGAAGCGCTTCTTGGCCGCGGTGATCGTAGAAGAAGTGGTGTCCGCGCCAAGGGACTTGGCGAGTTCCAGCATGCGCGCGAGCGGCGTGGGCAGCTGGATGTCGTACACCGAGATGCCGACGGTCGGCGCCCCCACCGCGAGGATCTTCTTCTTCGACTCCTCCGGGACGTACCAGAGCGTGCCGACCGCGTCGAACATCGTGGTGATGAGGACGTCGGGGGAGAGCGCCGCGTACTTCTCGATGTTGAACTGGCCCCAGGTGTTGCCGAGGATCGTGACCTTGCTGATGTCCAGGTCGCCGGCCTGGACGTCGGGCTTGCCGTTCTTCAGCTCGGTCGGTCCGAAGACGCCCTTCGACTCGATGCCGTAGTCGTGCAGCGCGGCGGCGACACCGATGAACGAGACGATGTTCGCCGGGATCTTGTCGGCCTTCGCGGTGGTGCCGCGGTCGTCCTTGAAGGTCCAGGGGCCGGACTTCGCGGCCGCCGTCTCCTTGTCCGAGCCACCGCTTTTCGCGTCGTCGTCGCCGCAGGCCGCGAGCACGGCACCGAGGCCGAGGGCGCCGCCCGCGGCGAGGATGCCGCGGCGGGAGAGGTGAGTGGCACGGGCGTTGGACATGTGTGGCTGCTTTCGAACAGGGCGGAGCGCCCGCCGGACAATTCGAAGGTAGGTTAGCCTAACCTCACTGAGTGTCCAGTGGGCGGGTGTCGGCCGCCCGGACCTGTGTCCACCCTGTGCCCGGCTTGTGGGCCGATGCCCCAGGCGATTTGGCTTTCAACCGCCTTGTCTCGTCCGGCCGTTGTGATCACGCTCGTTCCTAGAACGGCCTGCGCACTGTTGTTCGGTCGCCTTCGGAGGTGGAGTGGCTATCACGGTGGGTGTCACGGGTACGACGGACATGACGGACGTGGAAGCGGTGGTGCGTGCCGACGCGGCACTGTTGGAGGACGACCTGGCCGAGTTCCTCGACGCGCTGACCGCCCCGGCGCGGACGGCGGCGGTCTCCGTCTACGACACGGCCCTGCGCCGCGTCCTGTATGAACCGGTCGCGGACGCCCTCGGCTCGAAGGTCGGCCAGCAGGCGCTGCCCCCCACACCCGGGGCACCGGGCGGCCGGGCCCCGCTGCGGCCCTCGATGGTGTACTGGGCGTACCGCAACTACCGAGGTTTCTCAGGGGAGTCGGAGACCGCCTCCGACCTCGCGGTGATCCGCCGCACGGCAGTTGCCGTAAGGATTCTGCTGAAGGCGGCCGTCGCCCTCGACGACATCCAGGACGGCAGCGAGGTCCGCTACGGCGAACCCGCGCTCCACAGCACCCACGGCACCCCGCTCGCCCTCAACACCGGCGCCTGGCTGATCATGTCCGCGCTGCGGCACGCGGCCGACCCGGCCGTCGTGGACAGCCTGGTGCGCTCGGTCGGCAGCGGCTTCACCGGGCAGGCCGTCGACATGTCCTCGCGTACGGCGCTCACGCGCGCGGAGTTGCTGGCCGCGCCGCGTGCCGCACGGGTCGGCTTCTGGGAGGCGACGGCCGCCCTCAAGACCGGCACCCTGTTCTGGATGCCGCTCGACGCGGCGGTCGCCGGGCTGCGGGTGGTCGAGGACGACCGGGTGGCCCTGGACGGCGCGATGCGTCAACTGGGCCTCGCCAGCCAGCTGTTCAACGATCTGACCGACTTCGTGCCCGAGTTCGGCGGGGCCAACACCCACGAGGACTTCGACGGCCTGGGCAACCGGGTCTTCCTGGAACTCCTCGACGACCTGCCGGCCGGAAGCCCACGCGAGGACTTCAAACCGTACGTTCTCGGTCACCCCCGACTGGAGCGCACACTCCTCGCGCTCGCCGAGGAGGCCGTGGCGCTGAAGCGCGCCGCGAAGAACGCCGTGCACGGCGTGTGCCGCTCCGAGCGCAGCGCCGCCTACTTCGACGTGACGATCGAACGCAAGGGCCACCTCATCGACCGTCTGCTCGCGGCGGTCCGGCAGCGGAGCGGCGTATGACGGACCAGCTGAGCGGACGCCTGAGGAACGGCACCCGCGCCTGGCACCAAGCTCTGGAGACCACCGGGTTCGCCACGGCGATGCTCGCCGGCACCCTCCCCCTCGACCGCTACGTCGGCCAACTCGCCGCCTACCGCGTGGTGTTGGAGGTATTGGAGGGCGAACTCACTCGTGTCACCTGCCCAGCCGTCGCCTCGGTGTGGTCACCCGACCTCGTGAAGCTGCCCCTCATCGAACGCGACCTGCACCACTTCGCCGCCCTCGGCACCGCCCCTCGACCCGGCCCGTCCGCCGAGGAGTTCGCACGGGAGATACGCCGCACCGCCGAACCTCGCGAACTCCTCGGCTTCCTCTACGTGTTGGAGGGCTCCACCCTCGGCGCGATGTTCCTGCTCCGATACGTCACCGAGGCGTACCGGCTCACGGACGGGAACGGCGCCTCGTACTACGGCAGCGGCGACCGCACCCGCTGGGCGGCCTTCACCGAGCGCCTGGACCGGGCGTTCGGCGAACCCGCCGTACAGGACCGCGTGTTGGCCGCCGCCGACCGGGCCTACCGCCATGTCGCCCTGATCTCGGGGGAGTTGTCGGTGGGTCTGGGCAGCCCCAGCCCCGCTCCCGAACCGGTGTAGAAGGCCGACTGTCAGCCCGTGAGGCCCAACTCGCGGGCGATCAGCATCCGTTGGACCTCACTGGTGCCCTCGCCGATCTCCAGGATCTTGGAGTCGCGCCACATCCGGGCCACCGGGTACTCGTTCATGAAGCCGTACCCGCCGTGCACCTGGGTGGCGTCACGGGCGTTGTCGACGGCGATGGTCGAGGAGTACAGCTTGGCGAGGGCGGCCTCCTTCTTGAAGGGCTCGCCCGCGACCAGCCGGGAGGCCGCGTCGCGCCAGGACAGCCGAGAGGTGTGGGCCTTCATCTCCATGTCGGCGATCTTGAACTGGATGGCCTGGTTCGCGCCGATCGGCCGCCCGAACGCGTGCCGTTCCTTGGCGTACTTCACCGACTCGTCGACACAGCCCTGCGCGAGACCGGTCGCGAGCGCCGCGATGGCGATACGGCCCTCGTCCAGGATGCGCAGGAACTGGGCGTAGCCGCGGCCGAGTTCACCCAGCAGGTTCGCCGCCGGGACCCGCACATCCGCGAAGGACAGCTCACGGGTGTCGGAGGCGTTCCAGCCGACCTTCGAGTACGGCGCCGCGACCGTGAAGCCGGGCGTCCCGGACGGCACGATGATCGACGAGATCAGCGGCTTGCCGTCGGGCTTGCGTCCCGTCACCGCGGTGACCGTCACCAGACCGGTGATGTCCGTACCGGAGTTGGTGATGAAGCACTTGGAACCGTTGATCACCCACTCATCGGTGTCCGGGTCGAGCCGGGCCGTCGTCCGCGTCGCCCCCGCGTCGGAGCCGCCGTCCGGCTCGGTCAGCCCGAAGGCGCCGAGGATCTCGCCGGAGCAGAGCCGGGGCAGCCACTCGGCCTTCTGCGCGTCGGTGCCGAAGAGGTGGATGGGCATCGCGCCCAGCGACACCCCGGCCTCCAGGGTGATGGCGACCGACGAGTCGACCCGGGCCAGTTCCTCAAGGACGAGGCCGAGCGCCAGATAGTCGCCGCCCATCCCGCCGTACTCCTCGGGGAACGGGAGTCCGAACAGGCCCATGCGGCCCATCTCGCGGACGATCTCGTACGGGAACTCGTGCCGCTCGTAGAAGTCGCCGATCTTCGGTGCGACGACGTCGTGCGCGAACTCCTCTACCGTATGGCGGAGTTCTTCCAGCTCGGGGGAGAGACGGTGGTCCATGGCGGTCACTGCTCCTTGTGGGGCTGCGCTGTTTTACCGAGTGCGCGGACGGTGCGGGACGGGCTGGGTCGGCCCAGTTGTTCGGCCATCCACACGCTGGTGGCGGTGAGACGGGCGAGGTCGACTCCGGAATCGATGCCGAGACCCTGGAGCATCCACACCAGGTCCTCGGTCGCGAGGTTGCCGGTCGCGGACTTGGCGAACGGGCAGCCGCCGAGGCCGCCCGCGGAGGCGTCCACGGTGGTGACGCCGTGCTGGAGGGCGGCCAGGGTGTTGGAGAGGGCCTGGCCGTAGGTGTCGTGGAAGTGCACGCCCAACAGAGGGGTGGGGACGCCTTGTTCATTGAGCGCGGCCAGCAACTCCAGCACATGGCCGGGAGTTGCCACCCCGATCGTGTCGCCGAGGCTCAGCTCGTCGCAGCCCATGTCGACCAACGCCCGGCAGACACGCACCACTTGAGCGATCGGGACCGCGCCCTCCCAGGGGTCGCCGAAGCACATGGAGACATATCCGCGCACATGGGCGCCCTCGTCCTTGGCGCGGGCCACGACCGGGGCGAACACGGCCAGCGACTCGTCCACCGTGCGGTTGAGGTTGGCCTTGGCGAAGGACTCGGTGGCGCTGGCGAAGACGGCGACGCGGGTCGCCTTCAGGGACAGGGCCCGGTCGAGCCCGCGGGCGTTCGGCACCAGGACGGGGAGGTGTACGCCCGGCAGGTCGCGCACGAGCGGGAACAGCTGCTCCGCGTCGGCCAGTTGGGGCACCCACTTGGGGTGCACGAAGCTGGTCGCCTCGATCGTGGTCAGGCCCGCGTCGGCCAGCCGCCGCACGAACTCGGCCTTCACCTCCGTCGGCACGGTCGCCTTCTCGTTCTGCAGCCCGTCCCGCGCCCCCACCTCGTGGATGCGCACCCGGGCGGGCAGATCGGGGGCCGGTACGACCATCGGGAGTGTCGCTGGTCCGAGCGTCGCTGGTCCGAGTGTCACTGGTCCTCCTCCACGGGCGTGACGACCGCCAGCACCTGGTCCATGGCGACCGTCGCGCCGGGCGTCACGTCGAGTTCGGCGACGGTGCCGGCGTGCGGCGCGGAGACGACGTGCTCCATCTTCATCGCCTCCACCACCAACAGGCTCTGCCCCGCGGCCACTTGATCCCCCACGGCGACCTTCACCACGGTCACCGTCCCCGGCATCGGCGCGGTCAGTGAACCAGCACCGGACCGGTCGGCCCCGCTCAGCGAGGCGGCCACCGGATCGTGGTCCCGCACCTGCCAGGCGTCCCCGTCCCGGCCCAGCCAGTCACCGGCCCGGTGAAAGGTGTGCCGGACCCCGTCGAGGGTGACGGCGACCTGGTCGGCGGTGACGGTGTGGGCTCCGCGCGGGACGTACTCCACGGGCTCGGTCACCCTCAGGTGGAACCCGACCGGCTTAGGAGTGCCGCCCAGCCGCCACCCGTCCGGCACCGAGAAGGGGTCGGTCCACCCGTCGTCCTTGGGGCGGAGAGCCTCCAGCCGTACGGCCGCTGCCGCCTCGTACACCTCCATGGGCACCTCGTCGGGGATGAGCGAGTCCGCCTCCCGCTCGACGAGCCCGGTGTCCAACTCGCCCGCTACGACCGCCGGATGGGCGAGGAGCCTGCGCAGGAACCCCGCGTTCGTCGGCACGCCCAAGGTCACCGTGTCCGCGAGGGCGGCCCGGAGCTTCCTGAGCGCGGTCGCGCGGTCGGGGCCGTAGGCGATGACCTTGGAGAGCATCGGGTCGTAGAGACTGCCGACCTCGGTGCCTTCGGAGAGGCCGGAGTCGGTGCGGATGCCGTTGCCCGAGGGCTCGTTCAGCTTCAGGACGGTGCCGCCGGAGGGGAGGAATCCGCGCGCGCCCTCTTTATTGGACACAGTTTCGGCGCAGATGCGGGCCTCGATGGCGTGCCCGGTGAGCGCGATGTCCTCCTGCGCGAAGGGCAGTCGCTCGCCCGCCGCCACCCGCAGCTGCCACTCCACGAGGTCGAGGCCGGTCACCAACTCCGTTACCGGGTGCTCCACTTGGAGGCGGGTGTTCATCTCCATGAAGTAGTACGACGAGGGGTCGCTGCCCGGCACGATGAACTCCACCGTGCCCGCGCCCGCGTACCCGCACGAGCGGGCCGCCTGCACCGCGGCCTCGCCCATCGCCGCGCGGGTGCCGGAGTCGAGGAGCACGCTCGGGGCCTCCTCGACGACCTTCTGGTGCCGGCGCTGCAAGGAGCACTCGCGTTCGCCGAGGTGGACGACGTTGCCGTGGCCGTCGGCCAGGATCTGGATCTCGATGTGGCGGGGGCGGTCGACCCAGCGCTCGACCAGGAGGGTGTCGTCGCCGAAGGAGGCGCGGGCCTCGCGGCGGGCGGCGGCGATCTCGTCGTCGAGGAGGGTGAGGTCGCGGACGAGGCGCATGCCCTTGCCGCCACCGCCGGCTGAGGGCTTGAGGAGTACGGGTGCACCCAACTCATGGGCGGCCTTGGAGAGTTCGGGGTCGCGGCCGCCGGGGACGACCGGGACACCGGCCGCCTGCACGGTCTCCTTGGCGCGGATCTTGTCGCCCATGAGGGCGATCGCGTCGGCCGGGGGACCGATGAAGACGAGCCCGGCGTCGGCGCACGCGCGCGCGAAGGCCGCGTTCTCGGCGAGGAAGCCGTAGCCCGGGTGCACCGCCTGCGCGCCGGAGCGGGCCGCCGCCTCCAGGAGCCGTTCCACCGACAGATAGCTCTCGGCGGCCGGTGCCGGTCCGAGCCGTACCGCCGTGTCGGCCTCGCGGACGTGCCGGGCGTCCGCGTCGGCGTCGGAGAAGACGGCCACCGAGCGCACGCCGAGGGAGCGCAGGGTGCGGATGACACGGACCGCGATCTCACCCCGGTTGGCCACGAGGACCGTCTCGAACATCTCGGGGACCTCGGGCGTCTCGGGAACCTTGGGTGTCTCGGGATTCTCGAATGTGTCGACCATCTCGGGCATCCTCATCACATCCGGAAGACGCCGAACTGGGGTTCTCCCAGGGGCGCGTTGGCACAGGCGGTCAGGGCCAGACCCAGCACCTGGCGGGTCTCCGTCGGGTCGATGACCCCGTCGTCCCAGAGCCGGGCGGTGGCGTAGTAGGCGTTGCCCTGGCGCTCGTACTGCTGCCGGATCGGGTCCTTGAAGGCGTCCTCGTCCTCGGCCGGCCACTCCTCCCCGCGCCCCTCCAACTGGTCCCGCTTCACGGTCGCGAGGACGGACGCGGCCTGCTCGCCGCCCATGACGGAGATCTTGGCGCCGGGCCACATCCACAGGAAGCGGGGGGAGTACGCCCGGCCGCACATCGAGTAGTTGCCCGCGCCGTACGAGCCGCCGACCACGACCGTCAGCTTCGGCACGCGCGCGCAGGCGACGGCGGTGACCATCTTGGCGCCGTGCTTGGCGATCCCGCCCGCTTCGTAGTCCTTGCCGACCATGAACCCCGAGATGTTCTGGAGGAACACCAGGGGGATGCCGCGCTGGTCGCACAGTTCGATGAAGTGGGCGCCCTTCTGGGCGGATTCGGAGAACAGGATGCCGTTGTTGGCGACGATGCCGACCGGGTGGCCGTGGATGCGGGCGAAGCCGGTGACCAGGGTCTGCCCGAACTCGGCCTTGAACTCGGCGAACCGGGAGCCGTCGACCACGCGCGCGATGATCTCCCGTACGTCGTAGGGGGTACGGGAGTCGACGGGGACGGAGCCGTAGATCCCGTACGGGTCGACCTTCGGCTCCACCGACTCGGTGACCTCCCAGGGCAGGGCCCCGCGCGCGGGGAGCGTGGCGGCGATGTTCCGGACGATCCGCAGCGCATGGGCGTCGTCCTCCGCGAGATGGTCGGTGACGCCCGACACGCGTGCGTGGACGTCGCCGCCGCCCAGCTCCTCGGCGGTGACCACCTCGCCGGTGGCGGCCTTCACGAGGGGCGGCCCGCCCAGGAAGATCGTCCCCTGATTCCGGACGATGACGGCCTCGTCGCTCATGGCGGGGACGTAGGCGCCCCCGGCGGTACAGGACCCCAGCACGGCGGCGATCTGCGGAATCCCGGCCCCCGACATCCGGGCCTGGTTGAAGAAGATCCGCCCGAAGTGGTCCCGGTCCGGGAACACCTCGTCCTGCATGGGCAGGAAGGCGCCCCCGGAGTCGACGAGATAGATACAGGGGAGCCTGTTCTCGAGGGCGATCTCCTGGGCGCGCAGATGCTTCTTCACGGTCATCGGGTAGTAGGTCCCGCCCTTGACCGTGGCGTCGTTCGCGACGATCACGCACTCGCGCCCGCTCACCCGCCCGATCCCGGCGATGACACCGGCGGCAGGGGCGGCCCCGTCGTACATCCCGTCGGCGGCGAGGGGAGCCAGCTCCAGGAAGGGCGAGCCCGGGTCGAGCAGCGTGTCGACGCGGTCGCGGGGGAGCAGCTTGCCGCGCGCGGTGTGCCGGTCCCGGGCCCGCTCACCGCCGCCGAGCCGGGCCGCGGCGAGCTTCTGCCGCAGCTCCTCGCCCAGCGCGCGGTGCGCCGCCTCGTTGGCCCGCCACGCCTCCGACGCGGGATCGGCCGCGCTCGTCAGCTCCGGTGCCTCTTGCATTCTGTGGGTCCCCTCGCACAGCGATCGGCCGCTCTCGGCTGTTAATGAGCGTTAACCATTTCCTTCAGGTTAACGACCGCTAACCTCCCTGTCTAGAATTGCTTCCATGACCACGAGAACCGACGCCCCCACCCGCCGCGAGCAGATCCTCAAGGAGGCCGCGCGGCTCTTCGCCGAGCGGGGATTCCACGGCGTCGGTGTCGACGAGATAGGCGCGGCGGTCGGCATCAGCGGACCTGGCCTGTACCGCCACTTCCCGGGCAAGGACGCGATGCTCGCGGAGCTGCTGGTCGGCATCAGCGGCCAGCTCCTCACGGGCGCGAAGCGCCGCCTGGCGGAGGCGCAGGGCGTGACCTCCGCGGAGCCGCTCCTCGACTCCCTCATCGAGGGCCACATCGACTTCGCCCTCGACGACCGCCCGCTGATCACGCTGCACGACCGGGAGCTGGACCGCCTGCGGGACACCGACCGCAAGCTGGTGCGTCAACTCCAGCGCCAGTATGTGGAGTTGTGGGTCGAGGTCGTACGAGAGGTGTACCCGGAGCTGGCCGAACCCAGCGCGCGGTCGGCGGTCCACTCGGTGTTCGGCCTACTGAACTCCACCCCGCACCTGGGCCGCCCCGGCTCCCTGCCCGGCCGTGGCGCGACGGCGGAACTGCTGCACCGGATGGCGAGGGGGGCGTTCGCGGCGGCGGGAGCGTGACGAGCGTTACGTGTCCGTTCCGCTGGACGCTCCCCCTACTCGCCGGTACCGTGATGTTCTGAGCAAGCGCTTAGACATGGACTCTTGACGTAGCTGGAGGTGGCGGCAGGTGCGCCGTACGGTGTTTGACGAGGACCACGAGGCGTTCCGGGAGACCCTGCGCGCCTTCATCGAGGCCGAGGTCGTCCCCGTCTACGACGAGTGGTTCGCGGCCGGCCAGGCGCCGCGCGACTTCTACTACAAGCTCGCCGAGCTCGGCGTCTTCGGTATCCGCGTGGACGAGGAGTACGGCGGCGCGGGCATCGACTCGTACAAGTTCGAGGCCGTCCTCTACGAGGAGACCGCGCGCGCGGGTGTCTCCTTCGGCGGCTCCGGTGTGCACGTGCTGCTCGGCCTGCCCTACATCAAGCTGCTCGCCAACGACGAGCAGAAGAAGAAGTACCTGCCGAAGTTCGTCTCCGGCGAGGAGATGTGGGCCATCGCGATGACCGAGCCGGGCACCGGCTCCGACCTCGCGGGCATGAAGACCACCGCCAAGCTCTCCGAGGACGGCACGCACTACGTCCTCAACGGCGCCAAGACCTTCATCACCGGTGGCGTGCACGCCGACCGCATGATCGTCTGCGCCCGCACCGCCCCCTCCACCAAGGAGGACCGCCGCCACGGCATCTCCCTCTTCGTGGTGGACACCAAGGCCGAGGGCTACTCGGTCGGCCGCAAGCTCGACAAGCTCGGCCTGAAGACCTCCGACACCGCCGAGCTGGCGTTCGTCGACGTGAAGGTCCCGGCCGAGGACCTCCTCGGCGAGGAGAACAAGGGCTTCTACTACCTCGGCCACAACCTCGCCTCCGAGCGCTGGGGCATCGCCTTCGGCGCGTACGCGCAGGCCAAGGCCGCCGTCCGGTTCGCGAAGCAGTACGTCCAGGAGCGCGTGGTCTTCGGCCAGCCCGTCGCCGCGTTCCAGAACACCAAGTTCGAACTGGCCGCCTGTCAGGCCGAGGTGGACGCCGCCGAGGCCGTCGTCGACCGCGCGACCGAGGCCCTGGACGCCGGTGAGCTGACCCCCGCCGAGGCGGCCAGCGCCAAGCTGTTCACCACCGAGGTCGCCCACCGCGTGATCGACCGCTGCCTCCAGCTGCACGGCGGCTACGGCTTCATGAACGAGTACCCGATCGCCCGCCTGTACGCGGACAACCGCGTCAACCGCATCTACGGCGGCACCAGCGAGATCATGAAGACGATCATCGCAAAGGACATGGGCCTGTAAGGTCCCCGAAATTACCGGCCAGTAGAAAAGGTGCCATGAGCAAGGCACTTCAGGGTCTCCTCGATCTGCTCGACCTTGAGCAGATCGAGGAGAACATCTTCCGCGGCCAGTCCCAGTCCGCCGTCGTCCCCCGCGTCTTCGGCGGGCAGGTGGCGGCCCAGGCGCTGGTCGCCGCCGGCCGGACGGTCTCCGCCGACCGTCTCGCCCACTCCCTCCACGCGTACTTCCTGCGCCCCGGCGACCCCGGCGCGCCCATCGTCTACACCGTCGAGCGCATGAACGACGGCCGTTCCTTCACCGCGCGCCGCGTCGTCGCGGTCCAGCACGGCCAGCCGATCTTCGCCCTCTCCGCGTCCTTCCAGCGCCACGAGGACGGCCTCGAACACCAGGCCCCCATGCCGTCCGCCCCCGACCCGGCCACCCTGCCCACCTCCCAGGACCGGCTGCGCGGCTACGACCACATCGCCCCCGAGGTCGTCGAGAAGTTCATCGAGGCCCGCGAGGCCATCGACCTGCGCTACGTCGAGGAGCCGCCGTACGGCAAGTTCGGCGCACCGCGCGAACCGCACTCCCAGGTGTGGTTCCGCACCAACGGCAAGCTCGAAGGCCCCATCGACGATCCCCTCCTCCACGTAGTACTCGCGACCTACGTCTCCGACATGACCCTCCTCGACTCCGTCCTCCTCGCGCACGGCCGCGGCGGCTGGGCCGTAGGAGATGTGGTCGGGGCCTCCCTCGACCACGCGATGTGGTTCCACCGGCCGTTCCGCGCGGACGAGTGGCTGCTCTACGACCAGGAGTCGCCGTCGGCGTCCGGCGGGCGCGGGCTCGGGCAGGCGCGGATCTACACGCAGGACGGCCAACTGGCCATCTCCGTCATTCAGGAGGGCGTGGTCCGGGTTCCTCGGGAACACTGAGGGCATGGCAGAAACAGAGGAAGGTGACGGCGGCGGCGAGTCCACCGTCACGGTGATCGTCGCCGCCGTCGCCAACCTGGGCATCGCGCTCGCGAAGGCGGTCGCCGGCGTCATCAGCGGCTCCAGCGCGATGCTGTCGGAGGCCGCGCACTCGGTCGCCGACACGGTCACCGAACTCCTCCTCCTCACCGCCCTCAAACGCAGCGGCAAGCCCGCCGACGAGGAACACCCCCTCGGCTACGGCCCCGAGCGCTACATCTGGGCGATGCTCGCCGCCGTCGCCACCTTCGTCGGCGGCGCGGTCTTCTCGATCTACGACGGCATCCACACCCTCGTCGCCGGCGAGGACCTCGGCGACCCGCTCATCTCGTACATCGTGCTCGGCGTCGCGTTCCTCCTGGAGGGCTACTCCCTGCGGACGGGCGTACGCCAGGCGCGCGGCGAGGCGGCCCGCTTCGACGCCAGCTTCAAGCGCTACCTCCGCTACACCCCTGACACCGCAGTCAAGGCCGTAGTCCTTGAGGACTCCGCCGCCCTGGTCGGCCTGGTCCTCGCGGCCGGCGGCCTGCTCGGCGGCCAGCTCACGGGCTCCGGTGTCTGGGACGGCATCGCCTCACTCTGCATCGGCGCCCTGCTGCTCTACGTCGCCTGGGTGCTCGGCCGCTCCAACGCCGAACTCCTCATCGGACGGCCGCTCCCCAAGGCCATGCGGGACCGTATCCGGGAGGAGCTGCTCGGGGTCGAACACATCGAGGCCGTACTGGAGTTGACGACCCTCGTGCAGGGTCCGCGCGAGGCGCTGGTCGCCGCGAAGATCGACTTCCGGGACCGGTCGAGCGCCGCGCAGATCGAGTGGGCCTGCGAACAGGCCGAGCAGCGGCTGCGGGAGGCGTTCCCCTCGGTGAACCGGGTCTATCTGGACCCGACACCGGGGTACGCGCAGCGCCGGGCGGAGGGGCTCAACCCCTGGCCGTGACAGGGGAGTTGAGCCCGGCCGTTCAGGACGACAGTCCGGCCTCCGCCAGCAGATACGCCGTCATCGGGTCGTAGTACCTGGGGCTGACGACATGGTCATCGAGGGGGACCGCGACCTGTACGGTCCCCTCGGACTCGGCGAGGAAGAGCGCCGGGTCGTTCGAGTCGGCGTACCCGACGGAGTCGACCCCGTGCCGCCCCGCGTAGCCCGCCCAGCCGTGGTCGGCGACGACCAGGTCGGGCAGCGGGCGGCCCTCGCGCTCCAGGGCGGTGAGGATCGCCTTCATCGGCTCACCGGAGTGCGTGTGCCACAGCGTCGCCCCGTGCTCCAGGACGGCCACGTCCGCGAACTGCATGACGTACCCCTCCTCCGTCTGCAGCCCCTCCGGGATCACGAGGATCTCGCAGCCGGCCGTGCGCAGGGCGGCGGCCGTGGCACGGTGCACATCGAGCAGACCGCCCGGGTGACCGGTCGCGAAGAGCACCCGCTGCTGCCCGTCGGCCGCCTTGCGCAGCCGCGCCGCCAGCCGGTCGAGCCCCTCGACGGTCAGCTCCGGGTCGATGGTGTCCTGGCCGTAGCGGTACTGGGGATCGTCGTTCACACCCACCCGCTCCGCCATCACGGCGAGCACGTCCTGCTCGTCGGTCCAACGGCTGCCGAGCTCCAGGCCGAACCAGTAGTGGCGGTCGCCGTTCGCGAGCTTGCGGTAGTGGGAGAGGTTGTTCTCGCGGGGGGTGGCTACGTCGCCCGCGATACGGGTCTTCACAAGGTGATCGACGAGCTCGGCGCGGCTGAGGGTCCCGGATATCGGCATGCTCCCCATTGTGGAGCAGAGGACTGTGCGCGTGCCCGGCGTCCCGCCCGCTGGGATGTGGATCACTCGTACCTGGCCGTTCACAGGTGACGCAGGCCGAACCAGAGCTCCATCCGTACGTCCGGATCGTCCAGGTCCGTCTCCAGCAGTGCCGCGCACCGGGCGATCCGCTGCCGCACGGTGTTGCGGTGCACGGCGAGGGCAACCGCCGTACGGTCCCAACTCCCGTGCAGGGAGAGCCAGGTGCGCAGCGTCTCGACGAGCGCGGGGTGGGCGGCGAGCGGCGCGAGGAGGGTACGGGCGTGTGCCTCGGCCTCGTCGTGGGGGAGCAGTTCGGCGAGACCGGCGCGGCCCGAGGAACCGTGTCGTACCAGCGGGGTACGGGTCGCGCGGGCGCGGGCCAGGGCGCGGGCCGCGTGGGTGTCGGCGGCGGGCCAGTCCTCGGGGGTGACGGCGGCGCTGACCCCTAGGGTCCAGCCGGGTTGCGGGGCTGGTTCGCGATCGGCGGGGACCAGTACCCGTACGACCTCCGGCGCCAGGTCGATCAGCGCGGAGCCGAGGGCGGCGCCCAGCGCGGACGCGGCGACGGGGTCGGGGGCGGTGGTTGTCCCAGTGCCGGGCGTCGCGTGCACGACGAGCCACCGGTCGCCGCCGAGCAGCGACGCGACGTCTTCCGGAGGGGCGCCCAGCAGCAGCCGTACGAGTGCCGAGGACCGGTCCGCTCCCGTGCGGCTCTGGTGTTCGCCGGTGAGGAGGGAGAGGAGTACGGCGGCGACCGAGGCGATGGTGTGGTCGCCGGGGGCGCGGTCCGGGGCGGCGACCCCTAGGACGAAACCCTGACCGGTACCGAGGGCGTACGCGGCGAGATGGGCGCCGGGGACGGTGTCCGTGGCGGAGGTGGGGGACGTAGGGGATGTAGGGGATGTAGGGGATGCAGACGTAGAGGAACTAGGGGGCGTAGGGGATGAGGCCGAAGCCGCGGGCGGTCGTACCACCCGCGCCAGCCCCGCCAACGCCTCCCGTGTCTCCCGCGTCTCCACCCCCGACGCTCCCCGCCCCGCCGCCGCGATCTCCGTGCCGTCGGGTCCGTACAGCACCGCGCGACCGCTTACCCGCTGGGCGAGTTGGCGTAGGACCGAAGGGACCGGGTCGGGGCGGGAGGCCGCTGCGGCCAGGCTCTGCTGGGCCTCGGTGACGCGGCGGAGTTCGGCGAGGCGGGCCTGCGCCATCAGCTGCCAGACCGCGCGGGCCACCCGGGTGAACGGGGTCGGGGGCGGGACCTCCAGGAGGGGGAGGTCGTAGTCGTCGCAGGCCGCGACCAGGGCTCTCGGCACGGTGTCGTGGACGGGCGCGACGCCGAAGCCGAGGGCCACGCCGCCCGCCTCGACGATCCGGGAGACGTAGTCGGCGAAGTACGTGCCGGAGCCGGCCGCCTCCGGGATGTGGACGCCGGCCGTCAACAGCAGCTCGCCGCCCAGCAGATACGGATACGGGTCCGGCATCTCCGACACATGCGCCCAGTGGATCGCGGTGTCGGGGTCGGACGGCCCGGCGATCTGCCGCAGCCCCAGGTCCTCGCGGGCCAGGAGGGCGGAGAGATACACGGGTGGAGTGGGCGGAACCGTGAGGTCCGGCATGGTGGACGTTTCCTCCATCACCTCGGGCTCGGATGGATGAAACGTACACTTCGCAGCCGCTTTCCGGCCACCTAGGGTCGGTCGCGGCGCAAGCCGTCCCCCGAGACTCCCCGGGACTCCCCGAGACTCCGAGCACGTGCGTAAGGAGGCCCCCGTATGGCCGTCGACTACACCGTCATCGTCGTCTACCTGGCCGGCATGCTGGCCATGGGCTGGTGGGGCATGCGCCGCGCCAAGTCGAAGAGCGACTTCCTGGTCGCGGGCCGCCGCCTGGGCCCCGTCATGTACTCCGGCACCATGGCCGCGATCGTCCTCGGCGGCGCGTCCACCATCGGTGGGGTGGGCCTGGGCTACCAGTACGGCCTGTCCGGCGCCTGGATGGTCTTCACCATCGGCCTCGGCCTGCTCGCCCTCTCCGTCTTCTTCTCCGCCCGCATCGCCCGCCTCAAGGTGTACACGGTGTCGGAGATGCTCGATCTCAGGTATGGCGGCCGGGCGGGCGTCATCTCCGGCGTAGTCATGTGGGCCTACACCCTGATGCTGGCCGTCACCTCGACGATCGCCTACGCCACGATCTTCGACGTCCTCTTCGACATGAACCGCACCCTCGCGATCGTCCTCGGCGGCTCGATCGTCGTCGCGTACTCGACGCTCGGCGGCATGTGGTCGATCACGCTGACGGACATGGTGCAGTTCGTGGTGAAGACGATCGGCGTACTCCTGCTCCTGCTGCCCATCGCGGTCGTCAAGGCCGGCGGCTTCAGCGAGATGAAGGCGAAGCTGCCCACCGGGTACTTCGACCCGCTGGGCATCGGCGGCGAGACGATCTTCACCTACGTCCTGATCTACACGTTCGGCATGCTCATCGGCCAGGACATCTGGCAGCGGGTGTTCACGGCGGGCAGCGACAAGACGGCCAAGTGGGGCGGCACGGTCGCGGGCACCTACTGCCTCGTCTACGCCCTCGCCGGCGCCGTCATCGGCACCGCGGCCAAGGTCCTCTACCCGAACCTGGGCAGCCCGGACGACGCCTTCGCGACCATAGTCAAGGACGAACTCCCGGTCGGCGTACGGGGGTTGGTGCTGGCCGCCGCCCTCGCCGCCGTCATGTCCACATCCTCCGGCGCGCTGATCGCCTGCGCCACGGTCGCCAACAACGACATCTGGTCGAAGCTGCGCGGCGCCGTACGACGGGAGGACGACGAGGAGGAGCATGACGAGGTCCGGGGCAACCGCGCCTTCATCCTCGTCATGGGCGTCGCGGTGATCGGCACGGCGATCGCGCTGAACAACGTCGTGGAGGCGTTGACAGTCGCCTACAACCTCCTCGTCGGCGGCCTGCTCGTCCCGATCCTCGGCGGTCTGCTGTGGAAACGCGGCACCGCACAGGGCGCGCTCGCCTCGGTGATCGTCGGCGGCCTCGCGGTCGTCGGCCTGATGGCGACCTACGGCATCCTCGCCAACGAGCCTGTGTACTACGGCCTGTTGTCGTCTCTGGCCGCCTATGTGACCGTCTCTCTCGCGACGCCCGCGACCGACGCGGCCGTACTCGCCGCGTGGCGGGACCGGCTGGCGGGGCGCGGCGCACCCGAACGAGTGTCCGAGCCGGTGGCGGCTCCCCAGTAAAGTCAAAGTCGTAGTCAGGCGTACAAAACCGCAGGAAAAACCCATACGCGATGAAGCGTAGGAAAGAAGGCAGTGCCCATGACCAGCAACGAGACGCCCCGCGGCCCGGTCGACTCCTCCCGCACCCCGCGGTACGCCGGACCCGCGACCTACGCCCGGCTGCCGCGCCTGGACGAGGTCGGCACCGCGGACGTGGCGGTGGTCGGGGTGCCGTTCGACGCCGGGGTCTCGTACCGGCCGGGCGCTCGCTTCGGCGGCAACGCGATCCGCGAGGCGTCCCGCCTGCTGCGCCCCTACAACCCGGCACAGGACGCGTCCCCGTTCGCGCTGGCGCAGGTCGCGGACGCCGGTGACATCGCGGCGAACCCGTTCAACATCAACGAGGCCGTCGAGACGATCGAGGAGGCCGCGGACCAACTCCTGGGCACCGGCGCGCGGTTGATGACCCTGGGCGGCGACCACACCATCGCGCTGCCGCTACTCCGGTCCGTGGCGAAGAAGCACGGCCCGGTGGCGCTGCTGCACTTCGACGCCCATCTCGACACCTGGGACACGTACTTCGGCGCCGAGTACACGCACGGGACGCCGTTCCGCAGGGCAGTCGAGGAGGGCATCCTCGACACGGAGGCGCTCTCGCACGTCGGCATCCGCGGTCCGCTGTACGGCAAGCAGGACCTCAAGGACGACGAGAAGATGGGCTTCGGCATCGTCACGTCGGCGGACGTGTACCGCCGGGGCGCCGACGAGGTCGCCGACCAGCTGCGCCAGCGCATCGGCGACCGTCCCCTCTACATCTCCATCGACATCGACTGCCTCGACCCGGCCCACGCGCCCGGCACCGGCACGCCCGAGGCCGGCGGCCTGACCTCCCGCGAACTTCTGGAGATCCTGCGCGGCCTGGCATCCTGCAACCTGGTGTCGGCGGACGTCGTCGAGGTGGCGCCGGCGTACGACCACGCCGAGATCACGTCGGTGGCCGCGTCGCACACCGCGTACGACCTGATCACGATCATGTCCCGTCAGATTGCCGAGGCTCGTTCGAAGTGACCCACGACCACGACCTGGAACTCCGTCCGACGGCGGCTCAGACGGAGGCCGCGCTGAATCCTCCCCCCGGCCGCAACGGCGGTGACCTGGTCGTGGAGACCCTGGCGGGCCTCGGCGCGACGACGGTGTTCGGCCTGCCGGGCCAGCACGCGCTCGGCATGTTCGACGCGCTGCGCCGCTCCGACCTCCGCTACATCGGCCTACGGGTGGAGAACAACGCCGGGTTCGCGGCGGACGCGTACGGCCGCATCACGGGCGAGGCGGCTCCGCTGCTGCTGTCGACGGGCCCCGGGGCGCTGACGTCACTGGCCGCGCTCCAGGAGGCGCGGGCGGCTTCGGCCCCGGTGTTGGCGATCAGCAGCCAGATCCCGACCGCGGGCCTGGGTGGTGGCAGGCACGGGTATTTGCATGAACTGCCCGACCAGTCCGCCTCGTTCAGGGGCGTGGTGAAGTCGGTCCACACCGTCCGCACCCAGTCGCAGATCCCGTCCGCGATCGCGGAGGCCTGGAAGTCGGCGCTGACGGCTCCGCACGGCCCGGTGTGGGTGGAGATCCCCCAGGACGTACTACTGGCCGAGACCCTCCTCCCGGTGGTGACGGCGGTGGACGCGACCCCGGAGGACGTCCTGCCACGCCCCGAACTGACCGCCGTAGCAGCCCACTTGCTGTCGAACGCGGCCCGCACGGCGATCATCGCGGGCGGGGGAGTCGTACGGGCGGACGCGTCGAAGAAGCTGCGGCAACTGGCGGAGAAACTCCGGGCACCGGTGGTGACGACGCCGGGCGGCAAGGGCGCGTTCCCGTGGACGCACCCGCTCTCCCTCCAGTCCTGGCTGGAGGACCGCTATACGACCGACTTCCTGGAGGACGCGGACGTAGTACTGGTGGTGGGTTCGGGATTGGGCGAACTGTCCTCGAACTACCACACGTTCGCTCCGCGCGGCCGAGTCATCCAGATCGAGGCGGACCTCGGCAAACTGGAGTCGAACCACCCGGCGTTGGGCATCCACGCGGATGCGTGGCACGGGCTTCAGGCGCTGCTGGAGACGGTGACGGAGCGGGCGGACGAGACGGCGGAGGGACGGGTGGCCGAGCTGCTCGGCCGGGTGCGGGAGCGTATCGACTCGCAGGAACTGACCCTGGAACAGGGCGTGTTGGAGTCGGTACGAAGGGCGCTACCGGCCAACTCCCCGTCCTTCTGGGACATGACGATCCTTGCGTACTGGGCCTGGTCCGCCTTCGACGCGAAGGGCCCCAATCATCTCCACTCCGCCCAGGGCGCGGGCGGCCTCGGCTACGGCTTCCCGGCGGCGCTCGGCGCGGCCGCCGCGGACCCGACGCGTCCGGTGCTGGCGGTGTCGGGGGACGGGGGTGCGCTGTACTCGATCGCGGAGCTGGCGACGGCCAAGCAGTACGACCTGAACGTCACTTGGCTCATCGTCGACGACGGCGGCTACGGCATCCTCCGCGAGTACATGACGGACGCGTTCGGGGAGGCGACGGCGACTGAACTGACCCGGCCGGATTACGTGGCGTTGGCGGAGTCGTTCGGGGTGCGGGGGGTGCGGACTTCGCCGGAGGCGCTGGAGTCGGACCTGGCGAAGGCGTTGACGGAACCCGGACCTTCTGTGGTCGTACTCCCGGCTGTGTTGCGGATGTTCGCGGCTACGCACTTGGGGTGACGGTCCGTCAGTCGACCGCGTTGTCAGTGGCGGCGGGCAGACTGTGCCGCATGACTTCGGTGACCGCACATGACTATGCCTGGATACGTTCCGCTCGGTTGTTCCGCTACGCGCTGGGGGTCGGGTACACCCTGACCCTGGTGCGGGGCGTCGCCCCGAGCGAGGTGCTGCGGGTGATGGAGGCGGACCCGCAGGGCACGTGCGTGGGGACGGACGAGTTGATCGAGCAGCAGGACGAACTGCGCGACCCGGAGGACTACTCGGACGCGTCCTTCATCGCGGGAGCGTTCACCGTCCCGGGCGACGGCGGTGACTGGACGCTCGTCCTGCACGTCGGAGAGGGAGGCATGGGGATGCAGCCGCGCTTCCTGGAAGCCCTGTCGGACGGCGGGCGCGCCGTGGTGCACTCCAGCAACGGCGGCAAGCCCATGCACTTCTTCCATTGGTACGAGGACGGGGAACTCCGGACCACCTTCGAGTGGCACACCACCAGGAGCGGCAGCACTCCCGATGCCCTCAACTCGGCGATGCGTGAAGTCGGTTACGTACTGTCGGACGACGAGGGCGAGACGAGCGAGCGTGTCGACACGAAGGCGGCGGCCTTCGCCCTCGCCGAGCGCCTGACCGGGGTTCGGGTGACGGAGGAACTGCTCCAGGACGCCGAATACCAACTCGGGTTTGTCCCCGAGGAGCCCGCGGAGGAGTGGACCGGCATCGTCATCGACATCACCGACGCGCACGGGGAACGTCTCTACAAGGAAGTCACCCGCGAAGAGGTCGAGGACGCTTCGGCCCGCGCTCGGGCGAACGTCCCGCGTCCTGAGTAGGCGTGACCTTCGGGTTGTTGGCCGCGTGGGCGGTGCACGATCTGGAGGAGGTGGCCGCGATGCCGGGGTGGGCTCGTGGGCGGGTTCCCGCGCTGTGGGTATGCCGTCGGCCTGCATTCACATCCGGTGACCGGACACGTCACGGTCGTCGCCATCAAGAACAGTATGACTGCCAGGCAAGCCCTTGGTGTGCTGCAGGCTGAGGGGCTCGTCGAGGCACGCAAGGGCGCGGCGTGTTCGTCCGGGACTTCAAGTCGATCCGGCGGCGCGGGCTCGAACGCCTCGCGCACGCGCAGTGGGGCGAGGGGCGTTCCATCTGGGCGACCGATGCCGGGGACCGCGAACTCGTCGTGGAGTCGGTGGAGGTGGGCGAGGAGGACGCCCCGCCCGCGATCGCGGGAGTGCTGGGCCTGAGCGACGAAGGGGCACGGGTCTGTGTGCGTCGTCGCCGGTACGTTCTTGACGGCAAGCCGGTGTTGCCGGCCGCCTCGTTCCTCGCGGCGGACCTGGTGTCGGGTGCAGCTGTCGCTCGACCCGACACCGGTCCCGGCGGCATCTACGCGAGGCTGGGGGAACTCGGGCGAAAGTCGGTCCACTTCCGGGAAGAGGTCCGTTCCCGTATGCCGAGCGGCGACGAGGCCGAGCGACTGGCGTTGCCGACGGGTGTGCCGGTCATGTTGATCGCGCGAACTGCCTTTGACGCCACGGGCGTTGCCGTCGAGGCGAACAACATGGTGCTGGACTCGTCCGCGTATGTGCTGGAGTTCGCCTTCGACGCCTGATCCGGAGCTCCTCCCGCGGTCGGCGTCACATCCGCGGATCCGGCGTCAGCAGCGCGAACACCGCTCCGGACGGGTCCCCGAGCCACGCCATCCGGCCGACCTCCGGTACATCCGTCGCCGGCATCAGTACGGAACCGCCGTTGGACTGTGCCGCCGTGATCGTGGCGTCGACGTCCGTCGAGTGGAAGTACGGTACCCAGCGCGGGAGTTCGCCCGTGCCCGCGCCGTCGCTCAGCGGTGCGACCCCGCCGAAGGAAGCGTCCTGCTGGTCGCCTTCGGCGGTGCTCAGTACCCGGTACGTCATACCGGGCGCCTGCATCTCCTGGCTGCGCCAGCCGAACAGGCCCTGGTAGAAGGCGATGTCCGCCTCCGGGTCGGGGGCGTGCAGTTCCGCCCAGAGCAGGGCGTTCGGGGCGGACGTGAGTTCCAGGCCCGCGGTCCGGCCGGGCTGCCAGAGCGCGAACTGGGCGCCCTGCGGGTCGGTGGCCTGGGCCAGCATGCCCTCGCCCATGACGTCCAGGGGCTCCAGGCGGACGGTTCCGCCGCCGGCCGTGACGGCCTGGACGGTGGCCGCGATGTCGCCGGTCTTGAAGTGGATCATCCAGGCGGAGTTCGCCCCTTCCTCGGTGAGCGGTCCGAGGGCGGCGACGGTCTTCCCGTCCACCTGGAAGAAGCCGTATCCGCCGGTGTCGGGACCGGCGGAGACGAACCGCCAGTCGAGGACGGCGCCGTAGAACGCGGCGGCCGCGTCGGTGTCGGGGCTGCCGAGGTCGAGCCAGTTGGGCGATCCGGTGGTGAAGTCGGTGCCGAGCATGAAGTCCTCCTGGGCGGGGTGCGGGTTGGGACGGGAGCCACGATGCCGTCCCGACCGGCACCGTCCGCGCACGAGCACTGACAGGACTCCGGTTTCCACCGAACGGCCGAACGTTCGCCAGTGCCGGCGCCGCACGCGCTGACAGACTTCCCGCCATGGGTGGACACGAGGTGGGCGAGGGCGGCCGGGCGGTCGAAGTCGGTGTGACCTTCGGGCTGTTGGCCGCGTGGGCCGTGCACGATCTGGAGGAGGTGGCCGCGATGCCGGGTTGGGCCCGGGGCCGGTTGCGGCGGGCCGGTGTTCTGCGTGCCGCGCGACCGCGTGATGTGGCAACGGGGCCGGCGCTTGCTGCGGCGGCCACGGTCGGGACGCATGTGGTGGCGCGGCAGTTGGTGCGCCGGGGCGGACGGTGTCCCGAATCGGTCGGAGTGGTTGAACTCCCCGCGGTACTGCGGATGTTGGCGTCAGGGCGGAGAGCGCGCTGTTCGGTCCGCGGTCGTAGTGGGTTCTGGTGCCGGAGACCCGGCTGCCCAGGAGCGAGGACAAGTAGCGGATCTGTACGGCGCAGGTCGGCGTGGACGGTGTGTGGCGCTGTCAGGAGTTCGCGTCGGCGGCGCTGTCGCGGCGGCGCCGGAGGACGATCGCCAGGGTGACGAGCACGGCGATCCCCGCGGCGGACACGGCGGTCCAGATCGCCGTGCTGTCGTGGGCCAGTTGGGGCAGCAGCGCGGGGGACGCGGCCAGCGGGATGACCGCCTGGTCGTTCCCGGGGGTCCGGTCGAACGGGTTGGACGTGCGTATGGTGCCCTTCGCGCCGGGGACCCGGCGGTCGATGCGGATCTTGAACCCGATGACGGTCGTCCCTCCTTCGTGCCGTACCTCGGAGAACCCGTCGTAGCCGATCTCACAGACGAACGCCCCGCCTCGCTTCTTCGGCCGTGTGCACGCCCAGTCGCCGCCGTCGTCCTCGAAGGTGTACGGGATGGAGGTCACCGTGGTGCCTTCCGGCGGCACCACCTCGAAGCGGCCCAGGGTCTCCGCGCTCAACGGCCGTCCGGGTCCGTTGTCGCGCACCCCCAGCTGGACCGTCACCGTGCGGCCGACCCGGCCCCGGACGGTCGCGGTCACCGGCTGGTAGTCGACCTGCACGGTGGTCGTGGCCTTGACGTACCCGGTGTCGCCGGTGAGGCCGCGGTCCGCCGTCCTGGTCAGGGTCAGCGGGGGTTCGGTGCCGCGCACCGTGAGTTCGGCGGGGCGCTCGGGTTCGGACGACCAGGTGTAGGAGAGGGTGCCCAGCAGCTTTCCGGCGGCGGCCGTGTAGCGGACCGGGGCACTGGTGCGGTAGGCCGTGTGAGGTGCCGCCTCGGTGGAGAACTCGCACCACGCCGAGGTGGCGGAGGTGTCGAAGTAGCAGTTGTCGGGGCGCGAGGTCAGCAGCAGCCCGTCGTCCGCGGAGATATGGAGCGCGACACCCTTTTCCGCCGTGAAACGGCTGTGGTTCGCGAACCGGGGCGTCGTTTTCCGGGACGTGCCCGGTGCCACCGCCTTCACCGACTCGTCGTGCGCCGGGGTGTGGAGCGAAGGTCCGCCCACGGTCATCCGGGTGGTTCCGGTCACCGGTGCCGCGTTGTCCGCGACGACGGTGTACGTCAAGGTCCCGCTGTCGCCCGGCTCGACGCCGTCCACGCCGTTGAGGGTGAAGGGGTTGTTGGACTCGCCGTCACCGTTCTGCACGTCGCCGTAGACGCAGGTGAACACCGGGCCGTCCTGGGTGCAGTTCCCGCCGCTGCCCTTGCTCACCCGGGCGACGCCGTCCAACCCCGAGGTGTCCACGCTGACCCTGACGTTGCGGGCCGGACCCGCGTCACTGCGTTCCACGGCGACCGGGACGCCGAAGTCGCTGTTCGCGGCCTTGGCACCCTCGTCGGCGCTGTACATCCGGAAGGCCGCCGGGACTTCGGGCCGCAGGGAGACCCGGCCGGAGTCGTCGGCCGCCGCGGGGATCGCGGGCGTCGCCACCGAGGCGAGAACGGCGACGAGGCAGGCCGTCAGGGCGGAAAGGCGTCTGGTGATCAGTACCCGTCGAAGCATGCGGGCACTATGCCAGCGGGCGTCGACGGCCATCATCTCGGCCCTGCCGCACGGCAGTTGTCGCCGTCGGCGCGGGAGGCGCTACAGACGTATCGACGGTCGGGCTCCCCGCGGATCGCGAGGAGCCCGACCCGGCACTGCTGCCTACCAGATCGCCTCGACCCACTCCGGGTGGTCGATGAACGGGTTCCGGTTGTGCTGGTAGGTGTCGTAGATGACCTGGTTGCGCTTCTCCTCGAAGGCGCTCGGCGGGTCCGCCTCGCTCCAGGCCTTGAGGACGGAGAGCTTGCCCATGTAGGGGTTGCTGCCGTTGCCGACCTTCTCGTTGGGCTCCAGGTCGGCGAAGCCGTCGTCGCCCTCGTAGCGCACGGCCATGTAGAGGATCATGCGGGCCACATCGCCCCGGTCCGCCGCGCGGGGCGCGAAGGAGTCGGAGTCGACGGTGCTGCCGCCGCCGTTGGTGACCGCGCTGCCGCCGTTGTCGAAGTCCAGGTTGCCGCGGATGCTGTTGACCTGGACGTCGGCCGGACGCAGGTGGTGCAGGTCCGTGCCGGGGCCGATCGCCTCGCCGAAGTCGCCGTGGGACTTGGCCCAGGTGTGCTCACGGTTCCAGTCGCCGACGTCGCCGCCGTTGAGGGACTTGGCGCGGGAGACACCGCTGTACAGCAGGATCACGTTGCTGCTGTTGTTCGGGTCCTGGTCGGTGGCCATGAGGGCGTTCCAGACCGCCGCGTACGAGATCTTCGTGACGTTGGTGCTGATGATCGTGTGCAGCGAGGACTTGAGGCTGGTGCCCGTCTTGCCGACCGCGTTCTTGTAGTACGTCGCGTCGTACGCCGTGGTCGTGGCCGACGCCGGGGTCGCGGTCAGGGTCGGCGCGGTGAGGCCGACCAGGACGGCCGCGGTGGCCAACGCCACCGATTTCCAGCGGTGCATCCGTGTCCCAAGCATAAAGAGTGTCCCATCTACGCGGGTTGAATGGGGCGGCAATCGGGAGCGTGACATGCACATGCGGTCCTGTAAATAAACGAGACGTGTCGATCAGGTGACCGGACGCGACAATTTGCCTCGTGTCTACGCGAGTTGACGTACCAAAACGACCCCCGACCGTGAGGTCGGGGGCCGTTGGCCGTTCGGCTACGTCGGTGTCGTCACCTACGTCCGTGTCACCTACGTCGGTGTCACTTCACGTCCGACGGGTCCAGCCGGTAGATCGTCGACGTGTTGGTCGTCGAGGTGCCGGTCGTGGAGGACGAAGAGCTCGAACTCTTCTCCGTCGACGCGCTCTTGTCGTACGCGCTCTCCTTCACCGCCGTCGCGTTCTTCTGCACCCACGCGGTGATCGCGGTGTTGAGCGTGCTGTTGCCGCCCATCCCGCCGCCACCGAGCTGGATGTAGTGCAACTCGCCCTTCTTCACCAGCTCCTTGAGCTTGGCGAGGGTCATCGCCTTGTCGGAGCCGGTGAAGCCCCACATGGAGATGACGGGCTTGTGGGTGCTGAGGATCAGCTGGCCCGCGCCCTGCGAATTGGACACCGCGAGCAGCCACTTGGCGCCGTCCTGGTGCTTCTCCAGGTACGAGATCAGCGCGCTGGACGTGGTGCCGCCCATGCCGCCCCCGCCGCCCATACCGCCGGCGCCGCGCGTACCGCCGGTGCCGCCACCCGGAGCCGTACCGCTGCCGGTTCCGGTGCCGCCAGGAGCCGTACCGCCGCCGGGGAACTCCCTGTTGGTACCGCCCTGTTGACCACCGGACGTGCCGCCGGTCCCGCCGGTCGGCGCCCCACTCGGTGCGCCACCGCCCTGCGGCACCTCACCCGTGCCGCCGCCACCCGGAGTCATCTCACCGGGCACCTCCCCGCTCGCCTGGCCGCCACCCTGCTGGGTGCCGCCGGGCATCTCGCCGCCCCGCTGGCCGCCGAAGCCGCCCCGGTTGCCGCCGCCGCCCATACCGCCGCCGCCGAAGCCGCCGCCGGTCGACGGACCGGCCGTCGGGTTGGTGCCGCCCATGCCGCCGCCCGTACCGCTGGACGCGGCCGGAGTCACGGCGTACGCCGTCGGACCGGCGAGCGCGGCGATGATCGCCGCCACGATGGACGCGGTCAGCAGCCGGGCCCGGTTGCCGGAGCCGGAGCGGAACACGAACAGGCCCACGATCGCGAGGACCATGAGGACGCCGATCGTCGGCCACAGCCAGGTGTTCCAGCCGGAGGCCCGGCGGAGTACGACGATCGCCCAGATCCCGGTGACCGCGAGGCCGGCCGGCAGGACCCAGGACCAGCGGGCGTCACCGCTGCGGAAGGCGCGCCACAGCATGACGCCGCCGCCACCGCACAGGGCCGCGATGCCGGGGGCGAGCGCGGTCGTGTAGTACGGGTGCATGGTGCCTTCGGCCATGGCGAAGGTCAGGTAGTGCAGCACGAGCCAGCCGCCCCACATGAGCAGCGCGGCGCGCGTCGGGTCGGTGCGCGGGGCGCGGCCGGCCAGGACCAGTCCGGCCACCAGGGCGATGCCCGCGAAGGGGATCAGCCAGGAGATCTGGCCGCCGAGGATGTCGTTGAACATCCGGCCGAGGCCCGCGGTACCGGCGAACGTGCCGCCTCCGCCACCCCCGCCGCCTCCGCCGTTGCCCTCGCCGCCGAGGACCCGGCCCAGGCCGTTGTAGCCCATGATCAGGTTCCAGGCGCTGCCGTCGGTCGAACCGCCGATGTACGGGCGGTCGTCCGCGGGGACGAGCGAGACGGCCGTGGCCCACCAGAAGCTGGAGACGGCCAACGCGACCGTGGCCAGGGCGAGTTGGACGAGCTTCTTCTTCCAGCCCAGCTTCGACGCGATCACGTACACGGCGAAGACGGCCGGCAGGGCGATGTAGCCCTGGAGCATCTTGGTGTTGAAGGCGAAGCCGAAGCAGACCGCGGAGCCGATCAGCGGCAGCAGCCGCTCGGTGCGCACGGCGCGCAGGCCGAGGGCCGCGGCGCCCACCATCAGCAGGACGAGGAGGGTGTCGGGGTTGTTGTCGCGGTTGATGGCGACCGTGATCGGCGTCAGGGCGATGACCAGCGCGGCGATCGTCGCGGCCACGTGCCCGAAGTACCGCTTCACGGAGGTGTGCAGGATCCAGATCGTGCCGAGCGCGGCGGCGACCTCCGGCAGCATCATCTGCCAGGTGCCGAAGCCGAAGATCCGGCACGACAGGCCCATCACCATCAGGGCGAAGGGCGGCTTGTCGACCGTGATGAAGTTGCCCGCGTCCAGCGAGCCGAAGAACCAGGCCTTCCAGCTCTGCGTGCCGCTGTAGATGGCGCTGCTGTAGAAGCTGTTCAGGCTGGAGCCGGAGAGGTTCCAGGAGTACAGCACGGCCGCCAGGACCAGGATCGCGACGAGCGCGGGCAGCGACCAGCGGGGCGCCTTCTCGGGTGGCGCGTCGACGGGTGGGGCCGGCGGCGGCCAGTCGGCGGACGCGGGGTCGGTGTGGGGGTACGGATCGGTGGCAGATGTCACCCACGCATCGTGCGAAGGCAGGGTGGGAGAGTGCTGTGCCGTACCTTGCCACCGGCTGTGAATTCGCAAAGGGGCGGGTAACGCGTCGTACAACCGTTCCCCAACCCGTACAACCTTTCACGCCTTCCTGTGAGTCAACTCATGCATGACTCAGTCTCATTGGACATCCCGCCGAGCCAGAGTGGTGGCCGTCGGCGTGGGCGCCGGCCTCCTGATACCCGTGCTGGCCGCCGCGACACCCGCTGCCGCGGCCACCCCGACGGTCAGCTGTACGTCCGCCAAGGCCGGCCTCGCCGCCAAGCTGAAGAAGGACATCACCGCGGCGCTCGCGAACCGCAAGGGGACCGTCGCCGTCGGCCTCTACGACCGCACCACCAAGACCACCTGCACCCTGCGGGCGACGAGCGCCTACGACTCGGCCAGCACCGTCAAGGTGACCGTCCTCGCCACGCTGCTGTGGGACGCGAAGAAGCACAACCGCACGCTGACGACGCGCGAGTCGACCCTCGCCAAGGCCATGATCACCAAGTCGGACAACACCGCGACCTCCACCCTGTGGAAGCAGCTGGGCCTGACGAAGATCAAGGGCTTCCTGTCCGCAGCCGGCATGACCCAGACCAAGCCCGGCGCGAACAACTACTGGGGCCTGACCCAGGAGACCGTGACCGACGAGCAGAAACTGCTCAAGCTGGTCACCGCCAAGAACACGGTGCTGAGCGACAACTCCCGTGCGTACATCCTGAAGTTGATGAACCAGGTCATCTCCAGCCAGCGCTGGGGAACCCCGTCCGGCGCCCCCTCCGGTGTCACCGTCCACGTCAAGAACGGCTGGCTCCAGCGCTCCACGCACGGCTGGCGCGTGCACAGCCTGGGCACCTTCAACGGCGGCGGCCACGACTACATGATGTCCGTGCTCACCCAGGACAACAGCACGATGAGCTACGGCATCACGACGATCCAGGGTGTCGCGAAGGCGATCCACAAGGACCTCGCGTAGGTCCTGTCCTGGGGAAGCGCTTTACTACGCGGTCTCCCGCACGTCATCCACCCGTCCTACGGTGACGCCCATGCGCCTGAGAACCGTACTCGCGACCACGACCGCCGGCCTGGCGGCGGCCACCTGCCTCACCGCCGCCGGGCCCGCGACCGCCGTCAGCACCACCGGCACCACCAACTCCCTTACCGCCAACGCCTGTTCGCCCTCCGTCTCGATCGACCGCTTCTCCGACGCGCTCGACAAGACGACGTACGACGGCACGTTCGTCGGCAACTTCTCCGCGCTCGCCGTGGACAAGGACGGTTCGATCGCCGCCCTGGAGGACCGCTCCTCGCTGTTCGACCTGAACGCGAAGACGCTCCAGCCGAAGCGCGTCGTCCCGCTCGCCGACGAGAACGGCGCCGCGCTCGACTCCGAGGGCCTCGCCATCGACCGCGACGGCACGCGCCTGATCACCTCCGAGACCGAGCCGTCGATCCGCCGCTACTCCGCCGACGGCAAGATCCTCGACCGACTCCCGGTCCCGTCCTCGCTCCTGGTCGCCCCGGCCGGCCGGGCCGTCTCCAACCAGACCTTCGAGGGCCTGACCCTGCTGCCCGGCGGCCACACCCTCCTCGCGTCGATGGAGTACCCGATCGCCGGGGACACCTCGGGCGCTGTCCGCTTCCAGACCTGGACCCGGACCAAGGGCGACCACTTCAAGCTCGCCGCGCAGTACGCGTACAAGCCCGACGCCACGTTCCTCGGCGTCCCCGAGGTGCAGGCCCTTCCCGACGGCCGCCTCCTCGTCCTGGAACGCGGCTTCACCAGCGGCGTCGGCAACACCGTCCGCCTCTACCTGGCCGACCCCCGCCACGCGACGAACACCAGCGGCATCGACACCCTCACCGGCCAGCCCGGAGTCCACCTGATCAAAAAGACCCTGCTGGCCGACATCGCCGACTGCCCGACCCTGGGCGCGACGGCGAAGCAACCCCAGCCGAACCCCCTCCTCGACAACATCGAGGGCATGGTGATCACGGGGAGGGAGAAGGGCCGCTACAAGGTGCTGCTGGTCAGCGACGACAACCAGAACGAGGTCCAGACAACCCGCTTCTATTACCTCCGGGTACGAGTAACCCCCT
>NZ_BARF01000020.1 GCF_000367365.1 Streptomyces prunicolor NBRC 13075 | reverse complement strand
TGTCTTTTAGGGGCGGGGGACTGTATCGATTTGCGGCTCCGCCGCGCGAGCGCGACCAGCCCCCACGCACCCGCAGCCAAATAACAACCCCTACGGCACCTTCACCCACACCGCCTTACTGGGCGTCCCCTGATCGTCATCCACAAACAGCATGTACCACCCCGACTGCACCAGATTCCGATCCTTCGGCACAGTCACCGTGATCTTGTTCCCAGCCGTCTTGAAGTCCAACGCGATGGACCGCTGATCAACATCCGTGACATGCGTGGACGCGCTCGGCCGAATCAACCGCACCTTCTTGATCGAAGACGCATGCGCCGAGGTGAACGTCCCCGAAGCCCCCCGAGCAATGGACCCTGGCCCCCCAGAAAGATCCGGCCGAGAATCCCGGTAAAGATACGGCGGCGTGTAAATCTCGATCCGCTGCTCAAAAACCCCCGGCTTCGTGTCCGCCTTGTCCGCGTACAAAGGATTGGACCCGAAGAACATCACTCGCCCGTCCGGCAACAGAATCGACCCGGAGTGATAGTTCCGCCCGACCAGCGGATCGGCGACCTCCTCGAAGCTGTTCGTATCCGGGTGATACAGCCGAGCCTGAAGAATATCGGACTCACTACGCCCCCGATAATCCTCGGACCCACCCGACACAAGAACCGTGTCATCAGGCAGGATCGACGTCTGCGGATACCGAGTCCCCTTCTCCAACGAGGGCCCGTCCACAAACACAGGATTCGCGTCCTTCAGATCAACGAGCCGAGTCTTGTTGGTGGACAACTTCGACTCACCAACACCCCCACCCCCGATGACCATGTACTTCTCGTCCTGAGCCGGAGCCAACAGCACAGTCGCCGAGGTCTCCAACATGTTCGGATCACTGAGCCCCGGCACCTTGGTGAACGAGTTGGTGTCGACGTCCCAGATCCCGGGATCCCGCCCCACGTTGTCCGGCCCGTACCCCGCATTGGACCCCGAGTAGAACAGCTTCCCGTTCTCCATGAGGAACAACGCCGGATACGTAGGGAACTGCCGCTTCGTCTTCGTGTACGTCCACTTCTTCGTCGCGGGATCGAAAATCTCGTTCTTCCCCGGCACCAACTGACCGATGTCATCAAGCCCGGAGACACTGAGTACCTTGCCGTCCGACAGAGTCGTGAGCGTCGGATACCACCGAGCCTCGTTCATCGGATCGACCTTGATGTACTTCTCGGCGACCGGATCGAACTCGTACGCGTTCTTGATCCCCTCGAAGTCCCGCTTGTCGAGCCCGAACTTGTTCCCGATCCCGTATGTGTTGCGCTCGTCGGCCCCGGTCAGCCCCTGGATCCGGTAGTTGTCCTGGGCGCCGGTCTCGTACTTGGTACCTTCCTTCGGCGCCTCGACGACGATCCGCGCGTAACCGGGATTGTTCCGCAGGAACCTGCCGGTCTTCTTGTCGAACACCTTGGTCGCACGCGGAATAAGCACCGAGTCCGTGGACACGAACGACTTACCGTTCGCCTTGCCCGTGAACTTCGTGCCCTTGGGCAGCGTCATCGGCTTGTCGGGATTCTCGTTGTACAGAATCATGACCCCGCCGGCCTTCTTGACGTCACCCTTCAGCTTCTCGTACTTCTGGGTGCCGCCCGCGATGAGGATGTTCCCGTTGGCGAGTTGGGTGTGCCCCGTGCAGAACAGGTCGGCGGGAGTCGGGACCTTCTTGATGGTCCCCTTCACGGGATCCCAGATCCGCGACTCGAACTTCTTCGCGTTGAAGTTGTCCTGGTTGTTCCCCGAGCCCGCGACCAGCAGCACCTTCCCGGTGTGCAGCAGCACCGCGTGAATGGTGTCCTGCCGGTACTCCTTGGGGAACTGGACGATGTCCCAGTGCCCGTTGTCGGCTTTGTACTCGGGCTTGTTGATGACGTACTGGTGGTATCTCTCGGTCCCGAATCTGTACAGCCAGGGCCCGTTCATCCCGGCCAGGGCGATGACGACCACCGTGCTGATCGCGAGTCGACGGGCACGGCGCCGGCCGGCTTCCTTCATTCCTTACGACCCCCCAGCCCACCGAGCGCGATCTGCATGGTCTGCTCGCCACCACCGCTGCCCGTGCCCGACGCCACCCAACTGGGCTTCTGCTGCGGGCCATGCGCGACCGGCAGCGCCTGCGGCGGCGGAACGGCGTCCTGAGGCTCGTCCGGGAGGACAGCGGACGACTGCTTCTTCTCCTGCCGCACCATGTACCGCCACGCCAGGATCGGCGACGCGGTGATCAGCAGCGCGAACGTGGTCCACGTGATCATCGCCGGGTGGGAGTGCCCGTTCTCGACCCCGGCCATCAGCGACCCGGCGAAGATCAGGATGAAGAACCAGTGCACCCGGAACGTCCCGAACAGCGTGTCGGGGCTGGCCGAATCACCTTTGGGCGTGACCACGAACTTGCTCTTGCGGCGCAGCACGGCGTCCAGCAGCGAGCGGGCGTAGATCGGCGCCGACAGCGCGGACATCACCATGCCGGCGACCCCGCCCGACCCCTCCGGCTCGTGCGGGGAGACGTTGTGCCGCCGGTTCCAGATGTAGAGGCCGATCTGCAGCGCGGACGCGTTGCCGTAGAGCATCAGCCACACCGTCGGGTCGATGTTCACACCCGAGGCGCCCAGGCCCAGGAACAGGGAGCAACTCAGCGCCGCCAGTATCCAGTTGAGGGCCGACATCGGGTAGAAGATGATCATCATGGTGTAGTTGAAGAGCTTGCCCGGAGGCATCGAGAAGAAGCCCTTCCAGTACTGCTTGAGGATGGTCTCGTACGTCCCCCGGGACCACCGGAGTTGCTGCGTGAAGAAGTCCGTCCAGGCGGCTGGGCCCCTCGCCGACCGCGAGCACGTCCGGCGTGTAGACCGACTTCCACTTCTTCCCCGTGGCAGGGTTCTTGGCGCGGTGCATCTCGAAGCCGGTGGCCATGTCCTCGGTGATCGAGTCGTACAGCCCGCCGATCTGCTGAAGTGCCTTGATCCGTACGGCGTTTGACGTGCCGACGAACATCGGCGAGCCGTAGCGGTTGCCGGCGCGCTGGATCAGGGCGTGGAAGAGGAACTGCTGCGACTCGGCCGCCTTGGTGACCGGGCCCTCGTAATTGCCGTACACCTGGGGGCCGATGACGAATCCGACGTCCGGGTCGCGGAAGAAACCGAGCATCCGCTCCAGGTAGTTGGGCAGCGGCACGTGGTCGGTGTCGACGGAGGCGAAGTAGTCGTACTCGTCGCCGTGCGCCTCCAGCCAGGCGTTGTAGTTTCCGTGCTTGGTCTTCGCGCGGTGCGCGCCCTTGGGGCGGTTCCACTTCTCGACTCCCTTGCGGGTGAAGTGGTGTACGCCGAGCCGCCCGCAGACGGCCTTGACCTCGGGGTCGTCGCCCTCGTCGAGCAGCCACACGTGCAACAGGCCCCGGTGGCGCAGCCGTACGGCCGCCTCCAGGGTCTTGGTGACCATCTCCAGGGGTTCCTTGCCGGGCACGAACGTCGTGATGAACGCGACGCGTGTGCCCATCTCGGGCACCACCGGGATGGGGTCGCGGGCGACCAGCGTGGCGTGCGCGTTGGACAGCACGTTCATGCAGCGGAAGAACTCGATCAGACCGATCGCGACCAGCATCACGATGTCCAGCGCGGGCAGGAAGTCGTAGGCGGGATAGTCGCGTTGGGTCCAGTGCTCGGGCTGCATCAGCCAGCCGAGCAGGATCAGGGACAGCAGCGGCGCCGCGCTCAGCATGAGGGCGGCGCGCACGCGGTGCGTCTCCTGCGACAGCAGCGACCGGTACTGGACCTTGTACGGCTTGCCCGGTTCGGGCTGCGTGAGAGGTCCCGCCAGGCGGCTGTAGTGCTCGTAGTCGTATCTCGGAAGTGTGTTCTTGATCCGGCGGAAGCTGCCGGTCCGGTGGCCCGGGACTCTGAGTTCGGTGGTTCGGGACGGGTCGAAGCCCTGTCGGGCGCCCGTCGGCGTCGACGTCATGAGTCATCCCCCCACACGCGGAAGCGCGCGTGTCTGCTTGTCTCGGCCGCCCGCCGGGCGTCCCCCTCGACCCTCGACGGGCGTGTCAGTGGTGGCCACAGTCACCACACAGTCCACTCACGGAGATGTGCGACCGCGACCGTCCGGTTGCAAGATGCCCCCTCCGACATCTGTTCCCGAGCGGGGCCCCTCCTCCCCGCGAAACCGCGCAACCGGTTCTGTATCCCCTCAACTGCCGTGTACCGGCAGTATCTTCAAAACCAGGGTTCTACGGTGCTCAGCTTGATCGCAAGACACGAAACGCGGTGTTTACCGGTCATACGCGTTCATTGGGGCGGGTGTGGGGATCATGTGGAGCCGTTGTGGACAGTCTTGTGCGCACGTTGTCGAAGTGTTCTCTTATGGCGCGCTCGGCGCGTTTCGCGTCCCCGGACCTGACCGCGTCGAGGATCTCCCGGTGCTGGCGGCAGGTGACCCCGGGGTCCTGCGGGCCGGCCGCGAGATCGGTGTGGACGCGGTGGAAGGCGTCCCAGAACGCGTCCAGGACCTCGCTCAGCAGCGCGTTGTCCAACCCCCGGTACAGGGTGGCGTGAAAGGCGCGGTCGGTGGCCGCGAGCCCAACCCCCTCGGCGGCCTCCCGCTCCATCTGCCGTACCAGCGCGTCCAGTTCGACGAGATCCCGCTCCGGAAGCCGCCCCGCGAGCCGGGCCACGAGCCCCGACTCCACCGCCTCCCGCAGTTCGAGCAGCTGGAGCAGACTGTCCTCGCCCCGGTAGTGCCCGACGACGGTACGGAACGCGAGCCCCTCGACCATCGGCGCGAGCGACATCGGGCCGACGTACGTCCCGAACCCGTGCCGGATCTCGACGATCCCCATCGCCTGCAGCGCCTTGAGCGCCTCGCGCACCGAGTTCCGGCTCGCACCGAGAAACACCATCAGCTCGGGCTCGGTCGGCAGCGGGGCCCCGGAGGACAGCCGACGGTCGAGGATGAGCTTCTTGATCCGCTCCTGCAGGTCACGGGCTGTCATGGCCAGAGGGTATCCGGCCAAACGGGGGGCGAGCTGTGTTCCGCCGGTACGGATGCTCCGCCCATGCAGGTCTTCCGCCCACGCAAAAGGCCCCCCGCAGTGCGGAGGGCCTCCGGTGCCGCGAGGGGATTTCGGGGGCCGGACTTTTCAGCCACGGTCAGCGTGGTGCCGGGTCAGGGGGTGTGGGTGGCGGAGCCCCCACCGCGCGCGGCGAAGCCGTGCAAAAACAGCGATGGCGAGGCATGCTCGCGCTTTCTGCGAACGTGCCTCGCCATCGTCATCGTGCGCCGCCAGGGACTCGAACCCCGGACCCGCTGATTAAGAGTCAGCTGCTCTAACCAACTGAGCTAGCGGCGCGCGCGTTGACCTGCACAACTCTACCGGATGCAGGGGGGTGCTCCCGACCGCCCCCGGACAGGCCCGGGTGTGGCCCCTGTACATCATTCGGACCGTCAACATGCGAGTCCGGAAGACAGTTGAGAAGCTGGCGGATGTGCACGAGCGCGGATATTTCCACCTGGAGTGTGAGGGGCGTCGCATGGAGACTCCGGTATTCGAGGAATTCGATCCCGCGAGCGATTGCGACTGCCCCGGATGTGCCGACCGGCGGCGCCGCCGGCCGCATTCCCCGACCGGCCGGATCGTCGGCCACCCCGCCGCCCAGCGGGTCCTCTTCGTGGCCGCCGCGTCCGCCGCCCTCGCCGCGGGGCACGCCGTACCGGCCGCGGCCGCCCCCCACGCACCGGCTCGCCCCGGTGTCCCCGCAGGTGACACGGGTGACGAGCCCGCGACCCCGCAGGGCGGCAAGGCCCCGCTGCACGGCCCGAGCGGGAAACCGGCGAAGCCGGCCGGTGCGGTCAAGGCGCCCACGACCACCCGCGCGGAGATCATCAACCGGGCCAAGATCTGGATCGCCGCGCAGGTGCCGTACAGCATGAACGCGTACTGGTCGGACGGTTACCGGCAGGACTGCTCGGGGTTCGTCTCGATGGCCTGGGGGCTGCCGGGGAACGAATGGACCGGGAGCCTCGACCAGTACGGGGTGCGTATTTCCAAGGACGACTTGGAACCCGGCGACATTCTCCTGTTCCACAATCTCGCGAACCCCGAGAAAGGCTCGCACGTCGTCATTTTCGGCGGCTGGACCGACTACACGCACACCTACTACATCGCCCTGGAGGAGACCCCCTCGCACGCCCGCCGCCAGTCCACGCCGTACGCGTACTGGAGCCACTCGGACAGCTATGTGCCGTACCGCTACAGGGGCTTGACGGGTGGTACGGAAGGGGTGACACCCGTGGCTCCGGTGACCCCGGCGGGCGCGGGCAAGACGAACACGCCGTACCCGGGAGCGGCGTCTTTCGGCCCGGGCGCCAACAACAAGTACGTCACCCAGCTCGGCACGATGCTCGTCGCCCGGGGTGCGGGCGCGTACTACACCTCGGGTCCCGGCCCGCACTGGTCGGACGCGGACCGGCGGGCCACCCAGGCCTTCCAGCTCGCCCAGGGCTGGACCGGCGCGGACGCGGACGGCCTGCCCGGCCCGCAGACCTGGCAACTCCTCGTCACCGGCAAGGGCAAGAACGTCGGAGGCCCGGCGGCCGTGGGAGCGGCGGGCCCGCCCGCGTCGGTCCCCTCCTCGCACGGCGTTCCCGGCTATCCGGGCAAGGCCGTGTTCCGCCCCGGCGCGACCAACAAGTACGTCACCGAACTCGGAAAACAGCTGGTCAAGAAGGGCTTCGGCAAGTACTACACGACCGGCCCGGGCCCGCGCTGGGGCGAGCCGGACCGCCGCAACGTCGAGTCCTTCCAACGCGCCCAGGGCTGGCGCGGCGGCGCGGCGGACGGCTACCCGGGCCCGGAGACCTGGCGTCGCCTCTTCTCGTAATCACGCACATCCCCACCCGTTGTGACGCATCTGGCGCGGAGGCTGGAGGCAACCATGAGTACGACGACCACATCACAGACGCCCGAGAACAATGAGGGGCCGCCCGAGGGACAGACCCGTCCCGCGCGGCTCATCCAGAACGAGGCGACCACCGAGATCCCCGTCCACCTGCTGTTCCGTGACGACCCCGACCCGGTCTCGGTCCCGCTCAGGCCCGCCGTCGTGGCGCGCCGGCAGGGCACCGGCGAGCAGCCCCGCTTCCGCCGCCCGGTCCCGGCCAGGCCGCGCCCGGCCCCAGAGGTCGACCCCGACCTGGTGGAACGCCCGGCCCGGGTGCTCCCCGGCTCGGCGGGCGTGCTCGCCGGCACCTGCGGACTCGCCGGCTGCCTCGCCACCTCCTGGTGGGCGGGCGTCCTGCCCCCGCTCGCGACCGAGGCGCTACGACTGCCGTTCTACGCCGGTGCCGGACTCGGCCCCGCGCAGTGGGCCGCGTACGCCGGGGCGGGCGCGCTGGGTCTGTTCGGCTTCGGGGGTCTGGCCCGGGGCCGTACCGGACGGGCCTGGGTGCTCGGCCTGTTCGGGCGGTACCGGGGGACCGTCCGGCGTACCGGGCTGATGTGGGTCAACCCGCTGCTGCTGCGCCGCCGGGTCGACGTACGGCTGCGGCACTGGCGCGGTGAGCCGATGCCGGGGGCCGATGCGAACGGGGTCGCGCTGCGGGTCGTGACGCTCGTGGTGTGGCGGGTGCGGGACACCGCGCGGGCCACGCTCGGGGTCGAGGACCACGAGACGTATCTGCGCGAGTGCGTGGAGGCGGCGCTGGCCCGGGTGCCGGTGGAGGTGCCGGGCGGCGGCGCGAAGGGCTCGGCCGACCTGGCCGCCGACGCGCTGACCCGGCTGGTCGCGGCGGACTCGGCGCCGGTCGGCATCGAGGTGTTCTCGGTGCGGCCGGTACGGGTGGAGTACGCCCCGGAGGTGGCCGCGGCGATGACCCGGCGCCGTATCGCCACGCTGGACGCGCAGCAGCGGGCGACGATGCTCACGTCGGTGGTCGACTCCGTGGAGGACACGGTGACCCGGCTGACCATGCGGGGTCTGGTGGAGCTGGACGACTACGAACGCAAGGCGCTGGTGAAGGACTTGACGGTCGCGTTCTGCTCGGGACGGGGAGAAGCCGCGCCGTGAGACGGGGAGAAGCCGCGCCGTGAGCGGTATGGACACGGTCAAGTAAGGGCAATAATCTGAGACTTGGTCTAGACCTGCACGGCTCACGGAACTCCCCACACGTTCTCCAGGAGCGGCAGCATGCGCAAAAAGACCAAGTGGTACGCGGGCGTGCTCGGGCTCACCACGGCCGGGGCCATCGTGCTCTCGTCCGGGGCCGCGAGCAGCCACGGCTACACCGACCTCCCCATCAGCAGGCAGAAGCTCTGTGCCAACGGCACGGTGACCAACTGCGGTGACATCCAGTACGAGCCGCAGAGCGTCGAAGGCCCCAAGGGCTTCCCGGGGGCAGGCCCCGCCGACGGCCAGATCTGCAACGGCGGGATCAGCCGCTTCAGCCAACTCAGCGCACCGAAGGCCCCGTCGGGCGCCGCCTGGCCGACGACAAAGGTGACGGGTGGTCAGTCGTACACGTTCCGCTGGCAGTTCACGGCGATCCACGCGACGACGGACTTCAAGTACTACGTCACCAAGGCGGGTTGGAACCAGAACCACAACCTGGCCCGCTCGGACCTCAACACCACCCCGTTCCTCACCGTCCCCTACAACGGCCAGCGCCCCTCCTCGTCCACCATCTCTCACACCGGCACGCTCCCGTCCGGCCTCTCCGGTCACCATGTGATCGTCGCGGTGTGGACGATCTCGGACACGACCAACGCGTTCTACTCCTGCGACGACGTCACGTTCTGACGTTGAGGTCGTGAGCGCGAGGTTCTGAGCATTGCTTGAGACAGTCCGGCATCCCCCGGGGGTAGGTTCCCTCCATCAAGCGGTACTTGACCTCGGGGGACACCATGGATGCGCTGTTCTACGTCATACCTGTACTCATCATCGTCGTGGTGCTGTGCGCCGCGGTCGCGGTGCTCCGCCGCGCGCGTGCGACGAGCACGGCCTGGAGCAGCGGTCTCACGGCCGAGGCCCGCTGTCTGCGGACGTACACGACGACCAGCGGCGGCGCCGGGGACACCAGGGTGTCGACGACGCTGCACCACGTCTACGAGTTCACGACGCGCGAGGGCCGTACCGTCCGGTTCGAGGAGCGGAGCGGGTCCGGGACGGTCCTGGAGGGCGACATCGTCACCGTGTACTACACGGCGGACCACCCCGAGCGGGCCACCGCCGAGGCCCCGGCCCGCGCGAAGCTCATGCTGGGGACAGGCCTCGCGCTGGTGTTCTTCGGCGCGTTCATCGCCTTCTGCATCGGGTTCATCGTCGTGACCCACGAGGCGGCCCCGGCGGCCGACAACTTCATGACCCCGTAGCCTCTCCACATCTGACGGTACGTCAACTACCGTGCGCCCTCATGGAGTCCAGCAGGCGTACCGTCGCGGAACTCGTGCAGGCACGGTGGGGCGACCACCGCCCCGGGCTGTGGTGCGGGCAACAGGTGCTCACCCACCACGAGATGGCGTCCGGCGCAGCGGCCAGAGCGGCGCTCCTCGCGGACCTGCTACCGCCAGGCGCCGCACCCCACGTCGGCGTACTGCTCGACAACACCCCTGAATTTCCCCTGTGGTTGAGCGCGGCGGCCCTCGCGGGCGCGGCCGTCGCCGGTATCAACCCCACCCGCCGCGGCCCCGAACTGGCCCGCGACATCCTGCACACCGAATGCCGGATCCTCGTCACCGAGCGCACCCACCTCCCGCTCCTCGGCGACCTCCAACCCCCCGGCGTACGCCTCCTGGTGACGGACACTCAGCCCTACGCCGACCTGCTCGCCCCGTACGCGGACGCGCACCCGTCCGCCTTCTCCGGCGCCACCCCAGACGACCGCGTCCTGCTCTACTTCACCTCCGGTTCCACCGGCGCTCCGAAGGCCGCGATCTGCACCCAGGGCCGACTGGCGGCGGCGGGGCGCTCGTTGGCCGACAGCTTCGGAATCCTCCGCGACGACGTGCACTACATCTGCATGCCGATGTTCCACGGCAACGCGGTGATCGCCGACTGGGCACCGGCCCTGGTGGCCGGCGCGGGGGTGGCGCTGCGCCGCCGCTTCTCGGCGTCACGGTTCCTGGACGACGTACGGACGTACGGGGCCACGTACTTCACCTATGTCGGCCGCGCCGTGCAGTACGTCCTGGCCACCGAGGAGCGCCCCGACGACCGGGACAACCCGCTGCGCATGGGCTTCGGCACGGAGGCGGGGGCGGTGGACGCGGCGGCGTTCGAACGGCGGTTCGGGGTACGGCTGGTGGAGGGGTACGGCTCCTCGGAGGGCGGGGCGGCGGTGCAGTGGTCGCCGGGGACACCGCCCGGGGCGGTCGGGCGGGCGGCGCCCGGGCTCGCCGTACTCGATCCCGAGACGCGGGCGGAGTGCCCGCCGGCGGCCTTCGACTCGGCCGGTCGGCTGCTCAACGGGGAAGAGTCGATAGGGGAGTTGGTGAACCGCGGCGCCAACCCCTTCGAGGGCTACTGGCGCAACCCCGAGGCGGACGCGGAACGGCGCCGCGAGGGCTGGTACTGGACCGGCGACCTCTTCTACCGCGACCCCGACGACTACCTCTACTTCGCCGGCCGCACCGACGACCGCCTCCGCGTCGACAGCGAGAACCTCGCCGCCGCGATGATCGAGAACATCCTCGCCCGCTACGAGGGCGCCGACGCGGTGGCGGTCTACGCGGTACCGGACCCGGTGACCGGGGACCAGGTCATGGCGACCCTCGCCGGCGACTTCGACCCTCTCGACTTCGCGGAGTTCCTGCTGGCCCAGCCGGATCTGGGGACGAAGATGGCACCCCGGTTCGTACGGGTGGTGGAGCGGATGCCGGTGACGGCGACGAACAAGATCCACCGGGCGGGGCTGCGGCGGGAGGGGGTTGCCTGTCCCGATCCGGTGTGGTGGCGGCCGCCGGGGGAGGCGGCCTATCGGCGACTGACTCCGGAGGATGCCGAAGGGCCCCTCGTCGGAACGAGGGGCCCTTCTTCGGTGCGCCGCCAGGGACTCGAACCCCGGGCCTGCTGATTAAGAGTCAGCCGGACGATGAGCCGGATGATGCCGAATGAGTTCGGAATCGTTCGTTCTCACAGGTCAGCAGGCATGTGGAACTGCCAGGCCCATCCGGGACAGCTCAGGATCGTCCGGCGGCGCTGTTAGCCCGGCGCTAGTACGGGGGCGGTCATGAACATCGCGTTCATTGATCTGTACCCCGTGCTTGGGCTCTCGAAGGATGCGGACCTGGCCGCGATCCGCAAGGCCTTCCGCGCTCGCATGCGGCAGACCCACCCTGCCGGCCGCCCCGGCAGCGCTCAGATCCGCTCAAGATCGAGGCTGGTGGCTATGAAGCTGTGCCCCAGGGCGTGGCGTTGGCCCAGAGCGCTTCCAACTGGTCCAGGTGGAAGTCGTACCACTGTCCGTCTGTGGGCCGAAGAACCATCTTCATGTTCTCCACACGCTGGATCTTGTACGTGTAGTACTGGAGATAGAGAACCGCCCGGGATGTCCCCGGCGCGATGTGCGTCCATCCGAAGCTCAGTTCCTCAGTGGTCACCCGCACCTCCAAGCGCCCGCCTACCGCGAGGTGAAGTCGTTCGAGGTGTGTGAGAGTCCCACGGGTCTGCCCGGTGCGACGGGCGTGATCCGCCTGGATTCCGAGCCGGTTTTCGGCCAGTTGTTCGGCGGGCGAGGCCGGCTGGATCACAAGGATGCGGACGAGACTGCCGGAGCGTAACCGTCTCTCCAAGGCGTGGAGGATCGTGGGGACCGCATTGGTGAGGGAGACACCGGCCAGGTACAGGTCACCGTCACCCTGGAGGTCCTCCTCATGGGAGGGCGGAAACGTCGTCATGAGTGCGGGACTCGGCGTGGATTCCCTCGCGGCGGCCATCGTGTCGAGCTTGGCCCTGGTGATCAGCGTTTCGGTAGCCAGCAGAGCGAGCACCGCAAGCAGTGCGCCGAGAACCTTGTCCGTCGAGACGATGCCTGCGAGGTTGAGCACCGCGAGGATGACCGAAACGGTGATCGTCAAGTAGGCGTCGAGGTTCTCCCCTCGGCGAATCTGGTGTCCCGCGCGCCCGATCCACGACATGCGGATCAAGGTAGTCGAGAGCGCGCCTTGAGGTGGCCAAGTCACTTGACTGCGGCGGCAGTAGACATCGGCCCATGACTTCCACACGAACGACCCACACCACCGCGACAACTATCGTGCTTTAGCTCAACTGTGCTGCCGCAGGGGGCGTGAGTACTCCCGGATGATGGCAGCAGCCACTGACAGCCTCTTCTCCGGTGAGCTGTGCACCCTTGTCGCGTGCTCGCCATACGGCACGGTGTCCGACGGCCGGGGTCTGAGCGAGCCGCCGATGGGTGATGATGTCGCTGTGAGTCTGGACTTGAGTAGCTATGAACTGCTCTGGCCCGCCCTGCTGTTCGCAGCTGACGGCGAGTGCATCCTCCGCGTCACGGGCCGCGCCTGGGAGGAGCAGGCGAAGTGGCTGCTGACGGAAGCCTTAGGCGGCAGGCCTGGCCTCCACCCCGGCGCCCGGGGACTCCAGGTGGCCGGGCTGGGCACGCTCACTCGGTTCTACCCAAAGTGAGCTCGACGGCGTGCAGCTGTGCGTGCCAGCGAGCGTCCAGGCTGTCCGCGACCCTCTGTGCCTCAGCGCGAGTTGCGAATCTACCTACGCGATAGCGGTTGCCGTTCTCGTCCTGACGTATTACGAGCCAGGGGAGGTGGACGTTGCCCACGTTGGCGGCGGTCGGATGACCTTCGGACGGCTCAGGGGTAGCGGGCACATCCCGCAGTGCGTCGTCTGAGTGCGGTGAACGATCATGTTTCGCGGGCGAAAGAAAGGCGGAATTTGTACGGTTCATGGTCGACCAGAGCTTCGCGCCGCGCGTGAGCGTTCGCTTCGCCTTCGGGGGGACGGAAAAGACGGGGTGCGTTCGTGTAATGACTGACCAAAGCTGAGCCAGGACAGAGTCAGCTCCCATCACGGCTCACCTCTTCCGTCGGATTTGAAGAGGCCACGTCGAGCTGGTGTCTCGGCCCCATGAGGGGTTGACCGCCGAGAGGCTGTCCATGGGTAAATGCCTCACTCTGGAGTCGTTCGATGATTTTCATCGCTGCGATCCCAGCGATGACCGCACCGAAGCCACCCGAGACCTGCCCCGATGTGCCGAGCGCCATGGCCACACCAACGCCGAGGGAAAGTCGCAGGATCGCCGCTAGGAGATAGATCCCCCGCGAGGGACCATCGTCAACTCTCCAGGGCAGCTTCTTATGTGTCTCCAGAACGCGGACAAAGTCTGCCACCTCGACAAGTGAGGCCCCCAGCGCGCCCCACAGGCCAGCTTGCCACCACACCATCGAAGCCCCCAGGATCCTGCACGTAAAAGTCGATGGTTCCAGTTCTGTGGGGGGAAGGGGTCCCCTACGGCCGGGTCAACTCCACTTTGATGAAGGAGGAGAGCGGGGTGGACGGGCAGCCAGGAGCGCCAAGCAGCCGAGATCCAGCACCTGGTGCCTTGTAGGACCACTGGTGTCGGTTGAAGCGTGGAGCGAGGTCGTCTTTGCGCGGGCCACCGGAGGCGGATACATCACTCCTCTTGCCAACACTGGCGTCAGAAGCCGTGTACAACATCATGAGGCCTGCCACCAGTAGGTGAAGCCGAGCGACGTCAGTCCTTCGGACCGGCAGAGGCGGTCCGAAGGACCTCTGACCTCGGTTTGCAGGAGTTGGTAGGCGGCTCCGTTGACCTGCCCCCAGTGCATCGCGGCACGCCACAGCAGACGTCCCAGTCCCTCGCCGCGGTAATCCTGGAGAACGCCGAAGTACTGCGGCATCAGCTGAGGGGTGCCGATCGCGTCGGGACGAATCTCCATGGGGCCGATGGCGCCGGCCACTTTGCCGTCCAGGACGGCTGTCAGGACTGGGCCGACCATCCCGGCCCGCATCTGCTGGTAGAGGAAGGTGAAGCCGTCCGCGGTCATCTCATCGGCGAAGGCGGCGAAGGTGCCTTGTGCTCCCGCTGGCCACTCGTCGAAAGGGCGGACGGGACCGTCCGGGGCCGGGTGGACGGTCGCCCTGAAGTCCTGGAGCTGGATGCGCGTACCGCGCCCGTCTGGTGCCTCGGGACCGAGGAAACGCACAATCCGCGCCTTCCCAGCGCCGTGTTCGGCGGCCAGTTTCTGAGCCAGCTCGGTGGCGACGAAGGCGCTGTCGGGCTCGATGCCGTAGAGGTGGACCTTGACCATGCCGGAGCCTCGCCGGGACAGCGTGGGAATCAACGTCTGGCCCGGCCGGTGGACGATGCCCTCGACGAGAACGGTCTCGTCTTTGCTGTCGGACCAGCGGATGTCCTTGTCGTAGCGCAAGAACCACCGGTCGGTGGAGGCCGCGATCAGTGTGTCCGTGAACAGGTCTTCGGTGAGGACGGACGGGTGTACCGGTCCGATCGTCGGCACGTAGGGCGCCGACACCACTGGACGTAGCCAGTCCCAGCGGAATCGCATGTGCTCAGGGTACTCATCTCGTGCTCGAAGGCTCAGGCCTCGACGCTGATTCGCCGGGGCCTGAGCCCGTGTGACCGGATACGTTCGGTCAGTTCGGGTTGTCGTCGCCGGCCGCGCAGGAGCAGGCGCTGCCCTCCATCAAGGCGTCGGCGTCGGGCTCGATGACGAGTGCCGTGGTGGCGACGAGGGTGGTGGGCAGAGCCGGGCGGATAGCCGGCGGGCGGCTGGTCTGGATCGTGACGGGAACGGGACTCATGAGTGCACCATCTCCTTGGTGTCTCCGTGCTGGCAGTAGGTGTTCAGTGGTGCCTTCGCCTCCTGGTAGACCTTGGCGAGCGGTCGACATACCCGGCATGAGCCGGAGATCGAGCAGCCCGTGCAGCCACCGGTGCGAAGCATGAGCCGATCGGAGATCGCTCCGAGTCGGCGCAGGCCGTCGATCCCCTCGGTCATGAGGTTGATCTGGTCGTCGCGACCGATCTTGCAGATCGAGACCATGGCGTGAGGGTCGGCGTGGAAGAAGGTCACTCCCGCGTTGCAGCCCTGGAAGACCGGTCGCTTGCGAAGGAATTCCGTCGACTGGACGAGCAGCGGCTCGCCCGTGCCCGAGAAGGTCGGCTGCATGTTGGTGTAGACGTGGTGGTCCAGGCCCCAGCCCTTGACCAGGTCCACCATGGCGTCGACCTCGTGGGCGTTGTCCTCTGTGACCACGACGGACACTCGGAGCGGCAGGTTGGCGTTGCGAGCGGCGGCCATGCCTCGCTGGAAGTTCTTCCACGCGCCCTTGCGCTGGGTCAGCTCGTCGAAGGACTCCTCCGTGGCGCCGTACACGCTGACGACGACGCGATACGGCGGACAGTCCCGGAACAGGCGGAGCAAGTCGGGCTTCCACAGACGCGAGGCGTTGGTGGAAACCGTGAGCATCATGCCCTGGCGGTACGCGTACCGGTAGGCGCCCTCGAAATCGGGATCGACCGTCGGTTCGCCACCCGTGATCTGGAGCCAGAGGACCCCCGAGTCGCGGAAGATGTCGATCAGCTTGACCTTCTCGTCCCAGCTGAGGCCGGCCAGGGGGCGTTCGCCGAGGTAGCAGTGCTTGCAGCCGAAGTTGCAGTAGAGGTTGATCTCCCAACTCGCCCGCGCGAAGCCGAGTTCGGTCGGCTCGCGTATCAGGAGCGTCGAGTCGGCGGCCTCGCCGTCGAGATCGAGACCCCAGGCTTCGGCCGCGGTTTCTACCAGCCAGTCCGGCACACGGGTATTGGAACTGCTGCTCCGCCGCACCTCCTCGTAGTGCTCGGCTGGCAACCGCACACAGGTGGTGCTCCCCGGCCGGACGGCCAGGTGGCCATCCAGGAACGGGCTGACGATCAGCTGGTGCATCCGATACCTCCTGGGGTTGAGCCCCACCCCAGCTCGTACGGGGGAACCGAGCTGGGGTGGGAGCTACATGGCAGGACGCGCGTCCAACCGCTGGTGGTAGGAGTGGACGACCCAGCGACACCACTCGCAGCAGTCGCCACAAGCGAATACCGGGGCCGATAGGCCGCCTACCTCGACCGGGCCGATAAAGATCACGAGTTGATCGGAGCGACGGCAGAGCAGACAGGTGCCCATGATCCACTGGCGACCGGTCATGCTCCGGCCTCGATGCGCTCCTGCCGAGTCCGCGTCACAACGAGTTGCTCAGGATTGTCGGCCGGCCACTCGGAACGAGCAGGGGCCCTGAGAATGGGCACACCACGGCTGAGGTCCGTCACGATCGCTCGGCATCCGGGTTTGTACTCGACCTCGTCTCCGGCGCCAGGCCGCTTGCTGTCAGTCACGGCGGGGTACCCCGCCGTTCCGCTCGACGTAGACCCACAGCAGGCGCCGGGTGAGGTTGGCTACGTCGCGCATGAAGAAGAAGGCCGTAAAGCTTGGCGCCCGTCTGCCGGGACGGTTGGTCAACTCCAGCAGCTTGTACGCCTGGCGGAACAGGTCCATGACGTCGTCATCGTCATCGGCGCCCAGGTCTTCGGCCAGGAGCAGGCTCAGGAGACCGACGACTCTCGTCGTCTTGAAGTCGATGTCCTCACGGGTCGACGTGCTCAACTCCATCTTCAGCACGCCATCTGTTATGTCCGAGATCAGCTCGACATCGATGGGCAAGTTGTCGACGCCGGCCTCGGGTTCCTCGGTCACGCTCGCCACCACGCTTCTCCCCTCGATGCCGCCTCCGCGGACTTGGGTTCGAGAACGAACGTAGAGCGACCAGCGCCCAACTCCCAAGGAGATTGCGCGAGTTTGCAGCAAGTCGATTGACGGGCTCGAACGGCTCCTCGACGATCGACCTGTCGCGCAAACCTGCGCAAGACAGCGGACGGGAGAGCAACCATGAAGCTACGGTTCCTTGGTAAGAACTCCACCCCCGGAGACAGCCCCACCCTGTACGCCAGTGACCAGGACAGCTACGTCATCCAAGGCTGGAAGATCTTCGCCAACGACCTACTCGCGCAGCTCGACGTACCGGAAGGACAGACCGCGGTAGAGGTGCCGACCGAGCTGTTCGAGCACCTGACCAAGGACGGCCAACTGTCCGGCGAGATCAGGAAGTTCACCGCCCCGATCATGCTCGTCACGGAACAGGGAACATGCGTACTCCAAGGCCCGGAAATGCACGATGCTGAAGCCCTGAACCAGATGCGCATGCCCGACTATGAGACCTGCATCGAGGTCCCCAAGTCCTCGATCATGGCCCTGCTGGAGGAGAACGGTGGACCTGATCACCCCCGCACAGCGTGACGAGCTGTTCCGCAGCTTCGAGCGCGACGCCTTCCACCTGGAGCTGCGGGACGACTACGGGTCTCCCGTCGAAGACACGCCGTACGCCAGGTGGCAGCGGGGTGAGCCGGACGACTACGTGTGGCTCGATCCGTGGATGACGCTGATGAAGCGCGTCACGGGTGAAGGTAAGACGGTGCGACGTGTCCGAATTATCACGGAGCCTCACTCCGAGTACGTCGGATGGGAGTACTCGCTGACCCACCTCAACATCGAGGCCGGCGAGGACATCCGATGGCTACCGCGACACCGATTGCCCGAGGGCGTCACCTTCCCCCTGGCTGGCAACGACTGGTGGCTGTACGACGATCGTCTCCTTGCGGTCGGCCACTTCGATCCGGAGGGCCGTGTCCTGGGCTCCGAGATCATCGAGGACCCCGACACCGTGGCCGCATGTGTCCGCGTACGCGACTTGCTCTGGGCCGACGCCATCCCACACGCCGAGTACAAGCCCTGACCCATCAGTGAGCAACCAAGCGCAAGAAGCACGAGAGGCACTGGGTGCCCGGCTACGCGGATTCCGCAAGGATGCGGGGTTCGCGAGCGGTCGGGCATTCGCCGTAGCCACCGGGTGGGCGGAGTCCAAGGTCTCCCGGCTGGAGAACGGCAAGCAGAACCCCAGCGAAGACGACATCCGTACCTGGTGCATGAAGACCGACCGGCAAGAGCACCTCGCCGACCTGATCGCCACGGTGCGGCACATCGATGAGCTGTGGCTTGAGTGGCGTCGGCAGTTCCAGACCGGCGCGGAGCAGCGGCAGAAGAAGGCCTTGCCGATCTACGCCAAGACCAAGGTCTTCCGCATCTGGCACCCGACGCTGGTGTGGGGAACCCTCCAGACCGCGGAGTACGCGGCCGAGACCTTCCGCCAGGTCGTCGACTACTACGAGATCCCTGACGACGCGGAAGCCGCCACCGCCAAGCGGCTGGAACGACAGCAGTACCTGTACCGAGGCAACCGGATCTTCAACGTCGTGCTCGGCGAGCAGGCGCTCTACACGAACTTCGGAGGACCGGAGGTGATGAAGGGGCAGCTCGACCGGTTGCTGGCGGTGATGCGGCTGCCCCGGATGAGCCTGGGCATCATCCCGCGCTCCGCGTCCATCGGTATCTGGCCCGGCAACTCCTTCTCCATGTTCGACGACAAGCTCGTCCTCGTTGAGACCTACTCGGCGGAGTTCTCCGTCACACAGCCCCGAGAGATCGAGTTGTACACCAAAGCCTTCGCCCTCTTGAAGCAGTCAGCGGTCTACGGCACCGCTGTCCGCGACCTCATCCTCACCGCCAGCCAACACTTCGATCAGACGCCGAGCGATTAGGAGAGCACCATGCAGCCTGTAACCCTGAACTGGCGCACCAGTTCCTACACCGGGACCGAGAACTGCGTTGAAGTGGCAGACAACGAGCCGACGATGGTGATGGTGCGGGACACCAAGGAACGCAGTCGTAGAGCTGTGGCCGTCCAGCCGGTCACTTGGGTGGCATTCGTGGAGTTCGCCAAGGAGAGGTAGCGCTTCTGGACTCCCGCGTGGTCGTCGTCGTGACTTCATCAGTGCCAGGGCACGTTACTCACGTCGCCTCAGGTGGTCGCCCGGCGAATCGTGATCTTTCCGCCGTTCACCCGGTGCGCCGCCGCGCTCGTTCCCCAACCACCCGCCGTACAACCGGACGACGCCGCCGTCAGCCCCTCGCTGGCATCCGACCCCGAAAACGACCAAGGGCACCCTTCCGATGAGAAGGATGCCCAGGTCACACACAGTGCGCCGCCAGGGACTCGAACCCCGGACCCGCTGATTAAGAGTCAGCTGCTCTAACCAACTGAGCTAGCGGCGCGTGACTCACGCCTTCCGCTGGATCTGAGTCTCGCGGAGGGCGACAAGAAAAATACTACCTGGTCCGGACGGGTGCTTCGGACCAGGGTCGCGACAGCCCTCAGATCGCGAGCGACAGCAGCACCGGGCCCGCTTCACGGTTCAGCGTGTCCGCCGCCTGGCGCAGGCGGTGGGCGTGTTCGACCGGGAGGGAGAGGGCCAGGCAGCCGACCGAGGCGCCGGCCGTGATCGGGACGGCCGCGCAGACCGTGCCCACCGCGTACTCCTGGAGGTCGAGGTGCGGGACGGTCGGCGGCTGGGTCTCCAGGCGGGAGAGCAGCAGCCGGTCGCTGGTGATCGTGCGCGAGGTGAGGCGGGCCATCTTGTGCCGGGAGAGATGGTCGCGCCGGCCGTTGTGGTCGAGCTGGCCCAGCAGGCTCTTGCCGAGCGCGGTCGCGTGCGCGGAGACGCGGAAGTCGACCCACTCGTTGACCGCCGGGGTGGCGGGCCCGGCCGCGTACTGGGTGATCGTGACCTCGCCGTCGACGTACCGGCTGACGTAGACCGCCGCGCCCAGGGAGTCGCGCAGCCGGTCCAGGGTCCGCTGGATCTGCTCGCGCACCGCCTGCTCCCGGCCCGCCGCGGAACCGAGCCGGCTCAGCGCCTCGCCGGTGATGTACGCGCCGTCGGTGAGCTGCTCGACGTAGCCCTCGCGGCGCAGGGTCCGCAGCAGTATCGTCAGGCGCTCGGTGCCGAGGCCGGTGCGACGGGCGAGTTCGGTGTCCGTGACGCCGGTGGCGTGTCCGGCGACTGTCTCCAGGATGCGCAGTGCGTCCTGTACCGAGTGGTAGGGAGCGGTCGGCTCGTGCATCAGCGCCACGGTGTTTCTCCCTGCGCTCGCTTTTTGGGCCGTGATACCGGACAGCGAATCCCCTCCACGATAGCTGTCAAACGGCCGATGTGGAGCGGCTGTTGGCGAGATTATGGCCCTCCTTACGGCCTCCCAACTGCGGCGCGAGACAATTGGCATATGCCTTGGTCATTGCCCGTGGCGCGGACCTTGGGTGTTCGATTGCTCACGTGTCGTAATTGAATAATTGTCAAAGAATCGCGCCGAGGAATTCCCGGGTCCGCTGTTGTTCCGGATCGCCGAAGATCTGCTCCGGCGGGCCCGATTCGATGACCTTTCCCGAGTCGAACATCAGGACTTGATCCGAAATATCACGGGCGAAATTCATCTCGTGGGTCACACAGAGCATCGTGATGTCGGTGGTGCGGGCGATGTCCCGCAGGACGTCGAGGACGCCCGCGACCAGTTCCGGGTCGAGCGCGGAGGTCACCTCGTCCAGCAGAAGGACCTGCGGGCGCATCGCCAGCGCCCGTGCGATCGCGACGCGCTGCTGCTGGCCGCCGGAGAGCTGGGTCGGGCGGGCGCCGGCCTTGTCGGCGAGGCCGACCAGGTCGAGCAGCTCCAGGGCGCGCGCCTCCGCCTCGTCCTTGGGCAGGCCCAGGACGGTGACCGGTGCCTCGGTGACATTGCGCAGCACGGTCATGTTCGGGAACAGGTTGAACTGCTGGAACACCATCCCGATCTTCTTGCGGATCTCCCGGATCTGCTTCTCGGGCGCGGGGAACAGCTGCTCCCCGTCGACGGTGATCGTGCCCTCGTCCGGCTTGGTCAGGGTCATCAGCAGCCGCAGGATCGTGGTCTTGCCCGACCCGGAGGGACCGATCAGGGTGACGTGCTTGCCGGACTCGACGGCGAAGTCGAGGTCGTCGAGCACGGTGTTGGACCCGAAGCGCTTCGTCACATGGTCCAGGCGGATCAACTCGCTGCCGTCCACCGGGGGGTTGGCGTTGGCGTCGGTTTCCTTCGTCAGGGGCGTGTCAGCGGACAAGGCGTCGCTCCAGGGCTCGGATCAGCAGGGAGGCGGGATAGGAGATGAGGATGAAGGCCACCCCGATCACCGTGATGGGCTCGGTGAACTGGTAGTGCTCCTGGGAGAACAGCCGGGCCTGGCCCATCAGTTCGAGCACGGTGATCACCATCAGGATCGGGGTGTCCTTGAGCATCGCGATCACGTAGTTGCCCAGCGCCGGGATCACCCGGCGGATCGCCTGCGGCAGGATCACGGCCGTCCAGGTCCGGCGCACCGGCAGGTTCAGCGCGGTCGCCGCCTCCCACTGGCCGACGGGCACCGCCTCGATGCCCGCGCGGTAGACCTGCATCGTGTACGTCGAGTAGTGCAGCCCGATCGCGAAGACACCGGTGGTCAGCGCGGAGAAGGTCAGGCCCCACTCGGGCAACACGTAGAACAGGAAGAACAGTTGGACCAGCAGCGGGGTGTCCCGCACGAACTCGGTGACGATCCCAACTGGCCAGCGCACCCAGCGAGTCGGCGTCCGCATCAGCAGCGCCCACACCAGCCCGAGGACGAACGAGATCAGTGATCCGAGGACCAGGATCTGCAGGGTGACTTTCAGGCCGTCCCAGAAGTACGGCATGAACTCGCTCACGGCGTTCCAGTCCCACTTCACGCGACGCCACCTCCGACACCCGTGGTCTGCGCGCGCTTCAGCTCACGCGCGGCCTTCTCGTTGCCGGGCGCCTTGCCGATCCCCGCCTTCAGCTTCTTCTCCAGCCCGCGCATCAGCCGGGTGAGGGCGAACGCGATCACGAAGTAGATGAGCAGGATGTACGTGTAGATCTCCGCGCTCTGCTGCAGCGCGAGCCGCACCAGGTTGGCGCTGAAGGTGAGATCGCCCATGCCCATGACCGAGACCAGGGCGGTGCCCTTGAGGAGTTCGATCAGCAGGTTGCAGAAGGACGGGATCATCTCCGGCACCGCCTGCGGCAGCAGGATCAGCCGCATCCGCTGCCAGGGCGTGAAGCTCAGCGCGACCCCGCCCTCCTGCTGCGCCGGGTCCACCGCGTTCAGGGCGCCGCGCACGATCTCCGTGCCGTACGCGCCGTAGGTCAGGCCGAGGGCGAGGGTGCCCGCCCACAGCGGGACCAGTTGCCAGCCGAAGGCGACCGGCAGGACGAAGAACACCCAGAAGATCATGACGAGGGCGGAGGTGCCGCGGAACACCTCGGTGTACAGACCGGCGAGGAAGCGGACGATCCACAGCCGGTGGGTGCGGGCGATGCCGACGACGAAGGACACGGCGGTGGCCAACAGCGCGCTGAGGACGAGGAGTTGGACGGTGGTCCAGATCCCCTTGAGGACGAGTTCCCAGAGTCCCGAGGTCATCCGGCGCAGAGCTCCTTCGCGGTGAGGTTCGTCATCTCGGCCTTGGTGAACCCGAAGGGCCGCAGGATGCGGAACAGCTCCCCGCTCTTCTTGAGCTTGTGCAGCTCGGCGTTGAAGGCGTCGCGCAGCTTCGTCTCGGTCGGCCGGAACGCGAAGGCACCCCCGTCGATCCGCGGTTTCCCGTCGACGAGCGGCGCGAAGGGCGTGGTCGACTCGGCCTTGGCGGACTTCTTCACGACCGCGCGGGTGGTGAGCGCCGTACCGGCGAAGACGTCAACTCGCCCTGCCTCTACGGCGTTCAGCCCGGCGACCTGGTCCGGGACGATCAGGATGTCGCTCTGCTTGTACCCGGCGTCGACGGCGTGCTGGATCTGGGCGTACCCGGTGCCGGTGGCGAACTTCGCCTTCTTCGCGACGACGTCCTTGTAGGTGTGCAGCCCCTTCGGATTGCCCTTGCGGACGACGAACGCGTCGAGCACCTGGTAGTCCGGGTCGGCGAAGATGACCTGCGCACAGCGTTCCGGGGTCACGTACATCCCGGCGGCCACGACGTCGAACTGCTGCGAGTTCAGGCCGGGTATGAGCGAGCCGAACTCGGTGGGCACGGGCTGCACCTTGTCGACGCCGAGCCGCTTGAAGATCGCTTCCGCCAACTTCGGCGCCTCACCGGTCAGTTGACCGTCCCTGTCGATGTACCCGAACGGGATCTCACCCGCGATCCCCAGCCGTACGACGCCCTGCGCCTTCAGCCGGTCGAGCAGTTCACCCCCGCTCGTGGTCGACGCGGTGGCCACACGACTGCAGCCGGCCGCGCCCAGCGCACCCGCCGCCGCCACCCCGGCGAGCAGTGCCCGGCGGGTGTGACCCGGCGTGTGACCGGATGTGTGTCTGTCGTTCCCAATTGGTGGAGCCATGGGCGCGCAGCTACCCGACCGCTCCCGGGTTATGCACTCTGGAAGACATGACGGATCACTTCATCGAGGTCTCACTCGCAAAGCGGAACGTCCACTGCCGGGCAAAACTGCTGGTAGAACGTGCGCCGCTGACCTGCGCGGCCATCTGGGACGCACTCCCGCTAATCGGCGACGTCTACCACGCCAAGTACGCCCGCAACGAGATCTACGCCCTTTTCCCGCCATTCGCAGAAACGGAACCCCCGCTGGAAAACCCCACAGTCACCCCCATACCGGGCGATCTCTGCTATTTCGCCTTCGCCGGCACGGAACTCGGCACGAAGGCCTACGGCTACGACCGCGAGGTCCGCGCCGGCACGACGGTCGTCGACCTGGCCCTGTTCTACGAACGCAACAACCTCCTCCTCAACGGCGACGTGGGCTGGGTGCCCGGCATCGTCTGGGGCCAGGTGGTCGAGGGCCTGGAGGAGATGGCGGAGGCCTGCAACGACCTGTGGCGGTCGGGGGCGGCGGGGGAGAGCCTCAGCTTCCGGCGGGCGTAGGGAGCCGCTGAGACGGTCGCCGCCGGAGTGACGTCCGGCGGCGACCGCGGGCAGTCCGGTTCAGCCCGCCCCGTCCAGCGCGTGCGCCGCCCGCAGCACCAGCTCGTCCCGGTGCCGCGCCCCCACGATCTGCATCCCGATCGGCAGCCCGTCCCCGTCACTGCCCACGGGGACGGTGGCGGCGGGCTGCTGCGTCAGATTGAAGGGGTAAGTGAACGGGGTCCAGCCGGTCCAACGCCGGTGCCCGGAACCCTTGGGAACCTCAACTCCCGCCTCGAACGCGGTGATCGGGAGCGTCGGCGTGACGAGGAGGTCGTAGCGCTCGTGGAACAGGCCCATCCTGCGGCCGAGTTCCATACGGGCGTCCACCGCCGCCAGGTAGTCCAGCGCCGAGAATCCCGCCCCCGTCGCGCAGATCTCCCGCAGCCCCGGGTCGAGCAACTCCCGTTGCTGCGGCGCGAGTTTCTGCGTCACCCGGGCCGCCCCGCTGAACCACAGGGTGTGGAAGGCGTCCACCGGGTCACTGAAGTCGGGGTCGGTCTCCTCCACGTACGCGCCGAGCGCGGCCAGCCGCTCCACGCCCCGCCGTACCGCCGCCGCGACCGCCGGACGGACGGCGACCTGACCGCCGAGGGACGGGGAGTACGCGATCCGCAGGCCGCGAACCCCGCCCGCGAGCCCCTCCGTGAACGAACCCGGCGCGCGGTCGAGCCCCGACCAGTCGCGGGCGTCCGGTACGCCGATCACGTCCAGCAACAGCGCCGCGTCCGCCGCGTCCCGGGTCATCGGGCCGACGTGCGACAGCGTGCCGAACGCGCTCGCCGGGTACAGCGGCACCCTGCCGTACGTCGGCTTCAGGCCGAAGATGCCGCAGAAGGACGCGGGGATACGGACACTGCCGCCGCCGTCCGTGCCGAGCGACAACGGGCCCGCGCCCAGGGCAACGGCCGCCGCGCTCCCGCCACTTGAACCGCCCGCCGTGCGTGAGGGGTCGTGCGGATTGCGGGTGATCCCGGACAACAGGGAGTCCGTCACGCCCTTCCAGCCGAACTCCGGGGTCGTCGTCTTGCCGATGAACACCGCGCCGTGCTCACGGAGTCGGGCCACCGAGGGCGCGTCCTCGTCCCAACTACCCTGCTCAGCAACGGTCTTGGAGCCGCGCAGGGTCGGTGTGCCGCGCTGGAGCAGGATGTCCTTGACCGTGACCGGCACGCCGTCCAGCAGCCCGGACGGCTCCCCGCGTCGCCAGCGTTCCGCCGATTCGGCCGCCGACGCCAACGCGCCCTCCGCGTCGAGCCGTACGAACGCGTTCACGGCGGGCTGGATCTCCTCGGCCCGATCGAGGGTGGCGCGGGTCGCGTCCACGGGACTGAACTCCCTTCTGCGGTAGCCGTCGAGGAGTTCCACGGCGGTCAGCTCGGTGAGTTCGGTCGTCATCCGGCCCTCCAGAGTGGGGAGTTCAGTGCCCCGGTACGTACCCACGCTTCTTGTCGACCACGTTCGGCAGCGGCTTTCCCGCCTCCCATCTCTCGTACGCCGCCACGAACTGCGTGCCGAGTTCGTCCCGCCAGCCGACCGTGTCGCCACTCATGTGCGGGGACACGATCAGCCCGGGGACCTGCCACAACGGGCTGTCCGGGGTGAGGGGTTCGGCCTCGAAGACGTCGAGGGCGGCGCCCGCGATCCAGTGCTTGGTGAGTGCCTCGGCGAGCGCTTCTTCTACGACGAGTTGGCCCCGCCCCACGTTGATGAAGCGCGCCGAGGGCTGCATGCAGCCGAAGCGGCGGGCGTCGAACATGCCGTGCGTCTCGTCGGTGAGCGGGGCCGCACAGATCACCCAGTCGGCGCGGGCCATCAGCCGGTCGATCTCGCCGGGACCGTGGATACCGGTGCGCGGGGTGCGGCCGACGAGCGCGGTCGTCACGCCAAGTGCCTTGAGCGTACGGACGATTGCCCGCCCGATCGGCCCGGAGCCGATCACACAGGCACGCGTTCCGGCCACCCGCTGCGCCTCGCGGTGCCGCCAGGTCCGCTCCCGCTGGAGCTCCAGCGTCCTGGGCAGATCCTTGGCCATCGCGAGGACGAGGGCGGCGACGTACTCGGCGATCGGCTGGTCGAAGACGCCCCGCGCGTTCGTCACCACCGTGTCGGAGTCGGCGAGTTCGGGGCACATCAGGTGGTCCACGCCCGCGCTGGCGGTATGCACCCAGCGCGGCCGGGGCCCCTCGCCCGGCCAGGCGGCGCGTACCGCGTGCGAGGCGAAGTCCCACACCAACAGGACGTCGGCGGACGGAAGTTGATCAGCGAGCGTCGACTCGTCGGCGTGCTCGACGCGCACCCGCCCGGTCAGCTTGCCGAGGCGGGGCAGCGGGTCGGCGTCCAGGACGAGAAGGGTGGGCAGGGCAGGGGGAGTTGCGGTCATGCGAAGCCGTTTCTCGCGGGAGGTACAGCGTGAAGCACGGCGAGAGGCACCGAGCGCGGCCGTCTGACATGCACGGATTGACCACGCTCGCACTCGAACCTACCTTCGTCAACACGGACGCCCGCACGGACCGTTGTCACCCCGTTTCTCTTGGTGAGGCCGGTGTAGCCATGCATGTTTCCTTCCTGGGCGGACCCCGCCCGCAGCGCGGTGTCGGTGTCGTCGCCCCCTTCGACTTCGCGCTGGACCGTGAGTTGTGGCGCTGGGTCCCCGACGACATCTCGCTGCACCTCACGCGGACGCCGTTCGTGCCCGTCGAGGTGAGCCTCGACCTGGCCAGGCTCGTCAGCGAGCACGAGACGCTCCACGACGCGGTCCGCACGCTGAACGCGGTCGCCCCCGAGGTCGTCGCGTACGCCTGCACCTCCGGAAGCTTCGTCGGCGGCATCGCCGGGGAGCGCGCGATGTGCGAGGCGATGACCCGGGCCGGCGAGGTCCCGTCCCTGACCACCTCGGGCGCCCTGCTCGCCGCCCTCACCGAACTGGGCGCCCGCCGCATCGCCCTGGTCACCCCCTACACCGTGTCCGTCACCCAGTCCCTGGAGGAGTACCTCGCCGAGGCCGGCGTCGAGGTCACCGGCCGCGCCTTCATGGGCCTGACCCGGCACATCTGGAAGGTGCCGTACCGCGACGTCGTCGACATGGCCCACCAGGCCGTCAAGGGCGCGGCCGACGCGCTCTTCATCAGCTGCACCAACCTCCCGACGTACGACGTGATCCCCCAGCTGGAGGCGGAACTGCGCATACCAGTGATATCGGCCAACCAGGTCACGATGTGGGCAGCCCTGCGCCGACTGGGTACGCGTGCCGTGGGCCCCTATCAGGCGTTGCTGGACGAGTCCGCCCGCCGTCAGGGGCCGGTACTGCCGGAAGAACACCAGGAAGGCTGGTCATGACCGCACTCGGATTCCTCTACCCGGGTCACTCCGCCGAGGACGACTACCCGCGCATCGAACAGCTCCTCGGGAGTGACATCCGCCTCGACGTGGTCCACACGGACATCGGCGAGGACGCACACCGCGTGGACGCGCTCCTGAGGATGGGCTCCCCCGAGCGCCTCACGGCGGGCGTCGAGCAACTCCGCATGTCCGGCGCCGAGGCCGTCGTCTGGGCCTGCACCAGCGGCAGTTTCGTCTACGGCTGGGAGGGCGCCCACGACCAGGTCCGCGCCCTGGCCCGGGCCGCGGGCCTCCCGGCGTCGTCGACGTCCTTCGCCTTCGTGCACGCGGCGAAGGAGCTGGGGGTGCGCCGGGTGGCCGTAGGAGCGACGTACCCGGAGGACGTGGCGAACCTGTTCGCCGACTTCCTGCGCGCCGGGGGAGTGGAACCGGCCGTGGTGCGCGCCTCCGGCATCATCACCGCCGCCGAGGTCGGCACCTGGGGCTACGACGAGGTCCTCGCCCTGGCCCGCGCGGTGGACGCCCCGGACATCGAGGCGGTCCTCCTCCCGGACACAGCCCTGCACACGGCCGCCCACATCCCGGACCTGGAGAAGGAGCTGGGCAAGCCGGTCCTCACGGCCAACCAGGTCACGGTCTGGGAGGCCCTGCGCCTGGCGGACCGCAAGGTCAACGCGCCGGACCTGGGCACGCTGTTCACAAAGGAACCGCTGGTGCAGGCCGGCTGACCTGGCGGGGGCCGGCGTCTCCGTCGGCCTGCCGGACGACCCGGGCCGGCCGGTCGATTCGGTGGTGCCGGTCGGTTCGCTGGTGCGTCGAATTGGTCGGGCACCGCTCCGACCTACCCGCCCGCCCACCCCGCTCAGTCGGTCGGCCTCAGCAGCGCCTCCAGCCGTTCCAGCAGTGCCAGGGCCTCGGTCGGGTCGGTGGTGGCTGCCGCCAGTGCCGGGGCGATCGGGGCCTCGCGGACCGCCCTCATCCGTGCCGACGGCTCGGGGCTGGGGCGGAGCAGGGTGCGGCGGCCGTCCGTCGGGTCGGGCTCGGTGACCAGCGCGTCGGCGGAGCGCAGCCGGGCGACGCAGTTGGAGACCTGGCTCTGCACCAGGCCGGTGCGCCGGGCGACCTCGGTGACCGTGGCGCCGGGGTGGTCCCGGATGTCGGCGGCGACGATCAGGACCGTACGGGTGCTGGTGGGGTGGTCGCCGATGCCCTCGGCGGGGATGGCGGACTCCGCGATCTTCTGAAGGCGGACACCCAGCAGGAACAGGTCGTCGACGTTCATGGACCCAGATATATCAGAAAGAGATGCATCTCATCTTGATGCATCTAGATCTGATGGATATGTTTCTCGTCATGACACGGATGACGGGCATGACAGGCGCAGCCAAGGCAGGCGCAGCGAAGACAGGCGCGCCCAAGCTGCGCGGAAACCCCTGGGCCGTCCTGGCCACGCTCTCCCTCGGGTTCTTCATGACCCTCCTCGACATGACGATCGTCAACATCGCGATCCCCGACGTGATGCGCTCCCTGCACGCCGGCCTCGACCAGGTGATGTGGATGGTCAGCGGCTACACGCTCGTCCTCGCCGCCCTCCTGGTGACCTCCGCCCGGCTCGGCGACATGAAGGGCCGGCGCACCCTGTTCGCCGCCGGAACCGCCCTGTTCACCCTGGCCGGCGCGGCCTGCGGCCTGGCCACCGGGCCCACGACGCTCATCGTGGCCAGGGTTGTGCAAGGCCTCGGCGCGGCCCTGCTCACCCCGCAGACCATGGCGCTGATCGTCGCCACCTTCCCCGCCGCCCGGCGCGGTACCGCACTCGGGATCTGGGGCTCGGTCGCCGGCGTGGCCACCCTCTCCGGTCCCACCCTCGGCGGGCTCATCGTCAGTACGGTCGGCTGGCGTTGGGTGTTCTTCGTCAACATTCCCGTGGGCCTGCTGGTCCTGGCCCTCACCTTCCGCTGGGTGCCCGACCTGCGCACCGGCCGCGCCCACCGCCTCGGCCTGACCGGCGTCCTGCTCTCCGGCGCCGCCCTGACCGGCCTCACCTTCGCCCTGATGGAAGGCGACCACTACTCCTGGAACCCCGGGATCTGCACCCTGGCCGCCGCGTCCCTGGCCCTCGGCGCTCTGTTCCTCCGCCACCAGGCCCGCCGTCAGGACGCCGAACCCCTCATCCCCTTCGCCCTGTTCGCCGACCGCGGCTTCACCGTCATGACCGCCCTGATGGGTGCGATCGGCGCCGCCCTGATCGGCGCGGTCCTCCCGCTGAGCCTCTTCCTCCAGCAGCAACTCGGCCTCAGCGCGATCCACGCCGGCCTCGCGCTCGCGCCGTCCCCGCTCGTCTCCCTGCTCGTCTCGCCGTACGCGGGCCGCCTGAGCGACCGGATCGGCGGGCGGCGCGTCCTCCTCGCCGGTCTCCTCTCTTTCGGTACGGGCCTCACCGCGGCCATCCTCCTGGCCACCCCCGGCGCCCACGCCCTGACCCTCACCGCACCCCTGGTGCTCATGGGCCTCGGCACCGGCTGCATGATCGCGCCGCTCTCCACGGAGGCCATGCGCAACGTCCCGCCGCAGTTGGCGGGAGCGGCCTCGGGCGTCAACAACACGGTCCGGCAACTGGGTTCGGTCCTGGGAGCGGCTGCTACGGCGGCCCTGATGGCGGCCGGGTCGGCACCGCTGGCCGGCCTCCACCTGGCCATGGCGCTCCCGGTGGTCCTGCTCGCTATTGCGGCCGGCGTCCTCGTGGTGCCCTCGCGCCGCCACCCGACACACGCGCCCACCCCCGGGAATAAACCGGAGACAGCCTCCTGTTACGCGGAGTAAAGGGCGGGGAAGGGCACCGCACAGCTCACAACAGGAGGCACCCACCGTGGCGGCAGACGACGAGGTCCGGGGCGCGACCGACGAGATCAGGGGTGACGAGATCCGGGGCACGGCACAGGGCACCGCCCCCGTCCCCCTCTCCGTACTGGACCTGGTGACCGTGGGCGCCGGCCGCACCGCCACGGACGCGCTGCGCACCAGCGTGAAGATCGCCAAGCTCGCCGAGTCGCGCGGCTTCCACCGCTACTGGGTCGCCGAGCACCACTCGATGCCGGGCGTCGCCTCCTCCTCGCCCGCCGTGATCCTGGCCCACCTCGCCGCCCACACGGACCGCATCCGCCTCGGCTCGGGCGGCGTCATGCTCCCGAACCACGCGCCGCTCGTCATCGCGGAACAGTTCGGCACCCTGGAGGCACTCGCCCCGGGCCGCGTCGACCTCGGCCTCGGCCGCGCCCCCGGCACCGACGGCGCCACCGCCGCCGCCCTGCGCCGCACCGACCGGCTGAACGAGGGCGCCGACGACTTCCCCGAGCAACTCGCCGAACTCACCCGCTTCTTGGACGACGACTTCCCCTCCGGCCACCCCTACGCCCGCATCCACGCGGTCCCCGGCCCGATCCAGTCGACCTCGCCCGGCGGCGTCCAGTCCCCGCACCGCCCGCCGATCTGGCTCCTCGGCTCCTCCGGCTTCAGCGCCCGCCTGGCCGGCATGCTCGGCCTGCCGTTCGCCTTCGCCCACCACTTCTCCGCGCAGAACACCGTCCCGGCCCTGGACCTCTACCGCGAGTCCTTCCGCCCGAGCGCGGTGCTCGACGCGCCGTACGCCCTGATCGGTGTCTCCGCCCTCGCCACCGACGACGAGAAGGAGGCCCGCCGCCAGGTGCTGGCCGCCGCCCTCAACATGGTCCGGCTGCGCACCGGCCGCCCCGGCCTCGTGCCCACCCCCGAAGAGGCCGAGGCCTACGAATTCAGCCCCATGGAGCGGGAGTTCATCACGTCCTGGAACGCCAACGTCATCCACGGCACGGTCGACGAGGTCCGCACCGGCCTCGACGACCTCCAGAAGCGCACCGGCGCCGACGAGTTGATGCTCACGTCCCACGCCCACAACGGCGACCTGCGCCTGCGCTCGTACGAACTGATCGCCGACGCCTATGAGTTGACGGCCGATCAGGAAGCCTGATTGCAGGCCTTCGTCCCCAGCAGCTCGGAGATACGATCCGGCGCCACCGGACGGGAGTACAGCCACCCCTGTCCGGTGTCGCACCCGATACGGCGAAGCCGGGCCGCCTGCGCCGAGGTCTCCACGCACTCGGCGGTCACCGACAGGCCCAGCCGGTGGGCGAGTTGGATCATCGCCTCGACGATGACCTCGTCCGCCGGGTTCGGCGGGACACCCTCACCCTCGTACTGGAAGCCACGGACGAAGGAACCGTCCAACTTCAGTACGGAGACCGGCAGTCGGCTCAGGTACGCCAGGTTCGAGTAGCCGGTGCCGAAGTCGTCGATGGCGATGTGCACACCCATGTCGCTCAGCGCCTGGAGCGCCTGCAACGGCCGCCCCGCCGACCCCATCACCGCGGACTCCGTCAGCTCCAACTGCAGCAGCCGCGGGTCCAGTCCGGTCTCGGCCAGCGTCTGCGCCACATCCGCCACCAGATCCGAGTCCCACACCTGCCGTACGGCCACGTTGACGCTTACGAAGATCGGCGGCTCGTCCGGGTGGTCCAGCTGCCAACGGCGGGCCTGCCGGCAGGCGGTGACCAGGACCCAGCGGCCGAGCTGCACGATCGAGCCGTCCTCCTCGGCCAGTCCGATGAACCGATTCGGCGTCAGCATGCCGAACTGCGGGTGATTCCAGCGCACCAACGCCTCGACCCCGCGCAGCCGTCCGTTCTCCATCCCCACCAACGGCTGGTACTCCAGGGTGAATTCACCCCGCTCGATGGCCGGACGGAGCGTGGAGGCCAGCGCCTGGCGGGTCATGCGGTGCGCGTTGCGCTCCGGATCGAACAGCGTCCAGCGGGACTTGCCGTCCGCCTTCGCCCAGTACAGCGTCGTGTCGGCGGCCTGCATCAGCCCGGTGGCCGTCGTACCGGCCGCCTGCCGCTCGACCACACCGATCGACGCCGACAGCGACAGCCGCTGCCCGGACAGGTTGAACGGCGCCTGCAACGCCTTCAGCACCGACTCGGCGAGATCGGCCAGTTGGTCCGTGCCGGTCGAGTCCTCGACGAGCAGCGCGAACTCGTCCCCGCCGAGCCGCGCCACCAGCGGCGAACTCGCCCGGGCGTAACCCGCCTCGTCCGCACACCGCGTCAACCGCTCGGCCACGGCCGCCAACAGCCGGTCGCCGACGCGGTGTCCGAGGGTGTCGTTGACCGCCTTGAAGCCGTCCAGATCCAGATAGCACAGGCCGATCCGCCCGGTGCCGCCCTGCTCGTACGACTCCGCCTCCAGCGCGGCCGCGAGCCGCTCGAAGAACAGGGTGCGGTTGGGCAGCCGGGTCACCGGGTCGTGCATCTCCAAGTGCCGTAGCCGCGCCTGGAGTTCACGGCGGGCGCTGATGTCGGTCAGCGACAGCAGCACACCGTGCTCCTCGGCCGGCAGCGGCGCCACGCTCACCTGCACCCACAGCACGTGCCCGTCGGGGTGCTTGACCCGGCGGGTGCAGCTCAGCTTGGCCTGCCGGCCGTTCAGCACCTCGCGATAGGCGTGCCAGGTCCGCGCGTCCGACTTCAGGTCCATCAGCTCGGCCGCGACCAGCCCGGTCAGCGCGGCGCCCGCCTTGCCGAGCAGCGCGCCGAACGTGTCGTTCGCGCTGACGACCAGACCGTCGCGGTCGACGACGGCCATCGCGAGGGGGGCCGCGGAGAAGGCGGACCCGAGCGGCCCGTACTCGGAGAAGCCACCGGAGCCGCCGGACTGACGGGACGCACCGCAGTCGCTGGACCGATCAGGCTCACCGGAGCCGCTGAACCGACCGGGCTCACCGGAGCCGCTGGACTCACCGGGCTCACCGGAGCCGGGGACATGGATGCGAGGCGACGCCTCGCCTTTACTCTCTGTGACGGCCGGCCGGATGAGATCCGCCGCGGGCGCCGGCCCTTCGGACGTTCCGCTCACCGCTCGCTCCCGCAGTGCACTCGATCTTCGGATGGGTCTCGTCGGGATGGCCGACCGGGTGGGGGGCCGCCGTGCCGTGTCCGTGCAGGAAAGTGTGCCGATCATAGAGGTTGGCCCCCGGCCCTTCCAGCCACTGTCCAGTGTCCCGGAACAACGGCCGGTTCCGGCAGATCGTTTCCGCCCGCACCTGGGCGGGTTCTTCAAAAGGCCGACCACATGTGACGTTCCGTGAGTGTTTCCGGATGTCGGCCCGGGCGTGTCCCGGCCCTCCGGCGCGGCCCCCTCACCCTTCTGGTGCAGATAAACAGGGCGTACCCCAACAAACCACCACAGGCTGGGTGTCGGTGTCCCGCGAACCCGCTCCCGGAGGTCGAACGTGCCGTGTCAGCTCCCCCTCAAGGGGCTCTCCCGTACGGCGCTCAAGGGGCTCGCCCAGTGGCGGACGCGCCCCGGACTGCGCGGCACCGCGGCCGTGTTCACCACCATGTCCGCACTCGCCGCGACCTCGATCATGTCCAGCCAGTCGGTCGCCGAGCCGTTCTCGACCACGCCCTGCGCCCTCAAGCGCACCGACGCCCACCACTCCGAGGGCCTCGACACCTGGAACACCGCCTACCCGCGCCCCACCCGTGCGCTCGACGCGGTGATGATCTTCCTCTCCTTCCCCGACGCGACCCCGCGCACCACCCCCGCCGAACTGGCCGCCGACCACTTCCCGGCCACCACCCGCTTCTACGAACACGCCTCCTACGGCAGGTTCACGCTCCGCCCGCACCCGCTGCGGAACTGGATCCGCATGCCGCACGCGTCCACGTCGTACGCCATACAGCGCGATTGGAACCCGGTGAACCGGGCCGCCTACCTCCGCGACGCGCTCGCCGCCGCCGACCCCCAGGTCGACTTCTCGCGCTACGACATCGTGTACTTCGTGGCCGATCCGGACGCGCCCGGCGTGGACTCGGACGCGACGAAGGTCGTCAACCTGGACACCCCGCTGCGGGCCGACGGCACGGACGTCCGACGGGTCGTCACGGTCTTCGAGAAGCACCCGCCGGACCGACTGGTCCTCGCCCACGAGACGGGCCACGTTTTCGACCTCCCCGACCTCTATCACCGGCCGGTGGACGGCAAGGGCGACTGGGACACGTACGTCGGCGACTGGGATCTGATGGGCAGTCAATTCGGCCTGTCGCCCGACCTGTTCGCCTGGCACAAGTGGAAGCTGGGCTGGCTGGATCCGCGCCAGGTGGTGTGCGTACGGGGGACCGCGCCGAAACGGCTGACCCTGGAACCGGTGGCGGCCGGGCCCGGTGCGGCGGGCTCGACGGTCTCGGCGGCTTCGGCGGGATCACCGGCGTTCGGGCTCGGCCTGGGGGCCAAACTGGCGGTCGTGCGCACCGGGACCGACAGCGCGCTGGCCTTCGAGGCGCGCAGCCCGGTCGGCAACGACAGCACCGCCTGCAAGCAGGGCATCCTCGTGTACCGGGTGCGCGACGGCGCGGCCTCCGGCAACGGCCCGATCGAGGTCGTCGACGCCCACCCGCGCACCGAGGCCTGCTGGGAGACCTCGGTCTACCCACCCCTCGCCGACGCCCCGGTCTCCCTCGGCGAGAGCTTCACCGTGCCCGGCGACAACGTGAAGGTTGAGGTGGAGGGGCGAACGGCTTCGGGGGCGTGGACGGTGACGATCACGCCGGGGGAGCCGGGTGAGTCGGGAGGCTGATCCCTCCCGCATACCGGACACGTCAAAGGGCCCCTCGCTCTCGCGAGGGGCCCTTCACAGGTGCGCCGCCAGGGACTCGAACCCCGGACCCGCTGATTAAGAGTCAGCTGCTCTAACCAACTGAGCTAGCGGCGCCTGCTGACGTCGTAGACCTTAGCATCCTGATCGGCGGGAGGAAAAATCGATATCCGCACCGTCGCGCGGGCCGCCCGCACGGCCGCCCAGAGCAGGATCTCGGCACCGGGAAGCCAAGGTCGACGGGTGTCCGGAGCGACCAGCCAGCGTGAGTCGAACGGCGCCGACGAGGCCGTGCCGACCAGCGCCGGGACGGTCACTGCGTCGCCCTTGCCGTGACACAGCAACGGCGGGACGGACCCCGTACGGCTGTGCTCCCCGGAGTGCGTGCCCCACTCCTCCCAGCCCAGCAGTGAGGGCAGCCGTTGTGCGGTGCCGGGTCCGGCGAACAGGAGCATCCGCCCCCGATACGTCGCGACCGGTCCCGAGCCCGGGCCCTCCTCCCACAAACGGTCGACCATACGGCGCCCGAAGACCGCCGGGGCGCTCACCACGTCGAAGGCGGAGCCGCAGGGCAGGACGACCGGGGCGTCCGGCCGTTCCTTCCAGAGGGCGAGGGTGCTGCGCGGATACGTTCCTGCCGAGGCGAGCCAGGCGGCACCGTCCGAGGTGACGCCCGAGATGTCGAAGCGGTCGGCGAAGGGCTCATCCTGTGTGCGGCTCATGTCCCCTAGGTCTACCGGCCGTGAGCGTCCGCTAGCTAAGGGTTGCCAGAAATCGGGACAGGAGGGGGCGGGAGGGAGTATCTTGCCCGACCGGCATATGCCAGACGCTTCTTCTGGTGCCGGGTGGGAGGCCGGGGGGGGGTGTGGAGGGGGCTGTGGGGGTGGTGGGTGTTGTGGGTGCGGTGGGGGCCGCGGGAATTGTGGGCGTCGCGGGAGCCGTGTGAGTCACGGGTGTCGCGAGTTTGGCGGGTGTTGGGGGAGCCGTGGACGCCGTAGGTGTCGCGAGCGTTGGGGGTGCCGCGAGCCGTTGCGGGCGCTGAAGGCGCCGAGGGTGTTGTGGGCGTCGCGGGAGCCGCGAGCCGTTGGAGGCGCTGCGGATGTTGTGGGCGCCGCAGGTGTCGCGAGCGATGCGGGTGCCACGGGTGCCGCGAACGCTGCGGGCATTGCGGGTGCCGCAGGAGTCGCAGGCCCCGGGCCCGGTCCGGCCCTGGTCAGCCCCCCCCGGTTCACCCCCCGGGTCCGTCCCCTCGGTCCGCCCTCCCGGTTCACACCGGGTCGGCGCCCCCGCTGTCCCTGCCCTCCGTGCCGCGCAGCAGGTCCCGCCCGAACTCGACCATCTTCTTCGCGTAGTCCTCGGTCCACTCGGCCCGCTCGGCGATGTCCGCCGGCGTCAGCCGGTCGAAGCGGCGCGGATCGGCGAGCTGTGCCGCCGCGATCGCCTGGAACTCCACCGCGCGGTCGGTCGCGGCGCGGAACGCGTGGGTCAGCTCCGTCGCGCGGGCCAGCAGCGCGCGAGGGTCGTCTATCGACTCCAGGTCGAAGAAGTGCTCCGGGTCCTCGGCCGCCTGCGCGGGCTCGAAGAGCAGGGGTGCGGGGCGTAGCCGCGATTCGTTGCGACGCGGCGTGTGCTCCGCCATGTCTTCTCCTCCTCGTACGTCACGGATGACCCGCCTCACGAGCCGGACCACCGTCCATTGTCCCCCGGCCGCGCAAGGGGCCCCGGGCATACCCCCGAGGCACGGGATCCCGCGCCATGTGAGGGGTTTCCCAGTGGTCCGGCACTGTATTCATCGGCTGCCGCTCGCATGGCGCGGGCGTCGGCCGGATTGCTTCCCGGCTGTCGTATGTTGGGTGATCCCGCGCGGTTGTGCCGCAGCGGGACCACACATCGGGAGAACGGCGGGACAGTGAGGACAGCGCCCATCACCTCTGCGGACGTCTCCGTGGAACAGCGAGCGGTCCGGTACGAGTGGACAACGGTCACCAGCGCGCTCATGGACGGCACACGCGTCGCCGAAGCCGTGCGCGTGTGGGCGGAGAACGCGGGCGATGGCGGACGCTGGCTCGGCGGGTGGACATCGGAGAACGGCGAACTCGGACGTGTCTGGGTGCTGCGATCGTTCCCGGACGAGGAAACCCTCCTCGCCGCCCGGCACGCCATGCGGCTGGGTGGGCACCCGCTCTCCGGGACGGCCGAGGTCACCGGCATCGACGTGGCGAGCTTCGCGGGGCTGCCGATGATGCCGAAGGTGGAGGTGGGAACGCTCGGGCCGGCGTACGAGATCCGTGATTACACGCTCGTTCCCGGCGGTCTGCCAGGAACGATCCAGGGCTGGCGCCGAGCGCTTCCGGAGCGCGACCCGATCGACCCGGTCACGGTCGTGATGTACGCGCTCGACGGCCCCGAACGCATCGTGCACGTGTGGCCCTTCCAGAGTCTCGACGAACGCGTCCGCATCCGGCGGGAGCTCTACGCCGCGGGCACCTGGCCGCCACCCGGCGGCCCTGAACGCATCGCTCACGCGACCTCGACGATCGCTTGGCCCGTCCCGGGTTCGCCACTGTCCTGACGGTGCTCCGGCGCGCTACGGCCGCCACACCACCCGGTGCTCCGCCAGATGCGCCAGCACCGCGTGGTTCGCCTCCCAGCCGTCGGGAAACTTCACCGTCACCCCCAACTGCACCGGCTCCGTCGACGGGTGGTCGTCGAGGAGGTCGGTGACGCCCGCCCGGCAGACCACGATGCACGCGTGCCGGTGGCGGGAGGCGAGGACGCAGAGGCGGCCCGTCTCCAGGTGGAAGGCGGTGGCGTCGGGGCGGCCGGAGAGGGGATGGAGGACCACCGTGACGTCGAACTCCCGGCCCTGGAGCCGGTTCGCCGTGTCCACGGTGACGTCCGTGACGCCCAACTCGCCCAGCGCAGCGCGGATCGCCGCCGCCTGGTCCCGGTGCGCGGTGCCGACCGCGATCCGGTCGGCGGTCAGGGGAGTGGGGTCGGGTGAGCGTTCCGACGTGGCCGCGCCGTCCCGGTCCAGCAGGCGTCGTACGACCGTCGCCACCGCCCGTACCGCCTCCGGGTCCGTGCGGGGCGTATGGCGTGCGGGCAGTTCCAGCAGGCCCCAACCCGACTCCGCGGCCTCGTCGATCACCCGGTCCGGGCCCGAACCGTCCGACGGGACACCGAAGTTGAGCCGCCGGTCACCGTGGCCCGTGCCGCTGCGGAAGCGGGTGTACGGGTAGAACGCGTCCGAGACCAGCGGGGCCGCCGACGCCGGGAGCCGCCACGACACCGGCAGTCGGTGCTGCGGCAGTTCGGGGTTGTGGGCGAGCAGGGTCGTCACCGCCGAGGACGAGGGGTCGTACGACAGGCCCGCCCACTGCTCCGCGCCGACGATCGCGAACGGGTCCAACTGCCCCGGGTCGCCCACGAACAGCGCCCGCTCGAACAGCCCGGCCACGGCCAGCAGCGAGTCCGAACGCATCTGGTACGCCTCGTCGACGATCGCGTGCCGCCACGGCTCGTCCACCTTCACGTGCGCCCACTTGGCCGCCGTCGAGATGACGACCGGAAGGCCCGCGAGCTCGCCCGCCTTCGCCGACTTCCGTACGTTCGGCAGGTCGTCCAGTGCCTTGTCGTACGGGTCGGCGTCACTGCTGTGGAGGCGGCCGACCGGCAGCTCGCCGTTCTTCTCGGCGAGCCGGACGACCAGGTCGTCGACCTGGGCGTTGGTCTGCGCGACCACCATCAACGGGCGCCCCGCGTCGGCCAGTTCGAGCGCCGCGCGGACGACGAGCGTGGACTTGCCGGCACCGGGCGGGGAGTCGACGACGACACCGCGCGCGGTGCCGTGCAGGGTGTCGCGGAGGATCGCGTCGGTCGCGCGGCCGGCCTCGGCACCGGGGTCGAAGACGATGTCGGCGCTCACAGGACGTCCTCCTCGGTCACCGGGTCGGCGGACTCCTGTACGGCGCTCTCCTCACCCGGCGGGCCTCCGTGCGTCCACGGTGTCTCCTCCTGGTCGGGTAGTTTCGCGCCGCCCCGCTGCTCGTGCTCGAACAGCGTGAAGCAGATCCGGTCACCCTTCTCCGGCAAGGAACCGGTCTCCGGCTCCTTGCCGCGCCCCATCTTGTCGACCACCCGGAGGACGATGAGGGCGCCGTCCTCCTCGTGGCCCACGAACTCCGCGGACTGCGGCTTCCCGCCGAGCGACCGGAACACCTTCACCCGCTCCCCGAGATGCGGCCGGTCGTCCGTGCGCACGGTCACCAGGGGGCGCGGGCGAGGGCTCTTGCCCTCGCTGTACGCCATGACGACATCGATGACCTCGCCCGCGAAGGCCTCCCCGGCGAGCCGCCGCCCGGCCATCACCAGCGGGTCGTCCAGGGCCTCCTGGGCATCCAGCCGGGCCTGTTCACGTTCGCGCGTGGCCAGCTTGTTGGCCGCGGTGACCGCGTCGTCGCGGCGCGGCTGCGGGGGCTCACCGGCGACGATCCGGTCCCGGTGGCCGGTGAACGACCAGCGGTCCCGGGTCCACCGGTCGACGGCGTGCGCGCCCTCCGGCAGCGCCCGCAACAGGTCGAGCCCGTGCCACACCGCCTCCCAGGTGGGGCGGGTGACGCTCTCGACGAGGGACCTGATCTCCCGCTCGGCGGCGGTGAGTTCACCGAGCCGGTCATCGGCCTCCAGACCGTCCTCGGCGGCGGCGAGGGCGGTACGCGCGCGGTCGTAGCGCTCGATGGCCGGGGCGAGCAGCTTGTTGTCGAAGGCCGGGTCGGTGGCCGGGCCGGCCGGCGGGCACACCAACTGGCCCCGCGCGTCCCGCCGTAGCTCCGCGTCGAGCGCTGCCTCGGCGCCGGAGACACCGTCCGGCGGGTCGATCCACGCGAGCAGCGCCGCCAAGTGCTGGTCCTCCAGGCTGGATTGGCCGGTGGCCCAGTGCCGGCCGAGCACCTCGGTGAGCGCGAGGAGCAGCGCGGAACCGGGCACGCGGGCCCGCTCCCCGAAGTGGGTCAGCCACCGCCCGAGCAACGGCACGCGCGGGGGCGCCGGGTGCGGGGTCTCCGGGTCCTGCTCGGCGGTCCGGCGGAACCGCATCGAACGGCCGAGCAGCCGTACCAACTCGATGCCCGCGCGGCTCGGCACGATCAACTGCGGGGCGTCCGCGCACAGTTCGACCTCGACCTTGACCCGCTTGCCGGTCTCCGGGTCCGTCTCGTTGCGCTCTGCGGCCTCCACGTCGTCCGCGAACGTGTCGATGTACGGCAGGACCACATCCGCGAGTTCGGCCAGGAACGCGAACCTGAGGTCCCGGTCGCGCGGCTGCGGTACGACCAGGAGGCGGGGCGCGTCCCGGTCCGTGCCGACGAGGGCGCCGAGGGGTGCCCCGGCCTCACCGGCGGTGGTGAGCGGCACGAGGACGAGGGGGCGCTCGGAGAGGTGCCGGTGGCGGACGGTGGCGGTGGGCTGGGCGCGGCCGCTGTGAACGGCCTCCAGGCGGGCGAGAGTTGAGATCAGAGACACGGGGCCTCCTCCGGCCGTGGGGCAGCCGCGCTTTCCAGGGCCTCGGCCCGCAGCTCGGCGGCTCTGCGCAGGGCCGCCACCGCCGGGTCGTCAGGGTCGCCGGACTCGCCGTGGGCCGCCGACAGGACCTCGTCGACCGTCGTCAGGTCGCCCAACTCGGCGCGCAGGGAGCGGCCGAGGGAGGTGACCGCGCCGGACGCGCGGGAGTGGTCGCGGCAGTGGAAGGCCAGTTCGCAGGCGGCCAGGCACTCGGGGGCGTAGGCCGCCGGGACCGACTCGACGGCGGCGGTCAGCTCGGCGGTGGGGCGGTCGGGGGCGAAGCAGGTGCCCTCGGGGAGGGTGTCGGCGATGTCCTCGATGCGGGTGAGACGGGCCAACTGGCGGCCGGTGACCGCGCGTTGCTTGCGGACATCGACGGCGGACGCGGTGGGGAGGTTCGAGAAGTCCTTCGGGCAGACCAGGAGGACGCGGTGCCGGACCCGGGGAGCGGGATCCAGCTTGGCCGCGACCTCTTCCAGGGCCAGCACGTACACCGCCGACTGGCGGGCCGCCGCGCCGACCTTCGCCGGGTCCGCCGAACCGTCCAGCATCGGGAAGGACTTGATCTCCACGACCGTCCAACTGCCGTCCGGGTGCACGACGACCGCGTCCGGCTCCAGGAACGCGGGCGAACCCGCCACGTCGAGGGCGAGCATCGGGTGGTCGAGCAGGGTCCAGGCGGCGGCCTCGGTGGCCTCGCGCAGCGCGAGCGCCGTACGGGCCGCGCGTCCCTCGGGGCCGATCGCGTCCAGCTTGGGCACCCGCGCGCGGGTCGGCGGCTCGGCGCCCGCGTCCAGCTTCTCGTGCACCAGTCGCAGCAGCTCCGCGCCGCCGTCCGCCTTGACCCGGGCCTCGAAGGCGTTGCCCCGCATGAAGGCGAACTGGGACTGCCCGAAGGCCGACGGCGAGCCGAGCGCGTCGGCCAGCACCGCCTTGTTCACCCCCGCGCCGTCCAGGATCGCCCGTCGCTTGCAGCCCGGGTTCGCCGCCAATGCCGCGAGGGCGCGCGCGTCCAGCGCCTTGGCCGGGACGTCAGGGCCGCGCAGCTCAGCGAGCCGGTGCCGGAGCGCCGTCCCCCGCGTCCGTGGGGGAGGCACCCGGCTCGGCTCCGGTACCGAGCTGTGACTCGCGCTGCCGTGGAATTCGCTCACCCGGCGAAGTCTGGCATCCGCCACTGACAATTGAGGTTTCTGAGCCATGAGAGGCGTCACGAGAAGCATCAGGGGAAGCGTCGAGAGAGGAGTCACGCGACCGCGCCGCGACCAGCGATCCACGCCCCTCGAACCGCACCCTGAGCCGGTCCGCCGCCTTCATCACCTGCGGCGCCAGCAGGAACCCGAGCCCCATCACGACCACGCCCGCGACCGCGTCGAGGAGGTAGTGGTTCGCGGTGCCCATAACCACGATCGCCGTGAGCAGCGGATAGGCGACCCCGACGACCTTGGTCAGCCGGGTCCCGCCGTGGCGCCAGAGCATCACACCGCACCACAGCGCCCAGCCGCAGTGCAGGCTCGGCATCGCCGCGTACTGGTTCGTCATGCCGCCCAGCCCGCGCGGCGCGCTCGCGTCGCCGCCCCACCAGCCGTACGAGCTGTACTGGGCCATCGTGTCCACGAAGCCGTAGCCGGGGGAGAGCAGCCGGGGCGGGCAGGTCGGGAGCAGGGTGAAGCCGATCAGGCCGATGAACGTGGACGTCATCAGCCAGGTGCGGGCCGCGCGGTAGACCTGCGCGCGTGACCTGAACAGCCAGATCAGGATCGCGGGCGTGATCAGGTAGTGCAGCGACGCGTACCAGAAGTCGGCCGGGATGCCGAGCCAGGCCTCGCGCGTGAAGAGGCGGTTGAGCGGGTGCTCGGCGTTGATGTGCAGGACCTTCTCGATCCGCAGGATCGCCAGCCCGTGGTCCACGGCGCTGGCTGTGTCGCCCCTGGCCAGCAGGCGGCCCGCCGAGTACGAGGCGTACACCAGGAGGATCAGCGGCAGCTCGGTCCACCAGCGCAGCCGGCTTCGCCGGTCCGCCTCGATGCCTGGTGTCTCGGTCTGCGGCATCCGATCGCCCTCCCCCTTCTGTTCTGTGCGCTGCCCCGTGGTCCGGCTTCCCAGTAGCCCGGTCGGGACACTTTACGGCGTATGTGCGCGCCCTGTTTCCGGCGCCCCCGGACCTCAAAGACGCAGAGATCGCCCCCCGGGTTGCCCTTCTCCAGGGTGCGCGATGATGGAGTGACCCGCCTCTCGTTTTCTCCCGGAAGGGTCCCCCATGGCACCGCGCATCCTGCTGGCCCGGCACGGACAGACCGAATGGTCACTGTCCGGGAAGCACACCGGCAGGACCGACGTCCCGCTCCTCGAAGAGGGCCGACGCGGCGCCAAGGTGCTCGGCGAGCGACTGCACCGGACCCCCTTCGACGGCCTCCCCGGAGCGGAGGTCCGCACCAGCCCCCTGGCACGCGCGCGTGAGACCTGCGAACTGGCCGGCTTCGGCGACCGCGCGACCCCCTGGGACACCCTCATGGAGTGGGACTACGGCGCCTACGAGGGCATGACACCGGAGGAGATCCGTTCCGCACGCCCCGACTGGCTGATCTGGCGCGACGGCGTCCCCGAAGGGGAGACCCTCGCCGAGATCACCGCCCGCGCGGACGAGGTCGTCACCTGGGCCCGGTCCGAGGACCGCGACGTCCTGGTCTTCGCCCACGGCCACATCCTCCGCTCGATCGGCGCGCGCTGGCTCGGCCTACCGATCGACTTCGCGGCGCGGATACGCCTCAACCCGACGTCCCTGTCGATCCTGGGCTGGGCCTACGGCGACCCGGCGATCGAGAGCTGGAACGACCTGGGCCATCTAGCGGCCTAGGCGTTAAGCGCCCTGTTTTTAGGGGCGCGGGGCTGTGTCTATTTGCGGCTCCGCCGCGTGGGCGCGACCAGCCCCCACCGGCCCGCAGACGAATGACAACGCATCCTCCGTAGCAACTAAGCCGCAGTACGAGGCAGCCCTGAGTGCCTATCCAGAAACGTAGACACCCCTGATGCCCGCCGGTGAGGCAACAGCACCCGCGCAGTCCCGGCCAACATCGTCTGAATCCGCGACGACTGCACCAGGTCCAAGAGGTCCAGCACTCGCATCCCGGCTGTCGCCGCCTCGTCCGGCCGCCCGCCGCGCGCCAGGTCATCCGCGAGCTCAGCCATGTACAGCGCGATGTTCCGAGTGAAATGCGGATCCTGGAGATGCGCCGCACGCCGCGCATGCCGCGCCGCCCGAGGCCAGTCCCCCAGCGTCGACCAGCACTGCGCCTTAAGCCCCTCCAACTCGGCCTCTCCGTAGAAGCTCATCCACTCGGGGTCGGCGTCCGAGTGCCCCCGCTCGAAGAGCGCCTGCGCACGCGCCAGCGCCTGCTCGCAGCCGGTGCGATCGGCGAGCCCCGCCCAGCCGCCCGCCTCGCGCAGCGCGAGCAGCGACATCAGGCGGGCGGAACCCAGCGGGCGTCCGACGCGCTGCGCGGCCTGCGCGGCGCGCACCGCTTCCCGTGGCCGCCCGGCGTCCCGCGCGAGGAACGCCGTATTGCAGAAGGCGTGTGCCTCAAGGCCGGCGTCGCCGGTCAGCCGGGCGGTCGCGAGTGCCTCCGCGTAGTGCGAGCGGGCGTCGTCGAAACGGCCGGAGTCGTGGGCCAACCAGCCCACCGAGATGGCGAGTTCACCCGCTCCGGAGTGCAGTCTCTCGGCGACCGACTGCCGGGTGGTGCCCGCGTCGAGCAGGGCGTAGGCGGCGCGCAGCGGGGCCGCCGCGCGCCGGTAGAGGCCGTCGGCGCCGTGCCGGTCGTCGAGCAGCCGGATTCTGCGGACGGCCTCTTCCAGGGCGCCCGCCTCGCTCGTGCCGGGGCGACGGACGGAACGTTCCGTTGCCACGGCGTCCAGGGTGAGCCCCAAGGGGCCCAGCGTGCCGGCGGCCACCGTGACGGTGCCGCCCCTCATGAATGCGCGACGCAGCACGTCGCTCTCCTCGTGGTTCTCGTGGTTCTGGTGCGTGTCGTACGGGTCCTGCGTGTCATACGGCTCGTACACCTCCGGCGTCTCACCCGCCCTGGCCGTCTCATCCGTGGTGAGGGCCGGGCTTGTGAGGTGCGCGGGGGGCGTGTCCTCGGCTGTGCGCGCCCCGCGTCCGCGTACGGACGAGCGGGGCGCGAAGCCGAGGTCGACGAGCGTGCGGCCGGGGAACATGTGCAGGAACACCCGTTCGTACGCGTAGTTGGGACAACGGATCTCACCGGCCTCGACGCGGCCTACGTAGCGCGCGTCGCAGCTGACCCGCTCGCCGATCTCCCGCGCGGACCGGCGTACGGCCGCGGCGAACTCCGCCGGTGAGCGCGGTCCGCGCAGCCGCCGGAAGGCGAGGTTGGGTCTCGGTGGTCGGGGGAGCGGGGACGGGGTCACCATTGACGACGCCATGGCCGGGTCCTCTCGTGCGAACCGTCGAACCATGCCGGATTCAGGGTGACTTGTTGAGTGACGCCCTGTTTCCAGCGGGCAAGAACGTACCTGCTGTGCACGACCCGCCACACAGGGTTTGGCTACAAACCGGATATCTCATCCGGGATCTGCCATGAACTGCCATCCTTTGCGGCTGACTTGTGCCGTAGCCGTTGACGCTTCAACGCGTTGAACTCCATGGACCCGGGAGCCACCCGACTCCCGACCCGCTCGTCCAAGGAGGGGTTCCGTGGTGCAGACCGGGATGGAGACCAGTCAGAGCGTCGATCCTCGAATGCCGAGCGCGGAGTGCAGTGCGCCACCGTTCGTGGACCCGGCCTGTGATCTGGTGACGGTGCCGACGCGGCAGGGCCTGGAGGCGGTCGACATCCTGCGGCGCGGCGCGTGCGACGGGGTCGGGCCCGTCCTGCACGACGACGGCGACGACACCCTCGGCTTCCTGGTACCGCCGGGCACGGCGGCGGCGTGGGACCTGCCGGGCAGTACGTGTACGGAGACGAACGGCCGGGGGCTGCGTCTCGCCCCTGACCCCGAGCCGCCTGTCGAGGGCTCCGACTGGCTGCTGCCACCGGGCGACGCCGACCTGGCGACCGACCCGGAGGTCCTGCGGGCCGCGCTGGGTGAGGCGGCTCGGTTGATCGAGGCGGCGGACGGCTGTACCTGACCGCTCCTCGCCCTTGCCCGCCCGCACACCCCCGTCGATGCCGGGCGCGCCGTACCGCCCGGGCCCCCCGATAATGGGCCAATGGGAAAGTCCAGGAACATCCGGCGCGGTGCCGGTACCCCCGAAGCCGTCGTCGAACCCGTCGACGGTGGGCTCGCCGAGCTCATACCCGACCGGGAACGCGCGCGTGCCTGGACCTTGCTGATCGATGGGGCGCCGCAGTCGTACGTCGATCTCGACGACCCGGCGTATCTGTCCTTCGAGTACCAGCGCCGCCTCGGGCACGTCATCGACCTCGTCGCGCCGGCCGGGAAGCCCATCCACGTCGTGCACCTCGGCGGTGGTGCCCTCACGCTCGCCCGGTATGTCGCCGCGACCCGGCCCCGATCGACCCAGCAGGTCGTCGAGTTCGACGCGGCGCTCGTCCAACTGGTCCGGCGGGAGCTGCCGTTGGACCCGAACGCGCGGATCCGGGTGCGGTCGACCGACGCCCGCGCGGGTCTCGCGAAGGTGCCCGAGGGGTGGGCCGATCTCGTCGTGGCGGATGTGTTCAGTGGGGCTCGTACGCCCGCCCACCTCACCTCCACCGAGTTTCTCGACGAGGTGCGCCGGGCCCTCAAACCCGGTGGGTTCTACGCCGCCAACCTCGCCGACGGAGCCCCGCTCGCCCACCTGCGCGGCCAAATCGCCACCGTGGCCGCCCGGTTCGCGGAACGCGCGCTGATCGCCGACCCGACCGTGCTGCGCGGCAAGCGGTTCGGCAACGCGGTGCTCGTCGCCTCCGACCACCCGCTGCCGCTCGCCGAGTTGACCCGGCGCGCCGCCTCCGACCCGCACCCCGGCCGGCTCCAACACGGCCGCGAACTCACCGACTTCACCGGCGGAGCCGTACCCGTGACGGACGCCGCGGCGGTCGCCTCACCGGCACCGCCCCCGTCCGTGTTCCGCTAGCCGAAGCAACGCACCCCAGCAACGCACCCGGGAAACTCAGTAGTTACCGACATCCACCCGCGGCGCCCCGTCGTGCCACGTGCAGATCACCGACACCTTGCCCGTGCCCTTGGTGAACTCCACCCGGAGCCACGAGGGCGTCTTCCACACCTGCATCGCCCAGCCCGTACCCGGAGTCGCCGACACGAGCGTCACATAGGCCGGTGAGGTGTCGAGTTCGAGCACCACCCGCCCGCCGTCCGTGGCGTAGCTCTTGACCTGGCCGGAGGGGGAGGCAGTGGGGGACGGGCTCGCCGTCGTCGTCTTCGTGGGGGTCGGGCCGGGGGTGCGGGTCGGGGTCGGGGTGCTCGTCGGGCTCGGCGAGGACTCGGCGCGAACCGGTGCCGAGGCCGGTGGCTGAGCCGCCTGCGCGGTCGCGCCGGCCGCCGTGATGGGCAGGGCGCGCGGCGGGTCGTAGGCCGTGCCCGTCATGACCGTGTGGACGCCCCACCAGGACAGCGTGACGGCCGCGCCGGTGGCGAGCGACCAGGCCAGCACGTGTACGAATCCGTTGACGAGTCCTCTGGGCATCGTGGGCATCGCCGCCATACTGCCTCACGCGCCCCACAGGTGTCCCGTCGGTCCCGCACCGCTTGTCCACAGACGGGGAGTTGTCCACAGGCCCGGATGCGGGTCGCCCGCATGGGCTACGGTGCGGCGCATGGCAAGTGTGCTCGTGGTCGAGGACGACCAGTTCGTACGCTCCGCCCTCATCCGGCATCTGACCGATGCCGCGCACACGGTGCGCAGTGTCGGTACGGCACTTGAGGCGCTGCGCGAGGTCGCCCATTTCCGTTTCGACGTGGTCATCCTGGACCTCGGACTGCCCGACCTGGACGGGTCCGAGGCGCTGAAGATGCTGCGCGGGATCACTGACGTACCCGTGATCATCGCCACCGCTCGGGACGACGAGAGCGAGATCGTCCGGTTGCTGAACGCGGGCGCGGACGACTACCTCACCAAGCCCTTCTCGGTCGACCATCTCTCCGCCCGCATGTCCGCGGTTCTACGACGTTCCCGTGCCACCACCGGCGAGGCACCCCCGTCGACCGTCATCCGCGTCGGCGGCCTCACCGTCGATCCGCTGCGCCGCCAGGCCGAGCTGGACGGTGTCCGACTCGACCTCACCCGCCGTGAGTTCGACCTCCTCGCCTTCCTGGCCGGACGGCCCGGCGTCGTCGTACCGCGCAAGGAACTCCTCGCCGAGGTCTGGCAGCAGTCCTACGGCGACGACCAGACCATCGACGTCCATCTGTCCTGGCTGCGAAGGAAGTTGGGGGAGACGGCGGCTCAGCCGCGCTATCTGCACACCCTGCGGGGTGTCGGCGTGAAGCTGGAGCCACCGGGAGCGGAGTCGCTGCGATGAGGTGGGCGCTGGTCAGGGTCTGTCTGGCGATCGCGGCGATGGTCGTCGTCGCCTTCGCGGTGCCGCTCGGCCTGGTCATCAAGGAGATGGCCCGCGACCGCGCCTTCTCGAACGCCGAGCGGGAGGCCGCCGCCGTCGCCCCCGCACTGTCCATCACCACCGACCGGGACCAGCTGGAGAAGGTCGTCGCCTCCGCGGGCGCGGACTCCGGGATGGCCGTCCACATACCGGCGGGGGAGGGGAAAGCCGCCCTCGACATCGGGCTGCAGCGCGCCGCGGGCAAGGACATCGCGACCGTACGGAAGCTGGGCCGCGCCTCCACCACCGAGGTGCCCGGCGGTTCCGTCCTGCTCCAGCCGGTCGCGCTCAGCTCCGGCGAGATATCCGTCGTCGAGGTGTTCGTCCCGGAGTCGGAGGTCAGCAACGGTGTGGGCACGGCCTGGGCGGTGCTCGCCGGCGTCGGCATCGCGCTGATCGTCGGTTCCGTCGCGGTCGCCGACCGGCTGGGCGTACGGATGGTGCAGCCCGCGCAGCGCCTCGTCGAGGGCGCGCACGAACTGGGGGAGGGGAAGCTGGGGGCGCGGGTGCCCGAGGAGGGGCCGACCGAACTGCGGCTCGCGGCGGTCGCGTTCAACTCCATGGCCGACCAGGTCGTACAACTGCTCGCGAACGAGCGGGAGTTGGCGGCCGACTTGTCGCACCGGCTGCGTACGCCCCTCACCGTGCTGCGGCTCAACGCGGCCTCGCTCGGGGACGGGCCCGCCGCCGAGCAGACGCGGACCGCCGTCGCGCAGTTGGAGCGGGAGGTCGACACGATCATCCGGACCGCGCGCGAGGCCAAGCCGCAGACCGTGGCGGCCGGGCCCGGCGCCGGGTGCGACGCGGCCGAGGTGGTGCGTGAGCGGATGCGGTTCTGGTCCGCGCTCGCCGAGGACGAGGGCCGCAAGGTGCGGGTCGCCGGGGTGGAGCGGCCGGTGCGGATACCCGTGGCCCGGGCCGACCTGGTCGCCGCGCTGGACGCGCTGCTCGGCAACGTGTTCCGGCACACCCCCGAGGGCACGGCCTTCGCGGTCGACGTGCACAACAGCGAGGACGCGGTGATCGTGCTCGTCTCGGACGCGGGCTCGGGCATACGCGACCCCGAGGCGGCGATGGCCCGCGGGCGTGGCTCCGGCAGCGCCGGGTCGACCGGGCTCGGGCTGGACATCGTGCGCCGGCTCGCGGAGTCGACCGGCGGGGACGTCCGCATCGGGTCCTCGATGCTCGGCGGCACCGAGGTGCGGATCTGGATCCAGCTGGACGGGCGGGAGCCGGAGCGCAACGGGCATCGGGGAGCCGTACGACGGCGTCGGCGCGGGAAATTGGTCTCTACCTTTAACCGCTCCCGATCCCTCCCTTAAGCGCACCCTAAGATCGCCAACCCCCGCCCGGATCAGGCGTTTTGCCCGGTTCCGGATCGCTAGCGTGCTGCCGCACCCCACCCCCGTACGGCGAAAGCAGGCACGCGATGAGCACGCACCGGCGCAGGATCAGCAAGAGGAACAAGGTGATCGGCGGAGCGGTCGCCGCCGCGGTCGTCGGTGGCGGCGCGATCATGCTGACCGGCATCGCCCAGGCGGCGAGCGTCGGCGCGGCCTACACCAGAACCAGCGAGTGGTCGACGGGGTACACCGCGCAGTACGTCGTCACCAACACGACCAGGGCCACGAAGAAGGACTGGACGCTGGAGTTCGCCCTGCCGTCGGGATCGAAGCTCAGCTCGCTGTGGAACGCCGAGTCGAGCGTGAGCGGGCAGCGCGTCACCGTGAAGCCGCCGAAGTGGGACACGGACGGGCTCGCGGCCGGTGAGTCGGTCACGGTCGGCTTCGTGGTCAACGGCACGGGCCAGCCGACCAGTTGTCTCATCGACAACGCCAAGTGCTCGGCGGACGGCACCGCGACCCCCGAGCCGACCGGCCGCCCGACGACCTCGTCACCGACGCCCACGCCGACCGCCTCGCCGACCTCCAAGCCCACACCCACGGCCACCCCCAAGCCCACGGCCACCCCCACCGCCTCCCCGACCCAGACCACCGGCACCGGCACCGGCACGACGGCCGGCGCGGGCTTCGCCCCCTACGTCGACACCTCCCTCTACCCCGCCTTCGACCTGCTCGCCAACGTCACCGCGACCGGCGTGAAGAACTACAACCTCGCCTTCATCACCGACGGCGGCGGCTGCACCCCGAAGTGGGGTGGTGTCTCGGACCTCGGCAGCGACGGCGTGGCCTCCCAGATCGGCGCGCTGCGCGCCAAGGGCGGTGACGTGCGGGTCTCCTTCGGCGGTGCGTCCGGCTCGGAGCTGGCGACGACGTGCGGTTCGGCGAGCGCGCTGGCGACGGCGTACGGCAAGGTCGTGGACGCGTACAGCCTGACCAAGGTCGACTTCGACATCGAGGGCGGCGCGCTGCCCAACACGGCGGCCAACACGATCCGCGCCCAGGCGATAGCCAAGCTCCAGCAGCAGCACCCGAACCTGGACGTCTCCTACACGCTCCCCGTGATGCCCGAGGGTCTGACCCAGGACGGGGTCAACCTGTTGTCCAATGCCAAGTCCAACGGCGTCAAGATCAACACGGTCAACATCATGGCGATGGACTACGGACCGGCGTACAGCGGAAATATGGGAACGTACTCACAGCAAGCGGCTACTGCTACACAAGCCCAAGTCAAGAGTGTTCTCGGGCTCTCGGACAGTGCTGCATGGAAAGCGGTTGCAGTGACCCCGATGATCGGTGTCAACGACGTGTCATCGGAGGTCTTCACGGTCGAGGACGCGAACGGGTTGGCGGCATTCGCGAAGGCGAAGGGTCTGGGCGGCCTCTCGATGTGGTCCGCGACCCGTGACAAGCAGTGCCCCGGCGGTGCCAAGCCCAGCGCGGACGCGACCTGCAGTTCGGTCGTCCAGGCCCCGTCCGCCTTCACCAAGGCCTTCGCGGCCTTCCAGTAGGCGCCCCATGGGCCCGGGATCCCTCGCGGACCCCGTGACCTCAGTCACCCCGGAGCGGACGTACGGCCCCTCGGCTGTGCGTTCGCTCCTTTTGCTCCTGAGTGTCGATTACGTTTCGACAAATGAAGGCGGCGGGTGTTGACGCATGACCAGACATAGGACTGTTATTACGCCACCGTGTTTGGTCGCGTTGGTTTCTGGTCGGTTACGAAGACCTGGGGCGTGGCGCATTCCGGCCGAACCCTGTCCGTCAGGAGCCGTTCATGCCCGACTTCTCTCTCCCCGCCGCCAGTCGCCGCTCCGTCCTGCGCGGCATAGGCGGCGCTGCCGTGCTCGGCGCCGGCATACCCCTGCTGAGCGCCTGCGGCAGCAGTGGCAGCTCGTCCGACCCGAAGACCGTCACCGTCGGCTCCAACCAGTCCGACGCGGTGCCGAAGAAGGCCTACGCGAGCTTGTACACGGCCTTCGGGAAGCAGTCCGGCATCACCGTCAAGGTCAACACGAAGGACCACAACACCTTCCAGGAGCAGATCAACTCCTACCTCCAGGGCACGCCGGACGACGTGTTCAACTGGTTCGCCGGATACCGCATGCAGTTCTTCGCGGCCAAGAAGCTCGCCTCGCCCATCGACGACGTGTGGGCGAAGATCGGGGACAACTTCCCCGACGCGATGAAGAAGCTCAGCAAGGGCGAGGACGGCAAGTACTACTTCGTGCCGCTGAACACGTACCCGTGGGCGGTCTTCTACCGCAAGAGCGTCTTCACGGCGAAGGGCTACACCGTCCCCACCACCTGGGACGAACTGGTCGCCCTGTGCAAGAAGATGAAGAGCGACGGCCTCGTCCCGATCGCCTTCGGCGACAAGGACCAGTGGCCGGCGATGGGCACCTTCGACCAGATCAACTTCCGCCTCAACGGCTACGACTTCCACAAGTCCCTGATGGCGGGCAAGGAGGCGTGGACCGACCCGAAGGTCAAGGCGGTCTTCGACCACTGGGCCGAGCTCCTCCCGTACCACCAGGAGGGCTTCATGGGCCGCACCTGGCAGGACGCGGCGCAGGGTGTGGTGTCGAAGAAGTCCGGCATGTACGTCCTGGGTTCCTTCGTGGCGCAGCAGTTCACCAACAAGGCCGACCTCGACGACCTCGACTTCTTCGCCTTCCCGGAGATCAACTCCGCGTACGGCCAGGACACCGTCGAGGCGCCCACCGACGGCTTCATGGTCAGCAAGTCCCCGAAGAACCACGACGGTGTCGTCAAGCTCCTGGAGTACCTGGGCACCCCGGCGGCCGAGGAGCTCTACCTCAAGGGCGACCCGAGCGTGGTGGCCGCCTCCAGCAAGGCCTCCACCGCCGCGTACTCGCCGTTGCAGAAGAAGGCGTACGACATGATCGGCGCCGCCAAGAACCTCACCCAGTTCATGGACCGCGACTCCCGGCCGGACTTCACCTCGACGGTGATGCAGCCCGGACTGCAGAAGTTCCTCCAGAACCCCAAGGGCGTCGACAGTCTGCTGTCCTCGATCGAGCGCCAGAAGAAGACGATCTTCGCCTCCTCATGATCTCCGAGACGACTACGAAGAGCCCGGAGGCGGAAGCCGTTCCGCCTCCGGGCCCCGCGCCCGAGAACAAGCGGGTCCCGCAGGGCGCCAAGCGCCTGCTGACCCGCCGTGACCGCATCACGCTCGCCTTCATGGCGGGCGTGCCGACGGTCCTGCACGTGGCCCTGGTCTGGGTCACCGCCCTCGCCTCGATCGCCCTGGCCTTCACCAGCTGGGACGGCATCGGCTTCGACTCCATCAAGTGGGTCGGGCTGGACAACTTCCGTCAGTTGTTCACCGACAACCCGCAGTTCTGGCCCGCACTTGAGCACAACGTCGTCTGGTTCGTCGTGCTCATCCTGCTGCCGACGCCCTTCGGCCTGTTCCTGGCCGTCCAGCTGGACAAGAACATCCGCTTCAGCCGCGTCTACCAGACCGCGTTCTTCCTGCCGGTCGTGATGTCGCTGGCGGTCACCGGATTCGTCTGGCAGCTGATCTACAACCCCGACACCGGCCTGATCAACAGCCTCATCGGGGCCAACAAGCCCGGCCACTACATCGACTGGATCGGCGACCCCAAGCTCAACCTGTGGGCCGTCCTGATCGCCGCGTCCTGGCGGCACGCCGGCTACATGATGATCCTGTACCTGGCCGGCCTGAAGGGCGTGGACCCATCGCTGAGGGAAGCTTCGGCCCTCGACGGCGCGAACGAGTGGCAGACGTTCAAGAACGTCATCTTCCCGACCCTGCGCCCCACCAACACGGTCGTCCTGGTCGTCACGATCATCGAGTCGCTGCGCGCCTTCGACCTGGTGTGGGTCTTCAACAAGGGCGCCCAGGGCACCGAGTTGCTGTCGATCCTGATCACCAACAACATCGTCGGTGAGTCCAGCCGGATCGGCTACGGGTCGGCGATCGCCGTCGTCCTGCTGGTCATCTCCCTCGTGGTCATCATCCCGTACCTGATCGCGACCTTCCGGAAGGAGCGGCGCGCATGACCACCCCCACCGCCGCGCTCGGCGTGAAGCAGCGCACCCCGCTGCGCCCGGCCCGGGTCCTGCTGCACACGTTCCTCGTCCTCACCTCGCTGGCCTGGCTCGCCCCGCTGCTGTGGGCGGTCTACGCGGCCCTGCGCCCGTACTCGGAGACCAGCGACAAGGGCTACGTCTCCTGGCCGGACACGCTGAACTTCGACAACTTCAAGAACGCGTTCCAGCAGTCCGACATGATCCACTACTTCGTCAACACACTGATCATCGCGGTCCCGGCCGTGCTGCTCACGCTGCTGCTGGCGTCGATGGTCGCGTTCTACGTCAGCCGTTTCGACTTCCGGCTCAACATCGCGCTGCTGCTGGTCTTCACGGCCGGCAACCTGCTGCCCCAGCAGGTCATCATCACCCCGCTGTACCGCCTGTACCTGCTGATCGACCTGCCCGGCATCACGATGAGCGGCAAGCTCTACGACTCCGCGCTCGGCCTGGTCCTCATCCACGTGGCGTTCCAATCGGGCTTCTGCGCCTTCGTGTTGAGCAACTACATGCGGATGCTGCCGCACGAACTGACCGAGGCGGCGCTGGTCGACGGGGCGTCGGTGTGGCGGATGTACTGGCAGATCGTGCTGCCCCTGTGCAAGCCGGCGATGGCAGCCCTGGCCACCCTCCTGTCCATCTGGATCTACAACGACTTCTTCTGGGCGATCGTGCTGATCTCGACCGGCGAGAACATGCCGATCACCTCCGCCCTGAACAACCTCTCCGGCCAGTTCTTCACCGACCCCAACCTGGTCGCGGCCGGCGCCCTGCTCACCGCGATCCCGACCCTGGTCGTGTACTTCGCGCTCCAGCGCCAGTTCGTCAGCGGTCTCACACTGGGCGCCAACAAGGGCTGACACCCTTCCGGTTGAGCCCGTTGTGACAGCCGGTCCGATCAAGTAACGTCACCGACGTGAACACCGGACCGGCGCTACGCCACACACGGATCGGCTATCCGGTGGAGGGCTGACCGCACGGTGGGTGCAGAGCACGCACCCCCTCGGTTCGGCACGCGGACCCCCGGCACTCGCGTATCGCGAGTCCCTTTCCCGTGTCGAACCACAGCGAGGTCATCCGCATGCCAGCCACGTTCAACCACACCATCATCGCCGCCAAGGACCGCAACGAGTCGGCACTCTTCTTCCGGGAGCTGCTGGAACTCCCCGAAGCGCCGTCCTGGGGCCCGTTCACCAACATCCAGCTCACCGACGGAGTGCTCCTGCAGTTCGCGGAGCCGCCGGTGGAGATCCAGATGCAGCACTACGCGTTCCTGCTCGACGACGAGTTGTTCGATCGCGCGTATCGACGGCTGTGCGATCGCGACATCGAGCACTGGGCCGATCCGCAGATGCGCCGCCCCGGCGAGATCAACGACGAACACGGCGGTCGAGGCGTGTACTTCAAGGACCCCGCCGGCCACGCGATCGAGCTGATCACCCGCCCGTATCTGTAACCGGGCGCGGACCTGGTCGGACGCCCGGAACCCGGCGCCCGGCCAGGCGGTGCGTCGGCTCAGAACGGCCCGGGCCCGCCGAACCCCCCGAACCCGCCGGGTCCCCCCGGCCCACCACCGAACATCCCACCGTGCGGCCCGTGATGATGGAACCCGTCGAACAGCGCGTCCGCGAGCAACATGCCACCGACCCCGGCGGCACCCGCGACGAGGGCGGTCTTCCACCACGGTGTGCTGTACCAACCCCCGCCCACGGAACGGCCGTTGACGACTCCGCCGGGGTAGTAGTACGGCGTGTTCGTGCCGGGCCGCGCGGAGGAGGTGTACGTCTGCCCACCGACCGTGACCTGTCCTCCGGCACTCTGCGCGGGCAACTCGGGCCCGGGGTCAAGTCCCAGTGCCCCACGGGCGGTACGGATGTGATGCAGCCCCTCGACGGCGGTCTGCGTCACGAGCCCGTACTGCATCGGCGAGTAGGCGACGGCGAGTTGACCCTCGGCCGCACGGAGCCGCTCGGTGGCGTCGGCGAGAGCCTGCCGGGCGGCGGTGTTCCCATCGGCGTCCAGCGTCGACAGACTCCCGCCCAGCCGCTCCACCCAGCGGGTGGCCTCGGCGCCCGCGTCGGCGTCGTAGGACTGCTGCGCCGCACCCGGCCCGCCGCCGTACCCGAACCGTGAACTCCCGCCTCCAGCCTGCCTCTTGCTGAAGGCGACGGCCCCGCCGACGATCAGGGCCAGCAGCACCAACACGATGAAAATCATGACGTCCTCCCGTCCGCGCCGGGATCGGATCACCCCGTACAGGGAGATCAGACGCCTTGGGGCTGAGAGGCCGCTGGACGGGGTCTGAGGGGCGGCTGTGAATGGCGGCGGGGCTCTCGGCCCTTCGGCCCGGCCTCAGCGGTGCAGCGCCCCCACGACACCCTCCACGACCCGCAACGCCTCCCCGCTGCGTACGAGTTCGGCGATGTGCTCGATGTCGGTGTGGAAGACCCGGTCCTCGGTGACGGGCGGGACGGTTTCCCGGATTCTCGCCCGCAACGCCTCCGCGGCCGGTGAGGGGGAGAGCGGTGCGAGGAGGTCGAGGGCCTGGGCGGCGCACATCAGCTCGACCGCTATGACGTAACCGAGTTTGCGGGCCGCGCGGTACGCCTTCATGGCCGCCAAGTAGGCGTTGCTGACGGTGTCTTCCTGGTTGGCGGAGGTGGTGACGTTGTCGGCGGAGGCGGGTACCGCCAGGCCGCGCAGTTCCATGGTCAGGGCGGCGGCCGTGTACTGGGCGATCATGTAGCCGCTGTTGAGGCCCGGTTGCTGCCGGACCAGGAAGGCCGGCAGCTCGCTGAAGTTGCTGTTGACCATGCGGTCGGTGCGGCGCTCGGAGACCTTGGCCAGGACCGTCATCGCGTTGACCATGGTGTCGGCCTGGATCCCGACGTACGTGCTGTCGCAGTTGGCCCCGCTCAGCGCGACCCCGTCCTCGCCCTCGGGGTGGATGACCGGATTGTCGCCCACGGAGTGGAGTTCCTCGACGATGACCTCCCGCGCCTGCGCCAGCGCCCGCTTCGCACCGCCGTGCGTCTGCGGTACGGCACGCAGGGAGAGCGCGTCCTGGAGCCGGTGATCGAGGAACTCGGCGCTCATGGCACTGGACTCGGTCAGCCGCCGCAGGTTCTCGGCGACGGCGGCCTGCTCGGGGTGCCGCTTCCGTTCCTGAATCCGGGCGTCGTAGGCGCGGACGGTGCCCTTGAGCGCCTGTACGGAGAGGCTCGCGGCGATGTCGGCGGTGGTCGCCGCTACGTCAGCGTCATGGGCGGCGAGGACGGCGATCGCGGTGACCGAGTGCGTCCCGTTCGTCAGCGACAGCCCCTCCTTGCAGGCGAGTTGGGTCGGCCGTTCGCCGATCCGGGCCAACGCCTCGGTGCCGGGCAGGAGTTCGCCGCCGTACCAGGCCCGGCCCTCGCCGAGCAGTACGAGCGCCATGTGCGCCTCGGGGGCCAGATAGCCCACGGAACCCTCGCCGGGAACGTGCGGCGTGACCCCGGAGTTGAGCATCCGCCGGATCAGCTCCAGCGTCTCGAACCGGATACCGGAGAACCCTTCCCCGAGCCCGACCAGCTCCATCAACGCGATGGCACGGACCACCTCGACGGGCAACGGCTCCCCGACCGACACGGCGTGCGAGCGCACGATGTTGCGCTGGAGCTGCTCGGCGTCCGCCGGGTCGATGACCTCCGTGACGTTGTCGCCGAAGCCGGTGGTCACGCCGTAGACCAGGCGGTTCTCGGCGAGGAAGCGCTCCACCAGCGCGCGGGACTTGCGGACCCGGTCGACGTACGTGGCGTCGAACTCGATCCGGGCGCCGTGGCGGGCGACCGCGACGAACTGCTCGATGGTGATGGGTTCCTCGCCCAGGGTGACAGCGGTCACGGACATCTCCCCGCGCTTGAAGTGCATCCATTCACATGCCTGGCGAATGAATCACTTTATTTATAGCTTGGCAAGGGAGGGGAGGACTTCACCGTGTGGAGGAAGGCGGCGAGGGTGTGGGGTGGGAGCGTGGCGATGTCGTGGGGGTGGTCGCTTTCGCGGAGGTGGATGTGGGTGCCGGTCGCCGCTGCCGCCAGTTCCACGCACTCGCCCTCGCCGCCGGTGCTGTACGACGACTTCTGCCAGACGAGGTGGGGCATGGCGGGTCCTTTCACAGGGCGTACATGACGTGCTGGATCAGGCTCAGCGAGTCGCGTGAGTCATGCGACTCCGGCGCCGATTCCGGGTCGACCGGCGCCAGCGCCAGCTCCGAGAGCCGCTCGAACATCTTGGCGTACTCGTCGAGTTGCCCTCCATCCCTCAGGAAGAGGGAGCCCGTCGGATGCTCCAGGTAGACCGTGTCCAGTTCAGGGGCCCCGCCGCCGAAGACGACGAAGGAGCGGGTGTGCGCGGAGTAGACGCCGGCTTCGAACGGGTAGATCTGAACGATCACATTGGTCAGCCTGGAGACTTCCATCAGCCGCAGCAGCTGCCTGCGCATGACCGCCGGGCCGCCCACCCTTGTGTGGAGCGCGGATTCGTGGATGACGGCGCGGTACGTGACGGGTGAGTCGCCGGTCAGTACGCGTTGACGGGCCAGGCGGAACTCGGCGTATCGGTCGGCGTGTTGAGGTGCTGACTCGGTGGCGGCCAGCACCGCGCGGGCGTACTCCTCGGTCTGTAGCAAACCGGGGATCACCAGGGGATTGTGGGTTCGCAGCACTGTCGACCGGGATTCCAGCTCGGCCAGGTTCCGGGCGGCCGGGCCGATCGTGTCGTTGAACTCGTCCCACCACCCCTTGCCGCTCTCCTGGGCCATCGCCATGATCCCGTCGAACAGGGGGCCGGGCGGGCAGTCGTACTCGCGCAGCAGCTTGTAGAGACGGTTGCGCGAGACGTCGAGCCGGCCTGCCTCGATGTTGCTGATCCGCGTGCGGTCGGCGTCGAGCAGTTCGCCGGCCCGGTCACCGGACAGCCCCGCGCGATTGCGCAGCTTGCGGAGTTCCAGACCGAGGCGTCGCTGGCGCTCGCTGGGGTTGTTCCTGGGTGGCATGTGCGACCTCCTCCGGGCAGTCTGCACAGCCGAACTCCCGTGGGCCACAAGGTTGTTCGGCAGTCACTCACAAGGGTGACGCAGGGCGTAAACGGTTGCAACTTACGGAACGGGTTCCCTACCGTCGAAGACAACCGCACCACCCCGCGCCACCCGGAAGTACCCCCGCCCTCAAGCCACTTGGCAACGAGGACCCGGACCTGGTCACCGCGTGCGCGCCCCCCACGCCGAAGGAGCCCCGCCCATGGACGACCCCCCACACCTCACCGACGTCTCCCTGGTCTTCCCGCCCCACCCTGCCTGGGTCCGCACCGCCCGCGAAACGGTCCGCACCCTCCTCGCCGTATCCCACCGCCCCGAACTCATCGACACGGCAATCCTGTTGACCTCGGAAGCCGTCACCAACGCCATCAACGCCTGCAAGCTGAAGGGCTTTCTGACCCCTGTAACCCTCTACGCGGGTTGGTCGGACCCCCGCCGTTTCCGCGTCCTCATCCACGACGAGGCCCCGGGCCTGCCCACCTGCCGCACCCCTGCCACCACGGACGAGGACGGCCGAGGCATCCAGCTCATCTCGCACGGCGCCGACGCCTGGGGCGTGTGCGCGCACGGGCCCGGCCGGGGCAAGGCCACCTGGTTCGAGCTCGGGAAGCGCTGGTAGCGACCATCGTGGATATACTGGATATTCATTCGTATATCCGGGAGGTTCTCTTGACCAAGACGCTGATCGACATCGACGAAGACCTTCTGGCCGAGGCGGCCATAGCGTTCGGGACCAAGACCAAGAAGGACACGGTCACCGCTGCGCTCAAGGAGGGCGTCGAACGCAAGAAGCGTGCGCTCGCCCTGGCTCGCTTCGCGGCCCGCGCCGACGCGGGTGACTTCGACCTGTTGCTGGACAAGGAGAACTACCGTCGATGAGCGCGGCCGCCTACCTCATCGACACCAGCGCCCTGGTCCGCGTTCTGAAGATGCCGGCGCGGGCCATGTGGGAGAAGCCCCTGGAGGAGGGCCTGATCGCGCGCTGCCCACTCACCGAGATCGAGTTTCTGCACAGCGCCAAGAACGCCGAGGACCGGGCCGCCCTGGTCGACGACCTCGACGCGCTGTTCTGCTGGACACCCTTGGACGACCGGGCCGTAACCCGCGCATGGGACGTCCAACGGGAGCTCACCGAGAAGGGGCGGCACCGGTCCGCGGGCGCGGTGGACCTGCTCGTCGCCGCCACCGCCGAACTCCAGGGGTTGACCGTGCTGCACTACGACAACGACTTCGAGACCATCGCCTCGGTCACCGGGCAGCCGACCCAGTGGCTGGCGCCCCCGGGCAGTCTCTGACCCACCACACCCGACACACCTGCCGCACCCGCCGGAGCGCGGCACGCCCCCACGGCATGCCGCGCCCCGTCCCCGGTGTCCCCCGTCGGTCAGGCTTCCCCCACCGCAGGCAGCACCCCCGTCCGAGCCGCCTCCCCGTACCACCGCGCGCTCGACTTCGGCGTTCGCTCCAGCGTCGCGTAATCCACGTACACCGCCCCGAACCGCTTCTCGTACCCGTACGCCCACTCGAAGTTGTCCATGAGCGACCAGAGGTAATAGCCCCGCACATCCGCCCCGTCGGCGATGGCGCGCCGCACCGCCGACAGATGGCCGTGCAGATACGCGATCCGCTCCGGGTCGTGGACGTTGCCCTCCGGATCCGGCTTGTCGTCGTAGGCTGCGCCGTTTTCCGTCACGTACAACGGCAGCCCCGGCGCCTCCCTCGTGTACCGCGTGATCAGGTCGTACAGGCCCGTCGGGTCGATCGTCCAGCCCATCTCCGTGCGCTCGCCCGGCGTCTGGAGGAACGCCACGTCGTCCGCGCCCGGCCAGGGGGTGTACGCGCTCACGCCGTGACCGTCCGCCCGCGGGCCCGCCGGGGCCGCCTCCGCCGCCTCCACCAGCGTCGGGGTGTAGTAGTTCAACCCCAGTGCGTCCAGCGGCTGGTGAATGAGCGTCAGGTCGCCGTCCTGGACGAACGACCAGTCCGTGACCGACCTCGTCGCCTCGAAGAGGGACTGCGGATACGAGCCGTGCAGCATCGGCCCGTGGAACACCCCGTTGGCCAGGTCGTCGATCTTCCGGGCCGCCGCCATGTCCTCGGGGGACTGCGAAGCGGGCCTGACGACCGATGAGTTGAGGCTCACCGCCACGGAGTTCCTGGCCGGCATCGACGCGCGCAGCACCGAAGTGGCCAGCCCGTGCGCCAGGTTGAGGTGATGCGCGGCCTTGAGCGAAGCCGCCGCGTCCGTACGGCCCGGTGCGTGCACCCCCGAGCCGTAGCCCAGGAACGCGCTGCACCAGGGCTCGTTGAGCGTGATCCACTGCTCCACACGGTCGCCCAGCGCCTCGCCCATGATCTGCGCGTACTCGGCGAACCGGTACGCCGTGTCACGCTCCGGCCAGCCGCCCGCGTCCTCCAGCTCCTGCGGCAGATCCCAGTGGTAGAGGGTCAGCGCCGGCTTGATGCCGACCGCCAGCAGCTCGTCCACCAGACGGCGGTAGAAGTCCAGGCCCACCTGGACCGCCGGGCCCCGGCCGGTCGGCTGCACCCGCGGCCAGGAGACCGAGAAGCGGTACGCCGTCAGGCCCAGGTCCGCCATCAGCGCCACGTCGTCGCGGTAGCGGTGGTAGTGGTCGACAGCGATGTCACCGTGCTCACCACCGGCCGTGCGGCCCGGCGTATGACTGAAGGTGTCCCAGATCGAGGGCGTACGACCGCCCTCGCGCACCGCCCCCTCGATCTGGTACGCGGAGGTCGCGGCGCCCCAGAGGAAGGCGGGCGGGAAGGTGACAGGTGTAATGGGCTCAGGCATGGAAGCGCTCCCATAGTGGAGGAGGGGGGCCGGAGAGACCGGGGCGGCGGTGCCCCGGCTCTCCAACTGACGTAGAAGAGAACCGAGATGAGGAAGGCGGCGAACCGTCAGCCCTTGACCGCGCCCTGCATGATCCCGCCCACGATCTGCTTGCCGAAGAGCAGGAAGGCGATCAGCAGCGGCAGCGTGCCGAGCAGCGCGCCCGCCATGATCACCGACTGGTCGGGGATGTAGCCGGTGCCCAGGGAGTTCAGGGCGACCTGGACGGTCGGGTTCTGCTGGTTGAGGGCGATGATCGGCCAGAGGAAGTCGTTCCAGGCCATCACGAAGGTCAGGAGGCCCAGCACCGCCATCGCGGGGCGGGCCGCCGGGAAGACCACGTGCCACACCACCCGCAGGCTGCTCGCGCCGTCCACTCTCGCCGCCTCGATCAGTTCCGTCGGCAGCGCCTGCACGAGGTACTGGCGCATGAAGAACGTACCGAAGGCGCTGACCAGGGTCGGCAGGATGACCGTCTGGAGGTGGTTCGACCAGTGCAGGTCCGCCATCCACAAGTACAGCGGTACGACGGCCAGTTGGGGCGGGATCATCATCGTGCCGATGGTCAGCAGGAGCAGCGTGCTGGAGAACCTGAACTTCAGCTTGGCGAAGGCGAAGCCCGCCAGAGTGGAGAACAGGACCGTGCCGATGGTGATCGAGCCCGCGACGATCGTGGAGTTGAACATCGCGGTGCCCATGCCGGCCTGGTCCCAGGCGGTTTGGAGGTTCTTGAACAGGTTCGCCCCGAACCACAGCGGCGGCGGGGTCTCGGCGAGCCGCTGGTTGTTGCGCGAGGCCGCGATCGCCGTCCACACCAGCGGGGCCAGCGAGACCAGCGCGAAGACGACCAGCACGACGTAGGTCAGCGGGCCCGCGTGCATCTGCTTGCCCGCGCCCATGACGCGGCGGCGCGGGGCGCGCACCTCCCGTACGGGCACGGCGTCCTGAGGGGCTGTCAGTTCGCTTGTGGTCATTGGGACTTCCTCAGCCGTCGGGTGAACAGCAGGTTGATCGCGGCGACGATCAGCAGGATCAGGAACATCGACCAGGCGATCGCGGACGCCTTGCCGAGGTTGCCGATGATCCAGCCCTGGTCGTACATGTACAGACCGAGCGTCTGGTACTGGTGCTCGGACCCGCCCTTCGAACCGCTCACCCCGCCGAACAGCAGGGGCTCGCCGAAGAGTTGGGTCGCGCCGATGGTGGAGATCACCACCGTGAAGAGGATGGTCGGGCGCAGCTGAGGGATCGTCACATGGCGGAACTGCTGCCAGCGGTTGGCCCCGTCGATCGCCGCCGACTCGTACAGGTCGCCCGGGATCGCCTGCATCGCCGCCAGATAGATCAGCGCGTTGTAACCCGTCCACCGCCAGATCACGATCGATGACACCGCGAACTGCGAACCCCACGTGGATTCACGCCAGTTGACGGGATCGACCCCGACGAAGCCCAGCAGCCAGTTGACCATCCCGCCGTCCCACGAGTACAGCAGCGTGAAGACGAGGGTCGCCGCCGCCACCGAGGTGGCGTACGGAGTCAGCATCACGACCCGCCACACGGTCGAGCCGCGCAGCCGGTAGTTGAGGAGATGCGCGATCCCGATCGCCATCAACAGCTGCGGCACGGTGGAGATCAGCCCGATGGTGAACGTGTTCTTCAGGGCGTTCCAGAAGAAGTCCGAGGACAGCAGGTTCCGGTAATTGTCCAGCCCCGCCCACGACTTGTGGTCCAGCGACGACAGCTGCACGTTGTGCAGCGAGTACCAGCCCGTGTACAGCAGCGGGATGAGCCCGAAGGCCCCGAAGATGATGAAGAACGGGGAAATGAACGCGTACGGCGCCGCCTTCATGTCCCAGCGGTACAGCCGGCTCCGCCACGAACTCGGGCCGGGCGCCGGCGTACCACGACCGCCGGCGCCGCGGGCCGCGCCCGGCTTGTCGCCGGGCGCGGCGCCGGAGCCCGGCGCGGGGTGTGCGAGGGCCTGCTTGGAGCTGCTCACTGCCCGAGCACGTCCTTGATCTCCTTGGTGGCGGCGCTCCATCCCTGGGCCGGGGTCTTGCCCTTCTGCTCCACCTGGAGAATGCCGACGTCAGTGATCGCGGTACCGATCGGCTGGTCCTTGATGCCGAAGGTCTGCACCGGGATGGTCTTCGCCGAGTCGGAGAAGATCTGGGTGATCGGCGCGTTCGAGAAGTAGGCCGTCGTGGCGGCGGCCGGCTTCAGGTTCGGGTACGCCGCCGGGGTGGACGGGAAGCTGGCCTGCTTGGCGAAGACCTTCTCCTGCTGCTCCGGCGCGGTCAGCCACTTGGCCAGCGCCACGGCCTCGGCCTGGTGCTTGGACGCCGTCGGCACGCCGAGGAAGGAACCGCCCCAGTTGGCCGCGGTCGGCGCCGCCGCCACGTCCCAGTTGCCCTTGCCGGAGTCGCCCGCCTTCTCCTGGATGTAGCCCATCATCCACGCGGGGCAGGCCACCGTCGCGAAGCTCGCGTTGGCGAAGCCCTGGTCCCAGGTCGGGTCGAACTGCTTCAGCTTCGCCGACATGTTGCTGGTCGCCACCGTCATCGCCGCGTTCCAAGCCGCCTTCACACCGGTCGACTTGTCCCAGATGACGTTGCCGTCCTTGTCGTAGTACCGCTGGCTCTCGCCGCCGATGGCCGCGTTGTAGACGGAGGACGCGGAGTCCACGAACTTGGTGCCCTTGGGCGCCTTCTTCATGTAGTCCTTGCCGACGTCGGCGTACTTCGCCCAGTCGCCCTTCCACAGATTGGCGAGCTGCGTGCGATCCGTCGGCAGCCCGGCCTTCTTGAAGAGGTCCTTGCGGTAGCAGATCGCCATCGGGCCGGTGTCGGTGCCGAGGCCTATCTGCTTGCCGTCCTTGGTGGTGGCCTGGGCGTTCTTCCAGGGCAGCCACTGGGACTTGTCGACGTCCTTGCCGAGGTCGACGAACTTGTCGGCCTGCGTCTGCACGGCCTCGGTGATGTTGCCGACCTCGATGGCCTGGATGTCGTCGGTGCCGGCACCGGCCTGGAGCCGGGTGAGGACCTTCGGCCAGTACACGTCGGTACGTGTGGTGACGTCCTCCTTGATGGTGATGTTCGGGTGGAGCTTCATGTACGCGTCGTACAGACCGGCCTGCTTGTAGCCGAAGACGCCGAAGGTACCGACGGTCAGCGTGGTCTTGCCCTTGCCGCTGTCGCTCGCGTTCGACGAGGTGCCGTCCGAGTCACTGGAGCAGCCGGCCAATACCCCTGTGGTCAGGGCGGCGACGGCCGCGAGGGCCATCAGCCGATGGGACCGTCGGGTACTCGTGCGCATTGCGTCCTCCTGTTGCCTGACGTGCCGACCCCCCGGCCAACTGCATTGTTGGGCCCGTTAGTTCACGCTGCGGCTCGGGCGGGGAACGTGCGGGATGTGTATGTGTCAGGTACCGTGGGAGCGCTCCCACCGGTGATGTGTTGAAGAGTCGTCGGTTCGCGCGGGGGTGTCAAGGGAGCGGACGCGGAGAGACGCGTTCAGTTATTCGTCTGTTAGCTAACTGTGCGGGAGGCATGGATCCGGCCGGAGGTGGGGCTCCTCACGCCCCTCTTCCCTGATCAGGACTGTTACATTCCAGGCCAACGGGTGGGTCGACAGGAGGCGGAGCCAATGGCAGGCCACGGAGCGCGGAGCCGGAGTGGCGGCCGGCCGACCCTGGAGGAGGTCGCGGCGCGCGCCGGTGTGGGGCGGGGCACGGTCTCCCGGGTGATCAACGGTTCGCCAAGAGTCAGCGACGCGACCCGAGCCGCGGTCGAGGCGGCGGTGGACGAACTCGGCTACGTCCCCAACACGGCCGCCCGCGCCCTCGCCGCGAACCGCACCGACGCCATCGCCCTGGTCGTCCCCGAGCCCGAGACCCGCTTCTTCGCGGAACCGTACTTCTCGGACATGCTCAAGGGCGTAGGAGCCGAACTCTCGGAAACCGAGATGCAGTTGCTGCTGATATTCGCGGGCAGTGACCGCGAACGACAGCGCCTGGCCCAATACTTGGCGGCACACCGGGTGGACGGCGTCCTGCTGGTCTCGGTCCACGCGGACGACCCACTCCCGGACCTGCTGGCCCAGTTGGAGATTCCGGCGGTGATCAGCGGCCCGAGATCGGCTGCGGAAACTCTCACGTCGGTCGACTCGGACAACTACGGCGGCGCGCGCTCGGCAGTGGAACACCTCCTCTCCCGAGGCCGCACCCGCATCGCGCACATCACCGGCCGCCTCGACGTGTACGGCGCCCAACGCCGCGTCGACGGCTACCGCGAGGCGCTGCTCGACGCGGGTCATGCGGTGGACGAACACCTCATCCAGCCGGGCGACTTCACGGAGGAGGGCGGCCGACGGGCGATGAAGGAACTGCTGGCCCGCCGCCCCGACGTCGACGCGGTCTTCGCCGGCTCGGACGTGATGGCGGCGGGCGCCCGCCAGGTCCTCCGCGAGGAAGGCCGCGTGATCCCGGACGACGTAGCCCTCGTCGGCTACGACGACTCGGCCATCGCCCGCCACATGGACCCGCCGCTCACGAGCGTCCGCCAGCCGATCGAGGAGATGGGCCGTTCGATGATCGACCTGCTGCTGGCGGAAATCGCGGACCGCCGCCCGGCCACGTCCCGGGGACTGGAGCGCCGACAGGCGGTACTGGCAACGGAGTTGGTGACGCGGGCGTCGTCGTGAGGGGTGGGGTCACCAGGTGCTCAGGTGGCTTGGCTTATTGGTGGCATGCCGGTTCACGCCGAGGGCAGTGACTCCGGTGATCCTGGCGAAACCGGCACCGAGTGCTGTAGCCACGCCGTTCGCGTCCTGACGCGGCTGCTCCCGCTCAAGTAGGCGGAACGCTCCGTCGGCTTCGTGGCGACCCCTTTCATCAAGGCGGTCCCCCTACCCGACAAACCGATCACACCGACCCGCACCGACGCCCAAACTGGCACCCATGACTCCCCACCCCCTCCTGACCGTAGAAGAGATCCCCGCGACCGAGCCCTACCTCCGCACGGTGGGCGAGGTGTTCCGCGTCTTCCGCGAACAGGACTCCGGGTGTGTCTCCTACGGCGTCCAACTCCCGGACGGAGAGCGCTGGTTCGTGAAGGAGGCGACAACTGCCCCCGCCCAGGCCTCACTTGACCGCGCCTGGACCTTCCACCGGGCCGTACGGCACCCGGCGATCGTCCCGCAGCTGCACCGGATCGCCGTGGCGGACAGTGGCCGTACGGCGGTCGTCATGCCCTGGCGGCACGGGGAGTCCCTCTACGGCCCCGCCCGCGCCCGTTTCCGCGCCCTGCCCCTCGCCTCTGTCCTCCGTGCTGTGGACCGCGTCCTGGACGCACACCTCGCCGTGGAGGCCGCGGGGATGGTGGCGGTCGATCTCTACGACGGCGCGTTCCTCTACGACTTCGGCGCCGACGTCCTCCACCTCATCGACCTCGACGAGTACCGCCCCGGCCCTTTCGTCCTCCAGGAGGACCGCCTCCCGGGTTCGGCCCGCTTCATGGCCCCCGAGGAGTGGCACCACGGCGCCCGCATCGACATCCGTACGACGGTCTACGCCCTCGGCCGTACCGCCCGTCTCCTTCTCGACGCGGGGGACGGCGAGCGCGCCTGGCGGGGTACGGCGGGTCAAATCGCCGTACTGGAAAGGGCAACCCGGACCGATCCCGCCGAACGGTTCGCGGGCGTACGGGAGTTCACGGATGAGTGGCGCGCTGCCACCTGATCTCGTCGTCCTGCGACTGTTCCGACGGCGTCAGCCCCGCCGCCGTAGCAACCGCCGCCGATGCCCCATGCCTCGGGTGGATGTACGCCGCGATCGTATGGACGGACGGCTTGCGGGCGAGCCATGACGCCAGTCCCCGCGCCGCCTCCGAGGCCAGACCCCGCCCTTGCCAGGGAACGCCGACCACCCAGGCGATGTCCGCGACCGACCCCGCTTCCGTGACCGTCGCCTGGACCGTGCCCACCAGGCAGGACTCCGCGCGCAGCCGCAGGACCCAGTTGCACCAGGTGACGGACGGGACGGAAGAACCTGCGATCAGGCGCTCGTAGCGGGTCCGCAGGGCGTCGGGGCTCAGAGGGTCGCCGCCGGTGAAGGTGTGGAGGGCGGGAGAGGACAGGACCGTGGCCATCTCCTCCGCGTGGGTCACGCTCAGCGGGACGAGATCCAGGCGGGCGGTGCTGATGGGTTCGGTGTCCATCGTGGGCGGGCTCCCGTTGCCGGAGAACGTTGCCGGAAAACGAATCAGCCGGTGACCTCGTTTCCGAAGTCACCGGCTGATTACTCAGGGTGAGTGACGGGACTTGAACCCGCGACTTCCTGGACCACAACCAGGTGCTCTACCAGCTGAGCTACACCCACCATGCCCGGTCGTTCACTCTGAAAGTTTCCGACCGGCCGAGAAAAAGTGTACAGGGTCCGAAGGGGTGCTCGCGCACGGCTTTTACGGGGTGGGCTGGACGTGCTTCGCGGCGATCGTGCGGGCCGTTTCGGAGTCGGGGCCGGGCTGCGGGACGAAGATCGCCTCGCGGTAGTAGCGCAGCTCGGCGATGGACTCGCGGATGTCGGCGAGGGCGCGGTGATTGCCCTTCTTCTCGGGGCTGTTGAAGTACGCCCGCGGGTACCAGCGGCGGGCCAGCTCCTTCACCGAGGACACGTCCACGATGCGGTAGTGGAGGTACTCCTCCAGGGTCGGCATGTCACGGAGCAGGAAACCGCGGTCGGTGCCGACCGAGTTGCCGCACAGCGGGGCCTTGCCCGGCTCCTTGACGTGCTCCCGGATGTACCCCAGGACCAGCTCCTCGGCGTCGGCCAGCGTCGTACCGCCGGCCAACTCGTCGAGCAGGCCGGATGCGGTGTGCATCTGGCGTACTACGTCCGGCATCGTCTCCAGCGCCTGGTCCGGCGGGCGGATGACGATGTCCACCCCCTCGCCGAGCACGTTCAGCTCGGAGTCGGTGACGAGGGCGGCCACCTCGATGAGAGCGTCGTCTGACAGCGAGAGGCCGGTCATCTCGCAGTCGATCCACACCATGCGATCGTTCATGTGTCTAACCTTAAGCTGCGCGCCGCTCAGCTGAGCCGACCGTGCGCTGACCTTGTGCTCCGGGCACGCGAAAACTCCCGGAGATCTCCTGACGGAAACCCCCGGGAGCCTTCCCGTTACTACGTCGCAGGTACTACGGCCCTACGGCGCGCTGCGCTGACCGGGCAGACTCGCCGCCCGACTTGTGGCGTACGCCTCACGGCCGTTCTCCGCCGAGGAGGCCGACGCGGACGCCGCTGCCGACAGCGCGCTCGCCGCCGTACGACGGGTCTGCATCGGGACCGGGCCGTCCGGGTGCAGCGCGGGCGGCAGCCCGGCCGGACCCAGGGATCCCGGACCACCGCTCTGGCCGGGAGCGCCGTCGCCGTCCACCTGCTTGTCGCCCTGGGGCCTGCGGGCGCGGTACGCGGCCCGGTAGGCGGCGGGCGACGAGCCCAACTGGCGCCGGAAATGCCCGCGTAGAGCCACCGGCGAGCGGAAGCCGCAGCGACCCGCGACCTCGTCCACCGAGTAGTCCGACGTCTCCAGCAGACGCTGCGCCTGGAGCACCCGCTGCGTGATCAGCCATTGCAGGGGAGCGCTCCCGGTGAGCGAGCGGAAGCGGCGGTCGAACGTACGCCTGCTCATGTACGCGCGTGCCGCCAGCGTCTCCACGTCGAACTGTTCGTGGAGGTGCTCCAGCGCCCAGGCGACGACCTCCGCGAGCGGGTCGGCGCCGATCTCCTCTGGTAAAGACCGATCGAGGTAGCGCTCCTGACCGCCGCTTCGGCGCGGTGGGACCACCAGGCGCCGGGCGAGCGCGCCGGCCGCCTCGTTGCCGTGGTCCGTCCGCACGATGTGGAGACAGAGATCGATTCCGGCCGCCGTACCGGCGGACGTCAGCACGTCTCCGTCGTCGACGAAGAGTTCCCTCGGATCCACGTGCACCGACGGATAGCGCTTGGCCAGCGTCGGCGCGTACATCCAGTGGGTCGTCGCGGGACGGCCGTCCAGCAGGCCCGCCGCCGCCAGCACGAAGGCGCCGGTGCACAGGCCTACGATGCGGGCCCCTTCTTCGTGCGCGCGGCGGATCGCGTCGAGTGCCTCCTCCGGCGGTGGCGAGGTGATCGACCGCCAGGCCGGCACGACGACGGTGCCCGCCCGCGAGATCGCTTCCAAGCCGTGCGGTGTGGTGAGTTCCAGCCCTCCGGTGGTGCGCAGCGGACCTTCTTCGCCACCGCACACAAGGAGGCGGTAGCGCGGAACTCCGGCGTCCTGCCGGTCGATTCCGAACACCGACAGCGGTATGGAACTCTCGAAGATGGGGCCGCCGCTGAACAGCAGCACCGCGACGATCTCCTTGCGGCGTCGCCCGGAAAGCTTCCGGGCCGCGGCTTCCGGCGCGGCAGTGGAGTCGTGGCTCATACTGCTAAGCCCCCCTCGGTGGTCGCGTCGCCCCTATCTTGTCGGGCTTGTCGCTCCAGCACGTTTCCCCTCGGTCCTGCACGAGTCCCCCGCCGTAAGACGTCAAGATCGAATCTACTGTGTCCAGTGGTGCCGGGGTGACCAGTTCGGCAACCGGCACATTGTCGACATGGCAACTTGGCGTGAAGCATTCGATCACGAAGCGTTGCACTCGTGGGCCGTGCAGGGAAGTGCGCCTCGTCGTAGTGGCCAATCCCCGTAGGGTGCGCAAGGCCTCCCAGACCCTTTCCGTGCAGGTGGAACGGGGGTTGGGGGGTGGTGAGGGCAACGGATGCACGGTGACCGGAAGTTGGCTGAAAAGCGTCGGGCGCGTGCGCTGAAACCGGTCAGTCGACCGGTGCACTTCCGCCCGCGTGCCGTCCGCCCCTGTGCGCCCCCGACCCGGCCCGGTGACGGTGGCCGCGGTGCGGGGGCTGTTCTTCGGCCAGCGGCGGTGCCGGCTCCTCGGTCAGCAGCCGGGCCTCGCTCTGTTCGGAACGGCGCAGCAGCACCCGGCAGGCGGCGGTGACGGCCGCGAGGCCCAGGGCCGTACCGGTGGCGCCGGCGAGGGAGGTGCCGTACCAGAGGAGGACCAGGGGGACGAGGACGCAGCTGAAGACCGCCCAGCGGACCACGTCGGTCGTGGTGTCGGGGCTGGGGTGTCCCTCGGAGGTCGTGCGGTGTCCGGACATGGCGTGCTCCCTGGGGCGGCGGCTCGCCGGGTTCAACGCGTGTTCGATGCGTCGGTCACTGTAGGGCAGTCCATGGCAGTCCATGGAGGGACAGGGGCCGGCGCGGATAAGTGAATCCTGTGCAAACCGCCTGTACGGGGCAGCAACCATTGCGTTACGGGCGCCCCCTCGTGCATGCTCCGGGGAACTCCGCCGGAGCATGTGCGGGATATGGGCTAAGGAGGAGTGCCGCCGTACCCTTGGGGGTATGGGGTTGGGAAGATGATTCCCGGACACAGCTCCGCCGCATCCTGTTGTCCCTGTTGTCCCCTCCCAAGAGGATCAAAAAGCCGAGACACCCATGGCCGGTCACGAATCTTTCGAACCCGCGGACCGCAAGCGGCCCGTCGCCGATCCCACGGCGGCCGAGCCCCTGGCGGCGGAACAGCCACGTCATTCCTGCGACCCAGCCTTCAAGCACGGCGTCGTCGTCGGCTTCGACGGCTCGACGTCCAGCGAGCGTGCCCTCGCCTACGCGATCGGCATGGCCCATCGCTCCGGCTCGGGCCTCGTCATCGTCCATGTCGCCAACCGGCTGCCCACCACTGTGTGGGCGGGGTGTGAGCCACCCGTCTTCGTGGACGTGCCGGATCACCGCACCGAGGTGTTGGGGCTTGAGCTGGCGTGCGCCGAGTATTTGGCCGAAGTGCCCTGGATTCTTGTCGAGCGTGGTGGGGACATCTGCCATGAACTCGAAGAGGTGGGGCGGGAGTACGAGGCGGATGCGATCGTTGTGGGCTCGACCCATGGGATCGTCGGGCGCATCTTCGGGTCTGTTGCTGGGCGGTTGGCGAAACGGGCGCAGCGGCCTGTCATCGTCATTCCGTAGTTCGGCTTAGCGCCCGTTGGCTGACTTGCCGTCAACTGTGAGGCCCCCCATGTGTGTTGGGCACACGTGGGGGGCCTCTGCGTTCGTCGGCCTCTGACGGCCGGTGGGGGCTGGTCGCGCCCACGCGG
>NZ_BARF01000021.1 GCF_000367365.1 Streptomyces prunicolor NBRC 13075 | reverse complement strand
GTCCGGTCCGGCTCCGCATCCGGTGGTTCCGGTGTGCAGGGGCCCGTCGGAACCGGCTCCGCCGGCGGTGGCTTCGGCGCCGACAGCCCTGCCGGGACCAGCCCCTCCGGCGACCCCTCCGGCCCCGGCTTCGGCGCCGGAAAGGCAGCCGCGGCCCGCGCCGCGCAAGCTCAGGTGGGCCAGGCGGGCACCGGCACCGGGGCGCCCGCCGCCTCCGCCGCCCCTGCCGCCTCCACGGCCCTCTCCGGCCCCCAGCAGTCCGCCCCCGGCGTCCCCCAGCAACCCGGCCCGGTCCAGCCGCAGGGCGCCGCCGTGGGTATGCCCATGGCGGCCGGACCCGGTGGCGGGCAGCCGTCCTGGGCGCAGCAGGTGCACCGGCTGGCGGGGGACGAGGAGGGGCCCGTAGCGCCCTGGAAGCCGCCCGTGGAGGACGTGTTCCAGGCGGCGGCCCGGCGGCAGTCGGCGGCGCGGCCCGCGGGGCTCGGCAAGCGGCTGGTCGCGCGGCTCGTCGACACCGTCGTGCTCGGCGCGGTGACCGCCGGGGCCGCCGTACCGCTGGGCACCAAGGCGGCCGACCACCTCAACGAGAAGATCGACGCGGCCAAGCTCTCCGGCCGTACCGAAACGGTCTGGCTGCTGGACGGCACGACGGCCGTCTACCTGGGCATCGTCCTCGCCGTACTCCTCCTCTTCGGTGTCCTCTACGAGGCGTTGCCCACCGCCAAGTGGGGCCGCACCCTGGGCAAGAAGCTCTGCGGTCTTGAGGTGCGCGGCATCGAGAGCCACGAGCCGCCCGGCTTCGGCGGGGCGCTGCGCCGCTGGCTCGTCTACAGCGTCCCGGGGCTGCTCGGCATCGGGATCGTCGGTGTCGCCTGGTGTCTCTTCGACCGGCCCTGGCGCCAGTGCTGGCACGACAAGGCAGCACATACGTTCGTAGCGGGATAGGGGTGTACGGCATCCGGGGTACCTGATTCCGTACCCCGGACGGCCGCTCGCCGGATGCGGAAACGGGCGCTTCGCGGTCGACTCGGCCCATGAGTACCGAACCGCCTCCGGGCTCCGGCCAGCAGCCGCCGGAAGACGACCCGTTCAGGAAGCAGCCCCCTCCTGGCCAGGGATCGGGCTCACCGTACGACCCGCCGTACGGCGGCAACCAGCCTCCCCAGCCTCCTCCGTACGGCGGCGGTGGTGGTGACCCCTACGGCGGCGGCTCCTACCCCACCGACCCCCTCGCCGGGATGCCCCCGCTCGCCGAGAGCGGCCGGCGCACGCTCGCCCGGATCATCGACCTGATCCTCGTCGGCATCGTCATCTGGCTGGTCACCTGGGCCTTCGGGGTGCATGAGTACGACGTCGGCTCCGACGGGGCGTCGTACGCCAAGTCGCTCGGGCAGTCGCTCATCGCGGCCGTGCTCTACATCGGCTACGACACCGTGATGATGGCCAAGTCGGGGCAGACGCTGGGCAAGAAGTGGCTGGGCCTGCGTGTCGCGAACCTCGACAACGGGTCGACGCCGTCCGTGCAGACCAACCTGATCCGCGCGGCGGTGCTGTGGATCCCGTTCGCGTTCTGCTGTGCCTGCATCTGGACGGCGATCTGCGGTGGTTGGAGTTTCTTCGACAAGCCGTACAAGCAGGGGTTGCACGACAAGGCCGCCAAGACCGTGGTGGTCAGTACGCGTTGACGTGACCGGGGTCAACTCCCGGAGCGCACACAGCGATCGGCGGGTCCGTGGTCAACGGGCCCGCCGATTCGCGTAGTTGAGCTTGAACTTGAGGTCGAGATCGAGCTTGGCCCTGTGCTTGGTCTAGGGAGTGCTCCGCTCCCGGACCGGCTGTGCGGACGACACGGCGGCGGCGGAGACGGTCTCCCGCCGTACCGACACCGGCACCCGGCGCTGCGGCGGAGCGGCCGCTACCGCGGTCTGGGGGGCGGCCTGGGCCGCTGCCTGGGCACGGGTCTTCGGCTGCGGCACCGTCAGGGAGACGAGCACCCCGAGGGCGAGCGCCGCGCATGCGATGACCGCGATACCCAGACCGGAGTTCGTCTGTGACAGCAGCAGCATGGCGAGCGTCGAGAAGATCACGGTGAACGAACCGTAGGCGAGCTGTGCGGCGGTCGGACGAGGCATGGCAATCGAGTCCTCGTTAGGCGATGGAGGGGAGGCTGTGAAAGGGGGGTGCGACTACGATGTCGGCCTGGCTTTCCGCCGGTTCCGGGCGTTCCGCCAATCGACTCTATTCGCCTGCATGCCCGAGTGGAACGTGCAGTAAGCATGACCTAACACACAGCTCCGGAGCATGGGGGGCGCACGGAGTCATAGCGTCCACCAAGTGGACGGATGCACGCGCCTGTTGAGTGCTGGACGAGTCGGCCGCGCGTGTCCGTAAAGCGGACCCCGGCTTCGCATAGTGCACTTGTCCTGTCCGAGTCAAGGTCTGTCTTTTCCCGTAAACCTCTAGTCAAATAACGTCACTTGACTATCACGCGTTCACCGCGCGCGGACCTTCCATGACTCCAGGACCCCCCCTTCCGCGCGGTCGAGTGTGCGCAGGGGAGGACCTCAAGTGACCAGCAGACCCTGGACGTTCAGAGCGGCCGCGGTGGGCGTGGCCCTCGCGGCGGCAACCGCCACGTTCTCGACGTTCGCCGTGGCGGAGGCCAACACCTCGGCCAAGGCCACCACTGTCGACCGGCACGACCCGGCACCGGTCGCACAGAAGGAGCACGACCTCGACGGCCCGCTGAGCAAGACGCAGGACGCGCAGCGCCAGGAGGCCCTGAACGAGGTCATAGCCGGCAATGCCTCGGTCAAGGACCGCAACGGCTCGAAGGTCGTCCAGCTCAAGAGCAAGGGCGGCGGCAAGAGCAAGTACGTCGAGCTGAGCCGGGAGAAGACCGACAAGATCTTCACGATCCTGGTCGAGTTCGGCGACCAGGTCGACACCCGCTACGGCGGCACCGTCGGCCCGCTGCACAACCAGATAGCCGCGCCCGACCGGGCGAAGGACAACTCCACGGCCTGGCAGGCGGATTACAACCAGGCGCACTTCCAGGACCTGTACTTCGGCACCGGCAAGAACACCGAGTCGCTCAAGAAGTACTACGAGAAGCAGTCCTCGGGCCGCTACTCGGTCGAGGGCGAGGTCACCGACTGGGTCAAGGTCCCCTACAACGAGGCCCGTTACGGCTCCAACGACGCCGCCACCGGCGCCTGGTACGCGGTGCAGGACGGCGTCAACGCCTGGGTCGCCCAGCGCGAGGCCGCGGGTGACACGGCCGCCGAGATCAAGACGGAGCTGGCCCAGTTCGACCAGTGGGACCGCTACGACTACGACGGCGACGGCAACTTCAACGAGCCCGACGGCTACATCGACCACTTCCAGATCGTGCACGCCGGTGAGGACGAGTCCGCCGGCGGCGGCGCGCAGGGCGAGGACGCGATCTGGGCCCACCGCTGGTACGCCTTCGGCACCGACGCCGGCTCCACCGGCCCGGGCACCAACAAGCTCGGCGGCACCCAGGTCGGCGACACCGGCGTCTGGGTCGGCGACTACACCATCCAGCCGGAGAACGGCGGACTCGGCGTCTACGCCCACGAGTACGGCCACGACCTCGGCCTGCCCGACGAGTACGACACCGCGGGCGGCGAGAACTCCACCGGCTTCTGGACGCTGATGTCGTCCGGCTCCTGGCTCGGCACCGGCAAGGAAGCCATCGGCGACCTGCCCGGCGACATGAACGCCTGGGACAAGCTCCAACTGGGCTGGCTGGACTACGACGTTGTCAAGGCAGGCACCAAGTCGAAGCACACGCTGGGCGTCGCGGAGTACAACACCAAGAACCCGCAGGCTCTCGTGGTGCAGTTGCCCGAGAAGGAGGTCACCACCAACGTCGTCGCCCCGGCGCAGGGCGCCACGCAGTGGTGGAGCGGCAGCGGCAACGACCTGAGCAACACCCTTTCCCGCACAGTGGACTTGACGGGCAAGTCGGCCGCCACGCTCACGCTGGACGGCTGGTACGACACCGAGGCCGACTACGACTACCTCTACACCGAGGTGTCCACCAACGGCGGCACGAGCTGGACCCCGATCGACGGCAAGCTGGCCGACGGCTCCGCCATCCCGCGTGACGGCAGCGGCAACCCCGCGCTCACCGGCACGGCGGCGGCGTACCAGAAGCTGACGTACCCGCTGGACGCCTACGCGGGCCAGAAGATCGACGTCCGCTTCCGCTACCAGACGGACAGTGGCAAGGCGTTGAAGGGCTTCGCGGCCGACGAGATCACGGTGACCGCCGACGGTGCGGCGCTCTTCTCGGACGACGCCGAGACGGCGGACGCCGCTTGGACCGCGACGGGCTTCTCCCGTATCGGCGCCTCGTTCACCAAGGACTACCCGCAGTACTACATCGCCGAGAACCGTCAATACGTGTCGTACGACAAGGTGTTGAAGGTCGGCCCGTACAACTTCGGCTTCTCGACGACCCGTCCGGACTGGGTGGAGCACTACGCCTACCAGAACGGCCTGTTGATCTGGAAGTGGGACACCTCGCAGGCGGACAACAACACCAGCGAGCACCCCGGTACGGGGCAGATCCTGCCGATCGACTCGCACCCGGCGCAGCTGAAGTGGTCCAACGGCACGCTGATGCGCAACCGCATCCAGGCCTACGACTCGCCGTTCAGCCTGTACCGGACGGACTCGATGACGCTGCACAGCGCGGACATCGCCGCCAAGGTCAAGTCGCAGCCCGGCGTCTCCGTCTTCGACGACGGCAAGTCGACCTACTACGACACGTCGAACCCGACGGCCGGTGTCAAGATCACTGACACCAACACCCGGATCAAGATCGTCAAGGAGCCGCTGAGCGGCTCGACGGTCACGCTCCAGGTCGGCCCTTCGGCGAAGTAGTCGGTAAAAGCGCAGGTCAGAAACGGATCGGCGGTGACCCCCTGGCGGGTCGCCGCCGATCCGTGTTTAGGTGCGTCCTGTGCTTGGCTTATTGACACCGACCTCGACTTCGACCCGCCAGGGGGTGTGACCGCATTGTCCGCAGGAGGTTTCTGCAGGCTGCCGACCGGCAGCGTGGTGGTGGCGTTGAACCTGCCCAGACCCACCGCCCAGGGTGACGGCTGCGTCCGCGTGCTCGTCCACGCCCGCAACCGCGCCCGGGCCCTGACCCGGCTCCGCAACCTCGGAATGCGGGCCGTCTACCTGCGCGGCAACGCGGAGCCGCCGACCCCGGACGAGATCACGGCGGTCCTGCATCACCCCGACGGCCTGATATGGCGCACGGCACCGGCCCCTGACAACGCTGTCGTGATCCCGGGGCCGGAACTGCCGCAGGAGCTGTGGCATCCGATCAGGGCGCTGCTGCGGAGGCCCGCGGCGTCGGCGTGAGCGGTTCTTCTCCCGTCATCCCGTGACAGGGGCCGGGTGAATCGCATTCTGCGCCGTCAGGTTCAACGGCACCAAGGTGACCGCTTGGGGGACCCGTTACGACTACCTCTCGAACGAGCAGGACATCGTTCAGCTCGGGGACCGCATCCTGAACCAGAAGACCGGGGTGCCGGCGTCCTCGGCGACTTCGACCATGAAGCGCCATGTGGAGCTCTGCGTCATCAGTTACGGCTGCTACGCGAACCTCTACCCGTACATCAAGATCAAGGTCAAGGGCAACGGCTCGTACACCTACTCGGGGTCCGGCGGCTGACGGAAAAGGACTGAAGTGCCATGGGGAAACTCATCCTGAAAATCATCGGCGTCCTGGTGGTCTTCGGCCTGGCGCTGGCCGCGCTCGGTGGCTCGGCCGGCGAGATCGAGGTCATCGGCTGGGGAATCCTGCTCATCGGGTCCCTCGTGTACGTGGTAACGCGACACCGGAGGTCGTTGCAGGACAGGTAGCCCCGGTGGTTCCGTGACTGAACCGGTGTGCCCCGCCCAACCGGGCGGGGCACACCGGTTTCGGGGTCTCTGGCGCGGGAGCGGCGACCGTCGGCTGCCGGCCTGCCGTGGAACCCCCGCTGTGAGGGCGCTCCACGCGCTCGACAGGCGCCCCGCCGCGATCGCCCGCATCCTGGGATGGCTCGGGGCACCCTAGACCGCAGCGGAGGCCCGTCCGTGGCTACCGTCCTCTACCGCCTGGGGCGCCTGGCCTTCCGCCGGCGCTGGTATGTGACCGTCCTCTGGGTCGTGATCCTCGCGGCCCTCGGCTTCGCCTCCGGCAAGGCGGCCGACGCCCCCGCCACCACCTTCTCCACCCCGGGTGTCGAGTCCCAGCGGGCCTTCGACCTGATCCAGCAGCGGTTCCCCGGAGCGCAGGCGGACGGCGCCGTGGCCCGTGCGGTGTTCGTCGCACCTGACGGGCGGAAGATCACCGCCGGCAAGGACCGCGCGGCCGTCGTCCGGCTCGTCGACGAGGTCTCCGGCGGACCGCAGGTCGCGAGCGCGGTCAACCCCTTCCAGGCGGGCGCGGTCAGCAAGGACGCGACGACCGCGTACTCGACGATCACGTACACGGTGCAGGCCAACGACCTCACCGCCGCCGCGAAGAACAACCTCAGGAGCGCCGCGCAGCAGGCCCGCGCCTCCGGCCTCACCGTCGAGATCGGCGGCACCGCACTGGCCGCCGAGCCCGCCGCGGGCGGCGTCGGCGAGGTACTCGGCGTCGCCATCGCCGCCGTAGTGCTGCTGATCACCTTCGGATCACTCGCCGCCGCCGGACTCCCCCTGCTGACCGCGCTCCTCGGCGTCGCCATCTCCATGACCGCGATCACCACCCTGGCCAGCACCCTCGGCCTCTCCGACACCACCGGCACCCTCGCCACGATGCTCGGCCTGGCCTGCGGCATCGACTACGCGGTGTTCGTCGTCTTCCGCTACCGCGAGGAACGCGCCAACGGCCACACCACCGAGGAAGCGGCGGGCCTGGCCGTGGGCACGGCAGGCTCGGCGGTGGTCTTCGCGGGCCTCACGGTCGTGATCGCACTCGCCGGACTCTCCGTCGTAGGCATCCCACTCCTCACCAAGATGGGTCTGTGCGCCGCAGCCGCGGTCGCCCTCGCCGTCCTCATCGCGCTGACTCTCGTCCCCGCCCTGCTCGGCTTCTGGCCCCGCGCCGTCCTCTCCCGCCGCTACAAGACGACCGGCCGCCGCATCCAGGGCGTGGCCGGCAACATGGGCAGCCGCTGGGCCGGGTTCGTGCTGCGCCACCCCTGGCCGGTCCTCTTCGGCACGGTCGCCGGCCTGGTCGTCCTCGCGCTCCCCGTGCTGGGCCTGCAACTGGGCCAGTCCGGCGACGAGGCCAAGTCCACCGCGACCACCGAACGCCGCGCCTACGACGACTTGGCCAAGGCGTTCGGCCCCGGCTTCAACGGCCCGCTGACCGTCGTGGTCGACCTCACCGACGCCACCCACCCCAAGGCCGCGGCAGCCACGGTCGAGCGTCGGATCGCGGCGGTACCGGGCGTGGTGTCGGTGACCCCGGTTCGCTTCAACTCGACTGGAAACACAGCCCTGTTCACCGCCGTACCGGCGGAGGCACCGACCAGCGAGAAGACCGTAGACCTCGTCCACACGATCCGCGACGACCGCCCCGCGATAGAGACGGCGGCCCCCGGCGCGACCTTCGAGGTCACCGGCACCACCGCCCTCAACATCGACGTAGCCCAGAAGGTCAGCGGCGCCCTGGTCCCGTATCTGATCGTGGTCGTGGGACTGGCGGTACTGCTCCTGCTCCTGGTGTTCCGCTCGATCGTGATCCCGATCAAGGCGGCCGTGGGCTTCCTGCTCTCGGTGCTCGCTGCCCTCGGCTGCGTGGTCGCGGTCTTCCAATGGGGCTGGGGCGCAAGCCTGTTGGGCGTGGAGAGCACCGGCCCGATCATGAGCCTGATGCCGATCTTCCTCGTGGGCATCGTCTTCGGCCTCGCCATGGACTACGAGGTCTTCCTCGTCTCCCGCATCCGCGAGGCCTACGTCCACGGCAGCGCGGCCCACGCGTCGATCGCGACCGGGTTCCGCTACAGCGCCCGCGTCGTCACGGCCGCGGCCCTCATCATGATCTCCGTCTTCGCGGGCTTCATCACCGCCGGCGACTCCATGATCAAGATGATCGGCTTCGGCCTCGCGATCGCCGTCCTGTTCGACGCGTTCGTGGTCCGCATGGCCTTCGTACCGGCCGTCCTGGCGATCCTGGGCGACCGCATCTCCTGGCTACCGCCATGGCTGGACCGCCTGCTCCCGAACGTAGACATCGAGGGCGAGAGCCTCAGCAGACAACACCCGGCAACGGAGCCAGCGGAAACCCCGCGAGCTGGAGCACCCCTTTAGCTGGAGCGCCCCTTCAGGGGCGCGGGGAACTGCGCGACCAGCCCCACCGGCCCGCAGAAAAAATCAAACCGCAACAGCCCGCTCAGGCAACCGGCTTCCCCGTCAACTCCACGCCCGCCGCCCGCAGTTCCTCCAACGCCCGATCGGTGGACTCCTTCGCCACCCCAGCCGTCAGATCCAACAACACCTGCGTACGAAACCCTTCCCGCACCGCATCCAACGCAGTCGCCTTCACACAGTGGTCGGTGGCGATCCCGACGACATCCACCTCGTCGATCTCCCGAGCCCGCAACCAGTCCCCGAGCGAAACCCCGTTCTCATCCCGCCCCTCGAACCCGCTGTACGCCGCCGCATAAGCCCCCTTGTCGAAAACCGCGTCAATCGCCCCAGAGGCAACCGCAGGCGCGAAGTTCGGATGGAAGCCAACCCCCTCCGTACCCGCGACACAGTGCGCGGGCCAGGAGTGCGCGTAATCCGGGTTGTCGGCGAAGTGCCCGCCGGGCGCGATGTGGTGGTCACGGGTGGCCACGACATGGCGATACCCGGCGGGCGCTTGCCCGATCAACTCGGTGACGGCGGCGGCCACATCCGCACCCCCGGCCACCGCGAGACTGCCTCCTTCGCAGAAGTCGTTCTGCACGTCAACGACGATCAAGGCGCGGCGCATGGTGGTGTCCTTCGACAGTGAGTGAGATTCGAGCCTAGAGACTCCGGCGGCACTACGGGAGGGCATACCTCTGATTTTCGTACGGGTCTTAACCAGGGGTCTTCATCGGCGGTTCTTAACTACCCGACCGCAGATGCACGTACTCCGTCGGAAGGACAGCCTCCCCGCGCGACAACTGGGCAGCCGACAACGGCAGGTTGCCCCGCGCGACAGCATGCCGGTCCCGTACGACGTCCAGCGGTTCGCGCGCGACGACCTCGCCGCCCTTGACCAGCTCCACCAGCAGCTGCCGGTCGGCCAGTTCGGCCGGTACCGGCCCGGTGCCGACGACCTCGGCCTCCGCGACCCCGTCGCCGTCGACCCGCCGTGCCGCCCACTTGCGCCCGCCGATCGACGTCTTGCCGCCGCTGGACTTCTTCGCGACCGGCACCAGCGGCGCCTTCGGATCGGCGGACTCGGCGCGCGCGACCAGCTTGTAGACCATCGAGCAGGTCGGGTGCCCGGAGCCGGTCACCAGCTGGGTGCCGACGCCGTACGCGTCCACCGGCGCCGCCGCCAGCGAGGCGATGGCGTACTCGTCCAGGTCGGAGGTCACCACGATCTTCGTGTTGACGGCGCCCAGCTCGTCCAACTGCTGCCGCACCCGGTGCGCGACGAGCAGCAGGTCGCCCGAGTCGATGCGGACGGCGCCGAGTTCGGGCCCGGCGACCTCAACTGCCGTACGGACGGCCTCGGTCACGTCGTACGTGTCGACGAGCAGCGTGGTGTTGCGGCCCAGCGAGTCCACCTGGGCCTGGAACGCGTCGCGTTCGTTGTCGTGCAGCAGGGTGAAGGCGTGCGCGGAGGTGCCGACGGTCGGGATGCCGTAGCGGAAACCGGCCGCGAGGTCGGACGTGGTGGCGAAACCGCCGACGTAGGCCGCGCGGGAGGCGGCGACGGCGGCCAGCTCGTGGGTGCGGCGGGCGCCCATCTCGATCAGCGGGCGGTCCCCGGCGGCGGAGGCCATGCGGGAGGCGGCGGCCGCGATCGCGGAGTCGTGGTTGAGGATGGAGAGGATCACCGTCTCCAGCAGCACGCACTCGGCGAACGAGCCCTCGACCCGCATGATCGGCGAGCCCGGGAAGTACACCTCGCCCTCCGGGTAGCCCCAGACGTCACCGCTGAAGCGGTAGGCGGCGAGCCACTCCAGGGTCTCCTCGTTGACGACGTTCCGCTCGCGCAGGAAGCCGAGGACGTCCGCGTCGAACCGGAAGTTCTCCACCGCGTCCAGGACGCGTCCGGTGCCCGCGACGACGCCGTAGCGACGCCCCTCGGGCAGCCGACGGGTGAAGACCTCGAAGACCGAACGCCGGTCGGCCGTACCCGCTTTGAGGGCGGCCTGCAGCATCGTCAGCTCGTAGTGGTCGGTGAAGAGCGCCGTCGAGGGAACGTCCACCGGCAGCCCAAGGTCCGCTGTGTTCATGGCAAGGGATGCTACTCCCATCTCGTCACTCTGACGATTTGTGGGGTCCATTTGTGCGGAGGCCCCCTTCTGGTGGCAGCATGGGCCGTGTGACGTCACCCGCACCCCTGGAGATCGAACGCACCGAGTCGGCGGAGGAGGTCTTCGCCGTACCCGAGCCGGACGTCCCCTGGGTCACGATCGTGCACAACGACCCGGTCAACCTCATGAGCTACGTCGCGTACGTCTTCCAGACGTACTTCGGCTACTCCAAGGACAAGGCCCACAAGCTCATGCTCGACGTCCACCACAAGGGCCGCGCCGTCGTCTCCAGCGGAAGCCGCGAGGAGATGGAACGCGACGTGCAGGCGATGCACGGCTACGGTCTGTGGGCCACCCTCCAGCAGGACCGGAAGTAGCGACCCATCCCGATGCCAGGACACTTCGAACCAATTCGCGGCGGCGGCGCAGCCGTCGCGCTCGACGACGTCGAGATCTCCATCATCCGGTCGCTGGCCGTCCAGCTCCTGGAGCTGATCGGCCCGGGACCGGGCGAGGACGCCTCCGACGACCCGCTCGCGGAGCTCTTCGCCGAGGGCCCGAGCGAGCCGCCCGCCGACCCGGTGCTCCGGCGCCTGTTCCCGGACGCCTACACCGACCCGGAGCAGGCCCCCGACTCCCCGCAGGACGCGGAGGAACGGATGGCGCACTCCGCCGAGTTCCGCCGCTTCACCGAGAACGACCTCCGCGCCGGCAAGCGCGAGAACGCCCTCGCGGTGGTCCGCACCCTCGACTCGCTCACCCCCGGCGGCGACGGCGGCGCGATCCTCAAGCTCACCGCCGAGGAGTCCCGGCAGTGGCTCGGCTCGCTCAACGACCTGCGCCTGGCGATCGGTTCACGCCTCGACATCACCGACGAGGACGACACCGACGACCTCTACCGGCTCCCGGACGAGGACCCGCGCAAGCCGATGGTGATGGCGTACCTCTGGCTGGGCGGCCTCCAGGAGACCCTGGTCAACACCCTGATGCGCTGACCGGAGCAGCCGTTCCGTTCGCTCAGCGGACCCTCAAATCCAAATAACGATCACGTCACCGCGACGGCCAGGAATGCTGGCCGTCGCTCCTTTTTGTCCGCTTCTTCCTGTGGTGTACGCCACAAATGCCCCCGTCGATCAAGATTGCGACCGTGATAAATCTTCACGACCGCCCGGCGGACGCCACCCATGTCCCGCCGGGTTCGCCATGCGGCCGACGGACCTCGGCCGGGCAACTCCAAGTCCATGGGGGGATTCGGAGAAAGGCGCACCACACATGACCTCCGCTCAGGTCGAGACGGACAAGACCCCCGAGGAGGGGTACGAGCGCGGGCTCGGCAGCCGTCAGGTCCAGATGATCGCGATCGGCGGCGCCGTCGGCGTCGGACTGTTCCTGGGAGCCGGGGCGAACATCGCCAAGGCCGGACCCAGCCTCATCTTCATGTACGCCCTCGCGGGCGTGATCATCTTCTTCATCATGCGGGCGCTCGGCGAACTGCTCCTGTACCGCCCGGTGTCGGGCTCCTTCGCGGAGTACTCGCGCGAGTTCCTCGGCCCGTTCTTCGGCTACTTCACGGCCTGGACGTACTGGCTGATGTGGGTGGTCACCGGCATGGCCGAACTCACGGCCGCCGCCATCTACGTCAACTACTGGTTCCCCGCCGTCTCCCAGTGGGTGACCGCGCTCGCCTTCCTGGTGATCCTGTTCGTGGCCAACCTGATCTCGGTGAAGCTCTTCGGCGAGATCGAGTTCTGGTTCTCGATGGTCAAGGTCACCGCGCTCATCGGCATGATCGTGATCGGCCTGGGTGTCCTCACCTTCGGCTTCAGCAGCGCCGGTGACACCGCCTCCGTCGCCAACCTCTGGCAGTTCGACGGCTTCTTCCCCAAGGGCATCGGCTCGTCCCTGATGACTCTCCAGGGCGTCATGTTCGCCTACCTCGCCGTCGAGCTGGTCGGCGTCACCGCGGGCGAGTCCGAGAACCCGGAGAAGACCCTCCCCAAGGCGATCAACACCCTCCCGTGGCGCATCGCCCTCTTCTACGTAGGCGCCCTCACCGTCATCCTCTGCGTCGTCAAGTGGACCGAATTCGCCCCGGGCGTCAGCCCGTTCGTCGAGGCGTTCGCGAAGATCGGCATCCCGGCAGGCGCCGGAATCGTCAACTTCGTAGTCCTCACGGCGGCCCTCTCCTCCTGCAACTCGGGCATGTACTCCACGGGCCGCATGCTCCGCACCCTCGCGGACAACGGCGAGGCCCCCAGGGCCTTCAGCAAGCTCTCCGCCTCCAAGACCCCAGCCTTCGGCATCACGATCTCGGTCGCCTTCATGGGCATCGGCGTGGTCCTCAACTACGTCGTCCCGGAGAAGGCCTTCGGCTACGTCACCTCGGTCGCCACCGCCGCCGGCATCTGGACCTGGCTGATGATCCTGATCAGCCACGTCCTCTACCGCCGCGCGGTAGACGCGGGCCGCCTCCCGGCCTCGTCCTTCCCGGCTCCCGGCGGCGCGAAGTTCTCCTACGTGGCCATCGCGTTCCTGCTCTTCGTCACGGGCCTCATCGCCTACGACCCCGACTCCCGCGTCTGTCTCTACGTCATGGCGGGCTGGACCATCGCCCTGGCCGCCGGCTGGTTCGCCCTCAAGTCCCGCAACCCGCAGATCACCGAGCGCCGTAACCCGGAGTTCGAAAAGGTCGGCTGATCACTCGCTTTCACCATGTGGGCCGCTTCGTACCACCACTCGGTACGAGGCGGCCCTTCTGCTTATCCTGACGACCATGCCGACCCTGACCATCACCCAGGCCCTCTTCGACCAGATCGTCGCCCACGCGCGCGCGGACCACCCCGACGAAGCGTGCGGAGTCGTCGCGGGCCCGGTGGGCGAGGGCCGCCCCGAGCGCTTCGTCCCGATGCTGAACGCGGCCCGCTCACCCACGTTCTACGAGTTCGACTCACAGGACCTGCTGAAGCTCTACCGCGAGATGGACGACCGCGACGAGGAGCCGGTGATCATCTACCACTCCCACACCGCGACCGAGGCCTACCCCTCCCGCACCGACATCTCCTACGCCAACGAACCCGGCGCCCACTACGTCCTCGTCTCCACCGCCGACTCCGACGAGGCAGGACCCTTCCAGTTCCGCTCGTACCAGATCCTGGAAGGCGAGGTCACGGAGGAGGAGGTCAAGGTCGTGGAGGCATACTGACCGCGTACGCACCGTGCCGGTGCGCACCGCTCAACTCGCCGTATCGGAGATGGTGTTGACGCAGCGGTCGAACGCACGGCGCCCCACGCTGGAGGATGTCGCCCGCTGGTCGGGCGTCTCGAAGTCCACGGTGTCGCGGGTGGTCAACGGCGAACTCAAGGTGAGCGCGGAGGCCGCGGTCAGGGTCCGGGAGGCGATCTCCGCGCTGGGCTACGTGCCGAACCAGGCGGCCCGGCAACTGGTCACCCGCCATACCGGCGCCGTCGCGGTCGTCGCCTCCCAGCCCGAGAACCGGCTGTTCCTCGACCCCTACTTCGACTGCCTGCTGCGCGGCATCCGCGGCGAACTCGCACGGCACGGCGCCCAGGCCCTCCTGCTGTTCCTGGACGAACCCGACGACCACGCGCGCGTGGCCGACTACCTCGGCGGCGGCCACGTCGACGGCGTGATCCTGTTCTCGCTGCGCCCCGGCGACCGACTCCCCGAGATGGTCGACCGGCTCGGCCTGCCCGCCGTCTTCGGCGGCCGCCCCCTCCTGCGCGACGGCCACCCCGCGCGCGGCCAGGCCTACGTCGACGGCGACAACCGCGGCGGCGCCCGCCAGGCCGTCCGGCATCTGGTCGACCTCGGCCGCGAGCGCATCGCCACCGTCGCCGGCCCCTACGATCAGGAGAACTCCGCCGCCGACCGGCTCGCCGGCTACCGGGACATCCTCCTGGACACCGCGCCCCACCTGGTCGAGCGGGCCGACTACACCCGGCAGGGCGGCGCCGACGCCATGGCCGCACTGATCGACCGCCACCCCGATCTGGACGCCGTCTTCGTCGCCTCCGACCTCATGGCCTCCGGCGCCCTCCAGGTGCTGCGCGAGCGCGGGCGCCGGGTCCCGGAGGACGTGGCCGTCGTCGGCTTCGACGATCTCGTCGCCATCTCCGAGTCCACCCACCCGCCGCTGACCACCGTCCACCAGGACGTCGGGGGGATGGGACGACTGATGGCCCGGTTGTTGTTCGGCCGCACCGAACAGGACACCTGGGAGGGCGACACTTCGGAGGCGCCGTCCGTGGTGGTCCCCACCCGGCTGGTCGTCCGGGAGTCCGCCTGAGCTGCGCCGTCTCACCCCCCGACCGAATTTCGTCCGAAATGTGAGATCACATACCGAGGCCCCGGGCGGGAATCGATACGATGAGCCCATGGTTCTTCTCGACGTGAGCGACAAGGCGCCGGGCACACTGCTCGTGGCGCGGCTGCACGTCGACCTGTGCCGGCTCAGCAGCGCCATCTGTTGACCCTCGCGCAGTCGCCGTAGGCCGTGCGCCCCGGCGCGCCCATGATCGTGCCGCGCGCCCGCCGAGACCAGACCCCTCCCGCTTCCGACAGGAGCCCCTTGCCATGGCCATCGAGGTCCGCATCCCCACCATCCTCCGCACCTACACCGACGGCCAGAAGGCCGTCGAGGGTGCCGGTGAGAACCTCGCCGCGCTCTTCGCCGACCTCGAGACCCGGCACGCGGGCATCCAGGCCCGCATCGTGGACGGCGGCGAACTGCGCCGCTTCGTCAACGTGTACCTGAACGACGAGGACGTCCGCTTCCTCGACGGCATCAACACCAAGCTGACCGACGGCGACAACGTCACGATCCTGCCGGCCGTCGCCGGCGGTATGGCCTGATCGTCGATGCGTTACGACTCTCCGCTGGCCGCGGTGGGCAACACCCCTCTGGTGCGCCTGCCGCGGCTGTCGCCGTCCACCGACGTCCGCATCTGGGCCAAGCTGGAGGACCGCAACCCGACCGGCTCGGTCAAGGACCGCCCGGCCCTGCACATGATCGAACAGGCGGAGAAGAGCGGCCGCCTCACCCCCGGCTGCACGATCCTGGAGCCCACCTCCGGCAACACCGGCATTTCATTGGCCATGGCGGCAAAGCTCAAGGGCTACCGCATGGTCTGCGTGATGCCCGAGAACACCTCGCAGGAACGCCGCGACCTGCTCAACATGTGGGGCGCGGAAATCATCCCCAGCCCCGCGGCGGGCGGCTCCAACACGGCGGTCCGCGTGGCCAAGGAGCTCGCCGCCGAACACCCGGACTGGGTGATGCTCTACCAGTACGGCAACCCGGACAACGCGGGCGCCCACTACGCGACAACGGGCCCGGAGATCCTCACCGACCTCCCGTCGATCACCCACTTCGTAGCGGGCCTCGGCACCACGGGCACGCTCATGGGCGTAGGCCGCTACCTCCGCGAACACAAGCCGGACGTGAAGATCGTCGCCGCCGAGCCGCGCTACGACGACCTGGTCTACGGCCTCCGCAACCTCGACGAGGGCTTCGTCCCCGAGCTCTACGACGCCTCCGTACTGACGACCCGCTTCTCGGTCGGCTCGGCCGACGCGGTAACCCGAACCCGCGAACTCCTCCAACAGGAGGGCATCTTCGCCGGCGTCTCCACAGGCGCGGCCCTCCACGCGGCAATCGGCGTGGGCAAGAAGGCCGTAGCGGCGGAGGAGAGCGCCGACATCGCCTTCGTGGTGGCGGACGGCGGCTGGAAGTATTTGTCGACGGGCGTGTACACGGCGCCGACGACAGAAGAGGCGATCGCCACGCTTCAGGGCCAACTCTGGGCATGATGAAAAGGGCCTAGGGGCAGTTCGGGTTAGGGGCGCGGGGAACTGCGCGACCAGCCACAACGGGCCCGCACCCGACGTACAACCTTCAGCCGGTGAGGTGACGGACCTGATCCCAAAGGACCGGGTCCACCACCCCAACCCTCCGCCGAAACTCAGACACCGACACCTTCCTCAACTCGTCGGTCTCCAAATAACTGGCCCGCCCCCGCGCATCCCCAACGGCCCCCGGCGGCAGCGGAATTACCCCACCCCGCCCATCGTGATACTTGCTGGTGATCTTCGCGACGGTAACTTTCCGCCCGCGCACGGCAAGCACCAGACAAGGCCGATCCTTGACAACCCCGGGCTGATCCTCATAGGGCACATTCGCCCACCAGATCTCAGCGGGCCGAGGCCGATCCCCCCGCACCCGTCGGGACGACCCCCGCCCCCACCCGTCGACGAGCGTGGCGACCAGCGCCAGCAACACCACAGCCGCGAGCCCGAGCCACCAGTACGTGTTCATGCGAACGACCGTACCGGCGCGCAATCCAAGCCGCGCGCCCTCTTACATACCCCACGCGCCCCGGTTCCAGCCGAACCGGTGACAGCACAGGTGAGTTCCCCCACAACAGCCCTTGGCGGAGGAGCGACCGGCCCTTTTGCGCCTTACGCTCGACGGACCGCACGACCCCCGTCACCCAACTCCAGAAGTTCCCGCCAGCGGAGGTTTCTGCTTTATGAAGCTCACCGTCGTCGGCTGCTCGGGGTCGTTCCCGTCCGCGGAATCGGCCTGTTCGAGCTACCTCGTAGAGGCCGACGGCTTCCGGCTGCTCCTCGACATGGGCAACGGCGCCCTTGGCGAGCTGCAGCGCCACTGCGGTCTCTACGACCTCGACGCGATCTTCCTCAGCCATCTGCACGCCGACCACTGCATCGACATGTGCGCGTACTTCGTCGCGCGCTACTACCGCCACGACGGCGGCCGCTGCGACCCCATCCCGGTCTACGGCCCCGAGGGCACCGAGCACCGCCTGACCACGGCCTACGCCGACACCCCCACCGCCTCCTCCATGAGCGAGGTCTTCGACTTCCACACGGTGAAGCCGTCCACGTTCGACATCGGCCCCTTCACCGTGCACACCGAGCGGGTCCGCCACCCCGTAGAGGCGTACGGCATCCGAGTCGAGCACGGTGGCCGGTCCCTGACGTACTCCGGCGACACGGGCGTCAGCGAGTCCCTCGACGAACTCGCCCGGGACACCGACCTGTTCCTGTGCGAGGCCGCGTTCACGCACGGCAAGGAGAACATCCCGGACCTCCACCTCAACGGCCGCGAGGCCGGCGAGACGGCGACCAGGGCGGGGGTCAGGCGATTGGTGCTGACCCACATCCCCCCGTGGACCGACCCCCAGGCCAACCTGGCCGACGCGCGCGAGGTCTACGCCGGACCGGTGGAACTGGCGGCGCCGAGAGCGTCGTACGAGATCTAGTTCTCCGTACCCGAAGGCCCCCCGCAGCCGTTGTTTTCCCTGGCTGCGAGGGGCTTTGCCGTACTGCGGCATAGTGGGGCGTGTAACCGTCACCCTTACACGCCCCTACACGCCCCTACACGCCCCGGGAGCGCGATGCCCACCAGCAGTCGCTTCGTCGTCGCCGTCCATGCCCTGGTCGCCCTCGCGGTCAGCGGCGACAAACCCCTGCGCTCCGAGGACCTCGCACACTCGGCCAGTACGAGCCCCGTGGTAATCCGTGGCCTGCTGTCCCGGCTGAGTGCCGCCGGGCTCACCAGGTCCCAACTCGGCGCGGGCGGTGGCGCGTTGCTGGCCAGGCCGGCCGAGGAGATCGGGCTGCTGGAGGTGTACCGGGCGGTGGAGGACACCCGTCTGTTCACCCTGCACCGCACCCCGCCGCCGCCGGACTGCGCGGTCGGCGGCAACATCGTGGGCGGTCTCCAGCCCGCGCTGACCCGTGCCCGCGAGGCGTTCGAGGCGGAACTGGACCACACCACGATCGCGGAGATCGCCGACGAGGTCGCCCGCCTCGGGAACTTCACGGTGCCGCTCGAATGGTGACCGGGTGACGTGATGGTTCGCGGCAGCGGTCGAAGGCCGAAATTAAGTGTCGCTGTGTCGCTTACACAATGCTAGTGTCGGGACGTCCGCCATCCCGGGCGGACGTCACTCACGACAGGAGCACCCGATGAGCAGCACCCCCTCGGCCGTCGACCTGCTGCGGCGCACCCTCGACACCTTCCTCGCCAAGGACATGAAGGCCTGGACGGATCTGTGCGCCGACGACGTCGTCGCCGAATTCCCGTTCGCCCCGGAAGGATCGCCGGCCCGGATCGAGGGCCGCGAGGCGCTCTACGACTACCTGCGCGGCTACCCCGACCTCATCGACATCCGCGAGATCCCCTCGGTGCGCGTCTACCCGACCGCCGACGAGAACGTGGCGATCGCGGAGTGGAGCGTCATCGGCAGCGTGGTCTCCAACGGCAACCCCTACAACATGAGTTACGCGACCTTCGTGACCTTCCGCGACGGGCTCGTCGTCACCTACCGCGAGTACTGGAACCCGAAGGTCTTCCTGGAGGCGCTCAGCGGCGACAGCTTCTGAGTAACCGCTCCTTTTCTGCCGTACTGCTTGCGGGGGCAAGTTGATGGGCGTAATCTTGCTTCCGCAAGCAAATAGGTGCGGATCTCGCGAAGACCCGGATCCCGCGGAGAAGGGGCTGTGATGAAAGCGATTCAGCAGTACGACTTCGGCGGGCCCGAGGTGCTCACCGTGACCGAGATCCCCGAACCCGCGCCGCGCGCCGGACGGGTCCGGGTCCGGGTGGCGGCGACCTCCGTGAACCCGGCGGACCTCGCTGCCCGCGCCGGATGGCTGCGCCAGGTGCTGCCCGACCTGGCACCGCCGTTCATCCTCGGCGCGGACCTCGCGGGCACGGTCGTCGACGGCGACGGACCGTTCGCCCCCGGCACCCGGGTCGCCGGGCTCGCGCCCTGGTTCGTCGACCAGGAGGGCACGTACGCGGAGGTCGTCTCCATCGACCCCGCCCATCTGGCGGAGATCCCGGCCGGGGTCGACGACATCACGGCGGCGTCCGTCCCGATCACCGCCGAGACCGCCTGGCAGGCCCTCGACCTGGGCGGGCTCGAAGCCGGGCGGACCGTGCTGGTCACCGGGGCGAGCGGCGCCATCGGCGGGTGGGCGGTCCAGCACGCGGCCGGGCGCGGCGCCAAGGTCGTCGCCGTGGCGTCGGACGGCGACGAGAAGTACGTCGAAGGTCTCGGCGCCGACATCGTCCTCGGGCGCTCGCGCGATGCGGGGGAACTCGCCGCCGCCGTACGGAAGTCGGTGCCCGGCGGGGTCGACGTCGTCGTGGACCCCGCGGGTATCGGCGGTGACCTGATCCACGCCGTGCGCGACGGCGGTGTCTTCGTCGTCATCGCGGTCGTGCCCGCCCCCGAACCGGAGCGCGGTGTCGATGTACGGCGTGTCAGCGCGCAGTCCGACGGCGCGCTGCTGGGCCGGATCCTCGCCGACGTCGCCGCGGGGACGAAGAAGACCCGGATCGGTCTGACCCTGCCGCTGACCGAGGCCGCCGAGGCGCACCGCAGGACCGAGAGCCGTTCGGTGCGCGGAAAGATCGTGCTCACGGTGTGAGCGGTCCGGCACGCGACGATGCCCGGTCCGGGGTGAACTCCGGGCCGGGCATCGGGTGTTGGACGGACCTACGCCTTGGTGAGGTCTTCCAGCTCCTCCTCGGGCTCGCGGCCCGGGGTGGGGAGGTTCCACTTGATGATCGCGAAGCGGAAGACGAAGTAGTAGATCGCGCCGAAGACCAGACCGATCGGGATGATCAGCCAGGGCTTGGTGGCCAGGTTCCAGTTCAGCGCGTAGTCGATGAAGCCCGCGGAGAAGGTGAAGCCCGCGTGGACGCCGAGCGCCCAGGTGACCGCCATGGAGAGGGCGGTCAGCACCGCGTGGATCGCGTAGAGCACCGGGGCGATGAACATGAACGAGAACTCGATCGGCTCGGTCACACCGGTCACGAAGGAGGTCAGCGCGAGCGAGATCATCATGCCCAGCACGGCCTTGCGGCGCTCGGGGCGGGCGGTGTGCGCCATGGCGAGCGCGGCGGCCGGCAGGCCGAACATCATGATGGGGAAGAAGCCCGACATGAACATTCCGGCGCTCGGGTCACCGGCGAAGAAGCGGGTCAGGTCACCGTGGACGACGGCGCCGGTGGAGTCCTTGTAGTCGCCGATCTGGAACCAGGCCACCGAGTTGACGAACTGGTGCATGCCGACCGGGATCAGACCGCGGTTGATCAGACCGAACAGACCGGCACCGAAGGCACCGAGACCGGTGATCCACTCACCGAAGTTCGAGATGCCCTCGCCGATCGGCTTCCAGATGAGGCCGAAGAAGACACCCATGATCGTGCCGACGAACGCCATGACGATCGGGACGAGACGGCGGCCGTTGAAGAAGCCGAGCCAGTCGACCAGCTTGGTCCGGTGGAACTTCTGCCACAGCACCGCGGAGAGCAGACCCATGATGATGCCGCCGAGGACACCGGGGTTGTTGTAAGTCGCGGGTACGTCCGCGCCCTTGAGGATCTGCGCGTCGGTGACGGGGAAGGCCTTGAGCACATTGCTGTAGACGAGGAAGCCGACGAGCGCCGCGAGCGCGGTGGAGCCGTCGGACTTCTTGGCGAAGCCGATCGCGACACCTATGCAGAACAGCAGCGGCAGGTTGTCGAATATCGCGCCACCGGCGGTGGCGAAGACCGCCGTCACCTTGTCCGGCAGATGCAGCTTGTCGTGGATGTCGGCCTGACCGAACCGGAGCAGGATGCCCGCCGCCGGAAGCACAGCGATCGGCAGCTGTAGGCTGCGACCGATCTTCTGCAGGCCCTGGAACAGGCCGGATCCCCACTTCTTCGCGGGGGCCGCCGTTGGCGCGGTGGCGGTGGACATAGACTTCCTCCATCGGGTGGTGGTCTACACCACTCAGTGGTGTAGACCTGTTGTAGCAGATGAAGTCCGCATAAAGGAACCCGCTGAATCTGCGACCGGATCGCTACGCCACGTACACGGTCACCCGCACGCCAAAAGGCCCCCGGACCGATGGTCCGAGGGCCCAACTCCCTTACGACGTCAGGCTTTTGTGACGTCCTCGCGCTCGTCCTCCGGCTCCCGCCCCGGCGTCTTCAGATCGAACTTCGTGATCGCGAAACGGAAGACGACGTAGTACACCGCCGCGAAGCACAGCCCGATCGGAATGATCGCCCACGGTTTCGTCGCCAGGTTCCAGTTGATCGCGTAGTCGATCAGACCGGCCGAGAAGCTGAAACCGTCGTGCACCCCGAGTCCCCAGGTGACCGCCATCGACACCCCGGTCAGCACCGCGTGGACCGCGTAGAGGACCGGCGCGATGAACAGGAACGAGTACTCGATGGGCTCGGTGATGCCGGTGACGAAGGAGGTCAGTGCGACCGAGAGCATCAGGCCGCCGACCTCCTTGCGACGGCTCGGCTTCGCGCAGTGTGCGATCGCGAGCGCCGCCGCCGGCAGCGCGAACATCATGATCGGGAAGAAGCCCGAGGTGAACTGCCCCGCGTTCGGGTCGCCCGCCAGGAACATGTTGATGTCACCGTGCACCACCGTCCCGTCCGGCTTCGTATAGCTGCCGAACTGAAACCAGATGGGCACGTTCAGGAACTGATGCAGCCCCACGACCAGCAGCGCCCGGTTGGCGAGACCGAACACCCCGGCGCCCAGCGCACCCCGGGCACTCAGCCAGTCGCTGAAGTGCTCGAGCCCGGTACCGATCGGCGGCCAGACCCACAGCGCCACCGCCGCGACCGCGATCGCCACGAACGACATGATGATCGGCACGAGACGGCGGCCGTTGAAGAAGCCGAGCCAGTCCACCAGCTTCGTACGGTGGTAGCGCGCCCAGAAGAACGCGGTCAGCAGCCCCAGCACGATCCCGCCGAACACCCCGGGATTCTGGTACGTGAACACCGACACCGAGTGGTCGGCGGCCTGGCATCCGATGCCGGGCACCACGTTCGTGCCGCCCGTGCAGTCCTTCGGGAACTGGCGCAACACGTTGTAGTAGACGAGGAAGCCGACGACTCCGGCCAGCGCCGTCGACCCGTCCGACTTCTTCGCCATGCCGATCGCGACACCGACGCAGAACAGCAGCGGCAGCCCGAGCTGCCCGTCGAGCAGCGCACCGCCCGCGCCCGCCATCACCTTCGAGACATTGGTCCACCCCAGCCCGTCGTCCCCGAACACGTCCGGCTGCCCGAGCCGGTTGAGGATGCCGGCCGCCGGCAGTACGGCGATGGGGAGTTGGAGACTGCGGCCCATCTTCTGCAGCCCTTGGAACAGGCTGCCCCAAAGGGTCCGCCCAGGACGGGCGGCGGCACTGTCGGCACTCATGGACGCCCCTCGGTAATGTGGTGTAGACCAGTTGGCGACGTGATCGTCACCATCATTCGGCACGCACGACATGACCGCTCGCGAAGCTGGGCCAACTGTGGGTTACTGCGACAAAGCGGTTCGGATCAGGGAGAGAACAACATGGCCACCAAGGCTGAGAAGATCGTTGCCGGACTGGGCGGCATCGACAACATCGAAGAGGTCGAGGGCTGCATCACCCGCCTGCGCACCGAGGTGAAGGACCCGGCCCTCGTCGACGAGGCCGCCCTGAAGGCTGCCGGCGCCCACGGCGTCGTCAAGATGGGCACGGCGATCCAGGTCGTCATCGGCACGGACGCGGACCCGATCGCGGCGGACATCGAAGACCTGATGTGAAGCGCGGGGATCGTTCCCGGCTTTGACCCGAGCGTCGACCCCGACTTCACCTACGGCGTCACGTACTGAGGGGCTCTTCCCACCGCGGGAGGAGCCCCTTCCCCATGTGCGGGCCGGACCTACCACTAGGCTCTTCGCCATGTCTCGCATCGACGGCCGAACCCCCGAACAGCTCCGCCCCGTCACCATCGAACGCGGCTGGAGCAAGCACGCCGAGGGCTCCGTCCTCGTCTCCTTCGGCGACACGAAGGTCTTCTGCACCGCCTCCGTCACCGAAGGCGTCCCCCGCTGGCGCAAGGGCAGCGGCGAGGGCTGGGTCACCGCGGAGTACTCCATGCTGCCCCGCGCCACCAACACCCGCGGCGACCGCGAGTCCGTCCGCGGCAAGATCGGCGGCCGTACCCACGAGATCAGCCGCCTCATCGGCCGCTCGCTGCGCGCGGTCATCGACTACAAGGCCCTCGGCGAGAACACCATCGTCCTCGACTGCGACGTCCTCCAGGCCGACGGCGGCACCCGTACGGCGGCCATCACCGGCGCGTACGTCGCGCTGGCGGACGCGGTGACCTGGGCCCAGGGCAAGAAGCTGATCAAGGCCGGCCGCCAGCCGCTGACCGGCACGGTGAGCGCCGTATCGGTCGGCATCGTAGGCGGAGTCCCGCTCCTGGACCTCTGCTACGAGGAGGACGTCCGCGCCGAGACCGACATGAACGTCGTCTGCACCGGCGACGGCCGCTTCGTCGAGGTCCAGGGCACCGCCGAGGCCGAGCCCTTCGCGCGCGACGAACTCAACGCCCTCCTCGACCTCGCGGTCGCCGGCTGCGACGAGCTGACCGCCGTACAGCGAAAGGCACTTGAGGCCGCGCTGGAGAAGTAAGAGGCTTGGGCGGTCAGGTAAAGGGCGCACCAAGGTCGTACCAAGAGAGGCGGGCCGCGGGGGCAACCCGGCGGCCCGCCCCCGCGTCCCTACGCATACGGAACGGAAACGGGGAGTGGCCGCCGAGGCCCGCCCCACGGGGAGGAAACCGAACCATGGCCGCCGCAAGCCGACGAAGCCGCAGCAGTCGCCGCCGTATCGCCATAGCCGCCACCGTCGCGGCGATCGGCCTGACCGGCGGCCTCGCCACCGGCTGCGACGCCGTCGACAAGGCCATCGACTGCGTCCAGACCGCCGACACCATCGCCGACAGCGTCACCGGCCTCCAACAGGCCGTGGAGAACGCGGCGAACGACCCCACCCAGACCGACCAGTCCCTCAACTCCATCGAGAAGGACCTCGACAAGATCGGCGACAAGACCGACAACGCGGACGTCAACAAGGCGGTGGACGACCTGAGTACGGCTGTCGACAACGTCCGTACGGCGGTCAAGAACGGCGACGACACCCCCGACATCAGCCCGGTCACGGACGCGGCGGGCGAACTGACGAAGGTCTGCACGTCGTAGGCGTAGGTAGGTTCATGGAGCCGGTTGGGATACTGACCGGCATGACACGCCTGATCCTCGCCACCCGCAACGCCGGCAAAATCACCGAACTGAGGTCCATCCTCACCGCCGCGGCCCTGCCCCACGACCTCGTCGGCGCGGAGTCGTACCCCGACATCCCCGACGTCAAGGAAACGGGCGTGACCTTCGCGGAGAACGCCTTGCTCAAGGCCCACGCCCTGGCTCAGGCAACGGGCCTCCCGGCGGTGGCGGACGACTCGGGCCTGTGCGTGGACGTCCTGAACGGCGCCCCCGGCATCTTCTCGGCCCGCTGGTCCGGCCAACACGGCGACGACCAGGCCAACTTGAACCTGCTCCTGGCCCAGCTGTCGGACATCGCGGACGAACACCGGGGCGCCCACTTCGCGTGCGCGGCGGCCCTGGCCCTGCCGGACGGCACGGAGCGGGTGGTCGAGGGGCAGCTGCGGGGCGTGTTGCGCCATGTGCCGGTGGGCACGAACGGGTTCGGCTACGACCCGATCCTCCAGCCGGAGGGTGAGACACGGACCTGCGCGGAACTGACGGCGGAGGAGAAGAACGCGATCAGCCATCGGGGGAAGGCGTTTCGGGCGTTGGTGCCGGTGGTTCGGGAGTTGTTGGGCTGACGTAGAAGGGGCCGCCCAATAGGACGGCCCCCTCTATATGTGCGGCCTGAGGGATTCGAACCCTCACGGGATTTCTCCCATCGCGCCCTAAACGCGAGGCGTCTGCCGTTCCGCCAAGGCCGCCCATATCGGTCATTGCGCTCGACCGGTAGGCCCAGTGTACGGGGAGATCAGGTCACCCGGCGAGGGGTATCGACCCTTTCCGGCGGCACCACGTCTCCGTCAGTGCATGGCAGTTGGGGCACAGGTATCGCAGATTCTCGCTACGGTTGTCGCGCCAGTCTCCGTTGACATGGTCGATCTGCAAAGTGATCGGCTGCCCCAGCCACTCCCCTTTGTTGCCGCAGGTCTCACATGTGTAGGGTGCTCCGATCTCGCTCAGTGCACGGTGGAGCTGCGTCCTGTTGGTTCGCCCGGTGTGATGGGGGAGTACAACGAGAACGCGGTGGGCGGTGGGTGCCGGCGCTGAACGTTCCGGCCGCCCCCATGGCTTGCGTGTGAAGTGGCTGGTGTCGAGACCGAGTCGAGTCGCCGCGCGCCGAACCCGCAGGTGATTGGTGTCGTTGACGCCAAGGCAGAGACCACGCATCACGTCGGCGTAGCTGGTGGAGTGCTGCACGAGGTCACGGAGTCTGCCCTCGGGAATCGGTATGCGTTGGTGCGAGAAGTGCTCCATGTCGATGCACTGGGCGCGCAGCATGCGATGCAGGACCGCACGCGAGCGGCTGTCGTCCGGTACCCCCAGGGCGCGAGCCACACCGCGCACGCTGGACGCTCTTTCGGCAGCCGCCTTGAGTTCTTCTGTGGTGAAGGGCAGGTCCAGGTTGGGTCTGTCGATGCCGGGGAAGTGGCTGATGTCGATGCCGGCCGCGTGAATGCGGCGTCGAATGTGCAACAGAGTCCCGGTGGCCGGGGTGGCGCCGAGCTTCAAAGCCACCTCGCGCAGCGAGGAGGACGAGGCGGCGGCTTCGGCGATGGCCGAGTCCGGGTATTTGCTCCACGGGCTTCGTTTGACGAAGTGGCTCGTGTCGAGCCCGTGCCCCGCCACTTTCTCCTGGAGTACACGTCGTTGCCCGCCACTTGCCCTGAGCCCGAGCCGCCGCATCAAGTCGGCCCAATTGCGGGCCTCGGCGACGACTGGTGTGAGTTGTTCCTTGCCGTACACGCACTTCACCTCTCCGTTGTCGACCACACGTTCGTTGCCTCGAACGGAGTAACGAGCTGCTTATCGGACAGTCACGTCCGAAACGTAAAGCGGTTGGTAGACTGTGGGTCGCTGAAGCCTCCAGGCGCGGACCCTCGTCCACCCGGGAGGCTTTTTTCATGACCTCTTTCACGGCAACGGCGCACGTGCACGTACGACCAGCCACCCCCGCCGACCGCCCCACCGTCGAGCGGCTCTGGCTGATGTTCCGGCATGACATGTCCGAGTTCGAGACGCGCGAGCGACTTCAACTGCCCAATGCCGACGGCACGTTCCGCAGTGAGCGGGTGGACGCGGCGTTCGATGGCGGGGACGGGGACTGGGCGCCGTATCTCTTCGTGAGCGGCGGGCATCCCGTCGGGTTCGCCTTTGTGCGGGCGGTCGGTGCGCCCACCCGGATCCTCAACAGCTTCTTCGTCGTGCGCGGTGCCCGGCGGGCCGGGGTCGGGATGCGGGCCGTGCGGGAGGTCGTCGCGCGGTATCCGGGGGAGTGGGAGGTCGCGTTCCAGGATGCCAATCCGGGGGCCGTGGCGTTCTGGCGGCGGGTCGGTGAAGAGCTCGCCCCGGGGGAGTGGGGCGAGGAGCGCAGGCCGGTGCCCGGACGGCCCGACCTGGCTCCTGATGTGTGGGTGTCGTTCAGGTACGGAAAGGCGGTAGAGGCCTAGAACCCTGGAACCCTAGACGCCCAGATCCTTGATGATCTTCGCCACGTGGCCCGTCGCCCGTACGTTGTACAGCGCGTGTTCGACCTTGCCGGACTCGTCCACGATGATCGTGGAGCGGATCACGCCCATGTAGGTCTTGCCGTAGTTCTTCTTCTCGCCGAAGGCCGCGTAGGCGTCGAGGACCTTCTTGTCGGGGTCCGCGAGGAGGGTGATCTTGAGGTTCTCCTTCTCGCGGAACTTGGCGAGCTTCTCCGGCTTGTCGGGGGAGATGCCGAGGACGTCGTAGCCGGCGCCCGTCAGCAGTTCCAGGTTGTCCGTGAAGTCGCAGGCCTGCTTGGTGCAACCCGGGGTCAGGGCCGCCGGGTAGAAATAGACGATGACCTTGCGGCCCTTGTGGTCGGCGAGGGAGACCTCGTTGCCGTCGGCGTCGGGGAGCGTGAAGGCGGGGGCAACGTCCCCGGGCTGGAGTCGTTCACTCATCGCGCTAGCGTAACCGGGGGTGCTGACAGTGCACTCCGCGCGAGAGCTGACAGACTGTCCGGCACAAGTACCAGCAGACTTCGGAGGCCGTACGGTGACGGACACGTCGAACACGCCGGACACCAGAACCCCGGCGCAGATCGAGGCGGACATCAAGCGTCGCCGCGATGTCCTCGCCGACACGCTCGACGAGATCGGGGTGCGGGTGCACCCGAAGACCATCGTGGGCGACGCGAAGGCCAAGGTCGCGTCCAGCATCGATCACACCCTCGGCAGGGCGTACGTCGGCGTCAACCGGGTCGTGAGTGACGTCAAGGGTCAGTTCGTGGACGAGGAGGGTGCGCCGCGCGTCGAGCGGATCGTTCCTGTCGCTCTCGTCGCCGTCGGGGTCGTGGGCCTGTTCGTCCTCGGGTCCCGGCGTCGTAGCGGTCGTAAGGGCTGAAACCGTGGGTGACCCGCCCGCGTACGGACGGGTCCTGGGCAGGTAGGTTCGTGGGCGTGAGCGCCAAGAGAGACGAGCAGAGCACCCAGCACGACAAGCTGCCCATCCGGATGCTGCACGACCGTGTGCTCGTGCGGCAGGACAAGAGCGAGGGCGAGCGGCGTTCGGGTGGCGGGATCCTGATCCCCGCGACGGCCGCGGTCGGGCGGCGGCTGGCCTGGGCCGACGTCGTCGCCGTGGGCCAGAACGTGCGGACCGTGGAGCCCGGCGACCGGGTCCTCTACGACCCCGAGGACCGCGCCGAGGTCGAGGTGCGCGGGGTCGCCTACGTCCTCATGCGCGAGCGGGATCTGCACGCCGTCGCCGCCGACCGGTTCGAGGGGTCCGAGGACTCGACCGGGCTGTACCTGTAGGACGCGTACCTGTAAGCGGCAAGCCTCGAAGGGGCTGGTGACCATGGTCACCAGCCCCTTCGCCGTGCGCCCCCGTTCAGCGACCGCTGTCACTGAGACCGGCGGTCACTCCTTCTTACGACCCGTGCTCTGCGGGCCCGCCGTCGTCCCCCCGGTCGTCGTGCCGTCGGTGGTGCCGTCCGTCGTCGTCCCCGTCGTGCCGCCCGTCGTCGTGGTGCCGCCGTCCGTGGTCGTGCCCGTCGTGCCGCCGTCGGTGGTGGTCGTGCCGCCGTCCGTCGTCGTGCCGCCCGTGGTCGTGGTGCCCGTCGTGCCGCCGGTCGTCGTCGTGGTGCCGCCGTCGGTGGTGGTCGTACCCCCGTCGGTCGTGCCGCCCTGCGTCTGACCCTGGCCGCCGGTCGTGGTCGTGCCGCCGTTGTCCTGGTCGCCCGTCGTCGCCGGCTGGCTGGGCTGGAGGCTCGGGGGCGCGACGGTCTCGGCGCCCTCCTGGAGGTCGAGGTCGAAGTCGCTCGCCTCGGTGCCCTTGAGGGCGGACTTGGTGAACTGGGCCCAGATCTCGGCGGGCGCCCCGCCGCCGTTGATGCGTTCGAGGCCCATCGCGCCGTAGAGCGACTTGTGGGCGGCGGTGGTCGGGTCCTGCCCCATGACCGAGACGACCGTCGCCAGGTCCGGGGTGTAGCCCGCGAACCAGGCCGCCGTGTCCTCCTCCGCCGTGCCGGTCTTGCCGGCCGCCGGGCGGTCGGCGGCCTGGGCCGCGGTCGCCGTGCCGTTGTCGACGACGCTCTGCAGGACCGAGGTGGTGGTGTCGGCGGACTCGCGGCTCACCGCGCGGGTGGTCTTCCGCTCCGGCAGCTTGATCTCGGCCGTGCCGTCCTTGGTGATCTTCGAGATCATCGTGTACGTGTGCCGCTGACCGTGGTTGGCGAGCGTGGCGTACGCCTCCGCCATGTCGAGGACACTCGCGGTGGACGGGCCGAGCGCGATGGACGGGGTCGCGGTCAGGTCGGGGGTGTCGGAGGGGATGCCGAGGTCGACGGCTGTCTGCTTGACCTTCGTGGGGCCCACGTCGACCGCCATCTGCGCGTACACCGAGTTGACGGACTTGTCCGTCGCCGTACGGACGGTGATGTCGCCGTAGGAGGCCTGGTCCTCGTTCTCGGGGGCGTACGAGCCGCCGCTCCAGCCTTCCACGGGGCGCTTGTTGGTGCCGTCGTAGTAGGTGTTCGGCGTGATGGTCTGGCCGTCCTGGGTCTGCGAGTCGTTCTGGATGGCCGACGCGAGGACGAACGGCTTGAAGGTGGAGCCCACTTGGAAGTCGCCGCGGGTCGCGCCGTTCGTGTACTGCTTCACGTAGTCGATGCCGCCGTACATCGCGACGATGTTGCCGGTCTTGGGGTCGACCGAAGCGCCGCCCGCGCGCACGTAGTTGTCGACCTTGCGGCTCTTCTTGTCGAGCTTGGACATGACTTGGTCGTTGACGGCCTTCACGAAGGCGTCCTGCTTGCTCTTCTGGAGCGTGGTGGTGATGCGGTAGCCGCCGGCTTCGAGGGTGTCCGCGTCGATGATCTTGTTGGTGGTGAGGTAGTCCTTGATCGCGCCGACGATGTAACCCCGCTGCCCGGACATGCTCGTTGAGGCCGTCGCCTCCTTCGGCATGGGGAACTTCATGCCGGCCCGCGCGGACTCGGTGAGCCAGCCCTTCTTGACCATGCCGTCGAGCACGTAGTTCCAACGGGCCACCGCCGCGGCCTTGTTCTCCGGATGCGCTACGACGTCGTACTCGCTCGGCGCGTTCAACAGCGCGGCGAGGTAGGCGCCGCGGCCCGCGTCGAGGTCGGTGGCGTCCTTGCCGTAGTAGGCCTGGGCGGCGGCCTGGATGCCGTAGGCGTTGCGGCCGAAGTAGCTGGTGTTGAGGTAGCCCTCCAGGATCTCGGCCTTGGACTCCGTGCGGTCCAGCTTGATCGAGATGAAGAACTCCTTCACCTTGCGGGTGACGGTCTGTTCCTGGCCCAGGTAGTAGTTCTTGACGTACTGCTGGGTGATCGTCGAGCCGGACTGGGTGCCCTTGCCGGTCGCGGTGTTCCACGCGGCGCGGACCATCGCCTTGGGGTCGACGGCGGACTCGGTGAAGAAGTCCCGGTCCTCGGCGGCCAGTACGGCGTGCTGGGCGTTCGCGGAGATCTGGGCGAGGCCGACGTTCTCGCGGTTGACCTCGCCGTCGCGGGCCAGTTGGGAGCCGTCCGCGTACAGGTACACGTTGGACTGCTTGGTGGCGAGCGCGTTGGCCGGCGGGATCTTGACCATCGAGTAGCCCAGATAGAACGCGCCGATCAGCAGCGCCACCAGCGCGATGAACCCGACGAGCGTCATGCGCCAGGTCGGAATGGCCCGCCGCCAGCCGGTGCGCTTGGGCCGCTTGGCCTTCTTGGGCTTCCCGCTGCCGGGCGCTCCGGGCGCCTCGGGTGCGGCAGCCGCTTCCGGCTCTCTCGGTGCCCAGCCCTGGTTCGGCTGCTGCGGCTGCGGCTGGTCGCTCATCTCGTGCACGGACTCCTGTTTCGCGTCGTACGGTCCCCTACGCCCTCGCGTACGTTCCTGTACGGCCTTGTGCGCTTCTGCGCCCCCAGACGAAGACTCTCGCACCATGCGTTCCGTTCCCGCCGATCGGCACGCACTTGCCCGGAAAATGCGTGGCGTGCGTCACCACCTGCGGACTAGGCTCCTGCGCTTCGGTGTCAAGACGTGGTGGAGGGTGGTTTCTGTGGGCGCTGGGCGGTTGTACGCGGCCGTCGCGGCGGGGGGTTTCAGGCGGTACGCGACGTACCGGGCGGCGACGCTCGCCGGGGTGTTCACCAACACCGTCTTCGGTGTCGTCCTCGTCTACACCTACCTGGCGCTGTGGGACGAGCGCCCGCATCTCGGGGGGTACGACCAGGCGCAGGCGGTGACGTACGTGTGGCTGGGGCAGTGCCTGTACGCGACGCTGGCGATCCAGGGCGGCGGGTTCGAGAAGGACCTGATGGAGCGGATCCGGACAGGCGACATCGCCGTCGACCTGTACCGGCCGGCCGACCTCCAACTGTGGTGGCTGGCAAGCGACTTCGGGCGGGCGATGTTCCAGCTGCTGGGCCGGGGCGTGATCCCGTTCGTGTTCGGCTCGCTGTTCTTCCCGATGGCGCTGCCCACGGACGTCACGTCCTGGGCGGCCCTCCTGGTGGCGCTGCTGCTGGCGATCCTCGTCAGCTTCGGCATCCGCTATCTCGCCGCCCTGAGCGTGTTCTGGCTGATGGACGGCACGGGCATCAACCAGGCCACGATGATCCTGGGGATCTTCTGCTCGGGCATGGTGCTCCCGCTGAACGCCTTCCCGGGCCCGCTCGGCGACATCGTCCGCGTGCTGCCGTGGGCGGCGCAGATCCAGATGCCGGCGGATGTGCTGATGGGGAAGACCGCTCCGCTCCACGCGTACGTCTTCCAGGCGACCTGGGCGGTGGTGCTGCTCACGGCGGGGCGGCTGATGCAGTCGGCGGCGACGCGGAGGGTGGTGGTGCAGGGTGGCTGAGACGACCCGAACGAGTGAGGGGGCGTTCCTTCGGCACCCGGGTGACGGTGAACTGCCGCGCTGGCGCGAGGGGTTGCGTGCCTACGGCATGATCGCCGGGATGTGGATCCGGTCGAGCATGACCTACCGCGCGTCCTTCGTCATCACCGTGATCGGCAACCTGCTGGTGACCGGCCTGGACTTCGTCACGATCCTGCTGATGTTCTCGCAGGTCCACTCGCTGGGCGGCTGGTCCCTGCCCGAAGTTGCCTTCCTCTACGGTCTGTCGGCCACCGCGTTCGGCATCTCCGACCTGGTCCTCGGCTCGATGGACGTGCTGGGCGCCCGCATCCGCGACGGCTCCTTCGACACCCTGCTCGTACGCCCGGCGCCGGTGCTGGCCCAGATCGGCGCCGACCGGTTCGCCCTGCGCCGCCTCGGCCGGATCACCCAGGGCGGACTGGTGCTGGGGTACGCGCTGCTCCACATCGACGTCAACTGGACTGTCGGGAAGCTGCTGTTGGTGCCGATGATGCTGCTCTGCGGCGCGGCGATCTTCGGGGCGCTGTTCGTGGCGGGCGCGGCCTTCCAGATCCTGGCGCAGGACGCGGCCGAGGTGCAGAACGCGTTCACGTACGGCGGCACCACGCTGCTGCAGTATCCGCCGGCCGTGTTCGGCAAGGACTTCGTGCGGGGCGTGACCTTCATGCTGCCGCTCGCCTTCGTCAACTGGGTGCCCGCGTCCTATGTGTTGGGGCGGCCGTACCCGCTGGACCTGCCGCCGGGCGCGGAGTTCGCCTCGCCGCTGGTGGCACTCGCCTTCTGCGCGCTGGCCGGGCTGGCCTGGCGCGCCGGGCTCAAGTCGTACCGAAGTACTGGGAGTTGACGGTGACAGAGCAGGCGTTCATCGAACTGGACCACGTCGAGAAGGTCTTCGACGTGCGCAAGAAGACCGGGTTCATGAAACGGGAGCGGCGCCAGGTGCGGGCCGTCGACTCGATCTCCTTCACCGTGGCCCGCGGCGAGATGGTCGGCTACATCGGCCCGAACGGCGCCGGGAAGTCGACCACCATCAAGATGCTGACCGGCATCCTCACCCCGAGCGGGGGCCGGCTGCGGGTGGCCGGCATCGACCCGTCCCGCGAACGCACCCGCCTTGCGCACCGCATCGGCGTGGTCTTCGGCCAGCGGACCACCCTCTGGTGGGACCTCCCGCTGATCGACTCGTACAACCTGATGCACCGCATGTACCGCATCCCGGACGCCCGTTACGCCGAGAACCTCGACCGCTGTGTCGAACTCCTCGAACTGGGCGCCCTGTTGGACGTCCCCGTACGGCAACTCTCCCTGGGGCAGCGGATGCGCGGCGACATCGCGGCGGCCCTGCTGCACGACCCCGAGGTGCTCTACCTCGACGAGCCGACCATCGGCCTGGACGTCATCTCCAAGGCCAAAGTCCGGGAGTTCCTGCGGGACTTGAACGCCGAGCAGGGCACCACGGTCCTCCTGACCACCCATGACCTCCAGGACATCGAGCAGCTCTGCTCCCGCGTGATGGTCATCGACCACGGGCGCCTGATGTACGACGGCCCCCTCGCCGGGCTGCACGAGGCGGGGGAGAGCGAGCGGACCCTAGTCGTCGACCTGGAACGGGAGTTGCCCCCGATCGAGGTGCCGGACGCGCGGGTGGTGAAGGTGGAGGGCCCCCGGCAGTGGCTGGCGTTCCCGGCGTCGGAGTCGGCGGCTCCGCTGGTCGCGCGGATCGCGGCGGAGTACCCGATGGTGGACCTGTCGGTGCGCGAGCCGGACATCGAGGCGGTGATCGCCAAGATGTACGTGGAACAGGCCGAGAAAGCAGTCTCCTAGACCGGGGTGAAGTCACCTCATGGCCCTGCGCGGAGTGACCTCGTAGGCTGCTCTGTATGACCGACGACGCAGTCCCGGAGCTCCGCGCATCCGACGCCGACCGTGAGCGAGTCGCCGAGGTGCTGCGCGACGCCGTCGCGGAGGGCCGCCTCGACATGGAGGAGTTCGAGGAGCGTCTGGAGGCGACGTACAAGGCGCGGACATACGGCGAACTCACCCCCATCACCCGCGACCTGCCCGTCGCCGGGGTCACCCCGCCGCCGGTGAACATGGTCAAGGAGGCGGTGGACAGCGGGAGTTGGGCCGGACGGATCGTTGGCGGCGAGGGGTCCTCGACCGGTGCCGTGGCCGTCCTGTCCGGGTTCCAGCGCAAGGGGCGGTGGACGGTCCCGAAGCGGTTCACCTGCTTCTCCTTCTTCGGCGGCGGCGAACTCGACCTGCGCGAGGCGAACTTCGCGGACCGCGAGGTCGAGATCAACTGCATCGCGATCATGGGCGGCGTCCAGGTCATCGTGCCGCCGGGCGTTGAGGTCGTCGTCCGCGGCATCGGCATCATGGGTGCCTTCGACCAGAGCCAGGAGGGTGTGCCGGGCGACCCGGGCGCCCCGCGCGTGATCATCACGGGCTTCGCTTTCTGGGGCGGCGTCGGTGTGGAACGCAAGGTGACGAGGGCGGAACGGCAGCGCCTCAAGGAGGAGCGCCGCCAGGAGAAGCTGGAGCGCGGCTCGTCCGCCAAGCAGCTCTACGGCTCCCACCACGACGCCGTGTCCGGCCTGCACGACGCCCACCGCGAGGCCATGGACGAACACCGCGAGGCGATGCGGCGCAGGCACGAGGAGCGCAGGGAACGGCACGAGGAGCGGCGCGAGCGGCAGCGGGAGCGGCGGGACCGCAGGCACCGGGACTGGGACTGAGGTCTTCTTTCGGCGGGGGCTGAGGTTTTGCGGGGGCTGAGGTTTTTTCGGCGGGGACTGATCCGCCGTCAGTTCACAACTGGGCCGGCACCGCGCCCTTGAGGTCCGCGAGATCGACGGTGCGGGCCATCTGCCGGTAGCCCCGGTCGCTGGGGTGGAGATGGTCGCCCGAGTCGTACTCGGGGGCGAGCCTGCGCGCGTCGTACGGGTCGCGCAGCGCCTTGTCGAAGTCGACGACGGCGTCGTAGACCGTGCCGCTCCTGATCCCCGCGTTGACCTGCTGGCGTACGACCTCCCGGGCCGCCGAGAAGCGGGGGTAGCCGCCGAAGGGCATCAGGGTGGCGCCGACGACCTTGATGCCGTGGGCGTGCGCCTGGCGGACCAGGGTGCGCAGGCCGGAGAGGATGTGGTCGGCGCGGGCGCCGTGCAGGGTGTCGTTGACGCCGAGGTCGACGACGACGACCTTGACGTTCGGACGGCCGAGCACGTCCCGGGTGAAGCGGTCGAGGCCGCTCTGGTTCTCGACGGGCCGGCCGGCCTTGCCGGTGAGTATCTGGTTACCGCTGATGCCCTCGTTGACGACGCTGTAGCGGGGCACGTCCTGCCCGGCGGCGACGGCCGCGCGCAGCCGCTGCGAAAAGGCGTCGGGCCAGCGGCGGTTGGCGCTCTCGGTCGAGGTGGAACCGTCGGTTATCGAGTCGCCGAACGCGACGACCGTGCCGTCCGCCTGGCTGCTCAGCACGTCCACGGCGGTCAAGTAGCGCCAGATCGCGGTGCGTTCACGGTACGGCGTGCCGGTCCCGTCCTCGGTGCGGTCGCTGTCGGCGAGGTAGGAGATCTGCCGTGCGTACGGGTGGTAGGTGACCGGCCCCGACGCGGTGGGGGAGTAGGTGGTGACCAACAGGTCTGCGCCCTGCGGGACTTGGAGGCGCACGGCGTCGCTGAGCGTCTGCTGCCCGGCCGGCACGGTGACCGAGGTCGCGCCGCCGAAGGTCAGTCGGCGCATGGTGCCCTTGGCCGCGGCGGAGCTGTTGTGACCGGCGGCTACGGCGATCGAGGCGTGCGTGAGGGTGAGCGGGGTCTGGCCGTAGAGGTTGGACAGGGTGATCCGGGCGCTCGTCCCGCCCGCGCTCGTGTGGACGACGTTGCGCACCGAGCGGCCCGCCATGCCGGTCTGCTCCGTACCGGCCTCGCCGCCCACCGGGGCGGCGGCCCACGCGCCCACCCAGCTGCCGGCCGAGGCGGGGGCGGCGGAGTTGTGGGGGGAGCGGGCGCCGGAGGAGTTCTTGCCGTCGTCGCCCGGGCCTCCGTCGCCCGCGGCGGCCCCGACGTATATGCAGACGGAAAGGACCGCGATCAGGGTGATGATCGCGGACAGCAGGGCACGCTGCTTTGTGGGGGACACCCCCACGCCACCATCACGTCGCTTGGTCACGCGGTGCGGATCTCCTCGGGGTGACTGGCAGGGCCCTGCCATTTTGCCCGATCGGGTGACTGCGGGAACTCCTGTTCCGTTCTGGGAGTCGGTCAGGAAGGGACAATATGTACGGTACCGGCGAACGGGTGGAGCGGATGGAACGGACAGAGGCGGGGTTGGGGGCGGCGACCGAGAGTGACGGGTCCCGCCGCACGATGACCACGTTCAGCGCGGCCGACCAGGAGCGTCAGCGTGGCGTCCGCCGGATGAAACTGACGGCGCTCGCCCTGTTGCTCTTCGTGGCCGTTGTCTACGTGCTCGCGAAATGGGCGTCGAACTCGGGCGCCGGTCCCTGGGCGGGCTATGTCGCCGCGGCGGCCGAGGCGGGCATGGTCGGTGCGATGGCCGACTGGTTCGCGGTCACCGCGCTCTTCCGTCGTCCGCTGGGCCTGCCCATCCCGCACACCGCGATCATCCCCACCAAGAAGGACCAACTGGGCGTCTCCCTGGGCGAGTTCGTCGGCGAGAACTTCCTCTCCGAGGAGGTCGTACGGCAACGTCTGCGCGCGGTCGGTATCGGCAGCCGCCTCGGCGCCTGGCTGGCCGTACCGGAACACGCGGACCGGGTGACGGCCGAGCTGTCGGCGGCGCTGAGGGGCGCGCTGACGGTGCTGCGGGACTCCGATGTGCAGGCGATCGTCGGCGAGGCGATCACCCGCCGGGCCGATGCCCAGGAGATCGCGCCCGGGATCGGGAAGACGCTGGAGAAGATCGTGGCCGACGGCGGTCACAAACGGGTCGTCGACCTGATCGTCGCCCGCGCGCACGACTGGCTGGTCCTCCACGACGAGCAGGTCATGGACGCGGTCGAGGGCGGTGCCCCCGGCTGGACCCCGAGGTTCGTCGACAAGCGCATCGGCGAGCGCGTCTACAAAGAACTCCTCCGTTTCGTCACCGAGATGCGTGACATGCCCTCGCACCCGGCCCGCGGCGCCCTGGACCGCTTCCTCGGCGACTTCGCCGCCGACCTCCAGTCCGACACGGAGACCCGCGCGCGCGTGGAGCGCCTCAAGGGCGAGGTCCTCGGCCGCGGCGAGGTCCAGGACCTGATCGCCAGCGCGTGGACGTCCGTACGCTCGATGATCGTCTCGGCCGCCGAGGACGAGCGCAGTGAGCTACGGCTGCGGGTGCGGGCGTCGCTGCTGTCGCTGGGCGCGCGGATGGCCGTGGAGCCGAAGCTTCAGGAGAAGGTCGACGGCTGGGTGGAGGGCGCGGCGGTGTACGTCGTGACGACGTACCGCAAGGAGATCACCTCCCTCATCACGGACACGGTGGCGGGCTGGGACGCGGAGCACACCACCCGGAAGATCGAGGCGAACATCGGGCGCGACCTGCAGTTCATCCGGATCAATGGCACGGTGGTGGGGTCGTTGGTGGGCTTGTTGATCTATACGGTGACGCGGCTGGTGGGGGTGTAGGGGCCGATTCCCGGGGGCACCCGGAGGGGGTTCGCTCGACGAGGAGGAACCCACATGGCCAGCGCGAGTGCGAGTGAGAGTGCGAGTGCCGAGACCCCGGCCGGGAGCGGTGGCCGGACGATCACCTCGTCCATCCCCGCCCGGCTCGACCGCCTCCCGTGGTCCCGCTGGCACTGGACGATCGTCATCGGCCTCGGCACCGTATGGATCCTGGACGGCCTGGAGGTCACGGTCGTCGGCAACATCGCGAGCCGCCTCTCCGAGCCGGGCAGCGGGCTGCCGATCAGCTCGGGCCAGGTCACCGGTATCGCGGCGGCGCTGTATGTGGCGGGCGCTTGCTCGGGCGCCCTGTTCTGGGGCCACCTCACCGACCGCTACGGCCGTAAAAAACTCTTCATGATCACGCTGGCAGTGTATTTGGCGGCGACGGCCCTCACCGCGGCCTCCTTCTCCACCTGGTGGTTCTTCACGTTCCGCTTCCTCACGGGCTTCGGTATCGGCGGCGAGTACGCGGCGATCAACTCCGCGATCGACGAACTGATCCCGGCGTACTGCCGAGGCCGCGTCGACCTCGTCATCAACGGCAGCTTCTGGGTGGGCGCCGTGGGCGGTTCGCTGCTGTCGATCGTCGCGCTGAACACGAGCATCTTCGCGGCGGACGTGGGCTGGCGGCTGACCTTCGCGCTGGGCGCCGTACTCGCGCTGGTCATCCTCCTCGTACGACGGCACGTCCCGGAGAGCCCACGCTGGTTGCTGATCCACGGGCGGGACCGGGAGGCGGACGAGGTGGTGACGTCGATCGAGCGCCGGATCGAGGCCGAGCAGGGGCACGAACTGCCGCCCGCCGAGGGCGAGATCACCATCCACCAGCGCAAGAGCGTGTCGTTCGGGGAGATCGCCCGCACGATCTTCCGCGACTACCCGAAGCGGGCGACGCTCGGCTTCTCCCTCTTCATCGGCCAGGCGTTCCTCTACAACGCGATCACCTTCGGCTTCGGCGCGATCCTGACGAAGTTCTTCAACGTGCCTACGGGCAACACCGGTTACTACTTCGCGGTCATCGCGGTCGGCAACTTCCTGGGCCCGCTGCTGCTGGGGAGGCTGTTCGACACGGTCGGGCGCCGGGTGATGATCTCGTCGACGTACCTGCTCTCGGGGTTGTTGTTGTTCGGTACGGCCTGGCTGTTCGACCGGGGATCGCTGAGCGCGACCACGATGACGGCGTGCTGGTGCGCGGTGCTGTTCTTCGCGTCGGCGGGCGCGTCCAGCGCGTATCTGACGGTGTCGGAGATCTTCCCGATGGAGACCCGGGCGATGTCGATCGCCTTCTTCTACGCCCTGGGCACGGCGGCCGGTGGCATCAGCGGGCCGTTGCTGTTCGCGGACCTCACGGGGACGGGGAAGGTCGGGGACACGGTGCTCGCGTTCCAGATCGGGGCGGGGTTGATGTGCGCGGCGGGGTTGGTGGCGGCGCTGCTGGCGGTGCGGGCGGAGGGGCGGTCGTTGGAGGATGTGGCTACGCCGTTGACGGCGGTGGATGCGAAAGTCGCGCCGGCGTCTCCGTGACCCGGGGATCTGAGTACTCGTACTCTGTCGCGGCCCCGGCGGTGACGGAACCCTCGTACACATGACCGAGAAGCTGCTGAGCCCCCTGCGGACGCGCCCCTGGCCGGAACGCTGGCTGACCCGGATGCTCGGTGCGGGGGTCGCGACGGTGGCGTACGTCATCTGCGTTCCGGCGGGATCGGTGCCGGTGTCGGTGGCGGGCGAGGTGTCCGGTGGCGGTGGGGTGGCGCTCGCGGTGATCCTGGTGTTCCTGGCGGGGTATGTCGGTCACCGGGACGATCTGGCTTGGCCGTTACTGCTGGTGGCGGCGCCGCCCGCGGTGTTGATGTACGTGTCGTTCGAGTCGGAACAGCCGCTCGCGTGGGCGTTCGCGACGCTGGTGATCGCGGCGGGGGCGTTGGTCGCGGCGACGGTGGGACGCTGTTTCAGGCCGCGCGGCGGGGAGGACTCGGCGGACGGGCTGCTGTGCGCCGCCGCGGGCAGGTGAGTCGGGTGGCTGGGCGGCACTGAGGCCTGGGGAGGTCTGTCGTCGGGTGCGGGCCGGTGGGGGCTGGTCGCGCAGTTCCCCGGCAAGGAAGCGATCGTGGCGGGCGTCTTCGGCCTGGGCCACGGCGTGGCGTTCTCCTTCGTGCTCGCCGAAATGCACCTGTCCACAGTCCAGTTGGCGAGCAGTCTGCTGGCTTTCAACCTGGGCATCGAACTGGTCCAACTCCTGCTGGTCTGCCTGGCGTTGCCGTCGCTGCTGGTCCTCGCGAGGTTGCGGGCGCAGCCCGCGCTGCGGGTGGGCGGTGCGCTGATCACGGCCGCGGCGGCGGTCGGTTGGCTGGTGGATCGGTTGGGGGTGCCCAACCCGGTGGCCAGGGCTGCCGACAGTGCGGGGTCGCATACGACGGGCATGCTGACGGTTCTTGTGGTGGCGGCGGTCGTGGCGGGTGCGTGGGCGCTGGTCGAACGCCAACGCCAACGCCAACGCCAACGCCAACGCCAACGCCAACGCGAGCGCGGGCTGGGGGAATTGGGGACGGCGGCGTAGGGGACGTAGAAGACGCGAATGCGGGCCGGGGTGTGTGATTCCCCGGCCCGCACTCGTACCTGTACCCGTGCTCAGTGGCTCACGAGGAGAGCCACTCCGTGGCGTTGAGGGCGAGGGCGGCGTTGGTGGCGCCGGTGTCGTTCCAGCCGTCGTAGAGCGTGTTGCCGGACTGGCCGGTGCCGTCGTCGATCGGTGAACTGTCGCCCCAGAACGCGACCTTGCCGCTGCCGAAGGTGCTGGTGGCGAAGAAGGCGCCGGTGTTGCCGGAGTAACCGGAGCGGTACAGAAGTCCCTTGGCGGCGGAGTTGTCGGCGGGCTTGATCGTGGCCGTGGTGCCGTTGGCGATCAGGCTCTTGGTGACGGTGCCGAAGGAGCCGTGCAGCACCGCGTTGCTGCTGTCGCTGATGGCGGCCGGGTAGCCGGAGCTGATGTTCAGCGAGTCGATGGAGAGCCCGAACGGGTCGTCGCTGTCCACGCTGTTGTTGGTCATCAGGTCGTTGAGGATCTGGACCGCGTCGTAGCCGTCGTTGTTGCGGTCGGACCCGGTGTGGTCGGAGATCATGAACAGCCCGCCGCCGGCCTTCACGAAGTTCATGATGGCGGTCTTCTCGGCGGTCGTGAACTTGATGTTCGGCTCGGGCAGCACGAGCGTGTCGAAGTTCGACAGGTCGGTGGCCGACGAACCGCCGTAAGTCAGCGCGCTGGTCGCGGTCTTGAGGCTGTAGTCACCGGTCTGCTGCAGGGCAATGCCCCATGAGGAGAGCGCCCCGGTCCAGTCCTTGTCCGAGGACGGCGAGGAGTCCTGGGACAGCGGGTCGGGCTTGCTGGTGGAGATGATCCAGTCCGCGTTGCCGGCCTCTTCGGCGTGGCCGTCGTCGAACAGGACGCGGTGGGTGGTGGCCGCGTGGGCGGGGGTGACGGTGGCCGCCTGCACGGCAGCGCCGGTGGCGAGCATGCCGAGGACGGTGAGGGCGGTCGTGAACCTGCGGCGTGACGCGTGGGGGCGTGTCATGAACTTGCCAAGGCTGAGCATCCGGTGAACCTCCGTGAAGTGGGGGGATTCCATCAGTGGGGGGTGGAGTGAACAGGGGTGCGGGTGCTGTGGGTGTTGCGAGTGGTGCGGTGCGGTGCTGTGTGTGGTGCGAGGGTCGCTGACTGCGGTGAATCTTCGCGCGTAGAACGGTAGTTGAGTGATCACCGATCGGCACAAGGGAGGACGGTACACAGGGGGGCGGGTGCGTCGGGAGGGGGTCTCGGCGGTTCACGTAGATCTCTTACTCGGCGATACCGGGGGCGGGGAAATGGTGCGGTGCCGGGCGCGATGACGCATGGCGACCCGGCACCGAAGTGCTGACGTGCTGACGTGCTGACGTGCTGACGTTGAGGTGCTGGTGTTGAGGTGCTGGTGTTGAGGTGCTGGTGTTGAGGTGTTGCCGAACCGCCGCTTACCGGACGTCGACGAAGTCGCCGGGGGCTGTGGCCGCGGCGGTGGTGGAGGTGCCCGCGAAGACGTAACGGTAGTAACCGTCGACCGTGGCCTTGGTGGTGGTCTTCAGGACGCCGGTGCTGTTGGTCTTGACCGTCTTGAGAGTGGTGTAGGTGCTGCTGCCCTTCTTGCGGAACTGCAGCTTCGCGGGCTGGGACACATAGCCCGCGTACTTGCCCGTCGTCCAGTTCGCGCGGGCGAGCTTGCCCGTGACCGTGATGGTCTTGCCCTTCTTGACCGGCTCGGGTGTGGCGTTGGCGGTCAGCGTGGAGGCCTTCTTGATCGCGGCGGTGGCGACGTCGTCGTTGGAACTGGCGTTCGCGTACAGGTCCCAGGCCCCCAGGAACAGCTTCCAGGTCCCGGCCACCCCGTTGCCCTTCATGTCGGTGGCGGGGTGGATGTTGAAGACGGCCTTGCACGTGTACGTGCCCTGGGTCGCCGTCTCCGTGCAGGCGGGGTCGTCGTCCGTGCCCAGCCCGCCGGTGATGCCGTCCGTGGTCGAACTGTCGGTGCCCTGCCACAGGAACGCCTCGGTGAGGGCGATTCCGCTCGCGTTCGTGGCGGTGTACGTGACGGTGACGGACTTCGTGCCGGTGGTACCGAGGACGATGTCCTTGCCACCGTTGATGACAGCGTGCGAGAACTTGGTGTTGCCCAAGGTGTCTCTGGGCTGAACGGCCTTGGCGGCGAAGGAAGTCAGCTTCGCCGCCGCCCCCGTACGCTCCGCCGCCTGGGCGGCCACCGGAAGCGCGAGCGCGGACAGGACGACGGCACCGGAAACGACGGCGGCAGCCGCAACACGTATACGCATGAAACCCCCACGAGAACCTGAGAGGCCCGCCCAAGTGTCGCCTTGGCCGGGCCTGTTGATCTCCGCATGATATGGACCAAGGTGGGAAATGGTGAAGATCTCTTGTGCAATAAGTGCGTAATAGACAGTGAGGGGTGGGGAGTTGGTGTCGACCAGGTTTCATCGACCGCGAACTGGACGACGCCAAGGAGGCCTTGAAGTGACCAGCCCTGTCCGCCCCTCAACGCCCCACGCCGCCGGGGAACCGGACCGGCCCCCGCGCAACCGCACAGCGCCCGCGCTCTGCGCCCTCGTCCTCACCCTGGGCCACCTGGCGACGGCGTACATGACGCTCCTCGCGTACGCGGCCAACCCCGCAGGCCTCTGGGACAGCGAAACGGCCGCCCACTCGAACTTCGCGTCAGGGACCGCCCTGGCCCTCACGGCCGTTACAACGGGGCTGAGTTGGGTGGTCGTCAAGGCGGACTGGCTCCGCAGGTGGTGGTACACGATCCCGTCGGCACTGGCGGTCGCGGCGCTGCTACGGCTGACAGCGCTGGCTCCGGAGCTGTGACCTTCGGGGCGGAACGGGTGGTGTCATCGGCGTTCTTCGCGGCCGGCGCATGAGTCACACACCACGGGGTGACGTGGGCAGCGAAATTTGACCGGTGAGCAGGATGTCGTGGTTGGCGAAGAGCACGTCGAGGTCGATACGTCGGCGACTCAGGACACTAGGACCCGTACACCGCCTTGTTGTAGGCGAGGATTTTTTGCGCCTCGGCCATTTTCTTCGAAGGTTCGATCGAGCTCATGTGCTGCGCCTTGGCTGCCGGATCCTGCACCTTGAGAAGGAACTCGGCCATCTCCTCCTTCTTGACCACCTCGCGGAACTCCCCCTCGGTCAGCGGGGCCAGTTTCTCCACCCCCTGATCCTTCCGCTCGATCCCGACGATGTCGTAGGGCGCTCCCTGCCGCGTGATCCAGCCGCGCTCGCTACCGGTCGCACCCTTCGCCAGGAACTTCCTCTTGATCTTGATGGTGAGCACGATGCCGAAGGAGGCTTCCGAGGCGAACCCGGTGGCGATATCGGACTTCGTCGAGAACTCGATGAGCTTGGCGACATCGTCGTTGCGCTCCTGGTTCACGTATCCCCGGACATGCTCGGGATCGGGCTTCGTGGCATCCTCGTCGGGTTTCGCCGTCATCTTCGAAAGGCTGATGAAGGAGCCGCGGATGACCTCCTTCACCATGGCCTTCCGCTGTGTGGGCGTGACGCCGCGCTGGAGGATCACTTCTTGTTCGCTGTCCTCGGGCAGCGACGCGATGTGGTCCTCACCGCTGAGTCCCAGCGGACCGTCCTGGAGGGCGATCCGCCGCCCCTCCTCCGACGACTGTCCTTCCTCGGGCATCCGCTGCACGGGCCCGGCGGAGGCGTTCGCCCCCGTCTGCGACGCGATGAGGGACGGGGCGGTCCGCTGACCGGCGGCGTAGGCGTTACCGTCTCGCTCGGCGGCCCGTTCGGAGTCCTGGCGCGGGTTGGTGACGGTGACTCCGGCGCCGGTGTTGTGGCCCGTCTCAGGCACGCCCTTGAGGTTCTTGTCGACGTGGCTGAGTTCGTGGCCGATCAGCTCCTCGCTGGCGGTGGCCCCGGCGGAGAGGAAGATGTGGTTGCCGACGGTCATGGCCGCGGCCCCCATGGCCTCCGTGGCACGCTGGGCCACCACGTCGTGGTGGACGCGCGTGGAGGCGAGGGCGTCGTTCTGGTAAAACGCCCCGGCCTTCGCCACAACTGACGAGGGCAGCGCCTCGCTCGGCGACTGCATGGCGGCGGCCAACAGCGCGCCCTGCCCCTCCGGCCCGGTGTCGTGACCGTGCGCATGCTCGTCCTCGGCCCGCGCCACCGTGACATCGGTCGCGGACCGCTGCACCGCCGCCTGCGCCCGGTGCTCGCACGCCGGACCGTGCTGATGGGGCGCCTGCGCCTCCGGCAGCCCGCCACGCCGCACCATCTCGGCCACGGCCCTGTTCCCGGCGGCGCTCTGGAGGGCGAGCATCCGTTGCACGGTCGTTCCGGCGGAGGAGGGAGCCACTCGCGGCCGCTGGGGTGCCTTCCCCTCCACCGTCGTGATGTCCTTGTCTCGGGCCAGGCTCATACCTTTTCCTCCAGCGGTTCGAAGGTCATTGAGCGGCTCACCCTCGCACGGCCGATCGGGACACCACCAGAGCCTTTTGGGCAGGGGTGAGGCACTGCGGGGAACACTGTTCACAGCCGTCGAATGCCCCGGTGCGTGGGCGTGGGCGTGGGCACGGTCACGCCGGCGGCCGGCGAGAGGAAAAGCCCGGCTCGGAGAATGACCGAGCCGGGCTTTGACACGGCAGTTTTAAGTCTTGATCCACGGGCTTCGGTCACGTGGCCGCTGCGACTTCCCCTCCAGACCAGTGTCCTGAGTCGCTAATTCATCGGCGGTTGTGCGTGGACGGGACCTGTCCACGCCTCAGGGTTGCAGCAGATTGCGCATCTCGTGCGGTGCGTTGAGATTGCGCGCAAGCAGGAGAACGCAGTGCCGATGCGAAGATGCCGCACGGCCTCTCCCCCTGGGCGTGCGGGGCACGACTGACTGATCAACGGCTCCCGGCGTTCGGTGAGTTCGTGGCAGGATCTGCCGACATGGAATTCTCCGAGGTGGTCCGCCGGCGACGCATGATCCGTCACTACTCCGACAAGCCGCTGACCCCGGAGGTGACCGAGCGCATCCTCGCCTCCGCGCTACGAGCCCCGTCGGCCGGCTTCTCCCAGGGCTGGGCGTTCCTCGTCCTGACCGCCCCGGCCGACCGCGCCCGCTTCTGGCCGTTCGTCCCCACCCGGGTCGAGAACACCCCGACCATGCAGGACGCCCCGCTGGTCGTCGTACCCCTGGCGCACAAGGCCGCTTACTTGGCGCGCTACGCCGAACCCGACAAGGGTTGGGAAGACCGCGCCGAGGCCCGCTGGCCCGCGCCGTACTGGTACATCGACACGGGAATGGCGTCCCTGCTGATGCTCCTGACCGCGGTCGACGAAGGCCTCGGCGCCTGCTTCTTCGGGATCATGCCGGAGCATCTGGAGCCGTTCCGGGCGGAGTTCGGGGTGCCGGAGGAGTACGACCCGATCGGCGGGATCACGGTGGGGTACCGGGCTGAGGATGTTCCTGAGCAGGGCGGGCGGGTCGCGGAACGGCGGCGGGGTGTGGAGGACGTCGTTCACCGGGGGCAGTGGGGGCGGCACGCCTAAGAGCGCATCGCCGGTCCGCCATCAGTGCTCTCTCAGGTGGGCTTGCCTCAACTCGCCTATCAGGCAATGCCAGGCTCCGGCTCGGACTGCTATGACAGGGCTGTTTACCTGCTTGGAGTCTCGTACGAGTACCCCGGCCGGGATGACGGCTGCTTCTACGCACTCGGTCGCATTGCCGCCGCTGTACGACGACTTGAACCACACGGGTTCCGACACAGTCTGAGGGGCGACTGGCATTCAAAGCTCCTTGCGGGCGCGATGGATCATCGTGGAGGAGGCCCCCATGTCCAACGCTTGTGCACGCAGATACTCGAACGCAAGTCTGTATCGGTTCAGTTCCTCCTCCTTCTCCAGGAAGAGGGAGCCCGTGTGGAAGTCGACGTAGACCACGTCAAGGGCTGGTTCGGTACCGCCGATGATGACGAAGCTCCCTAGGGCAGCCGCGTGGGCGCCCTGAGAGAAGGGCAGCACCTGAAGCGTGATGTGAGGAGATTCGTTTGCTTCGAGCAGCCGGTCGAGCTGTTCCTTCATGGTCTGCGGCGATCCGACAACGCGACGGATCACGGACTCGTCGAGGATCGCCCAGAGTCGCGGCGGTTTCGGGCGGGTGAGAATCGCCTGCCGCTTCATGCGGATGTCGACCAGCCGCTCGATCTCGGCTGACTCCAGGGGCACTTCGTTGGCCTTCTGAAGTGCTGTGCTGTAGGCGCGCGTCTGCAGGAGACCGGGAACGTAGACGCAGGCGAAGTGGCTCTCGTGCACGGCCTCGTCTTCGAGCGTGAGCAGCAGGTTCATGCTCTCCGGGATGGAGTCAGCGAACGAACTCCACCAGCCCTGCTGTTTGGCATCTTTCGCCAGCCCGACAACGGCCTTGCGCTCGGCCTCAGTTGCTCCGTACTCGCGGCACAGCGCATCAACGACGAGCCATTTCACGGGTCCGGCCTGCGTCTCGTACCTGCTGACCGTCGCCTTCGATACGCCGACGAGCCCGCCTGCCTCTTCAAGTGTCATCCCCTTGCGGGCGCGCAACTTTCGCATCATCGCGCCTAGTTGGCGGCGGCGGGTTGTGGTCCGTTCGGACATACGGCTCCTTCGCCATGCGCCGGGCGGTCGGCCCGGGGTTCCCCGTCAGGCTAGGCAGCGGATCAGCAGGCCCACCATCAGATTCACTCGATAGATTCTCGTGAGAAGTTACACGGTGAGAGTTCTCTGTGCCATGCTCGCTCGTAGACCGCTACGCAGTGCATCCGTGTGGACACGGTAGGCGCAGCATGTGCGTGGCATGGAAGGAAGGAGTGGTCCGCATGTATGGCTACGAAGTCACCGAACCGCGACTCCGCTGTGTCTTGCCTTTTGAAGCGGCGCCGGCGGAAGTGAGACTGCTGCGGAGAGCCGCTGTCACGCAGCTGGCCAGGTGGGGAACGCCGGTGGCGGAGGACGAAGCAGAGTTGCTGGTCACCGAATTGGCGACGAACGTCGTCAAGCATGTTGGCGAAGGCGTGTCAGCGACTCTGATTCTCGAATGGCGGGGTGAGCGGCTCAGGCTCGAAGTGCATGATACGAGCCGAGTGTTGCCGACGCCGAGCGCAGCGGACGGTGACTCCGAGTGCGGTCGCGGCCTGCATCTCCTCGCGGCCCTTGCTGTGGACTGGGGTACGGTGCTGACCGCCGTGGGCAAGGCGGTGTGGTGCGAGATCCTCATCAGTGCGGGGCGTACTTGCCGACGCATTGAGCGAGCCGCTGAAGCGCTTGAGGGCTATCAGGGAATCAGTGCCGGTGCCGCGCTGCGGACGAGCAGTCGAGCGGCGGGCCTTGAGGAGTCGGCGGTGGAGTTGATCGCCGACTTGCTTCACTGGACCGCTGCTCGCGGCCATGATCCGGATGACATCCTCGACCGGGCTCAGATGCACTACGAAGCCGAGGCGGACGCGGCTTAGTGGGTGGCAACCTGAGCGGACCTCCGTATCTGCTTCCGGAGGGCGGTCGGCGTGCGTCAGGATTCTCCAGGGCAGCTTCTGAGGCGCGTGGGGTGGCAGCTGGCGCACAGGTGCGTGACGTCCCTAACGGAGGGTGCGTTCAGCGAACCTCCGGCGTGTTGCACACTTGGGGGTCTCGTTGTCAGTGGGGTCTGTCACCCTCAGTGATGGTGGATTGCACGATGTGTCTGCCGCTGCACGAATGTAAGGAGGGGGCATGACCCGCACGAACAAACTCAAGTACACCTCGGTGGAGATCTGCGCTGGGGCGGGAGGACAAGCTGTTGGCCTGCACAACGCCGGCTTCCGGCATGCTGCCCTGATCGAGATCGACAAGGACGCCTGCCAAACGCTCAGGGATAACACTGAGCAGAATCAGGAGTGGGCAGGCTGCAAGGTTGTCGAGGCTGACCTGCGAGGCTTCGATCCAGCAGAGCTGGGTTTGAACCCCGGAGAACTCGATCTCCTCGCGGGCGGGGTTCCCTGCCCTCCGTTCTCAGCAGCGGGTAAGCAGCTTGGGCGTGATGACGAGCGTGACCTCTTCCCGACGATGCTTGACCTCATCGATCACCTTGAGCCCAAGGCTGTGATGATCGAGAACGTACGAGGTCTGCTCGACCCGAAGTTCACTGAGTACAGGCAGGAGATCATCAAACGCCTGGAGTCGATGGGCTACGAAGAGTGCTACTGGGCCATCCTGGAGGCTAAGGACTACAGGGTGCCCCAACTGCGCCCGCGGGCCATCCTCGTGGCCATGAAGCCTGAATACGCCAGGTACTTCGAACACTCGAAGCCGGAACCGGTTGAGCCAGTCAGCGTGGGCGAGGCGCTTCATGACTCGATGCGTGCACGCTACGACCAGGTCTCGGATGATCCCAGGGCAGAGAGGGCTTTCAAGCGCTGGTATGGCATGGCGCTTGAGGGAGTCGCGCCGACTGTTGTGGGCGGGTCCAAGAAGCATGGTGGGGCGGATCTCGGCCCGACGCGGGCGAAGCGGGCGTGGGCCGAGCTTGGAGTGTGTGGTCTCGGCGTCGCAAACGAACCGGATGAGATGAAGGACGCGGAGCGTGATCTGTTCGCATCCGCTGGCCCGAAGCTCACCGTAACGCAGGCCGCCTTGGTCCAGGGCTTCCCGGAACACTGGAAGTTCTCTGGCCGTAAGACGGCCGCCTATCGGCAGGTCGGCAATGCGTTCCCGCCGCCGGTGGCGAGGGCTGTTGGAGAGCAGATCTACGCTGCGTTCGAGGCTGCCGAACAAGCTCGCCGGAAGAGTTGAAAGGTGGCGCGCTTTAGCTGCTAGGAGCTCGGAGGCGGCTCACCGTGGCCGCGATCCTGGCCGCACAGTCCTCGGCTGGATCGTGTTCCCAGAAACGGAGTACGGTCCAGCCAGCATTTTGGAGTTGTACATCCGTGTCACGGTCGCGAGTTATGTTCCGGGCGACCTTGTCTGACCAGTAACCCGGGTTGGTCTTCGGCGGTACGTAGTGCTCGGGACAGCCGTGCCAATAACAGCCGTCAATGAACACGGCTAGCTTCGCCGGACGGAAGACGATGTCAGCGGTCCGGCGAAGATCGGGTAGTGGCTTGGCGGCCACTCTGTACCGGAGACCTTGAGCGTGGAGCAGACTCCGTACCAGCCGCTCCGGTTTCGTGTCGCGACTGCGGATGGCTTGCATGTTCCGGCGCCGGGCGGCCGAGGAAGCCCAAGAACCTTGCGGGGGTTCCCAATCGGTCTCATCACTCATTCGTTGGAATGCCTGCTTCTTCCAGGATCCGCCGCTGGTCTGCCTTTGATTTAACCTTCCGTCTGACGATGGTCCTTACGAGAGAGGGAAGTGCATCGAAAGTTAGATCGAAGGACCGCAGTACGTAGACGTCAATACCATTCTCTTTGTACCAGTCGACATCCATTCCGAGTTCTCGTAGTTCTCGCGTACGTCGCTCCGTATGGACTCCGTCGGCCGTGACGATCCGCAGTTTTGCTGCTTCTATCGGCTCTGACAAGCTCTCTTGAAGCAAGGAGAAAAGATGCTCGTGGAGTTGATCTCCATAGGGCGCCTTAAGGAATCCGTCCGGGAAGAACTGACCGTATCGCGCGTCAAGTTCGTCTTGGACTTTTGAGTAAAGCTCCCGGAATTTTGGATTTTCGGCCGGCAGATGCATTAGCATGCGAACTTTCAACGCATCAGCCGTTACGCGTTTAGCGTATGTGTATGCTTCGAACAATTCTTGAGCTTTCACATTTTTGTCGATCTGATGGAACAGTGTCTGCAGGGCGTGTTCGGCATCTGTTTTGAGATTTTTCCACTCACCTTCAAGTGGATCTTGTTCCGGCATTGCGTTCCTCCGTTTGTTAGGCGTGCATGAAACTGTGGTCAGCCCTCTTCGAGGGTGGTGGTATCCAATTGTTGCGCAGCGAGCCTCTGGATAACCCGCCTGTCGGTTGGTGACGTGCTGTTGACGATCTGGGCGAACCATGGGGCAATCCAAGATGAGCTCTGGTACGGCCATTCGCCGAGACGAAGGCAATTCCCTGGGAGCCATGCTGGATCAGGTGGTATTGCGGAGCGTGTGGCGGCGGCTAGTGACACTCCCGGCTCGTTGTCAAAAAGGGATCGACGACCCAACTGGGCTGTTACTCCGATCAGCCACCAGTTTAGAATATTTAGCAGATCTGGGAGGTCGTTGGAGAGGATCGAAACATGCAATCCCGCAGCTTCGTATGCGGATAGTGTCAATTCGACTGGTGGTGTGATGTGGACGGCCTCCTGTTCGGTGATGGTGATCTCCTTGGAGGCTTCGGCGGCGCGATCAATTTCCTCGTATGTCTCGTCTGCGATCTCCGCGTTGAGGAAGCGATTCACGCCTCGATAGAACTGCCCTGGAGTTTCGATACGTAGTTCGGCGTTCGCGCGCATTCTTAGTTCGCTTGCCAATGAAGGCCACGGGCGTCGGCCTCGGCCGAGCTCCTCTGGCTCATACCAGTCTTCCTTCGTGTCGTGAGAAACAAAGAGAAGCTGATTACGTTCTGGCGAGGCTGCGACAAAGAGAATTACTTCTTCCCAAAGCAGAAAATCCCCCGCAGCAGATAGCGGAGTTCCTTTTCCTGCGTCAGAGAACCCGGGTGGAATCTTATTTGGGAATCTATAGGAAGAGGCCTCATTTACGCGGCGTCGCACCTCCGCGTGGTCCGGGGGTTCCGCGATGTTGCTGCCGAACAACTCTGCTACTTGTGGTAGAACGGGATCGTTTGCGTCCATCGAGGCTGGCGCGAGATCGTGAGCCTTTAGGCCTTTGACGAGCTCGATGAGTTCTTTTTTCCATTCGCTTAGCAGGGCGTCGATTGCTTGGCTCGAAATCTTGGACGCCAGGTTGTCGCTTGTTTGGGTATCACGTGCATACTTAATTAGGAGTTCTTGAACAAATTCCCTGGCTCCTATGATCGCCTTGTTTGCCTCTCCTAGCCGCCGGTTTAGGGAGTTGGGAGCATCCTTCAGAGCTTTTGCTCTTTCGGCGATCACGCGATGGCGCCCCCGCACGAACTCCAGCGCTACCTGGTGAGGAAGCCAGAGCTGCTTCTGGACGCTCTTCAGCGCATTGAGAACCTGCTCGCGAGCGGCAGGCGTGTACTCGTACAGGCTAAGTAGAATATTGGTGTCGAGCACGATAACCGCCTGCGTGAAAAAGTCCGAGCGGTCCGGGCTGTCTTCGGGCGGGCTTCCTTGCAGCCAGTCTCTGTATTGCTTGATCAGTGGCAGTTCGCCCCCTGGGTCTTGCACCGCTCAACTCCTTTTTCCGGAAGGGAAGAGGGATAATGGCATTTTGATCAGCGCGAGGCTGTATGTTGAGGTAGGAGCGGCCCTAGCTCATGTGGGTCGTCTGGCCCCGCAGTTTTCCACGTCTCGCCGTCGAGTTCGACTCGTGGCTGCGAGCCGTCATCGGGGTCGGCCTTGACTACACGTACGCTGACGAACTCCCCTTCTGCGGGGACGGGGATACGTAGTTTCGCTGCGATCTCCTGATGGCTGGCATAATCGCCCATGATGAGGATGCCTTCCTTCCGCAGTGCAGACCGTGCGCCGCCGTTGCCCCGAACGCGTTTCATGTAGTCCTTCTGCTGGGCAACGGTGCGTACGACATTGCGGCCAATACGGCGGCGCTGAACCAGTCGAAAGAGTTCGTTGAGCCGTGCCTGGCCCGACTGATGAGAGAAGATCAGATCTCGGTCTCTTGGGTTCATGTGAAGGAGGACGTTCTCGGGTAGCTCCGTATCGCGCCAAAGCCAAAGGATCCTGTTGCGGTGCTCGGCTTTGACGGTGAGTTTCAAATCTCGGTTGTTGCCGCCGTTTAGCCACTCTCGCCGTATGCGGAGCAGGCCGGCACTCCAGAGACTCTTCGAGTCATCCGCCCAGATGAGCAGACATAGGTGCCCAATAGCTTCCGGAGGAATCATCCAGCCGCCGAACTGCTGGGAGTACTTGCAATCCACATCGATATTTTCTATCCGGTAGTCCATATCGATGCCGTCGCCGAACTTGAACTCGCGTTGCAAATTGATCTCGACAAGTGTTCCGGCGTGAGTCTTCTCGGTCTTGAAAAGCGCCTTCCAGTCATATCGCCCTGTGTTTTCGCCGTTGAGCAACTGGTCGATAGTGTCGCGCAGTACTGTCGCGAAACGTCGGCCACTTGGATCGAGGCGATGGATGTGAGCGTGGACGGCGGCCAGTTCGCGGTCGTCCTGGAGAGCTGACTTAGCGCCGATGCTGATTGCGGCTGAGATGTCTTCCAGGGGGAACACAGGCCTGTTCCTGTTCTATGTGTTGATGGTTTGGGATCAGGTAACGCTACATAGAGGACCCGACAGTGTCGGCCTGTTGGGGGCGGGCTTTTTGTGATCTTGGATCTAGCCTAAAAGTTCCCCCAGTCAGGCCGGTGGGTGGGTGGGTACGGTGTGCGCTCAAGACTTGCTGACGGCCGGAGTATGCGAAGCCGCGTCGTAGTGACCAAGTCGTTAGGGAGTCTGGCCATGGCATTCCCCATAGGCCATCCCCGACCCACACCAACAAGAAGCCCCCCGCTGCGGAGGCCAAACCACAGCCCGCCCCCGAGCCGCAAGCGTCGTCGCATACTGCGGCAACAAGTCCGCATCCCCCGGCGAAGCCCCCTCGGACGCCGCGAACGCCTCATAAGAAGGCACCGTCCCGGTCACGATCCCCAGATTCTGCGTCCCGCTGGCCGCCAGCTCCCGCAGCGACCCCTCTATCGTCGCGAGGTGTTCCTCGTGCGACGGATACTCCACCGCGAGGGACTCGTACGCCCCCACCAGCTCGGCCAACTCGCCCTCGGGCCAGTGCAGTACGGCCACCGGGAACGGTCGGGACAACGCCTCCCGGAACGCGCCCAGCTCTGCCCGTAGCCGTGAGATCTCGGCCTCGAGCTCCGCCGGGTTGTCCGACCCCAGCGACCACACCCTCTTCGGATCGTGCAGTTCGTCCAACGACACCGGCGACGAGGAGGACGCGTGGGCCGAATGCAACGTGTCCGCCAGCGTGTCCCACTCGTCGTGCGACACGCCCAGCATCCGCCGTACCCGGTGTCGGCCGAACAGCAACGGGTGGGTGGAGTAAGGGGGTTCGGGTACGTCGGTCAGGAGCAGAGTGACTCCCTCCGTGAACGTCTCCTGCGCCGCCTCCAGTTCGTCGTGGGCCTCCAGGGACTCCGCGACGATCACCCAGGGGGCGGGATCGCGAGGGGACGCCGTCCGTACCCCGTCGATGATGGCCCTGGCCTCGGCCTCGTGGCCGTACTCCCAGAGGTTCGAGGCCTTGAGGGCCCGTACCAGGTGCGGGGTCTCCAGGGTGTCCGGCGACGACAGCAGGCGGTCGTAGAGCGCGCTGGCGGCGGGGCGGTCGCCGGCCAGTTCCAGGTGGGCCGCGGCCTGGAGGAGCAGGGCCTCGGTGTCCTCGGGGTAACGGGCGGCGGTCCGCTCCAGGCGGGCCGCTTCGGCGGAGTGGTCGACGTTCTCGGCGGGCGTGTCGGGGCGCATGAACGACACGGTACTGCCGATGCCGACACAGATGGAGGCAAGGGGAGAGATATGCCCAGGTCGGCCGGTGAGAGTGCGGTGGGGGAGCCATGTGCGTTCCCTCGGAGGGTGTGGCGTGGGGAACGGCGGGTGGCTTTCCGGTTGCCGCCAGTTTTACGGCCATCTCACCCCCCCCTCACGGCCATCTCACCCCCCTCACGGCCGCCTCGCCCTCACCACCCCACCCGCCCGCTCCACCCCGCTCCCCGCATCCACAGCCCCCCGCGCGGCCCACCCCATGACCCCCAACCCCACCCCCACAATCCCCGCCCCCACGAACAACGGCGCGGTATACCCCCACCCCGCACTGATCACCACGCCCCCCAACCACGCCCCCACCGCGTTCCCCACATTCGACGCGGAGACGTTCGCGCTCGCCGCCAGCGGTACGCCCCCGGCCGCGTCCGTGACCCGCGTGATCATCCCGGGGACCGTCGCGAAGCCGAACACGCCCAAGAGGAAGACCAGGATCACCGACGCCGGGCGGTTGCTCGCCAGCAGGCCGAAGGCCACCAGGGTCAGCGCCAGGCCGGTCAGGGACACCAGCAGCGTCACGTCACGATTGTGGTCCGCGCCCCGCCCGCCCGCGATGTTGCCGACGACCAACCCCGTGCCGTAGACCACCAACAACCACGCCACGTCCGTCGTCGAGAAGCCCGTGACCCGCGTGAAGGTGTACGCGATGTAGCTGAACGCGCCGAACATGCCGCCGTAGCCGAGGGCGGTGGCCGTCAGGGTCAGCCACACCTGGGTGGAGCGGAAGGCGCGCACCTGCGTACGGAGGTCCGCGCGGCCACCCCTCGCTCCCGCCCACGCCGGTACCAGTACGGCGATGGAGATCAACGCCACCGCCCCGATCGCCGTGATCGCCCAGAACGTCGCCCGCCAGCCCCACCGTTCGCCGACGAGTGCGCCGAACGGCACCCCCAGCACGTTCGCCACCGTCAGGCCGGCGAACATCAACGCCACTGCCCGCGAGGCGCGTTCGGGAGGGACCAGGCGGCGGGCGACCACTGAGCCGATGCCGAAGAACGAGCCGTGGCACAGGGCCGCCACCACTCGGCCGAGCAGCATCACGCCGTAGTCGGGGGCCAGTGCCGACAGCAGGTTGCCTGCTACGAACAGGGCCACCAGGCCTACCAGGACCGGTTTTTGGGGCAGGGACGCCGTCGCCGCCGTCACCGCTATCGCGCCCACCGCGACCGTCAGCGCGTAGCCGGAGATCAGCCAGCCCGCGGCCGCCGTGGACACGTTCAGGCCGTGGCTCACCTGTGGCAGCAGCCCGGCGATCACGAACTCGGTCAGACCGATTCCGAAACCGCCGAGCGCCAGGGCGAGCAGGCCGAACCGCCCGCCGCCGTACGTGACTTGGGATCCCGGGGTCAGATCACCACTCCGTCGATCTGCAGCGTCTGCACCGCCCCCGCCGCGAACGTCGCGCTCACCGTCTTGCCGCTCAGATATGTGTCCGAGTGGGCGGCGTACAAGTCGCCCCCGCCACCCGTCACCGTGTTCCAGCGCGGGACCAGACCGCTCGAACCCCCCGCCACCGTCGTGAACTTGGAGAGGTCGAAGGTCAAAGTCGTCGACGACGAGCCTGTGTTGGCGGCCACGATCACCAACCGTTTCGCCGACGCGTCGTAACCCGCCGCCGCGTAGCTCACGCCCGTGTCGAGGATCGTCATGCCGGGGCGGATGTGGCGGCTGAACTGGGCCATCACGTAGTACTTCGTCTGCACCGCGCCGGCCGCGAGCGTGCTCTGGTCGTACGCGATCATCGCCCAGCCGGACGACGGGTCCATGACCTGCCAGTACGTCCACGCCGTGGGGTGCAGCCAGCGGAAGTCGTAGAGGAGGTTGCTGGCCATCGTCAGGCCCGTCGAATCGCTGTCGCCGGTCTCCGAGTTCCAGAGGGCCTTGCCCGCCGTCGTCACTACGTCCGTGTACAACAAGTCCCTACGACCGCCCGAGCCCTGGTAGCCGTGGACGTTGACGCGGTTCACGTACCCCTTTGTCGTCGAGCTGAAGGCGCTCCACGTCGTGCGCGCGAGGTCGTAACTCGTCTCGTCCGAGGCGGAGATCTTCGTGCTTGTCAGGCCGCGCGCGTCCAACTCGCTGCGGACGTACGGGAGTACGGCCGCCTGGACCGTCGAATCCATGTGGCAGCCCTCCTGCGTGCCGGTCGCCGTCCACCAGCTCGACGACGGCTCGTTGAAGGCCTCGACCGTCGCGAAGTTCACTCCCCAGTTGTTCTTCGCGTAGAGGGCGACGGCTGCCAGGTGGGAGGCGTGCTGGCGGTAGTTCCAGGTCTGGAGGTTGTTGCCGCCGCCCGACGCGCCCGACGGGTTGTGGTTCGAACACATCCACCACATGGGGGAGTTGGCGAAGAGCTCGGTGGTGGCCCCGCGTGACGTCGCCTTCACCAGCATCGCCCGCTGGGTCGCGTCCGCCGTCCAGTCCCAGGCCGAGGACGTGGGGTCCTCGTTGTTCCAGTCCTGCCAGTAGCCCTCGATCTGCTTGAACGCCGGGATGTTGGCGGAGGCGACCATCGACTCGCCGTTCACCGCGTTCCAGCTGCACGCGCCGAGGTTGTAGCGGGCGATGTTCAGGCCCAGGCCGGGCAGTGAAGTGCCGTTGTACGTCGTCGACTTGGTGGTGAAGAAGATATCGGCGAAGTCGTCCCGGGCGCCGAAGACGTTCGCCCACCAGGCGAGCGAGGTGCCCCAGCCCTCCCAAGTGCCGTACTTCGTCGCCGGGTTGACCGCGATCGTCGCGTCGGCGCGTGCGGTGCCGGTCGCCAGGGCGGTGCCGAGGAGACCACCACCCGCTGCGGCCAGCAGGGTTCTGCGTCGGATCATCTCTACTCCCGATTCGCTCAACCGCCGGTCGTCCCACCGGCGTCGGCCATCCCCCCGGCTCGTGCCATCAGGAAGCATCGGGTGTGGTGCGTGAGGTTGTCGAGGGTTGTGACACCCCTTTCTAAAACCCGTGTACGAAGAGCCGAACAGGTCGGAAAGGGCGCAGGTCTGGAGAGTTCGGGAGCCGCCGCCTATCGTGCGGGCGGCCGGTGGGTGAAGGGCGGCCGGTGGGTGAAGGAGGCGTACGCATGCGGGTCCCCGTCGTGCAGCACCGCAGCCGTCGACGCCGTGCGCTGCGCCGACGCGCCCTGTGGACCGGCGGCGAACTGCTCGTCACCACCGGGGTCGTCCTGCTCCTCCTCGTCGTCCACCAGTTGTGGTGGACCAACCGCGAGGCCCGCCGCGGCGCCGACCATCAAGTCCAGGCCCTGGAACGGCAATGGGCGACACCCGGCGCAGGGGGAGGCGCCGCCCCGTCGGCCAACTCCGGTACGGCGGGCGGTAGTTCACCGAGCCACCCGACCGCCACCACTTCGACCGACGGATCCACCCCCACCACCTCTCCCGGTTCCGCCACCACCCCCGACCGCTCCCAGGCCTACGCCGTCCTCACCGTCCCCCGCCTCCACCTCCGCGTCCCGATCGCGGAAGGCGTCAGCAAGCGGAACGTGCTCAACAAGGGGTACGTCGGCCACTACCCCGGCACCCAACAGCCGGGCCAGGCAGGGAACTTCGCGATCGCCGGGCATCGCAACACCCACGGCGAGCCGTTCCGGTACCTCAACCACCTGCGGGTCAAGGACACCGTCCAGGTCGAGACGAGCGCGGCCACCTTCACGTACACGGTCGACAAGATCCTGCCGCAGACCTCCGCCGCCGACTCCGGTGTCATCCGCCCGATCCCGCGCTCGACCGTCAAGCCGTCCTACGGCTACAGCCGGCCCGGGTACTACATCACCCTCACCACCTGCACCCCGGAGTACACCTCCCGGTACCGCATGGTCGTGTGGGGCACGCTCACCTCCATGCGGCCCCGCACCTGACACTGGGGGTCCGTGCACCCGATCCGTGAACCCGATTCCGGTCAGTCGGCAAGTACTGGTGAACGCTGTCCCTTTCCTCCGACCACACGGACCGCCGATGACCGATTCCGATCCACTGTGCCGCTCCTCCTGGGGGAACGGCACTACGAGAGCGGGCACCGCGAGAGCGGACACCGCGCTGCCAGGCACCGCGCTGCCAGGCACCGCGCTGCCAGGCACCGTGCAGCCGGACACCGCGCTGTCGGACGCCGTGCTGGTCGCGGCGTCGCTCGACGAACCCGAGCGCTTCGCCGTGCTGTTCGACCGCCACGCGCCCACCATCCATCAGTACGTCGCCCGGCGGCTCGGCCGTGACGCGGCCGACGACGTCACCGCCGAGACCTTCCTGACGGCCTTCCGGATCAGGGCCCGCTACGACAGCGGTCTTGCCGGTGTCCGCCCCTGGCTGCACGGCATCGCGGCCAAGCTGATCAGCCGGCATCGCCGTGAGGAGGTCAAGGCGCTGAAGCTGCTCGCCCGCACCGGTCGCGACCCGGTGGCCGAGACCTGGACCGACTCCGCCGACGACCGGGTCACCGCGCAGGCCGCGTCCCGGCCCCTGGCCAAGGCGCTGGCCGCCCTCTCCGAGGGGGACCGGCACGCCCTGCTCCTGTTCGCCTGGGCCGACTTCAGCTACCAGGAGATCGCCGAGGCCCTCGACATCCCGGTCGGCACCGTCCGGTCCCGGCTCAACCGGGCCCGCAGGAAACTCCGCGTCACGGCAGGCCCGTACAGCCCGTTCGGCGAGTCCGGCGAGATCGCCGGTACCGCCGATGCCGCCGTCCCACCACTCGAACCGCACGTATCAGAAGGTGATCCCGCATGAACGAGCCGGCCGATGCACGTGCCCTGCGCGCCGACGTCCCCTTGCGCATCGACGTCCCCTTGCGTGCCGACGTCCCCCTGCCCGACAGCGACCGCCTCGCGCCCCAACGTGCCCTGCTCACCGAGGCGTTCCGGCAGGAGGCCGTCGCCCGGAACCGTCCGCGTCCCACCACGGCCGCGGTGCACGGGTTTCCGCTGCCCCGCCGCAGATTCGTCCTGCTGACCGCGGCGGCGGCCACGGGCCTCGTCGTCACCGGCGGGGCCGTGGTCTCCCTCACCCACGACACCCCGGGCACCGCCCCCACCCCGTCCGCCACCTCCGGCGGCCGTCAGCTGCTGTCCGCGCAGGCCTCGGCCGACACCCTCGAACTGGCCGCCGCCACCGTCGAGAAGATCGGCGCCACCGAGCCCGGCCCCAAGCAGTGGGTCTACGAGAAGAACACCTCCTTCGACCAGGGGAAGCCCCGAAGCACCGAGCAATGGACCCGCTGGGACGGCACGGGCTCCGCGAGCCTGCCCGGTTTCCCACGCCCGGGAGACACCTCGGACTTCGACCCGAACAAACTCCGGGTCTGGTACGGCCCCAACCAGGAGGAGAAGTGGAAGGAGGCGGGCGCCGACGACCGGTCCCAGCGCCAGTTCTACCGCTTCCTCGCGACCCTCCCGAGCGACCCCGACCGCATGATGGCCGCCATCCGCAAGGAGCACGCCCTCGGCGACATCGAGGGGGAGACCGCGGCGCAGCGCGACTGGCGGGAGATCGACGTCCTCTACCGTTCCGTCCTGATCCCGCCGAACGCGCAGGCCGGTCTCTTCCGGGCGCTCGCCAAGATCCCCGGCGCCCGGGTGGAGAAGGGCGTCAAGGACCCCATCGGGCGGGCGGCCATCGGCGTCACCGTGACCTACGCCCAGCGCACCGCCTCGGGCTGGCAGGGCAAGCAGGAACTGTTCTTCGACCCGAAGACGTACGCGTACCTGGGGGAGACCAAGCACGCCGCGCCGGTCGTGATCCCCAAGGGTGCCGACGGCCGCCCGTACGCGGTGGCGTCGCCCGCGCCGGGCACGGACCCCGACGAGATGACCACGGCCCGCGCCGCCTGGGGTGTCGTGAACAAGCCGGGGGAGCGCCCCTGACCTCGGGACACACCGGGACGGGTGCGGGCGGCGGATCGCTCACCCCGCTCCCGCACACCCGGGCGGGTACGGCAGACGCCTCACGCCCGCTCCCGCAACACCCCCACACTCACCGCGGCCACGACCGCGAGCCCGGCCGACACCACCATCGCGATGTCCGCACCGCGAGCAAGCCCACCGCCTGCCGATGTCGCGATCGCGATGGTCAGCGCGACTCCCGCGCAGGACCCGATGTACCGGAACGTCTGCTGCGCCCCCGACCCCATCGCGGCCCGGGCCGCCGGTACCGACTCCACGGAGAGCAGCGGCAGCGCGGCGTTCAGCAGTCCGCTGCCCACGCCCGCGATCACCAGTCCCGGCAGCAGTCGTAGCCAGGAATCGGAGCCCAGCGCGCCCAGCATCGTCAGGACGCCGGCCGCGTGGAGGAGGAAACCCAGGGCGAGTTGGTGCCGGGAGGAGACGCGCCCGGCGAGGCGGCGGGCCTGGAGGGCGACCCCGAAGGACAGGCCCGACCAGAGGAGGAACAGCCAGGCCGTGTCCATCGCCGACAGGCGCAGCGTCTGCTGCAACAGCGTCGGCAGGAAGCTGAACAGGCCGATCACCGCGAGGCCCGTGAACAGGCCGCCCGCCGAGGAGGCCAGGAAGAGGCGGTGGCGCAGCAGGCTCAGGTCGATCATCGGCGTGCCGCCCCGGCGCTCGATCAGCGCGAAGACGCCGACCAGCACCACGGCCGCCAGCAACAGCAGGCCCACCGGCGCCCGCAGCCAGCCGTCGCGGCCCAGGGTGAGGGCGGCGACGAGCGCGACCAGGGCCAGCCCGAAGGTGACCGCTCCGGCGAGGTCGGGGCGTCCACCGCGCGGCGCGCGGGACTCCGACAACGTACGGACACCGAGGGCCGCCACCACGATCGCCGCCGCGCCGAGCACGCCGTAGGCCACCCGCCAGTCCGGCATCGCGCCCGCCACCAGTGGGCCGACCGCTATGCCGCCGCTGACGAACGCGCCCCAGACGCCGGTCGCGTGCAGACGGCCGCGCGGGGTCGGGAAGGCGTGCACGATCAGGCCCAGGCTGCTGGCGAGCAGCGCCGCGCTGGACGCGCCCTGCGCGATCCGGGTCAGCGTGAACAGCCAGGTCGAGGAGGCGAGCGCGGACAGCGCTGTCGTGATTCCGAGCGCGAAGGTGCCCGCGAGGAAGATCCGGCGGCGGCCGTAGTCGTCGGCGAGGCTGCCGGCGACCAGGAGCAGTGCGGCCAGGCCCAGCGGGGTGCCGTTCAGGAGCCAGGCCTGGGCGGAGAGCGGGGTGTGCAGGGCGGCGGCGATGTCGGGGAGCGTCACCATCGGCGCGGTGTACGTCATGAGTGCCACGGCGGTGGCCGCGCTGGTCAGGGCGAGGGTGGCGCGGGGGTGCGGCACGCCCACCTCGGTGACCTGGTGCTTTTCGGGAACCTCGGTGAGGGTTCGTTCACTGAACCTAGTCATGCGGAGTACCGTAGCATTGAAGGTTCGTTCATTGAACTTACTTCTCGGAATGTGGCTAAGGTGGGTGGCATGTCACTGGGCAAGGACTACGCGGGACAGGAATGCTCGATGGCCGGGGCGCTGGAGGTGGTCGGCGAGCGCTGGACGCTGCTCGTCGTCCGGGACGCCCTCTACGGCGTACGGCGCTACAACGACTTCCTCGCCCACCTCGGCATCCCGCGCGCGGTCCTCGCCTCCCGCCTCCAGGCGCTCACCGCCGAGGGCATCCTCGAAAAACGCCGGTACCAGGAGTCCCCGCCGCGCGACGAGTACGTCATCACCGAGCGCGGGATCGCCCTGTGGCCGGTGCTGCGCTCGCTCGGCCGGTGGAAGCGCGAGCAGTACGGCGAGACACAGCTGCGCTACTTCCGGCACGCGGACTGCGGCACCGAACTCGGCTCCTACGGCGAGTGCCCCGCCTGCGGCCTCGTCGTCCCCGTCGCGGACGTCCTCATGGACCCGGGCCCCGGACTCGATCCGGACCCGGCGGACTCGGTCGGCCGGGCACTCCTCAAACCGCGACGACTGCTCCAGCCGATCGAGAGCGATCCTGTATAACGGGCAGTACGAGAACGGTAGTTACCGTAGCCACGGCAGTCGGGAGAGGGGGCGGACCATGAACCGCAGTCGGGCGACCACCCTGCTGCTCTTCTTCCTGCTCCCCTTCGTGCTGGTGGACACCGCCGGCCTCCCGGCCGTCGTCGCGCTCGCCGCGACCGGTACCGCCCTCGCCGTCTGCGCCCTCCTCACCGCGCGCAGCGCGCCCGCCGTACCGCCCACCCGGGTCCGTACGGCCATCCGCGACCGGGCCCGCCGTACGGCGTTCCTGCCCCAGCGCGACCCCGACGCCTCGGGCCGCCCACGCCCCCGAGCCCCTGGACACACCCTCCGGACGACCACCGCGTAGGCATTCCCAGCAGCCTTTTCCGCCTCCGCGCGGGGTCGTCCCGTCGCCATGCCCACTCCCGGCACGACGAGACCCACGGAGGGCTCACCCATGTCTGTCTTCATGTCCGTTTTCGCTGCCCTGGTCGACCAACTCGCCGACCTGCTCCACCCGTTGTTCGGTACGGCTGCGGCCGCCGCCGCGATCGTCCTGTTCACCGCTCTCGTACGGCTCCTCGTGCATCCCCTGTCGCGGGCCGCGGCGCGTGGACAGCGGGCGCGGGCCCAACTCCAGCCGCGTATCGCCGAGTTGCGGAAGCGGTACGCGAAGCAGCCCGAGAAGCTGCAGAAGGCCGTACTCGAACTGCACACCGAGGAGAAGGTGTCCCCGCTGTCCGGGATCCTGCCGAGCCTGCTCCAACTCCCGGCGTTCTTCCTCCTCTACCGCCTGTTCTCCGGCGACGGCGACGGCCTCCTCTCCCACCAGTTGTTCGCCGCGCCGCTCGGCGGACGCTGGGCCGACGCGCTCGCCGGGGACGGGATGTTCGGGCCGGCCGGACTCGTCTACGTCGGGCTGTTCCTCGTAGTCGCCGCGATCGCGACCTTCACCTACGTCCGCGCCCGCCGCACGGCCGCCGACACGGCTACAGGTGTCGGCACCGGCACCGGCACCGGCACCGGCGCCCTCGGCAAGGTGCTGCCGCTCCTCTCCTACGGCACGCTGATCACCGTGGCCGTCGTGCCGCTCGCCGTCGCGCTGTACGTGGTGACCAGCGCGGCCTGGAGTGCCGTGGAGCGGGCGGTTCTCTACACGTGACGGCGGCCTGACCGCCCGCGGTGACGGTCCAGTCCGTGAACCGGGTATTGCGGACTGGACCATGAGCTTGGAGGATCGACCAGTCATCCGATGGCTGCACCCATCGGTCGACGGCCCGCACGATCGATGGAGATGGTGAACATGAAGCTGCTGCGAGTCGGTACGGCGGGGGCGGAGCGGCCCGCGCTGCTCGACGCCGACGGGACCCTGCGGGACCTGTCCGGCATCGTCCCGGACATCGACGGGCCGCTGCTCGCCGACACCGCCGCGCTGGGCCGGATCCGCGCCGCGGCCGACGCCGGGGAGCTGCCCGCGCTGGACGCCGACGGGCTGCGGGTCGGGCCGCCGCTGGCACGGATCGGCAAGGTCGTGTGCATTGGGCTGAACTACCACGACCACGCCCGCGAGACCGGCGCCGAGCCGCCCGCCGAGCCGGTCGTCTTCTTCAAAGCCGCCGACACGGTCGTCGGGCCGTACGACACCGTGCTCGTCCCGCGTAACTCCGTGAAGACCGACTGGGAGGTCGAACTCGCCGTCGTCATCGGGCGTACGGCCCGCTATCTGGAGTCCCACGAGGAGGCGCTCGCGCATGTCGCGGGGTACGCGGTCGCGCACGACGTGTCCGAGCGGGAGTTCCAGATCGAGCGGGGCGGGACCTGGGACAAGGGCAAGAACTGCGAGACGTTCAACCCGCTGGGGCCGTGGCTGGTGACCGCGGACGAGGTCGGCGATCCGCAGGGGCTGTCGCTACGGCTGTGGGTGAACGGGGAGTTGAAGCAGGACGGGACGACCGCCGAGCAGATCTTCCCGGTCGCCGAAGTGGTGCGCTACGTAAGCCAGTTCATGACCCTCTACCCCGGGGATGTCATCAACACCGGTACTCCGGCGGGCGTCGCGCTGGGGCAGCCGGAGCCCAAGCCGTTCCTGCGGGCCGGGGACGTCGTGGAGCTGGAGATCTCCGGACTCGGGCGGCAGCGGCAGGAGTTGAAGGACGCCTGACGAACGCCTGAAGAACGCTTGGCGGACGGCGGGGGACCAATGCGCCGTGAAGGACTGGAACTCCCCGCGCTCCGCGCACAGTTCCAGGTATGACGCACACCCCCGCCACCACCTGCCCGCGGCAGGACACGGCGCCGGACGGGCGGCCCGACGGATCACCGCCGCGCGGACGCGGCCTCACCGCATGGCTGCCCGCCCGTTCGCCGAGGCCGCCGCAGCGGCCCGACATCCAGGCGCTGCGCGGCCTGGCCGTCACGCTCGTCGTGCTGGCGCACGCCGGAGTGACGTTCGCGGCCGGCGGCTATGTCGGGGTCGACGTCTTCTTCGTGATCTCCGGATTCCTCATCACCTCGGGCCTGCTCCGCGAGGCCGACCGCTCCGGAACCCTCTCCCTGCGGCGCTTCTACGCCCGCCGCGCCGTGCGCATACTCCCGCTGGCGACCCTGGTGTCGCTGGCCACCATGATCGGCTGCCGGCTCTTCGCCTCGAAGGTCCGCTACGCCGAGTTCATGCACGACGCGCTGGCGGGCGCGCTGTACTTCGTGAACATCGACCTGGCGGACTCGGGCACCGACTACCTCCGCGAGGGAAGCTCGCCGTCGCCCTTCCAGCACCTGTGGTCGCTGTCCGTGGAGGAGCAGTTCTACCTCCTGTGGCCCCTACTCCTGCTCGTCAGCTGGAAGTTGATCCGACGTCCATGGCTACGGGCCCTGCCGTTGGGCGTGTTGTGCGTGCTGTCGTACGTCCTGGGCGTCCGCGCGACCGAGACCTCGCCCTCCTGGGCGTACTTCGGCCCGCACACCCGCCTGTGGGAACTGGGCACCGGCGCCCTACTGGCCTTCGGCGCCGGGGCGTTGGAGCGCCTGCCTCGCCAACTCGCCGCCACAGGCGCGTTGTTGGGGCTGTCCGGCATCATCGCGGCGGCGACGCTGTACGACGCGGACACGCCGTTCCCCGGCCACTTCGCGCTGCTGCCCGTGCTCGGCGCGGCCCTGGTGATCGCGGGCGGCTGCCGTAGGGAACCCCCCTCCACACCGGCCGCCCTGCGCCCCGCGGCCTGGCTGGGCGACCTCTCGTACGGCTGGTACCTGTGGCACTGGCCGCTGCTGATGCTCGGCCCCCTGGCGCTGGGACGCCCGGCCGGGCTCCGGCTGAATCTCGCGCTGTGCGCGGTCGCCCTGGCCCTGGCCCGGGTGAGCCTGCGGCTGCTGGAGAACCCGGTCCGGTTCAGCGGCTCGCTGCGCCGACGACCCACGACGGCGGTGACCTTCGGCCTCGGCCTGTCCGCGACCGTCGTGTCCGCCGCCCTCGTCGCTACGGCCTTCCCACCACCGATCGGCTCCGGCACCCGGGTGCCCGGCCTCGCGGAGGCCCTGACGACGGCATCGGACCCCGAGGCCCGGCTCACCGGCCTCCTCGCCGCACCCGCGACCACGCTGCCGAGCAACCTGTCACCGGCCCTCGCCGCCATCAAGACGAAGCGCTCCGCCGTCTACCGCGACAGCTGCCACGTCAACTACACGGCCACCAGCTCGCCGGCCTGCGAGTACGGCGACCCCTCCGGCGACAAGGTCGTCGTCCTCTACGGCGACTCGCACGCCGCCCAGTGGTTCCCGGCGCTGGAGAAACTGAGCCACCAGTACGGCTGGAGGCTGGTGTCCCTGACGAAGGCGTCCTGCAAGACGGCCGACATCACGACCGTCAACGGCCCCGGCCCGTACACCTCGTGCGACACCTGGCGGGAGAACGCGCTGCGGCGGATCGAGCAGCTGCACCCGATGCTGGTCCTGGCCTCCTCCTCCGAGGTGGCCAAGCCCGTGAAACCGATGAAGGACCCGCTGGAGGACTGGACGGCGGGTTATGCACGCGTCTACGAGCGGCTGGCCCGCGCCGCCGACCAGGTGGCCGTCCTGCTCGACACCCCGTGGCCGAACGCGCAGGACGACCCCGTCGAGTGCGCGTCGACGCATCCCCTGCGGCTGGACAAGTGCGAGTCGGACCAGAGCGAGGCGATCAAGGACCCCACCCGGCGGGAGGCCAACCGCCAAGGCGCCCTCCGTGCCGGCGCCACCGTGATCGACCCGAAGCCCTGGCTCTGCCCCGGCTCGGGCAACTGCCCCGTCGCCGTCCGCGACACGTTCGTCTACCGCGACGAGAGCCACCTGGCGGAGACCTACGCCGAGGCGCTGACTCCGGTGCTGGGGCAGGAGCTGCGGAGGCTGGGGATATGAGGTTCGGAGCGTCAGCGGCACGAGCTCAAGGACGCGTACGCTGGTCCGGAGAATAGGAGGGCACCATGACCGTTGTGCAGACCGAAGTGACGCTTGAGGAGTTCGAAGCGCTCGAAGCCGCAGCGCCGGAAAGCCTCCACATCGAGCTGATCAACGGGAGGGTGACCGTGACTCCGGCTCCGGACGGTGACCACGACGAGAACGTCATGTCCATCGGGGACCAGGTACGGGTGCACGATCCTGGGCTGCGCATGTACCAGGAGCGAGGGCTGGCCATTCCCGCATACCGTGCCGGACGCGCCCGCGTCGATGGCGCGGTCGCCCCGCTCGGGAACTTCCGGGGGCAGCCGTCCTGGGCGGATACCTCGGCGGTCCTGCTGGTTGTCGAGGTGACGTCGGGCAGCGAGAAGGATGCGGACGCCGACCGCGTCGAGAAGCGTGACGCCTACGCCCAGGCCGCGCTGCCCGTGTATCTGCTCGTCGACCGGCACCGTGGCGAGGTGGTCGTGCACTGGGAGCCCAAGGGTGGTCGATACCAGCACTCGCAGAAGGCGGTCTTCGGCGCGAAGCTAGGGTTGCCCGAGCCTTTCGGGTTCGACCTGGACACGTCGGACCTGGCCTGAGGTCGGCGTGGCCGTCCGGCCACGCCGGCGCGGACTGAGCGCCGGGCCTCCTCCAGCTCAGTGAAACTCGGCGCGCAGGGACGGCTCTTCGGAGCGCAGACCCACGCTCCAGATGCCGTAGCGGCCGATCGTTTCCTTCAGGGCGCTGCTCATCGGTCCTGTTCCCTCCGGTGTGGGACGTGTGGGACGTGCTGGTCAGTGCCAACCGGAGGGAGCCTCGGATTGTTTCCGCCCGGCGGTTACTTCCGGTCGTCGCCCAGGAACCGCTCCAGCGCCTCGACCACGAACCGGTGGTCCTGCAACTGCGGCAACCCGCTCACCGTCACCGTGCCGATCAGACCCACGCCCTCGACATTGATCGGGAACGAACCGCCGTGCGCCGCGTACTCGTCGGGGTCGAGGCGGGAGGACTCCTCGAAGGTGCTGCCCTTGGCGCGGAAGCGGGTGCCGACCAGGTAGGAGGCCGCGCCGAAGCGCTCGACCACCTTGCGCTTACGGTCGATCCACGCGTCGTTGTCGGGGGCCGAACCCCGCAGCGCCGCGTGGAACAGCTGCTGACCGCCGCGCCGGATGTCGATGGCGACCGGGGCCTGCCGCTCCCGGGCCATTTCCACGAGCAGCGAACCCAGCTCCCACGCGTCGTCGTAGGTGAAGTGCTGGAACACCAAGTGGCGTTCCTGCGCCTCCAGTTCCTCCACCGTCGGGGTGATCTCCGGGGCGATCCGCTGGGTGATCGAGGGCTTGTTCTGGGTCACAGGGTCACCGTCACTCCGTCGCGGGCGCTGCGGCGCGCGGCTTCCAGTACGTCGAGAGCGGCGGCCGCCTCCAGGGCGGTCACCGGGTTGGGGGCGCCGTCACGGAGGGCGGCGGCGACGGCCGCGTAGTACGCGGGGTAGTCGCCGGGGAGGGTCGGTTCGGGGCGGCCACCGCCGGTCAGCGGGGACTCGCCGGCGCCGACACGGCCGTAGAGGGACTCGGGCTCCTGGCCCCAACCGTCCGCCGTGCCCGGTCGCTTGCCGTCGCGCAGGTCCGCCTCCTGAGGGTCCAGGCCGTACTTGACGTAGCCCGCCTTGGAGCCCAACACCCGGAAACGCGGGCCGAGTTGGGCGGTCGTCGCGGAGACGTACAGGTGTGAGCGGACGCCGTTCGTGTGCGTGATCGCGAAGAACGTGTCGTCGTCCGTCTCCGCACCTGGGCGGCGGATGTCCGACTCGGCGTACACGGAGGCCGCCGGGCCGAAGAGGGTCAGCGCCTGGTCGACGACATGGCTGCCGAGGTCGTAGAGCAGACCTCCGATCTCTGCCGGGTCGCCGGACTCGCGCCAGCCGCCCTTGGGCTGCGGGCGCCAGCGCTCGAACCGGGACTCGAAGCGCCATACGTCACCCAGCTCGCCCTCGGCCAGGAGCTTGCGCAGGGTCAGGAAGTCGTTGTCCCAGCGGCGGTTCTGGAAGACGGAGAGGAGCAGGCCGTGCTGCTCGGCCAGGGCCGCCAGCTCGCGCGCCTCGGCTGCCGTGCCGGCGATCGGCTTGTCCACGACGACCGGCAGGCCGGCCTTCAGGGCGGTGGTCGCGAGCGCGACGTGCGTCTTGTTCGGCGACGCGATGGCGATCAGGTCCAGGTCGCCGGCGCGGTCGAACAGCTCGTCCGGGGTCGCGGCCACGCGGACGTCCGGGAACTCGGCGCGGGCCTGTTGCTGCCGCTCCGGGTTCGAGGTGACGACCGTGTCGAGCGCGAGGCCCTCGGTGGCGGCGATCAGCGGGGCGTGGAAGACGGAGCCCGCGAGGCCGTAGCCGACGAGCCCGACGCGGAGGGGTGTGCGAGTGGTGCGTCCAGTCATGCCCTCCACTTTCGCAACGCTGTTGCCAAAGTGCAAGTGGTGGGGACAATGGGGGTGTGAACAACAGTGCGCGGGGCGGGACCGGAAGCGGAACGACTACGGCGGTGGGCGCGAATCTGCTCGCCGTGCGCAGCCACAACACCGCGCTGGTCCTCGACCTGCTGCGGACGGCCGGCGCGGACGGGATCAGCCGCCTCGAACTCGCCGAGCGCACCGGGCTCACCCCCCAGGCCGTCAGCAAGATCACCGCCCGGCTGCGGGAGTCCGGCCTTGCCGCGGAGGCGGGGCGGCGCGCGTCCACGGGCGGGAAACCGCGCACGGTACTGCGGCTGGTGCCGGAGGCCGGGCACGCGGTGGGGGTGCATCTGGACCGGGACGAGCTGCGGGTGGTGCTCGTCGATCTCACCGGTGCGGTGGTGGGGGAGCGGGGTGCGCCGCTGGACCTGGGGGCGGGGGCCGGGGTGGTTGTGGAGGCGGTGGCTCGGGAGGTCGAGGAGCTGGTGATCGGGACGGTGGTGCCGGACGCCGTCGGCTCGGCGGACCTGCGCCCCGCGTCCGCCGCCCTCGCCGCCACCGGCCACCTGCTCGGCGTCGGTGTCGCTCTCCCCGGCCCCCTCGATCACGCCCACGGCGTTCTGCACCGGGTCACCGGTTTCCCGGAGTGGGACGGGTTTCCGCTGCGGGACGCGCTCGCCCGGCGGCTCGGGGTGCCTGTCGTCGTCGACAAGGACACGAACGCCGCCGCGCTCGGGCTGGCCGTCGGCGGGGTGGGCGGGGCGTTCGCCTATCTGCACCTCGGGACCGGGCTCGGCGCCGGACTGGTGATCGGCGGAGGTGTGCACCGGGGCGCGCGGACCGGGGCCGGTGAGTTCGGGCACCAGGTGATCCAGCTGGACGGGCCGCCCTGCGACTGCGGGAACCGGGGCTGTATCGAGGCCCTGTGCCTGGCCGCCGTAGCGCGCGGTGACGTCGATGAAGCGGCGCGCGTGCTCGGTGCGGGCGCCGCGAACCTAGTGGGCCTGCTCGACATCGACCTCGTGCTGCTGGGCGGCCGTACCGTCGCCGCCGACCCGGAACCCTTCGTGCGCGGAGTCGCCGCCGTCCTCGACGAAGGCGCCCGGCGAGAGGGCGCCCGCGAGGCCGCCGTACCCGTACGGGTCGCCCCCGGCAGGGCGCGGGGTGTCGCGGAGGGAGCGGCGCAGTTGCTGCTGGGGCCGCTGTTCGGACGGGCGGACGGTTGACCGACTGACCGTCTGCTCTGCCTGGCGGAACAGCCGCGCCCGTTCGAGGCACACTCCCGGCCATGTCACCCTCTGTCGGCCCTCACCCCCGGCACGCTCATGTGTTTATGCGACTGCCCCTGCGCCCGCGCACCCCACTGCGCGCACCCTTGTCCCGGTCTCTGCCCCTGTCCCGGTCCCTGTCCCTCTGCCTCGCCGCAGCCGCCCCCCTCCTCATCGCAGCCACACCATCGGCCCACGCGGCAGGCACGGCGGCCGCCGCTCCCACCTGTGCCGCCCCCGACGCCCACACCTTCCCCCTCACCACCCGCATCCACGACGGCCCCGACTCCTACGAGGCCGGCGGCGGCTACGGCACCTGGTACCTCGACCTCACCAACACCACCACCCACCGCTGCACCGCGATCCACCCGGTCGTCGTCCTCGTGGACCAGCAGCGTGCCCTGAAACCGTCCCAGCCCAAGCTGGAGTTCTACGACGGCACCCGCCCCCGCCCGCACCCGGTCCACTTCGCCCGGACCGACGAGGCCGAACTGGTCGGCGCCTTCGACGACGGCTTCCCGGGCTTCACGGTCGACCCCGGCAAGACCCTCACCGTGAAGATGCGCCTCGCGCTGGCCCCGGACGCCGTCGCGAACGAGATCACCGCCGACGCAGCCGTCGTACAGCGCCATGCCGACGACGGGGACTGGGTCGGCCAGTCGAACGACTACCGCTTCGACGTCGACCCCGCCGTCCCGGGATCCAGCACCCCCGCCACTTCCACGACGACCCCCGCTCCCACCGCCACCGCGCCCGCCGAGGACCTCTCGTTCACCGACGAACTCGCGCGCACCGGAATCGGCCCCGAACACCTCGTCCTCGCCGCCGCATCCGTCCTCCTTGTCACCACCGGCGCCCTGCTCCTGGCCCGGAGGCGCCGCTAGCGCCGCCGGTCGCTTCTGCGACGATCTCCCCGTGGACTACCCGAACGACCAGGCCCCCGGCGCCCCCGTCCGCTCCGGCATCCCGGAGCACGGCCGTATCCCCAAGTACTACGCGGTGAAGGCCCAAATCGCCGCGCTCGTCGACGAGTTGGGGGAGGGTGGCCCGATCCCCACCGAGCGCGACCTCTCCGAGCGGTACGAGGTCGCCCGCGAGACCGTGCGGCAGGCGCTGCGCGAACTCGTGCTGGAGGGCAGGCTGCGCCGGCAGGGCCGGGGCACGGTCGTCGCGGGGCCCAAGCTGGAGCAGCCGCTGTCCCTGGCCAGCTACACCGAGGGCGTACGACGACAGGGCCGCACCCCGGGCCGCAGCCTCGTCACCCTCGACCGCTTCCCCTGCCCCGACGCACTCGCCGCCGAGACCGGACTGACCCGCGGCGAACCCGTCTGGCACCTGGAGCGCGTCCTGCTCGCCGACGACGAGCGGGTCGGCCTCGAAAGCACCTACGTCTCCGTCGCCCGACTCCCGCACCTGGACACCGACTTCGAGCCCGACTCCTCCTTCTACGGCTACCTCGGCGCCCGCGGCATCCACTTCGGCGACGCCGACGAACGCATCGAGACCGTGCTCGCCACCCCGCGCGAGGCCCTCCTCATCGGCACCCCGCCCGCCCTCCCGATGCTGCTGATCCACCGTGTGTCACGGGACACGGAGGGCCGCCCGCTGGAACGGGTGCGGGGCCTGTACCGGGGCGACCGCTTCTCGTTCACCACTCACCTGACGCATCAGTAGTCACCTGACGAACCCATCCATTCATAACGAATAAGTAACGGGTCTAGCCCAAAAGTGCGGCCGTCGGTCAGGCTCAGGTCGTGAGAGTGACAGTCGTCGGAGGCGGCGTGGTGGGCACCATGCACGCCTGGCAAGCAGTGGAACGCGGCCATGAGGTCGTACAGATCGAGCGCGAGGCGGAGGCTCGCGGCGCTTCGTTGCGCAACTTCGGGCAGATCTGGGTGAGTGGCCGCGCGGGCGGCGAGGAACTCGAAACCGCCCTGCGGGCAAGGGAGTTGTGGGAGGAGATCGGCGCCCGCGTGCCCGGGCTCGGCTTCCGGGCCAACGGTTCGCTGACCCCGGTCCGGGGCGAGCGCGAACTCGCCGTCGCCGAGGCCGCCATAGCGAGGGAGGACTCCGCGGCGCGCGGCTACAAACTCCTCACCCCGGCCGAGGCCCGCGCCGTGAACCCCGCCCTCCGCGGCGCCTTCACCGCCGCCCTGTACTGCGAGCGCGACGCGGCCGTCGAACCCCGCACCGCCCAACTCGCCCTGCGCGCCGAGCTGTCGAAGTCCCCGAACTACACCTTCCTGCCGGGCCGCGAGGTCCGCGAGGTCATCGGCGAGCACGCGGTACGCGACGACCACGGGGACGTGCACGCCTCCGACGTGGTCGTGCTGTGCACGGGCGCCTGGCTCGGCGGACTCGTCCGCGAACTCGCCGGACCCGAACTCCCCGTCCGCCGCGTCCGGTTGCAGATGATGCAGACCGACCCGCTCGGCGAACCGCTCACCACATCGGTCGCCGACGCGGACAGCTTCCGCTACTACCCGGCCTACCGCGGCCGGGCCCTGGACCAACTCAACGTCGAACAACCGCAGTTGCGGATCCCGGCCGCGCACGCCATGCAACTCCTCATGGTGCAGCGCGCCGACGGCGGACTGACCATCGGCGACACCCACGAGTACGAGCACCCGTTCGCCTTCGACACCACCGAGGATCCCTACGACCATCTCGCCGAGGTCCTCGAATCGTTCCTCGGCCGTCCCCTCCCGAAGATCCGCCGCCGCTGGGCCGGCGTGTACGCGCAGTGCACCGACCCCGCCCGCGTCGTCCACCGCCAACAGGTGCGCGACGGCGTCTGGTTGGTCACCGGACCCGGCGGACGAGGCATGACCTGCTCCCCGGCGATCGCCGAAACCACCGCGAACGAACTGGACTGGTGACCCCCGTGATCCCCCTCATGAACCCGAACCCCACGACACCCGACATCCGTCTCGTCGTCCTCGACATGGCCGGCACGACCGTCGCCGACGGCGGTCTCGTCGAGGAGGCGTTCGCCGCTGCCGCCCGCCACATGGGCGAGGAACCCGGCTCCGGACCCGACTCGATGCTCGACTACGTCCGCGCCACCATGGGCGAGTCCAAGATCTCCGTCTTCCGCCACCTGTTCGGCGCGGAGGCCAAGGCCCAGGACGCCAACAAGGCCTTCGAAGCGGCGTACGCCGAACTCGTCGACGGCGGCCGGGTCGCCGCCCTCCCCGGCGCCCGCGAGACCATCGAGACCCTCAAGTCCCAAGGCCGCACAGTCGTGTTGACGACCGGCTTCGCCCGCACCACGCAGGACGCGATCCTGGCCGCGCTCGGCTGGCAGGACCTCGCCGACCTCACCCTGTGCCCCGCCGACGCCGGCGGCCGGGGACGCCCGTACCCGGACATGGTGCTGACGGCCTTCCTGCGTACGGGAGTTGCCGACGACGTACGACAGCTGGCCGTCGTCGGCGACACCTCGTACGACATGCGCAGCGGGGTCCGCGCGGGCGCGGGCCTGGTCGCCGGCGTCCTGACCGGCGCGCACGACGCGGACGCGCTGCGGGCGGCCGGGGCGACCCAAGTCCTCGACGGCGTAGGACAGTTGCCCGGAGTCCTCGCATGACGAACGGCATCAGTGGCGCGAGGGGAGATCCCCCTGGCCGGATCAGGTCAATCAGATCAGGTCGACCAGGTCGGCGATGGACTCCACGACCTTCGTGGGCCGGTACGGGTACCGCTCCAGATCGCCCCTGGTCGTCAGCCCGGTGAGGACGAGGAAGGTCTCCATCCCTGCCTCCAGCCCGGCCAGTACGTCCGTGTCCATGCGGTCACCGATCATGGCGCTGCTCTCCGAGTGCGCGCCGATGGTGTTCAGCGCGCTCCGCATCATCAGCGGGTTCGGCTTGCCGACGAAGTAGGGCTCCTTGCCGGTCGCCTTGGTGATCAGCGCGGCCACCGAACCGGTCGCCGGCAGGGCGCCCTCGGGGGAGGGCCCGGTGTTGTCGGGGTTGGTCGCGATGAACCGGGCGCCGTCGTTGATCAGCCGGATCGCCTTGGTCAGGGCCTCGAAGGAGTACGTGCGGGTCTCGCCCAGGATCACGAAGTCGGGGTCGGAGTCGGTCAGCACGTACCCCGCGTCGTGCAGTGCCGTCGTCAGCCCGGCCTCGCCGATCACATAGGCGGTGCCGCCGGGGTGCTGGTTGTCCAGGAAGGCCGCGGTGGCCAGCGCCGAGGTCCAGATGTTCTCCACCGGTACGTCGAGCCCGATCCGGTTCAGCCGGGCGTGCAGGTCGCGCGCGGTGTAGATCGAGTTGTTGGTGAGGACCAGGAACGGACGTCCCTTCTCCCGCAGCGTCTTGATGAACGCCTCCGCGCCGGGCACCGGGACGCCTTCGTGCATCAGCACCCCGTCCATGTCGGTGAGCCACGATTCGATGGGCTTGCGCTCTGTCATGGGTGGGCACTCCTGCGGTACGCGGGCATGTGAGGTGACCATGCTATGCACCTTCCGGCGCCGTCCCCCATACGGAGCAGCCGGGCGCGGCTGAGGATGCGGGCGTCCACTGCGAGGAGGAGTCTCCAGATATCTGGAGGTTCACGATGGGTTCACTGAAAGTCACACTCTGTACGGGCGCCGCGGTGGTCCTCGCGACGCTCACCCCGACGGCGTACGCGGCGGACGGAGGCGGCGTCTCGGTGACCCCCGCTTCCCCGGCCCCCGGCGGCGAGGTAGCGCTGAAGATCAGCGGCTGTGCCGGTACGACGGGCTCGGCGGCGTCGGACGCGTTCGTCGCCGACGCCAAGCTGGTCGGCGCGGCCGGCACCCTCGCCGGTGAGACCCGGGTCCGCAGCTCGCTGGAACCGGGCAGCTACGACGTGAAGATCACCTGCGGAAGCGTGACGGTGAAGGGCGCGATCAAGGTCGTGGCGGACGCTTCCCAGTCGCCGTCAGCGCCTCCCTCGGCCCCCGCCTCGCCGGTCGCGCCCGTCCACGCGGGCGGTGGCGGTACGGCGCGGCACCTGGCCGCCGTGGACGCGCATGCGGCCGGTCCCGGTACCGCGCACGCCGTGGTGGGTCTGCTGCTGGCCGGTGTCGCCGCGACGGCCGTGGCGCTGCGCAGCGCCCGCCGGAGCCGCAGGACGGGCTGACCGGCCATGTTCGATCACGACAGGCCCGCCGACCACGAGCGTTCCACCGGCACCGGACGGCTGCTGACCGGGGTCGCCTGGGCCGTGCTGCTGCTCGGGCTGTGGCTGTGGGGCCAGGACCTGACCGACATCCGGCAGGGCATATCCGCGCCGACGACCGGCGACGTGGCGGCGGTCGGCCGCCCCCCGGAGGCCGAACTCCCGCCCGCGGCAAAGCCGTTGGGCAACGCCCTGCCCCAGCGCATCGACATTCCCCAACTCGCCGTACAGGCACCGGTGGTGGCCCGCGGCCTGGACACGCAGGGCGCGATCGACCCACCGCCGTTCGACCAGGCGGGCGTGGTCGGCTGGTACGGGAACGGAGTACGGCCCGGGGCCCCCGGAACCGCCCTGATGGTCGGCCACGTCGACACCGAGACCAGGCCCGCCGTCTTCTACAAGCTCAGCACCCTCCGCCCGGGCGGAACGATCCGGGTGATCCGCGACGACGGCAAGGTCGCCGAGTTCACCGTCGACGACGTCCGCGTCCTGACCCGTACCCACTTCGACGCCCAACAGGCCTACGGCACCCGGGAGTCGGGCCGCGCCGAACTCCGCCTGATCACCTGCGGCGGCACCTTCGACCGCGCCAGCCGCAGCTACACGGCGAACGTGATCGTGTCCGCCTACCTCACCGGCACCGGACTCTGACAACCGGGCCCGGCCGACGACCTGCTCCCCCCTTGAAGCCGCCGACCGGGCTGGTCCTCAACCGCACGCGCACGGGCTGCGGGAGTAACCCGGCGAACGGCGCGGGAGGTCTGGAAAACCAGTGGTGGAAGGTGTGGATTCGGGCCAGGGGCTGGGGCCGTCGGGAATGACTCTAGAACGAATGAGCGTCCGGGCCTAGAGGGCGAATAACGCCATGTCTCGCAGTAGTCGCTCGCCGTCATATGCACTGGTCACAGTCGATCCACAAGTCCCCCCTCGATCACCGACCGCGCGACCAGGTCCAACGGCAGCCGGTGCCGTCGCGCATGCCCGCGCAACGCGATGAACGCCTCGTCGGTACCGACCTGCCAGCGTTCGGCGAGCATCCCCTTGGCCTGCTCGATCCGAACCCGGCTCGACAGCGCCTCCTGCAACTGCCCGGCCAGGGAACGGGATTGGGCGTACGTGCGATGATTCTTCAGCCCCAGAGCGGCGGCGTCGGCGAGGGCCTGCGCCACCGCCACCTCCGAACGCCCGCCGTCCGAAGCGGAGTTGGGCAGCGCCGACTCGAACACATTGAGCGCGCCGAGCAGCGTCTCGCGCCGCCGCACCGGCACCGCGAAGGTCGCCACGATGCCGTGCCGCAGGGCCCGTTCGGTGAACTCCGGCCAGCGGGCGGCCACCTGGGCCGAGCTGATCGACACCGGCGGTACGGGCCGCCCGGACCCGTAACTCTCCAGACAGGGCCCGGAGTTGTGCTGTGCCGCCAGCAGATCGAGAGCCACCTCCTCGCGACCGCCGCGCCTGCTCCCGGCCAGCGCCACGGCCTCACCACCATCAATCAACACAACCCCGGCAGCCCAAGCGGACAGCAGCTCCACGCAATGATCGGCCAGCCGCCGCAGATACTCCTCGGTGTCGAAGTCCTCGATCAGGGTGTCGGCGGCCTCCACCAGCGCCGCGGCGAGCCTGCTCTCCCGGGACGTGTGGTGCATGACGGCCACCTCCCCCTGCCCCGCGACCGAGCCCGCCGGACAGCCCCTAGGCCGCCCATCTACCCCGAGGAGCGGAGGTGTAACAGCCGGACGACAACACCCGGGCGTTCTCGTGGGCGGCACGCCACGTATGTCACGATTGAGCCTTGGATCGGTACAGCCAAGGGGGAGTTGGATGTACGGCAGCCAGGGGACCCCGGTCTCCTTCGGCACACGGACGTCGGCGTTGGTTCTGGGGGCCGCGTTGCTGATCGCGGGGTGTTCCTCGGGGGACGGGGACAAGAAACCCGACGCGAACGCGAAGATCACCCAACAGCCCGAGGGAGCGGACCCGATCTGGGTCAACCCGGACACCAACGCGGCCCGCCAGGTGGCCACTTACGTCAAGGCGGGCAAGACGTCGGACGCCGAACAGATCCGAAAGATCGCCGAGCAGCCGACCGGCGAGTGGATCGGCGCGGAGAACCCGAAGGCGGAGGCCCAGGGCTTCACCGAGGCCGCCGACAAGGCCGGCCGCACCGCACTCCTGGTCCTCTACAACATCCCGCACCGCGACTGCGGCCAGTACTCCCAGGGCGGCGCGGGCGACGGCGACGCGTACCGCGAGTGGATCGACGCGGTGGCGCAGGGCATCACGGACCGCGCGGCGACCGTGATCCTGGAACCGGACGCCATCCTCCACCTGGTGGACGGCTGCACTCCCGCCCAATTCCAGGCGGAGCGCTACGACCTACTCGCCTACGCGATCACCAAGCTCAAGTCCCTCACCCACACGAAGGTCTACCTGGACGCCGGAAACGCGGGCTGGGGCCACCCCGACGAGATCTACCAGCCCCTCGAACGAGCGGGCCTGGCGAAGGCCGACGGCTTCGCGGTGAACGTCTCCAACTTCTACTCCACCCAGGACTCCATCGCCTACGGCAAACAACTCTCGGCCAAGACCGCCGACAAACACTTCGTCATCGACACCAGCCGCAACGGCAACGGACCGTATACGGATGGCGACACAGACGAGAACTGGTGCAACCCCCCGGGCAGGGCCCTGGGTGAAACCCCCACAACAAAGACGGCGAACCCGCTGGTGGACGCGTACTTGTGGATCAAACGCCCGGGTGAGTCGGACGGAGAGTGCAAGGGCGGCCCGAAGGCGGGCAATTGGTGGCCAACCTACGCCTTGAAACTGGCGCAAGCTTCAACCC
>NZ_BARF01000022.1 GCF_000367365.1 Streptomyces prunicolor NBRC 13075 | reverse complement strand
GGAGCCGGAGCCGGAGCCGGAGCCGGAGCCCGAGACAGAGCCGCAGCCGCAGCCGGAGCCCGAGACAGAGACAGAGCCGGAAGCGCAGGCGAAGCCGGAGCTGGAGGCGGGAGCCGATCCGCAGCCGCAACCACAAGCCGCCCATCTCTCACCGGAGTTGACCGTACGACCCTCCTGAGGCCCGACACCCGACGCCCCCCGACCGACCGCCGCCCACTCCGCCGCACTCTCCTCGCCAACCGCACCCCCATGGCCACCCTCGCCACCCGAGCCAACCTCATCACCCTCGCAGGCGTCCTAGCCGCAACCGCCCCCTTCCTCCACGGCCTCCCCGCCTACCGGAACGACCGCTCCGCAGCCAACCGCCCCGAGAATCTCGCTGCCGTCTCCGCACTCGCTGGACGTGAACTCCGGCCCGGCGACCCGGTGTTGTTCCTGCCGTCGTTCTGGCGGGTGACCGCGTCGGCGTATCCGGGGCCGTTCGTCGGGGCCCGGGATCTGGCGTTGGGGGAGTCGGGGGCGAGTTCCGGAACGCTCAGTGGGCGTGAGGTGGGCCCGGGGGAGTTGCGGGCGCGGCTCGCCGGGGTGGACCGGGTCTGGATCGTCGCGCAGTCGAATCTGCTGCCCTCGCGCTGGGTACCCGGCGACCCGACCGACCGGGTCAAACTCGACGTCGTGGACGGGGAGTTCGCGCGAAGGCAGGAGTACGTTCGAGGGCGAGTGAAACTGGCCCTCTACATCCGCCGGATGCCCCCACAGCCGACGCAGTCAACGCAGTCGGTGTCCGCGCCTACGCCTCATCCAACGTCGCCGAATCCAACGCCCCCGTGAGCTGGTCAAGCCGCTCCCGCAACGCCCGGATCTCATCAAGGTCGAACCCGGTCGCCCCAAGAATCCGCCGAGGCACCTCGACCGCCCGCTCGCGCAGCGCAACCCCCTCATCGGTGAGCCGCACCTCCACCGACCGCTCGTCACGGACGCTGCGCTCACGCCGTACCAGACCCGCCGTCTCCAGCCGCTTGAGCAGCGGGGACAGCGTGCCCGAGTCGAGCCGCAGGTGTTCGCCGAGCTTCTTGACCGGCAGTTCGCCGTGCTCCCACAGCACCAGCATCACCAGGTACTGCGGATACGTGAGCCCGAGATCCTTGAGGATCACGCGGTACACACCGCCGAACGCGCGCGACGCGGCGTTCAGGGAGAAGCAGATCTGCTGGTCGAGGCGGAGCCAGTCGTTGGTGGGGGAGGCGGCCGGAGTGGTGGTCATGCCTCCAGGATAGCGCTAGCGGGCCATTTAGTTGTGGGCAATTGAATTGTGTGCTCTACTTGTCGTCGTGAGGCGGCCCGGACATCCGGACCGGTCACCCCCACCAAGACTTCCGAGAGGGATGGTTTCCAATGGACGCGATCTACACCGCCGTAGCCACCGCCACCCACGGCCGCGACGGTCGCGCGGTCAGCAACGACGGCAAGATCGACCTTCAGCTCGGCATTCCGGTCGAGATGGGCGGCAACGGCCAGGGCACCAACCCTGAGCAGCTGTTCGCCGCCGGTTACGCCGCCTGTTTCGGCAGCGCCCTCGGCCTCGTCGGCCGGCAGGCGAAGGTCGACGTCACCGACGCGGCCGTCACCGCCGAGGTCGGCATCGGCAAGCAGGGTGAGGGCTTCGGCCTCAAGGTGACCCTCCGCGTCGAGCTCCCCGACACCGTGGACGAGGCGACCGGCCGCAAGCTGGTCGAGACTGCCCACCAGGTCTGCCCCTACTCGAACGCGACCCGCGGCAACATCGAGGTCGACCTCGTCATCGAGTAGTCACTACGACACTCCCGTGACCCGGCACAAAGGTGGCCGACGGCATACGCGCCGTCGGCCACCTCGTCGTACCGCACCTCACCTCACCGCACCGACTGAGCGTGCTCCCCAACTCCCTGCCCAGGAACCGGCGTTGGCACAGACACACCCGCAACAGCCTTCCCCCGCACCACGCTCTCCAGCAGCAACGGCACCCCCACCACCGGCAACAACCACACCAGCACGATCAACCGCCCACCCCACACGCTGACATCGGGATGCGCGGCCTGCGTGAGAATCCCCGTGAACGCGGTAGCGATCAGGAACACCCCGAACGCCGGCCGCCGCACCGCACCCCACACCCCCGCGCCCAGCGCAGCCGCAAGCATCGGCTGCCACAGCTGCTGCCGCGTCCACTCGACCCAGAAGTTCGCTTCCAGGTGCAGGAATTCGGGCCACAGCCGCGTGCGGTCGGGCCGGGCGTAGTGATCGGTGAGCAGGTCCTGAAGGCTGTCGGTCTGCGACGGGTAGTGCAGCGCGCTCGCCAGAACCAGCGTGCCCAGCGCGGCAGTTGCGCCCAACACGGCAATAGCCACCAACGCCCGCCCCGGCACCCGCCCACGCCGCATTCGCCCTACGGCGACCACCGCACCCGCACCGGCCAGGCACAGCCCGAGGAACAGGGACTGCGAGTGCTTGACGGTGAAGAGAAGCACCAACGAACCACCCACCAACGCGAGCCCGACACGCGAACGTTGCCCCTTCAGCACCAGCGCGCAGCCCCACAACGCCGCCAGCGTCAGGGCCGTCATCAGCCCCTCGGTCATCGGCCGCATCGAGGTCGTCCCACACGGCAGCACGTAATAAAGAGCCTGCCCGGTCAACGCGAACGGCACCGATACGGACAACGTGCGCAGAATCAGGAAGACGAGGATCCCGCCCGCGACCGTGAGGACGACACTCGCCGACCACATCCCCCAGACCGGCCCGAGCAGCGTCACGAACGGCACCAGGAACACCGGGTATCCGGGCCGCACTTCAAAGATCCGCATGAACCGCTCCGACGTGAACGGCGTGATGAACCCGCCCGTCTGCCCGGCCCGCAGCCGCGCGTCCACCCCCCGCCACTCCGCGTCCCGGCACTTCTTCGTAACCCGCGCGGCCGGGTCCTTGCCGTGGAAGTTCAACGGGTTCACGCTCTGGTCGCGCCGCGCGTTCGCCCCCTGGCTCGCACAGCTGTAGTCGATGGCGACGGTCGCCGCCTCCCGCTCGCTCGCACCGCGCAGACTCATCGCGTACGACAGGTAGTTCTTCGTGTCGGGGGTCGCCCGCCCGGTGACATTGGCGAGTTGGAGCACCGCGAACACCGCGGCCAGCACCAGCACCCAGGTACGCGGCCTCATGAGGACGCCAACTGGTCGTGACCGGCGGCAGGAGAGGGGACCCGCGCCCCGGACTCGGTCTGCGGCAGCCAGCCCTCGTCACCCAGAAGCAGGGTCCGTACGACCCTCTCCGCAGCCCTCCCGTCATCGAACTCGCAGTACCGCGCCCGGAATTCACCCCGCAGCCGCGCCGAGTCCTCGTCCCGCCAGGCACCCGACGCGAACACCCACGCCAACTCCCGGTAGGAACCGGACACATGACCCGGTGGCGCGGCGGTGACGTCGAAATAGGTGCCCCGGCTGGCCGCGTACGCCTCCCGGTCGTCGGCGTGCAGCACGATCGGCCGGTCGAGGTTGGCGTAGTCGAACATCAGGGCCGAGTAGTCGGTGACGAGCACGTCGGACGCCAACATGACGTCCTCCACGGAGGGTTCGTCGGTCGCGTCGACAAGAACACCCCGCCGGTGCAGATCCGCGAGGCCCATGCCGCGCGCGGGTCCGGTCGCGAGGGACGGATGCAGCCGTACGACGAGGGCGTGCTCCGGACCGAGATCCTCGGCGAACCGGGCCAGGTCCAGCCGGTCCACATGCCCTCCCCGGACGTACTCACGCCGGGTCGGCGCGTACAGCACGACGGTGTGCTCGGCGGGGATGCCGAGCCGCTCACGAACTGCCGTCCCCGCTCCCGGTGTTGCGCCGACGAGCACGTCATTGCGCGGACTCCCCGTCCGCACCGAGGCGAAGTGACACGGATACGCCCGCTCCCACACCAGCTCCGAGTGCCGGTTGGCGACCAGGCTGTGGTCCCAGCGGTCGGCGCGGCGCAGCATCTGCGGGACGTCGACGCCGTAGCGGGCGCCGGGCTTGTCCAGCAGGTCCGCCGCCATGTACTTGAGCGGGGTGCCCTGGTGGGTGTGGATGTGGACGCTGCCGGGGCGCTTGGCGAGGGTGCCGGGCCAATTGACGTTGTTCACGAAGTACTTGGCGCGGGCGGTGAGTTGGCGGTACCGCAGAGTGTTGAGGAGGACGTGCTCGACGTCCGGCGGCAACAACGCGGCCTGTTCCGCGTCCTGTACGACCCACACGCCCCGGAGGTGCGGGGCGATCTCCTTCGCCTTGTAGTAGACGGCGGCCGGGTCGCCGAGGACCCCGCGGTGCGAAAAGGCCGAGTACACAACGAGGTTGGGGTCGAGGGAGCGGCGAGCGTGCAGTGCGGACAAGCCGCCCTTGACCCGTCCGGCCGCCGACTTACGGGCCTGCAACGCCCGGCGTTGGAGCTGTCGACCGCCCCGCCCCGCCTGTCGCCGGACCCGGTACAGCGCGTAACTGCCTTCCAGAGCACGGACTTCGGCGTCCGCCTTCGCGCCGCCCGCCGGCTTGTGCTTGGCGAACAGCTCGGCCGTGCGACGGAAGAACTCGGCCTTGTCGGAGGGGGGCAGCCGGTCCGGCTTGCCGAGGATGTCGAGACAGTGCTCGGCCATCTTGCGGTGCAGGTACGGGCGCCAACTCGCCAGCTCCGGGCGGGAGTCGACGAACGCGAAGACCCGCTCGTACTGGTCGTGGATGTCGAAGTGCTTGCGGCTGGTGGTGGACAGGATGTTGCCCTGCCGCCGCTGCCGGTAGTTCAGGCAGATCCGGTCGAGGGTGGCGATCCGCTCGGAGCTGAGCAGCACCGGGAACGTCCAGGGCGTGTCCTCGTAGTAGCCCGGCGGGAACTCGAAGGCGTGCTTGTGCACGAACTCCCGGCGGTACACCTTGTTCCACACGACCATCAACAGGTCGAGGATCTCGGGGTGTTCGGCGACCGTGAAGGTGCCGTCGACCTCGGTGAGGACGTGCGCGAGGACGTTGCGCCGGGTGCCGCCCCACCAGTAGGTGCGCGCGTAGTCGAAGACCAGCACGTCCGGATCGCCGCTCGCGTCGAGCCGGTCGGCCATCGCGCGCAGGGCGCCCGGGGTGAGGGTGTCGTCGCTGTCGAGGAAGAACAGGAAGTCGCCGGTGGCCAGGGGCATTCCGGCGTTGCGGGCGCGGCCGAGGCCGACGTTCTCCGGCAGGTGCAGCACCTGCACGCGCGGGTCGCGGGCCGCGTACTCGTCGAGGATCGCGCCGCACCCGTCCGGCGAGCAGTCGTTCACGGCGATCACCTCGATGTCCTGGTACGACTGCTCCAGAACCGAGTCGAGGCACTCGCGCAGAAAGCCCTGCACCTTGAAGACGGGGACGATGACACTGAAGCGGGGCACTTCGGGTTCAGCTCCTTACGAGGGTGGCGGCGGGGGCCGGGACGCGCTCCGCGAGCGGGATCACGGCCGGGATCGACTCCGGCGGCTCACCGAGGAACACCCGGCGTACGACCCGCTCGGCGGCCAGCCCGTCGTCGAACTCGCAGAAACGGGACCGGAATTCGGCCCGCAGGGCACTGGACTCCGCCCCCGCGTACGAGCCGTCGCGGAACACCTGCGCCAACTCCTCGGGCGTCCGCGCGACCGGTCCCGGCGGCGCCTCCATGAGGTCGAAGTAGACGCCCCGCGTCTCCCGGTAGACCCCCCAGTCGTCGGCGTACACGACGATCGGCCGGTCGAGGTTGGCGTAGTCGAACATGATTGACGAGTAGTCCGTGACCAGCGCGTCGGCGGCCAGACACACGTCCTCGGAGGAGCGGTGTCCGGTCACGTCGATGATCCGGCCGCTGCTCTTCGCGCGGCCCTGGTCGTAGAAGTAGTGGGCGCGCAGCAGCACGACCACGTCGTCGCCGGCCGCCGCGCAGAAGGCCTCCAGATCGAGGCCGGTGTCGAAGCCGGTCTGGTAGTCGCGGTGGGTGGGCGCGTACAGGACGGCCGTCTTGCCCTCCGGGACCCCCAACTCCCGCCGCACACGCGCCACTTCGTCCGCCGTCGCCGTGTAGTAGACGTCGTTGCGCGGATAGCCGTACTCCAACGCCTCGTACGAGCCGGGGAAGGCGCGTTCCCACATCTGGGTGGAGTGCCGGTTGGAGGAGATGTTGTAGTCCCAACGGTCCACCCGGGCCAGCAACTTGGCGAAGCTGCCGGTCGCCGCGGCCACCACCGGGTACGTCGACTGGTCGACGCCCATCTTCTTCAGCGGGGTCCCGTGCTGCGTCTGGACGTGCACGCTGCCGGGACGCTTGACGACGCCCTCCGCGAAGTTGGCGTTGTTCACCAGGTACTTGGCCCGCGCCAGCACCTCCCAGTACTTCCGGCTGCCGATGACGGCGTGCTCGACACCCTTCGGTACGGCGTCCACCGCGTCCGGCTCCACCAGGAACACCGAGCGGATGTGCGGGGCGAGTTGGCTCGCCCTGGCGTGGATCGCGGCCGGGCTGCACGCGTAGCCGCGTCCCCAATAGGCGCAGTAGACAGCCAAGTTGGGGTCGAGTCGGCGGCGCAGGGCACGAGCGTAGCGGAGCCGGGTGCGCAGCATCCGGGGGCGCGGGACCCGCTCGGCCGCCCCCGACGCCGACCGGTTGGCACCGCGCAGCGCCTTGAACGCCATGTACGCCCCCGACGCCAGCAGCCGGTGCTGCACTCCCAGACTCCCGCCCGGCGCACGGAAGTCGGCGGGCCGGTGACTGCGGTAGAGCCGCCCGGCCCGGCGGAAGAAGGCGCGGTGTCCGGAGGGGAGCCGTTCGGGTCGGGAGGCGGTCTTCAGCACCACGGCGAAGAGCTGCTCGAACAGCGCCTGCGACCGCTCGGGAGACAGGCGCTCCGCCGCGCCGAGCACCAACTCCACCTGGTCGAGGAGCTGATGGTGGTGCTCGCCGGGCAGGTTGAGCCGGCTGCCCTGCCTGCGCAGCAGATGCCGTACGACCACCGAGCGCAGCACCGCGACCCGCTCGGCGGCGACGGTGACCCGGCCGCCCCAGCCGAGGTCGGTGAACCGGCCCTCGGGGAAGGTGAGTTGGTGGTCGGTGAGGAAGGCGCGGCGATAGGCCGCGCTCCACGCCGGGAGTTGTACGCCCGTCAACTGCGGTGCCTGCGCGGGGGAGAAGGCGCCCGCCGGGGTCTTCGCGAGCAGCGGGGCGGCCGGGTTGGTGGGCTCGCCCTCCCACCACGGGGTCCGCTCGTGCTCGAAGTACAGGGCATCGACGTCACCGGTCTCCGCGAGCCGGGCGTCCAGCGCGGCCAGTGCGCCCGGGGCGAGGGTGTCGTCGCCGTCCAGGAAGAGGACGTAGGCGCCGGTCGCCGCCCGTAGCCCGGTGTTGCGGGCCCCGCTGAGCCCCGCGGAGGGTGGCGAGTTGACCGGGGCCACCCGGGAGTCCCGCCCGGTGTGAGCGTCGGCGACGTCGGCGGCCGGGGAGCCGGGGGCGTCGCAGACCGGGATCAGCTCGAAGTCGCCGTAGGACTGCGCGAGGACCGAGTCCAGGGCCTGGGAGAGCCGGCCGGCGACCCCGTGGGACGGGACGATGATGCTGAAGCGGGGCATTCTGTTCTTTCTCCAGTGGTCCGGAGGGGTCCGGTGTCAGTGCGCGCGACAGGCCCTGGGGCGTCCGGTCGGGCGCCAGGTGGTCGGGCGGGTCGGTGTCGGTCGCGAAGGGCTTGACGGCATGCGAACTCCCCGGTGTGGGAACGGCGTTCAGAGTCGGTCGGTGACGGGCAGGGACGTCGCGGGCTGTGGCACGGTGGCGAGCGGGGAGCGCGTGAGGCTCGCGGCGGCCGACGGCACCGGGTGGCGGTCGGCGAGCGGTACCACCGGCGGGAGGTCGGTTTCGCCCAACACCACGTGGCGTACGACCCGTTCGGCGGCGCGGCCGTCGTCATAGGGGCAGAAGCGCTCGCGGAACGCGGTGCGCAGCTGGGTCGAGCGGGAGCCGCGCCAGTGGTCGGTCGCGAAGATGTCGATCAGTTCGTCCTCGCTGCGGGCGACCGCGCCCGGCGGGAAGGCGCGCAGGTCGAAGTAGGTGCCGCGGGCCGCCTCGTAGGCCTCCCAGTCGTCGGCGTGGATGACGATCGGGCGGTCGAGGTTGGCGTAGTCGAACATCAGGGACGAGTAGTCGGTGACCAACGCGTCCGAGGCGAGGCACAGCGACTCGACGCTGGGGTGGTCGGTGACGTCGATGATCCGGCCGGACGCGGCGGCGGCCAGTGGGCCCTCGTGCCAGTAGTGGGCGCGGGCCAGCACGACGAAGCGCGGGCCGAGGCGGCGCAGGACGCGGTCGAGGTCGAGATGAGCGCGCTGGGTGCGGCGGTAGTCGCGGTGGGTCGGGGCGTAGAGGAGGGCGATCGCGTCCTGCGGGATGCCGAGCGACTCGCGCAGGCGGTGCACGTCGGCCGAAGTCGCCTGCTGGAACACGTCGTTGCGCGGGTAGCCGTAGGCGAGCGTGGTGTAGCTGCCGGGGTAGACCCGCTCCCAGGTCAGGGTGGTGTGGCGGTTGGGGGACAGGACGTGGTCCCACTTGTCGACGCCCTTGAGGAGCTCGCCGAAGTCCATGTCCCGTGCGGCTGCCGGGCGTTCCTGGAGGTCGAGGCCCATGTGCTTGAGCGGGGTGCCGTGTTGGGTCTGGATCATGACCTGGCCGGGGCGCTTGACCAGTCGGCGGTCGAAGTTGACGTTGTTCACCAGGTACTTGGAGCGGGCCAACGCCGTCCAGTAGGAAGCCGTGTTGGGGCGCAGTCTGCGCGTCGCGGCCGGGATCGTGTGGTGGTGCTCGGGGCGGGCGATCCACGCGGTGCGGATGTGCGGGGCGTGGGTGCGGAACGCGCTCTCCAGCGCGCCCGGGTTGCAGCTGTGGCCGCGTCCCCAGTAGGCGGCGAACACCGCGCGATTCCTTAGCGGGAGCCGGAGTTGGATCCGGTAGTGGAGTTGGAGGACAGCTGCCCTGAGCGTGCGGAGGGCCTTCGCGGTGAGCTTGACCGCGCTGCGGCGCCAGCTCATCGCCGCCTGCAGGGTGCGGAACGTGCGGTGGACGCCGAAGTGGACGAGCGTGTGACGCATCCGGGTGCGCACCGGGACCGGGGTGCCGGGGATGCGGTAACGGCGGTAGTGCGCACGGGCCTTGCGTAGGAACTCGGCGCGGGTGCCGCGCGGGAGGCGGCCGGGCTTGGTGAACACCGTCGCGAGGTGGTCGACCATGCGGCGGAACAACACCGGCCGCCACTGGTCGAGTTCGGGGTGCGCGTCGACGAACGCGAAGACCCGGTCGTACTGGTCGAAGACGTCGAAGTGGCAACGGCTGGTGGTGCCGAGGATGTTGCCCTGGCGGCGCTGGCGGTAGTGGACGCAGACCCGGTCGAGGGTCGCGATCGTCTCCGCCGTCATCAGGACCGGGTAGGTCCACGGGGTGTCCTCGTAGTAGCCGGGCGGGAAGGCGAAGCCCTCGCGCTCGACGAACTCCCGTCGGTACGCCTTGTTCCAGGCGACCATGATGACCCGCAGCAGCCCGGGGCGGTCCTCCAGCCGGAAGGGCGCCGGGCCCTGTTCGGTCAACTGGGCGGCGACCTTGTTGCGTTGGGCCTCGCCCGACCAGTAGGTGCGGGCGTAGTCGAAGACCAGGACGTCCGGCTCGCCGGTCTCCTTGAGCCGGTCGGCGATCGAGCGCAGGGCGTCCGGCGTGAGCGTGTCGTCGCTGTCGAGGAACACGAGATAGTCGCCGGTCGCCTGTGCCAGACCGGCGTTGCGGGCGCGGCCGAGGCCCTGGTTCTCGGGGAGATGGACGGCGCGCACACGGGCGTCGCGGGCCGCGAACTCGTCGATGATCGCGCCGCAGGCGTCCGGCGAGCAGTCGTCGACCGCGATCAACTCCAGATCGGGATACGACTGGGAGAGCACCGATTCCAGGCATTCGTGCAGGTACGCCTGGACCTTGTACGCGGGGACAATGACACTGAACCTGGGCAAGGGACATCCATGGGTCGGTCGGCGCGGGCGTTCTGCCCGGGAACGGCCGATGGAGTGACTTGGTTACGCCGGGTACGGCATACGGGGGATCCCCGGTGAACGGGAAAAGGCGGGCCGGTGACGGCCCGCCTCCCGAAATGCGCCCCGTTTGACGCTATTTGTGGGCTATTTGACCGCGCCCGCCATCACGCCGGACACGAACTGCCGCTGGAACGCGAAGAACACGGCCAGCGGGATCACCATGGAGATGAACGCACCGGGTGCCAGCACGTCGATGTTGTTGCCGAACTGGCGTACCTGCGTCTGCAGTGCGACCGTGATCGGCTGCGTGCTGGACTTGGTGAACACCAGCGCGACCAGCATGTCGTTCCACACCCACAGGAACTGGAAGATGCCCAGGCTCGCGATCGCGGGCCCGCCCAGCGGCATCACGACCCGCGCGAACAGCCGCAGTTCACCCGCGCCGTCCAGCCGGGCCGCCTCCAGGAGTTCGCGAGGGATCTCCGCGAAGAAGTTCCGCAGCAGGAACACCGCGAACGGCAGCCCGTAGCCGACATGGAACAGGATCACCCCGAAGATGGTCCCGAACAGGCCGATCTTTCCGAAGAGTTCGGCGATCGGGATCAGCGCGACCTGCACCGGCACCACCAACAGGCTGACCACGCCCAGGAACCACCAGTCGCGGCCCGGGAACTCCATCCACGCGAAGGCGTAGCCCGCGAGCGAGCCGATCACCACGACGAGGATCGTCGCCGGGACGGTGATCAGGACGGTGTTCCACAGCGAGTTGGTGATGTCGCTGTTCTCCAGCAGCGTCTTGTAGCTGTGGAAGGTGAGTTGGGACGGCTGGCTGAAGACCTTCCACCAGCCGCTCGCGTTCATGTCCTCCGGACTGCGCAGCGAGGACAGCAGCAGCCCGAGCGTCGGCACCAGCCAGAACAGGCCGACGACGATCAGGAACACCCGGACCAGACCCCCGCTCGCCGCCGCCGCGAGCCGCCCACCGAGCGACTCCCGCGCCTTGACGACCTCAACTGGCCCGGTTTTACCGAGACTTCCGGCATCCGTGGTCATCGCCGCACCTCCCGCCTGAGCCGACGCACATTGAAGAGCATCACCGGGATCACCAGCAGCAGCAGGAAGACCGAGATCGCGCTGGCCACACCCGGCTGGTCCTCCGAGAAGCCCTTCCGGTACAGCTCCAGGGCCAGCACGTTCGCGTCGTCCTGCGAGGAGCCCGGGGCGATGATGAAGACCAGGTCGAAGATCTTCAGCACGTTGATCATCAGCGTGACGGCGACGACCGCGAGCACCGGCGCGAGCAGCGGCACCGTGACTCTCCGGAACACCTGCCACTCATTGGCCCCGTCGACCCGCGCCGCCTCCAGCAACTCCCGTGGCACACTCGCGAGTCCGGCCGCGATCAGCACCATCGCGAACCCGGCCCACATCCACACGTACGACCCGATGATGGCCGGTGTCACCAACGACGGGCCGAGCCACTCCACTCCGTTGTACGGCGCCTTGAAGTTGCCTGCCGGGAGCCGGAGTTGGGCCCCGTCGGCCTTCGCGGGCAGCGTGAAGGTGCCGTCGCCCGCGGCCTTCGTCGAGGCGACCACCTTGCCGTCCTTGACGGCCTCGATCTTCATCCCGCCGTAGCCGAGTTCGGACGGGTCGACCCCGCCGAGCTTGCCGACGCCCTTGCCGCGGGTGAAGTCCTGCCAGGTCGTGCCGGTGATCTTTCCCGGTTCGGCCTTCGCGGCCACGGCCTTCTTCGCGCCGTCGGGCATCTGGTCGGGGGCGACGCCGACCAGCGGGAGGACGACGGTCTGGCCCGTGTGGACCGTCGTACTGGTGATGAAGCCGCCCTTGTCCGCCTTGAGCGGCGACTCGCGGCCCGGGTGGGCGTTCGGGAACGCCGACGACGAGACGAACGTGTCGTGGATGCCGACCCAGACGGCGTTGGCGACACCTTTGTGCGGGTCCTGGTCGTAGACGAGGCGGAAGATGATGCCGGAGGCCAGCATCGAGATCGCCATCGGCATGAAGACGACCAGCTTGAACGCCGTTCCCCAGCTCACCCGTTCGGTCAGCACCGCGAAGATCAGACCGAGGGCGGTGGCGACCGTCGGCGCGAAGATCACCCAGATGACGTTGTTCTTCAGGGCGGTGCGGATGCCGTCGTCGGTGAACAGGGCCTTGTAGTTGTCGAATCCGGCGAAACCGTCGCCGGCCTGGTTGCCGAAGCTGCGGACCAGCGAGTACCCGATCGGGTAGACCACGAGCGCGCCGAGCAGCACCAGGGCGGGCAGCAGGAACAGCACTGCCACGGTCCTGCGGGTGCCGGTCACGCTCTTGCGGTTGCGGGGAGGGACGGAGGCCCCGGGGGCCTCCGCCGCTGCCGATGCCATCTCGGGCTCAGCTCCCGCTCGCGTACGCCGCCGCCGCGTCCTTCTCCAACTGCGCCTGCGTGCCCGCGATGTTCGTCGGGTTCTTCAGGAAGTCCTGGAGGTCCTTCCACTCGCCCTTGCCCGGGGTCCCGCCGAAGGACTGCGGGGCCTGGTCGGACATGTCGAAGCGGAAGTCGTCACCGGCCGCGATCAGCGCCTTGGCGATCGTCCGCTGCACCGCGTTCGGGTACGCCGAGTCCGGCACGTTCTTGTTCGGGGAGAGATAGCCGCCGAGCTTCGCCTGGATCGTCGCCGCGTCCGGTGAGGCGAGGAAAGTCGCCAGCGCCTGGGCCGCCTTGGAGTCCTTCAGGATGACGGCCGCGTCGCCGCCGGAGACCACGGGCGAGGTCGAGCCCACCGCCGGGAACGGGAACACCTTCGCGTCGGTGCCCACCTTCGCCTTCGTCTGCTGGATGTTGACCTGCGCGAAGTCGCCCTCGTAGACCATCGCGCCCTTCGGTTGGTCGCCGCCGGTGAAGGTCTGGGTCACGGAGGCGGGGAACTCCGTCTGGAGCGCGCCGTTCTGGCCGCCCGCGATATAGGCCTTCTTGCCCCAGATCTGGGCGAGCGTGGTGAGGGCCTCCTTCACGGAGGGGTCCGTCCACTTGATCTTGTGCTGGGCCAGCGCGTCGTACTTCTCCGGGCCCGCCTGCGAGAGATAGACGTTCTCGAACCAGTCCGTCAGCGGCCAGCCGTCCGCGCCGGCGACGTTGAACGGGGTGACCCCGGAGTCGTAGATCGTCTGCGCGGTCTTCAGCAACTCCTGCCAGGTCTTGGGCTCCTTGGCGCCCGCGTTCTCGAAGACCTTGGCGTTGTACCAGATCAGCGACTTGTTGGCGGCCTTGTAGTACACGCCGTACTGCTTGCCGCCGACCTTGCCGATGTCCTGCCAGCCCTGCGAGTAGTTCTTCTGCAACTCCGCGAGCGCGTCGGCTCCCAGGGGCTTGGCCCACTTCTTGTCGACGGCCTGCTTGATGGCGCCGGGCTGCGGGAGCATCGCGATGTCCGGCGGCTGGCCGCCCGCGACCTTCGAGCCGAGGAAGTTGATGATCGGGTCCTGGGCGGGCACGAAGGTGACCTTGGCGCCCGTGCGCTTCTCGAATTCCGCGAGGACCGTCTTGAAGTTCTTCTGCTCGTCACCGGTCCACACGGCGGCCACTTCGAGGCTCGCGCCGTCCAGTTTGGGGAGGGTGACCGTGCCCGCGGTCTCCGAGGGACTGCTGGATTTACTGTCGTCGCTCTTGTCGCCGCCACCTCCACAGGCGGCGAGCGAGAGCGTCAGTGCCCCCGCGGCGACAACTGCCGCTGTACGTACGGTGGTGCGTGTCCGGTGGGTGCTGCTCGTGCTGCGCATCACTGCCCCGTTCTTCGTTCCTCGTCGAACGCTCGAACGCTTCCGTGCGCACTGGTCTACGCCCGGTACTTGAACGCGGCAAGATGGCGTCCGCTGTCAAGTACGCGATCGTGATTGGGTCGTGACGTGGGGTTGTGTGGGCAGCCTGTGAACGATCAGAGGAGCGACGGCACCTCCGCCGCCGACACCGAGCGCGTGGCCCGCTCCAGCGCGCTGGCCAGGAGCGCCAAGTCCGTTGGCCCATTGCCCAGTTCGCGGACCGGGCGGCGGGCCGGGGGGTCGCCCATGCGCTGCCACTCCAGCGGGACGACCGTGGGGCGGAGCGTCGCCGTGCGCGGGATACGACCCGTCACGCGCCCACCCTGGAAGGGGGTCGCCCGGCCGTCCGGCAAGGTCAACCGGCCACGCCCCGGGGCGGGTTCGTCCGGCCCCTGCGTCGTCGCGTCGAGGCTGACCCGGAGGGTGAGGTGCCGCGCGGGTTCGGTCTCCGACGTACGCGCCTCTACGGCGGCAGCCGCCACCAGGTGCACCCCGAGCCGCTCGCCCTCGCGGGCCACCGCCTCCAGTGCGCGTATCACCGACCCGGCGGCAGGGCGCCCGGGGGAGCCCAGCGGGGGTTTCACCAGCGCGTCCAGATCGTCGACCACCACGACAAGCCGGGGCAACGGCGGTGCCGCCTCGGTCTGTTGACGGGCCGCCGCCGACGGGCGCAAGCGGATCGTCGAACTGGACGGGGACTCCAGATCCCCGGCACCGGACGTGCCGCGCTGCGAGATGATCCGCCCCGACACCTCGTGCCGCGAGTGCCACTCGACGAAGCCGATCCGGCCCAGCAACTCGGCCCGCCGCTTCAGCTCGGCGCTCAGCGACTGCGCGAACTCCCGCATGCGGACAGGGTCGTTGGCGGTGAGATGGGTGGTGACATGGGGTACGTCCGTGCAGACCCGCAGGCCCTCGCCGTGGCCGCCGCTCGCGCCGACGCTGTCCCGCCCGTCCATCAGCACGATGCCCAGCCGGTCGGGCCGTTCGGCGGCGGCGAGCGAGGCGACGACCGCCCGCAGCAGCTCCGTACGGCCACTGCCCGGCGGGCCCTCGATCAGCAGATGCGGTCCCTCGGCGGCGAGATCCGCGGTGACCGGACCGCGCGGTCCGGCCCCGAGCACCGCCCAGGCCCGCCCGCCGATCGTGTCCTTGTCGTCCCCCGCGTCCGCCCAACGCGTCAGCAGGGACGCCGGGGTGGCCCGCGCCAGCCCCAACTCGTCCAGCAGCCGCGCCGATGGGGGCAACGGCGCGGACACGCGTGTGTGCCGCTCGGTCGCGGGACCGTCCGCCCGGAGCGGCGCGAGCGCCCGCGCGAAGCGCTCGGCCCAGGCGAGAGACACCGCGTCCACGGCGGCGATGGTGCCGTTGCCTACGGGGCCGGGGCGGGAGAGGTCGCTCTGGCCCAGGTGTGCCTGGTCGGCGTCGGACTGGCCGGGGCGTGACGGCTCTGTGCGGGGAGGTGACGCGCCTGTGCCGGGCCGGGATGCCTCCGTACCGAGCCGTGCTGCTTCCGTGCCGGTTCGCGACGCTCCCGCACCCGGTCGCGTCACCCCCGTACCGCCGGCCCGGGACGCCCCCGTGCCGCCGTGCGCGACCCGCAACAGCCGCAGCGCCGTGGCGACATCACCGCTCAGCAGCGCGACCGCCCCGCACTCCCGGAATGTCGGCGCCGCCGCGCAGGCCGCCTCGTAGGTCTCCGTCACGGGTGACGAGGGCGAGGCCGCTTCCGTCTCGGCGAGGCACACGACGTGGATACCGGCCCGGGGCCCGTCATGGGCCAGCCGCGCCACCGCCTCGCGCACATCGGCCCCACCGGGGTCACCGTCCACCACGAGCACGGTGTACGGCCCCACGAAGCCGTCCGTCGAACCGTCACCGTCGTCGGTGCGGGCCCACGCGGGGCGGTGGGCGGCGCCGCGGAGGGAATCGGCGGAGGTGTCGTCGCCGGTGCCGGACGAACGGGGTCGGGTGGCACCGGACGCCGGGTCGTCGGAGATGCCGGAGCGGTGGTGGTGGGCGTCGTCGGTGGTGTTGTACGTGGTCGGGGTGGCGGAGGTGCCCGTCGCCCCACGCTGCTGACGATCGTCGGCCGTGTGTCGTGCGGCGGCACCCAACTGGCCTTCGGCTGAACCGTGTTGCGCGGCGAGTGAACCGTGTGGCGAGGGAGGGCCCGACCGCCCCTCCGCCGAGCCGCGCTGCGCGCCGATGCCCGGAGTGCGACGGCCGGAGGTGCCGGAGGCGACGCTCGGCCGCCCCGTACCGCCACCGTGCGCGTCCATGGCGTGGTCCTCAAGACGCCGGAGAAGCTCGTCCGTCCGGGCCGTCGCCTGCTCCCGGTCGTAGGCCAGCAGGAGTCGGCAGTCCTGGCCGTGCCCGGGGCGCAGATGCGGCAGCCAGCCGAGCCACGCCCACTCGGCGGTGCGCTCGGCCACCGTACGCGCGCGGTCCGTGCTGATCAGCACGATCTCCAGGGCGTCGGGGGAGTGCAGCGCCGCGAGTTGGGCCACCACCGCGCGGGCCAGCCCCGCCAGCCGCGTGCGCGGACCGGCCAGGCCCAGCGCGCCGACCTCACGGAGCCCGGAGGTCACCGGCACCGCGGCCAGCAGCGCCGAGCCGTCCGGTGTCGCCCGGTCCGCCGTGCCGAGCCGCACCGTGAGCGCCTCGGGGTGACCCGGGGCGCGCTCCCACAGGCGGGGGCCCGGGCCCAGGGCGGTGAGCAGCAGGGCCGCCGGATCGGGCCAGGTGTCCGGCTGTTGGAGCACTACGGGAGGGGGCGGCACGCTCTCGTCGGCGCCCTCCTGGTCGTAGGAGGCGCCGTACGTCGAGTCGTACGACGATTCGGCGTCCTCGGCCGTCGACTCGCCGCGGCCGCCCGTCAGGCGCCGCGCCCACTTGCCGATGCCACCGCGCTTGCGGACACCCTGCGGCACATCGGTGCCCCGGAGTGGGGTGCCCTTGCGTCCGCTGTCGGCGTCGGCGTCGTCATCGGTGAGGATGCGCGAGGTCGTCGTCCGCGCGGAGAACGCGTCGTCCGTGTCCCCGTTCTCAGAAGCCTCGCCGGCCTCGCCGAACACCCCGAAGCGGCCCGCGTGGGTGTCACCGCCGACCTGGACGGCGCGGTGCTCGATGCTCGGGGCGCCGCCCTGGCCCGGGACCACGAGGGGTTCGCTGCGGGGGGCTGCCGGGGTGCCGGGGGACACGCGCACGTGGCCCTCGCCGTCGGGGGCCGTCTCCGCGCGCGCTCCCGGACCGCCGGACGGGGTCAGCCGTAGGGCCGACTCGCCGATGCGCAGCAGCGCGCCCGGAGCGAAGCGCACCGGGCGGGTGCCCACGCGGGTGCCCGCCAGGGTCGTGCCGTTCGTCGAGCCCAGGTCGGCGACCGAGACCCGGCCTCCGGGGTCGACCGTCACCGCGCAGTGCAGCCGGGACACGTCCGGGTCGTCCAGCGGGACGTCGGCGTCGGCGGAGCGGCCGATGTGGATCTGGCCGCCATGGAGGAGGTGCACCCCGCCCGCGTCCGGGCCCGCGACCACATGGAGCTGGGTCGGGGCGTCGTCCAGCTCGGGATGCGCCTCGGGCTCGGCCGGGGCGCCCAGGGACAGCACCGCGCCGTCCGTCAGCGGCGGCTCGCCGAGGGTGCAGCGCTGGGTGTCGAGGCGCTCCACGCCCGCGTACAGCACGATCGGGCCGCCGGACTCGCGGCTCCGCTCGGGCTGGGACACGGCCGCGTCGGCGGAGACCGCCGAGGCCAGCGCGGACGCCACCGCGGCCAGGGCCGTGCCGGCGGGCGCGGTGACCAGCACATCGCAACTCGCGGAGCGGCCCCGCGGCTGCGCGGGCGGCCCCAACGGGTCTACGACGGTCAGCCGGATCTGCATCGCCGTCAGCGGTCCCTTCTGCCCCGGCACGGAATATTCCCCCACCCCGCGCGAGCACATCGGCCAGTACTGCACGCATCCTCGCACCTGCCACTGACAACTCGCCCGGGGCCCGGCACCAAGTGATCTTGATTGGTCAGCTCTGTCCCCAAAAGTGCCTGACCAGTGCCGCACCGGTGATCGAGTGAGACCGGTCATGTCCGGCTTCGGCGACCATTGGGGCAACCGGGAGACCGGGGAGAGCGTCTTTCCTTCGAACATGTACGGCGATGCTTACGTAGGTAGCCCCAAGAGGGGCGGCACTACAGTGGACCGGAACACAGGCAAGCAGCAGGGAGCGCAGACGTGCGGCCGGTAGGCAGCAAGTACCTCCTGGAGGAGCCACTCGGACGCGGCGCCACGGGCACCGTCTGGCGGGCCCGCCAGCGTGAGACCGCGGGCGCCGAGGCAGCCGTCCAGGGCCAGCCCGGCGAGACCGTCGCGATCAAGGTCCTCAAGGAAGAGCTCGCGAACGATCCCGACATCGTGATGCGGTTCCTGCGCGAGCGGTCGGTGCTGCTGCGCCTGACCCACCCGAACATCGTCAGAGTCCGCGACCTCGTCGTGGAAGGCGATCTCCTGGCGCTCGTCATGGACCTCGTCGAGGGCCCCGACCTGCACCACTACCTGCGCGAGAACGGCCCCTTCAGCCCCGTCGGCGCAGCCCTGCTCACCGCGCAGATCGCCGACGCGCTGGCCGCCAGCCACGCCGACGGTGTCGTCCACCGCGACCTGAAGCCGGCGAACGTCCTGCTCAAGCAGGGCGGCGGCCAGATGTACCCGCTGCTCACCGACTTCGGCATCGCCCGCCTCGCCGACTCCCCGGGCCTGACCCGCACGCAGGAGTTCGTCGGCACGCCCGCGTACATCGCGCCGGAGTCCGCCGAGGGCCGCCCGCAGACCTCCGCTGTGGACATCTACGGCGCCGGCATCCTGCTGTACGAGCTGGTCACCGGCCACCCGCCGTTCTCCGGCGGCTCCGCCCTCGAAGTCCTCCACCAGCACCTGAGCGCCGAGCCGCGCCGCCCCTCGACGGTCCCCGACCCCCTGTGGACGGTCATCGAGCGCTGCCTGCGCAAGAACCCGGACGAGCGCCCCAGCGCCGAGAACCTCGCCCGCGGCCTGCGCGTCGTCGCCGAGGGCGTCGGCGTGCACGCGAACTCCGCGCAGATCGCCGCCGCCGAGAACGTCGGCAGGCTGCTGGCCCCCGACCCGGCCCCCGCCGCCGTACCGGGCGTGCCCGGCGCCGCCGACCCGACGCAGGTCCTCTCGCACAGCGCGGGCGCCTACGACCCGAACGCGGCGACCAGCGTCCTCCCGCACACCAGCGGCCCGGTGGGCGCCGCCGACCCGACCACGGTGATGCCGAACCGCGGCGCGGCCGACCCGACCACGGTCATGCCGCAGAACCAGCCCGGGCAGTACGGCCAGCCGAACCAGGCCGGTCCATACGGCCAGCAGAACCAGCAGAACCAGTCCGGCGGCGGCCCCGAGCAGCCGCACCCCTGGCAGAACCAGCTGCGCGCCGCCCGCGACCGTAACGAACAGACCCAGTTCCAGCCCTACCTCGACCCGGCCGAGGACCCGCTGCGCCGCCGCCCCCAGCGCCCGGTCTCCCGCGCACAACAGCCGCAGCAGCCCCGCCAGGCCGCCCAGCAGCGCCCGCAGCAGCGCCCCTCCCAGCGCCAGCAGCCGCAGCAGCAGGGCGGCGGCTACGGCCATCCGCAGCAGCAACAGCCGCAGCAGTACGCCCCGCCGAGCCGCCAGCAGCCCCAGCGGCCCCCGGAGCCGGCCCGCGAGCCCCGGCAGCCGCGGCAGCGCAGCGCCAACCCGATGAAGATCCCCGGGCTCGGCTGCCTGAAGGGCTGTCTGTTCACGATCGTCCTGCTGTTCGTCGCGGGCTGGCTGGTCTGGGAGCTGACCCCGCTTCAGGACTGGATCGGCACGGGCCGGAGCTACTGGCACGAGATCAGCCACGTCGCCGGACAGGTCAGTGGCTGGGTCAAGGACTTGAGTTCCGCGACCGGCAACTGACCCCCGAATCGCCCTTGTCGGACGCTGGGTTGGGGATTTGTCGACACCCAGTGGGTGATTTCCGCCTCCGCGGTGAAGGTTGGCTCATCTGACGCGTAGTTTTAGCGACACACGCGTCGGTAGGAGCAGCCTTGGCACGGAAGATCGGCAGCCGGTACACCGCCAACCAGATCCTGGGGCGGGGCAGTGCCGGCACGGTGTGGCTCGGTGAGGGGCCGGAAGGGCCCGTCGCCGTCAAGCTGCTGCGCGAGGACCTCGCGTCCGACCAGGAACTCGTCGGCCGCTTCGTGCAGGAGCGCACGGCCCTGCTCGGCCTGGAGCACCCGAACATCGTGTCCGTACGGGACCTGGTCGTCGACGGCACCGACCTCGCCCTCGTCATGGACCTGGTCCGGGGCACGGATCTGCGCACCCGCCTCGACCGGGAGCGCCGGCTCTCCCCCGAGGCCGCGGTCGCGATCGTCGCCGACATCGCGGACGGACTCGCGGCGGCCCACGCGGCCGGTGTCGTCCACCGGGACGTCAAGCCGGAGAACGTGCTCCTCGACATGCAGGGCCCGCTCGGCCCCGGTGGCTCGCACCCCGCCCTGCTGACGGACTTCGGGGTCGCCAAGCTCATCGACTCCCCGCGCCGCACCCGCGCGACGAAGATCATCGGCACGCCGGACTATCTCGCCCCCGAGATCGTCGAGGGCCTGCCCCCGCGCGCGGCCGTCGACATCTACGCCCTGGCGACCGTCCTGTACGAACTCCTCGCCGGTTTCACCCCGTTCGGCGGCGGTCACCCCGGTGCGGTGCTACGACGGCACGTCACCGAGACCGTCGTACCGCTGCCCGGGATCCCCGACGAACTCTGGCAGTTGATGGTGCAGTGCCTGGCGAAGGCCCCGGCCTCCCGCCTGCGCGCCTCCGAACTCGCAGCCCGCCTCCGTGAACAACTCCCCCTGCTGGCCGGGATGCCCCCACTGGACGTCGACGAGCCGGACACCGAGGAGGAGGAAGCGGAGCAGGAGGAGACGCCGGTGGCCGCGCCCGCGCGCAGCGAGCGGGTACGCCGGGGCGCCGTACCCCTGGTCCCCGGCGCCAAGCCCGCCGACTCCAACCGGGACACCCATACGTCGATGCGGGTCCCGGCACCGGACGAACTGGCGGGTGGCCCACGCGGCACGGC
>NZ_BARF01000023.1 GCF_000367365.1 Streptomyces prunicolor NBRC 13075 | reverse complement strand
CGCAGCCGCCGTAGGCCCCGGTCCGCCGTCAGCCATTGCAGCCCCCGGGGGCCGCCGTCAGCCCTTCTCAGTCGTCGTCCTGGTGCGGGGCGCGAGGGCCGCCCAGTTCCACCGCCGTGCAGCGCCAGCGGAGGTCCGCGCCGCGTTCCAGGCGGAAGGCCATGGCACGGACCTGGTCACCGGCGCCGATGCGGGCGAAGGCCTCCACGGCGCCCTCGCGGGCGACGTAGTAGCCGATGTCGCGAACCACCGGGCGGGTGCCTCGGGTGGCGCGCAGGGGGCCGTGTTCGGCGAGCCGGGCCAGGTCGTCGTAGGCGCGGCCGGCGGTGTGGCGGAGCATCGAGTGGACGGGCCGCTGACCGCTCAGCACGGCGAGGAGGCGGTCGGCGAAGAGGTCGGTGGGGCGGGGCTGCGGGACGCGGCTGCGGGCGGCCTGGGCGGGCACGGTGTGGGGTTCGGCGTGCGGCGAGGTGTGGGGTGCGGCTCGGCCTGCGGCGGGATGGGGTGTGACAGGGGCTGTGCTGCGACCTGGCGACAGCGCGAGCGTTGTCGGGGCCGAGCCCCTGCTCGACGTGGCCGTGGGCGTTGTACGAGCTGTGCCTCGGCCTGCCGTGGCCGCAGTGGGCGTACGAGGGTTGCGGCCCGGAGCGGCCGGTGGGCGGCCGTCTTCCAGGGCCGGGCGGGCTGTGCCTCGGTCCGCTGTCGCGGAAGGGGCGGCTGCGCGTGACGTCGGGGCCGCGTCGGCGGTCGCGCCGGTTCCGGGAGCCGTGGGAAGTGAGCCCCCGGCGTCGGCCGAGGTGGCCGGCAGGGTCTCGCCGGTCGTCGTGCGGGACGCGCTCTCACCGTGTCCGCGAGGCGAACCCGTGCCGGGGCGGCGGGGGTCGCGGCGGGTCGGGGGGCGGGTCTGGGTGTGCTGGGCGGTCCTGGTCATGACCTTGTGCATGGGGGTCCCCGTTGTGGTCGGCCCGGGATGTACCGGGAAGTAACTTCGTGGTTGGGGATCTTGTACGGGGCCGGGGGCGGGGGCCGCAAGGAAGGGGTGGCGCGAGTCGGAGGGGTCGGATTGTTCACTTATCCGGGTGATTTGGGGGCCTCCTGGCCCGTCAGCGCAGGGGTGCCCCGGGTGAATTTCGGGCGCGAGGTGGACGCTTCCGGGGGTCCGGGTGGGGACTCGATAGGGGACACGCGCACGTATCCTGGAGGCCCTCGCGGAGGCGCGGCACCGCCTGCGGAACCGTCTTCCCGAGGCACTCTCCGAACTACGAAAGCGGCCAGCCATGCGCGTCTACGTCCCCCTGACCCTCTCCGGTCTCGCCGAGGCGTACAAGACGGGCGAGCTGGGGACGGGACCCTTCGTCGCGTACGCCGTCACGCCCGCGCTGCGCGAGTGGTACCTCTCCGACGACATCGAGGAGTTGGAGTACGCGGCGCTGAACCGGGCCGCACTCGCCTCGCTGCGGCTCCTGGCGGCCGACCCCGACGCACCCCGGCGGCGGGTCGTGGTCGCCGTCGACGTACCCGACGGCACCGCGCACGCCGACCCCGACCGCGGACTCGACCCGGCGGCGCTCGGTGAGGTGCGGGTCAGCGGAACCGTGGCGCTGGGCAGGGCGGCTGCCGTACACGTGGATCTCGGCGACGCGGAGGGCGATGTGAGTGCCGCCGCCGACGCGCTTCCGGCGGCGGACCGCGGGGACGACGACGCGCAGTTCGTCGTGGACGGGGCCGAGGACCACGAGCTGCTCTGGTACGCGACGCAGGAGATCCCGAACCTCGTCGGGCTGACCGACTGAGCCTGTTCGGCGGCGGTCGGATGGCCGTATGTGCCCGTTGACCTGGGATTATCTTGATTGTCAGTGGCGGCGGGTACTTTTTTGGCATGGGGATGCAAGGAAGCGCGCACATCGTCTGGGACTGGAACGGCACGCTGTTCCACGACAATGACGCGATCATCGGGGCGACGAACGCGGCGTTCGCCGAGCTGGGGCTGACGCCGATCACGATGGAGGAGTACCGGGCGCTGTACTGCGTGCCGGTGCCCAAGTTCTACGAGCGGCTGCTGGGGCGGCTGCCCACCGACGCCGAGTGGGAGGTCATGGACGTGACCTTCCATCGGTACTACGCCGAGCACCGCGTCGTCTGCGGGCTCACCGAGGGCGCGGCGGACCTGCTCGCGGGGTGGCGGACCGCGGGTCGTAGTCAGTCGATCCTCAGCATGTACGGCCATGACGAACTCGTTCCGCTGGTAAGGGAGTTCGGAATAGAACCGCACTTCATACGGGTCGACGGGCGCACCGGCCCCTCCGGCGGCAGCAAGGCCGAGCACATGGTGCGGCACCTCGGGGCGCTGACCGGCGTGGATCCCGCGCGCACCGTGGTGATCGGTGACGCGGCCGACGACGCGGTGGCCGCCCTGCACGTGGGCGCGCGGGCCGTGCTCTACACCGCCGGTTCGCACAGCCGGGCCAGCCTTGAAGGGGTCGGCGTACCGGTGGTGGACTCGCTGGCGGAAGCCGTCGCGGAGGCGGAGCGGCTGGCGGCGTGAGGGTGACCTGTCGGCCGGCGTGACGAGACGCGGCGCCTTCAAGAGACCGTGCCTTCCGAAGTGCAGCGCCTCAAGGGCTCTGTGCCTCAGGGGCACGGCACTTCAAGAAGCACCGCGCACCCCGTCACCTCACGCTGACCGCTGACCGCTGACCGCTGACCGCTGACCGCTGACCGCTGACCGCCGACCGCCGACTGCCGACTGCCGAGGTCACGTCACCGGTGCCTTCGCCCGCAGCACCGTCAGGAACTCCCGCATCCAGCTGGAGTGATCCGGCCACGCGCGAGCGGAGACGAGGGTGCCGTCGACCACCGTCTCGGCGTCCTGGAAGGTCGCGCCGGCGGACTGCATGTCGAGTTCGAGCGCCGGGTACGCCGTGACGCGCCGGCCGCGCAGGCCGTCGATCGCGGCGGTGAGCAGGGGGCCGTGGCAGATCTGGGCCACGGGCTTGTCCGTGTCGAAGAAGGACTTGAGGATCTTGCGGAGTTCGGGATCGTTGCGGAGGTACTCGGGGGCCCGGCCGCCGGGGATGACGAGGGCCGCGTACTGGCCGGGATCGACCTCGGAGAAGGCGAGATCGGCGGGCCAGGTGTAGCCGGGCTTCTCGGTGTAGGTGTCGAAGCCGGGTTCGAAGTCATGGACGACGAACTGGAGCTTCTTGCGCTCGGGGGCGGCGATGTGGACCTCGTAGCCCTCCTCGCGCAGGCGCTGATAGGGGTAGAGGACTTCCAGCGACTCCGCTGCGTCGCCGGTGACGATGAGGATCTTCGCTGTCATGTCGATGCGCTCCTCTGTGGCCGTGGCAGGTGTCTCCGCCGGGCGTCACGGGCCCGTGGGCTCGTGAGCGTCGGACGTCACGGGCTCATGGGCTCACGGGCTCGTGAACTCATGAGCTCACGAGTTCATAGGCAACGTGCCGCGCGCCGGAGCGCTTGCCAAGGGGCCTCACCGCTCGGACACCGTCATCGTCACCGTCCCGACTGCCCGTGAATACGACGATTTCATGTGCTGCGCCCCTGTGCATAACGTCAAAGTTCCACCCTCTGTTTTGTACACAACCGGCTCATGACGAGCCCCCGGTAAGGAGAGATAGCCTTGTGGCGTGATCAGCGCGATATTTCGCGGGGGCATCGTCGCCCCTGCTCCGCGCCCGGCGACCACGGACTACATCCGTGACCGGGCGGCGGTCGCTGGTCCTCCCAGGGTCTGCGCGACAGACCCTCGCGGGCGGGACGGAGCTCCAAGGGCTCCCAGGACGCCGCGCACACCCCGGGTACCGACGCGACAGAGAGCAGCGTCACACCCGTCGGGCGTGCCGAAAATGGCTGATAACCCACCGCTCATCTCACCTTGCGGCATAGCGTCTGAGCAGACCGGAGAACCCGGGCCGTGGCGTCGAGCCGCAGGGGAAGTGACCGTACTTCTTTCTACGTCACGCAACGGCGCGCGACAGGAGCCAGAGGACAATGCAGACCAAGCTGGACGAAGCAAAGGCCGAGTTGCTCGAGAGGGCTGCTCGGGTAGCTGAGAACAGCCCGGTCGGGGGGCACCTACCGACCGGGTCGACGGACGGGGGCACTCCCGACCGGGAGACCGTGCTCGCGTTCCTCCAGCGCTACTACCTGCACACCGCCCCGGAGGACCTCGCAGGCCGCGACCCGGTCGATGTCTTCGGTGCCGCCTTCTCCCACTACCGGCTGGCCGAGACCCGACCCCAGGGCACGGCGAACGTACGGGTGCACACCCCGTCGGTCGAGGAGAACGGCTGGACGTGCAGCCACACCGTCGTCGAGGTCGTCACCGACGACATGCCCTTCCTCGTCGACTCGGTGACCAACGAGCTGACCCGCCAGGGCCGCGGCATCCATGTCGTCATCCACCCGCAGGTCGTCGTCCGCCGCGACCTCACCGGCAAGCTCATCGAGGTGCTCACCACCCCGCCCACCGGTGAGCTGCCGCACGACGCGTACACCGAGTCCTGGATCCACGTACAGATCGACCGCGAGACCGACCGCGCCGATCTGAAGCAGATCACCGCCGACCTGCTGCGCGTCCTGTCCGACGTGCGTGAGGCCGTCGAGGACTGGGAGAAGATGCGGGACTCGGCCCTGCGGATGGCCGACGAGCTGCCCACCGAGCCGACCGCCTCCGACCTGCCCTCCAGCGAGGTCGAGGAGGCCCGCCAGCTGCTGCGCTGGCTGGCCGCCGACCACTTCACCTTCCTCGGCTACCGCGAGTACCAGCTGCGCGAGGACGACTCCCTCGTCGCGGTCCCCGGTACCGGCCTCGGCATCCTGCGCTCCGACCCGCAGCACGGCGCCGAGGACAGCCACCCGGTGAGTCCGTCCTTCGAGCGGCTCCCGGCCGACGCCCGGGCCAAGGCCCGCGAGCACAAGCTCCTCGTGCTGACGAAGGCCAATAGCCGTTCCACGGTGCACCGTCCGTCGTATCTCGACTACGTGGGCGTGAAGAAGTTCGACGAGAACGGCGAGGTCGTCGGCGAGCGCCGCTTCCTGGGCCTGTTCTCGTCCGCCGCCTACACCGAGTCCGTCCGCCGGGTCCCGGTGATCCGGCGCACGGTCGACGAGGTGCTCGAAGGCGCCGGGTTCTCGCCCAACAGCCATGACGGCCGCGACCTGCTCCAGATCCTGGAGACGTACCCGCGCGACGAGCTGTTCCAGACCCCGGTCGACGAACTCCGGTCCATCGTCACATCCGTGCTCTACCTGCAAGAGCGTCGGCGACTGCGTCTGTACCTGCGCCAGGACGAGTACGGCCGCTACTACTCGGCCCTCGTCTACCTCCCGCGCGACCGCTACACGACCGGTGTGCGCCTGCGGATCATCGACATCCTTAAAGAAGAGCTCGACGGCATCAGCGTCGACTTCACCGCCTGGAACACCGAGTCGATCCTCTCCCGGTTGCACTTCGTGGTCCGCGTCCCGCAGGGCACCGAACTGCCGGAGCTGTCCGACGCCGACAAGGACCGCATCGAGGCCCGCCTGGTCGAGGCCGCCCGCTCCTGGGCCGACGGTTTCGGCGAGGCGCTGAACGCGGAGTGCGGCGAGGAGCGTGCCGCCGAACTGCTGCGCAGCTACGGCAACGCCTTCCCCGAGGGCTACAAGGCCGACCACTCCCCGCGCGCCGCCGTCGCCGACCTGGTCCACCTCGAACAGCTCACCGAGGAGCAGGCCTTCGCGCTCAGCCTCTACGAGCCGGTGGGCGCTGCCCCCGACGAGCGCCGCTTCAAGATCTACCGCAAGGGCGCCTCGGTCTCCCTCTCCGCCGTGCTGCCGGTCCTCAGCCGCCTCGGCGTCGAGGTCGTCGACGAGCGGCCGTACGAACTGCGCTGCTCGAACCGTACGACCGCGTGGATCTACGACTTCGGGCTGCGGATGCCCAAGTCGCAGAACGGCAGCGGGGACCACCTCGGTGAGGACGGTCGCGAGCGGTTCCAGGAGGCGTTCGCCGCCACCTGGACCGGGCAGGCCGAGAACGACGGCTTCAACGCGCTGGTGCTGAGCGCCGGGCTGAACTGGCGTCAGGCGATGGTGCTGCGGGCGTACGCCAAGTACCTGCGGCAGGCCGGTTCCACCTTCAGCCAGGACTACATGGAGGACACCCTCCGCAACAACGTCCACACCACGCGCCTGCTCGTCTCGCTGTTCGAGGCGCGGATGTCGCCGGACCGGCAGCGTGCCGGGCGCGAGATCGTGGACGCCCTCCTCGAAGAGGTCGACGCGGCGCTGGACCAGGTGGCGAGCCTCGACGAGGACCGCATCCTGCGTTCCTTCCTGACCGTCATCAAGGCGACCCTGCGCACCAACTTCTTCCAGGAGGCGCTCGGCGGGCACGCGCACGCGTACGTCTCGATGAAGTTCGACCCGCAGGCCATCCCCGACCTGCCCGCGCCGCGACCGGCGTACGAGATCTGGGTGTACTCGCCGCGCGTCGAGGGCGTGCACCTCAGGTTCGGCAAGGTCGCGCGCGGCGGGCTGCGCTGGTCGGACCGGCGGGAGGACTTCCGGACCGAGATCCTCGGCCTGGTCAAGGCGCAGATGGTGAAGAACACCGTCATCGTGCCGGTCGGCGCCAAGGGCGGCTTCGTCGCCAAGCAGTTGCCGGACCCGAGCGTGGACCGCGACGCGTGGCTCGCCGAGGGCATCGCCAGCTACAAGATGTTCATCTCGGCCCTGCTCGACATCACCGACAACCTGGTGGCCGGCGAGGTCGTCCCTCCGGCGGACGTCGTCCGGCACGACGAGGACGACACCTACCTGGTGGTCGCCGCCGACAAGGGCACCGCGACCTTCTCGGACATCGCCAACGGGGTCGCCGAGAGCTACAACTTCTGGCTCGGTGACGCCTTCGCCTCCGGCGGCTCGGCCGGCTACGACCACAAGAAGATGGGCATCACCGCGCGCGGTGCCTGGGAGTCCGTCAAGCGGCACTTCCGGGAGCTGGGCGTCGACACCCAGAGCGAGGACTTCACGGTCGTCGGCGTCGGTGACATGTCCGGTGACGTGTTCGGCAACGGCATGCTGCTGAGCGAGCACATCCGCCTGGTCGCCGCCTTCGACCACCGGCACATCTTCCTCGACCCGACCCCGGACGCGGCCGTCTCGTACGCCGAGCGGCGCCGCATGTTCGAGCTGCCGCGCTCCAGTTGGGCGGACTACGACACCGGCCTGCTGTCGGCCGGCGGCGGCGTCTTCCCGCGTACGGCCAAGGCGATCCCGGTCAACGCCCACGTCCGCGAGGCCCTCGGTATCGAGGACAAGGTCGCCAAGATGACACCGGCCGACCTCATGAAGGCGATCCTCAAGTCACGGGTCGACCTGCTGTGGAACGGCGGCATCGGGACGTACGTCAAGGCCAGCACCGAGTCCCACGCGGACGTCGGCGACAAGGCCAACGACGCGATCCGCGTGGACGGCGCCGACCTGCGCGTCAAGGTCGTCGGCGAGGGCGGCAACCTGGGCCTGACCCAGCTCGGCCGGATCGAGTTCGCCCAGCAGGGCGGCAAGATCAACACGGACGCGATCGACAACAGCGCGGGCGTGGACACCTCCGACCACGAGGTGAACATCAAGATCCTGCTCAACGGCCTGGTCACCGACGGCGACATGACCGTCAAGCAGCGCAACAAGATCCTCGCCGAGATGACCGACGAGGTCGGCGCGCTCGTCCTGCGCAACAACTACGCGCAGAACACCGCGATCGCCAACGCGCTCGCCCAGTCCAAGGACATGCTCCACGCCCAGCAGCGCTTCCTGCGCACCCTGGTCCGCGAGGGCCACCTCGACCGGGCCCTGGAGTTCCTGCCGACCGACCGCCAGATCCGCGAACGGCTCGCCCAGGGGCAGGGGTTGACCAGTCCCGAGACGGCCGTCCTGCTGGCGTACACGAAGATCACGGTCGCCGACGAGCTGCTGCACACCACGCTGCCCGACGACCCCTACCTGCGCACCCTGCTGCACGCCTACTTCCCGACCGCGCTGCGCGAGAAGTTCGCCGAGCAGATCGACACCCACGCGCTGCACCGCGAGATCGTCACCACGGTCCTCGTCAACGACACGGTCAACACCGGCGGTACGAGCTTCCTGCACCGCCTCCGTGAGGAGACCGGGGCCTCCCTGGAGGAGATCGTCCGGGCGCAGACCGCGGCCCGCGCGATCTTCGACGCCGCCGAGGTGTGGGACGGCGTCGAGGCACTCGACAACACCGTCGAGGCGCCCGTCCAGACCCGCATCCGCCTGCACTCGCGCCGCCTGTGCGAGCGCGGCACCCGCTGGCTGCTCAACAACCGGCCGCAGCCGCTCCAACTCGCCGAGACCGTCGAGTTCTTCGGCGAGCGCGTCGAGCAGGTCTGGTCCCAGCTCCCCAAGCTGCTGCGCGGCGCGGACCTGGACTGGTACCAGCAGATCTACGACGAGCTGACCGGCGCCGGCGTCCCCGCCGAACTCGCCACCCGCGTGGCAGGCTTCTCCTCCGCCTTCCCGGCGCTCGACATCGTCTCGGTGGCCGACCGCACCGGCAAGGACCCGATGGACGTCGCCGAGGTCTACTACGACCTCGCCGACCGCCTGCACATCACCCAACTCATGGACCGCATCATCGAGTTGCCCCGCGCGGACCGCTGGCAGTCCATGGCCCGCGCCTCCATCCGCGAGGACCTGTACGCGGCCCACGCGGCGCTGACCGCCGACATCCTCGCGGCGGGCAACGGCACCTCGACCCCCGAGCAGCGCTTCGTGACCTGGCAGGAGAAGAACGCGGCGATCCTGGGCCGGGCGCGGACGACTCTGGACGAGATCCAGGGCTCGGAGACGTTCGACCTCGCCAACCTGTCGGTGGCGATGCGCACCATGCGCACGCTGCTGCGGACGCACTCGTAGTCCCTGGGGCGTAGTTACTACGCCCCTTCTTTAGAAGGCGCCTATTAGTAGTCGCTTCAGTAGTTGCTTCAGTAGTCGTTACGACGACGAGGGCGCCCCGGGCCGCAATGGCTCGGGGCGCCCTTTTCATGGAGTGCCTCAGGGGCAATCAGGACGAGGAACTCTAGGCGACCTTGCCCGCGGGAGCAGGTGCCGGTTCCTTGGGCTTGTCGGCGCCGCCCGTGAAGGCCTCGTACGCCTCCAGGACCTCCTCCGTCGGCCCGTCCATCCGCAGCTCACCGCGCTCCAGCCACAGCACGCGGTCGCAGGTGTCGCGGATCGACTTGTTGTTGTGGCTGACGAGGAACACCGTGCCCGCGTGCTGGCGCAGCTCGCGGATCCGCTCCTCGGAGCGCCGCTGGAAGGACCGGTCGCCCGTCGCCAGCGCCTCGTCGATCAGGAGGACGTCGTGGTCCTTGGCGGCGGCGATGGAGAACCGCAGCCGGGCGCCCATGCCGGAGGAGTACGTGCGCATCGGCAGCGTGATGAAGTCGCCCTTCTCGTTGATCCCGGAGAAGTCGACGATGCCCTGGTAGCGCTCCTTGACCTGCTCCCGGGACATGCCCATGGCCAGGCCGCCGAGGTAGACGTTGCGCTCGCCGGTCAGGTCACCCATCAGGGCCGCGTTGACGCCGAGGAGGGAGGGCTGGCCGTGGGTGTAGATACGGCCGTTCTCGACCGGGAGCAGGCCCGCGACCGCTTTGAGGAGGGTGGACTTGCCGGAACCGTTGGTGCCGATGAGCCCGATCGCCTCGCCCTTGTAGGCGACGAACGACACCTTCTTGACGGCGTGGACCTTGCGGACACCCGCCGCCTTCTCGGTCTTCTCGCGGCGCATCATGCGGTTGAGGGCGGCGGTCGCGGAGCCGCGTCCGGCGCCGGTTCCGTTGACCCGGTAGACGATGTCGACGCCGTCGCAGACGACGGTGGGGATCGTGCTGTCGGCGGCCACGCGGGTCCGCTCGGTGTGGTACTCGATGGTCTGCTCAGCCACGGCCGTACGTCTCCTCAGCCTTCCAGAAGTAGATGAAGCCGCCGACTCCGGCGATCAGCGCCCAGCCCAACGCGGCCGGCCACACGTGCGGGGGGAGCTGGCTGGAGTGGAAGCTGTCGATCAGCGAGTAGCGCATCAGGTCGATGTACACGGCCGCCGGGTTGGTCTCCAGGGCGAGCGTCACGATGTGCGGCAGGTGGTCCTTGCTGGTCAGCTTGTCGATGCTCCACATGACGCCGGAGACGTACATCCAGGTGCGCAGCACGAACGGCATCAGCTGCGCGATGTCCGGCGTCTTCGCGCCCATCCGGGCCATGATCATCGAGACGCCCGCGTTGAACGTGAACTGCAGGATCAGCACCGGGACCGCCATCAGCCAGGAGAAGCTGATCGGCACGCCGAAGCAGAGCAGGATCACGACCAGGGCGGCCATCGAGAACAGCAGCTGCTGGAGCTGCTGCAGCGCGAACGAGATCGGCAGCGCGGCCCGGGGGAAGTGCAGGGCCCGGACCAGGCCGAGGTTGCCCGAGATCGCCCGGGTGCCCGCCATGATCGAGCTCTGCGTGAACGTCCAGATGAACACGCCCGTCACCAGGAACGGGATGTAGTCCGGCACGCCGCGCTTGGTGCCCAGCAGGATGCCGAAGATGAAGTAGTAAACCGCCGCGTTCAACAGCGGTGTCATCACCTGCCAGACCTGGCCCAGCTTTGCCTGGCTGTACTGCGCGGTCAGCTTGGCGGTGGCGAACGCGGTGATGAAGTGGCGCCGCTCCCACAACTGCCGCACGTACTCGGGCAGGGAGGGGCGGGCACCACTGACTGTGAGGCCGTGGCGGGCGGCGAGCGCCGCGAGGTCGTCTTCGTCGGCCGGAGCCGGCGAAGGGGGCGGTGTGTCGAGGACCTGGCTCACATCCGCTGCTTTCGCTCGGGGGGGGAGGGGGTGCATGCGTCCGGCTGCCGTGTCCCGTCGTCCGGCGTTTCCTTACGCTTCTCTTTACGTTCTCTTACGTCGGGACGGGACCGTATCGTCGCAACGTGAGCGTAGGCCGATTCGGCGTCGGAACGCAACCGTTTCGTCGTGACGGATGTGATGGGGTCGTTAGGGTCGTGGGGTTTGCGCCGGGACGGGCCGGTTCCGTCCCGACGGGCCCGTTTCGTCGTGACGCACCACGCGCACGCCGCGTCGGAACGCAACCGTTTCGTCGCAACGCCCCTATGCTTGGGCTATGACGACGAACGCCGACGAGCCCCAGACACGTCAGCGCCGCCGCGCCCCCGCCGGGGCGGCCGTACTCCGCGAGGATGTGACCGAAGCCATTCGGGCGGCGGTCTTCGAGGAGTTGGCGGCGGTCGGATACGCCCGGATGTCGATCGAGGGGATCGCACGCCGCGCGGGTGTCGGCAAGACGGCGGTGTACCGCCGCTGGCGTTCGAAGCTGCACCTGGTGCTCGACGTCGTCTCGGCGATCGCGGTGATGGGGCTGCCGACGCCGGACACCGGTTCGCTGGAGGGTGACCTGCGGATGCTGTACGAGGTGACGTCACGCGCCCTGCGTCACCCCGTCGCCTCGCAGATCATCCCGGACCTCCAGGCCGAGGCGGCCCGCAACCCCGAGATCGCCGAGGCCATGCAGAAGGCGCTGCGCGAGGGCCAGGAGGGCGTGGCCAGCAAGATCCTGGCGGCGGCGGAACGGCGTGGCGAGATCCGCCCCGGCATGGACGAGGACCTCGCCCTGGACCTGATCTCCGGCCCCCTGTACTGGCGTGCCGTGGTGATCCGCAGCCCGAAGCTGCCGAAGGGGTACCTGGGAGCGCTGGCCCGGGCGACGACGGAGGGGCTCAAGGCGCTGTAGGGCTCTGCCGTACCCGCTGTACTCCTAGCTTGCCGGCGCCCCCTCTCCCCTTCTCCGCGGCTGACGGCGATGACGGGAGTGCCCCTCAGTCGGCCGGTGAGTCAGCCGCCCCCGTGGCCCGAGCCGTCCAAGTGGTCCAAACGCCGCGCCAGCTCCCCGAGTTCAGCCGCCCGCAGCACCCGACCACCGAACCCCGGCAGCGGTACGTGCAGGGCCTCGGTCCAGCGCTCGGGGATCGCCGCGCTCCCGTACACCGCCCCGGCGAGCCCGCCCGTCACCGCGGCGACGGTGTCCGTGTCGCCGCCGAGGTCGATCGCGGCGCGCAGGGCGTCCTCGTAGGAGGACGTGGTCCGCAGGGCCCAGACGGCGGAGGCGAGGCAGGGCCAGACGGCGCCGTTGAACTCCGTCGCCAGGTCGGGGTGCCAGTCCGGGGCGAGGACGACGCCGTAGCGCTCCCGATGGTCGGGGTGGACGTACCGGAGGGTCTCCGCGACGGCGTCGAGCGGGTCGCCGCCGTCCAGTGCGACGCGCACCAACTCGTGGAAGACGGCGGTGCCTTCCCAGGTCGCGCGGTCCCCGTGGGTGAGCGCGGAGATGCGGCGGGCGGCGTCCATCGTGGCATCGCGTCCCGCGCGCGCGAAGTGGACGGCCGAGGGCGCGGCGCGCATCAACGCACCGTTCCCGGCGCCCCGTTGGCTCGTCTGGAAGTGCAGGGCGGCGGCCTGGTCCCAGGGGTCGCCGCTACTCAGCACGGCCTCGGTCTGCAGGCCGATGTCCTTGGGGTCGGCGCTCGCCCAGCGCCGGAACCGCCGGAACATGTCCGGGAGTTGGAGCTCGCCGCACTCCAGCAGCGACTCCGCGACGAGTACGGCCATCTGCGTGTCGTCCGTCGCCTCGCCCGGGTCCCAGCCGCCGCCCCCGCACATCTCGCCGCCATGACCGGGCACCGGAAACCGGGCGGAGAAGGCGCCTTCGGGACCGAACTCGAAGGGCGCGCCGAGAGCGTCGCCGACGGCGGAGCCGAGGACGGCGCCCAGGGCGCGTTCAGATCGGGAACAGCCGTCCACCGGGCCGGAGTTCATCAGGTCCGAGGTCACCGGATCACGCTCATCAAGACCGCGCGGCCCCCGGATGCAACCGCACCCACCCCTCCCACGCCGACGAGATCATGTCCTCGACGTCGTGCTTGGCCTTCCAGCCCAGTTCGGTGGTGATGCGGTCGGCGGAGGCGACGACGCGGGCCGGGTCGCCGGGGCGGCGCGGGTGGACGGTCGGGGGGCGGTCGTAACCGGTGATCGCGTTGATGCGGTCGATCATCTCGCGGACCGAAACGCCTTCCCCGCGGCCGATGTTGAGGGTGAGAGCGCGGCCGGGGGAAGTCTGGAGGGCGTGGGCCGCGGCGACATGGGCCTCGGCCAGGTCCCCGACGTGGATGTAGTCGCGGACGCAGGTGCCGTCCGGGGTGGCGTAGTCGTCGCCGAAGATGCGCGGGGGCGCGTTCTCGGTGAGCTTCTCGAAGACCATGGGGACGATGTTGAAGACGCCCACGTCGGCGAGTTCGGGGGCGCCTGCGCCGGCCACATTGAAGTAGCGCAGGGAGGCCGTGGACAGGCCGGTCGCCCTGCCGGTCGCGCGGACCAGCCACTCACCCGCCAGCTTGGTCTCGCCGTACGGCGACATCGGGAGGCAGGGCGTCTCCTCGGTGACCAGCTCCACGTCCGGCATGCCGTAGACGGCCGCCGAGGACGAGAACACGAACGACGGGACGCCGGCCGTGGTGACCGCCTCCAGGAGGACGCGCAGGCCCTCGACGTTCTCCCTGTAGTAGTGCAACGGCAGGTCCACCGACTCGCCGACCTGCTTCTTCCCCGCCAGATGGACGACTCCGGTGACCTCCTGGTCGGCGAGGGTGCGGGCCACCCGTTCCGCGTCCAGGGTCGAACCCACCACCAGGGGTACGCCCTCGGGCACGCGCTCGGCGATGCCGGTGGAGAGGTCGTCGTAGACGACCGCCTGTTCGCCCGCCTCGGTCATCGCCCTCACGACGTGCGCTCCGATGTAGCCGGCGCCGCCGGTGATCAGCCAGGTCATGTGCGGCCGTCCCCTCCGTCACTGGATGTCGTTCGACCCGCGTGCGGTGCGTCCCCCCACGCGTTTCGGCGTTCAGTCAATCAGGCGCCGGAGCGGGCCGAGGCCAACTGCTGGGACTCCCCGTAGGGGCCGGGGGACTGCACGCGCGCGTGCGTCGTCGCCGGGAGCGGCCTCGACGACCGCCACAGGCGGACGAACGAGAGGACGGCCGCGGCGGCCAGCAGACCATTGCGTACGACCATCAGGGCGCAGCCCGTCCACGTGGAGTGGATGACGTCGCCGTACAGGACGGGGAACTCGACGGAGCTGACCGCGGTCGCCGCCACGATCAGCGCGGCCACCGCGCGCTGTGTGGTGTGCCGCGAGGTCAGACAGACGGCGGCCAGGCCGAGCAGCCAGATCATGTACTGGGGGCTGATGACCCGGCTGGTCACGGTGAACAGCAGGACGGCGCTCAGCGCGGCGTCGTACGGGGTCGCGTCGGTCCAGCGGCGGGCCCGGATCCGCCACAGCAGCAGGAGCCCGAAGGCGACCGCCGTGAGCGCGAGGGAGGCGTCGGCGACGGTGGAGACGTACGGTCCCGTGAACTCCATGGCGCCGTATCGATAGTGCACCTGGCCCGGCCAGCCGACGTGGGTGGCCAGGCCAAGGGCGGTACCGCCGAGTGACTCGATCTGCACGCCCCGGCCGCCCTGTTGGCGCAAGAAGGCGAAAGGATTGTTGAACAAGACCACGAGAGACATGAGCGACAAGGCCCCCGTCCCCACCGCCCACGACCACACCGACCGCGTCGTCCGCCCCCTCGGCATCCCCAGCAGCACCAGCGCCGGCCACACCTTCACCAGCGCGCCCAGCGCCGCGAACGCGCCGCACACACGCGTGGAGCGCGACAACGTCAACAGGGAGATGACGGCGAACGCCGTGACCTGCACGTCGTAGCGGACGAGGGGCATGTGCAGGAGGAGCGGGAGGCAGCCGATCCAGTACGCGGCGCCGCGCAGGCTGTGGCCGGGACGGGTGCCCGCGCGGGCCAGGGTCACGGTGATCAGCGCGTCGGTCGCGAGGGTGAGGACGACGAACGCCTGGAAGTACGTCAGGTCCGGCAGCAGCGCCGGGGACAGGAGCACGGGCCCGGCGCCCGGCGGGTACTGCCACAGCGGGTCGTGCGCCGGGAACGCGCCGTGCGAGAGCACGCCGTACCAGTGGTGGTACAGGCGCCACACCTCCCGTGCGACCCCACCATGGCCGAGCAGGGGGAGGCCGTTGTACGCGAGGAGAAGGAGCATTCCCGCGCGGGTGGCGAGCCAGGCGAGGGTGAGGGCGAGGAGGCGGGGTCTACGGGCGGCGTTCATCACGGCGGATCGTAAGCCGGGCGAATGCCGCAGGAATGCTAATACACCGTCAATCGTCGGTAAGAGCTTGCTAACAGTACAAAATCAGCCAGGTGGACAGCCAAGGTGAGGGTGAGTACAGGCACGGGCGACGGACGCGTGCGGGGGTCGTCGCCGTGGTCGTGCCGGTGGCCGTGATGCTCGCGCTGGGGCTGTGGGGGCTCGACCGCGGCGGGATGTGGGGCGACGAGGGCGTCACGTTCCTGGTCGGGCGGCGCACGGTGCCGCAGATCTGGCACCTGCTGCACGGCGTCGACGCGGTGCACGGCCTGTACTACCTCCTCATGCACGCCGTCCTCGCCGTCCACCCCGGAGAAGTCGCCCTCCGCCTGCCCTCCGTGTGCGGCGCGGCGGCGACGGCCGGCCTGGTCGCGGCCCTCGGCGTCCGCCTGGCCCGCCCCCGCGTCGGCCTCTGGGCCGGCCTCCTCTACGCGATCACCCCGCTGACCGGCCACTACGCCCAGGAGGGCCGCTCGTACGCCCTCGTTGCGGCGGGCGTGGCCGGGGCGACGCTGCTCCTGGTGCGGGCGTTGGAGGAACGACCCGGCCGGTCGTGGTGGCTATACGGCGCCGTCCTCGCCGTGACCTTTCTGCTGCACGAGTTCGCGGTCCTGGTGCTTTTCGCGCACGCGATCACGCTGGCGGCGACGCGGGCGCGCAGAACGGTGTGGCTCGGCTGGGGATGCGCGGCGGGTGTGGCGGTGGGCGCCCTGCTGCCGCTGGCCTGGGTGTCCCAACGGCAGTCGGGTCAGGTGGCGTGGCTGCGGGTGCCGGACTGGGACACGACGGAACGCCTCGCCCGCGACTTCCTCGCCGTCACCCCGACCGGCATCGTCTTCTGGACCTCGCTCCTCCTGATCCTCCTCGGCCTCGGCTCCGGACGGCTCGCGTCGGTCGCCCTGCCGTTGCTCCTGGTCCCGCCGGTGCTCCTGCTGACGGTGTCTCAATTCCGGCCCTTGTTCCACGAGCGGTATGTGCTGTATGCGCTGGCCGGAGCGCCGTTGCTGGTGGCGGCGGGGGCGGACCGGGTGATGGGGGCGGTGAGGTGGCTGTGGCTGGAGGGACGGAGTGTGCCTGGCGACCGGTGCGTGGAGGCCGAGCGGGTGGTGGCTGAGTCCGGGAGTCCCCGCGAGCTGGTGGGTGCGGTGAGCGGGAGTGGTCACCGGCTGGGGGGCGACCGTAGGACTGGAGCGGGAGCGGGAGAGGGAGCCCGAGCTGGCGCCCAACACAGAGCCGCAGCTGGAGTCGGAGCCCAAGCCGACGCCAGGGACGGAGCCGCAGTCGAAGCCCCAGACGGGGCCGGGGCCAGAGCCGACGTCCGAGACAGAGCCGGAAGCGGAGGCGAAGCC
>NZ_BARF01000024.1 GCF_000367365.1 Streptomyces prunicolor NBRC 13075 | reverse complement strand
TGGGGTGCGGTGGGGGAGTTGTCGGGGGCGATGCGGTGTGGGGTGTGCAGCCGGTAGTTCCGGGGGCTGACGCGGTGCAGGGCGCGCGGTCAGTGGTGGCCGGGTTTGGCACGGTGCAGGTGGGACGGCCGGTGGTTGAGGGGGGCGGTACGGCGCAAGGGGAGTGGTCTCGGTCTCGGGCGGATCAGGCGCGGGGCGGGCAGGTTCAGGGAGGGCAACTGCGGGCACGGCAGGCGCAGTTCAGGGAAGCTCAGGCATGGCAGGTGCCGGTTGGGCAGCGTCGGACGCGGCAGGTTCAGGGTGGGGAGATTGAGGCAGGGGGGCCGCCGTTGGATGGCGGATATCCGGTGCAGGAGGGACAGGTAGCGCAGGAAGGGCAGGCCGCGCTGGATCAAGCAGGGCAGCGGCAGGCTCAGGGCGGGCTGGCTGCGCAGGTAGCGCAGGCGCAGATCGCGCAGGCGCAGGCAGGGCAGGCGTGGGCTGCGGAGGCACAGGTACGGCAGCCGCAGGCTCAAGTCGGGCAGGCCGCGCGGGCTCAGGTTGCGCAGGTTCAAGAAGGGCAGCGACATACGCAGGTCGGCCAGCGTCAGGATCAGGTCGGGCCGATCGGGTACGCAGTGCGGGCAGGGCAGGCTCAAGTCAGGCTGGTCGGGCCAGCCGCGCAGGCTCAAGTCGGGCCGGTTGGGCAGGTCGGGCAAGGCGCGCAGGCTCAAGTCGGGCAGCCGCAGGCTCAGGGCGGGCGGCAGATGCAGGTTGGTCGGGACGTGGCGGTCGGGCCGCGCGTGGAGGTCGGTCAGGTCCGTTCCCGGGGGCACGGTCAGGTGCCGGTGCTGCTCGTGCCCGTGCCCTCCGCGCGCGGGGCCGTGCGGGCTCGGGGGCATGATCCGGCGCGGCGGATCGCGTTGGCGGCGGCGGGGGAGTTGCGGCGGAACGGGACGCCGGCCCGGGTGGTGGCCGTGTTGCGGCAGCGGCGGTGGGTGGCCGATCAGTCGGGGCTCAACTCGCGGGAACGGCTGGACAATCTCGCCGGTGCGCTGGAGGTGGTCGCGGGCGGTGCCCGGTTGCTCGTGGGTGGTCGGGTGGTGCTCGTCGACGACCTGATGACGACGGGGGCCTCCTTGAGGGAGGCGGCGCGTGCCGTGCGGGAGGCGATTGCGTGCGGCGGAGAAGTTGGCGCAACTGCCGCTGTGTATGCGCGTGCGTCCAGGGAAGGCAGAGAGGAACACATCGACAGATCAAACGGCGGATCAATGGAGAACGGGAGGAACATGGCACTCAGTGCACCGGGAATCGTGGGTGTGAACGGCCCCGCTGACCTGATCTGCGCGGCGGTGATCGCGGCGTCGCCAGATTCCTTCGAAATAAACCGGAACTGACCGTGAACTTGCGTCGTTGCAGGTAATGACAGGGGCAATTCACCTGAACGGAGGTACGCCGCAGTAGAGGGTGACGGCATCCGTCCGGGCGAGATATGTTCGGTTGTGAGAGAAAGGCGCAGGCCGCACCTCTCCTATCCGAATGCCGTGCCGTGGGTTTTCTGCAATCACCCGCGGCCATGGGGTGGAGATCTTGCCCATGGGGGAGGAGGAGGTGGAAGTCACCGAGTCCGAGGTTCCGGGGTGACCGGAGCCTGGTGCGAAAGGGAGACGCTCCGCAGCGAAGCGGAGCGATCCGGGAACGGAGTTCTGCGTGGACATCGTCGTCAAGGGCCGCAAGACCGAGGTGCCCGAGCGGTTCCGCAAGCACGTGGCCGAGAAGCTGAAGCTGGAGAAGATCCAGAAGCTCGACGGCAAGGTGATCAGCCTCGACGTGGAGGTGTCCAAGGAGCCGAACCCCCGACAGGCCGACCGCTGTGACCGAGTGGAGATCACGCTCCGCTCCCGCGGTCCGGTGATTCGGGCGGAGGCATCGGCCAACGATCCGTACGCGGCACTCGACCTCGCGGCGGAGAAGCTGGACGCCCGGCTGCGCAAGCAGCACGACAAGCGCAACACCCGCCGCGGCGCCCGTAGGCTCACCGCCGCCGAGGTCCCCGACCACGTCCCGGGCGCCGCGACGCTCAACGGCAACGGCCACGCCGTCCCGGACGAGCAGTCGGACGGTGTGCCCACCAAGAAGATCGGCTCGCTGGAGGTCAAGGGCGAAGGCCCCCTCGTCGTCCGCGAGAAGACCCACGTCGCCTCTCCGATGTCCCTCGACCAGGCGCTCTACGAGATGGAACTGGTCGGACACGACTTCTACCTGTTCGTCGACTCCGAGACCAAGGAACCGAGCGTCGTCTACCGACGGCACGCCTACGACTACGGCGTCATCCACCTCAGCACGGACCCGATGGTCACGCAGGCGCAACCGCCCGCGGCCGGCGGCACGCTGGGCGGCTGACCCACCCGGCAGACAGCTGAGCCGGTGCCCCTGGAGCGCGTGTGCGCCCCCAGGGGCACCGGTGTGCGACCACTTCGCGCCCGGCTCCGTGACCGCACTGTCGTCCGGGCATGGAATCATGGCCGTACAGGCCCAACCGGTGGGCCGCTGCCTTGGGTTGGCGATGGCACAGGACCACAGGCCACAGCCTTCAGGGGGAGGAACGATGGCGGACAGCTTCGGACCGATGCATGTCGGGGATGCCGACGGCGGCGTCGTCGGCATGGGCCCGGAAGTGGGCTCGACACGCAAGGAGCCGATCAGAGTCCTTGTCGTGGACGACCACGCCCTCTTCCGCCGCGGCCTGGAGATCGTGCTGGCGGCCGAGGAGGACATCCAGGTCGTCGGCGAGGCGGGCGACGGCGCCGAGGCCGTGGACAAGGCCGCGGATCTGCTGCCGGACATCGTCCTGATGGACGTACGGATGCCGAAGCGGGGCGGGATCGAGGCGTGCACCTCCATCAAGGAGGTGGCCCCCAGCGCGAAGATCATCATGCTCACGATCAGCGACGAAGAGGCCGATCTCTACGACGCGATCAAGGCGGGTGCGACGGGATATCTCCTCAAGGAGATCTCGACCGACGAAGTGGCCACCGCCATTCGCGCCGTGGCCGACGGACAGTCGCAGATCAGCCCCTCCATGGCGTCGAAACTCCTCACCGAGTTCAAGTCGATGATCCAGCGCACCGACGAGCGCCGACTGGTGCCCGCGCCCCGGCTCACCGACCGTGAGCTGGAGGTTCTCAAACTCGTCGCCACCGGAATGAACAACCGCGATATCGCCAAGCAGTTGTTCATCTCCGAGAACACCGTGAAGAACCATGTGCGCAACATCCTGGAGAAGCTCCAGCTGCACTCCAGGATGGAAGCGGTCGTCTACGCGATGCGGGAGAAGATCCTCGAGATCCGCTGACCCTCGGGCCAGGTGCCCCTCATGCCAGGAGACGGACGAGTTCCCTGGCGAGAGGGGCGCGCAGCTCGGGGGCGTCGACCCGTTCCACGCGTACGTCCGTGCAGTCCACCCAGCTCGCGGCCTCCACCAGGGCCTGCGCCACGGACGGGACGGCCTTCACGCCGTCCAGGGTGACCTGCTTGGCCACCAGGGTGCGGCCCTCGCGCGCGGGGTCGACGCGGCCGACCAGTTGGCCTCCCGCCAGCACCGGCATCGCGAAATAGCCGTAGACCCGCTTCGGCTTGGGGACGTAGGCCTCCAGGCGGTGGGTGAAGCCGAAGATGCGCTCTGTGCGGGCCCGCTCCCAGATCAGGGAGTCGAAGGGGGACAGGAGTGTGGTGCGGTGGCGGCCGCGCGGGGGTGTCTCCAGGGCCGCCGGGTCTGCCCAGGCCAGCTTGCCCCAGCCCTCGACCGTGACCGGGACCAGGCCCGAGTCGGCGATCACCGCGTCGACCTGCTCACCCTTGAGACGGTGGTAGTCGGCGAGGTCCGCGCGCGTGCCGACGCCCAAGGACTGGCCCGCCAGTCGGACCAGGCGGCGGAGGCACTCCGTGTCATCCAGCTCGTCGTGCAGCAGCGCCTGCGGGATCGCGCGCTCCGCGAGGTCGTAGACGCGCTTCCAGCCGCGGCGCTGCACGCACACCACCTCGCCGTACATGAGCGCGCGCTCGACGGCGACCTTGGCGCCGGACCAGTCCCACCACTCGCTGGTGCGCTTGGCGCCGCCCAACTCCGTTGACGTCAGCGGGCCTTCGGTCTGGAGCTGCTTGATGACCTGGTCGTAGGTGTCGTCGGGGAGGTCGTGGTTCCAGTGCGGGCGGCTGCGGTAGGCGCGGCGGCGGAAGGCGAAGTGGGGCCACTCCTCCACCGGGAGGATGCAGGCGGCGTGCGACCAGTACTCGAAGGCGTGGGTCTGGGTCCAGTACGCGTCCTCGACCGTCTTGCGGGGGACGGCGCCGAGGCGGGCGTACGGGATGAGTTCGTGGGACCGGGCGAGGACCGAGATGGTGTCGAGCTGGACCGCGCCGAGATGGCGGAGGACGCCGCGCACGCCCGCGCGGCGGTCGGGGACGCCGAGGAACCCCTGGGCTCGCAGGGCGATGCGGCGGGCTTCGGCTGCCGACAGGTCGGTCGTGGGGCGCGGGGCACTCGTCATGTCTCCGCACGATAGAGGGTGGCACTGACAACGCGGGCTGAGCTGGGGATTCGTCCCGCTACGGCTGCGCTACGGCTGTGCTACGGCCGGGCGGGGAGGTACGGCGCGGTCGACGGCAGGCCCAGGTCCGACGGGAGCAGGGAGCCCACCCAGCAGTCCCGCCGTACGCCCTTGTTGTTGAGTGCGGAGCGGAGCGTGCCCTCGATGGTGAAACCGGCGTGTTCGGCCACCGCGCGGGAGCCCTTGTTGCCGACCTCCGCGCGCCATTCCACGCGGTCGATCGACAGGCGGGTGAAGGCCCAGCGGGAGACGGCGACGGTGGCCTCGGTGATGTAGCCGTTGCCGCGGTGCTCCTTCGTGGCCCAGAAGCCGACCTCGCCGACGCCCAGGGAGCGCATCGTGATCGCGAGCATGCCCACCAACTCCCCTTCGGGGAGTCCGGGGAGTCCGGGGAGAAAGACACCGAAGGTGAACATCGAACCGTTCTTCCAGCCCTCGGGGACCAGTTGCTCGGTGAAACTCTGCGCGTGCTCCAGAAGGTAGGGCGAGGGGATCGTCGTCCAGCGCTGGATCTGGGGGTCCTGGGCGGCGGAATACACGACACCGGTGTCCCGGGGGCCTACGGAACGCAGGAGGAGACGGTCGGTCGTGAGCGTGACGGGTTCCATCGGCCGATTCTGCTCGGGGGCGCACAAGGACGCCATCCTTTTGCGCTGCGTGAGCGCGTGATCACATTTCGCGCAATTCCTCGGAGGGACGCGGCACCATCGGCGACCCCCGGCCGTTGTCCTCTTTGAAGCAGATTTGAACGAGTGGACGGTCGGCGTCCCCGGCAGGCTCCCGGCGTGGCGGGGTCCTCGCATACGATGGCCGTTGCTCAGTCATGTCATTGGTAACCGACCGTCCCAGGCCCGACCGGCAAGGAGACCAAGCCCCGTGTCCGTCCTCTCGAAGATCATGCGTGCAGGCGAAGGCAAGATCCTGCGCAAGCTGCACCGCATCGCGGACCAGGTCAAGTCCATCGAAGAGGACTTCGTGGACCTCTCCGACGCCGAGCTGAAGGCCCTCACCGAGGAGTACAAGCAGCGCTACGCCGACGGTGAGACCCTGGACGACCTGCTCCCCGAGGCGTTCGCCACCGTCCGCGAGGCCGCCAAGCGCGTCCTCGGCCAGCGTCATTACGACGTCCAGATGATGGGTGGCGCGGCCCTGCACCTCGGCTACGTCGCCGAGATGAAGACCGGCGAGGGCAAGACCCTGGTCGGCACCCTGCCCGCGTATCTGAACGCCCTCTCCGGAGACGGCGTCCACATCATCACGGTCAACGACTACCTGGCCGAGCGCGACTCCGAGATGATGGGGCGCATCCACAAGTTCCTGGGCCTTGAGGTCGGCTGCATTCTGGCCAACATGACCCCGGCCCAGCGCCGCGAGCAGTACGCGTGCGACATCACATACGGCACGAACAACGAGTTCGGCTTCGACTACCTGCGCGACAACATGGCGTGGTCGCAGGACGAACTGGTGCAGCGCGGCCACAACTTCGCGATCGTCGACGAGGTCGACTCCATCCTCATCGACGAGGCCCGTACGCCGCTGATCATCTCCGGCCCGGCCGACCAGGCCACCAAGTGGTACGGCGACTTCGCCAAGCTGGTCACCCGTCTGAAGAAGGGCGAGGCAGGCAACTCGCTCAAGGGTCTGGAGGAGACGGGCGACTACGACGTCGACGAGAAGAAGCGCACGGTGGCCATCCACGAGGGCGGTGTCAGCAAGGTCGAGGACTGGCTGGGCATCGACAACCTCTACGAGTCGGTGAACACCCCGCTGGTGGGCTACCTGAACAACGCCATCAAGGCCAAGGAACTCTTCAAGAAGGACAAGGACTACGTCGTCATCGACGGCGAGGTCATGATCGTCGACGAGCACACCGGGCGTATTCTCGCCGGCCGCCGCTACAACGAGGGCATGCACCAGGCCATCGAGGCGAAGGAAGGGGTGGACATCAAGGACGAGAACCAGACGCTCGCCACGATCACCCTGCAGAACTTCTTCCGCCTCTACAGCAACCTCTCGGGCATGACCGGTACGGCGATGACCGAGGCCGCCGAGTTCCACCAGATCTACAAGCTCGGCGTCGTGCCGATCCCGACCAACAGGCCCATGGTCCGCAAGGACCAGTCGGACCTGATCTACCGCACCGAGGTCGCGAAGTTCGAGGCGGTCGTCGACGACATCGCCGAGAAGCACGAGCAGGGCCAGCCGATCCTCGTCGGTACGACGTCGGTCGAGAAGTCCGAGTACCTCTCGCAGCAGCTCGCCAAGCGCGGCATCCAGCACGAGGTGCTGAACGCCAAGCAGCACGACCGTGAGGCGCCGATCATCGCCCAGGCCGGCCGCAAGGGCGCCGTGACCGTCGCGACCAACATGGCCGGCCGCGGTACGGACATCAAGCTCGGCGGCAACCCCGATGACCTCGCCGAGGCGGAGCTGCGCCAGCGCGGCCTCGACCCCGAGGAGCACATCGAGGAGTGGGCGCAGGCACTGCCCGCCGCCCTGGAGAGGGCCGAGCAGGCGGTCAAGGACGAGTTCGAAGAGGTCAAGGACCTCGGCGGCCTCTACGTCCTCGGCACCGAGCGGCACGAGTCGCGCCGTATCGACAACCAGCTGCGCGGTCGCTCCGGCCGCCAGGGCGACCCGGGCGAGTCCCGCTTCTACCTCTCCCTGGGCGACGACCTGATGCGGCTGTTCAAGGCCCAGATGGTCGAGCGCGTGATGTCGATGGCGAACGTCCCGGACGACGTGCCGATCGAGAACAAGATGGTCACGCGCGCGATCGCGTCCGCCCAGTCGCAGGTCGAGCAGCAGAACTTCGAGACCCGCAAGAACGTCCTCAAGTACGACGAGGTCCTCAACCGCCAGCGCGAGGTCATCTACGGCGAGCGCCGCCGCGTCCTGGAGGGCGAGAACCTCCAGGACCAGGTCGTGCACTTCATGGACGACACGATCGACGCGTACATCGCCGCCGAGACCGCCGAGGGCTTCCCGGAGGACTGGGACCTCGACCGGCTGTGGGGCGCGTTCAAGCAGCTCTACCCGGTGCGGGTCACCGTGGAGGAGCTGGAGGAGGCGGCCGGGGACCGGGCCGGTCTGACCGCCGAGTTCATCTCCGAGTCCATCAAGGACGACATCCACGAGCAGTACGAGGGGCGCGAGGAGCAGCTCGGCTCCGAGATCATGCGTGAGCTGGAGCGCAGGGTCGTGCTGTCGGTCCTGGACCGCAAGTGGCGCGAGCACCTCTACGAGATGGACTACCTCCAGGAGGGCATCGGCCTGCGCGCGATGGCCCAGAAGGACCCGCTGGTCGAGTACCAGCGCGAGGGCTTCGACATGTTCACCGCCATGATGGACGGCATCAAGGAGGAGTCCGCCGGCTATCTGTTCAACCTGGAGGTCCAGGTCGAGCAGCAGGTCGAGGAAGTCCCCGTCGAGGACGACAAGCCGTCGCTCGACAAGGAGGACACGGTGCCCGCGCAGGCGAGCGCCCGTCCCGCGATCCGCGCCAAGGGGCTCGACGCCCCGCAGCGGCCGGACCGGCTGCACTTCTCCGCGCCGACCGTGGACGGTGAGGGCGGCATCGTCGAGGGCGACTTCAGCAGCGACGACGACGAGCCGGTGCGCTCCGAGGCCGACGGCCTCACGCGCGCGGAGCGCCGCAAGCAGGGGCGCCGGGGCAGCCGCCGCAAGAAGTGACGGTCGCTCCGCGGGTCGAGCGGTGAGCTGTGGCGGGCGGCCCCTTGAGTGAGGGGTTGAGCTTGCCGGGGCCGCTGCTCTCCGGTGGAGGACCTTGAAGGGCCGGGCATCGTGAAGGTGCCCGGCCCTTCGGCGTGTGTGCGGGCGGGCGTGTGTGCAGGCGTGCGGGCGGGTGCGGGCCGGCGCGGGGGTGCGGT
>NZ_BARF01000025.1 GCF_000367365.1 Streptomyces prunicolor NBRC 13075 | reverse complement strand
TACGGCTCGACGAGCGGAGCGATGCGTGGTGACGAGGGTTCGCCGTGAGTCGTGAGGAGCCGTGAGGAGGAGTGCGGGCGCGGGAAACGGGGGATCGGGCGGCAGGCCCGCAGAAGCCGGCCGCCGCCCGGTCGCGCCCGTGGCGCATGTCCCGCGTCTCACCCGCGACGCACGTCCCGCCGCCCGCTCAGCGGCGTGCCCTCGACCGGTCCAGCGCGGCTATGCCGACCGCCGCCAGGCCGATCTGGATGAGCCACTCGATCCAGTCGATGCCCTTGGTGTCGGCGACCCCCAGGCCCGATGCGATCGCCGCGCCGATCAGCGCGGCCACGATGCCGACGACGATCGTCAGCAGCACGCCGATGTGCTGGCGCCCAGGGACGACGAGCCGTCCCAGCACGCCAATGATGATGCCGATGATGATGGCACTGATGATGCCCGAGATCTCCATCTCCGCCCCTCTTTGTCGATAGTGCTGCTCTCTTCATGTGCCCGCTGGAGGCCAAGGCAGTCCGCCGGAGTTCTGTTGCCTGTTATTGCCGGGACTTTCTGTTCACCACCCCTACATGCCATGTACCTTTCAATCGTTCAACGCGTGTAGAACTCCCCAACTACCGTTCTACGCGCGCAGATCAGGCGCCCGCACCGCACCCTTCCCCATCCCCTCATGGAGGTTCGTCGGATGCTTGGATCCAGAAGATCCCGCCGCAGACTCACCACCGCCCTCGCCGGCCTGGGACTTTTCGTCACGGGGGCCGCCCTCCAGGTCACCACCACGGCCACGCCCGCGCACGCGGCCACCACGCACCGCGTCCTGTTCGACGACGGCCACGCCGAGGAGGCGGGCAACGCGGACTGGATCATCTCCACCAGCAAGCCCGACCCGCTGTCCCAGGACTCCTCCCCGTCCGCCGAGACCGACTGGACCGGGGCGCTCTCGTCCTGGGGCGTCGCCCTGCAGAAGACCGGCGACTACAGCCTGAAGACCGCCACCAGCGCGCTGACGTACGGCGGTTCGTCGACGACCGACCTGTCGAACTTCGACACGCTGGTCCTGCCCGAGCCCAACACGCTGTTCACGACGGCCGAGAAGACCGCGATCATGACGTTCGTCAACAACGGCGGCGGCCTCTTCATGATCTCCGACCACACCGGCGCCGACCGCAACAGCGACGGCTACGACGCGGTCGAGATCTTCAACGACCTGATGACGAACAACAGCGTCGACTCGACCGACCCGTTCGGCTTCTCCATCGACACCCTCGACATCAGCTCCGGCTACCCCGCCGCGATCAGCGACAGCACCAACACGGTCCTGAACGGCGCCTTCGGCACGGTCACCAAGAGCCTGATCGCCGACGGCACGACGGCCACGCTCAAGCCCGCCGACAACGCGAACGTCAAGGGCCTTGTGTACCGCAGCGGTTACTCCGGCAACACCGGCGCGTTCTTCGCGACCAGCACCTTCGGCAGCGGTCGCGTCGCCTTCTGGGGCGACAGCTCACCCATCGACGACGGCACCGGCCAGTCCGGCAACACGCTCTACGACGGTTGGAACGACACCGGCGCCACCAACGCCGCCCTCGCCCTGAACGCCACCGCGTGGCTGGCCGGCGACGGCAGCAGCGGTGGCGGAGGAGGCGGCGACGGCACCTGCACCGCCGCCCAACTGCTCGGCAACCCGGGCTTCGAGTCCGGCAACACCACTTGGACCGCGAGCAGCGGCGTCATCACCACCTCCAGCAGCGAGGCCGCCCGCACCGGTTCGTACAAGGCATGGCTGGACGGCTACGGAACCGCCACCACCGACACCCTGTCCCAGTCGGTGAGCATCCCGTCCGGCTGCTCCGCCACCCTCAGCTTCTATCTGCACATCGACACCGCGGAGACCACCACCAGCACCGCCTACGACAAGCTGACGGTGACGGCCGGATCCACCACCCTGGCCACGTACTCCAACCTGAACGCGGCCTCCGGATACGTCCTGAAGTCCTTCGACGTCTCCTCCCTGGCCGGCACCACCGCCACCATCAAGTTCACCGGCGTCGAAGGGTCCACCCTCCAGACGTCCTTCGTCATCGACGACACGGCGCTGAACGTCAGCTGAAGACGACCGGTGGGGCCCGGCGGCGGCCGGGCTCCACGGGTTTACGGGGTTTACGCGGTTTACGGGTTCACCGTGCGGGGATCGTCCGCTCCGGTGTGTTCCACCCGGAGACCCGGACCCGTGGCGCCGACCCGTGCAGGTCAGCCGTCCGGTAGGTCGCCGTCAGTGTCGTCGACTCCCCGGGCCACAGGCTCACTTCGTTGTCGGACCACTGCACCGGCAGCACCGGCTTGCCCGCCGAGTCCACGAGATGGACGTCGGTGAGGAGCGAAGGCGTCTTCCCCGAGCCCTTGCCCGAGCCCTTGCCCGTCCCGGAGTTGCGCACCGTGACCGTCGTGGTCGACATGCCGTGCGCGTCGGCGTTGGTCGACGCCGTCGCCGAAACCGGCGCCTGCGCCATCGAGTTGAGCCCCTTGAGGTCGGCGTAGCTCGTCGTCGGCGTGTAATACCAGTCGGTGTGCGCCCAGTCGAGCGTGTCGGGCTTGCTGGAGAGCCAGTACACGTTCCGGCTCACCTCCTTGCCGGACGCGTCGGTCAGGGTCAGCCGTACCAGGTACGTCGTCGACAGCCCGCTCACCGACGAGGGCGAGGGCAGGGTGAGCGCCGTGCTGTGCGCGCCGCCGCCGCCGGAGACCTTCACCCCGGTCACCTTCTTGTCGTACTTCGGTGTGCCGTCGGTGTTGAACAAGGTTGCGTGTGCGGTGAGTTGGCGTGCGGACGCGTTCCGGTTGTTCACCACTACAACCGAGCGGTCGTCGTACGAGTACTGGATGTGCAGCGGCTCGTTCGCCTTCTTCGCGCCGAAGTAGGCACCGCCCTGATCGAGGTAACGGTCCATCAACTGCCAGTGCAGGGAGGTCCACCCGCTGTTGAACATCCAGTAGACGACCCCGGTCGCCGGCTTGGAGGCGTCGGTGGCGTTGCGCTCGTACGCCTCGAACTGGGCCCGCACGTTCTCGTATTGGGCCAGCTGTGCCTTGCGGACGTAGTCGGTGAGGCTCGTCGGTGGGCCGTAGCGGCCGGTGAGGGCGTTGTCGTAGAGCTTGAGGGTGTTGAAGGTGGCGGACGGGGAGCGGTGGTACTGCTTGGCGCTCGGGTCCTTCCAGAGGGTGGCCAGTTCGGCCCGGGTCATCATGCGGCGCAGGGTGTCGAGGGTGGGGATGTCGGGGCCCGCGCTGGTCTCGGAGTTGAAGCCGGTGGCGCCGCCCTCGCGCTTGGCGTACCAGTAGTTCGGCGGGATCCAGTCGTACGGGCCGGTCATCTTCATGCCCGAACTGCCGCTGACCGGAGAGGAGTTGTCGGAGGCGGCGGCGACCACCGGGGTTTTCCAGTCGGCGGCCTTCAAGGCGTCCAGGTACGTCTTCTCGATCTTCGCGTCAGGGGCGAAGTCGCTGCCGATGAGGAAGGAGATCACGCTCGGGTGGTCGCGCAGCCGGGCGGCCTCGGCGGTCATCGAGGCCTTGGCGACCGGGTAGTCGGCGGCGGTCCACGGGTCGCCCCGCTCGTCGCCGTTGACCTGGCCCTCCCACTTGTCGCAGCATTCCCAGCCGGGGAGGGTCAGGATGCCGTAGCGGTCGGCCAGGTCGAAGAACTCGTCCGGCTCGATGTGCCCTTCCAGGCGGATGGTGTTCAGGCCCAGGTCGAGGGCGTACTTCAGGCGGTCCTCGACGTAGGTCTTGTCCCAGCGCAGGAACTCGTCGGGTGACCAACCGCCGCCCTTGATCAGCAACTTGCGGCCGTTGACGCGGTACTGGCGGGCGCCGTCGGAGTTCAACGGGGCCTGCACGTCACGGATGCCGAAGGTCTGGTGCGCGGTGTCGGAGGGGGCGCCGTTCACGGAGGCGCTGAGGTCGAGGCCGTAGAGCGGCTGGCCGCCCATGCCCGCGGGCCACCAGACCTTGGGGGAGTTCAGGTGGAGGCCGAAGGTGATGGTCTTCGTCTCGTGTGCGGTGAGGGAGACGGTCTTCTCGAAGGTCGTGCTGCCGATGCTGCCCCGGACCTGCGCCGTGACGGGCGCGTTCGAGTCGTTGCGGGCCTGCGCCTTCACCGTCAGGTCGGCGGTGGCCAGCGACGCCACGGCCAGTTTCGTCACCACATGTGCGTCGCGCAGCGCGACCGGGCCGCCGCGCCGGACGAGGACGTCACGGACGATGCCCATGTTCTCGTCGGGCGGCGGCTGGAGCCAGTCGATCCAGCCCATGGTGAGGTTCTTGTTCGGGTCGTTCGGCCGGATGCGGAAGGCGACCGTGTTCATGCCGGAGCGGACGAGCGAGGTGACGTCCAACTCGTGCTGTGTGTAAGCCCCGTTGACGTCCGTGGCCTTGGCGATCCGCTTGCCGTTGACGTAGACGTCGGCCGCCGAGATCACCCCGCTGAAGTCGAGGTAGGTGCGCTTGCCGGGGTCGGCGACCGTGAAGTCGCTGCGGTACCACCACGGCACCTGGAAGTCGGCCTTCGGGATCTTCTGCTGGTTGGTCGAGTAGAAGGGGTCCGGGTAGACGCCGTCGGCGATCAGGGCCGCGAGGACGGTCGAGCGCGCGCCTGCCGGGTGCCAGCCGGTCGCCGGATAGCCGGGGGAGGAGATGGCGGCGGCGGAGTCGGTGACCTTGGCGGAGGATTGGATCGCGTAGCCGGACAGCGGGGTGGCGGTCCCGGCGGTCGAGCGTACGGCGGTCACCGGGAGCTGCGCGCGCTGCGGCGGGGACGACTCCCGGGCCCCCGCCCACGCGCTGGTCGTCAGGGTACCCAGCAGGCCGAGCGCGACCGCGGCCGTGGCGAGACGGCCTCTGAGGAGTGGGGGAACGGCGGGGCGGTGGAACACGGCGGTCTCCAGCCTCGTCAAGTTAGGAAGCTTTACTAACCGCACCAGAAGGTAGGGCGCTCGGCGATGCCTGTCAAACACCTGTGTCCGTGGGTGAGTTGCTCAGGACCCCGAGTGACGCTCGAACACCAGGTCCCGCGCGGTGCCGAGCGCGGTGGCCACGGCACCCAGCAGCACCGCGTCCTCGCCCAGCGCGCTGGGCACGATCTTCGGGCGCAGCGGAGTCAGCGCGCGCAGGTTCTCCCGCACCGGACGCAACAGCAGATCCACGCTGTGCCCGACACCGCCGCCCAGCACGACGAGGTCCGGATCGAGGACAGCCGCGGCCGCCGCCACCGTGTGCGCGATCCGCTCGCCCTCCAGCTCAACTGCCTTGATCGCGGCGGCGTTTCCCTGCCGGGCCGCGTCGAACACGGCCTTCGCGGTGAGCTGCTGCCCGCTCATGCCGAACCTGCGGGCCGCCTCCACCACGGCCACCCCGGAGACCGCGTCCTCCAGCGTCTCCGGCTTCTGCTGCCCCGGCCACGGCAGGAACCCGATCTCCCCGGCACCGCCGTGCGCCCCCGTGAACAGCCGCCCCTCGCTGACCACACCCATGCCGAGACCGGTGCCGATCATGATGTACGCGAACAGCCGGCTGCCCGCGCCGACGCCGTACGTGTACTCGCCCAGCGCCGCGAGATTCGCGTCGTTGTGCACCTCCAGCGGGATGCCCAGCTCCTCCCGCATCCGGTCGAACAGCCCGGCCCGGCCCCAGCCCGGCAGATGCATCGCGTACCGCACCCGGCGCCGCTGCTCGTCGTAGACACCTGGCGTGCCCACCACGGCGTGGACGACCGCGGCCGGTTCGACCTCGGAGTTCGCGACGACCTGGTGGGCGGTGGCGACCACCAGCTCGGCCATGGCGCCCGAGCTGCGGGCGCGGTTGCGGACATCCGCGCGGGCCACCACCTCGCCGTCCAGATTGGCGACCGCGACGCGCAGCCAGCTGCGGCCGATGTCGATCCCGAGGGCGTAACCGGCGGACGGATCGGGGGCGTAGAGCACGGCGGTGCGGCCCCGCTCGGGGGCCTGCGTGCCGACCTCGTGGACCAGTCCCGCTTCCTCCAGGGCGGCCAGCGCGCTGGAGACCGTCGGCTTCGACAGGCCTGTGTCGCGGGCGAGTTGGGCGCGGGACGCGGCACCGGCGGTGCGCAGCCGGTCGAGCAGCAGCCGCGCGTTCGTACTGCGCAGCCGCTGACGACTCCAGGGCTGGTCCGGTCGCTCCACGGCGTCACTGGCGGGCATCGCATCATTCTCCGGCATCCGGGACAGCCTCTTGACGAGTCTAGTAAGGCTACTTAACTTTATCGCCCAGTCAGCCACCGGATACCGGCCCGCACGCCGCACCCCCTTCTCCCCGGTCACGCACACCCTCAGGAGCCTCCATGTCCGGTAGTCCGCCCCCCGACGGCGGGTTCGTCCGCCGCGTCGGCCTCTTCCAGGCCACCGCCATCAACATGAGCCAGATGTGCGGCATCGGGCCGTTCGTGACGATCCCGCTGATGGTCGCCGCGTTCGGCGGACCGCAGGCGGTGATCGGCTTCGTCGCGGGCGCGATCCTCGCGCTCGCCGACGGGCTCGTGTGGGCCGAGATGGGCGCCGCGATGCCCGGCTCCGGCGGCAGTTACGTCTATCTGCGCCAGGCCTTCCAGTACCGCACGGGCCGGTTGATGCCGTTCCTGTTCGTGTGGACGGCGATGCTCTTCATCCCGTTGATCATGTCGACCGGCGTGGTCGGCTTCGTGCAGTATCTCGGCTATCTGGCACCGGACTTGGGCAAGACGTCCGGCGACCTGATCGGCCTCGGCGTCATCGCCGTGGTGATCCTCCTGCTGTGGCGCGGCATCGAGAACATCGCGCGGATCACCGCCGTGATGTGGGCGGTGATGATCGCCTCGGTGCTCCTGGTCATCGTGGCCGCCGCGAGCGACTTCAGCGCGCACCTCGCCTTCACCTACCCGGCGCACGCCTTCGACCTGGGCAGCGACCACTTCTGGCTCGGCTTCGCCGGCGGCCTGACCATCGGCATCTACGACTACCTCGGCTACAACACCACCGCCTACATGGGCGCCGAGATCAAGGACCCGGGCCGCACCCTCCCGCGCTCGATCCTCTTCTCCATCGTCGGCATCATGGCGATCTATCTGATGCTGCAGATCGGCACGCTGGGCGTCATCGACTGGCACCGGATGACGAACGTCAACGACATCGCCTCCACCTCGGTGGCCTCGGCGGTCCTGGAGAAGACCTGGGGCAAGGGTGCCGCCGACACGGTCACCGTCCTGATCCTCATCACGGCCTTCGCCTCGGTCTTCACCGGCCTCCTCGGCGGCTCCCGGGTCCCCTACGACGCGGCCCGCGAACGCGTCTTCTTCCGCCCCTACGCCAAGCTCCACCCCAAGCACCGCTTCCCGATGCTGGGCCTGGCCACGATGGGCGTGATCACGGCGATCGGCTTCCTCATCGGCCGCCACACCGACCTGGCGACCCTGATCCAGTTGCTCACCACGGTGATGGTCATCGTCCAGGCACTGGCCCAGATCATCGCCCTCACGGTCCTGCGCAAACGCCAGCCGACCCTGCGCCGCCCGTACCGCATGTGGCTCTACCCCGTGCCGAGCATCGTCGCCTTCGTCGGCTGGTGCGTGATCTACGGCTACGCGGACAGGAATTCCCCGGGCCGCCACCCCATCGAGTGGTCCCTCGCCTGGCTGGCCCTGGGCTGCGTGGCGTTCGTGATCTGGGCCCGCTTCGAGAAGGTGTGGCCGTTCGGCCCGAAGGAGATCACGGAGGAGTACCTCGTGGAGACGACCCCGGACACGGAACCGGCAGGTGCCTAGCGGCAGTTGACTTACCTGGTCGAGGCCGGCACGTCACTCGCGATGCCGACGACGGAGCGCCCGTCGGGCACCACCCGCACGGTGTCCACGGGCGCCCGCCCATCCAACAGGCGTGCTTCACCAGCGCTGTTGGCCAGCTCGTGCGCCAACTCACCGCAGATCCCTGGTTTGTTGGCGGTGTCATCGGAGTCGATCAGCGGCGAGCGATACTCGTGCGGTCGGACGATTCCGGGGAGGCGGGCCAGGTGGAAGAGGCGGCGCTCGGTGGAGGGGCGATCAACGAGGTCGTACGGGTGGGAGAGACCGTACGCCGCACGCCCTCGGAACGGTCGCGGTACGTCACAGCGCTGCTCGCCCTGTTCGAGCGGAGCGGTTGGCCAGGAGCGCCGCGCTTCCTCGGCACGGACGAGCGAGGGCGGGAGGTGTTCCGGTACGTCGAGGGCCGGGCGGCAGTCACCCCCGACGAACGGTCCGCCGCCCGCACGGGCGACACCCTGATCCGCGTCGCACGGCTCGTCCGTGCCTTCCACGACCTGACCCACGGCACACCGCAGGCCGGTGACCAGGACGTCGTCTGCCACAACGACCTCGCCCCCAAGAACACCGTCTACGCCGTCCACGGCACCGCATGGCGCCCGCTGGCCTTCGTCGACTGGGACCTCGCGGCCCCCGGTGAGCGCGTCCACGACGTCGCCCACGTCTGCTGGCAGTACCTGGACCTCGGCCCGGGGATCACCGACGTACCCGAAGCCGCCCGCCGGATCGCGCTGATCCGCGAGGCGTACGGCCTCGATGAACTCGACGACACCGACCGGCTTCTCGACACGGTGCTGTGGTGGCAGGACCGGTGCCGGCGAGGCATCGAGGCGGGTGCCGAGCGTGGCGAACGGGGCATGGTCGGACTGCGGGCGAGTGGGGTCGTGGAGGACATCCGGGCCGCGCACGACTGGGTGGCCGCGCACCGGCGCGAGCTGGGCGCGTTCCTGCGCTGAGGCGCCGTAGACCGGAAGGAAAGACCGGGGTGAATCGGGCGAAGCGGTCCACCTTGACATGCAGGTGACTGCCTGCATAACTTTGAGTGTGCGATCCGAACACGACTCAGGGATGGACGCGGTCTTCAAGGCGCTGGCCGACGAGACCCGCAGACGTCTGCTGGACCGGCTGCACGAGGAGAACGGGCAGACGCTCGGCGAACTGTGCGGGCGCATCGACATGACCCGTCAGTCGGTGACCCAGCATCTGGCCGTTCTGGAGGCCGCCAACCTGGTCAGCACGGTGCGGCGCGGGCGGGAGAAGCTGCACTACCTCAACCCGGTGCCGCTGCACGAGATGCAGGAGCGCTGGATCGACAAGTTCGAGCGCCCGCGACTGCGCGCACTCGGGGCCCTGAAGCGACGAGCCGAGGAAGCCATGACCGACAAGCCGACATTCGTCTACGTCACCTACATCGCGAGCACCCCCGAGAAGGTCTGGGACGCGCTCACCGACGCCGACCTGACCGCCGCCTACTGGGGCCACAGCAATGTGTCCGACTGGCAGCCGGGCTCCCGTTGGGAACATGTGCGCACGGACGGTTCCGGCATCGCCGACGTCGTCGGCACGGTGGTGGAGAGCGAGCGCCCGACCCGGCTGGTGACCACCTGGACCTCACCGGAGAACGAGGGCCAGGAGGACACGTACTCCCGCGTCACCTACGACATCCGGCGGCACGAGGACATCGTGCGCCTCACCGTCACCCACGAGGACCTCGCCGACCAGGGCGAGCTGTCCGACGTGTCCGGCGGCTGGCCGGCCGTGCTGTCCAACCTGAAGACCGTCCTCGAAACCGGCAGCCCCCTCTCGCAGGCGCCGTGGATGGTGCCGAAGCACTGAAAGGACACGCGCAAACGCGCCGGTACCGGTCCGTGGACCGGCGCCGGCGTGCCTTCCCTTCGCGGGCTGTTATGGCTTGGGGGTGCTCTTCGCCGCCGTACCGGCACACACCAGGCCCATCAGCACGGCCAGTCCGCCGATGATGACGTTGTTCAGGATGACGCCCTTGTCGGGGCTGTCGCCGACGATCCACGGCGAGACGATCATCCAGACACCCAGGGCGCTCATCGCCCAGCTGAGGCCGTACATGCGCTCCGGTGCCCTGGTGAACCCGAGGGCCAGCAGGCCGATCGCGATGCCGACGATCAGGTTGTGCGGCACGAGCGCGGGCTGGCTCGTCGTGTAGTGGAGTATCCACGGGGATACGGCGCAGTACAGACCGAGCAGGAACACCGGTCCGTCCACGAGCGCCACATCGCGTCCACCGAGCATGCGGGCGTAGCGCGCCTGCATTTCGGAGACATCAGGGTGGCTCGTCATGTCACCTCTGGTGTGCGAGACATTGGCCATGGCTCGTCTCCTTTGACTTGCTGGCCTGACCGCGTCCGGTGCGGTATGCGGCAAAAGCCGCTTATCTCCATAGTGCTCTTATTTCGCCTTTATGTGTAGTGGTCAGCCTGTTCGTCGTCCTGGAGGCGGCTTCGCAACTGGTGGAGCCCACGTCGTGCGTGGCTCTTGACCGTGCCGAGCGGCCAGCCGGTGCGCCGTGCGATCTGGGTCTGGGTGAGGTCCTCGTAGTACGTCAGCCGCAGGACCCGCTGTTGGGGTGCGGGCAGCCTGGCCAGCTCGTGCAGGACGAGGACGCGATCGAGGGTCGTCTCGGGCTTCCGGGCGGCCGGTTCGGCGAGGGCGAGCGAGGAGCCCGCGGCGGCCACGAGGTGCAGGCGACGGGTGCGGGCGGACAGTGCGTCGGCGATCGTGCGCCTGGTGATGCCGACGATCCAGCCGCCGATCGTGCCGCGCTCGGGACGGAATCCCCGCCGCCCGCGCCACACCCCGAGGAACGCCTCCTGCGTCACGTCCTCGGCTTCCTTGGTGTCGCCCAGCGAGCGCCGCGCGAGGCTGTGCACCAGTGGCGACCAGCGGTGATACGCGGCGGCCAGGCAATCCTCGTCGCCCGCCGCCAGCCCCCTGGCCAGCTCCTCGTCGGTGAGCGACTCCGCCGCCGGACTCGGGTGGACGGCGCCGGTCTGCGCGCTCATGGCTACGGCTCCTCGCGGGTCGGACGGCGACTGTCCGGTCATCGTGGGAGCAAGGGATCAAGGCCATCAACTCGCGTCGATTCTGCGTCGTATAGTCGCCGGATGAGCGAAATGCCCGCAGACGGAGACGCCGCGTATCCGTCAGCGGCCGAAGTGCCCCTGACGACCGGTGCGTTGGCCCGTCGGCTGGGCGTGGCGCCGACCACGTTGCGGTCCTGGGAGCGTCGCTACGGCATCGGGCCCGCGGTCCGCGCCGAGGGACGGCACCGGCGCTGGACCCCGCGGGACGTGGCACTGCTGGAGGAGATGTGCCGGCTGACCTCGTCGGGCGTACCGCCGGCCGAGGCGGCGAAGGCGGCTGCCGACCGACGTGCGGAGAGCATGCCCGCACGGAGCCGGAAGTCACGGGCCCCCGGCGCGCTGCCCCTCGGGGACGTGCGCCAGGAATGCCGCGGCCTGGCGCGCGCCGCCGTCCGGCTCGACGCGCCGGCCGTCGAGCGTCAACTGGCCGATGCCGTCGGCCAGTACGGCACCGTCGTCGCCTGGCAGGAGGTGATGGTGCCGACGCTGCACGCGGTGGGGCGCAAGTGGGCGTCGGCGGGGGACCGTTACGTCGAGGTGGAGCACCTGCTGTCCTGGCACGTCTCCACCGCCCTGCGCCGACGCACTTCGCTTTCCGGGCCGCAGGTGGACGTCTCTCCCGTCGTCTCTCCCGTCGTCCTGGCCTGCGTGCCCGGCGAACAACACACCCTCCCCATCGAGGCGCTCAACGCCGCACTGGGTGAACTCGGCCTGCCCACAAGGATGTTCGGCGCCGCCGTACCCGCGGAGGCACTCACTGCGGCGGTGCGTCGGCTGGGACCGATGGCCGTCGTCCTGTGGGCACAGGCGCGCTCCACGGCGAGCCCGGCGCTGGCCCGGCACCTCGCCGACCTCCACTGGGGAGTGAAAGGCGCCCGGCGAAAGCCCTCGGTGGTGCTGGCCGGTCCCGGCTGGTCCGGCACCTCGGTGCGGGGCGCGCTGCGGCCGACGACCCTGGCGGACGCCGTGGGCATCGTGTCCGGGACGTACGCGGAACGGCACTGACAGCGGGCCTCAGTCGCCTGCCCGACCTCGCCTGAACCGCGCCAGCCCGTCCGCGAGTTCGACGATCGGATCCGGATAGTCGCCGAGCGCCCCACGGTCAAGTCCCCTGAGTTTCCACGGCTCGTGCACCAACGGGCCCTCCACTCTGGCGAGTTCGGGCACCCAGCGGCGGACGTACGCGCCGTCCGGGTCGTACCGCTTGGCCTGCGTGACGGGGTTGAGGACCCGGTTGGGGCGCGAGTCGGTGCCGGTGCCCGCCATCCACTGCCAGTTGAGCTGGTTGTTCGCCACATCACCGTCGACCAGCAGGTCGAGGAAGTGCCGGGCGCCGATGCGCCAGTCGACGTAGAGCGTCTTGGTGAGGAAGCTGGCCGTCAGCAGGCGTCCCCGATTGTGTATCCAGCCCTCGTGGCGCAGTTGGCGCATCGCCGCGTCGATCATCGGATAGCCGGTACGGCCCTCCTGCCAGGCCGCGATGTCCTCGCGGGCCGTGCGGGCGGACCGCCAACGGTCGTGTTTCGTACGGTAGTCGGCGGTCGCGGCCGAGGGCCTGGCCGCCAGGACCTGGCGGTGGAAGTCCCGCCACGCGAGCTGGCGTACGAAGGCATCGGCGCTCGGTCCGTCCAACTGCCGTGCCCGATGGACCAGTTCGACGGGGGAGAGGGTGCCGAAGTGGAGATGGGGGGAGAGGCGGGAAGTGGCGTCGGCGGCCAGGGTGTCGTGCAGGTTCTCGTACTCGGTGATGCCGTTGCGCAGCCACCGGTTCAGCAGCTTGCGGCCCTCGGTCTCCCCGCCGGTCGCCAGGCCCGGCGACAGCCCAACGATGCTGGTACGGGAGGGGAGTTCCTCGGAACCGACACCTTCCGGGACGCACACAGTGCGCGGTGCGGTCAGCGGGGCGCGCAGGTGCTGCCCTGACCAGTGGCGGAAGTACGGGGTGAAGACCGCGAAGTGGTCCGAGGAGGCCGGGGTCACCGCGCCCGGGGCGACGGCCGTGGTCACGGTGTCGTGGACGTGCAACCGCCGCCCCTCCGCCTCCAGCGCCCGCCGCAGCCGTTGCTCGCGCCGCCGCGCGTAGTCGCTGACGTCGGCCGCCATGTGGACCTCGTCGGCGTCCGTCTCGGCGGCCACCTTGCACACCTCGTCGACGACGTCACCGGACCGGATGACCAAGTGGCCGCCCCGTTCACGCAGGCCGGCGTCGAGGTCGCGGAGACAGTCGGCGAGGAACGCCAGCCGGTTGGGCGCGGCGAACCCGGCGTCCGTCACACCCCGGTCGCGGACGAACAGCGGGACCGTTCGGCGGGCCTCGGCGGCGGCGCGCAGCGCGGGATGGTCGTGCAGGCGCAGGTCGGCGGTGAACAGGGCGACCGAGACGTTCATGGGGCGCACTCCGGGAGACGGGGAAGGGGGTCGTGAGGTGCTTCCGGTCCGGCGCGCCCGGCGGATGCGGTTGTCACCCGACGGGCGTACGCGCTCCCGGCGCCGTCCCACCGCCATAGTTGGTTGGCATGTCGGCGTCGATCGGGGGCAGGTGAACAGGTACGACGGTCCCCGTGGGGAGTCGAAGAACGATGCTGGAGGTGTCTGCGGACATGGGCGCGAAGGTGTTGAAGCGGTTTTCGGCGGGGGCTCCGCGCGGATCATGGCCTGCCGAGGAGTTCGCGGCCCGGCGCCGCGCCGAGGGCCAGCCCGCCAGCGTCGTCATGGACCTGAAGTCCGACGCGTTCCTCGTCGTGGTTCCGATGGGCGACGAGGACTGACCGTACGACCACCGTCCCCGGCGATGTCCACCGGCTCAGGCCCTCAGCCGGGCGTTCCGCTCAGCTCCCGTGCCCGTCGTACGAACGCCTCGTGCAGGTCCCCCGCCGCCTGCGGTACGGAGTCCGCGCGGCGGCGGCGCAGCATCAGCAGGACGCGGGCCGTGTCGCCGGCGATCGGCCGGTAGGTGATCGCGCCGAGCCGCTCCAGCGGGTCCCCGACCACGCTGAAGTCGGGCAGGACCGTCGCTCCGAGTCCCTCCGCGACCATGAGCTTGCCCATCTCCGCGCCGTCGGTCGAGTACGCGAAGGCGGGACCCCGCCCACCGAGCAGCCGGTGGACATAGCGGTGCATCACATAGCCGGAACGCATACCGATCAGCGGCTCGGTGAGTAGCTCGTCCACACTGACCGTCGGGTGGGACGCCAGCGGGCTGTCGGGGCGCATGCACACCACCGGCAGCCCGGACAGCAGCTCGGTGGACTCGAACTCGGCCGGCATGTCGTCACCGTCCAGGTGATTGACCAGCCCGAGATCGAACCCGCCCTCCGACAGCGCCCGGTGGATGTCCGTCTGCTGCGCGCCGACCACCTCGACCTGCGTGAGCGGATGCGAGGCCCGGAAGTCGCGTACAACGGGAAGCAGCAGCGGCACGGTCGCCGCGTTGACCGTGCCCACCCGCACCATGCGACTGATCCGGTGCTGCTCGCCCGCCGCCGCCCGCAGCCGGTCCACCGCGTCCAGCACATCGACGATCTTCGGCAGCAGCTCCCGGCCCTCCGCGCTCATCGTCGCGCCGGACCGTTTGCGCTCCAGGAGATCGACGCCGAGTTCGCGTTCGAGGTTGCGTACGGTCTCGCTCAACGCGGGCTGTGACAGGCGCAGTTCGTCGGCGGCCCGGCGCAGGGAGCCGAGCCGGGTCACGGCCGCTATGTATTCCAGCTGTTCGGTCCGCATGCCCGCAGAATGCGGCCGATTTCCCCGGCTGTTCAAGGGTTTCCCTGTCACACCTTCGTGAAATTCAATGGTCCGCGATGCGAGACCGGTCGGGTTTTCCTTGACGGTCCCCACAGGCGGCTGCCACGATCGACGGCATGATGATGCGACTGGACCTCACGCGGCGACGCCATGTCGACCTCGCGCGCGTCTCCAGCGCCTCCTGTTGCACCGCGGCCTGATCCCCGTCACCTCCGTCCTGTGATCCGCCGCCTTCTCTCCCGCACCGCCTGAATTCCGCCCTTTCGCATGTCGTCACGCGTGCCCGGAATTCGGCGTGCCCGAAAACGCATTCCGCAACAGGAGTTCCGCATGCCCGCAGAGCCCGTGAAATTCGCCTACTGGGTCCCCAACGTCAGCGGGGGACTCGTCACCAGCAAGATCGAGCAACGCACCGACTGGGGCTACGAGTACAACCGCGAACTCGCCGTCCTCGCCGAGAACAACGGCTTCGAGTACGCGCTCAGCCAGGTCCGCTACATGGCCAGCTACGGCGCCGAGTTCCAGCACGAGTCGACCAGCTTCAGCCTCGCCCTCCTCCTCGCCACCCAGCGCCTGAAGGTCATCGCCGCCGTCCACCCCGGCCTGTGGCACCCAGGTGTCCTCGCCAAACTCGGCGCCACCGCCGACCACTTGTCGAACGGCCGCTTCGCCGTGAACGTCGTGTCCGGCTGGTTCAAGGGCGAGTTCACCGCCCTCGGCGAGCCCTGGCTGGAGCACGACGAGCGCTACCGCCGCTCCGAGGAGTTCATCCAGGCCCTGCGCCAGATCTGGACCGAGGACCACACCGAACTCGCCGGAGACTTCTACCGGTTGCGCGACTTCTCCCTCAAGCCCAAGCCCCTCAACACCCCCGAACGCCCGCACCCGGAGATCTTCCAGGGCGGCAACTCCACCGCCGCCCGCACGATGGCCGGCCGCGTCTCCGACTGGTACTTCTCCAACGGCAAGGACTTCGACGGCGTCACCGAACAGCTCGCCGACGTACGCCACTCCGCCGCCCAAGTCGGCCGCAGGGCACCGAAGTTCGGCCTCAACGGCTTCCTCATCGCCCGCGACACCGAGGCCGAGGCCCGCGACACACTCCGCGAGATCGTCGCCAAGGCCGACCACGAGGCCGTCGAAGGCTTCGGCGCCGCGGTGAAGCAGGCCGGACAGTCCTCGGCCGATGGCAAGGGCATGTGGCAGGACTCCACGTTCGAGGACCTCGTGCAGTACAACGACGGCTTCCGTACGGGACTCATCGGCACCCCGGAGCAGATCGCCGAACGGATCGTCGCCTACAAGAAGTTGGGCGTCGACCTTCTCCTGCTCGGCTTCCTGCACTACCACGAGGAGGTGGAGTACTTCGGCAAGCGGGTACTGCCGCTCGTGCGTGAACTGGAAGCCCAACTCCCGGACACCGAGCCCGAGTCCGTCTCTGTCCACGCCTGAGCGCCCCCACCGCGAAAGAGGTCGTCCGACATGAGCACCGTCACACCCACCGACTGGCAGACCCGCCCGGCCCCGCAGAGCGCCCAGGACTGGATCGCCCGCGCCGCCGAGGTCGCCGCCCTCCTCGACACCGACGCCGCCGCCCGCGACCGGGCCGGCGCCACCCCCTACGCCGAGGTCCAACTCCTCAAGGACTCCGGGCTCGTCACCCTGCTCGGCCCCACGGAGCACGGCGGCGGAGGCCAGGACTGGCCCACCGCCTACCGCGTCGTCCGCGAGATCGCCAAGGCCGACGGCTCCATCGGTCAACTCCTCGGCTACCACTACCTCTGGAACTGGGCCGCCCGACTCGTCGGCACCCGCGAACAGTGGGAACACGTCGAGGCCGAAGCCGCCCGCAACCAGTGGTTCTTCGGCGGCGCCGTCAACCCGCGCGACAAGGACGTCACCGTCACCGAGGACGGCGACACCCTCGTCTTCACCGGCCGCAAGTCCTTCTCCACCGGCAGCAAGGTCTCCGACGTCACCGTCCTCGAAGGCGTCCTGGAAGGCACCGACCAGCACGTCTTCGCCATCGTGCCCTCCGACAGCGAGGGCCTGACCTTCCTCGACGACTGGGACAACATCGGCCAACGTCTCACCGAGAGCGGCGGCGTCATCCTCGACGGCGTCCGCACCCCGTGGTCCTCGGCGGCCGGTTACGTCGACAAGGAATTCCGGCCGCGCACGTACAACACGCTCAACGTCCCCACCATCCAACTCGTCTTCGTGAACTTCTACTTGGGCATCGCGGCCGGTGCCCTGGAGACCGCCGCCACCTACACCCGCACCAAAACCCGCTCCTGGCTGCACGGCGGCTACGAGCGCGCGGTCGACGAGCCCTACGTCATCGACACCTACGGCGACCTCACCGCGAAGCTCTGGGCGGTCGAGGCCCTCGCCGACACCGTCGCCGCCGAGGGACAGAAACTGCACGACGACCCCGACGCCGTCACCGAGAAGACGCGCGGCGACTTCGAGGTGCGGGTGGCCGCCGTCAAGGCACGCGCGACCGATGTCGCCCTGGAGATCGGCAACCGCATCTTCGAGGTCACCGGCGCCCGCTCCACCGCCACCTCCGAGGGCCTCGACCGGTTCTGGCGCAACGTCCGCACCCACACCCTGCACGACCCCGTCGCCTACAAGCGGCGCGAGGTCGGCCGCTGGGTCCTCGAGGGCGAACTGCCCGAACCCACCTGGTACTCCTGACCCGCCAGCCCTGGGGCGTCCGCACATGTGCGGACGCCCCACCTCCCCGAAAGAGGACCCATGGCCACCGTCCTGTCCGTCTCCGGCAGCCCCTCCGTCTCCTCCCGCACCAACCGGCTTCTACGACACCTGGACAAGCGGCTGATCGCCCAGGGCCATGAGGTGATCCCGCTCGACGTGCGCACCATCCCCGCCGAGGCCCTGCTCGGCGCGGACTTCCGCCACCCGGCCATCGTCGAGGCCACCGAACTGTTCGCCCGCGCCGACGGAGTGGTCGTAGGCACCCCCGTCTACAAGGCCTCCTACTCCGGCGTCCTCAAGGCACTGCTCGACCTGCTCCCGCAGTACGCCCTCACCGGCAAGACCGTGCTGCCGCTCGCCACGGGTGGGTCCACCGCACATGTGCTCGCCATCGACTACGCGCTCCGCCCGGTGCTGAACTCCATGGGCGCGGCCCACATAGTCCAGGGCTGGTTCACCCTCGACAAGGACATCACCGCCCACGAGGACGGCTCGCTCACCGTCGCCCCGGCCACCACCGAGGCGCTCACCCAGGTGGTGGACCAGTTCTCGTCGGCCCTCGGCCGCACCCCGCTGCTGGCCGCGGCGAGCTGACGACCATGACCGACCGTGCGACCGCCCATGTGATCGCGGACGACGCCGAGGCCCTCGCTCTGGCCGCCGCACTCGCCGACGAGTTCCGGGCCGGGGCCTCGGCGCGCGACACCGAACGCAGGCTCCCGCGCGCCGAGTTGGACCGGCTGTCCGGCTCCGGACTGCTCGCCGTCACCGTTCCCGCCGAACACGGCGGCGCCGACGTGAGCGCGCAGACCCTCGCCGAGATCTTCCGCCTGCTCGGCTCGGCCGACGGCAGCCTCGCCCAGATCCCGCAGAGCCACTTCGCCTACGTCAATGTGATCCGCCGTCAGGGCACCCCGGACCAGCGGAAGTTCTTCTTCGCCGAACTCCTCGCCGGCCGCCGCTTCGGCAACGCCCAGTCGGAGGCCGGCACCAAACACGTCCAGGACATCCGCACCCGCCTGACCCGGCAGCCCGACGGCTCGTACCGACTGACCGGCGTCAAGCACTACTCCACCGGCGCCCTCTTCGCCGACTGGATCCCCGTCCTCGCCCGCACCGAGGACGACAACCTCCATGTCGCGTACGTCCCGAGCGACGCCGAGGGCGTCACGGTCGTCGACGACTGGGACGGAATGGGCCAGCGTACGACGGCCAGCGGCACGGTCCGCCTGGAGGCGGTCGCCGTCCCCGCAGACCGGGTGTTGCCACACCACCTCACCTTCGAAGGCCCTCAACTCCACGGCGCCGTGGCCCAGTTGCTGCACGCGGCCATCGACGCCGGGATCGCCGGGGGAGCGCTGGCCGAGGCCGCCGAGTTCGTCCGGACGAAGAGCCGCCCCTGGTTCGAGAGCGGGGTCGAGACCGCCGCCGAGGACCCGCTGCTGATCCAGCGGTTCGGTGAACTCGCCATCCAGGTAAGGGCGTCCGAGGCCCTGCTGATCCAGGCGGCCAAGGCTGTGGACGCGGCGCGCGCCGACCTCAACGACGACTCGGCGGCGGAGGCCTCCATCGCGGTCGCGGCGGCCAAGGTGCACGCGGCGCAGTCCGCCGTGGAGGTGGCGGGCGCGCTGTTCGAGGTGTCGGGAACCCGCTCGGCCCTCAACTCGCTGAACCTGCACCGGCATTGGCGTGACGCCCGCACACACACCCTGCACGACCCGGCCCGCTGGAAGATCCAGCACATCGGCCGCTACGTACTCAACGGCACCAGGCCACCCCGCCACGGCCTCCTCTAACTCACCTACAGGACAGTCCAGACAGGAGCCCCCACGTGTCCCTCACCTTCCACTGGTTCCTCCCCACCAACGGGGACAGCCGCCATGTCGTGGGCGGCGGTCACGGCACCCCCGCCACCGCCTCCGGACGCGATCGGCCGCCGACGGTCGCCTACCTGAGCCAGATCGCCCGCGCGGCGGAGGACCTCGGCTTCGTGGGCGCCCTCACGCCGACCGGCGCCTGGTGCGAGGACGCGTGGCTCACCACCGCGATGGTCAGCCAGAACACCGAACGCCTGAAGTTCCTGGTCGCCTTCCGGCCCGGCTTCGTCTCGCCGACGCTCGCCGCGCAGATGGCGTCCACGTTCCAGCGGCAGACCGGCGGACGCCTGCTCCTCAATGTCGTCACCGGCGGCGAGAGCCACGAGCAGCGGGCCTACGGGGACTTCCTCGACAAGGACGACCGGTACCGTCGTACCGGCGAATTCCTGGAGATCGTGCGGGAGTTGTGGGACGGCAAGACCGTCGATGTGGCCGGTGAGCATCTGCGTGTCGAGGACGCGAAGTTGGCGCGGCTGCCCGACCCCGTGCCCGAGGTCTACTTCGGGGGATCGTCGCCGATCGCGGGGGAGATCGCCGCCAAGTACGTGGACGTGTACCTCACTTGGGGTGAGCCGCCGGCCCAGGTCGCCGAGAAGATCGCCTGGATCAGGGGGCTGGCGGCCAAGGAGGGGCGGACGATCCGGTTCGGTATCCGGCTGCATGTCATTACCCGTGACACCTCCGCGGAGGCGTGGGCCGAGGCGAACCGGCTGCTCGAAGGGTTCGACCCCGAGACCGTGAAGTCCGTACAGGCCGGGCTGGCGCGGAGCGAGTCCGAGGGGCAGCAGCGGATGCTCGCGCTGCACGGCGGCAGCCGGGACGGGCTGGAGATCCATCCCAACCTGTGGGCCGGGATCGGGCTCGTACGGGGTGGGGCGGGGACGGCGTTGGTCGGCAGCCACGAGGAGGTCGCCGAGCGGATCAAGGAGTATGCGGCGCTGGGGATCGAGGAGTTCGTGCTGTCCGGGTATCCGCACCTGGAGGAGGCGTACTGGTTCGGGGAAGGGGTGCTGCCGAGGCTCGCGGCGGAGGGCGTGTGGCAGCACCCGGTCGGCGAGCAGCGGGCTTCCGCGGCACAGGTGCCGTTCGCCGGTTGATCTGTGTGGGCCGGCGCGTGGTCAGAACCAGTGCAGGCAGTGCGGGGAGCGGTCGGTGCGGAAGAGGGCGTCGGCGCGAGTGGCCGCGTCCGGGCGGTGGGCCCGGATGTGTCCGGCCCGGACGAGTGTGCTCGGGGCGGTACCGCCGAGGTAGAGCGAGCCCAAGTCGCGTACGTCCAGGGACAGATCGGGCTCCCGGCCCGTCGGGACGCACTCGGCCTTGCCGTCCCGGACGGTCAGCAGGTAGCGGCCGTGCCAGTCCAGGAACGGGTCGTCGACGGCGAGGACGAGCTCGCCGTCCGTGAACCAGCCGCGCGCGGTCAGCGCACGCGGGACGTCCAGCAGCCGTACCCACAGCCAGTCCGTGTCGCCGCCCATCTCGGCGGCGCGGAAGTCCGTGAGTTGCCAGCGCAGCGGGTGCTGGGGCGGGACGTGCTTGAACACGACCTGAGAGACCAGGTCGTGGCCGAGTACGAACCGGGCCAGGGCCGTGAAGACGGCGTCGTCGGTGGTGATGGTCTCGTCGACCGTCAAGGTCTGCTTCTCACCGATCGAGTAGCTGGCGTAGCCGTCCGGCACACCGTCGGCGTCCCGGTGAACGGCGATGTAGCGGGGCGCCGGAGAGATCGGGGGCTGCCCCGCGCGCAGAGCCCACCAGCGGTGCGGCCGGGACAGCGCGCCGGGCTGGGCGCGGCGGTAGCGGTCGTAGACCTCTTCCAGGATCTCGCCGCACTCGGCACGCCGCAGCACCTCGACCGAGCCGGTCGCTCGGCCGTCGGCCGTGCTGTGCGCCCGAGGGAGGTCGAGAGCGGCCTTGTGGCGCTGCACTGTCAGCCGCCCCGTGTAGGTCGCCGGTCCGTAGCCGAACCGGCCGTAGATCGGGGCCTCGGAGGCCAGCAGCACGGAGAGGAACTCCCCGCGGGTCCGCAGCTCGGTGAGCTGATGCCGCATCATCGCGCTGAGCACGCCCTGGCGCCGGTGCGAGGGCAGGACGCCGACGGCGGTCACTCCGGGGGCCGGGACGAGGGTCTCACCGGGCAGGGTCAGCTCGAAGGGGTGCGTGGCCGCGGTGCCGACCGGTCGCCCGTCCGCGGTCAGGGCGAGCACGCAGTGGTCCATTTCGAGCGCCGACCACCAGAGCCCGCCGCCCTCGACCGGGGTTTCCGGGAAGAGCCCGAACGCGGCATGGGCCGTGTCGACGAAGACGTCACGGTCCTCGTCGGTCGTGGGACGGATCTCCATCGCTGTCACTGCTTCCCCGATACGGACACCACCTGCTGTGGTGCCCCGCCACAGTGCAGCGCTGCTCCGTGACCAGGTCAACCGAATTACGGCCGGTCGGCGATTGCCGTCAGGTGGACCCGTCTCGACTCCGCCGTCTGGCCCTGAACCAGGAGGAACAGAGCCTCCCGCGCGAGGCGTTGGGCCTTGCTCGTCAAGGACAGCGACCGGCCGCCGCCGGCCACCACCGCAGCCGTGGTCGCCGTCATGAGGACCTCGTACGCCTGCGTCCGGAGCGACAGCCGCTCCTCCAAGTAGTCATGCGGTACGGGGTGTTCGGCCAGGACGTAGGCCTGCTCGCGTACGTTGTCGAGCCGCGTGCGGATCGGGCCGGAGGTGTCCTCGTCCAGCAGCGCGAGGGCCGCCTCCGCGACGCCGAAGACCGCCGGTGACGCGTTCGTCGGTTTCGGGCGGTCGGTCTTCGCCCACTCCGCGTACGGCACGCGCAGCGCCACCGACTCCTCGGGCAGCCACAGGCCGGCCAACTCCAGCGACACCGTCCGGGACGCCGTGAGCGCCGCCAGGCGCATCGGGTCGGACGGTCGCAGTCCCTCCTGCTCCCGTGCCTCCGTGAACGCGAACAGTGCCTCGTCCTCGCCCGTCACCCCCGCGAGCAGCATGACGTCGTTGAGGCCCCAGCCCGTGTACCAGGGCACCGTCCCGTCGAACCGCCAGCCGCCCCGCTCCCGTGTCACCCGCACCGGGATCCGGGGATACGCCCGCAGATGCGCGTACGCCACCCCGGACATCAGCTCACCTCGCGCGAGCGGTCCCAACAGGCGGTCCCGTACCGGTAGTTCGCTCTTCGCCAGGGTCATGACCGGCGTGTGGTGCTGTGTCTGTACGAACCAGGTCGAGCAGCACGCCCCGGCCAGGATCTCCGCCGTCTCCCTCGCCACCGCGCCGGGGGCCGCCGAGCCGCCGTAGGCCACGGGGGCGCTCACGCCCAGCAGGCCGGAGCGTTTGATCGCCTCGATGTGGCTCGCCGGGACGCCTTCCTGGTCGACCTGTTCGGCGTGCGGGGCGAGGAGGCCGTCGGCGAGGTGTCGGGCGCGGGAGACGAGGAAGTGGGAGGTCATGGGGGAGATTCTGCCGATCGCGTGGGTCGGCCACGCGTGACGCTGCGGCCCGTGTCGTGGGACACGGGCCGCAGCGGTGGGAACGCGGGGCTCAGTCCGCCGAGCGTACGGCGGGCATCGCCAGGTCTACCGGGCCCGTGGCGCCGGGAGCGCTCTTGCAGGAGTCGTGGCAGTCCTTCTCCAGGCTGCAGCACAGGGAGCAGATCGGGCCCGAGTGGAAGGGGCAGTTCGCCACGTCGGGGCGCTCGAAGTCCGTTGTGCAGACAGTGCAGTTGAGGATGACGGCCGAGGGGAGTCCGTCCGCGTCGAGCAGCGGCTCCGCCAGGTCGTCGAGGCGGGCGATGTAGTACTTGCCCTTGGTGAGGTACGCGAACAGGGGTGAGAGGACCATCGCCAGGAACAGGGCGATGAAGGGGGAGTAGGCCTTGGCGTAGTCGCCGAACGCGTCGAAGTACGCGGCGATGGAGACCGCCGACGCGATGAGCATCGAGCCGAAGCCGACCGGGTTGAAGTTGTACAGGTGGGCGCGCTTGAACTCGATGTAGGACGGGCTGAGTTTGAGCGGTTTGTTGATGACCAGGTCGGCAACCACCGCGCCGATCCAGGCGATCGCCACGTTGGAGTAGAAGCCGAGCACCGTGTTGAGGAAGCCGAAGACGCCGCCCTCCATGAGGGCCAGGGCGATGCCGACGTTGAGGAAGATGTAGACCACGCGGCCCGGGTGACGGTGTGTCAGGCGGGAGAAGAAGTTCGACCAGGACAGCGAACCGGAGTACGCGTTCGTCGAGTTGATCTTCACCTGGGACAGGATCACGAAGAACGTCGCCAGCCCGAGGGCGACCGGAGCGGCGAAGGTCTTGAAGCCGTGGACGTACTGCTGGATGGGCTCGTTGGCCTTGGCCAGGCCCACGCTGCCGGCGATGTAGAAGGCGAGGAACGCGCCGCCCATCTGCTTGGCCGCACCGAGGACGACCCAGCCCGGACCTGCCGAAAGCACCGCGCCCCACCACTTCTTGGCGTTCTCGGGGGTCTTGTCGGGCATGAAGCGCAGATAGTCGACCTGCTCACCGATCTGCGCGATGAGCGAGAGGGCCACACCCGCGCCCGCGCCGACGCCGAGCATGCTGATGCTGGAACCGGTGGGGGAGTTGCCCGCGAAGTGAGTGAACTGCGAGAACTTGCCGGGCTCCTGGATCGCGATGGACACGAACGGCGCGACCATCAGCACCAGCCACACCGGCTGCGTCCACACCTGCATCTTGGAGAGCGCGGTCATCCCGTAGATCACCAGCGGCAGGATGATCAGCGAGCAGATCAAGTAGCCGACGGCGAGCGGGATGTGGAGGCCCAGGTCCAACGCCTGCGCCATGATCGAGCCCTCTAGGGCGAAGAAGATGAAGGTGAAGCTGGCGTAGATGACCGACGTGAGGGTCGAACCGAGGTAGCCGAAGCCCGCGCCCCGGGTCAACAGGTCCATGTCGATGGAGTACTTGGCGGAGTAGTACGAGATCGGGATGCCGGTGAGGAAGATCGTCACCGCTGCCGCCAGGATCGCCACCATGGCGCTGGAGAAGCCGTTCGAGATCGCGATGGAACCGCCGATGGCGAAGTCGGCGAGGTACGCGATACCGCCGAGAGCGGTGGTGGCCACCACGTACGGCGTCCAGCGGCGGAAGGACTTCGGCGCGTAGCGCAGCGAGTAGTCCTCCAGCGTGTCGTTCTTCGCCCAGTCGTTGTAGGTCCGTCCGGCAGCCGTTGCCGGCGCCTCTTTGTCGACGATCTCCGTCACGACACTTCCCTCTTCCACGGGTGTGGGTCACCTCCCGGACGGCCCGGGGGAGTTGGACGGAAGAGTCACGCCGAATTGTTTCCCGACCGTTTCACCTGCTTTAAATGGAAGGGCTTTCAAAATTCTTTTGGCGACGCGCGTAGATTTAATCGATGCTTCCTGTGGAAACTATTCCTGAGGGAAGGTACTCTCGGTCGGAGCAGGTGGGAAGGTCAGAGTTGGGCGACGATGTCGAAGTCGAAGGCGTCCGCCCGCGCCAGGTACAGCCGTTGGCGGAGGTGATTGCCGTGCAGACGCAGTACGCCTCGCGGGCCCTCGTACGAGACCGTGCCGTCCATCGCGCACATGGCGCCCACGTCGAGCGACCGCGCGCGCTCGGCCAGGGCCGCGAGCAGTCGTACGCCTTCGAAACACGACTCGCCGAGGCTGCCCACGACGGGAGCCTCCACGCCGAAGCGGGCCGCGTAACGCCCGCTGAAATCAAGGCTTTCGGCGGTGGCGAGGGTCTCGAAGTAGCCGGCCGCCGCCCACAGCCCCTCGGTCGCCTCCGCGCCGGTGGCCAGCAGGATGTTCTCGTCCATGTGCGTGCTCAGCCGCAGACAGCGCTGATGCAAACCGTGCGCGGCGAACGCCCGGTTGAAGCGTGCCGCGTCGTCGCCGACCAGCAGCATCAGGACGGCGTCCGCCTCGCACCGCTCGACGCGCCGCAGCACCGGCCCGAACTCGTACGTCCCCAGCGGCACGAACGCCTCGCCCCGCACCCGGCCGCCGCACTCGCGGGCGTAGCGGCGCGCGGCGCGGGCGGTCACCCTCGGCCACACATAGTCGTTGCCCACCGTGCACCAGCGCCGCACGCCGGTCTCCTCCGCCAACAGTCGCATCGCGGGCAGGAGTTGGGCCGCGTCGGTCTCGCCGGTCAGGAACACGCCCGGTGTGCGCTCGCCGCCCTCGTACTGTGCGGTGTAGATGTACGGCACCCGGCCCGCGATGCGCGGCACCAGCGCCTTGCGGACCGCCGAGGTGTGCCAGCCGACCACCGCGTCGACGGCTCGCATCGACACCAACACCTCGACCTCGGCGGCCACTTGCTCCGCCGACGCACCGCCGTCCACCACGATCAGCCGGACCTCGCGGCCCAACACACCGCCGACGGCGTTGAGTTCCTCCACGGCGAGCTGCGCGGCCAGTTCGCAGGACGGGCCGAAGACGCCCGCCGGGCCCCGCAGCGGTACGACCAGGGCCACGACCAAGGTCTTGACCGGGCCGCTGATCCGCCCGGGCGGCAGGGGATGCACCAGACCACCTCCGTGAGGGCATGAGGGCACGGAAACCGGGCCCGGCCCCGGCGCCCTCGCAGAGGCTCGTAATCTGAACCGCACAGTAGACCTACCGGAAGGACAGCGGCAATGTCGTCCGTACCGTCGCCGGCCCTCGCCCACCTGCTGAGTCACGCCGAGCGACGGCTGGGCCTGCGCATGACCGCCGTCCTGGCCGAGGAGAACTGCTCGGTCGAGCAGTGGCGTGTCCTGTCGGTCATCGCCGACGGCAAGGGCCACCCGATGACCGAGATCGCCGACCAGGTCCTGATGCCGGCACCGAGCCTCACCAAACTGGTCGACCGGATGGTCGCCGACAACCTGGTCTACCGCCGCCCCGACCGGGCCGACCGCCGCCGCGTCCTCCTCCACCTCACCGCCCGCGGCCGTGCCCTCCACCAGCGCGCGGCTCATCGCCTGCTGGCCGACCAGACCCGGCTGCTCGACGCGATCGACGATCAGGGGGACCTCGTACGACTGCTCGCCCGGCTCACGGCGGCGCTCGACCAGGATCCTGCGGAGGGGACCGGGGACGGCGTCACGGACGACCCCGCGGAGAAAATCCTGCCGGTGTCCTGAACAGGCTCGGGCAGGATGGGGGCATGGACGGGTATGCGGCAGCCGAAGCGGTTGTAGAAGCACGCTGGCAGGCAGTCCGTGACGATGGAGGTGAGCAGGTCGAGTTGCTGGAAGCGGCCTACGGGGAACCCCGCCTGCGGAGCTGGTTTCCCTGGATCAGTATGGGAGAGCTGCACTTCAGCCGCTGCACGGAATCTCCGTGGACCTGGGACGTTCCCTACGTTCATCCCGCCATCGGCGGCCCCTACTTGGTCGCCGGTCCTCTCCGGAACCAGGTTGTGGGCCCGGCAGCCACAGCGGACGAGGCCATTGCCCTGGTGGTCCAGCACCTTCCGGCGGACTGGGGCCCTGCCTTCTTCGGGGACCGCGAAGCACTCGCGGCTCACGAAGCGGAAACACGGCGAGATCGGGCGAGCGAGGGTCAAGACTCAACCTGAGGCGAGGTGTCGATCCGGCGCCATGGCGTTCGTGTAGGAGGTGAGAGAACCCCCAGAGGGTTGGAGAATCCCCCTACGCCATGGAGGACGTCATGCCGCACTACCTGCTCAGCGTGATCACCCCGACCGACGGACAGATGCCCTCGCCCGAGGCGATGGCGGAGATCGTCCGCAATCTGGAGGTCTTCCACGACGAACTCCAGGCCGCCGGTTCCTGGGTCTTCGCCGGGGGACTGCACGGGCCGGAGACGGCCACCGTGCTGCGCCCCAAGGACGGCGACGTGCTCATCACCGACGGGCCGTACGCCGAGGGCAAGGAGTATCTGGGCGGGCTCTGCCTGATCAAGGCGGCCGACCTGGACGCGGCCCTGGAGTGGGGGAAGCGGGCGACCTGGGCCACCACGCTGCCCGTCGAGGTGCGCCCCTTCATGAACACGGCCGAGGACTGATGCCGTTCGACACCGACATCGAGGCCGTCTTCCGTGCCGAGTACGGGCGGGCGGTCTCGGTCCTGGTCCGCTTTCTCGGCGACATCGACCTCGCCGAGGAAGCGGTCCAGGACGCGTTCACCACGGCCGTACAGAAGTGGCCGGAGACCGGTGTGCCGCCGAGCCCGGCCGGGTGGATCATCACGACCGCCCGCAACCGCGCGATCGACCGGCTGCGCCGCGAGTCGTCGCGGGAGGCCCGGCACGGCGAGGCCGCCCTGCTGTACGCGTCCGACGCGCCCGCCGAGGAGGGACCCGTGCGCGACGACCGGCTCCGACTGATCTTCACCTGCTGCCACCCCGCGCTCGCCACCCAGGCCCAGGTCGCGCTCACCCTGCGGCTGCTCGGCGGGCTCACCACCGCGCGAATCGCCAGCGCCTTCCTGGTGCCGGAACCGACGATGGCCCAACGCCTCGTCCGCGCCAAGGCCAAGATCCGCGACGCGAAGATTCCGTACCGGGTGCCCCGCGACGCCGACCTTCCCGACCGGCTCAAGGGCGTCCTGGCCGTCGTCTACCTGATCTTCAACGAGGGCTACACGGACTCGCCCGAGCTGTGCGCCGAAGCCCTGCGCCTCGGCTGCCTCCTCTCCGAGCTGATGCCGGACGAGCCCGAGGTGATGGGCCTGCTCGCGCTGATGCTGCTCATCGAATCGCGCCGGGCCGCACGGGAGGGCCCGGACGGTGCGCTGGTGCCGCTGCCCGAGCAGGACCGCGAGCGCTGGGACGGCGAGCTGATCGCCGACGGCCAGTCACTCGTCCGGCGGTGCCTGCGGCTCAACAACCCCGGGCCGCACCAGATCCAGGCCGCGATCAACGCCGTACACAGTGACGCACCGACCGCCGACGCGACGGACTGGGGGCAGATCCTCCAGCTCTACGACCAGCTGATGGCCGTCGCCCCGAGCCCGGTCGTCGCCCTGAACCGGGCCGTCGCCGTCGCCGAGGTCGACGGTCCGCGCAAGGCCCTCGACCTCGTGGACGCGCTGGACCTCGGCGAGTACCACGTGCTGCACGCCGTGCGCGCCGATCTGCTGCGCCGCCTGGGCCGCGGCACCGAGGCGGTCCGCGCCTACGAGGCGGCCATCGCCCGCACCGGGAGCGCGGCGGAGCGCGGCTACCTGGAACGCCGGCGTCGGGAACTCGTCCGCATGTGACAGCTGCGAGGCGGAGGGTGACCATGGCTGCACCGGAATTTTTCCCGGTGCAAGAATGGTTGGCAATTACACCTGACCGCAGAGAACCCCCACGCACCAGCAGCGAGGCACCGTGAACCAGTCCAGCCCCGAGCAGCCCGCCGATATCGTCGCCCGGCTGCGCGCCACCTTCCGCACCGGCCGCACCAAGCCCGTCGAGTGGCGCACCGCCCAGCTGCGCCGCCTGCGCGACCTGCTCACGGAGCACGGCGACGACCTCGCCGCCGCCCTCCACGCCGACCTAGGCAAGAGCGCCGCCGAGTCCCAGCGCACCGAGATCGGCTTCACGATCCGCGAGATCGACCACACCCTCGACCACCTTGAGGACTGGCTGCGCCCCGAGTCCGCCCCCGTACCGGCCCACCTCGGCACGGACGCGACCGCGTGGACGCAGTACGACCCGCTGGGCGTCGTCCTCGTGATCGCCCCCTGGAATTACCCGCTCCAGCTCCTGCTGACCCCGGTCATCGGCGCGCTCGCCTCCGGTGACGCGGTGGTCCTCAAGCCCAGCGAGATGGCACCGGTCACGTCCGCCGCCATCGCCCGGCTGCTGCCCGCCTACCTCGACACCGACGCGGTCGCCGTCGTCGAGGGCGGCATCCCGGAAACCACGGCCCTGCTCGCCGAGCGCTTCGACCACATCTTCTACACCGGCAACGGCGCCGTCGGCCGCATCGTCCTGCGCGCCGCCGCCGAGCACTTGACCCCGGTCGCCCTCGAACTCGGCGGCAAATCACCGGCGTTCGTCGACCGCGACGCCGATCTCGCCGTCGTCGCCGACCGGTTGGCGCGCGGCAAGTTCCTCAACGCCGGCCAGACCTGCGTCGCCCCCGACTACGTCCTGACCGACCCGGAGACCGCCGCCGCGCTCGAACCCCTCCTCGTGAGCGCGGTCGAGAAGGTCTACGGCGCCGACCCGCAGACCTCCGGCGAGTACGGCCGGATCGTGAACGAGCGGCACTTCGACCGGCTCGCCGGACTGCTCGACTCCGGCCGTGTGGTGGTCGGCGGACGCAGCGACCGCAGCGACAAGTACATCGCGCCGACCGTCCTCGCCGACGTGGACCCGAAGGCGCCCGTCATGGCGGAGGAGATCTTCGGCCCGATCCTGCCGATCGTCACCGTCCCCGACCTCGACGCGGCGATCGCGTTCATCACCGACCGCGACAAGCCGCTCGCCCTGTACGTCTTCACCGACTCCGACGACACCCGCGCCCGGATCGCCGCCGAGACCTCCTCCGGTGCCATCGGCTACGGCCTCCCGCTCGCTCACCTCACCGTCTCCGACCTGCCCTTCGGCGGTGTGGGCGAGAGCGGCATGGGCAACTACCACGGCCGCTACTCCATCGAGACGTTCAGCCACCGCAAGGCCCTGCTGGAGAAGCCGCTGGTCTGACGGTCAGCTCCTCTATCACCGGTCGCTTATATAAGCGACCGGTGATACTTTTGGGCACATGCACGCTTTCGATGTGCTCGGAGACCCCGTGCGCCGCCGCATCCTGGAGCTGCTCGCCGAGGGCGAGCAGCCCGCCGGCACGGTCAGTGACGCCGTCCGGCGCGAGTTCGGGATAACGCAGCCCGCGGTCTCCCAGCATCTGAAGGTGCTGCGGGAGAACGGTTTCGCGACGGTACGGCCGGACGGCACCCGGCGCCTCTACGCGGTCAACTCCGAGCCGCTGCGGGACATCGACGCCTGGCTCGACCGGTTCCGCCGCTACTGGACCCCTCATCTGGACGCCCTGGCCACCGAGTTGGCCCGGGGCAAGCGCGAGCGCCGGCTCCGCGAGGCCGACGACGACAGCCCCGACGAGTCGAGGAGCACCCCATGATCGACGTCACCCACCAGATCAACTCCGTGAGCCGCAAGGTCGGCCGACGCGACTTCAAGGCCGGCGAGGCCCGCGTGATCACCATCGGCCAGTCCTACGACTCACCGGTCGAGGACGTCTGGGACGCCTGCACCAACCCCGAGCGCATCCCGCGCTGGTTCCTGCCGGTCACCGGCGAACTGCGGCTGGGCGGGAAGTACCAGCTCCAGGGCAACGCGGGCGGCACCGTCGAGCGCTGCGATCCGCCCATCAGCTTCTTCGCTACCTGGGAGTTCGGCGGCGAAGTCAGCTGGATCGAGCTGCGGTTGACGCCCGAGGGCGACGGAACGTGCTTCGAGTTGGAGCACATCGCCCACGTCGACGACACGAAGTGGGCCGAGTTCGGACCCGGCGCGGTGGGCGTCGGCTGGGACTCGATCCTGCTGGGGCTCGACGGCAACCTGTCGGGCACCACTCCCGTGAAGCCCGAGGACGCGATGGCCTGGCTGGCGTCCGAGGAGGGCCGCCGCTTCGTCACGGCGAGCAGCGAGGCGTGGTTCGCGGCGAACGTGGCGAGCGGCGAGGACGAGTCGGCGGCCCGCGAGGCGGCCGACCGGACCACGGCCGCCTATACAGGGGCCGGGAGTTGAGAGTCTTAGGGACCGAAGCGCTGACCCGGGACCGATCACCGTTGTAGCGTGCGCGCTGGATGCCACGGTGATCGGAGCCAGGGATGAGTGTCGGCGGCGAGACGGTGTTGGTGACCGGCGGGAGCGGATTCGTCGGCAGCCATCTGGTCCGGCAGTTGCTGGAGCGCGGCTACCGGGTGCACACCACCGTGCGCTCCCTCGGCAACGAGGCGAAGGTCGCGCCGCTGCGGGCCATGGGGGCCCAATTCCCGGGCGCGCTGGAGCTGTTCGAGGCCGATCTGCTCGCGGACGGTTCCTTCGGCGCGGCGATGGACGGCTGCCGGGTCGTGTTCCATGTGGCCTCGCCGTTCCTGATGCCGGAGAAGATCAAGGACGGCCAGAAGGACGTCGTCGACCCCGCGCTCACCGGCACCCGGAACGTCCTCGCCGGCATCGAACGCACGCCCACCGTCGAGAAGTTGGTGTTCACCTCGACGGTCGGCGCGATCTTCGGCGACTACGTCGACGTACTGGCGATGAAGGACGGAATCCTCTCCGAGGACTACTTCAACACCACCAGCACGGTCGAGAACAACCCCTACCACTACGCCAAGACGGTCGCCGAACGCGCCGCCTGGGACGCGGAACAGACCCAGACCCGTTGGCGCATGGTCTCCGTCAACCCCGGTCTGATCCTTGGCCCTTCACTGACCCCGGCCTCCGACTCCGGCAGCCTGTTCCTCCTCGACGAGCTGTTCAAGGGCTACTTCTTCTACGGGGCACCCGACTTCAGCTTCACCGTCGCCGATGTGCGGGACGTCGCGGGCGCGCACATCGCGGCGGCGGAAAATCCCGACGCGCACGGCCGTTACATCGTCGCCGCGTCCCGGATGGCGTCCTTCCTCGACATGTCCCGCGCCCTGCGGCAACGCTTCCCGCGCGACCACCGGCTGCCCCGACACGGCCTCCCGCACTGGCCGGTGCGGGTCCTGGGCCCGGCGTTCGGGCTCACCCAGGACTACATCCGCAAGCACCTCGGGATCAGGTTCGCCGTCGACAACCGGCGCGGCGTGAAGGAACTCGGCATCGACTACCGGCCGTTGGAGGAGACCCTCCTCGACCACTACCTGGCCTGGCGGGAGTTGAGGGAATCACGCTGACCGCGTCTCGCCCTTCGCCGTTCACTCCGTCGACCGGTCGCCCCTCTTGACTGGTTCAGACCAGAGGCGCTTGGGTGTGGCCCGATCACCTTCCGGTGTCATGAGCCTGACCACACTCGAACCGAAGGGCACCCATGCGAACCCCCCACGCCCTGCTGGCCGTCGCCGCCGCGCTGTCGGCGGCGATCGTCGCTCCACCGGCCGGAGCCGCCGACGCGGTCCCCGCTCCGGGCACCTACTACGTCCAGAGCGCCACGACCGGGCTCAACGCGGCCGACAAGGGGGGAGCGGTGGAGCAGCACAACCCCAAGGGCAACGAGGACCACCAGCAGTGGAGCCTCCGGGCGAGCGGATCGTCGTACGTCCTGGAGAGCACCGACACGGCCGGCAGCTGTCTGGGCCGCTCGGGCAGTCAGGCGAAGACCGTCGCCTGCACGAGCGCCGACGCGGCCTGGCAGATCACCCCGACCGGCGGCGACCAGTACACGCTCCAAGTCCCCGGCACGGCAAGCTACTTGACCGTGGCCGCCAAGCCCTCCGGCGCCAACTACCCGGCCCAGCTGGCCATCAGCTCCTCCGGCGGCCTCGCCTCCTGGTACCTGACCCCGATCACCTCACCCACCAGCCCGATGCCCGCCCAGGACCAACGCACCCTGGACCAGGTCACGTTCCTCACCGCGCACAACGCCTACGCCAACGGCGTCGACGGCGGTTTCGCCCCACCCTTCGTGAACTTCTTCCCGAACCAGTCACGCGGCATCAACCAGCAACTCTCCGACGGCGTACGGGGGTTCATGCTGGACATCCACCAGACCTCCGACGGCGCGATCCTCTGCCACGACAGCTGCACCCTGGTCAGCAGCCCGGTCGCCCTGAACGTCGACCTCCAGCGCATGGTCGACTTCCTCAAGACGCACCCCGACCAGTTCGTCACCGTCTTCCTGGAGGACTACGTCGACCCGGGCGTCCTGCGCAGCGAACTCGCCCGCGTCAACGGCCTGTACGACGTGCTGTACCGCCCCGATCAGACGGGTGTGCGGCAGAACGGCTGGCCGAAGATGGCCGACCTGATCGCCGCCAACCACCGCCTGCTGATCTTCACCGACCACAGCCGCGCCTCCGACGAGTCCGCCGGGCTGACCCGGGACAGCTTCGGCGTGATGTACCAGCGCGACTGGACCGTCGAGAACTACTGGTCCATGGGCTCCGGCGCGAGCTCCTCCGACTGGTCCTGCTACAGCCGTTGGTACGGCAGCGACCTCAACGTCCCGCTGACGCAGACGTATTCGGGGTTCCGCCCGCTGTTCGTCATGAACCACTTCCGTGACGCGACCATCGCCGGGACGGCGCAGACCGACAACACCAAGGCCCTCGACCGGGCCCAGCGGTTCTGCCAGCCGGCCGCCCGCAAGAAGCCCAACTTCCTTGCCGTGGACCGCTATGACCTCGGTGACCCGGCCTCCGCCGTCAGCTCCCTGAACAGCTACACGTATCCGTAAAGTGCGGGCGGCCGCGCGGCACGTGTGTGCGAAACTCCGCTGATGACATCGGAGAAGATCACCGCGGCCGCCGCGGGCACCTGGACACTCGGCGACCTGACCGTCAACCGCATCGGTTTCGGCGCGATGCGGCTGACGGGCAGCGCAGCCTTCAACCTCGGGGCACCGAGCGAGCGCGACCGGTCGATCGCCGTGCTGCGCAGGGCGATCGAGCTGGGTGTGAACCACATCGACACGGCCGCCTTCTACTTCTCGTCCCTGCGGTCGGCCAACGAACTCATCAATTCCGCACTCGCCCCCTACGCGGACGACCTCGTGATCGCCACCAAGGTCGGCCCCTTCCGGAACTACGCGGGGGAGTGGAGCACTTCGGCCCGCCCCGACGATCTGCGCGGCCATGTCGAGGAGAACCTGCGGCAGTTGGGGCGTGACCACCTCGACGTGGTCTACCTCCGCCGGATGGGGCAGGACTCGATCGCCGAGTACTTCGGTGCCCTCGCCGAACTCCGCGAGGAGGGCCTGGTCCGGCACCTCGCGATCTCCGACGTCGAGCCCCGGCACCTGGCCGAGGCGCAGGAGATCGCACCGGTGGTGAGCGTGCAGAACCGGTTCGGGCTCGACTCGTCCAGCCCCGCGACCGACGACATGCTGCGGATCTGCGGGGAACAGGGCATCGCCTTCGTCCCGTTCTTCGCCATCGCGGGCGACGCCGGGCCACAGGGCGCCACCGCCGCCCACGGCGACGAGGTTCTGGCGATCGCGAACGCCCACGACGCCAGCCCCGCCCAGATCCGCCTCGCCTGGTCCCTCGCCCAGGGTCCGCACGTCCTCGGGATCCCCGGCACGGGCAACCCCGACCACCTCACCGAGAACGTGGCCACGGGCGCGATCCGGCTCACGGAGGACGAACTGGTCCGCCTCAACGAGCTGCACCGGAAGGCCGGTTGAGCGAGGGTGGGGCTCAAGCCACCCAGGCGCCGTCCCGCATCAGATGGCGCTGGGGCAGCTCGCGCACCTCGTGCCACGCCTGGACGGCGAGCGGCCGTACCCGGAAGAAGGAGTAGGGCGCGCGGTCCTCGCGGGGATCCCAGCCGTACTTCGCGTGGAAGGCCTCGACCGCGTCGGCCGGGACGTCCTGGACGGTGAAGGCCGTCGCCTCGCCGTCGATGAGCACGACGTCCCGGGTGTCCGCGAGGGCGAGCCGGGTCCGCCGCCCGGCGCTGAGATTGCGGCCCGTGGGGTTCGTGGCCCGGGTGGACAGCCACACGGACCGCCCGTCCCAGAGGAACCACAACGGCACCAGACAGGGCAGCCCGTCGGCGTCCGCCGAGGCCACCCAGATGTCCAACTCCCGCTCCAGCCGGGCCAGTACGTCACGCTTGCGCTCTTCAGGGCCGCGGGGCGGCACGGTGATCTTCATGCCCGGGACGCTACCGGCGGCGCCTGCGCGGCACCTCGGGCCAGGGGCGTAGGACCTTGGCCCGAGGGTGTCGACGTCAGCCTACGTTCAGGTCGCCGCAATGGCCGAGGATCTCTGCCTTCAGGCCGGAGAAGTCGAAGAGTTCGCCCGCGGTGCTAGTCGTCGTCCGGCAGCGTCGGCCGGGGGCCCTCGTCGGGTACGACGACGAGGCGTACAGCCATGCGCCGTGAGTCGGGGTGGTGGTCGCCGGGCTCCGTGAGGTACTTGCGGAGAAGCGCCTGATACTCCTCGGCGAACGAGGCCACCTGCTCCTTCGTCATCCGCAATCCGGCGCGGTAGATCTGGTTCCAGCCTGCGGAGGCGTCGTATCCGGAGTATGCGCTCACGACCAGGTTCAGGTCATGGGCCATCTTCAGGGTGCCGATCTTTACTGCTGCCTCGCGTTCGTCCGCCGTCAACTCCAGGCCCGGCGGCGTGAAGATGTCCGTCATGAGCGACTTCCACCAGCGTTCACGGCCGGTGGACCGCTCTTCGATCTCGGCGATCAGTTTGAGATCGGCGAGTTTACGGAGGTGGTAGCTGGTGGTGCCGGTGCTTTCGCCGAGGGCCTTGGCCACGCTGGTGGAGTTCGCTTCGCCGTGCTCTCCGAGGTAGCTCAGGATGTCGCGGCGCACCGGGTTGGACAGTGCCTTGTAGAAGGCCTTGAGGTCCGGTCCGGTGAGCACTCTCTTCTCGGGCTTCTCGGGGCGCTCGACCATGTCGGCCAGCGTACTGCAGAGATCTTCTGCAGTAATCGCAGAGATTGTTTGCAGAATATCTCTGCAATCGCTAGGTTGGATTCGAGAGGGCGCCAGCGGGCGTTGGGAACTCGGGGGTTGAGATGCGAAACAACCAGGTCGAGAGGCTGCTGCCGACCACGGTGTTGGCTCTGATGCCAGGGGGCTTCCGGGGCGGCGTCCATGGCTGAATCGCTGGATGCCCACATACGGGACGAGATCGACGATCAGGTCGCTGAGGCGTTCGATGCCTACCTGGCCGACAGGCTGGCCGAACCGGGGCCACTGCGCGCGGCGCTGGCATTGAGGCGCAGCATCAGGCTGGTGCTGGGCACTGTTGGACTAGGTGCGCTTGCCACGGCGCTGGCGCCGGCCGACAACAACGTCGTCGGCTGGATCTGGGGAGCGATCGCGGTGATAGATCTCGCCTGGTTGCTGACCGCGCGCCGCCGCTGACGATCCGTGGGCCGGCCCCTTGGCTGCCGGTCGATCTCACTCGGTCGCGTAGTACCAGGGGTCTCATTGCCTCTAGTCGAACAAGACTCGGTTGAGGGCGAAGGAGCGTATCGCGCAGGGGTGCTCGCTGCCGTTGGGAGTCCATCGGCAGCCAAGTCGCCGACCTGTGCTGCTGGTTGGGCCGGAGAAGCCTATGTACCCCTGGGGTGCGGGATGGCTCGGTGATCTTCATATGCGGAACGCCGTCGGCGACGGCGGCTCGGCGCCTCGGGCCAGGGTGGTCGGCCCTTGGTCCGAGGCGCGGGTGGCGCCGGGCGTCAGCCCAACTGCTCGTGCAGGAACGGGACCGTGCTCGCCCAGGCGCGGGTGGCGGAGTCGGCGTCGTAGACCGGGCGGCCGTCGTTGAAGAAGGCGTGGTTGGCCGGGTAGAGGCGCAGGTCCGGGGTGATGCCGGACTGCTCCTGGATGTGCTTGCTCAGGGCTTCGCGGCCCGCCACCGGGATGCTCTCGTCCAACTCGCCGTAGTGGCCCAGGATTTGCGCCTTCAGGCCGGAGAAGTCGGGGAGTTCGCCCTGGATCACGCCGTAGAACGGCACCGCCGCGCTGACCCGGGGGTCGGCCGCGGCGAGGTACAGGACGAAGCCGCCGCCCATGCAGAAGCCGACCGCGCCGACCGTGTCCGAGGTGACCTCGGGCAGGGACAGCAGGTGGTCGACCGCGCCGGAGAGCAGTTCGACACCGCGGGCGACCGGGAGGGCCAGCATCATCCGGAGGGCCTCGTCGCTCTCGTGCGCCACGTTCCCGCCGTAGAGGTCCGGGGCGAGCGCGACGAAGCCCTCCTGGGCGAGGCGGTCGGCCACGTCGGCGATGTGGTCGGTCAGGCCCCACCACTCCTGGATGACGATCACGCCCGGTCCGCTCCCGGACGGCGGCAGCGCGAGGTAGCCGTGGGCGGTGCCCCCGGCGCTGGGGAAGGTGACGTTCTGATGGGCCGGGGCTCCGGTCGACTTCGGCAGCTCGGAGGACATGGGGCTCAACTCCTGTACGGCGGTGCTCGGTTGGGGGTGGCGTCGTCGGGGCGGGGCCTCACGTGATCTCCAGCCTGTCACGGCCGGGTTCGGGGGGCGCTTCGGCCCCTCGGTCCGGCTATTGCGCGGGGGTCGGTGCCGGGTTCGTCGCCGGGTCTGTTTCCTGTCCTGTGCGGATCACCCGTCCGGCGGCCACCTTCTGGAGCAGCCCGTACGCCAGCACCGGCAGCAGGATGTGCGGGCGGTCGGGCAGGGTCGTCGTGATCAGCACCGCGCTCGCGCTGCTGTTGTTCATCCCGCAGGCCAGCGTCACCGAGGCGCCGGCCCGGGCGTCGAGGCGCAGCATCCGGGCGGCCACCCGGCCCAGCGTGAAGGACAGCCCGCACACCGTCGCGGCGACGCCCAGCGCGGCCAGCAGGAGGACCGGGCGCGGATGGCGCAGGAAGGGACCGAGCACTCCGCTGGCGTTGACGTACGTCAGCAGCAGCGATCCCGGGAGCGCCGCGGAGACGGCCACGCCGATGAGTCCGTCCCGTGCGCGTGGGGGCAGGACGAGGCGGCACAGGATGCCCGCCGCGCAGGGCAGTACGACCGAGGTGAGGGCGAAGGCGTGCCCGGCCGACTGGGCGGCCGCGGCGAGTCTGCCCGCGTAGTCGCCTTGGAGCAGCGGGCACAGGACGGCCAGAGTGAGCGGGACGGTGAGCGGGCTGACCAGGGTGGAGGCGAGCACCAGGCCGACGGCCGTGGGCTGGTCGCCGTCCCCCTTCGCGGTCCACACCGTCGCCCCGGCGGCCACCGGCATGGCGACGACCAGGATCATCGCGGCGATCATCCCGCTGCCGCCGTCGTGGTCCGGCGACAGCCGCAGCGCGAGGGCCACCCCGGGGACGATCAGCAGCGGCACCAGGATGTGCAGCGCGAGGCCCGCGAGCAGGGCGGCGGGGCGCCGTAGCAGCAGCCGCAGTTCACGCAGCGGGACCTGGAGGCCTGCGCCGAACAGGACCAGGGCGAGGAGCAACTGGGGTGTCCGCAGGGGCAGTTCGGCGATGCCCGTCGCATGCGGGTGGCGGAGCCACAGGCCGGGGCCCGGCAACACCGCCGCGGCGAGGTACGTCACGGCGACGGCCCGGCCCAGGTGACGGCGGAGCAGGGCGAGCAGGTGAGGTACGGAGGGAAACCCGGCGGGGATCCCGGATGAGTGGGGACACATCGTGGCGCTCTTCCGTCGTAGGACCTGGGCGGAGACGGAGCGCCGGTATCGCGTGGAAGCTCGTCGACACGCGCGGGGGGATGAGTGTGCGAAGCCCTGAGGTCATCGTCGACGGTCCTTCCATAATGGGCGGGCGGAAACGGCCACACGGGCGCGGTGACGAGACGGCACCCGAGTGACTACAATTCTGTAGACGGTCTACTGAACTGTAGACGAAGACGGGGTGAGGATCGTTCCCATGGCCGACGAGAAGGACGAACGCCGACCGGCGGGTGAGCTGGAGGCCACCGTCATGGCCGCCCTCTGGGCCGCCGGTGACCCGCAGACCCCCGGCGAGGTACAGCTGAGCCTCGACACCGGCCTGGCCCGTACGACGGTGACGACGATCCTGACCCGGCTGCACGACAAGGGTGTGGTGGAGCGGCGGCGGCAGGGGCGGGGGTACGCGTACTTTCCGGTGCAGGACGCGCAGGGGCTCACCGCTCGCCGTATGCATACGGAACTCGACCGGGACGGGGATCGGGAGACGGTGCTCGCCCGGTTCGTCGCTCAGCTCAGTCCCGACGACGAGCGGGTGCTGCGGGACCTGCTGGAATCCGGGGAGGCGTGAAGCCCGGCGAGCGGTGACGCGTGCTTCGGCGCCTCGGCGGCCGTCGGGGTCGGGAGACAGCTGGAAACGGCCTTGAGTCTCCAGTGACTGGAGACAGCAGAGTGGGGGACATGGACGCCACGACCCTCTACTCGATCGGGGAACTCGCCCGGCGGACCGGCTTGTCCGTGCGGACCATCCGGTTCTACTCCGACTCGGGGGTGGTGGCGCCGACCACCCGAAGCCCCGCCGGTTATCGGCTCTACGACCTCGACGCACTGCTTCGTCTGGAACTCCTGCGCACACTGCGCGAGTTGGGCATGGACCTGGCCACGATCCAACGGGTGCTGGACCGTGAGCTCTCGGTGGCGGAAGTCGCCGCGGCGCACGCCGACGCCATGGACGTCCAGATCCGGGTGCTGCAACTGCGTCGGAGCGTTCTGCGAGCCGCGGCCGGATACGGGTCCGATCCCGAGGAGATCAAGCACGTGTACAGGCTCACGCAGTTGTCCGAAGAGGAACGCCGACGGTTGATCGACGATTTCGTGGAGGGCACCTTCGGCACAGCGGATGCCGCCCCGGCCGCGGTGGCCATGGTTCGCGCCGCCACCCCCGACCTCCCCGATGATCCGTCCAGTGAGCAGGTCGCCGCGTGGGTGGAGCTCGCCGAACTGGTCGGCGACGAGGACTTCCGGGCCCGGATGCGCCGGACGGCCAGGTACCAGGCCACCGGACGCGCGCTCGACATCGAGAGTGAGGTCGGTGAGGAGCTGATGGAGTTCACCCGTCAGAAGGTGGCCGATGCCATGGAGTCGGGTATCGACCCGCTCGGCGACGTGGGCGCTCCCGTCGTCGACGACCTCGTGCACCGCTTCGCCGAGGTGTTCGCGCGTACCCCTGACGCGGAATTCCGGGACTGGATGGCCCAGCGATTCGAAGAGGCACACGATCCCCGGGTGGACCGGTACTGGCGGCTGGTGTGGATCGTCAACAATGACGGACGCGGAAGGAGTTTCTGCGCTGCCTGGCAGGGCCGGAACGTCTCGCGTGGCCGATCTCTCCAGAGATCAACAGGCTCATGCGTCTGCTTGCGGTCACCGAGGCCGGTAGGCGGTCGCCAGCACGGAGACGGTGACGTGGTCGGGCAAGGGGCCGGCATCGTTGAGGTCGGTATGGCTCAAGTGGCGTGCGCTCGGCGTCATTCCGACCAGGTCGAGGGCCTCCTGCCGGGTCAATGGTGCAGTGTACTCGACCTGTTCGGTGACGGCGGCCTCGAAGCAGGGATCCAGGGCCCGGTGCAGGCGTTGCTCCTTGTCCGGGTCGATTGTGACCATCGCGGGTACCTGGCCGCGCAGCTCGGCGAGGTGACGCCTGGTAGGCCGGACCACGATCAGCCGGCCGGTCGGGCGCAGCACTCGGTGGAACTCGACCGGGTTGCGCGGGGCGAACACATCCAACACGACCTCGGCCACTCCGCTGGCCAGCGGGAAGGGACGAAAGACGTCCCAGGCTGCCGCGGCGGCTCGTTCATGGGCGCGCGCCGCCGAGCGCAGCGCGCGCACCGACGTGTCCAGCCCCAGACCGCGGGCGCCGGGGACCTGGTCGAGTACGCCGGCCAGGTAGTAGCCCGTGCCGCAACCGACGTCCACAACCGTGGCCTGCTCAGGCGCGGAGTCGGTCGCCAGACGGGCAACGGCTTTACGGATGGGCGCGTATGTGTCGGTCGACAGGAACCGTTCCCGGGCCTGGGCCATGGCCGCGTCGTCGCCGCTGATGGCACGGGTGCCCGTCAGCAGGCCAACGTAGCCGTGGCGGGCGATGTCGAAGCTGTGGCCCGCCGGGCAGCGCAGCGCGCCGCGGGCGGGGTGCAGGCCGCGGGTGCGGCACGTAGGGCAGCGCAGCAGGTCGAGGGACAGGCGGAGGGCAGGGGGAAACGACATGGGCACGAGGCACTCCAGGCAAGGGGGCGAAGGGAAGAGACCGTGCCTGTACGCGCGCTCGGACCGTCGCTGCGTCAAGCAGGAACGGGCAGCGCCGGAGATGCGGTTCACGCGGCAGGCACACCAAGGAGAGCGATGCCGTCCGGCCTCGCCCTCAACGCCTTCCGGTTACAGGAAGCAGTAGTGCGGGGTGCTCGTGAATGCCACGCCATGAGTCTACGAGCAACGGTGAAGCCGCTCGGGTCGCCGATGTCGGGAGCCGCGCCGAGGCCACCGACCCAGGCCGGCATCCGCCACGCCTCGTCGACCCCGCGTATCCGCCCCACGCCCCTGTCGGGCGGATCGTGCCCACCCGGTGTCCGCCGCCCTCCGCGGACCCCGCGCATCCGCCCGCGTGCCCGCCGAGCTTTCCAAGCCCACGCGCTATCCCGCCAGCACCCCGCTGACCTGCCTATTCGCGCAGTCGCCCGCACCTCCCCGACACGCCGAAAGCCCCGCCGCCCCGCTCCCTCCTCAACCCCCTCCGAATCCGACTGGCGCGAGCGAAGTTTTACGTATAACCTCACCCGTCAATCCCACGTCAATCCCGCCAACAGGAACCCGCACGGAGACCCCCGATGAGTCGTATCGCCCTGGTCACCCTCGTCGTCGACGACTACGACGAGGCGATCCGCTTCTACACCGAAGCCCTCGGCTTCCGTCTCGTCGAGGACGCGGCTCGCCCCGACGGATCCCGCTGGGTCGTCGTGACGCCGCCCGGTGTGGACGGTTCCGGGACCGGTCTGCTGCTCGCCCGTGCCAAGGGTGAGGACCAGGGCGCCCGGGTCGGTGACCAGACCGGCGGGCGGGTCGGGTTCTTCCTGCACACCGACGACTTCGCCCGCGACCATGCCCGCATGCTCGCCGCGGGCGTGACCTTCCTGGAGGAGCCGCGCCACGAGTCGTACGGTTCCGTCGCCGTCTTCCAGGACCTGTACGGCAACCGCTGGGACCTGCTCCAGCCCGCCGCCTGACCCCTTGCGCCGCGCCACCCCGTACCCCGCACCCCTCATCCCGCCTTCCGAACGACGACCGAGGAACCACCGCACATGTCATCTACGCGCATAGACATCGACACCCTCCGCCGGCTCCCCAAAGCCGTCCTGCACGATCACCTCGACGGTGGTCTGCGCCCTGCCACCCTGGTGGAGCTGGCAGAGTCGGTCGGGCACACGCTGCCCACCACCGATCCGGACGAGCTGGCCGCCTGGTACTTCGACGCCGCCAACTCCGGTGATCTGGTGCGCTACATCGCCACCTTCGAGCACACCCTCGCCGTGATGCAGAACCGCGAGGGCCTGCTGCGCACCGCCGAGGAGTACGTCCTCGACCTGGCCGCCGACGGTGTCGTCTACGGCGAGGTGCGTTACGCCCCCGAGCTGAACACCAACGGCGGGCTTGCGCTCAGCGAGGTCGTCGAGACCGTCCAGGAGGGGCTCGCGGCCGGTATGGCCAAGGCCGCCGCGGCCGGGACGCCGGTCCAGGTGCGGACGTTGCTGTGCGGGATGCGGATGTTCGACCGGGTCGGCGAGGCCGCCGATCTCGCGGTGGCCTTCCGGGACGCCGGTGTCGTCGGCTTCGACATCGCCGGTGCCGAGGACGGGTTCCCGCCCGCCGACCACCTCGCCGCCTTCGAGCACCTGCGGCGCGAGAGCGTGCCGTTCACCATCCACGCCGGTGAGGCGCACGGTCTGCCCAGCATCCACCAGGCCCTCCAGGTGTGCGGCGCCCAGCGCATCGGCCACGGCGTCCGCATCACCGAGGACATCGTCGACGGCAAGCTCGGCCGCCTGGCGGGCTGGGTGCGGGACCGTCGTATCGCCCTGGAGATGTGCCCGACCTCCAACCTCCAGACGGGCGCGGCCAGTTCGATCGCCGAGCACCCCATCACCGCCCTGAAGGACCTGGGCTTCCGCGTCACCCTCAACACCGACAACCGACTGGTGTCCGGTACGACGATGACGCGCGAGATGTCCCTCCTGGTCGACGAGGCGGGCTGGAACGTCGAGGACCTGCGCACGGTCACGGTGAACGCCCTGAAGAGCGCGTTCATCCCGTACGACGAGCGCAAGGCCCTCATCGAGGACGTCGTCCTGCCGGGTTACGCCTCCGCGCTCTGAAGCAACCCGCGTACATACGCGGCCTGTCCGACGTGTTCGAGATCGTCGGACAGGACGCTGACCAGTCGTACGCCCAACGTGACCGGCGGATCCCAGCGCTCGTCCACGATCCGTTCGTAGTCCTCGGGAGCCAGTCCGCGCAGGTACTCCAGCGTCTGCTCGTGCACGGCGTCGTAGTACCCGGTCAGTTGCCCGGCGGACTCGACGCGCACCTTGCCGACCTTCGCGGAGGTGTGGCCGTATCCCGTGTCCCGGGGCGGCAGATCGAGCCCGAAGCGCTTCTCCCAGCCCTGGGTGAGCCATACCTGGTCGAGGCCTGCGGCGTCGGCGACATGGTCGTCCTGGACGCGGGTGAGGTGCCAGATCAGCCAGGCGATGGAGTTGGCGTCGGCGGCCACGCGTGCGTGCAGTTGGTCCGGGGTCAGGCCGTCGAGAGCGGCATGGACTTCTTCCTGGACGCGGCCGTACGCGTCAATGAGGATGTCGTTGGCATGCATACGACCACCTTCGCGCATCGGCGTCGCTCATGCGGCCGGAGTCCCGGTTTCGAGGAGTGTCATGAGCGCTCTTGCCGCCGGACTGGTGGCCTGGGGAGGCGGGAGCAGGGCCACCGTCTCGTACACCTCCTCGCCGGTTCCTTTGAGGGGGAGTGCGGTGAGGGGTTCGCGCTTGTGGCGGAAATGCTGGGGGACCACCGCGATGCCGAGGTTCTCGTCGATCAGGTCGAGGAGGCTGTGCACGTCGTTGACCTCCAGCGCGACCGTCCGCCGTACGCCCGCCGCGGCGAAGACGGCGTCGGTGGTGCGGCGCGAGGCCCAGTCCGGGTGGAAGTCGACGAAGACCTCGCCGCCGAGGTCGTCCGGAGTCACCGCCGCACCCGTCTCCGCGAGCCGGTGGCTGGGATGGCACAGCACGGTCATCGGCTCGCTGGTGAGCGACACCGAGCGCAGCTGGTCGGTGTCCGCCTGGGTGCGGTAGGCGAAGGCCAGGTCGAGGCGGCCGGCCGCGACCTCCTCCGCGAGCGCCCCTGAACCCGCCTGCCGCAGCCGGATCTCCACGTCGGGATGCCGACGCCGGAACGCGGCGAGCAGCCCCGCCACATGCACCCCGGCGATGCACTGCTCGGTGCCCAACGCGAGTGTGCCGCGCAGGACGCCCTGGACCGCGGCCACCGCCTCGTGTGCCGAGCGGACCTGCGCCAGAATGCGTTCCGCCTCGCCGAGCAGCGCCCGGCCGGCCTCCGTGAGCGTGACCCGGCGGGTGGTTCGCACGAACAGCGGGGTCTGCAACTCCCGCTCCAGGGCGCGGATCGACGCCGACAGGCCCGACTGGGACACCATCAGCCGCTCGGCCGCACGGGTGAAGTGCTGGTCCTCGGCGACGGCGATGAAATGCTGGAGATGACGCAGTTCCATGATTGAGAAGCGTAGCCGCTGAATTCCATCGGATTCTTCTGTTGGACCACTGCCCGCAGGTCGGACAGAGTGGGCCACGGTTCCCTGGAACCGGTATCCCGTGTGCCAACCCCTCTGGAGTCGCGTTGTACACCGCACACCCCGACCGTTACGCGGACCTGCCCTACCGGCGCACCGGACGCAGCGGTCTGAAACTCCCCGCGATCTCGCTCGGCCTGTGGCACAACTTCGGGCCCGACCGCCCGGTCGACACCCAGCGCGCCATCCTGCGCCGCGCCTTCGACCTCGGCGTCACCCACTTCGACCTGGCCAACAACTACGGCCCGCCCCCCGGCGCCGCCGAGTCCGCCCTCGGCGAGGCGCTGAAGGCGGACTTCGGGTCGTACCGCGACGAGCTGGTGATCTCCACCAAGGCCGGCTATCTGATGTGGCCCGGCCCCTACGGCGAGTGGGGTTCGCGCAAGTACGTGCTGTCCTCGCTGGACCAGAGCCTGAAGCGGATGGGCCTGGACTACGTCGATATCTTCTACTCGCACCGCCCCGACCCGGAGACTCCCCTCGAGGAGACGATGGGCGCGCTGCACTCCGCGGTCCAGCAGGGCAAGGCGCTCTACGTCGGCATCTCCAACTACTCGGCGGAGCAGACCCGGGAGGCCGCCCGCATCCTCGGCGAGCTGGGCACCCCGCTCCTCATCCACCAGCCGCGCTACTCGATGCTCGACCGCCGCCCCGAGGACGAGGGCCTGCTCGACGCCCTCGACGAGCTCCAGGTCGGGTCGATCGTGTTCTCGCCGTTGGAGCAGGGGCTGCTCAGCTCCCGCTACCTGGACGGCATCCCGGAGGGTTCCCGGGCCGCGAGCGACAGCCCGTTCCTGAACTCGGACTCCGTCACCGAGGACCTGGTCGGACAGCTCCGCGCGCTCGACGACATCGCCAAGGGGCGCGGTCAGACCCTCGCCCAGCTGGCCCTCGCCTGGGTGCTGCGCGGTGGCCGGGTGACCTCCGCGCTGGTCGGTGCGAGCAGCCCGCAGCAGATCGAGGACAGCGTCGCGGCCACCCGCAACCTGGACTTCGACGCCGACGAGCTGGCCCGCATCGACGCGATCGTCAGGCCGTAACGAGCTGCTCGCTGACCTCCCAGAGACGGGCCGCCGCCTCCGGGTCCACGGCGCGGGACAGCACCCCAGGGGTGGTGTCCCCGCCGGCCCAGGCGGCCTCGTTCTCGGGGGCGACCAGCGGGCTGATGTCGACGTTCTCGCAGTAGACCCCGCCGAGACCGTCGAGCTGCGGGCTGGTCGCGCACCAGACACTGGTGGCCGCGCCCTGCTGCACGGTCTTCAGCTGGCGCTCGGGGTCACGGATGGGCTTGCCCTCACTGTCGAGCGCGCCCGCGGCCTGGAGTGCCGCCGGGTCGATGTGCTTGACCAGGCCGGTGTCGACGATCAGACCCGGGTGCACGGCGAACGCCCGGATGCCCTGGGCCTGTCCGCGCCGGTCCACCTCCACGGCGAACAGCGCATTGGCCGTCTTGGACTGGCCGTAGGCGAGGAACGGCTCGTACTTCCGGTGCTCGAACTGCAGGTCGTCGAAGTCGACGCCGGCGAAGCGGATGCCCCGCGACGACAGCACGACGACCCGCGCGCCGTTCGCCGCGACCAGCGCGGGCCACAGCTTGGTGGTCAGCTGGAAGTGCCCGAGATGGTTGGCGGCGAACTGCGCCTCGTACCCGCGCGCGTCCCGCGCCAGCGGGGTCGCCATGATCCCGGCGTTGTTCACCAGGAGGTGCAGCGGACGCCCGGAGGCCAGGAACTTCTCCGCGAAGGCGTCGATCGACGCCGGGTCCAGCAGGTCCATGTACTCGACCTCGGTTCCGGGGAGGACCGCGAGCGCCGTCCTGGCCCGCTCCACGTCCCTCGCGGGTACGACGATGTGGGCGCCCGCGCCGTGGAGTACCCGGGCCGTCTCCAGGCCGATGCCGGAGTAGCCGCCGGTGACGATCGCGACCTTGCCGGTCAGGTCGATGCCCTTGATCACCTCCTCGGCGGTGGACGCGGCGCCGAAGCCGGAATTCAGGGGCTGCTGTGCGGTGCTGGTCATGTCTGCTCTCTCCTCATCAGCTGAGCTGTTGAGACCACCGTAGGGCGATGGATCCGTACGATGAATACTTGAGAATCCGCATAACTTGCGTGATAGTTCGAACATGACCGTGGATCCCCTGTCCGACGCCCTCGCCGTCGCCGATGCCCGCAGCGTGTTCTCCGGCGGTTTCACGGCCGGCGGCGACTGGGCCATCGAGCTGCGTGGCCGCGACCGGCTGAAGGTGAACGCCGTGGTGCAGGGCGGCTGTCTGCTGGTCCGGGACGGCGGCGAACCGCTGCCGCTCACTGAGGGGGACGTCGTGATCTCCGACGGCGGCCGGCCGTACACGCTGTGCAGCCGGCCCGGCGTCGCGCCGACCGACTCCGCGGACGTCGTCATGGACCCGGTGACGCGGATGGGCCGGCTCGGGCAGGGCGACGCGGTGGACGTCGCCTGCGTGTCCGGGCACATCGACCTGAGCCGCGACCGCGGCGACCTGCTGCGGCGGGCGCTGCCGCAGCTCGTCCACGTACGGGCCGACTCGCCCGAGGCGGGTGTACTGCGGTGGCTCATCGGGCAGTTGGCGGCCGAGATGCGGATGCGCATGGCTGGGGTCGAGTTCGTCTCGGCGCAGCTCGCGCAGCTGATGTTCGTGCAGGTGCTGCGGGTCTGCCTGACCGACTCGGACGGCCTGCCGCCCGGCTGGCTGCGCGCCCTCGCCGACGAACGGCTCGCCCCCGCGCTGCGCCTGATGCACGGAGACCCGGCCCACCCTTGGCAGTTGGAGGAGCTGGCCCGGGCCGCCGCGATGTCCCGCACCACGTTCGCCGTACGGTTCAAGGAGGCGGCCGGTGTGCCGCCCCTGACCTATCTGCTCAACTGGCGGATGAATCTTGCCGCCCGGGCCCTCCGGCAGGACACCGCCCCGGTCGGCGCGCTCGCCCGTTCCGTCGGCTACACCTCCGAGAGCGCCTTCAGCAACGCCTTCAAGCGGGCGGTCGGGGTGGCTCCGCGGCGGTATCGCGAAGAGGCACTCGCCAGGAGTTGATCCGTTCTTCGAGTCGTACGGTGACCTGGTCGCCCTCGCCTTTGTCGATCACCTTTCGAAGATCGGCTTTCACAGGGAGTTTGTGGGTGCCGTCACCGAGAGCCATGAACGAACTGCGGAAAGGGTGTCCGTCGATCGTGCCGCGGACCTTGACCAGACCGCGGGTGCCGAAGAAAGCGACGGACTCGGGCCAGACGAGATAGGTCCAGCCGCCGTCGTTCGGGCTTTTGATCAATTCGGCGGTGAATTCCTCGTTCAACGGGGTGCCGGTACTCATGATGTGTCCTTCGCTCGGGGTGGCCTGCCGTAGAAGAGACCGCCCCGAGCGGGAGAACTCATCGCGGACGCCGGACCTCAGGCCCCGGCGGGTACCCGGTCGAGGAAACCGAGCACGGAGCGGATACGACCGTCCCGGTCGAGCGTGATCACGTCGAAACCGGCGACGGGCGCCGAACCGTCGGCCTCACTCACCAACTCCCAAGCGAAGCGCGCGGTGTCGTGGTGCCCGTCGACGGCGCCCAGCGGACGGAAGGCGAACCCCGGGAACTGTGCGTGCGCCCCGGCGATCAGCCCTGCGATCTCCGTGTGTCCGGTGACTGACGCCAGCGGGTCGGAGTACGTACCCTCGACGGACCAGGCAGCCGCGACCGCCTTCGCCAGCGCTTCCGGCTCGCCCGCGTTCCAGGCCTCGAAGTAGCGGGCGACGGCACTCTCGTATCGGTCGATGTTCACGGACATGGTGAATCAGCCTCCAGCGAGATCGTTCGTACTGGTCAGGGACCGGATCCGAGGACTGGCGACCCGGTGACTCCACCCTGCCGGGGTCTGCGGGAGGCGTCGATTACCCCTCGGGTAATGACGGCGGGAGAACACCGCAAAACGGGCTCCGAAGCTTTTCGGCCAACGGAGGCTGTGAATATGCCAAGAGAGTGGCTAAAAAGTCGTGGTGACAGTGTTTCAGGAGTGAACATACTCGTCTGCTAGGGCATAACTTCCCGAATGCTAGGGCATGGCTTCACGAGGCAAATCCGCCATCGTGCGCACCTACTGAGCCACCCGAGCCGCCAGCAGAGCCGCATGGAAAGCGAGGCCCGACCGGCAATCGACACGCGACGGGGGAGTGATCGTGCACGACGAATTCCTGTGCCATGTCACCGCGTACGGTACCTGCGACGGACAGCGCGTCGGGGTGCCTCTGGGAACCTACCGTGCGCCGACCCTGGCGCTCGCCTTGTGGTGGTTACGGGACCGCGCGGTGTGGATGGCCGACCGGCTCGACCCGCAGCCGGAGAACCCGCGCTTCCCCAGGGGTGCCCTGGTACCCGTTTCCGACACGGCCCCCGACGTGCCCCGGGCGTTACGCACCTGGTCCCGTGATGTCGGTCAACAGGAGCAGGTCGCCTACGAGTTGGCGGCCGGGCGGCTGGTGCAGATCGCCATCAACGACGAGACCACCGAGTACGAGCTGCTCGCCGAGTCGGTCGACGCCCTCCGGATGCAGCGGACGGTTCCGGCACTGGTCGTCCCCGTCGCCTGACACGTGTCGGCCATCGCGCACCCCTGACCGCTGACCGGGCGCACAGGTGAACGAATCGGTAGAATTCGGGGCATGCCAGAGCGGCCGAACGCGCCGACTGCGCCCGAACTCCTCCTGGAGACGGAATCGGGCTCCACGGTCATGACCCCGGGCCGCGACTACCACGTAGGCCGCGACCCCCTCAGCGACATCGTCATCGACGACGCCCGCGTCTCATGGCACCACGCGGTCCTGCGGCCCGACGCCGGCCACTGGACCCTGGAGGACGAGCACAGCACGAACGGCACCTACGCCGACGGCCGCCGCGTCCACGCCTGGGGTGTCGGCCCCGGCAGCGTGATCCGCTTCGGCAACCCGGCCGACGGCCCGTGCCTGGTCCTGGCCGACCGGCCCGCCCCGGCCCCGGAACGCCCCTCGGCCGTGTCCATGCCCGCCCTCACCGGCACCTTCCGGCAACCCACCACCGTACGACCGCTGCCCAGCCGTACCGTCCGCATCGGCCGGGCCGGCGACAACGACCTCGTCGTGGACGACCTGATCGTCTCCCGCCGCCACGCCGAACTGCGGGCCATGCCCGACGGGACATACGAGATCGTCGACCTCGGCAGCCACAACGGCACCTACCTCAACGGCCAGCCCGTCGCCCGCGCCCCGATCGGACCGGGTGACATCGTCGGCATCGGACACTCCGCGTTCTGTCTCGTCGGCGACCAGCTGCAGGAGTACGTCGACACCGGCGAGGTCTCGCTCGACGTACAGGACCTCACGGTCGCTGTCGACCGGGGCCGCAAGGTCCTTCTCGACCAGGTGTCGTTCCCGGTCGGCGAGAAATGTCTGCTCGCCGTCGTCGGACCCAGCGGCGCCGGCAAGTCCACCCTGCTCAACGCGCTCACCGGCCAGCGCCCCGCCGACCGCGGCACCGTCCTCTACGACGGCCGCGACCTCTACCGCGACTACGCCGAACTGCGCCAGCGCATCGGCCTGGTGCCGCAGGACGACATCCTGCACGCCCAACTGACCGTGCACAGCGCCCTGTCCTACGCGGCCGAACTCCGCTTCCCCCAGGACACCGCCAAGGCCGAACGGCGGGCCAGGGTCGACGAGGTCATCCGCGAACTCGGCCTCGAACAGCGCGCCGCGCAGCCCGTGCACAGCCTCTCCGGCGGCCAGCGCAAACGCGTCAGCGTGGCCCTGGAGCTGCTGACCAAGCCCTCGTTGCTCTTCCTCGACGAGCCGACCTCCGGACTCGACCCGGGCATGGACCGCTCGGTGATGCACATGCTGCGCGGCCTCGCCGACGACGGCCGTACCGTCATCGTCGTCACCCACAGCGTCCTCAGCCTCGACGTGTGCGACCGGCTCCTGGTGCTCGCGCCCGGCGGCAAGGTCGCCTACTACGGGCCGCCCGACGACGCCCTCGCCTTCTTCGGCTTCGCGCACTGGCCGGAGGCCTTCGAAGCCTTTGAGCGGGATCAAGACCGGGACTGGGCAAGGGAGTTCGCGGAGTCTCCCGTCCAGCGCCAGTACATCCGCAACTCGACCGCGCAGCCCCACCTGCTCGGCAACGGGCCGGTCGCCGTGGCGCCGCCGCCCCGGCCCCGCAGCCGTAGCGCGCAACTCGGCACCCTGGTCCGCCGTTACACCGCGGCCCTCGCCGCCGACCGGACCTTCCTCGTCATCATGATCGCGCTGCCGTTCGTCATGGGCGCGATGGCCCGCGCGCTCGCCGGGAGCGAGCTGACCCGGGAGACGGCGATGAACGCGCTGCTCATCCTGTGCGTCGGCGGCGTGCTCACCGGCGCGGCCAACGCCGTGCGCGAACTCGTCAAGGAACGCGCGATCTACCGGCGCGAGCGAGCCGTCGGCCTGTCCAGATCGGCCTATCTGCTCTCCAAGGTCGTCGTCCTGGGCGCGATCACCGTGGCACAGGCCGTGGTGCTCACGCTGGTCGGACTGTTCGGCGTCGACCTCAACGCGCCACGCGGCAAAGGGGTCTTGATGCCACCCCTGATCGAAATCACCGTGGCTGTCGCCCTGTTGGCGTTCACGGCGATGATGCTCGGGCTGCTGGTCTCCGCGACGGTCCGCAAGGAGGAGGTGACGATGCCGCTGCTCGTGCTGCTCGCCATCGTCCAAGTGGTGTTCTGCGGCGCCCTGTTGAAGCTGCACGGCGTACCCGGCCTGGAACAGCTCTCCTGGCTCGTTCCCTCCCGGTGGGCACTCGGCGGAATGGCCGGCACCATCGGGCTGGCCCGGATCGTGCCGGGCGAGCTGACCGGCGATCCGATGTTCCGGCACTCGGCCGGGGTGTGGCTGCTCAACATGGGCATGTTGATCGTGCTGTCGCTGCTCTTCGGCTTCCTGGTGTCCCGGCTGCTGCGGCGGCACGAACCCGCCGTGATGCGGAAGTAGGGGCGCCCTCATGACGACCCCTGACTTCCGGCCCACGCATGTCGTCCCCGAGCACGGGATGCCCGCCTGGGAGGCACCGGACCCCGCCCGCCCCACCGTGCCGCTCGACGCGCTGCTCCCGGTCCAGTTGCTGGAGCGACGCGGCGACTGGGCGCACGCCCTGTGCTCCAACGGCTGGTCCGCGTGGGTCGACGGCCGCCACCTGATCTCGGTCTCCCAGGACCCGCCGGCCGCAGGTGGCCCCCTCACCCGCACCGCCGACCCACGCCCGCTGCTCGCCCGCGCCGAACAGGCCCTCGCCCGCTACCGCAGCGCGGTGGAGGACCTCGCGGGCGGCGGCCTGGACGGCTCGACCTTCCAGGCCCGCACCAAGGGCCTGCGGATCGGCGTGGTCGTCGACGGCGAATCCGTCTGGCTCTACGACGCCGACCACGAGCGCTGGGTGTACGGCGACGGCACCCGGCTCAGCACCTACGCCTCGGACGACGGACCCCGCGCCGAACCGGCCGACGCCGGTCATGCCCCCACCCAGGTCGTGAGCCCCGATGGCCCGTGACGCGAGCCTCTTCTCCGGGCGTCCCTCCGAGCTGATCGGGCAGCAGATCGCCGGGTACCGCATCGAGGACGAGATCGGCCGCGGCGGCATGGCCGTCGTCTACCGCGCCCACGACCTCCGCCTCGACCGCACGGTCGCCCTCAAGCTCCTCGCCCCCGAACTCGCCCGCAACGACACCTTCCGCAAACGCTTCACCCACGAGTCACGGGTCGCCGCCGCGATCGACCACCCGCACATCGTGCCCGTCTTCGAGGCGGGCGAGACGGACGGCGTGCTGTACATCGCGATGCGCTACGTCTCCGGCAGCGACCTGCGTCATCTCCTCGACCGGGAAGGCCCGTTGGCGCTCCCTACGGCCGTGCGCATCGCCACGCAGGTCGCGTCCGCGCTGGACGCGGCCCACGAACACGGGCTGGTCCACCGGGATGTGAAGCCGGGCAACATCCTCGTGGCCCGCGGTACGGACAGCGACCACCCGGAGCACGTGTACTTGACCGACTTCGGCCTGACGAAGAAGTCCCTTTCGCTGACCGGGTTCACCACGGTGGGGCAGTTCGTGGGCACGCTCGACTATGTGGCTCCTGAGCAGATCTCGGGGCGGCCGGTCGATGGGCGGTGCGATGTGTACGGGCTGGCGTGCGTCGTCTACGAGAGTCTGGCGGGGCGGCCGCCGTTTCGGCGGGACGATGACATGGCGCTCCTCTGGGCCCACCAGTACGACATGCCGCCGGCGGTCAGTGAGGCTCGGGGTGATCTGCCGGGGCACGTTGACGGGGTTTTCGCGAAGGCGTTGGCGAAGAGTCCTGATGATCGGTACGAGTCTTGCCTGGCGTTTGTTACGGAGTTGCGTGGGGGTGTCGCCGGGCATGCGCCTACCGAGGTGGACCGGCGGGTGGCGGTGGCTCGGGGGCGGGATGAGGGGCCGCCTGCGCCGCCTCGGTGGGCGGAGCCGGTCTTTAGGCGGCGTGACTGAAGTGTTTTGTGTGCGGGTGCGTTGTGGCTGGTCGCGCTCACGCGGCGGAGCCGCATATCGATACAGCCCCGCGCCCCTAAAGGGGCGCTGCAGTGCCCGGCGTCAACCCGTTCAGCGGCACCCGCCGCGCCTCCAGCCTCCGCCGCGCGATCCGCCAGCCCGCCCCCACCCGCACCACCGTGTCCACGTACGTCACCGATCCGCATGAGCCGTCCGTTCTGATGCCCAGCCCCTTCGACCGCACCCGGACCTGGCCGTCCGCCAGTTCCTCCACCACCACGTTGGTGACGTGATGTGCCACGGGATTCGCGGCGCCCAATGCCAGGGACGCGTCCGTGAGTTGGGTGAGGCCCGTGAGTGTGCCCCGGCCGAAGTCGGTGAGGTCGTACTCGACGTCCGGGGTGAACACCTCGGCGGCGCGGTCGAGTTCGCCCTCGTCGACCAGGTGGCCGTGCAGTGCGATCAACTCCGTGATGGTCAGGCGGTCTTCGAGAGTCAGTGGCATGTCGCGCACACTTTCACGCCGGGCGCTGCGACTGTGCGGGAATTTCGACCTCGCCCCGCCGGTGCACCGGTCTCGCCAGCAGCGCCCCCAGGAAGCCCGCGATCAGGCCCCACAGAGCTGCCAGGCCCACCGCCGACCACAGTTCGGGCTTCAGGAACAGGTCTCCGGACAGGCCGCCGCCGACGTCGCCGATGCCGAGGAGGGAGAGGCCGTAGTGGGCGGAGATGCGGCCGACGAGGCAGATCATGAGGACGGCGAGGGCGAAGGCGATCGCCAGGTGGACGGCGTGTTGCCAGGCGCGGACGTGGGCCGGGGAGCGGGCGGCCATCAGGAATGCTGCGGACAGGAGGAAGACGGCGTTGGCCGCCAGGAGCCACCACACGCCGTTGTCCTGGGCGGCGAGCGAGCGCAGGTTCAGGGTGGAGACGTCCGGGGTGCGCAGGACCTCGCTCAGGATGCGCGGGACGGGCAGGCCGAACGGGCCCTCGACCCGGCCGTTCCAGGTGGCGCCCAGGCCGATCGTGAGGGCCAGCCAGGCCAGGTTGGGCATGCCGAGCAGGATCAGGGCGAAGGTCTGGGTGGCGTTGCCGCGGGTCGCCGCCGCGGCCAGGGCCAGGACGACACCGAGCGCGACGTAGGCCAGGAGCAGGGTGACCACCGCGTACGCGGACGGGCGTACCGACGCGTGGAAGCGGAGGAGGCGGGCGGGGAGGGGCGCGCCGGGGGAGACCAGGAGGGCGAGTACCAGTACTCCTGCCAGCCACAGCAGGCCGAACAGCGCCGTCTGCGGTACGTCCGCCTCGAAGCCGACCTCGGGGGACGCGCCGATCAGGTCGCCGATGTCGCCGAGGGTTCCGGTGCCCAGGGAGATCGAGAACTTCTGGCGTGCGCCGAAGGCCAGTCCGATCAGGGCGAGCAGCCACAGGACGGCGATACGGGCGGCCCAGCCGGCCAGTTCCGCGCCCGAGGCGACCGCGCGGTGCCGCAGGGGGCGTAGGAAGCCCGCCGCGGTCATCAGGGCGCCGGTCAGGGTCACCGAGAGGGGGATGACGGTCAGGCCTGCCTTGGTGTCGGCCAGGGAACCCGCGTTCCCGGAGAGTTTCACGGTGCCCCCCACGGCCGTCACCACCGTGGCTGTGACGACCCGGGGGAACGCGCCGTCCGGGAGGTCCGTCGCGCCCGCCGCCCACAGGCCCAGCGCGGACACCAGGCCCATGCCGAGCAGTCCGGCCAGTACCGTGCCGAGCGCCTGGAGCCAGCCGTGGCGGGCTACTGCCTGGTCAGAGGGGGTTCGGGGGGTCACACGGCCACGCTAAGCAGCGCCGGGGAAGCGCGCCCGCCGGGAGGGCCGTCCGCGTCGGCTTGCGGGCGGACCATGACCCGAGCACACAATGGGTTCGTTGTGGATAAAGCGGCATGAATTGGTATGAATGCCGCTGTCGCCCGCGTCGGGAAGAAGAGCTCGTGAGCGTCGAACCTCCGTCTTCAGGCCGCCCCACCGGACCGCCCTCCGGCCCGCTGTCGGGACCCTCCCAGCCGCCTTCGGGCCCGCCCTCGCAGCCTTCGGGCGGCGGCGGTGCCGGGGCGCCGGAGCCGCACCGGCCCTGGTGGAAGTCGGTGCCGCGCGTCGCGATCCTCACGGCCGTCGTGGTGGCCGCCGTTGTGCTGGGCCTCGTCTTCACCCGGTCCGACGGCGGTTCGAGCAACACGGCGAGCAAGGGCGAGGTCTTCCTCCAGTCCGCGGCCAAGACCGGCCCCGACCCGTTCACCGAGTCCAGCGCCACCGAGAACTCCGCGCCGCCCGTCTCCGCCTCACCCAGCGCCTCGGAACCGGCGAACGCGGTACGCGGCGTCGACGGCGGCGCCCCCGGCCTCTACGGCGGCACCCAGAACGTCGCCAGCTGTGACGTGGAGAAGCAGATCAAGGCCCTGAACGCGGCCCCGTCGAAGAAGCAGGCGTTCGCGTCCGTCGTCGGCGTCCAGCCCGCCGGAGTCCCCGCCTATCTGCGCTCACTCACCCCCGTACAGCTGCGCATGGACACCCGCGTCACCAACCACGGCTACCGCGACGGCGCCGCCACCAGCTACCAGGCCGTCCTCCAGGCCGGCACCGCCGTCCTCGTCGACAACCACGGCGTGCCCCGGGTCCGCTGCGCCTGCGGCAACCCCCTGTCGCCGCCCGTCGCCCAGCAGACCACCCCGAAGCGCACCGGCGACACCTGGTCCTCGTACCGGCCGCAGAACGTCGTCGTGGTCACCCCCGCACCCCAGATCATCAACATCTTCGTGATCTACGACCCCCACAACGGCCACTGGTTCGGCCGGCACCACGGCGACACGGGCAAGCACGACCACAAGACCCCGGCGCCGGTGAACCCCGCCAGCCCCTCGGTGACCGTGTCCCCGCCGACCTCACCGTCCTCCGACTCCCCGTCACCGTGCGCCTCCACGGCCCCCGGCACGCCGGGCACGCCGGGCACGCCCGGCACGTCCACCAGCCCGTGCCCGCCGACGTCGAGCGCGCCGTCGTCCTCGTCGCCGAGTTCGGAGTCCCCGTCGAGCCCGAAGTCCCCGTCCTCCGAGCCGCCGTCCACGGAGTCGTCGGCAGCCTCCTCCGCCTCCTCGGCCTCGTCGTCCCCACCCGAATCGCTCGCCTCGGACACGACCACGACGTCGGCGTCCACCGTCAGCGCGCCGGTTTCGTCGGGGTCGATTTCACCGTCACTCTGATCGGGGGGAGTGCCGGGCGTGGTGCTGGGTACGAGCACTGATGCGACAGCGACCGGCAGTGCCGCCTTCCGAGAGAGACACGCATGATCGACCACCGGGACGGGGTAGTGATACCGACTCGTTTCGACGTGCCCGTGGAACCGCTGCGGCGGGCGGCGCACTACACCGGCGAACCGGGCTGCATCTCCGATGCCCGGCGCTTCACCCACCAGTTCCTCGAACAGCTCAGAACCGAGTGGTGCGCCACGATCGACGACCAGTCCGACGGTGAACTGCTCCTGGTGGTCAGCGAGTTGGTCACCAACGCGGACCGGCACAGCAACGGGCCGTACATCCTGGAGCTGGAGGGCACGGACACCTCGGTGACGGTGTCCGTGTGCGACAGCAGTGTCGCTCTGCCCCGGCTCTTCGCCCGTGACCCCGAGCGCATCGGCCGGCACGGCCTGGAGATAGTGCACGCCCTGGCGGCGCAGGTGAGCGTGGAACGGGTGCCGGTCGGCAAGCGGGTGCGCGCCGTGGTGCACCTGGGCGGAGCGGACCGCTAGGGCCTGTCCTGGGAGGTCACGCCCCGGTCCGGGTGGCCGTGATCAGTTCGTGGAAGTACCGCTTGGTGACCCGGCCGCCGTGCCGCGTCTCCAGCAGCTCCCGCAGACAGGCCAACAGGCCCTGGCGCGAGGGCTCGTCCATCGCGAGATGGTCCGAGTACGTGAGCACGACGTCGAGGTACTCGTCGGTCGTGTACGTGATCTCCTGCGCGCCGCGCCACACCGTGACGTCCGCGAAGTACGCGGAACGCTCGAACTCCCCGGTGTCCGTTGCCGTTTCGTCCTCGGTGGGACTCCGGAAGCCGGGCGGAGTGGCCGGGTCCCAGCGTTCGTAGCAGCGCTGCATCCGGTCGAAGAACTCCTGGGTGCCGCCCGCGACATGGTGCGTGGTGACGACCGCGAACGTCCCGCCGGGACGCAACACGCGTGCAGCCCTCGCCACCCTCGTCCCGGGATCGAGCCAGTGGTACGCCGTCGCGATCACCGCGAGGTCGAACGGCTCGGCCGGCGGCTCCCACAGCTCGAAGTCCGCGACCTCCACGTCCGCCCGCGGGAACGCGCGCAGATTGCGCCGGGCCACCGCAGCCATCGACGGTCCCAGCTCCACGGCGGTCAGCCGGCAGCCGAACTCGGCGAGCGGGACGGTGAGTTGGCCGGTGCCGGGGGCGATCTCCAGGACCCGGCTGGCCGGGCCGAGGTCCGATGTTCGGGCCAGTTCGTCGACCAGGGGGCGCGGATACCGGGGGCGGGCCCGGTCGTAGCGCTCGGCCACCGTGTCGAACGTGTCGCGCAGCACCGGTCCGGCACCCTTCGTATCGGCGATTCCCCCCAGGGCAGAATGCTGATCCCTTGCCCTCACGTCCAACGCTTTTACTCTGAGGGGGTGAGCAACCAAGCGCCGAACCAAGCCCGCGTGATTCCGCTGCGCCCGCACGAACCGGCCCCTCACCGGGCGGAGCCGCAGGTGCCCGGGCCCAAGGAACCCCTGTGGCGTGACCTGGTCGGTGACGTCCTGCGGCAGGAACGCCTCGCTCAGGAGCGCACCTTGAAGGACGTGGCCGACGCCGCCCGGATCTCCATGCCGTATCTCTCGGAGGTGGAGCGGGGCCGCAAGGAGGCCTCCTCGGAGGTCCTCGCGGCCGCCGCCCACGCCCTCGGTCTCGACCTCGGCGACCTGCTGTCGCTGGCGGGGGACGAACTCGGCCGGCACCGCAACAGGCGTCAGGGCAGGGTCACTTCGCCGTACAACGGACAGCTCAGCCTGGTCGCCGCCTGACGGCGCTGCTCAGAGCGGGCCGAGGCGTCGGCCGACCACCTCGTCGGCCAGGCCGTACGCCACGGCCTCCTGCGCGGTGAACACCTTGTCGCGGTCCATGTCGGCGCGCAGCGTGGCGATGTCGTGGTGGGTGTGCCGGGACAGCACCTCCTCCACCTGGGAGCGGATCCGCACCATCTCCTTCGCCTGGAGGGCGAGATCGGAGACCATGCCGCGCTGCCCGCCGCTCGCCGGCTGGCCGAGCAGCACCCGCGCGTGCTCCAGGACGGACCGCCGTCCGGGGTCCCCGCCGGCCAGCAGTACGGCCGCCGTCGAGGCCGCCTGACCGACGCAGAACGTCGAGATCGGGGACTGGACGTACGTCATCGTGTCGTAGATCGCCATCAGTGAAGTGAACGATCCGCCGGGCGAGTTGATGTAGATCGCGATCTCGCTCTCCGGCGACGACGACTCCAGATGGAGGAGTTGCGCGATGACGACGTTGGCGACGCCGTCGTCGATGTCGGTGCCGAGGAAGATGATGCGCTCGGACAGCAGCCGGCTGAACACGTCGTAGGAACGCTCCCCGTTCGGGGTCCGCTCGACGACGTTCGGAATCGTGTACGTCCCCATGTCAGAGCCCCATCCGTCGCTTCGAGGCGGCCGGGCGCACGTCGTCCAGGGAGGCGACGACCCGGTCCACCATGCCGTACTCCTTGGCCTGTTCCGCCGTGAACCAGCGGTCGCGGTCGCCGTCGCGGCGGATGGTCTCCTCGCTCTGGCCGGTGTGCTGGGCGGTGAGGCGCTCGATGGTCTTCTTCGTGTGGTCCAGGTTCTCCGCCTGGATCTCGATGTCGGCGGTGGTGCCGCCGATGCCCGCCGACGGCTGGTGCATCATGACCCGGGCGTGGGGGACCGCGTAGCGCTTGCCGTGGGTGCCGACGCTGAGCAGGAACTGGCCCATGCTCGCCGCGAACCCCATCGTCAGCGTCGAGACGTCGTTCGGGATCAGCTGCATCGTGTCGTAGATGGCTAGGCCCGCCGTCACCGAGCCGCCCGGGCTGTTGATGTACAGGCTGATGTCCGTGCGCGGGTCCTCCGCGGACAGGAGCAGCAACTGGGCGCAGATCCGGTTCGCGGAGACCTCGTCGACCTGGGTGCCGAGGAAGACGATCCGCTGTCCGAGCAGTTGGGCGGCGAGGTGGTCGTCGAAGCGGGAGGACGGGGTGTCGCCCTCCTCCGCGCGTGGCATGAGGGCCGGTGCGAAACCGGCCGTGAGTGGAGACATGGGCACTCCTTGTCGAGGGCGTCGAAGGTGTTGTGACCTGTCTCCACTGTCGGCCGACAACGCCCCGGCCTGGGGATTTCTCGGCCCTCAGCAGATTCGCCATGAGCAGACCGATCAGCTGACGCCCTTCTCGCGCAACTGCCGGAAGAAGGCCCGTACGTCCTCGGCCAGCAGGTCCGGTTCCTCCATCGCGGCGAAGTGGCCGCCCCGGTCGAGCCTGGTCCAGCGGACGATGTTCTCGGTGCGCTCGGCCTTGTGGTGGAGCGGGATCTGGATCTCGGCCGGGAAGACGGCGAGCGCGGTGGGGGTGGTCGAGGGGAGGGTGGGCGCGGCGGCCCGGGCGCCGGTGGCGTGGGCCCGCTCGTAGTAGATGCGGGCGGCCGAACCGGCGGTCCCCGTCAGCCAGTACAGCATCACGTTGGTGAGCAGCCGGTCCCGGTCCACGGCCTCCTCGGGCAGCTCCTCCGAGTCCGTCCACTCCCTGAACTTCTCGACGATCCAGGCGAGTTGGCCGACCGGCGAGTCCGTGAGGCCGTACGCCAGGGTCTGTGGGCGGGTGGCGTGGAGGACGGCGTACCCGGTGCCCTCGCGCGACCAGGCGGTCCAGCGGCGCCAGGACTCCAGGGCGTCCGCCCGCTCCTGGGGGGCGAGTTGGGCCAGTTCCTCGGCGGTGGGCTCGGTCTGTGCCTGCGCACCCGGCAACAGGTTGAGATGGACGCCGATGACCCGGTCGGGGTGGGCGCGGCCCAGCTCGCGGGAGATCGCCGAGCCCCAGTCGCCGCCCTGCGCGCCGAACCGCTCGTAGCCGAGCCGGTGCATCAACTCGGCCCAGGCGTCCGCGATCCGGCCCGCCTCCCAGCCGGTGTCGGCCGGCGGCCCGGACAGTCCGAAGCCGGGGATGCCGGGTACGACCACGTGGAAGGCGTCGGCGGGGTCGCCGCCGTGGGCCGCCGGGTCGGTCAACAGGCCCACGATGTCCACGAATTCGACGATCGAGCCCGGCCAGCCGTGCGTGAGGATCAGCGGGGTGGCGTCCGGCTCCGGGGAGCGGATGTGCGCGAAGTGCACGTTCGACCCGTCGATGGTGGTCGTGAACTGCGGCCACGCGTTCAGCTCCGCCTCGGCCGCACGCCAGTCGTACGTGTGCCGCCAGTACCGGACCAGCTCCCGCAGATACCCGGCCGGTACGCCGTACGCCCAGCCGGTGCCGGGGAGCTCGTCGGGCCAGCGGGTGCGGTCGAGGCGGGTGTGGAGGTCGTCGAGGTCGGACTGGGGGATGTCGATGCGGAAGGGGTGGACGCGGTCTGGGTGGGAGGACGTCATGGAATCCGAGACTAGTTCCGGGTGGCGGATCGACCACTCGGATTACTCGGCCGTCGGACCGATGAGTTTCGCGGCCCGTCCCGGTCGATACAGATGACCGTGTTCGATGCCCCCGGAGCCCATGGAGGAGCTCATGACCACCGACGCACCCACCGACGGATTCACCACGTGTCTCTGGTTCGACGGCCAGGCCGAGGAAGCCGCCCACCACTACGTGTCGATCTTCAAGAACTCCAGCATCGGCCGCGTCAGCCACTACGGCGAGGGCGCCCCGCAGCCGGCGGGCTCGGTGCTCACCGTGGAGTTCACGGCCTTCGGCCAGAAGTTCGTCGGGCTGAACGGCGGCCCGGAGTTCAAGTTCACCGAGGCGGTCTCCTTCCAGATCCCGTGCGAGGACCAGGAGGACATCGACTACTACTGGACCAAGCTCACCGACGGCGGCGAGCCCGGCCCGTGCGGCTGGCTCAAGGACAAGTTCGGCGTGTCCTGGCAGGTCGTCCCCACCCGGCTGATCGAGATGATCACCGACCCGGACCCGGCGAAGGTCGCCCGCGCCACCGAGTCCTTCATGGCGATGGGCAAATTCGACCTCGCCGCGCTGGAGAAGGCCTTCGCGGGGGAGTGACGGCAGGACCGGACGGGGTGGCCGGGATCAGCTCTCGCTGTCGAGCAGCAGCGCGTGCAACTCGGCCGCCCGCCGGGCCAGTTGCTCCGCCTGGCCGGCCTCGGCGCGGGTGCGCGGCCGGGGCAGCGTGATGTCGAGGACCGTACGGATCCGGCCGGGCCGGGGAGTGAGGACGACCACCCGATCGGCGAGCATGACCGCCTCGTCCACGGAGTGCGTGACGAGGACGACGGTGGACGGATGCTCGCGGTGCGTCCGCTGCAACTCGGCGCACAACTCGTCCCGGGTGAGCGCGTCGAGCGCGGAGAACGGCTCGTCCATCAGCAGCACCCGGGGCCGCTGCATGAGCGACCGGCACAGCGCCACCCGCTGCTGCATCCCGCCGGACAGCTCGTGCGGCAGGCGGCGCTGGAAGCCGTCGAGGCCCATCGTCCCGATCAGCTCCAGCGCCAGTTTCCGTGCGCCGTCGCTCCGCTCGCCGGAGATCTCCGCAGGCAGCAGCACATTGTCCAGCACCGACCGCCACGGCAGCAGCGCCGGGCGCTGGAAGAGGACGGCGCAGTCGGGGCGCGGCCCGGTGACGGCACGGCCGCCCACCAGTACCTCGCCCCGCGTCGGCGGTACGAGCCCGGCGATCAGCCGCAGCAGCGTCGACTTCCCGCAACCGGAACGCCCGACGACCGCCACGAACTCACCGTCGTCCGCCTCCAGATCGATGCCGTGAAGCGCTTCGACGCAGCCCCGTCGATGCGCGAACTCCTTGGACACGCCCCGTAGTTGGATCACGCGTCGACTCCCGTCGGCCGCCGTGCGCGGAGTACCGAAAATCGCTCTGCTGGATTGTGACACGCGCGCGTACGCTTTCTCGGATCGCGACCCCGGCGATAACGCCCCACCAAGTGCCGCCGTCCCCTCACCCATTCCCCCTCCGGGGAGGTCGCATGATCCGCTCGTACCGTACGACCGCGGTGTTCTGCGCGACGCTCACGCTACTGGCCGCCGCGGCCTGTGACTCCAACTCGTCCCCGAAGAGCACGAGTTCGGCCGAGGACCACGTCACCTACGTCACCGCGTTCGGTGCGGCGGGGCGGGACGCCTTCGCCTGGGTGGCCGAGCAGAAGGGCTATTTCCGGGACGCCGGAATCGACGTACAGATCGAACTCGGAAAGGCCACCGGCGAGAATCTCAAGACCCTCGCCTCCGGAAAGGCACAGTTCACGAGTCTGGACTTCACGGGCGCGATGATTTCCGCGGGAGCCAAGAACTCCACGGCCTACCGCGACTTCCGCGCGGTGCTCGCCATCCACCAGCGCACGCTCGTCTCCATCATGGCGATGCAGGGCTCGGGCATCACCACCCCGAAGGACCTCAAGGGCAAGCGGATCGCGGCCGCCGCCAACTCCGTGAACCAACTGCTCTTCCCCGGCTACGCCAAGCTCGCCGGTGTCGACTCGGCCGGAATCCACTGGATCGCCGTCCAGCCCGTCCAGTTGGGCCCGGCGCTCGCCAGCGGAAAGGCCGACGCGCTCAGCACGTTCCTGATCGGCCGGCCCACCATCGAGAAGGCCACCGTGCAGGCCAGGTCGAAGCATGTCGTCGTGTTCCCCTACAGCACCTACCTGCCCGACCTGTACGGCAACGCGACCGTCACCACGGCTTCCATCGCCGCGAAGCAGCCGGACCTGGTCAAGCGCTTCCGCGCCGCTCTGCTCAAGGGACTGAAGTACACGATCCAACACCCCGATGAGGCAGGGAAGTTGCTGCACGCCAAGCACCCGGAGACGGACTCCACGGCCGCGGCCTCCGAGATCAAGCTGATGACGCAGTCCGTGACCGCCGAGGGCACGGAGAACATCGGCCTGATCACCCAGGACCGGATGCGGCGCGCCCTCACCAGCCTGCAGAACGCCGGGGTCATCGAGCCCGGGATGGCACCGCAGGACGTCGTCGACTTCGCCGCCATGAAGACGAGTTGACGGCCGTGGAGACCCCGCTCTCGTACGTCTTCGACAACGACCACCCGGAGGCCGCCGACCGGCACGGCCAACTCCCGGCGATCCTCGACGAGTTCACCGCCTCGCGGCTGTCGTCCCTGGGCGACCTGACCGGCCTGCGCTGTCTGGAGACCGGGGCCGGGGGCGGCAGCATCGCCGCGTGGCTCGCCCGCGCGACGGGACCGACGGGGCGAGTGCTGGCCACCGACGTCAACACCCGTCATCTGCCCCCGAGTCCGCCGTACGACGTGCTGGTGCACGACCTGGAGAACGAACCCGTGCCGGACGGCCCCTGGGACGTGATCCACGCCCGGCTGGTGCTGCTGCATCTGCCCGGGCGGGAGGCCGTGCTCCAAAGGCTCGCGGCGGCGCTCGCGCCCGGTGGCGCGCTGGTGGTGGAGGACTTCGAGACGACCTTCCGCAAGCTGGTGCTGGCGGCCCCCAGCCCGCAGGCCGCCCAACTGGTCGACCGCTACCACGAGTTGCTCGTCGAACGCGTCCTGCCCGCTCACGGCAACGACCCCACCTGGGCGGGCCGGGTGCCCGCCGCCATGCTGGAGGCGGGCCTGACCGACGTGGACACCGTCATCGAGGCCCGGTCCTGGCCGGGCGGCACCGCGGGCACGCTGCTGATCGGCGCGAACATCGCGCAGGCGCGGGAGGACTTCCTGGCCGCCGGCATGACCGAGGCCCAGCTGGACGAGCTGAGCCGACTGGTCACCGACCCCCGGCTCGTGCTGCGCGGCCACTTCACCTACTCGACCATCGGCCGCAGGCCCTCCGGGTGAGACGCGTCCTCGCGGCGGGACCGCCGGTCCTGGCGGCGGTGTGCGCGCTTGCCGGGTGGTGGCTGATCACCGTCGCCTTCGACATCCGGCCGTTCCTGCTGCCCTCGCCGCCCGACGTCGTCGACGCCTTCGACCGGCTGCCCGGCTATCTGCTCCGGCAGAGCTGGCAGACGTTCACCGAGACCGCCGTCGGCTTCGGGCTGGCGGTGGGCGCGGGGCTGGCGACCGCCGTGCTGCTCACCGCGTCCCGTGGCGTGGAGCGCGCGGTCATGCCGCTCCTGGTCGCCGTCAACGCCGTACCCAAGATCGCGGTGGCACCGCTCCTCGTGGTCTGGCTCGGCTTCGGGACCGCACCGAAGGTGTTCATGGTGGCGCTCCTCGCCTGGTTCCCCGTGGTCGTGTCGGCCATGGCCGGGCTGACCTCGGTCCCCCTGGAACTGACCGAGCTGGCCCACTCCCTCACCGCGTCCCGCTGGCAGACCTACCGAAAACTCCGCATCCCCTGGGCCCTGCCCCAGGTCTTCGTCGGCCTGCGCCTCGGCGTCACCCTGGCCGTCGTCGGCGCGGTCGTCGGCGAGTTCGCGGGCGGCGACCAGGGCCTCGGCTACGTCATCGTGGCCTCCGGCGGCAACGCCGACACCCCGCTCGCCTTCGCCGCCATGGCCCTGCTCAGCGCCATGAGCGTGCTGCTCTTCTACGTCGTCGTCCTCGCGGAGCGGGCGCTGCTGCCCTGGGCCCGCGAGACCACCGGCTGAGCGACCGCCCTCGCGGCGGACGCGACCCCTGCGCGCCTTCTCCGGGTAACCAGTGCGTTTCGGACGTTAATTTCCGCCGCCAAAGGGTTGGCGGGAAACCATCCCCTGGTTATCGTTCACCAACTTCACTCAATCGTTCCGCTGAACGAATAGCTGAACGAATAGCGACAAGGACGGTCGGTACATGTCCGACATCCACCACCCGGGCCGCCGGTCGGTGCTCGCCGCGGGCGTCGCCTCGGCCGCCGCGCTCGGCGGGTCCTGGCTGCTGACCGGTTGTTCCGGGGCGGAGGCCGCCCCCGTCCTGCCGGCCGCCGCCGCGAAGGGCGCCCCCGACCGCGGCGGCACCCTGCGCATCGCCCGGCCGCCCGCCTCCGACGCCGAGACCCTCGACCCGGCCAGCTCGCTGTCCGCGTACGAGTACCTGGGCGCCCTCTACAACCGGCTCGTCCGCGTCGCCGCGAACGGCGAGCTGGCCCCCGACCTCGCCGAGTCCTGGGAGACCGACGCCAAGGCCCGCACCTGGACCTTCCGCCTTCGCAAGGGCGTCGCCTTCCACAACGGCCGTGCCTTCACCTCCGCCGACGCCGCCTACACGCTGCGTCACATCCTCGACAAGGCGACGGCGTCCCCGCAGGCCGCGGTCCTCGCCCCGCTGATCGACCCGGAGAAGCTGGGCACGCCCGACGCCCACACCCTCGTCGTGCCGCTGAAGAGCCCGAACGCCGAGTTCCCGAGCCTGCTGACGCACTACAACTGCTACGTCATCCCCGACGGCAGCGCGAAGTCCATCGGCCGCACCGGCATCGGCACCGGCCCCTTCAAGCTGGAGTCGTTCGCACCGGCGGGCCCGGGCCGCGTCACCGCGTACAAGGACCACTTCGCGGGCCGCCCCGTCCTCGACGCGATCGCCTTCTACTCGGTCGCCGACATGTCGGCCCGCTCAAACGCCCTGCTGGCAGGGCAGGTTGACCTGCTCTCGCAGACCAATCTCGACTTCGCGACCGCCCGCGTGGTCGCCGCATCCGACCGCGCGACCATCGCCCGCGTGAAGAACGCCCAGTGGTACGTCCTCCCGATGCTCACCACCGAGAAGCCCTTCACCGACGTCCGTGTCCGCCAGGCGATGAAGCTCGCCTACGACCCCGAGCACGTGGTCAAGGTCGCCCTCCAGGGCGCGGGCACCCCCGGCTGGGACAACCCGGTACCGCCGAGCGACCCCGCGTACATCTCCGCGCACCCGAAGCACGACCCGGAGAAGGCCAAGTACCTGCTGAAGCAGGCGGGCCACGAGGGTCTGGCGATGGACCTCTACACCTCCTCCTACGACCCGCTGTTCACGCCGATGGCACTCGCCTACCAGGACTCGGCGAAGCGCGCCGGGATCCGGATCAAGGTCAAGACGGCCTCCGCGGACTCGTACTACACGCAGATCTGGATGAAGAAGCCGCTGATGGCCACCTACTGGTTCACCGGCCGGCCCGTCGACCAGCTCTTCACCCAGATCTTCCGCAGCGGCTCCTCCTACAACGAGACCGCCTGGTCCGACAAGCAGTTCGACGCGGTGCTCGACAAGGCCCGCGCCGAGATCGACGACACCAAGCGGCGCGAACTCTACGGCGAGGCGCAGACGTTGGTGATCGAGAGAGGCGGGGCGATGACCCCGATGTTCGCCGACCGGCTCGTCGGCATCTCCCGCAAGGTGCGCGGATACGCCGAGCACGGCTTCGAGTTCGACTACCTGGGCATCGGCCTGAAGGGAGCCTGACCATGCTCTCCTTCATAACCCGCCGTATCGCGGCGGCAGTTGGCACCCTCTTCCTCTCCTCCATCCTCGTCTTCCTCGCCGTCCAGGCGCTGCCCGGCGACGTCGCCACCCAGATCCTCGGCAAGGACGCGACCCCGGACGCGGTGGCGGCCCTGCGCGAGAAGCTGAAGCTCGACCGGCCGGCCTGGGAGCGGTACTGGGACTGGGTCTGGGGCGCCCTGCACGGCGACTTCGGCACCTCCCTCGTCTCCGGCAAGGCCGTCGGCGGCGAAGTGTCCATGTACCTCGGCAACTCCGCGCTGATCGCCGTCGTCACGGTCCTCTTCGCGGTCACCGGTTCTATCGTCCTCGGCATCCTCGCGGGCCTGTACCGCGACCGCTGGCCCGACCACGTCATCTCCACCGTCAGCCTCGTCGGCATGAGCGTCCCCGAGTTCGTCGTGGCCACCGTCCTCGTCCTGTGCTTCTCGGTCGCCCTCCCGTGGTTCCCCGCGGTCGTCCTCTACGGCCCCGACGCCAGCGTCTCCCAACTCCTGCCCGCCGTATGGCTTCCCGCCCTCGCGCTCGCCGTGGTGATGGCCGCGTACATCGTCCGGATGGCCCGCACTTCGGTCATCGACGTGATGGCCACGGAGTACGTCACCACCGCCCGCCTCAAGGGCCTGTCCACCTGGCGGGTCGTCACCCGACACGCCCTGCCCAGCGCCCTGTTGCCCACCCTGCACGTCATCGCGCTCAACGTCGCCTGGCTGGTCGGCGGGGTCGCGGTGGTCGAGAACGTCTTCAACTACCCGGGCATCGGCAAGCTGATGCTCTCCTCCGTGCAGAACCGCGACCTGCCCACCATCCAGGCCATCGCCCTCATCAGCGCGGTCGTCTACGTCGTCTGCAACCTCGCGGCAGACCTGGCCACCATGGCCCTGAACCCCAGGCTCCGCACCCGAGGGAGGACCCGATGACCACGCTCGACACCATCCCGCCGACCACCGTACGAGGCGCCCGCACCGCCCGCGCCTGGCGCACCCTGACCAGCTCCCGCACCGCCGTCATCGGCCTCGCGATCGTCGCCGTACACGTCCTGATCGCCCTGCTCGCCCCCCTCCTCACCTCCTACGACCCGATCGCCAACGACGCCGACCACGCCCTCCTCGGGTCGAGTTGGAGCCACTGGGCCGGCACCGACCAGTACGGCCGTGACGTCCTCACCCGCGTCCTCTACGGCGGCCGGTACGCGCTCGGTATCTCCGTCACCGCGACCCTGATCACCGTCGCCCTCGGCACGGTCATCGGATGCGCGGCGGCCCTGCGCGGCGGCTGGTTCGACGACGTACTGGGCCGGGTCCTGGACGCGATCCTGTCCATCCCCGCCGTCCTGGCCCTGCTCGTCGTCGTGACCGCCCTCGGCACCGGCCCGGCGGTCATCGTCCTCGCCGTCGCGATCGTCTACGTCCCGCAGGTCGTCCGTGTCGTCCGTGGCGCCGCCCTCGCGGTGGTCCCGGCCGACTACGTGACCGCGGCCCGCGCCCGCGGCGAGAGCACCTGGTCGATCCTGCGCCGGGAGATCCTGCCGAACATCACCGACGTGGTGTGCGTGGAGTTCGCGATGCGGGCCTCCTGGGTCGTGCTGCTGATCTCCTCGCTGTCCTTCCTCGGCTTCGGCGCCGACCCGCCAACTCCTGACTGGGGCCTGATGGTTGCCGAGAACCGCACCGCCATCACCGTGGTTCCGATGGCCAGCCTCGCCCCCATCATCGCCCTGGCCACCCTCGTGGTCGGGCTCAACCTCGCGGCCGACGGCCTGTCCAAGGCGTGGGGCGTCGACCGGATCAGGGAGGGCTCCTGATGGCCTCGATCGTGTCCGTCAACTCCCTTTCCGTGGCCTACCGTTCGGGCGGCCAGGACGTCCCCGTCGTGCACGAGGTGTCGCTGGACGTTGCCGAGGGCCAGACCCACGCTCTTGTCGGTGAGTCCGGCAGCGGCAAGTCGACCATCGCCGCGACCCTGCTCGGGCATCTGCGCCACGGCTCGCGGATCACCGGGGGCTCGGTCGAGGTGTCCGGAGCGGACGTCTTCGCCCTGCCCGCACGGGAGTTGCGACAGCTGCGCGGCGGAACGGTCGCCATGGTCGGGCAGAACGCCGGCCACGCCCTCACCCCCTCCATGCGCATCGGACGGCAGATCGCCGAGGCGGGCGGTGACGTCCCCGTCGTCGACCTCCTCGAACAGGTCCGGCTGCCACGCCCGGCGGAGTTGGCCCGCCGCTACCCGCACGAACTCTCCGGCGGCCAGCAGCAGCGGGTCGCCATCGCCATGGCCATCGCCGCCCGCCCCAAGGTCCTCGTCCTCGACGAGCCGACCACCGGCCTGGACGTCATCACCCAGCGCAGCGTCCTCGACCTGATCGCCGCCCTGAGCGACGAACTCGGCCTCGCCGCAGTGCTGGTGAGCCACGACCTCGGCGTCGTCGCGCACATGGCCGACGAGGTGACCGTCCTGCGGTCCGGGCGAGTGGTGGAGTCGGCGACCACGCGGCAGCTGTTCGCCCAGCCCCAGGACCCGTACACCAAGCGCCTGTTGGCGAGCGTGCCGCGCCTCGACGACACCGGGCTCGCGGTCGTCGGCGAGGCGGGGGAGCGGGAGGTCAGGCCCAGGTCGGAAGTCCCCGTCGACGCCCCCGTCGCCGTCTCCGCGCAGGACATCACCATCGACTACGGCAGCACCCGTGCCGTGCACGGCGTCTCCTTCGACGTCCGGCGCGGCGAAGTCCTCGCCCTGGTGGGCGAGTCGGGCAGCGGCAAGTCCACCCTCGCGTGGAGCCTGGCCGGACTGCGCACCCCGTCCGGCGGCACGATGAAACACGCGGACGGCGACCTGGCCCGCCCGGCACAGCAACGACCGCTGTCCCTGCGCCGCCGGGTACAGCTCGTCTTCCAGAACGCCGACACCTCGCTCAACCCCCGCCGCTCCGTGGGCGACGCGGTCCGCCACCCCCTGCGCTTCTTCGGCACGGCGGCCGACCGCCCGGAGGCGACCGAGCGGGCCCGCCAACTCATCGCCGACGTACGCCTCGACCCGGCCCTCGCCGACCGCCTGCCCGCGCAGCTCTCCGGCGGCCAGCGCCAACGCATAGGCATAGCAAGGGCGTTGGCGGGCGAGCCGGACGTCCTGATCGCCGACGAGATCACCACCGCCCTGGATGTATCGGTCCAGGCCGATGTGCTCCGGCTTCTCGACGACCTGCGCCGCGAACGCGACCTGGCCTGCCTGTTCATCAGCCACGACCTGGCCGTCGTACGGGGCATCGCGGACCGGGTCGTCGTCCTGCGCCACGGAGTCGTCGTCGAGGAGGGCCCGACGGAGACCGTCTTCGCCGACCCCCAACACCCCTACACCCGCCAGCTCATGGCCGCCGCCCTCGAACCCGACCCCGACGCGCAGCCCTACGTTGACGACACTGCCGACTGGGCCGACGCGGCGGACGGCGACGACATCTGGACCGAGCACGGCACCGACGGCCACCGTGTCCGACGCTGGCGCCCCCTCAACGCCCCTGTGGCAGAAGGAGCTTTGTGAAGTACCGCGAACAGTTCGAGCGCCAGGTCGTCCGTGAGGACGTCTGGATCCCCACCCGGGACGGAAGGACCCGGCTGCACGCCCGTGTCTGGCGGCCGGTCGACGCCGAGTCGGACCCGGTGCCCGCGCTGCTCGAATACCTCCCGTACCGCAAGAGCGACTGGACCGCGCCGCGCGACGCACAGCGCCACCCCTGGTACGCAGGACACGGTTACGCCTCCGTCCGCGTCGACATCCGGGGCCACGGCGACAGTGAGGGCCTGCCCGGCGACGAGTACGACGCGCAGGAACTCGCGGACGGCGTCGACGTCGTCAACTGGCTTGCCGCGCAGGCCTGGTGCACCGGCAAGGTCGGTATGTTCGGCATCTCCTGGGGCGGCTTCAACTCCCTCCAGATCGCCGCGCTCGCCCCGGAACCGCTCAAGGCGATCGTCACCGTCTGCTCGACCGACGACCGGTACGACAACGACGTCCACTACACGGGCGGCGCAGTCCTCGGCATCGACATGCTCGCCTGGGCGGGAACCATGCTGGCCTTCGCGTCCCGCCCGCCGGACCCGGCGAGCGTCGGTGCGGACCGCTGGGTGCCGATGTGGCGCGAGCGCCTCGACGCCCTCGAACCCTTCCTGCACACCTGGCTCGACCACCAACAGCGTGACGCCTACTGGAAGCACGGCAGCGTCTGCGAGGACTACACCGCGATCGACGCGGCCGTCCTCGCGGTCGGCGGCTGGAACGACCCGTACCGGGACGCCGTGTTGCGGCTCGTCGAGCACCTGCCCGAGGACCGCGTCCGGGGCATCGTCGGCCCCTGGTCGCACCAGTACCCCGACCGGGGCCTGCCGCCCGGCCCGGCGATCGGCTTCCTCCAGGAGACCCTGCGCTGGTGGGACCAGCACCTCAAGGGCATCGACACGGGAGCCATGGACGAGCCCCTGCTGCGGGCCTGGATCACCGACCCGGTCCCGCCGGCGACGTCGTACGACGTGCTGCCGGGACGTTGGGTGGGTGATGCCAAGTGGCCGAGCCAGAAGGTCAGTTGGGACTCGCGTCCGCTCGGTGCGAGCGCGGAACCCGTCCTCGTACGCTCCCCGCAGCACACCGGCCTCGACGCCGGCCGCTTCTTCCCCTTCGGCAACGCGAGCGACCTGCCGCCGGACCAGCGCGAGGAGGACGGCCGCTCGGTGTGCTTCGACTCCGAGCCGCTCACCGAACGCGTCGAGATCCTCGGCCGCCCGCGCGTCCGGCTCCGCCTCGACAGCGGCACCCCGCGCGCCCACGTCATCGCCCGCCTGTGCGACGTGGCGCCGGACGGCTCGTCCACGCTCGTCACGCGCGGCGTGCTCAACCTGCTGAGCAGACACGGCCGTGATCGGGCCGTCGAGTGGACACCGGGGACGTACGAGGACGTCGAGTTCGAGCTGACCGGCATCGGCTACGCCGTCCCGCCCGGCCACCGCATCCGCCTCGCCGTCTCCGACACGTACTGGCCGTGGGTGTGGCCGCACGGCGAGCGCGGCGAGTTGCGGATCGTCCCGGCCGAGAGCGCCGTAGAACTGCCCGTGCGGGAAGCCGGAGACGAGCCGCTGATCCGTTTCGAGGAGCCCGAACAGGCGACACCGCTCGATGTGACCTACGACCGGCCCGCCGAGCCGACTCCCGAGCGGCTCGTCACGCACGATGTCGCCAAGGGGGAGTGGACGCTGGAGGTCGACCCCAACTACGGGGGATCGCGGACGTATCCGGACGGGCTGCGCTACGAGGAGAGCGCGCGGGAGACGTACCGCATCCACGGCGACGACCCGCTGTCCGCGAACGCCGTGTCGGAGTGGCGGATCCGGTTGCGCCGCGGGGACGACTACGACGCTGAGATCATGGCGCGGACGGAGCTGTGCGCCACGGCCGCGGACTTCGTCATGGACAGCCGGGTCGAAGCACGGGCGAACGGAGAGACAGTGGCCGAGCGAGCATGGCACCGCACCACCCCGAGGACGTCGGGATGACGGCCGCCAAGCAGCCGGCCGCGAAGTCCCCGCGTCGCGCCGTCGCCGCCGCCGACCGCACCCGGCAGCCCACCGAGGTGCGCCGCCGGCTCATCGTCGAGGCGGCCGTCCCGTTGATAGCGGAACGCGGTTATGCCGCGGTCGGCGTCCGGGACGTGGCGGCGGCGGCCGGTGTCTCCGTCGGCACTGTCACGTACCACTTCGGCAGCGTGCAGGAGATCCTCTCCGAGGCGATGGTCCTCCATATCGAGCGCTACTACGCCGAGTTGAGCGAGGCTGCCGAGCAGGCGACGAGCGGGGCCGAGGCGCTGCGGCTGCTCGTCGACGCGCTGTTCACGGAGGACACCGACCGGCACTGGCGGATGTGGTTCGACTACTGGAACGCGGGCGAGCAGGGCACGGACGCGGCCTTCAGCGGCGGCCAGGCCCATCGCTACGAGACCTGGCACCAGCAGATCCGCGCACTGGCCCAACGGGGCGTCACCGACGGCGAGTTCGACGCCGATGACCTCGACGGCTTCACCGTCCGTTTCGCCGCCCTCGCCGACGGCCTCGCCCTGCAACGGCTGCGCCAGGCACCCCCGTTGAGCACCCAGGATGCCCGCCGGCACCTCAATCGGCTCATCGAGACGGAGTTGGGGTCTGAGCGCCGATCACCCGAGTGATCTCCCGGGCGATCCGCAGGATGCCGGGGGAGGGGACCGGGCACGGCCTCGGCGTCGAGGTCGTCGGCGCCAGGCAGAAGTGCAGGTAGTCCGTGTCGAGGTGCAGGGCCGTACGCCCGTTGCCCGGCTGGGTGCAGTAGTCGGGGTGGGCGCGTTCGTAGGCGGTGCAGGGGAGGTACTGGGTCCAGGTGTAGCGGGCTCCGGTACGGCTCACGGTCCGGCCGGCGTCGGCGACGATGTCCCCCGCTGACCTGGCCTCCGTCTCGTAGAGCGCGTTCACGGCCCGGACGCGCTCGGGGGTGATCGGGTCGGGTCCCTGCAACAGCCAGACGATCGTGGGCCGTTGAGCGCCCGCGGCGGTCGCGATCTGCGCGGTGAGCTTCTTGACGTCGGCCTTGTACCGCGCGAAGTACGCCTCCCGGTCGGCGTCGTAGGTGATCCCGTCCATGCAGGGTGTGTAGCCCCACGCGTTGCCCCAGAACTGGAGCACCACGTAGTCCGGGTGGAGTGAACGCACCAGCGCGGGTGCCTTGTCCGCGTCCGGGACCAGTGACCCCTCCTTGGTGCCCTCCAGGTAGTCGCACGGTGTGGTCCCCGAGTACGGGGCGCTCGTGTACGTCGCGTCCAACTCGCCGCGTAGTTCCCGCCCGAGCACTTTCTGGCTCTCCATCGCGAGGGAGTCACCGAGGTACAGAACCCGGGGCGCCGACTTCACCACCGGAGCACTGCTCGGCGAGACCGGCGCCTGTCGTTGTGTGGTGGTCGGCACGGACGGGGTGGGCGGCGCGACCTCGGGCCCGGACGACGGGTCCGTGCACGCGCCGAGCAGCACTCCGGCCAGCACCACACTCACGATCCACGGCTTCCGCATACGCCAACTCCCGCCCCCGGCACCGGAAAACGGCCCCTCAGGCAAGCACAGCCGGACGGAAGGCGGAAGACGCCCGACTACTCGGGGCTCTCCAGGAACTCCAGCAGATCGGTCAGCGGGAGCGGCTTCGCGAGATGGGCGTCGAAACCGGCCGCCCGGGACAGCGTTCGGTCGGTGCCCTGGCTGAAGCCGGAGACCGCGATCAGGCGCGGCCGGGTGCCGTGCGGGCGGGCGCGTACCGTACGGGCTACCGTGTAGCCGTCGGTGTCGGGCAGGCCCAGGTCGCACAGGACCACGTCGAAGACGTCGGACTCGGTCGCGGTGAGCGCGTCCGCGCCGGTGTGCACGGCGGTGACGTGGTGACCTTGGCGCTCCAGGAGGGTGCGGTAGGTCGCGGCCAGGTCGGTGTTGTCTTCGACGATCAGGATGGCCAGTTGGCGCCGGGGGCGAGGCGATGCGGAGGGTCGTGGCGGCTGCGGCGCCTCCTCGTCCGCCCGGGGCAGGAGGACCGTGAACGTTGCCCCCTTGCCGGGGCCTTCGCTGTGGGCGGTGATCCGGCCGCCGTGCAGGTCGACCACCGTGCGGGCGACCGCGAGCCCCAGGCCGAGGCCCTCGGGTGTGTTGGGGCCCGCCGGGGCCGCGCGGGTGAACACCCCGAACAGGTCCTCTGCCTGGGCGGGTTCGAAACCGATGCCGTCGTCCTGGACCGTGAGCCGGGCCCGGCCCTCGTCGATCGCGAGGCGGACCTCCGTATGCCCGCCGGGCGGGGTGTACTTGAGCGCGTTGGACAGCAGGTTCGTCAGTACCTGCGCCAGCCGCAGCCGGTCCCCGTCGACCACAACGGGCTTGTCCGGCAGGGTGACTTGGAGTGTGCGCTCCTCGTGTCCGAAGAGGTTCCGGATGTCGGCGCACGCCGCCTCGGCCACGGTCCGCACGTCTACCCGCTCGGGCACCAGGTCCAGGCGTCCGGTCAACGCCCTTGTCCCGTCGAGGAGATCGTTGCTCATCCGGACCAGCGTGCCCAACTGCCGTTCCAGGACGGACAGTGCGGGACGGCCGGCGTCCGGCAGGTCCAGCGCGAGCAACTCCACGGCCGCGGTGGCGGCGGCGAGCGGGTTGCGCAGCTCGTGCGAGAGCGTGGCGATGAAGCGGTCCTTGGCCCGCTGCTCCTCCCGCAACTGCCGCCCCGCAGCGTCGAGTTCGGCGTTCGCGCGGCTCAACTGGTCGTTGACCTCGCGGATCTCCCGGGCCCGGACGAACAGGTCGATCTCCATGCCCTCGGCCCGCATCTGCGCCTCGGCTGCCGCGCGTTCCTGCTCCCGGCCGACGTGGCGCAGATGCACGAAGTCGGTGACGTCCTCCACCCGGTGGATGATGTGCGTGACGCGTCCTTCGGCGTCCAGGACAGGGGAGTTGACGGGACTCCAGTACCGCTCGTCGAAGGTGCCCGCCTCGCCGCCGGGGATGTCGTAGCGCTGCAGGGCCATCGTGTCCTTGCGGCCCGTCGCCACCACCGACTCCAGCGAGCGGCGCAGATTGGCGACCCCGTCGGCCGAGGGGTCGTCCGGGTTGTCGGGGAAGACGTCGAAGATGCGGTGCCCGACAATCGTGCGTTCCGTACGGGTGGCGGTGAGGTACGCGCGGTTGACTTCGACGATGGTGAAGTCGGGACTGAGGATCAGGAGCGGGGACAGCGACGCGTCGAAGAGCAGCCGGAAGTCCGGGGCGGCGAGGGGCGGCATGGCGACTCTCAGGGGTCGAGGCGGTAGCCGTACCCGCGGACCGTGGTGATCCGGGGTGCGGGCGTGGGGAGTGCCGCGAGCTTGCCGCGCAGGCGGTACACGTGCTCGATCACGGTCGCGGGCTGCTGCCAGGAGGCACCCCAGATCCGCTCCAGCACCTGCTCCGTGGAGAACACCCGGCCGGGCGCCTCCCCGAGCATCTCCAACAGGGCGTACTCCTTGGGCCGTAGCGTCAGGAGGACGCCGTCGGCAGACGCCTGGCGGGCCGCCGTGTCGATCCGCAGCGAGCCGATCTGGAGGACCGCCGGCATCTCCGGCGGCTGCGATCTGCGCAGCACTGCTCGGATGCGGGCCACCAACTCCCGTTGGGAGAACGGCTTGACCAGGTAGTCGTCGGCGCCGATCTCCAGTCCCGCCACCCGGTCGGCCTCGGCGCCGCGCCCGGTGACCACGATGACCGGGAGGCGGCTGGTGGAGCGCAGTGCCCGCAGGAGTTCGAGGCCGCTGCCGTCCGGGAGGCCCAGATCGAGTACGGCGAGATCGACGCGGCTCTCGTAGAGGACGGACTTGCCGGCTCGGGCGTCCATGGCCCAGGTGACGGTGAATCCCTCGCGTTCCAGATAGGAACGGCACATCAGTGCGAAATCGGGTTCGTCCTCGATCAGGGCGAGGTGCGGACGCATTCCGGATCACCTGGCCCAACTGCTGCCCGCTCGTTGTGTCGCTGATGAGCGGGCGTTGATGCCCCGACCATGTGGCGAAGGTAGAACAGTTGGTACCCACGGTTCAAGGGGGAGCCGCTCGGGGGGAGTTCCGGCGCGGGCTCGTGCGGTGCGGGGATGTCGAAGCCGCCGCACGGACCCGCGCCGGATCGCGCGCCCGCGCGCGAAAGGCACGGAACGGGGACGGAACACCTTGCGCGAGAACAGCCTGTTGTCCGAGAACGACCTGTTGCACGCCACAAACCTGGAGCCGGTGCCCACCCCGGCCTGGCCCGCGCCCGGCCAACACGCCCTGCTGGGCGCGCGGGACGGCCTGCTGGTCGTCGACCTGCACGGCGACCTCGACCTCGCGACCGCCGGCCCGCTGCGCGAGTGGCTGGACTCCGTCGTCGCCGTGCGCGCGCCCGCGTACGTCGTCGATCTGCGCCGCACCACGTTCATCGACTCCACCGGCCTCAACCTGGTCCTGCGCTTCCGCCGCCGGGTGCGGGAGTTCGAGGCGGGGTTCGCCGTGGTGTGCGCCCCGCGCACCGTGCGCCTGTTGCGGGCGCACGGCACGCTGGACGTACTGGACCCGGTGCCCGGCCTCCCGGAGGCGGCCTCCATGATCGCCGGGCGCTGAGACTCGGACCCGGTCGGCCGCGATCAGCGGATACGGGAAACTGCCGTTGCGGTAGGCGTCCGGGAACCCCCGTGCGCCGCCTACCTGCTGAGGTCGTTCACCAGAACCGCGGCCCCGTCGAAGCGACCGGCCTTCAGATCCGTCAGCGCGTCCGAGGCCCGCGAGAGCGGATAGGTGTGCGTGGTCGCGCGCACGTCGTGCCGGGCGGCCAGATCGAGGAACTCCCGTGCGTCCGCACGGGTGTTGGAGGTGACGCTGCGCAACTCCCGTTCGTAGAACAGCTCGTGCTCGTAGTTCAGGGGCGGTGTGTCGCTGAGGTGGATGCCGGCGATCGCGAGGACGCCGCCCCGGTCGAGCGCCCGCAGCGCCACCGGGACGAGATCGCCGACCGGCGCGAACAGGATCGCGCTGTCGAGCGGCTCCGGCGGCGCCTCGTACGCGTCACGCGCCGAGGCCGCCCCCAGCTCCAGCGCGAGCCGCCGCGCAGCCCGGCCCCGGGTCAGCACATGCACGGTGGCCCCCTCGGCCAGTGCCACCTGGGCGCACAGATGGGCGCTGCCCCCGAAGCCGTAGAGACCGAGCCGACCGCCCGGTGGCAGCGCGGCCCGGCGCAGGGCACGGTAGCCGATGATCCCGGCGCACAGCAGGGGCGCCAGGGCGACGTCGTCGAGGTCGGCGGGGAGTCGGTGGGCGAACGCGGCCGGTACGGTCGTGTACTCCGCGTAGCCGCCGTCCGCGTCCCAGCCGGTGTACTCGGAGCGCGGGCACAGATTCTCGGCCCCGCGCAGGCAGTACACGCAGGTGCCGTCGGTGTGCCGCAGCCACGCGACGCCCACCCGGTCGCCGACCGTGAAGCCACTCACCGCCGCCCCGAACCCCGCCACTACGCCGACGACCTCGTGCCCCGGAGTCACCCCGGGCCGGTGCACCGGCAGATCCCCCTCGGTGACATGCAGATCGGTCCGGCACACCCCGCACGCGCGCACGTGCACGAGGAGTTCGTCATCCCCAGGCACGGGCACCGGCTTCTCCACGAGCTGGAGTGAGCCTCCCTCGACGGGCCCCGGCTCGGTCACGGCCCACGCGCGCATCGTCGTCGTATCCGCCATACGTCCAGTGTGGAACGGACCTCGGCGTTCGGCGCGCGCCCCGCTCCCCGGGTGACTAGCGTGAGAAACCGGACGACACCCCACCAATCGGAGAGGGCCGCAGCCATGGCCGTACAACCTGAGGGAACGCCCTGTTGGGCCGACGCGATGTTCAGCGACGTCGAGGGAGCGAAGAGCTTCTACGGCGACGTCCTCGGCTGGACCTTCGGCGACGCGTCGTCGGAGTACGGCAACTACACCCAGGCCTACGTCGACTGAAAGGCCGTGGCGGCGGTCGTACCGCCGATGCCCGGAGCGGAGGGGCAGTCGCAGTGGTGCCTCTACTTGGCGTCACCGGACGCGGCGGCCACGGCGGCGAAGGTCCGGGAGAACGGCGGGCAGGTGCTGATGGAGCCGATGCAGGTCGGCGACTTCGGCACGATGTGCCTGGCCAGTGAGCCCAGCGGCGCGGTCTTCGGTATCTGGCAGGGCGGCACCCACGAGGGCTTCGAGGCCTCGGGCGTGCCCGGTGCCTACGCCTGGGCCGAGGTCTTCACCCGCGAACCGGAGAAGGCGGACGGGTTCTTCCCGGCGGTCTTCTCGTACTCGGCACAGCAGGTGGAGGACGACAACGTCGACTTCCGCGTCTACAACCTCGGTGAGAACACGGTCCTGGGCCGGATGAAGATGGGCGAGGAGTTCCCGCCCGAGGTGCCGTCGTACGTCAACGTCTACTTCACCGTCGACAACTGCGACGACGCCATCGCCAAGGCCACCAAGCTCGGTGCCGTGCTGCGCTTCGGTCCCATGGACAGCCCCTTCGGACGGTTCGCGGCGCTGAGCGACCCGCAGGGCGCCTCGTTCTCGGTGATCGACATGACCACGACGCAGGGCGAGATGCCGTCGATGACGGACGTCTAGCCGAGCGGGCCGTTCGTCAACTGCCGTCGCCCGCCCACCAGGCGGGCGCGCAGGCGACGGCCGCGTCGACCATGTCGTCCTTCGTGACGGCGGGGTCCTTCAGCCATGCCCTGATGGCTCCCGCGAAGCCGTGCGCCATGAACTGCGCGATCATCCGCCGGTTGGCCTCGGGCAGCCCCGGGTGGTCGCCGTCGGCCATGAAGGTCAGGGCGTAGTCGCTGAAGTGGCGCACGAGCGCGTCGTAGACACCGCTGTCGGCGGAGTCGTCGAGGGCGTGCCGGTAGATCGGCAGGTACCGCTCGACGTGGTCGGCCACCTCCGCCGTGGACATCCGCAGCAGTTCGTGGGCCGAGTACCCGCCCTGTGCACGGTGTTCGGCCTCGCGGCGGTGGCCGCGCTCCAGGTCGTCGTGGAGCACCTGGATGAGCAGGTCCAGCGGGGAGTTGCAGCGGTTGTAGAACGTGGCGCGGGTGACCCCGGCGCGGTCGGCCAGTTCGCCGATGGTGATCTGTGAGACGGGCCGTCGGCCGGCCAGGTCGACGATGGCCTCCTCGAAGGCACGGGTCGTGCGGGTGATGCGTGGATCGATCCGGTTGCTCAGGGCTCCGCCCTCCTGGGGTTGTCGTTGCACCCTGCCATGGCGAGTGATTGTATACATGTGTCAAATAGTGCGGCGAAAGGGAAAGCCATGGCCTCGCACACCGAGATCTCACCCCGGGAAGCCGCCGACCGACTCGCCATCCGCGAGCTGATCGACGCCTACGCGCACTGCGCGGACCGGCGGGACGCCAAGGGCCAGATGAGCCTGTTCACCGAGGACACCCGCTTCCTGGTGTTCATGGACGCCACCGCCGCCGAGCCGACACAGACCCTGCACGGGCGCGAGTCCCTGGCCCCGGTGTTCGACAACCTCAACGTCTACCGGGCCACCACCCACTTCAACGGCCAGAGCACCATTTCCATGGACGGCGACGACCGGGCGACCGGCGAGAGCTACTGCCTGGCCCATCACATCGGGGTCGACGAATCCGGGCAGCGCACGCTGATGATCGCCTCCATCCGCTACCTCGACGAATTCACCAAGCGCGACGGCGACTGGTACTTCGCCGAACGCCGGCTGATGGTCGACTGGACCGAGACGCGGCCCTCGACGCCCTGACGCCGGTGTGCGGTCATGTGGCCGGTTCTTCCTGGTAGTTGGCCACGCGGTTGGCCACGGCGACTCCCCAGGGGATGCCGAAGAGCAGGACGAGGGCCAGGCCGAGGACGAGGGGAGCCGGGCGCAGGGCGCCGACGCCCACGCAGAGGAGGGCCATGGCGACACAGGTGCGGGCCAGGGGGCGGTAGAGCCCGAGGTTCTCGTTCCAGTGGCGCAGGGATGCCGCGAGCACCATCGTCGCGCAGAGTACGACGGCCGCGCCCCCGCAGAGCACCCAGGCCGTGGCGGCAGGGGTCCGGCTGTCGTGGGCGTGCTCGACGAGGCCGACCATCGCGGCGCCCATGGCGGCCACCGCGGCCGTGATCGGCAGATGGACCATCATCCACCGCAGGGCACACGCGCGCGTGGGCCTCGGCAGCCGGTGTCCCGCGAAGTCGAAGTAGGTCCACCACGCGCCGAATCCGACGACCACGGCGACGAGCCCGACGGCGAGGGTGAGCGCGTTGGTCGGCTCGTGGGCCAGTCCGTCGACCACTCCGGTCACGTTCTCGCCGAGCACGATGATGATGAACAGCCCGAACCGTTCGGTGAGCGCGGCGGTCACGCTGAGCGCCACCACCTCTTCCGGAATGGCTCGGGCGATGACGAACACGAACCCCGCCAGGTAGCCGACGGCCAGCACACCCCAGGTCAGCACGCGGGCGTCGGCGGGCAGCGCCGCGCTCGCGGCCAGCACGACCGCACAGGCGGCGGTCCCCGCCACGTACAGCACGCTGGGGCGCCGGAACTCGGGGGTGTCACTGCGCGAGGCGAGCAGCCACAACAGCGCCAGGACCGCGAACAGCACCCCCGCGTCCACGGCGAACGCGGTTCCGCGCTCGGCGCCCGCCTCGGGGATGAACGCGCCCAGCGGGACGAGCACGAGGATCTGCAGCAGGAACATGCTCCGGCCGCGGGCATCCTCGTGCCCGTGCAGTTCGTGGTGCAGGCTGCCGTTGAACCAGGCGATCCACACCAGCGCGAACACCGCGGCGAACAGGCCCAGTCCGTGCCAGTCGAGCTCCCCGGACAGATGGTGGGCGGCCTGCGCGACCAGCACGACCACAACGAGGTCGTAGAAGAGTTCCAGCGGCCCGACCACGCGCTCGCGCGGCTGCTCCCCATGGGGACGTGGCGGTCGCCACAAGTGGCGGCGCACCCGGGCCCATTGCTCTTGTCGCGTGGTCATGCGCGCAGCGTAGAGGGCCGGCGGAGGAGATCTTCGGATACGGTCCACGGCCGGGCCGCGTTCTCCCGGTCCAGGGAGAAGAGGTGACCGATGGAGCCCTGCCCTGCTCGCCGGGCGGGAGCTCGCCCGGGGTGTCGCGGAGCCCGTCGCGCGGTCATGGCATGATCGGGCGCATGCGTGAACGTGTGGTGGCCGCGTGCGACGGGGCTTCGAAAGGGAATCCCGGGCCGGCCGCCTGGGCGTGGGTCGTCTCGGACGACAAGGAGAGCCCGGCCCGCTGGGAGGCGGGACCGCTCGGCAAGGCCACCAACAACGTCGCCGAACTCACCGCGCTGGAGCGCCTGTTGACGGCGATCGCACCGGACGTACCGCTGGAGATCCGGATGGACTCGCAGTACGCCATGAAGGCGGTCACCACCTGGCTGCCGGGCTGGAAGCGCAACGGCTGGAAGACGTCGGGCGGAAAGCCGGTCGCCAACCAGGAGTTGGTCGTCCGTATCGACGAACTCCTCGGCGGCCGCTCGGTCGAGTTCCGTTACGTCCCCGCCCACCAGGTCGACGGCGACCCGCTGAACGACTTCGCCGACCGCGCGGCCAGCCAGGCGGCCATCGTCCAGGAACCCGCGGGCAGCGACCTCGGCTCCCCGGAACCGCCCCCCTCGCCCGACACCCCGAAGAAGCCCGCCCGCGCGGGTGGCGCCAAGTCGCCCCGGAAGAGCACGAGTTCGGCCTCCCGCACCATCAAGGCCAAGTTCCCCGGCCGCTGCCTGTGCGGTCGCGCCTACGCGGCCGGCGAGCCCATCACCAAGAACCCCAAGGGCTGGGGCCACCCGGAGTGCGCCACGGCCGAGGCGTAAGCCTCTCGCCTGCCCGACGCGTCCCATCGGCCTTCGAGTCCCGAGGCCGATGGGACTTTCTTGTGTCTCCAGCCTGCTACTCTGCGGTTCCACTTGACCACTTTGAGTAATCCCCAGGGGTGTGCGCGTGAAGGTCGCCTGTGTCGGAGGCGGGCCCGCCGGTCTGTATCTCTCGATCCTGCTGAAGCGTCAGGACCCGTCCCACGACATCACCGTCTACGAGCGCAACGCCGAGGGCTCGACCTACGGCTGGGGCGTGACGTACTGGCGTGGTCTGCTCGACCAACTCCGGGAGTACGACCCGGAGTCCGCGCAGGCCGTCGACGAGCACTCGGTGCGCTGGAGCGACGGCGTCGCCCGCATCCGGGACCTGACGACCACTCAACCCGGGGACGAGGGCCACGGCATCGGCCGCCACCGACTCCTCAAGATCCTCGCCGAACGGGCCCGAACTCTGGGCGTACGGCTGGAGTTTGAGTGCGAGGTGACTGCCGACGACCTCCCCGACGCCGATCTGATCGTGGCCGCCGACGGCGTCAACAGCGCGCTGCGCACCCGGCACGCCGACCACTTCGGCGCCGAACTCAAGCCCGGCCTCAACCAGTACATCTGGCTCGGCACCAGCAAGGTCTTCGGCTCCTTCACCTTCGCCTTCGTGGAGACCGACCACGGCTGGATCTGGTGCTACGGCTACGCGTTCGGCCCCGAGGGCAGCACCTGTGTCATCGAGTGCGCACCCGAGACCTGGACCGGGCTCGGCCTCGACACCGCGGCCGAGGCCGACGGACTCGCCCTGCTGGAGAAGCTCTTCGCCGACCTCCTCGACGGCCACTCACTGATCGGCCGCGCCTCCGCCGACGGCAGCGCCCAGTGGCTCAACTTCCGCACTCTCACCAACCGCACCTGGCACCGCGACAACCTCGTCCTGCTCGGCGACGCCGCCCACACCACCCACTACTCCATCGGCGCCGGCACCACCCTCGCCCTGGAGGACGCCATCGCGCTCGCGGACGCCCTGCGCGAGCACACCGAACTGCCGCAGGCCCTCGCCGCCTACGAACAGCGGCGTAGGTCCGCCCTGTTGTCCATCCAGAGCGCGGCCCGCTACAGCGCCCAGTGGTACGAGAACCTGCAGCGCTACATCCACCTGCCCCCGCACCGCATGTTCGCCCTGCTCGGCCAGCGCCACTCGCCCCTGCTGCCGTACGTCCCGCCGCAGGTGTACTACGGCCTCGACAAGGCGGCCGGACGGCTGGAGGCGCTGCGCCGGTTCAAGCGGTGGCTCGGCCCCAAGGTCGCGCGGACCGTGCACGCGCGGGCGCTCGCCTCCCGCAAGTAGGGCACCCTCCGGGAGCGGTTCGGCTTCCGCGAGCGGCCTGGGAAGGTTGGGTGAATGACTATTCACCAGTTAGGGTGAATAGTCATTCACCTCCTTTTTCATGCCAGCTGGAGTGCCCATGGGCCAGCCCGTCCCGATACCCGACCCGTCCGGCAGCCTCGCCGGGCGGAGCCCCTTGCGGGACCGGTTCACCGTTCCGGTGCTGGCGTTCGGCGGGATCCTCATGGCGGTCATGCAGACCGTGGTCGTCCCGCTGCTGCCGTCCCTGCCCCGGCTGACGCACTCCTCCCCGGGCGCGGTGTCCTGGATGGTCACCGCGACCCTGCTCTCCGGCGCGGTCCTCACCCCCGTGCTCGGCCGGGCCGGCGACATGTACGGCAAGCGGCGGGTCCTGACCGGCGCCCTGAGCCTGATGACCGTCGGCTCGGTCATGTGCGCCCTGTCCTCCGACATCCGCGTCCTGATCTTCGCCCGCGCCCTGCAAGGCGCCGCCGCAGCCGTCGTACCCCTGTCGATCAGCATCCTGCGCGACGAACTGCCCCCGGAGCGCCGGGGCAGCGCCGTGGCGTTCATGAGCTCCACGGTCGGTATCGGCGCCGCGCTCGGACTGCCGCTCGCGGCGCTGATCGTGCAGTACGCCAACTGGCACGTCATGTTCTGGGCGACCAGCGCGCTCGGCGCGATCGGTGTGTGGGGGATCTGGTGGGCGGTGCGCGAGTCGCCCGTCCGGGAGCCGGGCCGCTTCGACGTGCTCGGCGCGCTGGGACTGGCCGTAGGACTGGTGTGTCTGCTGCTCGGGGTGTCGCAGGGCGGTCAGTGGGGATGGGGGAGTCCGCGGATCCTGGGGCTGTTCCTCGCCACGGTCGTCGTGTTCGGCCTGTGGTGGTGGCAGCAGCTGCGTACCGAACTCCCGCTGGTGGACCTGCGGTTGGTGTCCCGGCCCCGGGTGGGTCTGTCCCATGTGGCGGCCCTGCTGACCGGCTTCGCGTTCTACGCCAACTCCCTCGTCACCGCCCAACTGGTGCAGGCACCCAAGGCGACCGGGTACGGGCTCGGGCTGTCCATCGTCCAGACCGGGCTGTGCCTGCTGCCCGGCGGCATCACCATGCTGCTGCTCTCACCCGTCTCCGCCCGCATCTCGGCGGCCCGCGGCCCGCGCATCACGCTCGCCCTCGGCGCCGTGATCATCGCGCTCGGCTATGTGGTGCGCATCGCCGACAGCCGTGACCTGTGGACGATCATCCTGGGCGCGACGATCGTGGCCAGCGGCACCACCTTCGCCTACTCGGCGCTGCCCACGCTCATCCTGCGCGCCGTCCCGGCCGGCCAGACCGCGTCCGCGAACGGCGTCAACGTCCTGATGCGCACCATCGGCCAGGCCGTCTCCAGCGCCGTGGTGGCCGCCGTGCTGGTGCACCACACCAGCCTGGTCGGCGGGCTCCCGCTGCCCACGCTGCACGGTTACCTGATGGCGTTCGGCATCGCGGGCGTGATCGCCCTGGTGGCCAGCGCGGCGGCACTGACCATCCCGGGCGACCCCGCTCCGGACGACACTCGGCGCGCCGGGGACCGTACGGAGGGCGCGCGGGACGAGGCGCTGGAGGGAGCATGAGTGCCGTGAGCACCACTCCACCCACCACGCCACCCACCGCGTCCCCGCCCGCACGCCGGGACGCCGAGGCGACCAAGGCGGCCATCCTCAGGGCCGCCCGCTATCTCCTCGCGCGGAACGCGCACGCCGACATCACCCTCAAGGCCGTCGCCGAACGCGCCGGTGTCAGCGCGCCGTTGATCCTCAAGTACTTCGGCAACAAGGACGCCCTCTTCGCCCGCGTCATGTCCTTCGAGACCGACGCCGAGGACCTCCTCGACGCCCCGCTCGACGGACTCGGCCGCCACATGGTCCGGCACGTCCTGGTCAGCCAGCGCGAGCGGGGCGCCGACCCGCTGCTGCGGATCGCGTTCGCGCCCCTCCAGGGCGACCACGGCGACATCCTGCGCGTCAACTTCCGCGCCCACGTGGTCGACCGCCTCGCCGCCCGCCTCCCCGGTCCCGACGCCGGCCTGCGCGCCGAACTCGCCGTGGCGACCCTCCTCGGCCTCGGCGTCATGTACGGCATCGCCCGCGGCACCGAACTGCGAGCGACCGCGGTCGACACCATCGTGGACCGCTACGGACCCACTGTGCAGGCCCAGTTGACGCCCTAGGCGTAGCGGCGCGCCTTGCGGTACTGCCGGGCCAGGACCCGCAGCGTGGCCAACGTCGCGGGACCCGTGTCGTGCAGCAGAACCCGGCCCCCTTCGCGTCGCACCGCGCCGAGCCGCAGTTCCTGGACGGCGATCAACGCGTCGAGGAACGGCCGGTGTTCCGCCGCGACGAGAGCGGGAAGCGTACGGCAGCCGGCGAGCGTGGTCTCCGCGAGGTCGGCCTGTGCCCGGACCACGTGGTCCAACGCCGGTACGCACGCCGGTGACTTGCTGCGCAGGTCCTCGAACTTCAGTCCGTGCCGGGCGAGTTCGTCCCGTGGGATACCGATGCGGTCGTTGTCGGCGTCCTCGCAGAGGTCGGCGAGGAAGTCACTGCGCTGCCAGCCCTCGATCAGATCCCGGCAGCCCTTGACGTACGACTCGTACGCGTCGGGGTCGGCCGGTGCGAGCAGCGACGCGGTCAGCAACAGGCCGGGCAGCGAGTAACCGTCCACGTACGCCTGGAAGTCGGCCTCCGTCTCGAAGCCGGTCCAACTCGCCTCGACGGGAGCGCCGTCGAGGAAGGCGCGCACCCGGGCGGCCATGTGCGGGCGACGACGCGCGGTGTCCCAGAGCGTCAACAGAGTGTCCTGGACGGGCGGTTCGCCGCTCTCCAGGGCCGCCGTGGTCTCGGCGTCCCAGGAGGCGAGGGCCGCCGTACGCGCGTCCACGTCACCGGTGTCGATCAGTTCGTCGGTCGCGTGCATGTAGGCCACCGCGGCGACGACCGGTGGATGCAGCTCCGCCGGCAGCAACAGCCGTACCGCCACGTACTCGTGCGGCGCGTACTTGCGGACGATCCCGCGCTGGGCATCGTAGGCGCGCCGCAGTCGCGGATCGGTGATGCCCGCCTTCGTCAGTGCGGTGGACCAACTGCTCACAACTCTCCCCAGCTCAAGGACCCGGAGACAGCCTAGCCAGCCCTAGCCGAACAGCCGGTCCAGGAAGGCGTTCCCGAACACCCCGTGCGGGTCCAGCCGGTCGAAGGTCCCCGCCGCCTGTCCCCACACCGACTCCCCGAACGAGCCCGGGATCGCCGTGCCCAGCACCTCCTCGTCACTCCACGCGGCCTCCTCCGTATAGGCCCAGCCCTTCGACCACTCGACCCGGGTCAGGGCATCGGTGCCGTCGTAGGAGCGGTACAGGAACTGCTCCAACTCCCGCAGGAATTCCTCCGCGTACGGCGTGCCGGGCAGGGTCAGGACGTCCAGCCAGACCGCCGTGTCCCACTCCGGGTGCTCGGTGCTCGGGCGCAGCGCGGACAGCAACGGGGCGCGGGCGCCCGCGAGTTCGGTGTCGGCGGGGTGGTCGAGGCCGGTGACCCGGATCTCGACGGTGCCGTTGACGGGGAAGCGGCCGAGTGCCGCGTAGGCGGTGAGCCGTTCCTGGTAGAAGTCCGTGAACTCGTGGACCACGCGCTGCACTTGGGCCCGCGAGGTGAGCACCGCGTAGCCGTTGGCGGTCTCACGCAGGGTCGTCGGCTTGATGTAGAGCAGCGTGTTCTTCGAAGGACCCCAGATGTCCGCCGACAGTGTTGTCGTCAACCCCAGTGCGGCGACGTCGAGTTGGGCGTTGCCCAGCACCGGCGCCAGATACCAGGCAGCATCCGACAGGATCCGCCCGACGAGATCCGCGATCAGTGTCGGCACGTTGTCGGAGAACGGGTAGTTGTACGGCGATGCGACGTGCCGCGAGGTCAGCGGCCGGGTCGGTGCGACGCTCCACACCTTCAGCCAGGGGAATTCGGTGAACGCGAACCAGATCGCCTCGGCCCGCCCCGCCTCGTCCAGGAAGCTCGCGAAGGTCCGCCCGCCGGAGCCGGGGGCCCCGAACAGCTCGGTCGCCGGAATGTCCGTACGGCTGACGCAGCGCAGGTTGGCGTTGGCCCCGACCCGCAGTACGACCTCGGTGACCAGTGCCCGCCCCAGATGCGTGAGCAGCGCCGCGCAGTCCGCCTCGTCGCGGGTATAGGTCCGCAGCACGTACGCGCCGGTCTCCGTGTCCCACACCACCGCCGTCAGCGACAGCACCAGATTGCTGAGCGACCCGAAGGTGTGCCCGGCGGTCCGCTCCTCGCCGTGCGCCGGTACGGCCGTGCCGTGCGCGTCGATGGCCAGGGCGCCGCCGAGCGTCAGATCGCCGGGTGCGGGGGAGGCGGTGAGACCGAGGCCGTGGCCCTCCAGGAAGGTGAGCAGGGCCTCCAGGGTGATCCCGGTGCCGGCCCGCACGGCCGAGGCGGGGTCCAGGGTCAGGCCGGTGAGGTGCGGGGCGGTGTCGACCAGCAGCACCGGCGCGTCGGACGTCGTACCGGACTCGATCGTCAGCGGTGACCAGCCGTGTGAGGAGCCGCGGGGGCGGACCCGCCAGCCGTGCTGCCAGGCCCAGTTGACGACGGACACCACCTGGTCGGCGTCGGTCGGCGCGCACGCCCACATGCCGTCGGCGGTGATCTCGCCGACCCAGTTCCGGTACGCCGAGCGGTAGAGGTCGACGTCGGCCGGGAAGCCGGGCAGCTCGGCCGACGCGACGGCGGGATCGGCCGTCAGGAGTACGGGTACGGCGGCCAGGGCCGCTGCCGAGAGGAGGAAGCCGCGACGGGTCCAGGGAGCGGAACTGCCGCTCCCCGATTGGAGGTTGTTCGCCACATGATCGGTCACGCGCACACGCTAAGTGCGCGTTGACACGAGTAGGCATCCTGTCGAACCGGTTCACTCGTGTGAGTGAAAGATTCACAGGTCGCGGCCCGGAGGAGCCCGATCCGCGCATGTCAGTGGCGGATGACAGACTGAGGGCATGGACGAACGTGTAATCGGCAGGTCGAATCAGCAGCTGTCCGTCGTCGGTCTCGGCACCTGGCAGCTGGGCGCCGACTGGGGAGACGTCGACGACAAGGAAGCCCTCGCGGTGCTGGAGGCGGCGGCGGAGTCGGGGGTGACCTTCTTCGACACGGCCGACGTGTACGGCGACGGGCGCAGCGAGCAGACCATCGCCACGTTTCTGAGCGGTCGGCCCGATCTGCATGTCCTGGTCGCGACGAAGATGGGCCGCCGCGTCGACCAGATCCCCGAGAACTACGTCCTCGACAACTTTCGCGCGTGGAACGACCGTTCGCGCCGCAACCTCGGCGTCGACCGCATCGACCTGGTGCAGCTGCACTGCCCGCCCACGGCGGTCTACTCCTCGGACGAGGTGTTCGACGCCCTCGACACCCTGGTCGCCGAGGAGCGCATCGCCCGGTACGGCGTCAGCGTCGAGACCTGCGAGGAAGCCCTCACCGCGATCGCCCGGCCGAACGTGACCAGCGTGCAGATCATCCTCAACGCGTTCCGCATGAAGCCCCTGCTCCAGGTGCTCCCGGCCGCCCAGGAGGCGGGCGTCGGCATCATCGCGCGCGTGCCGCTCGCGTCGGGCCTGCTGTCCGGCAAGTACACCAAGGACACGGTCTTCCCGGAGAACGATCACCGAACGTACAACCGGCACGGCGAGGCCTTCGACCAGGGCGAGACCTTCTCCGGCGTCGACTACGCGACGGGCGTCGAGGCCGCCGCCGAGTTCTCCGCGCTCGCCCCGGAGGGGTACACCCCGGCCCAGCTGGCCCTGCGCTGGATCATCGACCAGCCCGGCGTCACGTCGGTGATCCCCGGCGCCCGCTCACCCGAACAGGCCCGCGCCAACGCGGCGGCGGCCAAGCTGCCCGCCCTCTCCGAGGACACGCTCACCGCGATCCGGGACCTCTACGACCGCCGGATCAAGGACCAGGTGGAAAGCCGCTGGTAGGCCCCGGGCTCTGTTGGAACGGCCCTCCGTTTGAAAGGTCGGCGGTCCGGTTACACGGACCGCATGACCCAGGAGGAAGATCGACGGGCGGGGCGCGACGAGTCCGAGGACGAGCGGGCGGACCGGATGTGGGGCGAACTCATCCAGGAGGTCCGGGTCGCGCAGACCGGCGTACAGATCCTGTTCGGGTTCCTGCTCACCGTCGTCTTCACCCCGAAGTACGCGCAGCTGGAGCACGCGAACCAGGTTCTGTACATCGTGACCGTCGTCCTCGGCGCCACCGCCACCGGCGCCCTGATCGGCCCGGTGTCCCTGCACCGCCTGGTCTCCGGCCGGAGCGTGAAACCCCAGGCGGTGCGCTGGGCGTCCCGGCTGACCTTCGTCGGCCTCGTCCTGCTGCTAGCCACGATGACCGCCGCGCTGCTGTTGATCCTCCGGGTCGCCACCCACGACGCCTATGTGCCCTGGTTGGTCGCGGGGGTCGTCAGCTGGTACCTGCTGTGCTGGTTCGTACTGCCCATGTGGGCCCGGCACCGGCATACGACCCGATGACCCCGAGCCTCGCCAGCTGCCGGTCGTGGACGCGGCTGAGCAGCAGCACCGAGACCGTGGCCCCGATCAGCGCGCAGAACATGTCCCACTGCGTGTCCCACACGTCCCCCTGAGTGGCCAGGAACGCGTCCGCGCTGTGTCCGCCGATCACGGCCGCCGCCCACTCGAAGAGCTCGAACAGGGCGCTGAAGGCGAGACACGCGCACACGGTGAGCGGCGCCAGCCAGCGGCTGCCGCGCAGGGGTGAGGTGCGGGTGAGCAACTCCCGTACCAGGACCGCCGGTACGGAGCCCTGCATGAGGTGGCCGAGACGGTCGTAGGGATTGCGGCTGAGGCCGAAGGTGTCACGGACCCAGTCGCCCGCCGGTACCTCCGCGTACGTGTAGTGGCCGCCCACGGCGAGGACCAGCGCGTGCGCGGCGAGCAGACAGCACAGCAGGCCGGTCATCGGGAAGCGGCGCCAGGTCAGGACGATCACCGGGAGTCCGACGAAGACCCACACGGTCTCCAGGAACCACGTCGTGCGATCGTGCGGCTGCCAGGCGGAGAGGGCCATACCGACGACCACCAGCGCGACCATGGCGGCGGGCAGACGGCGCCGCGGTGCGGAGGGAAGAACGGACACGATGGGGCTCCCTTGTCGTGGGGAGCCCCATCGTGTCCGAAGGCCGAAGTCGCTACATGAGTACGGCTACTCAGCCGGAGTGGTGGTCTTGCGCAGCGCGTTGAGGCAGCTGTCGATGGCCTGCTGGAGCTCCTCCAGGCGCTGGACCATGTCGTCCTCGTAGAAGTCCTGGGCGTCGTCGAAGGTCAGCTCCTCGAACGCCTTCGTGGCCTTCTGCAGGCTGCTGTAGAACTTCGTCCGCTTCTCCTGGACGCGCAGTTCGGGGTCGGCCTCGACCGCCTCGACGACCAGGTTCTTCATCGTGTCGTAGGCCTCGGTGGCCCACCCGCCGGTGTCCTCGCCGTCCTCCAGCTCGTCGAGGAGCGAGAGGTGCCGCTCGGCCTCCTGGCGGAGGTCGACGGGTGCGTCGACGGTCTGGCCGGCGGGGGTCTTGATCTGGCCCGACTCGGCGATCTGGCGGACGTATCCGATCCGGTCCGCCGAGCGGCTCTCCGTCGCCACCGCCTTCTTCAGGTCGTCGGTGCGTACGACGTCCCGGGCCAGCTCGGACTGGAGCTCAGGGTCCTCGCGGACGCGGTCCAGGAGCGCCTGCCGGGCCGCCCGCGCGGTTGACGGGTCGGCGAGGATCGCGGCGCGCAGCGCGGTCGGGTTCTCCGCGACCTCCAGCGCCTTGGTGGGGCGGATGCCCTCGGCCTCGGCGGCCTCGGTGATGGCCGTGCCGCGCTCCGAGGTGGCGCTGGAACGGGAGACGTAGTAGTTCAACCACACGTCCGCGTCCGGGAGTTCGACCTCCTGGCCGGGGGCCAGCTCCTCGAAGTGCGGGACGAGACCGTCGTCCGCGGCCCGGTCCCAGGCCTTGTAGTAACGCATGACACGCTCGGGGGAGCAGTCGGCGAGTTCGGCGAACTCCTTCGCGGACACCTTGGACGTCTCGTCCGCGCTCTGCCCGCCGGGCCGGACGCTGCGCGCCACCTTGAGGCCGAACGCCCAGCCGCCGGTGCGGGCGTAGGCTCCGAACTCGTGCGCGTCCCGGGCGACGAGGCCGGTGTCGTCGAGGGCGGTGAAGGACGTCTCGGCCTGGTCGATCACTACGGTCAAGGCGGACTCTCCTGGGCTTGTGATGAGGCACGGTGCGAACAGGCAGCCTATATCCACCCATTGCCGCTGGTTTGAGCGCCCGGCCCTCGCGGCGCGGTCAGTGCCGTCAGTTCGATTCCCGCCGGAAGGTCTTGAAGAAGGTCTGCAACGCCTGGCGGTTGGCCGCGTCGTTCCATTCGTCGGCGGGCGTCGTCCACCGTAGCGAGAAACTGCGCCCGCCGCCGATCAGGAAACCGCGCCCGAGCGTGCGTATCCGGTCGTCGCCGGTGCCGGAGAACCACTCCAGGTCGGCAGCCTTGTCGCCCTGGTACGTGGTGGCTTGGATGTCGCCGATCTGCTGGAACCCCTCGGTCTGCTTCAGCCCCGGGAGGACGTCGTCCCGCCAGATGGCCACCGGGTCCGGGCCCGCCTGTGTGCTGTAGGTCACGGCCAGCGTGCGCGGCTCGTCCGTCGCGCCGAAGGTGACCCGGTAGGCGCCGGACACCTGCTGGGTATCGATCACCTTCCAGCCCTTGGGGAGCGCCACGGAGAAGCCCTGCGGCGCCTTGAACACGCGGAAGCCGGCCGGCAGCGCCGAGGCGGTGGGGGAGGGGGAGGGGGAGGGGGACGCGGTGACGGAGGGCGAGGCGGACGCGGAAGGGGACGGCGAGGCGGGGGACGTGGGCGACGGCGTGGCGGACGGGGAGTAGGCGTGGCCGTCGACGTTCTCGCCGGGGGTGCTGACCGAGGCGGACGCGGAGGGCAGGGGGGAGGGCTCGGACGTCGCTGAGGTCCGAGTGCCGGGCAGTTGGTGGGTGGCGGCCAGGACGGCGACCGTGACGGTGCCGACGGCGAGGGCGGTCCCGGCGGCCATGCCGCGGCCGCTCCAGGTGGTCCCCGCCCCGCGGAAGGAGTCGAAGGCCCGCCGCAGGCGGGGCAGCGGAACCGGCTCGCGGTCGGCGTACGGGTCGTCGTTGAGGATGCGGGTGAGGGACTCGCGGACCACCGGGCGGGTCAGCCGCTCCTGGGAGTTCTTGCGCAGCAGCCCCTGCACGACCTGTGCCAGCGGGCCGGCGCGTGACGGGCCGCGCATCGGGAGCCGGTCGACGCCCTTCAGGGTCGCCTCGGGTCGGCCCCGGTCGCGGAACGGCGGGTGTCCCTCGACCAGCGTGTAGAGGATCGCGCCCAGCGCCCACAAGTCGGCGGCGGGACCGATGCGTTCGTCCCGTGCCTGTTCCGGCGAGGCGTACGACGGTGCGGTGATCCGGGGGGCGAGGGTGGCGCCCGCGAGTCCGAAGCCGGTGAGGACGATCCCGCCCTGGTCGCGCACGAACACCTGGCCGGGGCTGAGTTCGCCGTGGGTGATGCCCTCGCTGTGCGCGGACTCCAGGATGTCGAGCAGTTCGAGCCCGATGCGGGCGGCCCGGACGTAGTGGAACGTGCCCTGCTGGGCGAGGAGTTGGCCGAGCGGGGTGCCGTCGATCCAGTCGGTGACGGTCCACAGCGTGCCGGCCTCCTCGACGGCGTCGACGACCGGTGCGACCCGGGTGGGGCAGAGCAGCACCATGACGTCGGTGGTGCGCCGGATGCCGGCGGTGATCCGGCCGGCGCTCTCCCCGTCCGGGGCGGCGGGGAGGGTCACCTGCGTGAGGAGGCAGGGGCGTTCGTCGATCATGTCCTCGCCGTACCAGGAGACACGGTTGGTCTCGCGGTGCGCGACCTCCATGGGCCGGTATCTGCCGGCGACCGACTCGTGTGCGGAGACGTGCGTCTCGACCATGGCCATCCCTCGCTGAACCCCTGGGTCTCACCTTTCACAGAAGTACGGTGGATGTGCCGGGCTGCGTTCAAAGGAAACCCAATTCCCCGGTGTTTCTTGCCTTTTATTCAACGGCGGCGAGCAGGTGTGCGAGAAAATCGAGTCGCGGGGAGGTCCCAGGTCGGCGCTCGTGTCCCGGGGCGGGTGAATTCGCCATGGGGGCTTCCGCGGCGGAATATCGGCGCCCTACCTGGTGGTAACCGGCGGTAAACGCAGGCGTGAAGACCACGAATACACGGGTCTTTGTCGACAACGTAGTCAAGGGATCTGTCCACGAGCCTGTCAACGATCCTGTGGACGAAGGGAGTTGACGGAAAGTCAGCGCAACCCGAAGCCCTCCGACCAGCCCGCGATCTCGCCGACGGTCGCGTTGCCCCCGCAGACCACCAGGCCGAGCCGGGCGCCGTCGCCGACCCGCTCCAGCACCTGCCGGGCGGCGGGCAGCAGACAGCCCGCGGCGGGCTCGGTCCACACCTTGGCGTGCTCGGCGAGGTCGAGACAACCCCGTACGGCCTCCCGGTCGGGGACGGTCAGCACCTCGGTGACGAGGGCCGACACATGGTCGTACGTCAGCTGCGACACGGCCGGCGCGCTGAGCGTCGTCACGATCGACGAGGGCGTGACCGGTACCGGGCCGCCCGCCGCGAGCGCCGCTGACATGGCCTCGGCACCCTCGGTCTCCACACCCCAGACCCGGATTCCGGGCCGCCGGGCGTGCAGGGCGGCGGCGACACCGGCGATCAGGCCACCGCCGCCGATGCTGACCAGGACATCGGTGAGTTCACCGGCGTCCTCCGCGAACTCCAGCCCCACGGTGCCCTGTCCGGCGATCACCACCGGGTCGTCGAACGGGTGGACCAGGGTCAGCCCCTCGTCCCGCAACCGGTTCACCAGCGCGAACGCGCTCGGCATGTCGTCCGTCAGCCGCAGTGACGCGCCCGCCGCCTCCACCAGCGCGACGGACCGCGCCGGCGCCGAACGCGGCATGACCACCGTCGCCTTCACATCGAGCGCCGCCGCCATGACCGCGAGCGCGATCCCGTGATTGCCGCCGCTGACCGCGACCACCCCGGCCGCCAACTCGGTCTCGCCGAGCGACAGCAGCTTCGCCGTCGCCCCGCGCGCCTTGAAGGAACCCGTGCGCTGCAACAGCTCCAGCTTCGTCGTGACCGGCGCGCCGAGCAGCTCGGAGAGCCCGAAGCTCCGCAGGGTCGGGGTGCGTACGACGTGTCCGGCGATCCGCTCGGCGGCGGCTTCGATCTCCGAGATGCCGATCAAGGCAGTCATCCTTCCGGCACGGGGACAGGTGACCCGTGCCGGTTAGACCCTGACTCGGAAAGGACGCGCAGGTCAACACGTTTCAGAGATCGCGGCGCACCAGGAACTCCAGCAGGGACCGCAGGTCGTCCGCGGGCCCGGCAGCCAGCGGCACACCGGCGAGAGCCGTCTCCACGGCGCCGATGTGCCGACGGGCCTCCGCCAGCGCCGCCGCACGACCACCCGCCTCCTCGATCAGCGCTGCCGCTACGGCGGGTTCGGTGCCCGACTCCAGGAGCGCGGCGAGGCGTTGGGCGCCGGGGGCGGAGAGCGCGGCCAGGACCGGGAAGGTCTTCTTGCGCTCCCGCAGATCTCCGTGCACGGGCTTGCCGGTCACCGCCGGGTCGCCCCAGATCCCCAGGATGTCGTCGACCAGTTGGAAGGCGATGCCGAGATGCCGTCCGGCCCGGTCGAGCGCGGCGACCGTCGTCGGGGGCGCTCCGCCGAGCACGGCACCGACCGCGACCGCGCAGCCGAGCAGCGCGCCCGTCTTGCCCTCGGCCATCGCCCGGTACTCGTCCGGGCGGACCCGCTCCGGCCCCGTCCAGGGGCGCGCGGCGAACAGCAGGTCGTCCGCCTGCCCGTGCACCAGGTCGCCGAGCGCCGTGGACAGCAGACGCAGCCCGCCCGCTCCACCCGGGGCCGCGGCGAGCGTCTCGACGGCCAGCGCGAACAGGGCGTCGCCCGCGAGGACGGCCGGTCCCGTGCCGTAGGCCTTCCAGACCGTGGGGCGGCGGCGCCGGGTCGGGTCGCCGTCCATGATGTCGTCGTGCAACAGCGAGAAGGTGTGCACCAGTTCCACCGCCACTGCCGCGGCGACCCCGGCCCGCCCGGGCGCTCCGGCCGCCTCCGCGCCGAGCACGGCGAGGGTCTGCCGTACGCCCTTGCCGCCCGGCGCGGCGACGGGAGCGCCGCCCACCTCGCACCAGCCGAACGAGTAGGCCGCCATCTCACCCATCCACGGATGCAGCCGCCCGACGGCCTCCGTGAGCGCGGGGCGCACCAAGTCCCGGCAGCGGGACAGGACGTGAGGCACGGACGGTGCCGCTACGGTCGAGGAGCGCGCCGTCACCGTACGGCCTCCGCCGTGCCGCCGACGCCCAGCTCGTCCTGCGCCCGCGCCACCATCTCCCGCGCGTGTCGCAGGCCTATCCGTTCCAACGTCCTTGCCAGTTCGGCGAGTTCGGCCGCCGTCTCGGTGCGGTCGCGGCCCAGCCGGGCCAGGGACTTGGCCAGGCCAAGCCGGGAGAGGGCCTCGCCACGCGGCTCGCTCATCGCGCGGAACTCGGCGAGTGCCTGCTCGTAGAGGTCCCGCGCCTCGGCATAACGCCCGGCGCGGTAAAGGACGTTGCCGCGCATCTTGTGGTTGTAGGCGAGCGCGCTGGACAACGTCATCGCACGGCAGCTCTCCTCCGCCTCGGACAGCAGGCCGAGCGCCCGCTCGGTGTCCCGGTCGCGCACGGAGACGATGTCGGCGAGTCCGCGCAGCGCCCAGGCATGCCCGCGCCTGTCGTCGGCGCCCGCCGCGATCTCGGCCGCCTCCTCGAACATCGCGAACGCCGTGTCGTAGGAACCCCTGTTGCGATGGATCTGCGCGATGCCCTCCAGCGCCCACACCGTGTGCCGGGCCTCGCCGCGTTTGCGGGCCTCGGCGAGGAGTTGTTCATGCAGGCGTGCCACGGCCTCGTAGTCGCCCTGGATGCGGCCGGTCTCGGCGAGGCCCGCCAGCGAGTAGCCCCGTACGACGATGTCGCCGCCGCGCTCGCCGAGTTCGGCCGCGAGCCCCAACAGCCGCCAGGCCAGCGGGAACGCGCCGCGCTGCCGGGCCAGGGTGCCGCCGCTCCACATCGCCCAGGCCATCGCGGCCGTGTCCCCGGCGTCGCGGGCCGCGCGGTAACTCGCCTTCCACGCCCGGTCCGCCTCCCGCACCTGTCCGAGCCGCCGGTGCGCCTCGGCGACCGCGAGCCCCGAGCGGGCCGCCTCGCCGCGCTGCCCGGACCGCTCGGCCGCCGCCAACTGCTCGGTGCCGGCGGCCAGTACGTCGACCAGTGAGGAGTTCACGGACAGGGTGGTGAGGGCTCCCTGGTACTCCGGAGCGAATGCCTTGCCGTACATCGATGCCTTCCGGTCCATATGCACGACATGTAGACACTGTGTGTATACATAATGGGTATACGCTGCATGTATACATGTCGTGTATAGAGCGTTGAAAATGAGCCCCGGCCGTGGGGGCCAGGGCGTCATCTGCTGATGTGGATCAAGACGTCGATGTGTACGGCGAGGTTGCCTCTGAGGTGTAGATCACTCGCCGTGACCTCAGTGCTGCTGAGCCTTCTGCGGGGTCTCCTCGCTCGGTCGTACGACGACGAACCCCTCGCCCTGGAGCATGAGTTGGACGGCCTCGCCCGAACCGCCGCGCAGCATCGAGCCGATGGACTGCGAACGGTGCAGCGAGGTCTGGAGGTGGGCCGACCAGCCGACCACCGCGTCCGTGTCGACGAACACCGGGTACTGCGGCGAGACCGGTATGACCAGAGGGTTGCCCTCGCAGACCAGACCCAGCTTGCCCTGCCCGGTGAAGACGCTGTTGAAGAGACCGCCGCCCGCGATGCCGGAGCCCTTCACCGTCTTGATCGCGTACGACAACGAGGCGTCGAAACACAGCACGTTGCGGCCGTTGACGGTGAACTCGTCACCGGGGTCGATCTCGACCACGAAACAGTTCTGCGCCTCGTGCGCGAACCACGCCTCGCCCTGTCCGCGCACCACCATCAGCGGCAGACCCTCACCGGTGACCGCGCGCTTGAGCATGCCGCCCACGCCCTGGCCCTTGCGCTCGAACTGGAGATTGCCGCGGTAGGCGATCATCGCCCCCTGGCGGGCGAGCATCTCGCCGTTGACCGCGTACCTGATGCACTTGGCATTCTCGACGGTCATGCCCGGCGCGGTGGCCGGCTGCACCATGTGCTCACTGGAAAACAGATCACCCTTCATGCGGGCATCCTGACCCGGAAGATCTCATTCCGCCAAGATCGTGGAGGGGGTGACTCTCCCCGGCGGTCAGGCGCCGAAGAGTTGCGTCCAGTACGTCCCCATCTGTCCACCGCCCGCGAAGCCGATGCCTATGTGGGTGAAGTCCGGCTTGAGGATGTTGGCGCGATGGCCGGGGCTGTTCATCCAGCCCTCGACGACCTCGGCGGGCGTTCGCTGACCGCACGCGATGTTCTCGCCGATCGTGCGTCTGCGCGCACCCGCGGCGGCGGCCCGGTCCCAGGGCTGCGAGCCGTCGGGCGAGGTGTGCGAGTAGAAGGCGCGGGCCACCATGTCGGTGCTGTGCGCCTGCGCGGCGGCGGCCAGCAGCGGGTCTACGGCGAGTGCGCGCAGCCCGGCCCTGGCGCGCTCCGCGTTGGTCGACTCGACGACCCTGTCCGCCGTTCGGGCCAGGTTGCCCGCGGTGAGCGGCCTTGCCCACAACCCCGTCCAGTAGATGTCACCGGAGCGGCGATCGACGGCCTGCGCGAGACCCGCGTGCGTGAAGACCCGCTCCAGCAGCGTCCGGCGGGCGCGTTCGGTGCGCAGGCAGTAGTCGACGAACTCGGCGGGGGTGCGCAGGCCGGAGACCAGGTGCTCGCCGACGGTGAGGTAGGCGTAACCGGCGTGGATCACCCGCTGGTACACGGACGTGCCGTCTCGGCTCTCGGCGCTGAGGTGTCCGGCGGCGGCCATGGCGGAGGCGTGCGCTTGTGCCGCGGCGGTGAGTCGGGGATCGAGGGAGACGGGCGGTGAACCGGAGCCGGCGCGGGCCGAGTTGGCGAGGGCGAGGAAGCCGGTGGGGTCGGTGTGGTTGGTGGGGGCGGTGGCCGGGGAGGCGCCCCGTGTCGGGCGTGGCGTGGCGGCGCCCGCACCTCCCGCGCCGGCCCCTCCGGCTCGCGCTCCCGCCCCTCGTGCCGCCGCGGGAGTCGCGTCCTCGGCGATGTCCACGCCGAAGTCCCGCGCGATCCCCGCGAGTCCGTCGGCGTACCCCTGCCCCAGTGCGCGCAGCTTCCAGCCGGTGCCGCGTCGGTACAGCTCGGCGAGGAGCAGGACGGTCTCCCGCCGGGGGCGTGGTGGGGTGAAGCGGGTGAGGGGTCGGCCGCCGGTGTCGGTCACATGGAGGGTGGGGCCGGGCAGGCGGCCCAAGGGGGTGCCGGGCTCGGCCGGACTGATGACGACGGTGACCCGCGCGGCGCCGGTGCGCAGGCGGGCCGGGTCGATGGCCAGGGTGCCGTCCCGCAGCCGTGCTCCGGGCGCCCTCGGCTGGTTGTAGAACACGAAGTCCGCGTCGCCGCCGACCTTGCCGCTCTCGTCCGTGATCAGCGCCGACATGTCGAAGGGGCCGGGCACCCGCAGGGTCAGGGCGCCGCCCGGAAGGGGCAGATTGCCGCCCGGCACCAGCTCGTTCATGGCACCGCCCTCGCTGATCGTGCCCGGTGGGGGACTTCCCCAGGGGACTTCCCCGGTGGGGGACTTCGTCCTCCACTCAACGTCCCGTCGGCGCGCGAGGGTTCCCGCAGGACGCGGTGGGGGCCGGAGCGAGGGCGGGGAGGGCCGGAGAGCGAGGCTGCCCGACCTCGCCCCCGACCCCACCCGCGCACCGCGTCCTCAGTCCCGTGCGACCCCCGGCGCGATGTCCTCGTAGGCCACATTCCGTTCGGTGACGTAGGAGCCGCGGCCGGTGAGCGGCGAGTTCTGGATCGCCTTCGTCCGCTTGCCGCAGAACGCCGACTCCAGGGTGCCCGCCATCGTGTTCAGCACCTTGCCGTTGTTGGAGGTGTTGGCCAGCGCGGTGAGGCTGCGGCGGCCGTCCTTCGAGGTGAAGGAGTAGGTGTAGAAACCCTGGACCGCGCCCGTGTGGCCGTACACGGAGACACCGCAGGACAGATCGCGGCGGCGCAGTCCGAGTCCGTACCGGGTCGTGCTGTTGACCGGGGTCCACCGCTCCATCTGCGCGAGCTGGGCGGCGGAGGTGAGCCTGCCGCCGAGCAGCGCGGAGAAGAAGGTGTTCAGGTCGCGGGTGGTGGAGATGACCGCGCCCGCGCTCTGCGCCCAGGAGACAGTCTGGTCGGTGGCGTCGACGAGCGGTGCGCCCGCGCGGTCCGGGGTGAGATAGCCGTGGGCGTACCGGCCCGGGATCTTCGTGGCCGGGTGGACGTAGAAGGTGTCGCGCAGCTTGAGCGGCTCGATGACGCGCTTCCGGTACTCGGTTCCGACGGAGTGGCCCGTCAGCTTCTCGATGAGCATCCCGGCGACCACGAAGTTGGTGTTCGAGTACGAGTAGGCGGCGCCCGGCGCGTTGGTGCGCGCGTGCCGGAGCGACAGCTGCACCAACTGCCGGTAGGTGAAGACCTTGTTGCGTACGGCCTCGAAGCCGGAGACCGAGCTGGCGAACATGGAGTTCGTGTAGTCGTAGAGACCGCTGCGGTGGCTCAGTACGTGGCGCACGGTGATCCGTTTGTCGGGGAGCAGGCCCGGCAGGTAGCGGTCGACCGAGGCGTCCAGGTTCAGCTTGTGGGCATCGACGAGTTGCAGCAGGACGACGGCCGAGAACGACTTGGTGATGCTGCCGATGCGGAAGCGGTCGGCGTTGCCGATGGCCCGGCGTGTCGTGCGGTCGTCGATGCCCGCGGCGGCCGTGCGGACGGTGCCGTGGTCGTCGATGCGGGCGATCGCACCCGGTGCGCCCTGTGCCGTGAGCGTGCGCAGCACGGCACGGAGGCCTGCCATGTCGGGGGCGGGAAGTGCGGCCGTGTTCGGGGCCGGAAGCGGTGCAGTGCTGCTGGTTCTCGTGGTGTCCGACTCGTGGGTCGCGGCATGTGCCGGTACCGCCGTGAGCGTCAGCAGGGCCACCGCCGACGCCGTGGCCCTGCGCACCGTTCTTGAGACCATCCGGTTCTCTCCCGTTTTTCTCTGTTTGCGAGATCGATCACAGTCGGGCGAGGCAACCTTCTCGCGCCCCGTCACATCTCCACAGCTGAAGCACAGTTGGTCATTCGCTGATCACTGAGCGATGCGGATGCGCAAAGTATTGCCATGAAAGGCTCGAAAACCGTTCATTTCGGCTTTACATGTACATGGTGGATGCGTGAGGGTTTCGGTCCGGGGCCCGACCAGCCCCCTGGGTGCGGTGCGTTCAACCGTGTCCTGTCTCAAGGCGGTTGGTGATCCCGGCCGCTTTCGTACGGAGGAGCCCTCATCCATGCGTGGACCCCACATACGCGGCCTGGCGATCGCCGTCGCGGTGACGACGGCCGCCACGGGGCTGGCCGGAACGGCCTACGCGGGACCGGCCACGGGGACGGATCGCGCGGAGACGTCGACCGGCACCGGTACTACGGCCGCGTCCGTCGTCACGGCCGCGCGTGCCGCCGCGTTCGCGCACGCGTCGGCGACCGGTGTCACGCGGGGCGATGAACTCCGGGCCCAGGACGTGCTGATCGACCCCGAGGGCGCCCGGCATGTGCGCTTCATACGCACGCACCAGGGCATGCCGGTCCTCGGCGGCGACCTCGTCGTCCATCTGTCCCACGGCCTGGCCTACACCGGCGTCACCCGGGCGGCCGAGCAGAGCGTCAGGCCCGCCACCACGCGGCCCGAGCTGACGGCAGGTCAGGCCGAGACGAAGGCCGCCGCCGTCGCCAAGGGTGACGCGGGCACCGCCGAACTCGTGGTGGACGCCCGGGACGGGGGAGCCGCCCTCGCCTACCGGATACCCGTCAGCGACAGCACCACCGCCGAAGCCGCCGGCACCCGGACCGTCGTCATCGACGCCGTCACCGGCAAGGTCCGCAGCAACACCCCCGACCGCGACGAGTTCCTCTCGCCCAAACTGCTCGACACCCTGCGCGAGCGCGGCGAGACCCTGGACCCCGCCACCGGCGTGGTCGTACAGCCGAATTCCCGCACCGGAGTCGCCGCCGCGACGCGCGCGGTCCACTACCCGGTCACCGCCTCGGGCACCGGCACCTCCCTCTTCGTCGGCAAGGTGCCGCTGACCACCACCCGCACGGCACGCACCAGTTACCTCCTCAAGGACCCGACCCGCTGGGGCACCGAGACCCGCGACGCCAAGGGGAAGGAACTGGAGAACTTCGCGCAGGGCAAGAAGTTCACGACCACAAATGACAAGTGGGGCAACGGCGCCGTCTCGCACCGCGACAGCGCCGCCGTCGACGCCCAGTACGGCATCACCAAGACCCTGGACTTCTACAAGAAGACCTTCGGCCGCAAGGGCATAGCGAACAACGGCAAGGCCGCTCGCGGCATGGTCCACTTCGGCAACAAGGTGGCCAACGCGTTCTGGGACTCGACCTGCGGCTGCATGCTCTACGGCGACGGCGACGGGGACATGTTCAAGAAGCCGCTCGTCGTCCTCGACGTGACGGGACATGAGCTGACCCACGGCGTCGTGGACGCCACGGCCAAGCTGGAGCCCAACCGTGTCGACGCGGACGGCAACCAGTACGGCGAGCCGGGCTCCCTGAACGAGTCCCTCGCGGACATCTTCGGCTCGAACGTCGAGTTCAGCGCCAACAACGCCAAGAACCCGCCGAACTACCTGATCGGCGAGAAGCTCGGCCTCGCCCAGAAGTTCCTGCGGCGCCTCGACCACCCCTCCCTCGACAAGCTGGAGGGCACGATCGACTACTGGTCGCCGCAGACCTACGACGCCGAGGTGCACTCCGGCTCCGGAGTCTCCTCGCACGCCTACTACCTCCTCGCGGAGGGCAGCGGCCGCAAGACGATCGGCGGCTTCGCCTACGACTCGCCCACCTACGACGGCTCGACCGTCACCGGCATCGGCCGCACCAAGGCCACGGCGATCTTCTACCGCGCGCTCACCCGCTACATGGTGTCCACCACCGACTTCCACGACGCGCGCCTCGCGACCCTGAAGGCCGCGGCGGACCTCTACGGCGCGAACAGCGCGGCGTACAAGACCGTCGACAAGGCCTGGGCCGCCGTGAACGTCACGGTCGTCAACACCCCTGCCGCCAGGCACTGATGAGCCTCCGGGTGCCCTGCCACGAGCGGGGCACCCGGACGCGTCCGGGCCTCAGATCCACTGCTTCTCGACCTCCTCGGACACGGTGAACTCGGCCTCGCAGGAAGGGCAACTGGCCTTCCCGAACACATACGTCAACGCCCGCGCCACCTCCGCCTGCCCGAACTCGACCGCCTCGCCGTGCAGGCGCGCACCGATGCCGTCGAGCCGATCGGGCGCGGCCGGTACGAGCTCCGTCCGCCCCTCCGTGTCCACCTCCTTCTCCTTGCCCGTGCCGGTCACGTAGTCACCGGCCGAGGTGAAGACGCCGTACGAGCCGAACGCGACGAACAGGCCCTCCTCGCACTCGGGGCACTCCAGGTCGTACTCCTCGGCATTGATCCGCTCCAGCGCCTCGGCCCACACCCCGTCGCCGCCCTCGAAGGCGAGCACGGCCATCTGGAGGTACACGAAGGTGTGCGCGTCCTGTCCCGGATCGGCGCGCAACACCCGGGCCACGTCCAGCAGTTGGCCTATCTCGCGTGCGTACCGCGCACGGCACTCCTCGTCCGGGTCCGTGGTGATCAGCCCGGCCATGGTGACCGCCTGTATCGTCCCGCCCGGCGCCCGGCCCAGCGCGATGTCGGTGAGCACGGGCAGCGCCGCCCAGCTCGCGTCGTACACCGAGCCCTGGTGGCACAGCGAGCCCCACAACTCCTGCCACACGGCCTCGTCCTCGGCGCCACCGAGGCGCGCGAACAGGCCCGGGATGTCCTCGGCGCTGCCGTAGGCGTGGGTCAGCTCTGACCAGTCGATCGTCGTCATACGGCGATTGTGCCGCCCGGCACTGACAACGAGGCCTCGGCAGGCATCAACTCCGCTCAGGCGACTCACAACTTGCCTTCGACAAATCCTGCTTCTTTTATTGACGACGGAAAAGAAGGGATCTAGGTTCCCGCCATGCGCTCGATCTCCCGTACCGAGTCGTTCCCGGCTCATACCCCCGCCGTCTCACAGGTGTTCACGATCGTGCTGTCCCACGGCCCCCTCACCCGTCTTGAGGTGGCCCGCCGGGCGGGGCTGTCGGCGGCCGCCGTGACCAAGGCGGTCCGGCCGCTGATGGAGGCCGGATACCTGGCGGAGGGCGCCGACCAGGACGCGCCCCCGGCGCTGGGGCGGCCCGCGAACCTCGTCCGGGTCGACGGCGGGCGGGCGTTGTTCATCGGGGTCAAGGTGACCGGCGACGAGATCATCGGCGTCCTCGCCGACCTGTGCTGCCGGATCCGGGTCGCCCGCCATGTGCCGCTGACCGACCGCGACCCCAAGGCGGTGCTGTCGTCGATCGCGGACCTGGCCCAGGAACTCCGCACCGAGGCGGACGACTTGGGCGTTCAGGTGCTGGGCCTCGGGCTCGCGGTCTCCGGTGACGTGGACCGCGGCGAAGGAGTCGTCCGCTACTCGCCGTTCCTGGAGTGGCGTGACGTACGCCTGGCCGAACTGGCCGCCATGACAACGGGGTTGCCGGTCACCGTCGACAACGACGTGCGCGCGCTGACCGTCGCCGAGCAGTGGTTCGGCGCCGGCGCGGGACTCACGGGCTTCGCCGTGGTGACCGTCGGCGCGGGCATCGGCTGCGGACTGGTCGTGCACGGCCAGGTCGTCGCGGGTGCCCACGGGGTGGCCGGTGAGATCGGGCACGTGGTCGTCGACCCCGCCGGGCCGCTGTGCCACTGCGGCAACCGCGGCTGCGTCGAGGCGATCGCCGGGGACGCCGCGATCGTCGCCCGCGTCCGCGAGGTCACCGGCGTCCAAGTCGCCGACACCGCCGAGGCATTGGCCCTCGCCCACCAGGGCGACGCCGGAGCGCGCGAGGTCTACGCGCGGGCCGGTGAGGCCATCGGCCGGGGCATCGCGACCGTGGTCAACCTGTTCGGCCCCGAACGCGTGATCATCTCCGGCGAGGGCCTGGCCGCCTACGACCTGTTCGCCGAGCAGATCCGCGACTCCTTCGCCGAGGCCGCCTTCGGCTCCGCCGCCCGGTGCGACGTACACACCCGGCCCCTGCCCTTCGACGAGTGGGCGCGCGGCGCCGCGGCCACCGCGATCCAGTCCTTCATCCGATCGGACACCTAGCCGCACGCTCACACCCCACCCGCACACTCCCCGCCCCGCACACTCCTACCCGCACGAGGAGCCCGACGATGTACTCCCTCACGCCTGTCCGCGCCCTGAGAGCCATGGTGGTCCTGGCCCTCACCGCCGGCTTCGCCACCTACCTCCCCGCCGCCGAGGCGGCCACGCCCACGGCGGACACCGCCACGGCTGTCGCGGCCAAGCCCTATATGGGCTGGTCGAGTTGGAGCATGCAGTCGTCCAAGTACCCGGGCCTCAACCCGGACGGCGACTACAGCTACCTCACCGAGGCGAACGTCACCAAGCAGACCGACGCGCTCGCGAGCAAGCTGAAGAAGTACGGCTACGACCACATCAACATCGACGCCGGCTGGTGGCGCGACAACAGCTGGACGCCCGAGTACGACCAGTACGGTCGCCAGGCAGCCGATCCGAAGCGCTTCCCCAGCGGCATGAAGGCCGTCGCCGACCGCATCCACTCCAAGGGCCTCAAGGCCGGCATCTATCTGCCGGCGGGCCTGGAGAAGGAGGCCTACAACAGCGGCAAGACACCGATCTGGAACGCCGAGGGCTGTACCACCGCCGACGTCGTCCACAGCGACCTGCGCACCACCAACGGCTGGGACAGCTCGTACAAGCTCGACTTCTCCCGCCCCTGCACGCAGAAGTACATCGATTCGCAGGCCCAGTTGATCGCCGACTGGGGTTACGACTACCTCAAGCTCGACGGTGTGGGCCCGGGTTCGGGCAAGAGCGGTGATCAGTACGACAACGTTGCCGATGTGGCGGCCTGGAACAAGGCCATCACCGCCATCGGGCGCCCCATCCACCTGGAACTTTCCTGGTCCCTCGACTACGGACACGCCGCCGACTGGAAGAAGTACTCCAACGGCTGGCGCATCGACACCGACGTCGAGTGCTACTGCAACACCCTTGTCACCTGGGAGAACTCGGTCGACGACCGCTGGGACGACACCCCGGCCTGGACGAGCCTGGCAGGCCCCGGCGGCTGGAACGACCTCGACTCCCTCGACGTCGGCAACGGCGCGATGGACGGCCTGACGAAGGCGGAGCGCCAGAGCTACGCGACCCTCTGGGCCGTGGCCAAGTCCCCGCTCTTCACCGGTGACGACCTCACCAAGCTCGACGACTACGGCGTCTCCCTGCTGACCAACCGCGAGGTCATCGCCGTCGACCAGAGCGACGCACCGCCCGCGCGCCCGGTCACCCCGTCCGACGCCCAGCAGGTGTGGGCCGCGAAGAACCCCAACGGCACCTACACCGTCGCCCTGTTCAACCTCTCCGACGCCCCCGCCGCCGTCTCCGCGAACTGGACGACCCTCGGCTTCACCGGCAAGGCAGCCGTCCGTGACCTCTGGAACCACGAGGACCTCGGCACCTACACCAACAAGGTGACCCAGGCCCTGCCCGCCCACGGCTCCCGCCTCTTCACCGTCACTCCGCGCGGCAGCGCTGTCACCCTGACCGGCTACGAGGCCGAGGCCGCCACCAACACCCTCAGCGGCAACGCCAACATCGCCGACTGCTCGGCCTGCTCCGGCGGCAAGAAGGTGGGCAACCTCTACGTCGGCGGCAAGCTCACCGTCAACAACGTCGTCGCCGCCAAGGCCGGCACCTACCAGGTGAAGATCGCCTACGTCAGCGGTGACTCCCGCTCGGTGAGCGTCTCCTCGAACGGCAACGGCGCCACCAGCCACAAGTTCCCGTCCACCGGCGACTGGGGGACCGTCGGGACGGTCAGCGTGCCGGTGACCCTGAAGGCGGGCGCCAACACGATCACCTTCGACAGCGGTTCGGGCTACGCGCCGGACATCGACCGGATCGACGTGCCCAACTCCTCCTCCTGAGCCGACCTTTTCGGAGACCGCCATGTCCAGTGCACTGCCCGACCTGCCCAGACGCAATCTGCTCGCCCTCGCCGCGGCCACCGGCGCCCTCGCCGGCCTGCCCGCCTTCACCGCCTCGGCCGCACCCCAGCGACCCGCCAACACCTCGTACGACAGCGGTACTTCACCCAACACCCTGTGGTGGCAGGCGCCCGCCGGCGACACCTCGATGATCGAACAGGGCCTCCCCGTCGGCAACGGCCGGCTCGGCGCCCTCGCCAGCAACGACCCGGGCCACGAGGTCCTCCTGATCACCGACGCCACGATCTGGACCGGCGGCCTCAACGGCACCCTCGACTCCGACGGCCAATTCCCCTACGGCCGCGCGGACTTCGGGTCCCTGACCCTGCTCGCCCGGCTCACCGTGGACATCCCGGACCACGACCTGGGCGCCGTCAACGGCTACCGCCGCACCCTCGACCTCGACCGGGGCGTGGTGGGCGCCTCCTACGTCCGCTCGGGGGTGACGTACAAGCGGGAGGTCTTCTCCAGCAGCCCCGACGACGCGATCGTCCTCCACTTCTCGCAGAGCGGAGGCGGACGCTACACCGGCTCCGTCACCCTGGAGGGAACGCACGGTGAGGCCGCCGCGCTCTCCTTCGGCGCCCAGTTCGCCAACGGCCTGAAGTACGGGGCCGCCGTCACCGCGTACGGCAGCGGCGGCCAGGTCACCGTGAACGGCGCGCACATCGAGTTCTCCGGGTGCAAGGACCTCACCGTGGTGGTGAGCGGCGGCAGCAACTACGCGCCGGACGCCGCCCGCGGTTTCCGCGACCCCAAGCTCGACCCGCAGAAGCTCGCCCGCACCAAGGTCCGCGCCGCCGCCCAGCACTCGGCCGCGACCCTGCTGAGCACCCATGTCGCCGACTTCCGGGCCGCGTTCGGCACGTTCGCGCTCTCGCTCGGCACGTCGTCCGACGACCAGCGCGCGCTGGACACCTGGGAGCGGATCCAGGCCCGCCACACGAGCGGCGACCCCGACCCCGAACTCGAGGCCGCCTACGTCCAGTTCGGCCGCTACCTCATGGTCTCCGGCTCGCGCGGCAGTCTGCCGATGGGCCTCCAGGGCCTGTGGCTGGACGGCAACGACCCGGACTGGATGGGCGATTACCACACCGACATCAACATCCAGATGAACTACTGGATGGCCGACCGGGCGGGGCTGTCCTCGTCCTTCGACGCCTTCACCGACTACTGCGTCGACCAGCTGTCGTCCTGGACCGACCTCACCCACCGGCTGTTCCAGGACTCCCGCAACCGCTTCCGCAACACCAGCGGGAAGGTCGCCGGCTGGACCGTCGCCTTCTCCACCAACCCCTATGGCGGACTGGGCTGGTGGTGGCACCCGGCGGGCAACGCCTGGCTGTCCAACAGCCTCTGGGAGCACTACGAGTTCACGCACTCCCGCACCCACCTGGAGAAGATCTACCCCCTCCTCAAGGGCGCCTGCGAGTTCTGGCAGGCGCGGCTGATCACCACCACCCTCGACAACGGCAAGGAAGTACTGGTCGCGGACCACGACTGGTCGCCGGAGCAGGGTCCGCAGGACGGCAGGGGCAACACCTACGCCCAGGAAGTGGTGTGGACCCTTTTCGGCAACTACGCCGCGGCTTCCGCGGAGTTGAAGCGGGACAGCGGGTTCGCGAACACGATCTCGGGCCTGCGCAGGCGTCTGTACCTGCCCGAGGTGAGCCCGACGTCCGGCTGGCTGGAGGAGTGGATGTCGCCCGACAACCTGGGCGAGACCACCCACCGCCACCTGTCCCCGCTGATCAACCTGTTCCCCGGCGACCGCATCCGCCCCGACGGCTCCACCCCGAAGGACATCGTCGACGGCGCCACCGCCCTGCTCACCGCGCGCGGCATGAACAGCTTCGGCTGGGCCAATGCCTGGCGCAGCCTGTGCTGGGCCCGCCTCAAGAACGCCGACAACGCCTACCAGCTGGTCGTCAACAACCTCCGCCCGTCCGAGAACGGCAGCAACGGCACCGCCTTCAACCTCTTCGACATCTACGAAGTGGAACAGGGCCGCGGCATCTTCCAGATCGAGGCCAACTTCGGCACCCCGGCGGCCGTGACCGAGATGCTCCTGTACTCCCGCCCGGGCTTTCTGGAGCTCCTGCCCGCCCTCCCGGACGCCTGGGCCGAGTCCGGCTCGATCACCGGGGCCGGCGCGCGCGGCGGCTTCGTCGTCGACCTGCGCTGGAAGAACGGCAAGCCCACCGAGGCGAAGATCCGCAGCGTCGGCGGTCGCACCACGACCGTCGCCTACGGCGGCAGGACCCGCACTGTGACCGTCAAGCCCGGTGGATCCGTCACGTTGAAGGACTTCGCCCGGTGACGGGCGGACGGGCACGACTGCGCCGCACGGCCGTACTCCTCCTGCTCGCCGCCGCCTTCCAGGCCGGACCCGCACACGCGCAATCCCAGGCACCGACACAGGTGAAGGCATTGAACAACCCGAAAGACGTCATCACCTGGGGAGCGAGCGCCGACCACCTGGGCGACGGCGTCGCCGACCGCAGCTACCGCCTGATCGTGCACACCAGTGTCGCGGGCGGCGATCTGCGGATCCGGCTCTCGAACGCCTTCGGTGACCGGCCGCTGACCTTCGACGACGTCTACGCCGGTGTGCAGCGGACGGGCGCCGCGCTCGTCCCCGGCTCCAACCGGCGGCTCACCTTCGACGGCGCGAAGTCGGTCACGATCCCCGCCGGCGCGGTCGCCTACAGCGACCCGCTCCCCGGCAAGGTGCCCGCCGCGACCAACCTGGTGGTCAGCATCCACTCCCCGGACGCGGCGGGCCCGGCGACCGGCCACGGGATGGCCATGCAGACGTCGTACGCCACCCAGGGCGACCACACCGGCGAGGAGAGCGCCACCGCCTGGACCGACACCACCGGCTCCTGGTACTACCTCGACGCCGTCTCCGTACGGCCGAGCGCGGGCATCGGCGCGGTGGTCACGCTCGGGGATTCCATCACGGACGGCTGGGCGTCGACGTCGGACCTCAACCGGCGCTGGCCCGACTACCTGGCCCGGCGACTCCAGAAGTCCGACACGACCGTCAAGGGCGTGGCCAACGAAGGGATATCCGGCAACAAGGTCCTCGCCGACGGCGCCGGACAGAGCGCGCTCAACCGGCTCCAGCGTGACGTCCTGTCCCAGCCCGGCGTCCGCACGGTGTTCCTGTTCGAGGGCGTCAACGACCTCAAGGCCCACTCCGGCGTCACCGCCCAGGACCTGATCGCCGGCTACCGCGAGATCATCGACCGGGCGCACGCGGCCGGGAAGTGTGTCGTCGGCGCCACGGTCGGCCCGTTCAAGGGCTGGCCCGAATGGGACCCGGCGGCCGAGGCGGTACGCCAGGAGGTCAACCAATTCATCAGGAGCAGCGGGGAGTTGGACGCCGTCACCGACTTCGACCACATCCTCCGCAGCCCCTACGACCAGGAGAGGATGCTTCCCTTCTTCGACGGCGGCGACCATATCCACCCCAACGACAAGGGGATGGCGGCCATGGCCGACGCGGTCGACCTGAAGAGCCTCGACTGCGCGAAGTGAGTTTCAGTGAAGTGAGGTTCAGTGACGTGAGGTTCAGCCGGACGCCGTGGCCTCCGGGGTGATCAGCCCCTGCCGGTAGGCGATCGCCACCGCCTCCGTACGACTCGCGGCGCCCAGCTTCGCGAGGATGTTGGAGACGTGGACGCTCGCCGTCTTGCCGGTGATGAACAGCTCCTCGCCGATCTGGCGGTTGCTGCGCCCGAGGGCGAGCAGCCGCAGGACCTCCCGCTCGCGGGCCGTCAGCGGCGAGGGGCGGTCCCCGGCGTCCCGCGCCTGCTCGCCCAGGCGGCCACGGCGGATCAGCGCGTCCAGCCGCGCGAGCAGGGGAGCGGCACCCAGCCGGGCGGCCGTCTCCCGTGCCGCGCGGGCCTGGGCGGCCGCCTCCTCACGGCGGTCGGCCGCCAACAGGGCCTCGGCGAACCGGAATTGGCACCGCGCCCGTTCGTAGACATCGCCGTAGTCGAACGCGGTCACCGCCTTCTCCCAGGCTTCCGCGTCCGGTCCGGTGGTCGCCCTTGTCCACTCGGCCTCGGCGCGGGCCAACCAGGCCTGCCCTTCCGGCCCTTGAGGTCGGGCGTCGCCACCTGCGGCGGCCACGGACCGGGCCAGCTCGACGAGTTCCGTCGCGGTGTCCGTCCAGCGGCGCACCCCCGCCTCGTCACCGGTGAGCCGTAGCGCGGTGGCCTTGTCGGCGACCGCGGCCAGGGCGAGGGCGGCGAGCCGCACCGCGAGGTCGGGACGCCGGCCGGAGTCGTCGGTGAGTGCCGTGACCGCGGCACGCATTCGCTCCACGGCCGCCTCCGGGTCGCCCTCGAAGGTGGCGGCGTCGATGAGCGCGGTGCCCGCCACCATCGCGGCCATCCAGTCGAACGGCCCGTCCAGCAGGGCACGGGCCCGCCCTGCCGCCCCCAAGTCACCGCGCGCGAGCGCCACATACAGCGCCGGTCCCATGGTGAAACCGCCCGCGTGCGGCAGCACGTCCGCGTCGCTCTCGGCGGCCTTCACACACTCGTCCCAGCGGCCCAGCGTGTACAGAACCAGAAGCTGGAGATAGCGCATCTCCAGCGGATACGGCGACGACAGCAGCCCGGCGCGACGGGCCCGGTCCAACCCCTCGGCGAGCCAGGGCAGCGACTCCTCCAGGTCCCCGGACTCGAAACTGCCGATGGCGAGATGGAACAGAGCACGCATCTCCACGGGCGCGTGCCCGGCCTGCCGGGCCAGCTCGCGTGCCTGCGCGAGCCGCTCCCGGCCCTCCCGGGTGCGCCGGCCGCCCTTTTCGAGCGTGGCCAGCGAGATCAGCAGATCGGCCCGGGCGTCGGTCAGTTGGAGCTCCTCGGCGATACGCAGGGCCTGGCGGGCGACCCGCAGCGCGATCCCGTCCTCACCCACCTGACGTGCCGTCAGCACATGGGTGGCCGCCGCCCACACCCAGGTCCGCGAGGGCGGTTCGGCGGGGATCATCGCCAACGCCTCACTGCTGTACGCGAACGCCGCCGTGAGGCTGTCGACGCCCATGAGATTGCCGGCCAGCGTGTAGCGGACCCGGGCGGCCAGCTCGGAGTCCGTGTCCTGGCCGATCCCGGCGAGCGCGGACCGGGTGAGGGAGACCGCGCGGTGCGCGTCCCCGGCGTGCGCGGCGGCGGCCGAGGCGCGCAGGGTGAGGGTCACGCTGTCGATGCCCTCGCCCGCGGGCCGGGCGGCCGGGTCGACCGACGACCACAGATCGAGGACGGTCTCCAGCTGCCGTAGCTCCTCGGCGGGTGCGCCCACCCGCTGGGCGTGGTCGGCGGCCTCCAGGGAGGCGGCCAGCGCCTCGGCCAGGTCGTGGCTCTCGCGGTAGTGGTGGGCACGCTCCGCCGCGCTCTCGGCGGGGTGGCCGCGTGAGGCGAGGAGGCGGGCGAACGCGCCGTGCTGGCGGGAGCGCTCACCGGGGAGCAGGTCGGCGTAGACCGCCTCGCGGGCGAGGGCGTGCCGGAAGGAGTACGTGTCACCGTGCCCGGGGACCAGGAGCTGCCGCTCGACCGCCTCCCTCAGTGCCGACTCCAGCTCGTCCTCGGGGAGTCGGACCGCGTCCCGCAGCAGGTCGTACTCGACCCGGCGTCCGGCGACGGCGGCGGTGCGGAGCACCTGCTGGGCGGTGTCGGAGAGTTGCTCGAAACGGATCAGCAGGACGTCGGCCAGACCGCTCGGCACCCCGCCCGCCTCCATGTCGCTCGCCGCGAGCAACTCCTCGGCGTAGAAGGCGTTTCCCTCGGCGCGCTCGACAATCCGGCGGACCGTGCCGTCCGGCACCGGGCCCGTGCGCAGCGCGCGCACCAGCCGGGCGACCTCCGCGTCTCCCATGGGCCGCAGCTCCAGGCGCTCCACGGCGGGCAGCCGCACCAGCTCGGCCAGCAGGGGCCGTAGGGGATGGCGGCGGTGGAGGTCGTCCGCGCGGTACGACGCGAAGGCCGCGAGGCGGTGGGTGGGCGCGCCCCCCGCCGGGCGCTGGAGGATGCCGCGGCTGAGCAGGAAGCGGAGCAGGTCTCGGGAGGACTGGTCGGCCCAGTGCAGGTCCTCCAGGACCAGGAGCAGGGGCGCGATGTCGGAGAGGTCGGCGAGCAGTCCGGCGATGCCCTCGAAGAGCCGCAGCCTGCCGCCCGCGTCCCGGGCCGCGTCCGAACCGGCGCCCAGGAGACGGTCGACCGCCGGATGCGCGGCCAGCGCGGCGGCGAAGCGTTCGTCGTCGGCGAGGACACCGAGGATCTCGGTGAAGGGGAGATACGGCAGACCCACGTCACCCAGGTCGACGCAGTGCCCGGTGAGCACGGTCATCCCCGCGCCCGCCGCCCGGACCGCCACCTCGTCCAGGACCCGGGTCTTGCCGACGCCCGCGTCCCCGGCGATCAGCACCGCCCCGGCCGTACCCGCGCGGGCGCGCTCCAGCACACCGGCGAGGCGGGCGAGTTCCTCGTCCCGGCCGATGAGGGGCGCTGCTGCTACGGAGTGCGACACGTTCCCATCCTGGCACGCGCCACTGACAACGCACCTGGCCACCGGGCAGGAGACGGCTCCCGCCCGGTGGCCAGCCGGTTCAGCGCAGTGTCTCGGCCCAGTTCGCCGGCACCCGTCCCGCCGGGCCCGGCACCGGCTGGTCCTTCGGGTGGCTCACCGGGGCGGTGAGTTCGGGACCGGAGTCGTAGAGCTCGGAGGTGGTGAAGTTCCAGAACCAGTCCTCGCCGGGTTCGTAGCTCTGGATGAACGGGTGCCCCGTGGACTGGTAGTGGGCCGTGGCGTGCTTGGCGGGGGAGTCGTCGCAACAGCCCACGTGACCGCACTGCGCGCACCGCCGGAGATGGAACCACCAGCCGTCCGCCGCGTCGCACTCCACGCAACCGGCGCCGCTCGGCGGGACGTTGGGGTCGATTCCGGCGATGTCGCTCATGCGGACTCCTCGGGCGTCTCGTTGTCGGCGGCGGTGAGGGGGAGCAGGACCTGGAAGCGGGTGTCGCCCGGCACCGACTCCACCTGGAGGGTGCCGTGGTGCTTGTTGACGACGATCCGCCAGGAGATGTCCAGACCGAGCCCCGTGCCCTCGCCCACCGGCTTGGTGGTGAAGAACGGATCGAAGATACGGCTGCGGATCTCCTGCGGCACACCGGGCCCCGTGTCGCGGAACTCGACCATCAGCTGGTCGCGCACCAGCGCCGTCCGTACCGTCAACGTGCCTTCTCCGCCTGTGCTGTTGATGGCGGAGACCGCGTTGTCGATCAGGTTGGTCCACACCTGGTTGAGCTCCGCCGGGTAGGCCGGGATCCTCGGGAGCGTACGGTCGTAGTCCTTGACGACCTTGATCCGGTCGCCGGTCTTCCCGCCGAGCATCAGCAGGGTGCTGTCGAGGAGTTCGTGCACATCGGCGACCTGGTAGGGCGCACGGTCCAGCTGCGAGTACTGCTTGGCGGCGCCGACCAGGTTCGAGATCCGGGTGGTGGAGTCCTCGATCTCCGTCATCAGCAGCTCGGTCTCGACCGTGTAGCTCAGCCAGCCGACCGCCGCCTGGAGGACGTCCTCGTCCACAGCCGCCGCGACCTGGTCAAGCCAGTCGATGTCGAGACCTGCCTGCACGAACGTGGGCGCGATCTGCCAGGCCTGCATGATGCCGTGGTCGTCGAGCCAGTCCGTGAGCGCGTCCTCGCGGTCGGAGGCCTCCAGGGGGCTCAACGACGGGGCTTTGGCGACCCGTTCGGCCGTGCGCTCCTGAATGTCGATGAGGTTGGCGAGGTCCTCCCGCGAGTACGGGCCGGAGGAGATGACGCGCAGCTTGTGCCGCATCTTCGCCACCCGCTCGCGCAGCGTGGAGGTGGCCCGGACGGCAGCGGCTGCGGGGTTGTTGAGCTCGTGCGTCAGCCCGGCCGACAACGAGCCCAGCGCCAGCAGCCGTTCACGCTGGCTGATCGCCAACTGGGTGCTCTTCGAACCGAAGAAGAGACCCTCCAGGAGGTGCACCGCCATCGGGAACCACTCGCTCATGATGGCCGCGAACGTCTCGGCGGGCAGCACGAAGAACCGCGTCGGCTCCGTCACCCGCATCGAGTTGAGGTACACCTGCTGCACCCGGTCCCCGATGTAGGCCTGCATCGCGCCCGTGTACACACCGCGCTGCGAGGTCCGGGAGACCTCCACATCGTCGCCGCCGACCCGCCGCGACAGCACGACGGTGCCCTCGATCATGACGTAGAAGCAGGTGGCCGGGTCACCCTCGGTGTAGACGGGACCGGCCTCGAACTGCTCCACCTGCCCGTCGCAGCACAGCCTGCCGAGCTGCTCCGGCGTCAGCTTCTCGAACAGGAACAGCGTGCCGATCTCCTGCGGGCTGCACGGCAGCACCTGCCCGCTCATGACTGCTCCAGGTAGCGGTGGACGAGCATCACGGCCATGGCTCCCTCTCCGACGGCGGACGCGACGCGTTTCGCGGACTCGGCGCGCGCGTCGCCCGCCACGAACACGCCGGGAATGTTGGTCTCCAGGTGGTACGGCGCCCGGTCCAACTCCCAGCTCGCGGGCGGCTTTCCGTCCGCACTGAGGTCCGGCCCGGACAGGATGAACCCGCGCTCGTCCCGCAGCACCGACCCGTCCAGCCAGTCGGTCAGCGGGGCCGCGCCGATGAACACGAACATCCATTGCGCGTCGACGAGTTCGGTCGTCCCGCTCTCGGTGTCGCGCAGGGTCAGCTGCTCCAGATGGTCGCTGCCGTGCGCGGCGTCGACCACGGTGCCGGTGCGCACGGAGATGTTCTCGGCCTCGTTGATCTGCTGGATCAGGTAGTACGACATCGACGCGGCCAGCGAGGGCCCGCGCACCAGCAGCGTCACCGACTTGGCGCCCCGGGCCAGGTACATCGCCGCCTGGCCCGCGGAGTTGGCGCCGCCGACGATGTACACGTCGTGCCCCTGGCAGGAGGCCGCCTCGGTCAGCGCCGAGCCGTAGTAGACCCCGCACCCGGTCAGATCGGGCGTGCCGGGCGCCTGCAACTGCCGGTACGACACACCGGTCGCCAGGATCACGGCGTGCGCGGCGACCGTCGAGCCGTCCGCGAAATGCACCACCCGCGCCGACCCGTTGGCCTCAAGCCCCGTGACCTCGCGGGCGGTCAGGATCTCGGCGCCGAACTTTCCGGCCTGCCGCCTTGCCCTGTCCGTGAGTTGGGCTCCGGACACCCCGTCCGGGAACCCGAGGTAGTTCTCGATGCGCGAACTCTGCCCGGCCTGCCCACCGGTCGCCGACCGCTCGACGAGAACCGTCCGCAGCCCTTCCGACGCCCCGTACACGGCCGCGCCGAGTCCGGCCGGGCCGCCGCCGATGACGACGAGATCGTAGAAGTCGGCCGTCGGTGTGGTCGCGAGCCCGACCTCGGCGGCCAGTTCGGTCGCCTCCGGCTCGACCAGCACGTTCCCCTCGGCGGTGATGACGAGCGGCAGCCGCTGCCCGTCCTGCCCGGCGGCGGACAGCAGCCGCAGCCCCTCCGGGGTGTCCGCCGAGTACCAGCGGTACGGCACCTGGTTGCGGGCCAGGAACTCCCGCACGTCCGAGGAGCGCGCCGACCAGCGGTGCCCGACCACCTTCGTGGCGGGCACGGGCCGGTAGTCGCTGTTCCGCCAGGCCTCCAGGAGGTCGTCCAGGACCGGGTAGAGCTTCTCCTCCGGCGGGTCCCAGGGCTTCAGCAGATAGTGGTCGAGGTCGACGACGTTGATCGCGTCGATCGCCGCGTCCGTGTCCGCGTACGCGGTCAGCAGCACCCGGCGCGCACCGGGATAGACGTCGAGGGCCTGCTCCAGGAACTCGATGCCGTTCATCTGCGGCATGCGGTAGTCGGCGAGGATCACGGCCACGAGATCCCCGCGCAGCTTCAGCTCGCGCAACGCGTCCAGCGCGGACTCGCCGGACTCCGCGCGGACGATGCGGTACGACTCGCCGTAGCGCCGCCGCAGGTCACGGGCGACGGCACGGGAGACTCCCGGATCGTCGTCCACGGTCATGATGACGGTCCGCGCGGCTTCGGCGGCCTGTGCCATACGTCTCCCACCCCGAGTGGTCGGCTTCACGGCACGGCGGCGCCGTTGTCACCGCGCCGGCTCCCCACCATCGTATGGTCGATCGCCGCGCGGCGCTCCGCTACACCCGAGACGGGGGCCTCAGGGGCGCCGGGAGCGCAACACGCAGAACTCGTTCCCCTCCGGGTCCATCAGCACCACCCACGACTCCTCGCCCTGCCCGACATCCGCGGTCCGCGCGCCCAGGGCGAGCAGTCGGATCACCTCGGCCTCCTGGTCGTCGGGGCGGAAGTCCAGATGCAGCCGGTTCTTGACCGTCTTGCCCTCGGGCACCGGCACGAACAGCAGCCCCGGGAGCCGTTCCGGCTCCGGTCTGATCTCGAACTCGTCCGACTCCTCGCCCACCACCACCCACCCGAGCGCCTCGGCCCACCAGCGTCCCAGCGCGACGGGGTCGGCCGCGTCCACCACTACCTGCTCCCACTCCAAGGTCATGCGGGCACCGTAGTGAAGACTGGGCCCGACGCACGTGACCGCACCACCGGGAGGCCACCGCATGACACGACCGATCACCGCAGGCGTCGACGGATCGGCGGAGAGTCTCGCCGCACTCGCCTGGGCGGGCCGGGAGGCCGTACGGCGGGGGCTGGCGCTGCGTGTCGTGCATGTCTGGCGGTACGAGGAGCACCAGGCCCTCGACGCGGGGGACCGGGACACCCAGGACCGCTGGGTGCGGGACGCGGCCGACGAGGCCGCCCGGGAGGTCGCCGAACGCCACCCCGGTCTGGACGTCACCACCGACGTCCTGGAGGGCGACCCCGTCGACACGCTGACCGCCGCCGCTGCCGACGCCGAACTCCTGGTTCTCGGCTCACGCGGCCACGGGCCCGTCGTCGGCTTCCTGCTCGGTTCCGTCGGGCAGCAGGTGATCGCCGACTCCGTACGACCCGTCGTGCTCGTGCGCGCCGGGGACGAGGCCGCCGGGGAGGCCGCCGGGCGCGAGATCGTCGTGGGTCAGCACGGGGACCCCGAGGACAGCGCCGCCGCCCTGGGCTTCGCCTTCGAGACGGCGGCGGCGCGGGGAGCGACGGTCCGGGCCGTTCGGGCGTGGACCCTGCCGCCGGTGTTCGCCTACAGCCCCGCCTCCATGAAGCTCCTCGACGACGCCGGAGGCCTGGAACCGTACGAGAAGAAGGGCCTTGCCGAGGCGCTGGAACCGTGGCGGAAGCGCTTCCCCGATGTGCCGGTGGTCGAGCACGTGGAGATCGGCAGCGCGGGGCAGGTGCTGCTGTCGGTCGCGGGGCGCGCCCAGTTGATGGTCGTAGGGCGGCGCGCCCACCGTACGGCGGTGGGCGCGCGGATCGGTTCGGTCGCGCACGGGGTGCTGCACCACGCGGAGTGCCCGGTGGCCGTGGTGCCGTCGCCGGAGGCTTCCTGAGGGTCAGGCGGCCCCGGCCGGGGTGAACGCGCTGCGGAAGCGGTCCAGGGCGCGTTCGCTCTCGCTCTCCGAGGCCCAGGCCTCCATCGCGACCGTGCCGTCGTAGCCGATGTCGGCGAGGGCGCGGGCGATCGCCGGGTAGTTGATCTCGCCGGTGCCGGGCTCCTGGCGGCCGGGTACGTCGGCCACCTGGATCTCGCCGATCAGGTCCAACTCGTGGGCCTTGCGGACGAGTTCGATGAGGTTTCCCTCGCCGATCTGCGCGTGGTACAGGTCCAGGTTCATGCGCAGGCCGGGCCGGTCCACCGCCTTGACCAGGGCCAGGGTGTCGGCGGCCGTCGCGAACGGTACGCCCGGGTGGTCGACCGCGGCGTTGAGGTTCTCGAGCGTGAAGGTGACTCCGGCGCTCTCGCCCAGCTCGGCGAGGCGGGTCAGGGTGCGGTGGGCGGCGATCCACATCGCGCCGGTGGGCTCACCGGTCACCGGAACCACCGGCAGGCCCTCGGAGTCCAGGCCGGTGCCGTGCAAGTTGAGCCGGGGGCAGCCCAGTTGGTCGGCGGCCTTGACCGACTCCTCGGCGGTGCGCAGGAGTTCGGCGGCGCCCGCCTCGTCGGTGAGGCTGCCCCGGATGTAGCCCGTCATCGACGAGAACTCGGCCGGGGTCCGCGTGAGCGCGTCCAGGTCGTGCCGGGTCCAGTCCCAGATCTCGACCTGGAAGCCGGCCTCGTGGATGCGCCGGGCCCGCTCGTGGATCGGCAGATCCCGGAAGACCATCTCGGCACAGACCGCCAACGTGTACATGACTGCTCGCCCTCTTCTAGAACGTTCTAGACGGCAGTAGTACGCCACTGCTGGATTCCCGTGTCAAGGCTTCGCCGGGCATGTTTCTAGAACGTTGCAGTACCGTCGGACCAGCACCTTTGGAGCGACTACCATCCCCGAACGGAACGACACCTCGACCGGAAGGACCACCGTGCCGACCACCCCCGCGGTCCCCGACGGCAAGCGGCCCACCCTGGCCCATGTCGCGGCCCGGGCGGGCGTGTCCGTCGCGCTGGTCTCCATCGTGATGCGCGGGGCCTACGGCGCGAGCGCGACCACCCGCGAGCGGGTGCTCAAGGCCGCCGAGGAGATCGGGTACCGGCCCGACACCCGGGCCAGGGTGCTGCGCAGCAACCGCTCACGCCTGCTCGGCGTGCAGTTCGGGCTGCGGCACCCCTTCCACACCGACCTGGTGGAGGGCATCTACGCCGCCGCCGAGCCCGCCGGCTACCAGGTCGCCCTCAGCGCGGTCGCCCCGACGCGCGGTGAGCGGCAGGCCGTGGAGGCACTGCTCGCCGACCGGTGCGAGGCCCTCGTCCTGCTCGGCCCCGAGGTCCCGGCCGCCCGGCTGGCGCACCTCGCGACCCAGGTCCCGGTCGTCTCGGTGGCCCGGCGGCTGCGGCCCGCCCCACCTGCCGTGGACGTCGTCCGCACCGCCGACGACGAGGGCGCCCGCCAGGCCGTCGACCACCTGGTCGCACTCGGCCACCGCGCCATCGCCCACATCGACGGCGGCAAGGCGCCAGGTGCCGCCGACCGCCGCCGCGGCTACCGCACCGCGATGCACCGCCACGGCCTCGACGACGACATCCGTGTGCTGCCCGGCGGGCTCACCGAGGAGGACGGCGCGCGGGCCGCCCGCACCCTGCTCGGTGAGGCCTCAACTTCCCGGCCCAGTGCGGTACTTGCCTTCAACGACCGCTGCGCGACAGGCGTCCTCGACACCCTCCTGCGGGCCGGGGTGTCCGTCCCCGGGGAGATCTCCGTGGTCGGCTTCGACGACACCAGCCTGTCCCGGCTCGCCCACATCGACCTCACCACCGTCGCCCAGGACGTTCCGCGCCTGGCGGAACTCGCCGTCGGCCGCTCCATCGCCCGCCTGGACGGCGAGGCCGTACCGGACGGGGAGCAGGTCGTCCCGCCCCGCCTCGTCGTCCGCGGCACCACAGCCCCGCCTGCCACAGGCTGATCCGGGTCACTCCGGTGTCGTCGGCTCCAGGGTCTCGCGGGCCTTCGGCAGGATGTTCTTGAGATAGTCGTCGACCGCCGTGTCCAGGCCGATGTCGTGCTGGGCGTGCTCGGACATGTACCAGCGGTGTTCGAGCAGCTCGTGGTAGATCTCGGCCGGGTCCATCGCGCCGCGCAGTTCGAGCGGTACGGCACGCACGGTGGGCCGGAACACGTCCCGCACCCACCGGTGCGCGAGCACCTCGGGCCGGGCGGCGAGGGGATCGCCCGGGGCGTAGTCGTCCTGGGTGGCCATCCAGGACTCCAGGTCGTTGAGGAGTCGCCGGGCCTGGTTCTCCTCGGCGTCCAGGCCGGTGAGGCGCAGGAGTTGACGCTGGTGGTGGCCCGCGTCGACGACCTTGGGGACGAACGTGACCGTGTCGCCGTTGGAGGAGTGCTCGATCTGCATCTCGGCGACGTCGAAGCCGAGTTCGTTCAGGCGCCGGATCCGGCGTTCGATGAAGTGGTACTTGCCCGCTGGGTACACCGAGACCCGGGTCAGTTCCTCCCACAGGCTCTGGTAGCGGGCGCAGATCTCCATGCCGAACTCGATCGGGTCGACGGACGGGTGCAGCGCCCCGGACGCCTCCAGGTCGAGCAGCTCGCCGCTGATGTTCACGCGGGCGAGGTCGAGGTCGTAGTCCCGCTGTCCGTTGCTCAGCGTGGGGTGCAGATCGCCGGTCTCCGCGTCCACCAGATATGCGGCGTAGGCGCCCGCGTCCCGCCGGAACAGCGTGTTGGACAGCGAGCAGTCGCCCCACGCGAACCCGGCCAGGTGCAGCCGCACCAGCAGCACCGCGAGCGCGTCCATCAGCCGGTGCATGGTGGCGGGCCGCAGTGTCGTCTCGAACATCGAGCGGTACGGCATCGAGCCGCCCAGGTGCCGGGTGATCAGCACCGGCTCCAGCGGCTCGCCGGCGGTGTCGACGCGTCCGGTGACCACCGCGAGGGGGTCGACCGCCGGGATGCCGAGCCGGTCCAGGTCGCGCAGCAGCTCGTACTCGCGCAGCGCGGGCCGTTCCGCCAGCTCCTTGACGGCTATGACCTCGCTGCCGGCGCGGGCATAGCGCACGACGTGGCGGGAGATGCCGCGCGGCAGCGGCACCAGGTACTCGTCGGGCCACTCCTCCAGGGGAACATCCCAGGGCAGTTCCAGCAGGAGGACCGGATGCTCCGGATTGGTCGCGTTGATCTGCAGTGCCATGAGGTGACCCTAAAGCGCGTGTTCGCGGGCGCGCTGCGCCGCCTCACGGACCGGACCGGTGTGCAGGGGGCCGTGGCCGGGCAGCAGGGTGTCGGCGTCGAGCGCTTCGAGGGCGTCCAGCGAGGCCACGGCACGGTCGCGCTCGTGATGGAACATGCCGGGCAGCAGCTGCGGTCCCTTGATCCGCGAGGTGGGGTGGCCGCTCACCAGGGCGTCCCCGGAGATCACGATCCCGCTGTCCGGGAGATGGAAGACGCAGTGCCCGCTCGTGTGGCCGGGGGTGTGCACGGGGACGGGCCGGCCGGGCAGGTCGAGCGGGCCGTCCGCCGCCGGGAACGCCTCGGCGGCGGCGACGGGATGCTGTTCGGTGCCGCCGACGCGGATCGTGTGCACCAGCCACGGCAGCACTCCGGGACGCCAGATGTTCTTCAGCACGTCCCCGACGGTCACCTGCTGGAGGAACTCCCGCCGTGCGTGCGGCACTTCGGCCTCGTGCAGGTACACCGGTGTGCCGTGCGTGTCGCGCAGGTACTCCGCCGAACCGAGGTGGTCGTTGTGGGCGTGGGTGATCAGCACCGCCGTGACGGCCTTCGCTGAACTCCCCACCTGCTCAAGGGAGTCGAGCACCAGATGCCGGTCCCCGGGGTACCCGGTGTCCACCAGCGTGACCGCGTCGCCGTCCGTGAGGATCACCCAGTTGGTGTTGCTGCCGTGCACCAGGTAGGTGCCGTCGGCGACTTGGCGTACATCTGCCCGCATGATCGTCCCTCGTGAGGTGGTGCACCGTAGGGGGACAGCCAACCAGACGCCGACGGCCTGGGCTCGCGCGGGGGAAGCCGCCTCCGGCGCCGTCCGCCGGGGGCGGCCCCCGCGTGCGTCCGAAGCGGCCGCCTCTCCGCCTCAGTGCACGCCGTGCGGGCGGAACTGCACGCTGATGCGCGGTCCCGCGGCTCGGGTGGTCTTGGGGACGCAGTGCTCCCAGGTCCGCTGACAGGAGCCGCCCATCACGATCAGGTCGCCGTGCCCGAGCGGGCGCCGCACCGACTCGCCCCCGCGCACGGGACGCAGCAGCAGATCACGGGGTGCGCCCACGGAGAGGATCGCCACCATCGTGTCCTCGCGGGCACCCCGCCCGATCCGGTCGCCGTGCCAGGCGACACTGTCCCGGCCGTCCCGGTAGTAGCAGAGCCCGGAGGTGGAGAACGGCTCGCCCAACTCCCGTGCGTAGTAAGCCGAGAGCGCGTCCCGGGCCTCGGCCAGTACCGGGTGGGGGAGCGTGTCGTCGGCGCCGTAGTAGGCGAGCAGTCGCGGTACGGCCACGACCTGGTCGTACATCTGACGGCGCTCGGCGCGCCACGGCACCTCGGCGGCCAGCTCCTCGAACAGGGCGTCGGCGCCGCCGAGCCAGCCGGGCAGCACGTCGATCCAGGCGCCGAGCCCCAGTGTCGTACGGCGCATCCCGTGGAGGGGGCCGAGGCGGAGCTGGTCGGTCTGGTCGAAGAGGGAGCCCTGGAGGTGGTGCGTGGTCATGGGGCCAGCGTACTCCTTATTCGAATATCTGTTCCCATTTGAACTCCGCTCTTTCGATACATCGGTGTATCGGATACATTCGCGTATCGAACATCGGGACGCGGAGGTCCGGGCATGGTGGCGGAGGCGACGGCCAAGCGTGTGACCAGGCGCCGGGTGCGCACGCGCGCCAATCTGTTGGACGCCGCGTTCGCCGTGTTCGCGGCGAAAGGGTTCGGGCGGGTCTCCATCGAGGAAGTCTGCGAGGCCGCCGGATACAGCCGGGGCGCGTTCTATTCGAACTTCGGCAGCCTGGACGAGCTGTTCTTCGCCCTCTACCGGGACCGCGCCGAGCTGATCGCCGACCAGGTGGCCGGTGCGCTCGCGCTCGACGAGCCCGACCTCGATGTGCCCGCCGCAGTGGACCGGGTCACCGACGTGCTGCTCCTCGACCTGGACTGGCTCCTGGTGAAGACCGACTTCCTGGTGCACGCGGCTCGGGACCCGGCCGTCGCCCAGACCCTCCTCGATCACCGGGCACGGCTGCGCGGCGCGATCGCCGACCGGCTCACCCGGGCGCGCGGACACACGCAACTCCCCGCCGTACTGGGCGACATCGACAGCGTGGCGCACGCGGTGATCGCCGCGTACGACGGAGTCACCACCCAACTGCTGCTCGACAAGGACGCCGAGCGGGCGCGCTCCTGGCTCAAGCAGTTGCTCACCGCGCTGCTGACCGACGGCAGCAACACCCCTGAATGACAACTCACTTGAGAAGGGCAACGTCGCCATGGATGCGGACGTCATCGTCGTCGGAGCCGGGCTGGCCGGTCTGGTCGCGGCCCATGAACTGACCAGCCGGGGACGGCGGGTCGCGCTCGTCGACCAGGAGAACGCCAACAACCTCGGCGGGCAGGCGTTCTGGTCCTTCGGCGGGCTGTTCCTCGTCGACTCGCCGGAACAGCGCCGCCTCGGCATCAAGGACTCCTTCGACCTCGCCTGGAACGACTGGCAGGGCAGCGCCGGCTTCGACCGCGTCGACGACGAGGACTCGTGGGCGGTGCGCTGGGCGCGCGCCTACGTCGAGTTCGCGGCCGGCGAGAAGCGGACCTGGCTCGACGGGCACGGCATCAAGCTGCTGCCCACGGTCGGCTGGGCGGAACGCGGCGATCTGCGCGCCCACGGCCACGGCAACTCCGTGCCGCGCTTCCACGTCACCTGGGGCACCGGCACCGGAGTCGTCGAACCCTTCGTGGACTACGCCAGGCAGGCCGCCCGCGACGGACTGCTCACCTTCTACTACCGCCACCAGGTCGACGAGTTGGTGGTCGAGGAGGGTGAGGCGCGCGGCGTCCGCGGCACGGTCCTGGCCGAGGACAACGCGGCCCGCGGGGTCTCCTCCAGCCGCGAGGCCATCGGCGCGTTCGAACTCACCGCGCAGGCCGTCGTCGTCACCACCGGCGGCATCGGCGCCAACCACGACATCGTCCGCGAGTACTGGCCCGAGCGCCTCGGCACCCCGCCCGCCGAGATGATCACCGGCGTACCGGCCTACGTCGACGGCCGCATGCTCGACATCAGCGCCGAGGCGGGCGCACGACTGGTCAACCGCGACCGCATGTGGCACTACACCGAGGGCCTGCAGAACTGGAACCCGGTCTGGCCCGGCCACGGCATCCGCATCCTGCCCGGCCCGTCGTCCCTGTGGTTCGACGCCCTCGGCCGCCGCCTGCCCGACCCGTGCCTGCCGGGCTACGACACCCTCAGCACCCTCAAGTACCTGCGTACCACTGAGGACTTGGCGGACCACGACCACTCCTGGTTCATCCTCACGCAGAAGATCATCGAGAAGGAGTTCGCGCTGTCGGGCTCCGAGCAGAACCCCGACATCACCGCCAAGGACAAGAAGGCGGTGCTGCGCGACCGGCTGCTCGGCAAGGGCGCCCCCGGTCCGGTGGACGCGTTCCTGCGCAAGGGCGCCGACTTCGTGACCGCCGGGAACCTGGAGCAACTGGTGGAGAAAATGAACCAGTTGACCGACAAGCCGCTCCTGGACGCGGCCGTGGTGCGCCGTCAGATCGAGGCCCGCGACCTCCAGATGGCCAACCCCTACAGCAAGGACTCCCAGATCCAGGGCATCCGCAACGCCCGCCGCTACATCGGCGACCGCCTCGGCCGGGTCGCCACCCCGCACCGCATCCTGGACCCGGCGGCCGGCCCTCTGATCGGCGTCAAGCTGCACGTCCTGACCCGCAAGACCCTCGGCGGCATCCAGACGGACCTGGACTCACGGGCGTTGGCCGCCGACGGAAAGCCGATCGGCGGGTTGTACGCGGCGGGCGAGGTCGCCGGCTTCGGCGGCGGTGGCGTGCACGGCTACAACGCCCTCGAAGGCACGTTCCTGGGTGGCTGCCTCTTCTCGGGCCGTGCGGCGGGACGCGCGGCGGCCAAGCAGACGGCCTAGCGGTACGTGATCGGCCCTGCGGCCCGTCTCCTCACCCCTCAAGGAGGCGGGCCAGCACCGAGGCGTGACTCTGCTCCGGCGACCTGACCGCCGTCACCAGGGTCACCGGTCCCATCCGGACCAAGTTCCGCAAGGTGTGCAGGAGTTGAGCCGCCTCGGGTTCGGCGAGCTCGGCTTCGTAGCGGCTGCTGAACTCGTCGTAGGAGCCCTCGCCCGCGTGGTACCAGCGGCGCAGTTCGGTCGACGGGGTGAGGGCCTTGGGCCACTCGTCGACCCGGGCCGCGTCCTTGGACAGGCCGCGCGGCCACAGCCGGTCGACCAGGACGCGCACACCGTCCTGCGGCTCGGGCGGATCGTAGACACGGCGCACTCGGACGGTCACGGGCGGGGCTCCCTCGGGTGGCGGTGGTGCGGTGAGCCTACGTCCGGGTGGGGAGCGGGGGAGGGGTGACGCGGCGTGCCCCGGCCTGGACGAGGGTGTCGGGCGACGCGGCCCGCGGCGCCGGGGCGTGCCCCTGCGGGCGAGCGTGCCGGTGCCTGGGTAGTGGCCGGTGCATGGGTAGTGTCCGCCCCGATGCACCGGGCCCGCGGCATCGCGGTCCGCGAGGAGGAGGATCACCATGGCCGATGGTCGGGACGGGGCAGCGGCGGAGGGAGCAGCCGCGTCGGGGCCGCCGGAGGCCCGTTCCGCGAGCGCGCGGGACGCGGTACGGCTCGCGGTCGTCATCGGTGCGCTGGGCGTGGTCTTCGGTGACATCGGGACCAGCCCGATCTACACCCTCCAGACCGTGTTCAGCCCGAGCGATCCGCACCCGGTCCCGGTCAGCACGCAGAACGTGTACGGGGTGGTGTCGCTGGTCCTCTGGTCGGTGATGGTCATCGTCACGGTCACCTACGTGCTGCTGGCGATGCGTGCCGACAACGAGGGTGAGGGCGGCATCATGGCGCTGATCACCCTGGTGCGGCGGTGGAGTTCGCAGGGAGGTGGGCGGACGGCCGTCGTGCTGACCGCGCTGGGCATCTTCGGCGCGTCGCTGTTCTTCGGCGACAGCATGATCACCCCGGCGATCTCGGTGCTGTCCGCGGTCGAGGGGCTCAAGGTCGTCGAGCCGTCGCTGGACGACGCGGTCGTGCCCGTCACCGCGGTGATCATCGTGCTGCTGTTCCTGGTGCAGCGCAGGGGAACTGCGGCGGTGGGCCGGGTGTTCGGGCCGGTCATGATCCTCTGGTTCGTGTCCATCGGCACGTGCGGCGTCGTAGGGATCGCCGATCACCCGGCCATCCTCCGGGCGCTGTGGCCGAGTTACGCGCTGGGCTTCCTCTTCGGCCACTTCGGCACCGCCTTCTTCGCGCTCGCCGCGGTCGTGCTCGCGGTCACCGGCGCGGAGGCGCTCTACGCGGACATGGGGCACTTCGGCCGCCGGGCCATCACGCGCGGCTGGCTGTTCCTCGTCTTCCCCGCCTGCGTCCTGAGCTACTTCGGCCAGGGCGCGCTGATCCTCGACGACCCGGCCAACATCAGCAGCCCGTTCTTCCTGCTCGTGCCCCACTGGGGACGGTGGCCGATGGTCCTGCTGGCCACGGCCGCCACGGTGATCGCCTCGCAGGCGGTGATCACCGGCGCGTACTCGGTCGCCTCCCAGGCGGCCCAGCTCGGCTACCTCCCGAGGCTGCGGATCGCGCACACCTCCGAGTCCACCATCGGCCAGATCTACGTCCCCTGGATCAACTGGCTGCTGATGGTCTCGGTCCTCACCCTGGTCTTCGCGTTCCGCAGCTCCGCCGCGCTGGCCTTCGCGTTCGGCATGGCGGTCACCGGCACCATCACCATCACCACGCTGCTGTTCTTCTACGTCGCCCGCGCGAAATGGGCCACGCCGGTGTGGCTGATCGCGACCGGCGCGACGCTTCTGCTCGCTGTGGATCTGCTGTTCGTGGCGGCCAACCTGACCAAGCTCGTGCACGGCGCGTGGCTGCCCCTGCTGATCGGTCTCACCGCGTTCACCGTGATGACGACCTGGCAGCGCGGCCGTGAGGTCGTCACCGCCGAACGAGCGGACCACGAGGGCTCGTTGCGCGAGTTCGTCGACGAACTCCGCAGCGGGGAGCGGCCGGTGCTCCAGGTCCCCGGCACGGCGGTGTTCCTCAACCGGGGCAAGCAGACGGCGCCGCTCGCCATGCGGGCCAACGTGGAACACAACCATGTGCGGCACGAGCAGGTCGTGATCCTCTCCATCGAGACCGAGCCGGTGCCCCGCGTACCGGCCGACCGGCGGATCGTCGTCGACGGCCTCGGGTACGCCGACGACGGGATCGTCCACGTCACCGCGCGGTTCGGCTACATGGAGACACCGGACGTGCCCGGCACGCTGGCGATGCTCGACCCTGCCGACACCGAGGGCCCGTTGCTGCTCGACCAGGCGTCCTACTTCCTGTCGACGATCGAGCTACGGCGCGGCCCGGCACCGACGATGGCTCCCTGGCGGAAACGGCTGTTCATCGCCACCTCCCACATCACGGCCGACGCCGCCGAGCACTTCGGCCTGCCGCGCGACCGGACGATCATCATGGGGTGGCACATCGAGGTGTAGACCCACCTGATGCATGGTGTCGAGGCGGACGCGGTGCGGTCGCTTCGGCCGGACAGGTCACTCGTTCGGCCCCGCCCTGCTGCGGGCGAGGGGTTCGCGGCCAAGGCTGGGGAGGCCGACCGCACGCCGGTGAGGCGCCCGCGCTTCCGCTCGGGCTGCCCATGGCCGCGGCGTGAAGGCAAGTAGGCGAGTCGGCAAGCGGGCGAGTAGGCATCAAGGCATCAAGGAGGGACGGCGTTCATGGCGAAGGCTTACCTGGTGGGAAGTGGTGTCGCGGCCTTGTCGGCGGCGGCGTTCCTGATCCGTGAGGGCGGGTTCGCGGGGTCGGACATCCTGGTGCTTGAGGAGCAGGACCGGAAGGGCGGGAGCCTCGACGCGGCCGGTTCGCCCGAGACCGGGTACACGATGCGCGGCGGCCGGATGTTCGAGATCCACTTCGACTGCACATACGACCTGCTGGGCTCGATCCCGTCCCTGGACGACCCGTCGAAGTCGGTGACCGAGGACACCTTCGCCTTCCACGAGGACTTCGCCTGGGACGACCACGCCCGGCTCGTCGACGCGGCGGGCAAGGTCGTCGACTCCCACTCGATGGGTTTCTCCGAGCGCGACCGGCTGGAACTGGTGAAGTGCGTGAGCACCCCGGAGAAGCTGCTCGACGGCAAGCGCATCACCGACTGCTTCAGCGAGGGCTTCTTCCGCACGAACTTCTGGTGGATGTGGTGCACGACGTTCGCCTTCGAGCCGTGGCACAGCGCGATCGAGTTCCGCCGCTACCTCAACCGCTTCGTCCACCTCTTCAAGACCTTCGACTCCATGTCGGGGATCTACCGGACTCGCTTCAACCAGTACGACTCCATCGTGCGCCCGCTGGTGAAGTGGCTGACCGAGCAGGGGGTGAGCATCCAACTCGGCACGCGGGTAACCGACTTGCGGCTGGCCGACGGGGACGCGCTCACCGTCGAGGCGCTCACCTGGACGCGGGAGGGCCGTAGAGAGGAGACGGAACTCCGCCCCGGTGATCTGGTGCTGGTCACCAACGGCTCGATGACGGCCGACTCGACGCTCGGTTCCACCGACACCGCGCCCGTGCTGGACACCTCCGGGGCCGCGGGATCCTGGCGGTTGTGGGAGACGCTCGCGGCGAAGCGGCCGGGTCGATTGGGCGATCCGTCGGTGTTCAACTCCTCCATCACGGACTCGACTTGGGCGTCCTTCACGGTGACGACGAAGGACCCGACCTTCTTCGAGCTGATGGAGAAGTTCAGCGGCAGCGAGGCCGGCAAGGGCGGGCTGATCACCTTCAAGGACTCCAACTGGCTGCTGACCATCGTCCTCAACCATCAGCCGCACTTCCGCGAGCAGCCCGAGGACACCTTCGTGTGGTGGGGCTACGGCCTCTTCCCGGACCGGGAGGGCGACTTCGTCCGCAAGCCGATGCGCGAGTGCACCGGCCGGGAGATCCTGGACGAGGTCCTGCACCACCTCCGCTTCGAGGAGGGCCCGCGGATTCTCGACCACTCGATCGTGATCCCGGCGCTGATGCCGTACATCACCAGCCAGTTCCTGGTGCGCAGTTCGGGAGACCGGCCGCAGGTCGTCCCCGAGGGCTCCACCAACCTGGCCTTCATCGGCCAGTACGCCGAGGTCCCCGACGACGTCGTCTTCACCGTCGAGTACTCGGTACGCACCGCCTGGACTGCCGTAGCCCAACTCCTGGGCCTGGACCGGCAACCGCCGCCGGTCTACAAGGGCGGCCACGATCCGAAGGTGTTGGTCGAGGCCTTGCAGACGATGCACCGCCGCTGACCTGTCGCGGGCGCGGACGGGTGCGCGGATGTGCTCCCTGGCATCGGAGTGCCAACTGGCCCTGGCATGCCGGGGTTTGAGCACCCGTACCTGTGCCCGCAACACCAGCGCCGCAGACGCGTGCGACCGGGGGATGCCGGTGGGAATCCGGCGCTGACCTGCAACCGTGTGCGGCCCGGCAGGGCCGCGAGTCGGGGCACCCGGCGTGCGTCGTGGCTCAGCGCTGTGCCGACGCCAGTGCCGCGCGGATCTCCGCGGCGGAGGCGGGAGCGGCCGGCTGGTTCCTGTACCGGTCGTCCTTGGTCACCGAGTAGGGCACGCAGAAGGCCGGAGTGCCCACTTGTGAGCGCCAACTCTCGCTGAGCGGACCCATGTCCACGGAGTCGTACCCGAGCAGCGAGAGCAACTCGGAAGCTTGCTTCTTCGCGTCCGGGTCGTTGCCGGCGATCGGTAGCGAGGTGCGGTCGGTCGCGTCGACGGGGCGTGGCAACGCCCTCAGGTGTTGGTAGTTGATGTTGTTGAACGCCTTCACGACGTGCGCCTCGGGCAGGTGCCGTTGGAGCAGTTCGCTGTCGGTGAGTTCATGCGTTTCGAGTTCTGGGATGGTGCCGTCACGCGGGGCGAAGTAGTTGCCGGTGTCGATGACCGTCTTGCCGACGAGGGGCTCCCGGGGAATCGCCCCCACCGCGCTGAGCGGGATCGTCACGACGACCCAGTCCGCATCTGCCGCCGTCTGTGCGGGAGTTGCCGCGCGGGCCCGCGGCCCCAGTTCGGCCACGAGGCCGTCGAGCGTCTGTGGCCCCCGCGAGTTGCTGAGTACGACGTCCAGGCCGGCGTCGACCGCCAGCCGGGCGAGCGTGCCGCCGATGTTGCCACTGCCGATGAGTCCAAGTGTCGTCATGCCTGGGACTACCTCCTGGTCGAGGTCGAGTGCCGACTCAGTGGTGATTGCTGAAAGTGGCTGCAGCCCGCCTCGCGGGTGCCGGGGGCGGGCTGCAGGTGCCGCCGAGCGATCAGTAGACGTACGGGATGTCGTGGATGACGTCCTGGTGGCTGATGCGCCAGACGCCGTCGGTGCGGCGGAAGGAGAAGCGGTAGTACCCGGACTCGATCGGCTTGATGGTGCCCTGGGCGCCGAAGGTGCCGGCGGGCCACCCGCCCTCGGGCTTCTTGATTCCGACGACGTCGAAGGTGATGAACTGGGTGTCGATGCCGGCCTGGTCGCCATCGACGGAGACCAGGTGGTCGTATGTGGTGTGGTGGCTCCAGCCCAGGGGCGGGTGCGGTGCCATGGCCGTGGACATGGCCGCCGCGATCTGCGCTCCGCCGGAGATCTTGCCCAGCAGCTCCGTCCCGTCGGGCCCGCGGTGGTAGTGGACCTCGACGACCGCGTCGGCCTCGTACAGCTGTGCCAGCGCCTCGCCGTCGCGCTGGTCCGCGGCCCGGGTGTATCGGGAAACGATCTGCCTGATCTCGGTCTCGGTGCTCATGGCGTTCTCCGGTTCTCCGTGTGGTGTGCCCGTCGGTTTCCGGGCTGGTGCGGCAGACGGGCAGGTGCCTCGGTCGGCCGCAATCTGCATGAGTGAAAAGTACATATCTCTCGACGGAAATGCAACAGTAAGAGTTGCTAATATGGGGGCGTCGGGAGTCACCCGACCGAGCGGCGGAAGAAAGAGGTACGAGCATGCTGGACGTGAGGTTCTCCAGCGCGCTGAAGGCCATGCTTCTGCTGGGTCATGCCGAGGAGCAGGGCAGTCCCGTCCTCAGCTCGACGCAGCTCGCCAGGAGTCTGGACACGAACCCGAGCCTGGTGCGCAAGCTGATGGTCCCGCTGGTGCAGGACTCTCTCGTCACGTCCATCAAGGGCCGCAGCGGGGGTGTACGCCTCGGCCGGCCGGCGGACCGGATCACGCTGGAGGAGATCTACCGCTCGGCCATCGGCGACAAGCCGCTGTGGGCCCCCCGGCCGGAGGGGCCTCGGGAGTGCCTGGTCACCAACCACTCCGCCGAATACTTCCTCAGGCTCACCGACGAGACCGAGGCGGCCGTTCTCCACGCGCTGGCGGGCCGCACCCTCGCCGACAGCCTCGACGAGCTGCGCGTCATCGACCGGGCAGGCGGAACTCCGGCTCCGGAACGGCCGGTGCCTGCGACGAGCCACTAGCCCGGCCTGTTGCTGTTGGGGTCCTCGCGCAGGGGTGACCCGCAAGGGGGTGATGGTGAGCATCGTGACGCGATCGACCAGGGCGTGAGACGAGTCGAATGCGGTGGAGTACGGAACCGACTCGGCTCCTGTGCCTGCTGGTTGAGACAGCGAACACTTCCCCTATCGTGGGTCGGCCTGCTCCAGGGTGTCTCCGTGGATGGTGTCCCGCCCCGCTCACTCCGGCTCTTCTGCTCCGCACAACGACGCCAGGTCCGAGGCGACCGACTCGGCTTCCTCCGATCCGATCTCGTGGAACAGCCGCACGGCGAGGGCCCAGCAGGTGGCTGCCCGTGCACGATCGCCGGTGGTCAGGGCAGCGCGCCCCAGCTTGCGGTGGCTCGTTGCCTCTTGATGAACGCTGCCCGCTGACCTGCTGTGATCCGCGGCCTCGCTGTGAGCCTCCAGAGCCCTGGACGCTTCCCCCATGCGCAGGCACATGATCCCGAGGCTGTTGAGAGCCTGCGCCGCTTCGAGATGGAGCCGCAGACGCCTTGAGATGTCTATCGCTTCCTTGAGGTGCGCGAGGGCGTCTGTGAACCGATGCAGATCTGTTTCCACGCTCGCCATGCTGCGCAGGGTGATGCAGATGTGTCGGCCGGCGTCGCTGCGCCGGTAGAAAGCGAGGGCCCTTTGCTGGTTGCTCAGTGCTTCGCCCAGGGCCCCGCGCCTGCGGAGAACCGACGCGAGGTTCGCCAACGCGCCTGCCCGACCGTGTTCGTCACCCAACTGGGTGAACAGCTCGTGAGCGCTTCTGTGCTGGGCCTCGGCCTCGGCGAGACGGCCGGTGAACACCAGCGCCATCCCCAGGTTGCTGCGGGTCAGCGCTTCGGCCTGGACGTCCCGAAGCCGGAGGGTCGCCTGCAGGGCTGCGTCATGCGTGGCCGCCCAAGCGTCCAGCCGCTTCGTGAAGTAGAAGTATCCGCGCAGAGCGTAGGCCAAGCGCCAACGCTGATCGTCGTGCTGTTCTCCGCCGGTGGTGCACAGGGCGACCAGGGTGGGGAGCGTGGCGTCCAGCCATGACAAGGCGGCCGGCAGGTCGGGCAGGAGGGGTTCGGGCCGTGGTGGCCTCGGTCGCGGGAGCCGGAACCGCATGGGGGAGACGATGTCGTCGGCCCGGTCGGCAACATCGGTGTAGAAGTCGTAGAGCCGGTTCAGAATGAGCTCTCTCTCCGGGGCGCAGAGCTCTCGGGCGTACTCACGCAGCAGGTCGTGCGTGCCGAACAGGCCGGGACCCGTCTCGGTGACGAGATGACCTCGCACGAGTGCGCGCAGGGCGCTGCCCGTCTCGTCGGCAGTGGCCTCGGTGGCGGCGATCAGAGCGTGCCGGTCGATTCCCGGACCGGGATGGGCTCCCAGGACTCGGAAGGCCAGTGACTCCTTCTCGGACAGCTCGCGGTAGGACCAGGAAAACACGGTGCGCAGTGCGGAGACGTCGTCTTCCCCGGCGTCCAGGAAGGTCAGTGATGGGCCCGTTGCCAGAGGCTCGCCGAAGTGCCCGAGGTCACCGGGGCCGCTCTCCGCCACCAGGGTTCCCGCGATGCGCAGGGCGAGCGGCAGTCCCGCGCAGTAGCGCGCCAGGGCGTAGGCGTTCTCCTGGACTGCGGCCGGGTGGCCGCCCAGTGCCTCGCCGAGAAGGCTCAGTCCGTCCGCCTCGCTCAAACGGTGCAGCTGGAAGGCTACGACCGGGTTGTGCACGGCGAGACCGGGCAGGCTGGTTCGGCTGGTGATGACCACCGCGCAGTCGCGACCGCCCGGGAGCAGCGGCCGAATCTGCGTCACCCGGCGCACGTTGTCCAGCACGACGAGGAGACGCCGGTCGGCACTCAGGCTGCGGAAGGCGGCTGCCCGTTCGGCGGTCGAGGTGATTTCGTCGGGCTGTGCGTGCCCGAGGGCCCGGAGGAAGCCCGCCAGGACGTCGTGGGCGTCCAGGGGCTCCGCAGGGCCGAATCCCTGGAGGTCCACATAGAGTTGCCCGTCCGGGAAACGGGCGCTCGCTCGGTGCGCCCAATGTACGGCGAGCGCTGTCTTCCCGATGCCGGCCATGCCCGTGATCACAGCGACGCCGTCGTGCGGCAACGAGGCGTCGAGCCTGGCGAGTTCGTCCGCTCGACCGAGGAGCGAGCCACCCGGCAGCGGGAGTTGACGAGGAGGCTGCCTCGGCGAGACCGCGGACCGCACATGGACATCGCCATGGATGACACCGGCCTGGACGACCGACCCGTGGGCGCCATCGATCCGGTTGTGGGTCCGTGAGAGGTGCGGGATCGGCGCGTCGTGCTCGCTCATCTGCGGCTCCGCGACTGGCGACGACCAGCGAGGGACGCCTTCAGTCTTCCCTGGCGGAATGTCTACGGAAACGCGCTTCCCACCTGCACCCTGACCTCCGCGTGATCCGGCAGGTCCTCATCGGCGATGAGCTGAAAGTTCTTGGGGCGGTGGGGATTCAGGTCGGAGACGATGCCCTGCGCGGAACCGAGGATCTGACCGGCATGGTCGTAGAACGTTGCTTCGAGGCTCATCAGAGTGATGGCGGACCCGGTGTTCGTCACTTCGCCGTAGACGACGGGATAGCCCAACGAGTTCCGTTTGACGGTGACCTTGTCGAACGTGATGGGGTCAGCGGCCTGATGCCGGTCCGGAGGGGTGCCGACCGGCGCGGGGTCCGGGGGGAGCCGTAGTTCGGTCGTCGGCGGAGTCAGGTTTCCTGCGGAGAGCCAGTCCGTGCCCTCGGTGTTGACGGCGCAGCCGACTGCCGTCAGCCGTCGGGCCAGCCGATGCCTGCTCTTGTCGGAGTCGCTCAGCCGGAGGGCGTACCGGCCGCCCAGATCGCTGAGTTGGCGGACCTTGCCGAATTCGACCAGGATCGTCTTCTCGGGAAAACGGCCGAAGGCCAGCCCCGCCTCGAAGAGTACGTTGGGACGCGCCTGCCCTTGCGGGCGGAGCTCGGGGTCATCGGGGTCGTTGGCATGCTCCGGCTTCAAGTGCACGACGTCGTCGGGCGTCATGAACACCACGATCGCCTGTGCCGAGGCCATGGCGGCGTCGAGTGCGTCGCCGATGTAGGGCGTGCCGTGCCCGGTGGTGCGGTCGAGGACCTCCGACCATTCGAGTGGGTGGAGATGGATCGCTCGCAGGAAGGCGAACAGTTCTGCTCGGGCCCTCCTGTCCCGCCCACTGAAGACGATGACTGTTCGGTCCTTCGGGTCCGGCAGTCTGGGAGGGGGGAGGTGTGCGTGCACCACTTGCCAGTTGTCGTCCTCTTCCGTGCCCTGGCCGGGTAGCCGGACGAAGGAGGCGGGCCCGAACGAGATCCTGTAGCGCTGTGGCTCCTTCATGGTCGCGGTGCGTTCCTGCCGAACGGCCAGACCTCGGACCAGAGTTGCGGTGACTTCGATCAGGACATCGGTGGTCGCCACCTCCTTGGGCCGTTGCAGAAGGCAGCCGAGCAGGTGGCCTTCGGGACGCAGTTCCTTCGTACCTTCGGGCGGTTCCAGCAGCCAGCTCACCTTGGGCAGTCCCATGCCCCGGATCGGCATCGTGGCGGGTGGCGCGAGCGGGACGGCGCCCACAAGCGGCTTCGCCGTAATCTCGGGACCGGTGAACGTGGCCGTGACCTCGACTCGCCGAAGGCTCCCGTGGCTGAGCGGCTCCAGGTGCAGAGGGAACACCACGTACGAGAAGCCCCAACTCTCGAAGTCGGCCAGATTCCCATAGCCGGCGAGCGAGTTGTCGTCGAGCCGGAAGACATCCGCTCGCCCGAAGACCACTCGCGTCTCCAGTTCAAGACGGCGGTCGTGCCCGGCGACCGGAACGCTGGAGTACAGCGTTTCGACTCCGGCGACGATCGGTTGGGGGCTGATCATACTGATCTCCTCGACTGCCGGCCCATTGAGGTCGCTGAGGCGCAAGAATACGTTCATGGCAGACATCTCCAGCCACTTGCGGGCAACCGCACACGGTGGCGATGCCTACCGGGGCGACATCACCCAGCACCGGTTGGCAACGGCTGTCCACGACGCGTGGCACGGCGATTCACTCGAAGGGCGAACAGCTCTGGCGGACTGCCCGCCACCCGGCGCGATCGCCCTGAGGAGCCGGTACCGCCACGTCATCGACTCCGTCAGCACGGGCGCCGTGCTGGCACCGGTGTCCCTGGAGGACTGGAACCGAGCGCTCATCGCCGAGACGGAGATCGACAACGCGGTACACACGGGGGACTACGCTCACGCCGCCCTGCTGTGCGGCGAACTCGCCGGCGACAGCGGCGACGAAGTGACCCTCACCAACGCGCTGATCGGATCGGGCGATGTTCATCGCGCCCTCGGCCAGGCCGAGGAGGCCGTCGACCATTACGAGACGGCGCTGGGTCACTCCGACTCCTGCGCCTACCGCTTCGGGCGCCTGCGGGCGCTGGTCGGTCTGGGACATCTGACCCTGACACACCACTCCGCGGTACGTGCGACGGAATTGTTCGAGGAGGCACTCACCCTCGCCGAACAGATCGGTGACCCGCTCTACGCGGCCAACGCCGTTTCGGGACTGGGCGAGAGCGCCGAACGGCGCCGCGAGTTGAACCAGGCCGCCGAGACGCACGAGCGGGCGTACACACGGTATGTGGAGGTGGCCAGCGTCACCGGCCAGGCCCACGCGGCACAGCGGGTCGGCGTCCTTCACCACCGCGCCGGGCGTCTTCAGGCCGCCGGGACCTGGCTCGTCGTCGCGGCCAGGGCGTTCGAGCGGTTCGACGATCCCGTCGGCACCGTCAACGTGCTGGAGAGCATGGGCGATCTACTGCTCGATGTGGACGACACGGACGAGGCCGAGGCCCGCTACCGCGAGGCGCACGCGCTGGCGGTCGCCCACCGCCTCGGGCCCGCCACGGCTCACGCGGAACAGAACCTCGGGCGGGTGGCGCAGGCCCGAGGTGACTGGGTCGAGGCGGTCGCCCGCTTCGAACAGGCGGAGCGAGCCTATCGAGCGCAAGGGGACCTGCTGGGCGTCTGCAACGCCCTCACCAGACTCGCGGACAGCCGGGAGCGGATGCCGGACAGGGACGGCCAGGCGGCGGCGCTGCGTGACCGCCTCTCCGCCGTGTTCGCGATCGAGGAGCACCGCGCGGCCCACAGCCGTGCCGACGCCCAACAGGAGTATCGAGAACGCTTCGGCAAGGTGTACGCGTCGGCTCTCCGCGCCGCGGTACAGGCCGGGTCTCCCGAGTCTTTCGTGGTCGTGGCCGACGGCCTGGCCGGACGACGGCTCGCCGGGCTCGCGACCCAGGACGTCCCGTCCACGGTGGCCGACCGGCTGACCCTGTTGCAGCATCTGCTGGTCAGCAGCGACCAGAGGTGGCTCGCTCAGCGTCGTCCGCCGGGCTCCGGAGGGTTGCGGTTCCCGGCGGGTATGGCCCGTCAGGAGCGACTGAACCTGCTTCTGGGCAGTACCGCGATCGGGGGCACTTTTCGGGAGCCCGCGCGGGAGGCGGTCGAGGATCTGTTGGCCGCGGTCTACCTGCCGCCCGTGAACGAAGGGGCGGCGCTGCTCGCAAGCCTGCCCGCTGCATGCCACACCTTGCAGTTGGTGGTCGATCCGCAGGATCCTCTGCTCCTGTACCGGATGTGGCGGGACGACCGAGGTGAAGTCCTCCTGGACAGCACGGCCCTGGAGTCGGCCGTCACCGCCGCCGAAACCGCAGGAGACGTCCAACTCATCGCCTCGGTCCTGGAGTTCCAGGGCCGCTACCTCGACAAGTACGACCCCGCGAGCGCGGTCGCCGTCTACGAACGCTCCCTCGCCCTGAACGAACAGGCCGGGCAGACCCGCGGCGCGGCGATCGCCGCGTTCTTCCTGGGCTGCGCGCTGGACGCCCGCGGCGATCACGTCGAGGCGCTGACCGCTCTGCACCGGGCCCATGACGCCCTGCTGGCCGACGCCGAACCGGACGTACGGATGGCGGCCCGGGCGCTGGCCGCCATCGGAGCCGTACACGATCGTCTCGGCGACACCGCGGCGGCGGACCGAGAGCTGCGGGAGGCGGTCGCGGTCCTGCGGGCGCGCGATGCGCTGCACTACGCGGCCGACCCCCTGGTGAGGCTCGCCGACATCGCGAGGCGGACCGGCGCCGACAAGAACGTGGTGCGCGGCTTCCTCACCGAGGCGCTCGCGATCTACGACGGCGAGGGCAACCCGGCGGCGGATGAACTGCGGCGCCGAATCGCGGAGTTGGAAGCCGACGACTGAGGCGCGCGGTCCTTCACCGGGCGTCCGGCCGGACCCGCAGGACGACATCCTCGGCAGGCCGGTCGCCCGTCCGGACCGTCACCGCGCGGTCGTCCAGCGGGAGGCCCGCGCGGAAACAGGCGTAGACGACAGCGGCCAGAAGCTGCGGATCACCGAGCGCCCCGGTGCCCGACGCCTCCACGACCGGTCCGTCCCGGAACCCCGCCAGACAGGTCCGCCCGCGTACGTCCGACACGGCCAGGAGACTGCCCGGCAGCCGGTCGAGCGTCTCCCGCACCCAGCGCAGCGCACCCGGCGTCGTCGATTCGGCCCCACGCCGGACGATGACCGAGGCACTCGCGGACACCCTCCCGTCGCGTTCGTCGTCCGTGCACATGAGATGGGAGAAGGACGTGGCGTCGTCAACCACGGAACCGCCGCTTCCGGCGACGGCCGCCGGAACGCGCGTCACGGTGACGGTCGGCCCGCCGTCCTCGTCGTGGACGTCGGTGGTCACCCGCCACGCGGTGACGGGCGTGGCGGCCGGCTGGGGGTGGGGTACGGCGAGCGGATACGGCGGCTCGGAGGCGGGCTCCGTCAGCCCGAGCAGGCGGTACAGGGCGGTGCGCAACTGGGCCAGCGCGTGGCCCGGTTCGGCGAAGGCCCGCGCGGCGACTTCCGCGTAGCGCTCCGGTTCGTGCTCCCGTACGACGTCCTCGATCCGGGTGCGCAGGTCTCCGCGCGCGTCCAGCCGGGGCGCCAGGTCCCCCAGCGCGTGAGCGGCCGTACCCGGAACGGCGTCGGCACCGAACGCGGCGAGCAGCAGCGGGGTACCCAGGGCCGCGCCGTACAGACTGACCGATCCGTGGTCGCCGATGAGGACGTCGGCCGCGACGAGGGCGGGGCGCCAGGCGTGCACCGCGGGCATCAGCAGGAGCCCCGAGTCCAGGGCCGCCGCCTGAAGGGTGCGGAGCGTCCAAGAGCCGTGTGCGGCCCAGACGTTGGGGTGGACGATCGCGCCGACTCGGTAGGTTTCGTAGGGGAGTTGGGCGAGGAGGCGGGCGGGAAGGTCCGGCTGGGTGCCCAGCAGGGAGGTCGGTCCCCAGGTGGAGCTGACCATGACCAGTCGCTGGTGTTCCGCGACGCCCAGTGCCTCGCGGTAGGCAGATCTCAACGGCGCGCTGTTCGTCAGTTCGTCGAAACACGGATCGCCCACCAGGAGAGTGCGCCCGGCGATCTTCGGATGGGTGGCGAGGAGTTGTTCCTCCTGCGAGGGATGCGAGATGGCCAGCCAGGCGCGGCCCGATTCGAGCAGCGCGTCCGGGACGACACCGGACAACCGCTCACCCGGCCCGCGCGAGTCGGGCACGAACTTCTGGAACCCCACGCCGTGCGGCAGCACGAGGACCGGACAGTCGCCCTCCGGTACGTCGATGTTCTCGCTGGCGGAGAGGATGAGATCCGGAGCGACGTCGTCCAACTGCTCCCAGGGCAGCACCCGGCACCCGGCATCGTGCAGGAGACCCAGGACACCGGAGTCGAAGGCCGAGGTCGGGTCGTGCGCGAAGACGACGGTGACACGGTGGTCGCCGCGCAGCAGTGCCGGGAGCGCTTCGAGGACACGGACGGTCGACGTGACCGTACGGGCGGCCACCACGAGGGTTCGCTCGCCGGAAATGGTGCTCCACCGATGGGCGTCCTGCCCCACCGGCACACGGAGTGGTGCCCTACCGGTCATGGCATCGCCCCTCGGCCGGCTCCCCGACACCGATCAGCTTGCGGCTTGCGGCTTGCGGCTTGCGGCTTGCGGCTTGCGGCTTGCGGCTTGCGGTAACGGTCACGTATCACACCTCAAGCCGCGTTTCCACCTTTCGCTTCGGGACGGTTCGCTTCGGGACGGTCTCGTCGGTCGCGAACGAATACAGGTTAACTACGGCGGCGGTCCTTACCGAAGCTCGGCGACCTCGCCCGACAAGTTTGCTTTAACAAGAGGGATTCCGAGGGAGCGGGCGGCCTAGTCTCTGAGACGGATGATCAACCCCCTCACCCCGTAGGAGCGCATGTGACGCACCTCAAACGGCAGTCCACAAGACGCACCGTTGTCCTCCGCCGCAGCGCCGTAGTCGCCACCGTCCCCGTCGCCCTCACGGCCCTGCTCGCGGCCGCCGCACCCGCCGGCGCCACGACGATCGGCTCGGCCGGCGTGGGCGACCCGTACTTCCCGCTCTCCGGGAACGGCGGCTACCACGTCGCCCACTACGACCTGACGCTCCGCTATGACCCGACGAGTCGCCATCTGGACGGCAAGGCGGTCCTCACCGCCCGCGCCACCGAGAAGCTCACCCGCTTCGACCTCGACTTCAAGGGCCTCAAGGTCACCGGCCTCACCGTCGACCACGCCAAGGCGGACTACCGCCGCGACGGACAGGAACTCGTCGTCATCCCGCGCCGGGCCGTCCGCAAGGGACAGAAGTTCCAGGTCACCGTCACCTACAACGGCGTCTCCGAGCAGGTCACCGACCCGGACGGCTCGGCGGACGGCTGGATCGCCACCGACGACGGCGCCTTCGTCGCCGGTGAGCCGCAGGGCGCGATGACGTGGTTCCCGGCGAACAGCCACCCCAAGGACAAGTCGTCGTACGACTTCACGATCACGGTCCCGCAGGGGCGCACCGCGGTCGCCAACGGCATTCTCCTGGGGCAGAAGACCACGCACGGGAAGACCACGTTCCGCTGGCACGCGCCGGAGCCGATGGCCGCCTACCTCGCCACCGCGATGGTCGGGAAGTTCAAGGTGGAGCAGTACACCACCCGCGACGGGATCAAGGTGTACAACGCCGTCGACCCCCGTGAAGTGGCCGCCGCCGCGCCCGTGTTGAAGAAGCTGCCCTCTGTCCTTGAGTGGGAGAGCAAGCTGTTCGGGCCGTACCCGTTCCGCTCGGCCGGGTCGATCGTCGACCACGCGCCGGACGTCGGATACGCGCTGGAGACGCAGGGGCGGCCGATCTACGACTCGGCGCCGGACCTCAGCACCCTCGTGCACGAGAACGCCCACCAGTGGTTCGGGGACTCCGTGTCGCTGACCTCCTGGAAGGACATCTGGCTCAACGAGGGCTTCGCCACCTACGCGGAGTGGCTGTACAGCGAGCAGCACGGCGGCAAGACCGCCCAGCAGACCTTCGACGCCCTGTACGCCCGCAAGGCGACCGACGGCCTGTGGGCGTTCCCGCCCGGTGACCCGGGCAGCGGCGCGAACATCTTCGGCACGCCCGTGTACGCCCGCGGAGCCATGGCCCTGCACGAACTGCGCCTGGCCGTGGGCGACAAGACCTTCTTCGCGATCCTGCGGGCCTGGGCGGGAGCACACCGCTACGGCCACGGAACCACCGCGCGGTTCGTCAGCCTGGCGGAGCGGAAATCGGGCACAAGCCTCGATGCCCTCTTCCACACCTGGCTCTACACGAAAGGCAAGCCGACCCAGCCGTAGGAGCTGACGAGTTCCTCACATGTGTCGGTCATCGTCGACTCATGATCACTCGTATTCCCTCGGTCGCACTCGTCGCCGCATCCGTTCTCCTCACGGGATGCGGCGGCGGTGCCCTGGCGGCGACGGACCACGCGTCCGCCCCCACTTCCGCCTCCTCGCCCGCGCCGTCGCCCTCGTCGGAGATATCCGCCGAGGCGGCACCCCGCCAACTCCCGGGCGTGGGGCCCAAGATGCTGGCCCGCATACCGGCGACCACCGAGCAGGTCGTCCTGGTGACCGGCCGGAGCGCGGACTCGCCCCTCTCCACCCTCGCCCTGTACGAGCGCACCGACGACGGCTGGGAGCAGACCGCGAGCTGGGCCGCGCACAACGCGCTCAAGGGCTGGTCCGACCACCACATGGCCGGAGACCTGCGCTCGCCGATCGGTGTCTATTCGCTCACCGACGCGGGCGGACTGCTCAAGGACCCCGGCACCAAGCTGACGTACGACCACGGGAGGGGGTTCGTCTCGCCCGGCACCGGCTTCGAGGGCGAACCCCTCGCCGGGTCCTTCGACTACGTGATCGCCATCAACTACAACCGGCAGCCCGGCACTTCACCCCTCGACTGGACCCGCCCCCTCGGCGCCTCGCGCGGCGGCGGCATCTGGATCCACGTCGACCACGGCGGCCCCACCCACGGCTGCGTCAGCATCGCCGAGGACCACATGAAGGAACTCCTGCGCACCCTGGACCCGGCCCGGCACCCCGTCGTCGTCATGGGCGACGCCGCCGCCCTCGACCACTGACCGCTTAGGATCCGCCAGGTGTGCGCACATGTGCTGGTCGCCGAGGACGACGAGATGCAGGCCGAGCTGATACGACGCTCCCTGCTGACGGAAGGCCACACCGCGACCGTGGTCCACGACGGGGCCGCCGCCATCGCGGCGGCCCGGAAACTGAGACCCGACCTCGTGGTGCTCGACCTCATGCTGCCGGTGATCGACGGCTTCGGGGTGTGCCGGGTGCTGCGCGGCGACGACGACATCCCCGTCCTGATGCTCACCGCCCGCTCCACCGAGGACGACGTCCTGCTCGGCCTCGAACTCGGCGCCGACGACTACATGACCAAGCCGTACAGCCCGCGCGAGCTGATGGCCCGCATCCGCACGGTCCTGCGGCGCAGCGGCCGGACCACCGAGGACCGGCCGGAGGACACCGTCGTACGGGCGGCGGGCCTGTCCGTCGACGCGGTACGGCACGAGGTGCGCTGCGACGGGGCGCCCGTCGACTGCACACCGGCCGAGTTCGAGATCCTCCTCGCCATGACCGCCGAGCCCGAACGGGTCTTCTCCCGGCGGCAGTTGCTCCAGTACACCCGGGGCCTGGACCGGGCGTCCACGGAGCGGGCCGTCGACGTCCACATCATGAACCTGCGCAAGAAGATAGAGGCCGACCCGCGCCGCCCGGTCCGGCTGCTGACCGTGTTCGGCGTCGGCTACAAGTTGCGCGGCGGTCGCGCGTGAGGCCCCGGATACCGCTGCGCAAGCGGCTGTTGGTCCGGCTGCTCGTCGCCACCGTGCTGATCGCCCTCTGCTCCGTCGGAGCGACGGCCTGGCTCGCGGTGGAGACCACTACCCGGGCCATCCGGGAGGAGCAGGGCCAGGACCTCGCGGACGACATGCGCATCCTCGCGCAGCTCAGCGGATACGCCGCGACGCACCCCGAGTGGAAGGGTGTCGAACCCTCTCTCCGCGCGCTGTCGAAGAAGATGGGTCGGCGCATCGCCCTCACGACCTCCGACCGCGCCCTCATCGCGGACTCCGCACCGCACGGCACCTCACTGCCGCCGCGCGCCGCCGCGAACGTCGACCCGCTGCACACCGACACGTACACGGAACCCGGCGCACAGCTCAGCGGCCTCGACCCCCGGGTCGTCGGCCCGTACCGGGTGACCGCGAAGGAGCGGGTCCGGCTGGCGAAGCTGGCGAAGGACCGCCAGGCGTGCTTCAAACAGAACGGCATCGACACGACCATCACGATGACGCCGAGCGGCCGCCCCGTCCTCAACGACGCGGACGGCAACAATGCCAACGGCGACGTGCCCGAGATGTGTGCCGACGGGAAGCTCAACACCCCGACCGCCACCGAGAGCAAGGCGTTGAAGAGCCTGATGGCGAGCGCCCAACCCTGCATGGTGCGGGGCGGCCTGAGCTTCAAGGCCCCGTTCTTCGCGGTCGACATCTCCGACAAGAGCCTCGGCTCCCGCTACCTCACCGGCGCGTACAACAAGCTGGGCGACGCGGCCGACGTACGCAAGGCGCAGGCCTGCACCGACAGCGCCCGGCGAACCCAACTCGACCCCTACGTAGCGCCGGTGGCCGAACTGTTCCTGGGCGGCGGGAACACCACCGCTCCCCGTTTCGCCGTCTCCCCGGCGAACAAGGCCAAGGTCGTCGGCGCGGCGGCGGCTGTCCTCGCGCTCACGGTCCTGGTGACGGCGGTCGTCGCCACCAGGCTCGTACGACCCCTGCGCGCACTGACCGAAGCGGCCCAGCAGCCACCGGAGTTGCACGTCCGGGTGCCGGTGAGGACCCGGGACGAGACCGGCATCCTGGCCGAGGCGTTCAACGACCTCACCGAACGCCGCGAACGCATGGAGGCCCAGCGCAAGGCCATGGTCAGCGACATCGCCCATGAACTGCGCAGCCCCCTCACCAACATCCGCGGCTGGCTGGAGGTCACCCGCGACGGCTTCGTCGAACCCGACCCGGCCCTGCTCGGCGCCCTGCACGAGGAGGCGATGGTCCTCCAGCGGGTCATCGACGACCTCCAGGACCTCGCCGCCGCCGACGCCGGTACCCTGCGCCTGCACCGCGAACCCGTGCGCGTCGAGGACCTCGTCGACCAGGTCGTCGCCGCCCACCGCGTCTCCGCCGACACGGCAGGGGTCGCCCTCACCGGCAAGACGGACAACTCCCTCTGGCTGGAGGCGGATCCGGTCCGTATGCGCCAGGTGCTCGGCAACCTCGTGTCCAACGCGCTGCGCCACACCCCGGCCGACGGCACCGTCACCGTGACCGCGTGGCGCGACGGCGAGGACATCGTCCTGACCGTCGCCGACACCGGCATCGGCATCGCGCCGGAGAACCTCCAGCACGTCTTCGAACGCTTCTGGCGCGCCGACCAGTCCCGCAGCCGCCGCACCGGAGGCAGCGGCCTGGGCCTGTCCATCGTCCGCGACCTGGTCGCCGCGCACAACGGCACGGTCGAGGCGGCGAGCGAGCCCGGCGCGGGGTCGGTGTTCACGCTACGGCTGCCCAACTCCGCGGCACCGGAAGGGGATTAGCGGCTGCTCGACTTGTGTTCGCTGGGCGGGAGTCGGTGACGGCTCGACTCGTGTTCGCTGGGCGGGGGTTGGTGACGGCTCGACCCACGTCCACCGGCCGGGAATCGGCGGTCGCCCAACTCGCGGCCGTTGGGCGGGGATTGATGGCCGATCAATTCTCGTCCACCGGACGGGGATTGGTGCCCGTCCAACTCCCGGCCACTGGGCTGGGATTGGCGACGCCTCAACTCCAGGCCCCCCCGATGGCGATTGACGCCCCCTCAACTCCCCACCGCCCCCGGCGATCGAGCGCGATCACTGCTCCCGCAGCCCCCACGGCGACCCGTACTCCGTCAACAGGTCCAGGAACGGACGGGCCGGGAACGCCTCCGGGCCCAGCACGCCCGAGCCGGTCCACGCGCCGGTGGCCAGCAACTCCAGGGCGATCACCGGGTTGATGGCCGTCTGCCAGACCACGGCCTGGGAGCCGTACTCCGCCATCGACCACTGGTTGTCGACCACGTGATAGAGGTACACCTCGCGCGGCGCCCCGTCCTTCGTGCCGCGCACCCACGTGCCCGCACACGTCTTGCCGTGCATACGGTCGCCCAGGGTCGCGGGGTCGGGCAGACACGCGGCGACAACATCACGCGGGGACACGGCAGTTGGCCCTGCGGCACTCGGTACGGTGACCGGCTCGGTTCGGTCAAGTCCCAGCAGGTGCAGGGTCTTCAGGGTCTCGATGAACTCATTGCCGAGCCCGTACTTGAAGGTGACCCGGCGCGCGTCGACCCAGCGCGGCACGAGCAGCACCTCCTCGTGCTCCACGTTCACACACTCCACCGGACCGATGCCCTCGGGGAAGTCGAACACCTCGGGCTCACTGAACGGTTCCGTGGTGAACCAGCCGCGGTCGGCCTCGTAGACCACCGGCGGGTTCAGGCATTCCTCGATCGTGGTCCAGATGCTGAAGGAGGGCGCGAAGTCATAGCCGTCGACGGTGAGGTTCGCGCCGTCGCGGATGCCGATCTCCTCGATCTCGTCGAAGAGTTCATCGGCCGCGTACCGCGTGAACACGTCCGACAGCCCAGGTTCCACTCCCATCCCGACGAGCGCCAGCGCACCCGCCTTCTCCCACTCCTCCGCCGCCGCGAACTGCGCGTCCCCGAGCTTGACCCCGCACTCCTCGTACGGCCGATCGGGATGCGGCCGGGACAACGACATGGCCATATCAAGGTAGTTGGCCCCGGCGGCTCGCGCCGCACGGAACAGCGGCAGGACGAAACGCGGGTCGGTCGCGTTGAGCAGCACGTCGCACTCGTGCGACCGCAGTGCCGCTACGACGGCGTCCTCGTCGCTAGCGTCCAGCCGCGCGGCGCGGAAGCGGGCGCCGGCGTCCCCGAGCGCGGCGACCGCGGCCTGCGCGCGCGACAGGTCGTAGTCGGCGACGACCATCGCGTCGAAGAACGGACGCCGGGCCGCGATCCGGGTGACCGCGGTACCTACACCACCGGCTCCCACGAGCAGTACACGCATGGCAAGAACTCCTTTTCTCTGCCGAGCTGCGAACGTCAGCGGGCCCTGCCGGAGATACAACGCCGGTCGCGCGGATAAGGTCAATGGCGTTGGCATAAGGACGTGCATGGACGCGCATGGATGCGTCCGGACGGGCAAGGAGGCCGCGATGCCGAAACCGGTGGTGTCCGAGGACAAGCGGCGCCGGCGCCGACCCACCAAGAACGGCACGGTCCTCTCCGAGCAGCTGATCGTCGACACGGCCCTGCGCATGCTGCGCGAACACGGCAGCGCGGGCCTCACCGCCCGCCGCCTGGGCCTCGCCCTGGACGCCGACCCCAGCACGCTCTACCGCTACTTCCGCGGCATGGACGAGCTGACCCTGGCCATCGGCGACGCCCTGGTCGGGCAGGCGCTGCGGGGCTGGGAGCCGACGGGGGAGTGGCGGGCCGACCTGCGCGCGATCGGCCTGCGCATCCACGCCGCGTACGTCGCCCACCCACAGGCCGCCCAACTGACGGCGAGCCGCGTCACCGGCCGCCCCAACGAACTGGCCGCCGACGAGGCCGTACTGGACGTCCTGCGCACCGCCGGCTTCCCCCTCCCCGACACCGTACGGATCTACCACGCCTTCATCGACCAGACCCTGGCCTTCGCCGCCCTCGACGCCGCGTCCCTGGCCCTGCCGAGCGCCGCGCTCCGCGCCGACGAGGCAATGTGGCGCTCGACCTACGCCCGCCTGCCCCGCACCACCCACCCCCGCATCGCCGAAGCGGCCCCGCTACTGGCGTCCCGCATGGTCGACAGCGCGTATCCGACGGCGTTGGAGATGCTGCTGGACAGCGCCGCCGCCCAGCTGAAGTCCGCGCGTCCCTGAGCAGCTCGTGCGAGGTCCACCGCGATGGGGCAGCGCCCTAGAGGGGGCGCGGGGCTGTGTCGATATGCGGCTCCGCCGCGTGGGCGCGACCAGCCACAACGGCGCCGCACCCGAACAACAGCACATAGCGCCCCCACGACGGAGCCGCACATCGCCCCGGTCGGCGGCCCACTCAGCCCTGCAACGCCACCGCCGCAGTCCCCACGACCGCTCCCGCCACCGCCGCCAACGCCGGCGAATCCAGCTTCCACTGCTGCCAGTACAGCGGGACATCGACCGACCCCGACGGCGCGAAGTTCACCAGCCGCCCGGCATCCAACAGCGGCAGCGCCTGCATCTCCGGGACCATGCCCCACCCCAGCCCGGCGGCGACGGCGGCCACGAAGCCCTCCGACGTCGGCACCAGATGCCGTACCGCACTCGCGCCGCCCTGCCCCCGCCGCAGCCGCCGTACGAAGGAGTCCTGGAAGTCGTCCCGTCGGTCGAAGGTGATCACCGGTGCCTCGGCCAGGGCGTCCCGCAGTGGACCGTTGCCCAGATACGTCTCCCTGAACTCCGGGCTCGCCACCGGGAGATAGCGCATCCGCCCGAGCGTACGTACCGAGCAGCCCGGGACGGCGTCCGGTGACGAGGTCACCGCCGCCATGACCAGGCCCTCGCGCAGCAGGGCCGCCGTATGGTCCTCGTCCTCGCGGCGGAGTTCGAAGCAGACCCGGAGTTCGCGTGGGACGCGGGTGAGGGCGTCCAGGAACCAGGTGGCGAGCGAGTCGGCGTTCACCGCGATCGATACGCGGGTCGGTTCGCCGGCCTCGCTCATGCCCAGCTCGGCGCGCGCGTCCCGTTCCAGGCGGGCCAGTTGGCGGGCGAAGCGTACGACCACCTCGCCGGACTCGGTCGTACGGACCGGTTTGGTGCGGAGCAGGAGGACCCGTCCCGTGCGCTGCTCCAGGGCCTTCACGCGCTGGCTGACCGCCGAGGGCGTCACATGCAGCGCGGAGGCCGCCGCGTCGAACGTGCCCTCGTCCACCACCGCCAGCAGCGTCCGTACCTGATCGAGGGGCAGCTCCGAAATCATCACGAGCGCTAATGTTACGTAAGAATCTTTAGCTGTACTCCTGATGCGGGCGTCCTTAGCGTCGAGGGCGTGACCAACGCACTCTCCGCCGCCGCCGCGGGATTCGGCACCGGCCTCTCGCTCATCGTCGCCATCGGCGCCCAGAACGCCTTCGTCCTGCGCCAGGGCATCCGCCGCGACGCCGTCCTCGCCGTCGTCGGCATCTGCGCCCTGTCCGACGCGCTCCTCATCGCGCTGGGCGTCGGCGGGGTCGGCGCGGTCGTGGTCGCCTGGCCGGGCGCGCTCAAGGCCGTCGGGCTCATCGGCGGCGCCTTCCTGCTCGGCTACGGCGTCCTCGCCGCCCGCCGGGTGTTCCGCCCCGCCGCCCTCCAGACCGAGGGTGAGTCGACCGGCTCGCGCCGCCGGGCCGTCCTGACCTGTCTGGCGATGACCTGGCTCAACCCGCACGTCTACCTGGACACCGTGTTCCTGCTCGGCACGATCGCCGCCGACCGCGGCGCACTGCGCTGGACCTTCGGACTCGGCGCCGTCTGCGCCAGCCTGTGCTGGTTCACCGCGCTCGGCTTCGGCGCCCGCCTGCTGAGCCGTTTCCTCGCCAAGCCCTCGGCCTGGCGAGTGCTGGACGGCCTGGTCGCCGCGACGATGATCGGGCTCGGCGCGACGCTCGCCGCCGGTGCGTGAGACGGCGGATTCGGCAGCCACGGCCGCTCCTGCGATAGTGAGCCCCGGCCGATTAGATGTAGCGAGCAATCAGGAAGCCAGTGGACACCAGCGAGAGCACCGACAGCGGCACCGAACCGGAGTCGGCGAAGGCCGAGGAACCCGCGTCAGGCCCCCGGCGCGGCTGGCGCCGCTGGGCGATGGACACCCGCCCCCTGCAGATCCCCGCCTACCGCCGCCTGTGGTCCTCGACCATCGTCACGGCTGTCGGCAGCCAGCTCACCGCCGTCGCCGTACCCAAGCAGATCTACGACATCACCGGCTCCTCCGCCTGGGTCGGCGCAGCCAGCATGGCGGGCCTGCTGCCGCTCATCGTGTTCGCGCTGTGGGGCGGCGCCATCGCCGACACCATGGACCGCCGCAAACTGCTGCTGATCACCAACAGCGGGATAGCCGTGACCTCGGTGCTGTTCTGGGTCCAGGCCGCCATCGGGCTCGACTCGGTGGCCGCGCTGATGGTGCTGCTCGCGATGCAGCAGGCGTTCTGGGGCCTCAACGCGCCCGCCCGCAACGCCTCCATCGCCCGCCTGGTCTCCGCCGAGCAGCTGCCCGCGGCCAACGCCCTCGGCTCGACCGTCATGCAGACGGGCCAGGTCGTCGGACCGCTCCTCGCGGGTGTCCTCATCCCGGTCATCGGCCTGCCCGAGCTGTATCTCATCGACGCGCTGGCCCTGTGCGTCACGCTCTGGGCGGTCGTGAAGCTGCCCTCGCTGCCGCCCCTGGAGTCCGCGACACCGCGCCGCGCGGGCTGGCGCGAGGTCGCCGCCGGCTTCCGCTACATCTCGCTGCACAAGGTGCTGCTGCTGTCCTTCCTCGCCGACATCATCGCGATGGTCTTCGGCATGCCCCGCGCCCTGTTCCCGCAGCTCGCCGCCCAGACCTACGCGCCCTACGGCGAGGGCCTCGCGCTCGGCATGCTGTTCGCGGCGATCCCCATCGGGGCGGTGGTCGGCGGTCTGTTCTCCGGCACGTTCTCGCGGGCGCGCCGGCACGGCTGGATGGTGATCGGCGCGGTCGTCGCCTGGGGCGTGGCCATCACCGGGTTCGGGCTGAGCAGCAATCTCTGGATCGGCGTGGTCTTCCTGGCCGCCGCCGGAGTCGCCGACATGGTCTCCATGGTGTTCCGCGGGGCGATCCTGCTGTCCGCCGCCACGGACGAGATGCGCGGCCGTATGCAGGGCGTCTTCACCGTCGTGGTGGCGGGCGGCCCGCGCCTCGCCGACGTCCTGCACGGCACGGCGGGCTCGGCCTTCGGCCCCCGTACGGCGGTCGCGGGCGGCGGCATCCTGGTCGTGGTCATCATGCTGACCCTGGCCGCCACCGTCCCGGCGCTGCGCCGCTACCGCATCTGAGGGCGCTCAGACGGGCCCATGGCTCGCGTAGTGCTCCATCAGCTTGCTCCGGGTCGTCGCCAGCCGGTGCGCGAGGATCTCCGCGACGATCCGGACCAGGGACAGCCCGAGCAGCGGATCCTCCACGCTCAGGGCGAGCACGGCCGCCGCGTCGAACTCGTAGGCCCGCACGGCACTGAACGCCTCCGCGCCGAAGTCCCACTTGTACGGCGGGAACAGCCACGACCAGCCGAGCAGGTCGCCCGCGCCGAGCGTGGCCACGGTGACCCGCTGCTGCGGGGTGACCTGCTGGTCGAGCGAGACGGCGCCGGAGCGGACCACCCAGAAGCGGTCGGCGGTGCCGCCCGCCTCGAAGATCCTGGAGTCCTCGGCGAACGAGACCTCCTGCGCGAGCTCCATGAGTCGTTCGCGCTGGGTCTGGGGCAGGGCGGTCAGCAGTTTTATCGCTTGGGTCATGGCACAGGGCTCCTCGCCGGCAGCGGATCCGGAATTCTCCCTACGCCCATTTCAGCCGCTGCCGCCGTCCCGGGCACCTCGGGGGACGGAATCGGGCATGAAAAAGCCCTGGCTGGACGGGGGAGACCAGCCAGGGCCGTAAGCGGTGGCTCGGGGGACGGTAGGGTCGACCCCGTATCCACGTATGAATGAACCGTAAACCATGTACGGGCATTTCGTACCCAGTTCAACCGGTCGCGTGACCGGTTTCACTTCGTGGCATGCCGTCCGGGGGCCACGATCTCGTCCAGCACCCGCAGGACCACCTCGTAGGCCACTTCCCTTACGGCGTCGCCCTGTTGCGACCATGTGTGCACCTCCTGGGCGGCGAAGGCCCGGGCCCGCTGGATGCGCCGCAACAGTTCGTCCGAGTCCACGACTTCACTCATAGCCGTCGCCTACCCAGACGCGCGGCGTTCACTTCACCGGCGTCGCGATCGGTACGTCGAGCGGCCGGGCCAGGCCGACCACGGCCTCGTCCAGGCGCTGCAGATGCCGCAGCACACGGTCGGTGACCCGCCCGTAGCGCGGGGTCCCCGGTGTCCCGGGCCGCAGCAGGGACGCGATGCTCGGCCCGGTCTCGATCTCGCCGACAGCGTCCCCGCCGGCGACATGGGCGCCGATCACCCCGATGTTGTGCACGATCCGGCGCCCCGCCTCCCTCAGCCGGGGATCGGCCGCGATCGACGGATGCGTGGGCAGCAGCTCGGCGGTCGCCGCCAGATACCGCGCGTGATAGGCACAGGTCTCCAGGAGCGCGACGACATACCGCGCCGTGTCCCGGCGTGCCCGCAACGGCGTGATCGGGTGCGTCAACGGCTGCGTGGACGCGCTCAGATCGGCCAGCGCCTGGTCCAAGTCCCGTGCCTTGTCGAGCAGTTCGGCCGCGGCCCCACCGCTGAGCTGGTCGACGGCGGCCTCGGTGACGTCGGTGAGCCGCTCCAGCACGGTGCCGAGCAGTTCGTTCGTACGGCGGTCCGTGTGCACCGGCAGCACCAGCGCCGCCGCGACCACCCCGCAGGCCGCGCCGAGCGCAGTCTCCTCGATCCGCAGCAGCAGCACCGACGCGCTGTAGGTGTGCAGCAGCGTGTAGAGCAGGCCCAGCATCGCGGTGACGAAGAAGGACATCAGGGTGTAGGAGAGCGGTGCCGTGTAGAACATCGCGAAGATGAACAGCAGCACCAGGGCGAACGCCGTCCAGGTGTGATGCCCGACCAGGCCCGCGAGACCGATACCGGCGACGACACCCAGGACCGTGCCCAGCAGCCGCCGGTAGCCCTTGACGAGGATCTCGCCGGTGGACGAGGTGTTGAGGAACACGATCCAGCAGGTCAGCACCGCCCAGTACCAGCGCTGACTGGACAGGAACTCCCCGCCGATGATCGCCAGCGAGGATCCGACGGCGACCTGCACGGCCGCCCGCGTCGTCGGCCGCCGCAGCCCCGTGCGCTCCGCGTCCTCCTGTTCGGCCTCCTCGCTGCCCGCGATGGCGATGTCCTCCGCGTCCAGCTCCTCGCGCGAGCGGGTCGTCGCGGGCGTGTCCTCCGACTCGTCCTGCGGCCCGTCCACCGCGATCCGCAGCCCCAGCACCGCACGCCCGGCCTCGCCGATGCCCCGGAACACGTCCTGGACGGCGTCCGAGGCGGGCGGCAGGTTCTCCTCCTCGCGATAGCCCAGCAGCCGGTTGCGCACATGCGCCAGCCCGGTGCCCGAGTCCTCGCCCACGGGCCGCAGGACCAGCAGCCGCAGCGCCTCCAGATCGCGGCGCAGCGTGTCGGTGGTCTCGTCCCGCTGGGGCAGCAGATCACCGGCGGGCACGGGCGCGCCCGGCAGATGCAGGGTCAGCGTGTGACCCCGCTCGGCGCTGCGCGCGGTCAGCAGCAGCAGCCCGAGCCGCTCGGCGGCGACCTCGGCATCCGCGATACGCCGCTGCACGAGCCGCGCCACCGTCTCGTCGGAGGTCCCGTCCTCCAGTCGTCCCTGGATCAGCAAGGCCGTCTCGTGCAGCCGCGCGGTGCCCTCCCGTACGTCGTCGAGGGCCTTCTCCATGTCGTCGGGACCCGCGTCGAGCAACGCGAGCTGTGCGGTGACGAGTTGGGCGAACCGCGCCCGGAACGCCCGCCGTAGCCGGTCCAGCGTCCCGGCCGGTGTCTCCGGCACCAGCGCGAACCGCACCAGCGCGCTGCACGCGAAGGCCACGCCGAGCACGCCGTACAGCCGCGGCAGCGCGGAGACGGTCGCGCCGACGAACAGGGACAGGAAGTAGATCTGGAAGCCGATCAGACCCAGCGCCGTGCCGCGGTCGCCGAAGCGGCGGCTGTAGACCGCGCCGAAGATCAGCAGGACGAAGAAGACGTCACCGGCGACCACCCGCGAGTTCAGCAGCGCGCTCAGCGACACCGAGGCCAGCGCCACCGGCAGCCCCAGCGCGAGCGTCACCGCCTGCTGCCCGCGCTGCTTCTCCCGGATGGCGAACGTGGAGACCATCGCCGCCATCGCCCCGGCGACGAGATGCGGGACCGAGGCCTGCGCCAGGGAGAGCACGGTCAGCGTGAGGGCGATCGAGGCCACCGTCCGCAGCCCGGCCGTCAGCCGCAGCAGTCCGGGATCGGACGCCGCGACGCGATACCGCACCCGTGCCCACGCCGCCCGTCCCGCTGCCCTCACGCCGCCGTACTCTCCCCAGGTTCACCTCAAGATCCGTGACGCCGATGCTACGGCTCCTGGGTGCCGGACCCTTCGATGCGGTCCCGTACCTGCTCCGGCGAGAGGTACGAGTCGGTGTACTCGAAGTCCTTCAGCGTGGCCGGTTTGCGGGCCTGGAAGCCGGTGCGCACGAAGTCGTCGCCGGCCAGCGCGTTCAGCGTCCAGTTCGTCGCCACGCGGACCTTGGCGACGCCGGTGCGCAGCGCCGACCAGTGGTAGCCGCGGGCGACGACCTGGGCGGGCAGACCGCGCAGTTCGATGCCGAGCGGCTTGGACACCGCGTCCTTGCCGCCGAGGTCCACGACGAGCCCGAGGTCCTTGTGCACGTACGGCTTCAGCGGCTGGTTGCGCAGCGTGGCGATCACGTTGTCGGCGACCACCTTGCCCTGCCGCATGGCGTGCTGCGCGGTCGGCGGGCAGATCGCGCCGTCCCCCTCCTTGGCCTCGTCCGGCACCGCGCCGGCGTCACCGAGCGCGAACACGCCGTCCTGGCCCGGGAGGTTCATGGCGGAGGTGACCGCGAGCCGCCCCCGCACCGTCTCCGCGCCCAGCGTGGCGATCAGCGGACTGGCGACCACACCGGCCGTCCAGATCAGCGTCCGGGTCGGCACCACACGCCCGTCCGTGAAGGTGACCTCCTCCGGCCCCGCCTTGGCGATGGACACCCCCAGGGAGATGTCGATACCGCGCTTGGTGAGGATCTCCTGCGCGCTCCTGCCGAGCTTGTCGCCCAGCTCGGGCATCAGCTTCGGCGCGATGTCGATCAGGTGCCACTTGATCAGACCCGGGTCGATCCGGGGGTAGCGCTTGACCGCGGCGTGCGTCAGCTTCTGCAGACAGGCGGCCGTCTCCGTGCCGGCGTAACCACCGCCGACCACCACGAACTGGAGCCGCGACGCCTTCTCCGCCGGGTCGTCGCTCGCGTCCGCGAGGTCCAGCTGGGTGATGACGTGGTCGCGGATGTAGGCGGCCTCCGCGAGGGTCTTCATCCCGAAGGCGTGATCGGTCAGCCCGGGGATGTCGAAGGTGCGGGTGATGCTGCCGGGGGAGAGCACGATGTAGTCGTAGGGCTCGTTCACGATCTCGTCGTTGATCGTGCGGATCACACAGACCTTGGCCTTGATGTCCACACCGATCGCGCCGCCCGGGATGATCCGCGTGCGGTACTTCTTGCTGCGGCGCAGCGAGACGGCGATCGACTGCGGGGTCAGGACGCCGGAGGCGACCTGCGGCAGCAGGGGCAGATAGAGCTGGTAGGAGAACGGCGTCACCAGGGTGACGTCCGCCTCGTCGGTGTTCAGTTTCCTCTCCAGACGGCGGACGCACTCCACTCCTGCGAAGCCTGCGCCAACCACCAGGATCCTCGGTCGTGTCACGGTGTTCATCCCTTCTGCGGCTCCAGGCGGTCTGCCTCGACGCCGTACGCCTGCCCCTGGATCGCTGCCTCGCACCACATCGATCCCACCGTGCCGGGAGCCGTTCCGCCAGCTGAGCGCGGCAGGCAGACGAACGCGTGGGCACCAGCATGCCCCGCCGACGCCGTCCGTACGCCGCGGACGCGTGAACAAATGGCGTACCTGAATGACCTTTGACCGATCACTCGGCGATCGCCGCGGACCGTAGAGTGCACGCCATGTCGCACACTCAGCCCGAGCCGGGGTCAGGCTTCCGCACCCAGAACATCGACACCGGCAACGTGACGCGGCTGGTGGCCGCGCTCGACATCCAGGAAGCCAATCCAGGCGTACGACGACTGCGCGCATGGGCGCACGAGGCACTCGCCCCGGGCAGCGGGGAACGCGCCCTCGACATCGGGGCGGGGACAGGTTCCACGACCCGTGAACTGGCCGCGGCGGTCGGTGCCAACGGGTCGGCGCTCGGCGTCGAACCCAACCCCGGACTGCGCGCGGTCGCCGAGGAGCGAGCCGCGTCGGCAGGCAGCCCGGCCCGCTTCACGGACGGCGACGCGCTGTCCCTGCCCGTGCCCGACGCCTCCGTGGACGTCGTCTGGTGCGAACGGGTGCTCCAGCACCTCGCGGAACCGGACAAGGCCGTCGCCGAGATGGCCCGCGTGCTGCGCCCCGGCGGACGCGTGGCCCTCCTCGACACCGACTGGGCGACCACGATCCTGCACCCGGGCGACCCCGAGGTCACGGCCGCGTTCACCTCCGGCGCCCTCACCAGCGCGGCCAACCCCTACTCGGGGCGCCGACTCGTCGGCCAGCTCAGCGCCGCCGGACTCGTCGTCGACGACCGCGGCTCGCAGGCGTTGCACCAGGACCACCGGTCGGTGGCCTGGCCGCTGATCCGCATGCTCGGCGAGTCCGCGGTACGCCGCGGCGCACTGACCGAGGCCCAGCGCGACCGCGCCTACGCCGACCTCACCGAGGCCGCCGAGCGCGGCGCGCTGCACATGTCCGTGACGATGTTCGCGGTCGTCGCCCACCGCCCGGAGTGACCTCCGGCCGGACCGGCCCCTAGCGGAACACGTTGTCCGCGTCGTCCCAGCCCGCGAGCTGCTCCTCCGCCGACTGCTGCGGGACACGCGCGCGTGCCTGGTACATCGCGTCGATCTCGAACGCGTAGTGCCGCACGATCGCGTCCCTGCGCAGCTTCATCGACGGCGTCAGCAGCCCGCCCGCGACGTCGAACGGCTGCGGGAGCACCCGGAACACCCGGATCGACTCGGCGCGCCCCACGGGACTGTTGGCGGCGGCGACGGCCCGGGTGATCTCCTCCCGCAGCGCGTTCTCCTCCCGCGCCTCCCGGCCCCGCGCGTCGCTCTGCAGCGCGAGACCGGCCCGCCAGTGCGCCACGAACTCCGGGTCCAGGGTGAGCAGCGCCCCCACACAGGGACGGTCGTCGCCGACGACCACCGCCTGATGGATCAGGGGATGCATCCGCAGCCGGTTCTCCAGCGCGGCCGGCGCGACGCTCTTGCCGCTGCTGGTGATGAGGATGTCCTTCTTGCGGCCGGTGATCGTCAGATACCCCTCGGTGTCCAGCCGCCCGATGTCCCCGGTGGCCAGCCAGCCCGCGTGCAGCACGGCCCGGGTCGCCCGCTCGTCGTTGATGTAGCCCTGGAACACCGAAGGGCCGTGCACCAGGATCTCGCCGTCCTCCGCGACCCGGATCTCCGTGCCCGGCAGCGCCTGCCCCACCGTGCCGATCTTCTCCCGCCCCAGCGGCTGCATCGTGATCCCGCCGGCCGTCTCCGTGAGCCCGTAGCCGTCGTGCACGAGGATGCCGATACCCGAGTAGAACAAGGACAGTTCACGGTTCAGGGGCGAACCGCCCGACGTCGCGCGGACCACCCGGCCGCCCAGCGCCGAGCGCAGCTTGCGGTACACCGTCCGCTCGAACACGGCGTGTTGGAGCCGCAGATCGAAGGCGGGACCCGAGCCCCGGCCGAGTCTCTGTCTCTCCTCGGCCGCGGCGAACTCCCGCGCGGTCGACGCGGCACGCTCGAACAGGGCGCCCCGGCCGGTCTGTTGGGCCGTACGGAGAAAGTTCTTGTAGATCTTCTCGAAGATCGACGGCACGGCGTACAGATAGGTCGGCCGGAACGTGCGCAGCGCCGACACCAGCGCCGCCTCGGTCATCTCCGGCTCGTGGGCCATCAGCCAGCCGCCGCGCATGCACAGCCCCTGGATCATCAGTCCGTACACGTGCGAGAAGGGCAGGAAGGCCAGCACGGCCGCCTGTTCCCCCGGCGGCGCCACCGTGTGCGACCAGCCCGCGAGCAGCGTGTCGCAGGGGCTGGCGAGACTGCGGTGGCTCAGCGCGCAGCCCATGGGGCGGCCCGAGGTGCCCGAGGTGTAGGCGACGACCGCGGTCGAGTCCGGCATCACGATCCGGCGCAGCGAGTCCACCGTGGTCTGCGGTATGTACGTGCCCCGCTCGGCGAGTTGGGCCAGCGCCCCGGTGTCCAACTGCCAGACGTGCCGCAGCCGCGGCAACGCGGCACACACCGTGCCGACCGTCATGATGCCCTGCTCGTCCTCCACGACCACGGCCACACAGTTGGCGTCCCGCAGGATCCATTCGACCTGCTCGCGCGAGGACGTCGGATGCACCGGCACGACCTCGGCGCCGACCGCCCACAGGGCGTGGCTGAACACGGTCCACTCGTAACGGGTACGGGCCATGATCGCGACCCGGCTGCCCGGCGAGATCCCGGAGGCGATCAACCCCTTTGCCAGATCGACGACTTCGTCCCGCAGCTCTACCGCCGTCACCTCCTCCCACTCGGTGGAGGTCGGGTCGGGCCTGCGGGCGACCAGCGGAAGGGTGGGATGAAGGACCGCGGTCTCGAAGATGCTGTCGGCGAGGCCGCCGTTGATGGTGGTGGAGGTGGGGGGTGGAGCGACGGCGAAGTCGCGCATGCGCTGCTCCTGGGTTGTACGGGGCGTGACTCTGCCGATCATTGCTGTTATCGACGGTGCTCGAATGTAGCCCAGGTGTGAGCGTTTGGTGAGGGGAACCGTGAAGTGCCCTTACCGACTTTGGCTACGATTCACCTGTCACTCCGGTGTCAGCCACACCGTCGCGAGCGGCGGGAGCGTGAGCCGGATGTGGCCGTCCTCCGGTTTGACCGGGTAGGGGTTGGTTACACCGCTGCCACCGAAGGCGGCGGCGTCGGTGTTGAGGACTTCGTGCCACGCGGGGATCTCGTCCGGGACACCGAGCCGGTAGTCGTGGCGCACGACCGGAGAGAAGTTGCTGACGGCCAGGAGCGGGGAGCCGTCGGCGGCGAACCTCAAGAACGCGAAGACGTTGTCCTCGGCCGCGTCGCCCATCACCCAACGGAAACCGGCGGGTTGGGTGTCCAGTTGCCAGAGGGCGGGGGTCGCGCGGTACACCGTGTTCAGGTCGCGGACGAGGTGCTGGACGCCCCGGTGATCGGGTGCGGCGTCGTAGGCGGGGTCCAGGAGCCACCAGTCCGGGCCGTGGGACTCGGACCACTCGTCGCCCTGGGCGAACTCCTGGCCCATGAAGAGGAGTTGCTTGCCGGGGTGGGCCCACATGAATCCCAGATACGCCCGGTGGTCGGCGCGCTGCTGCCACCAGTCGCCCGGCATCTTCGACACCAACGACCGCTTCCCGTGGACGACTTCGTCGTGCGAGATCGGGAGCACGTAGTTCTCGCTGTAGGCGTACACCATGGAGAAGGTCATCTCATGGTGGTGGAATTTCCGGTGCACGGGCTCGTGCGACATGTAGTCGAGCGAGTCGTGCATCCAGCCCATGTTCCACTTGAACCCGAAACCCAGCCCGCCGGTGTCGGTCGGCCGGGTCACCCCGTCCCAGGCGGTGGACTCCTCGGCGATCGTCACGACTCCCGGCACCCTGCGGTACACGGTCGCGTTCATCTCCTGGAGGAAGGCCATCGCGTCCAAGTCCTCGCGCCCGCCATGGACGTTCGGGCTCCACTGGCCCGAGTCGCGTGAGTAGTCGAGGTAGAGCATCGAGGCGACCGCGTCCACGCGCAGGCCGTCGATGTGGAACTCCTGGCACCAGTAGACGGCGTTCGCCACGAGGAAGTTGCGCACCTCGGTCCGCCCGAGGTCGAACTCGTACGTCCCCCAGTCCGGATGCTCGGCCCGCCGCGCGTCCCCGGGCTCGTACAGCGGCTCCCCGTCGAACCGGGCCAACGCCCAGTCGTCCTTGGGGAAATGCGCCGGAACCCAGTCCATGATCACGCCGATACCGGCCTGGTGCAGGGCGTCGACGAGGAACTTGAAGTCGTCGGGGGTGCCCAGGCGGGAGGTCGGCGCGTAGAAGCCGGTGACCTGGTAGCCCCACGAGCCGCCGAAGGGGTGCTCGGTCACCGGCATGAACTCGACGTGGGTGAAGCCGAGTTCGTTCACGTAGGCGGGGAGTTCGAGAGCGAGCTGACGGTACGTCAATCCTGGTCGCCAGGAGGCGAGATGCACCTCGTAGACGGAGAATGGCGCCTCGTGGACGGAGGTTTCCGTCCTCCGCGCGAGCCAGTTCGCATCGCCCCACTCGTAGTGCGAGGCGGTCACGATGGACGCCGTGGCGGGCGGCACCTCCGTACGGCGGGCCATCGGGTCGGCCTTGAGGAAGCGCTCGCCACTCCGGGAAGTGATCTCGAACTTGTAGCGCGCGTCCTCGCCCACACCCGGCAGGAACAGCTCCCACACCCCGGACGAACCGAGCGACCGCATCGGGAACGCCGTACCGTCCCAGGAGCTGAACTCCCCGGCGACACGCACCCCTTGGGCGTTCGGCGCCCACACGGTGAACCGGGTGCCCGCCACTCCGCCGTGCGTCATCGGCTCGGCGCCGAGCGCCTTCCACAGCTCCTCGTGCCGCCCCTCCTTGATGAGGTGCAGGTCGAGTTCACCGAGCGCGGGGAGGAAGCCGTACGGGTCGTGGACCTCGTGCTCGTCGCCCTCCGCGTACGACACCAGCAGCGTGTACGCAGGGATCGCGTCGAGCGGGAGCACGCCGGAGAAGAGGCCGCCGCCCTCCGAGGTGAGCGGAGTGCGCGTCCCGTCGATCACGACGCTCACGGCACGGGCGTACGGACGCAGCGCCCGGAAGGTGATCCCGCCCGGTACCGGATGCGCGCCGAGCAGCGCGTGCGGGTCGTGATGGGCGCCCGCGAGCAGGCGATCGCGGTCTGCCGGGTCCAGCGCGGAGGATGCCGTGGGCGGGCCGCTCGTCCCCGGTGTCTCGCTCGGGGTCCGGCCGCCGGTCTCCGGTGCGCCAGGCGTGGCCGGGCCCCCGGCCCCCGGCGCGGCGGGCTCGGTCGATTCGCCCGTGTCCGGGTCGGCGGTCGTGGACGGACCGCCCGCCTCCTGAGGTGAAGTGTCGCGCAGGGCCACGGAGTTCAGCCTCCTCGGACGGCGAGACGCTCGATCGCCGCCATGGGTACGGGAAGCCAGTCCGGACGGTGTCTGGCCTCGTACAGCACTTCATACACAGCGCGGTCCGTCTCGTACGCGCGAAGCAGAGCGTGCTGGATGCGGGGATCCCAGCCGGCCCGGGCCGCATAGCCCGCGCAGAAGGCCTCGCGGCAGCGACGCGCCCACTCCGGGCGCCAGGGGCGGCGCTGCCGGGCCGCGTAGTCGAAGGAGCGCAGCATGCCCGCGATGTCCCGCACCGGGGACTGCGCGCTGCGCCGCTCGGCCAGCGGCTTGGACGGTTCGCCCTCGAAGTCGATGACGAACCAGTCGCGTCCGGCCCGCAGCACCTGCCCGAGATGCAGATCGCCGTGGATGCGCTGGGCTGGCGGCCAGGTTTCCCGGCCGACCAGCGCGCCGAACGCGGTCCGCAGCCCCGGCACGAACGGCCGCAGCGCGGGCACGGCGTGCGCGGCGGCCTCCAGTCGTTCGGTCATCGCGGTCGCCGTGTGTTCGTTTCCGGTACCGCTCCCGGACGGAAAAGCCGCGGCCAGGGCGAGATGGACATCGGCGGTGGCCTGCCCCAACTCATGGGCCTGGGTGGTGAATTCGGCACCGTCGGCGAGTGCGCGCAGCGCGAGCGCCCAGCCGTCGGAGGCGTCCGGCAGGAACGGCTGGAGCACACCGAGCGTCGCGGCCCGCGGCTCGGCCGTCCGGAACCACGCCACCGGCGCGGGCACCCGCGTACAGCCCTGCGCGGCCAGCGCGCCCGGCAGTTCCAGGTCCGGATTGACGCCGGGCTGGATGCGCCGGAACACCTTCAGAATGAACCGGTCGCCGTACACCAGCGAGGAGTTGGACTGCTCCGCGCCCAGCAGCCGAGGCGTCAGCCCGGCGGGCACGGACACCGACGGGTCCGCCTCGAAGTGCAGAGGACCCGTCGTACCGGGATGCCGCAGCCGCTCCAACAGCAGCTCCGCCGACCGAGGATCCTGGAGGGCGTCGTAGACCGCGAGACCGGCCAACGGACCTTCCTGCACACGCCCGATGTAGGCCCGGGCGAGACGCGGTGAGACGTACTCCCTTACGCCGAGCAGGAGTTGGTAGCAGTCGCCGGGCGGGGGAGTGCCGACCGGCGCGGGGACCCCGGTGTGGGAGGCGCGGACCAGCAGATGAAGGCAGCCGGGGAACAGCTCCGTCGTGGACAGCACATCGAGGTCGGCCACCGGCCGGTCCTTGCCGGCGAACCAGCGCTGCCCGGGCAGCCATTCGCGCAGCAGCCCGGCGAGCGTGGCCGGAGGCCTGTCGACGCCGGGGCTGCTCAGTCGGAGGGGTGCGGTCTTCGGCATGATGACGCGTCCTTTCGCCGGCACATCCTCAAAGTCGTCGGCCGATGCGGGGAGCGGCTCGCGAGAGCCGGAACCAGTAGAAGCCGTGCCCCGCGAGCGTCAGCAGATACGGCAGTTCACCGATGGCGGGGAAACGCACCCCGCCGATCAGCTCCACGGGATGCCGGCCGTCGAACTCCCGCAGATCGAGCATGGTGGGCTGCGCGAACCGCGAGAAGTTGTGCACGCACAGCACGAGATCGTCCTCGTACTCGCGCAGGAACGCGATCACCGCCGGGTTCGACGACTGGAGCTCGGTGTACGACCCCAGCCCGAACGCCGGGTTCTGCTTGCGGATCTCGATCATGCGGCGGGTCCAGTGCAGCAGCGAGGAGGGCGACGACATCGACGCCTCGACGTTGGTGACCTGGTAGCCGTAGACGGGGTCCATGATCGTCGGCAGGAAGAGCCGGCCGGGGTCGCAGGTGGAGAAGCCCGCGTTGCGGTCGGGTGTCCACTGCATGGGGGTGCGTACGGCGTCGCGGTCGCCGAGCCAGATGTTGTCGCCCATGCCGATCTCGTCGCCGTAGTAGAGGATCGGCGAGCCGGGGAGGGAAAGCAGCAGGGCGGTGAAGAGTTCGATCTGGTTGCGGTCGTTGTCCAGCAAGGTCGCGAGGCGCCTGCGGATGCCGATGTTGGCGCGCATGCGGGGGTCCTTGGCGTATTCCGCCCACATGTAGTCGCGTTCCTCGTCGGTGACCATCTCCAGGGTCAGCTCGTCGTGGTTGCGCAGGAAGATGCCCCACTGGCAACCGGTGGGAATGGCCGGGGTCTTGGCGAGGATCTCCGAGACCGGATACCTCGACTCCCGGCGGACCGCCATGAAGATCCGTGGCATGACCGGGAAGTGGAACGCCATGTGGCATTCGTCCCCGCCGCTCTGGTAGTCGCCGAAGTAGTCGACGACGTCCTCGGGCCATTGATTCGCTTCCGCCAGCAGCACCGTGTCCGGATACATCGCGTCGATCTCTCGGCGGACGCGCTTCAGGAACTCGTGACTGGCGGGCAGGTTCTCGCAGTTGGTGCCTTCGGCCGCATAGAGATAGGGCACGGCATCGAGGCGGAAGCCGTCGATCCCGAGGTCGAGCCAGAAGCGGAGGGCGGCCAGGATCTCTTCCTGCACGGCCGGGTTCTCGTAGTTCAGGTCCGGCTGGTGGGAGAAGAAGCGGTGCCAGAAGTACTGCTTGCGGACGGGGTCGAAGGTCCAGTTGGAGGCTTCGGTGTCGACGAAGATGATGCGGGCGTCGGGGTACTGCTTGTCGTCGTCGGCCCACATGTAGTAGTCGCCGTACGGCCCGTCGGGGTCTTTGCGGGACTCCTGGAACCACGGGTGCTGGTCGCTGGTGTGGTTCATGACGAAGTCGATGATGACGCGCATGCCGCGTTGGTGGGCGGAGTCCACGAACTCCACGAAGTCCGCGAGGTCGCCGAACTCGGGGAGTACGGCGGTGTAGTCCGAGACGTCGTAACCGCCGTCTCGGAGTGGGGATTTGAAGAAGGGGGGTAGCCAGAGGCAGTCGACGCCGAGCCACTGGAGGTAGTCGAGTTTGGCGGTGATGCCCTTCAGATCACCGATGCCGTCGCCGTTGCTGTCCTGGAAGGAGCGGACCAGGACCTCGTAGAAGACGGCACGTTTGAACCACTCGGGGTCCCGGTCCTTGGCGGGAGTGTCCTCGAAGGTGTCGTGGACCGGTTCGTTGACAGTCATGAAGCTCTTGACCCTCCGCTCTGAGTGGACCGCCGGACGTGGAGCACGTGCGCGGGAGCCCGGCCGGGTTCGAGACGCACATAGTTGGTCCTGCCCCACTGATAGGACTCACCCGTCAGTTCGTCGTACACCGACATGGATTCGTTTGATTCCAGGCCGAGTTGCGGCATGTCCAACGAGACCGTGGCCTCCTGGGTGTGGTGCGGGTCGAGGTTGACGACCACCAGAACCGTGTCCACACCCGTGGTCTTGCTGTACGCGATCAGCGCGTCGTTGTCCGTCCGGTGGAAGCGGAGATTCCTGAGCCGGTGCAGCGACGGGTGACGGCGCCGGATGTCGTTGAGCCTGCCCAGCAACGGCGCGATGCCACGTCCGTCCCGCTCGGCGGACTCCCAGTCGCGCGGGCGGAGTTGGTACTTCTCCGAGTCGAGATACTCCTCGCTCCCCGGCCGGAGAGGGGCGTTCTCGCACAGTTCGTAGCCACTGTAGACACCCCAGGTGGGAGAGAGGGTCGCCGCCAGTACCGCGCGCAGTTCGAAGGCGGGTCGACCGCCCTCCTGGAGGAACTCGTGGAGGATGTCCGGGGTGTTCACGAACAGGTTCGGCCGCATGTAGGCGGCGGCTTCACCGGACAACTCGCTGAGGTATTCGGTGAGTTCGTCCTTGGTGTTGCGCCAGGTGAAGTAGGTGTACGACTGCTGGAACCCGATCTGCGCGAGGGTGGCCATCATCGCGGGACGGGTGAAGGCCTCGGCCAGGAAGATGATGTCCGGGTCGGTGCCGTTGATCTCGGCGATGACCCGGTCCCAGAACACGACCGGCTTGGTGTGCGGGTTGTCCACGCGGAAGATCCGCACCCCGTGGTCCATCCAGTGCCGCAGCACCCGCACGGTCTCCGCGATCAGGCCGTCCATGTCCCGGTCGAAGGCGATCGGGTAGATGTCCTGGTACTTCTTCGGCGGGTTCTCCGCGTACGCGATCGTCCCGTCGGGACGGTGGTGGAACCACTCCGGGTGCTTCTCCACCCAGGGATGGTCCGGCGAGCACTGCAGCGCGAAGTCCAGCGCGATCTCCATGCCCAGCTCGGCGGCCCGCGCGACGAACGCGTCGAAGTCCTCCAGCGTGCCCAGCTGCGGATGGATCGCGTCGTGCCCGCCCTCCGGCGAGCCGATCGCCCACGGGACACCGACGTCCTCACGCCCCGCTGAGAGGGTGTTGTTCGGGCCCTTGCGGAAGGTGCTCCCGATCGGGTGGATCGGCGGCAGGTAGACGACGTCGAAGCCCATCGCCGCGATGCCGTCCAGCCGTTTCGCCGCCGTACGGAACGTGCCGTGGGGCTGGGCCGGAGTGCCCTCGGAGCGGGGGAAGAACTCGTACCAGGCGCCGTACAACGCCCGCTCCCGCTCCACCAGCAACACGCGGGGCTCGGAAACCGTCACCAACTCCCGTAGCGGACAAGCCTCCAGCACCCCCTCCACGCCCGGAGTCAACGCGGCCACGAACCGCGTCCCCACCGCCAGCGTGTCGTCGCGCAGCGCGTCCGCCGCGGCCAGCACCGTGGCGCGGGCCGGTCCCTCGGGTACCCCGGTGGCGGCTCGGGCGTGCAGTTCCGCGCCCTCCTCCAGCATCAGGCCGACGTCGATGCCGGCCGGGATCTTGATGCGGGCGGCCCGGCGCCACGTGGCGATGGGGTCGCCCCAGGCCTCCACGACGTAGGACCAACGGCCGGTCGCGTCCGGCGTGACCTCGGCGCCCCAGCGGTCGCTGCCGGGGGCGAGTTCGCGCATCGGGGTCCATGGACCCGGGCGGCCGTCGGGGTCGTAGAGGACGACGTTGGCGCCGATCGTGTCGTGGCCCTCGCGGAAGACGGTGGCGGTGACCTGGAACGTCTCGCCGACCACCGCCTTGGCCGGGCGCGCGCCGCTGTCCACGGACGGGCGTACGTCACGTACCGGAATGCGGCCGATGGCTGCCGGGGTCGCGCTCATGGGTCTCACCTCCGTCGTGCCGGAGGCCGGGCTGTTCACCCGGCCGTGGATGCCAACTGCGCCGGAAGGGGGACTACCTTCCCGCCGGGGAACGCTGATCGACGGCGACCGGCGGCCCGCGGTGCACGACGGCCGTCGTACGGGGGCGGGCGTTCTGTTCCTGTTGGTACGTGCTCTGGCTGCCGCGCAGATAGCGTTCGGCGGCTTCCGCGGCCTCGCGCGCGCAGCGCTTCCCCAGCAGCACGCACAAGGTGTAGCCCGAGTCCTCGAAGGTGGCCCGTACCGTCCGGTCGCCCGGCGATGCGAGCATCACGCGTTCCCACGCCCGATAGCGCCGCAGGTGGCGGGCGACTTCGGCCTTGGCGGGTAGCAGCATGGCGCTGTTCACCTTTCGCCTCGGCGGACCGCGGTTCCCGACCGTCGGGTGGCGGCCGTGCGCGGAGGGTCATGGCTCCGTCACGGCAGTCGAGGCTTTCACTCATGGTGCACAGGTGATGACCCAGCGTCTTGTTGGTTCTTCAACTACCTCACCCGTCGCTCGTGTTGCACGAATGGCCTAGCGCTCGCACTCTGGATCTGACTCAGAAGCGATCATTGCTCACGCTTCGTGTTCGGGGCCCCGGCCCCGCAGGGCGAGGGGAAGCGTGAGCTTCGCCGGTAGGGAGCCAACGACGATGAAGACCGCAGTGCCCTGCTACTACCACCTCGATGTGGACGTCAGTCCGGAACGGGTCGGGCAGGTCAGGCGCATCCTGGCCGCCCATCTCCGCCTCTGGGACCTGGAGATCCTCGTGAATCCCGTCTGTCGCGGCGCCGAGCTGCTGCTGCGGGCGATCGACGAGCACGCCACGGACAAGCACACGTCGATAGAGCTGTGGTGGAACGGCCAGCACCTGATCACCGCCATCGGCGACAACGACCGCGATCTCCGTCCGGACCAGGACCTGCGTGCCTGCCTCGCCCGGATCGCCGCGATGAGCGACGGCTGGGGTTGCTGCGCCACCGACACCGGAAGCAAGGTCATCTGGTTCTCGCAGCGGGCTCGCAGCGGCGAACGCGTCCCGCGTGTCCCGAGGACGCCCGCGCCGCGCCTGCGGGAGATGCTCCAACTCCCGCGCGAGGTACCGGCCGCCCCGCCGGCCCGTCCGGCGCACGGCGTCCTGGAGGACGCCCGGTGACCGCGAGCCCGCGCAGGAAAGGGGTGTCCGTGTGGAGCGGGCACCCCTATCCGTTGGGTGCCTCCTTCGACGGGAACGGCACCAACTTCGCCCTGTTCAGCGAGGTCGCCGAACGCGTCGACCTCGTCCTCGTCGGCGACGACGGCAGCCACCGGGACGTGCGGCTGACCGAGGCCGACGGCTTCGTGTGGCACTGCTATCTGCCGGGCATCGGACCGGGGCAGCGCTACGGCTATCGAGTGCGCGGTCCGTGGGCTCCGGCCGCCGGACACCGCTGCAACCCGGCGAAACTGCTCCTCGATCCGTACGCCCGGGCGGTGGACGGCCAGATCGACAACGACCCCTCGCTGTACGAGCGTTCGGCCGGGCCGGCGCCTGGCGACAGCGCCGGGCACGGCATGCTCGGCGTGGTCACCGACCCGGCCTTCGACTGGGGCGACGACCGACCGCCCCGGCGCTCGTACGCCGACACCGTGATCTACGAGGCCCATGTGAAGGGGCTGACCCGCACCCACCCGGAGGTCCCCGAGGAACTCCGGGGCACCTATGCGGGACTCGCGCACCCGGCCGTCGTCGAGCATCTCGCCCAACTCGGGGTGACCGCCGTCGAGTTGATGCCGGTGCACCAGTTCGTGCAGGACGGCGTGCTCCAGGACCGCGGCCTGTCCAATTACTGGGGCTACAACACCATCGGCTTCTTCGCGCCCCACAACGCCTACGCCGCGCACCGCGAACGCGGCGGCCAGGTCACCGAGTTCAAGTCCATGGTGAAGGCGCTGCACGCGGCCGGGCTCGAAGTCATCCTCGACGTCGTCTACAACCACACCGCCGAGGGCAACGAACAGGGCCCCACCCTGTCCTTCCGCGGCATCGACAACGCCTCCTACTACCGTCTGGTGGACGGCGATTGGGGCCACTACTACGACACGACGGGCACCGGCAACAGCCTGCTGATGCGGCACCCGTACGTCCTCCAGCTGATCATGGACTCGCTGCGCTACTGGGTCACCGAGATGCACGTCGACGGCTTCCGCTTCGACCTAGCGGCCACGCTGGCCCGGCAGTTCCACGAGGTGGACCGGCTGTCGGCGTTCTTCGACCTGATCCAGCAGGACCCGGTGATCAGCCGCGTCAAGCTCATCGCCGAGCCGTGGGACGTGGGCGAGGGCGGCTACCAGGTGGGCAACTTCCCGCCGCTGTGGTCGGAGTGGAACGGCAAGTACCGGGACGCCGTACGGGACTTCTGGCGCGGCGGCGAGCACACGCTCGGCGAGTTCGCGTCCCGGCTCACCGGCTCCTCCGACCTGTACCAGCACAGCCGTCGGCGTCCGCGCGCCAGCGTCAACTTCGTCACCGCGCACGACGGGTTCACGCTGCGCGACCTGGTCTCGTACAACGACAAGCGCAACGAGGCCAACGGGGAAGGGAATCGGGACGGCGAGAGCAGCAACCGGTCCTGGAACTGCGGGGTCGAGGGGGAGACGGATGACCCCGCTGTGCTGGAACTGCGCGCCCGTCAGCAGCGCAACTTCCTTGCCACGCTGATTCTTTCGCAGGGCATCCCGATGCTGAGCCACGGCGACGAGCTGGGCCGCAGTCAGCGCGGCAACAACAACGCCTACTGCCAGGACAACGAAGTCTCCTGGATCGACTGGGAGTTGAGCGACGAACAGCGCGAACTCGCCGCCTTCACGCGGTATGTCGTCGGGCTGCGCGCCGCGCATCCCGTGTTGCGTCGGCGCCGGTTCTTCCGCGGCGAGACCGCCGTGCACGCCGGACAGCCGCTGCCCGACCTGGTGTGGCTGCTGCCCGACGCCCGCGAGATGGCCGACCTGGACTGGCAGCGCTCCGACGCGCACTGCGTGGGCGTGTTCCTCAACGGCGACGCCATCGCCGAACGCGATTCGCACGGCGGGCCCGTCGTCGACGACTCGTTCCTGCTCCTGCTGAACAGCTACTGGGAGCCCGTCGATTTCCGACTGCCCGACGTCACCTACGGCGAGCGCTGGACGACCCTGATCGACACCGCCGAGCCGCAGGGCACCCCGGACGAGACGGAACACAAGGCCGCCACGGAGCTGGCCGTGGAGGCGCGCAGTCTCGTGCTGCTGTCGCGCCCGGCCCGGCGGTGAAGGTCAGGGGGCGTTGCGGGAAGTGACCGTGAAACGGGCGCCGTCCGGGTCGCGGAGCACGGCCTCGTGCAGGTTCTCCCGCAGGACGCTCCCGCCGTGCGCCTCCGTGACCCGGGCGCACGACCTGATGTCCGAGACCGAGAAGTGGACCTGCCAGTGCGGGCGGACCGTCGGGTCGGGGGCCGCCTCCAGCGCGCCCGACTCGATACGGGCCACGACGTTCCCGCCGCTGCGCAGCACGACCTCGCCGCCCTCGTACTGGACGTCGCAGCTCGCCGGGTCCGCCGAGGCCCAGTCGAGGACCTCGCCGTAGAAGATCGCCGCGTCGAAGGCGTCGCGGGTGCGCAGCCGGACGAAGGCGGGGGCCGAGCGGCGCCAGGTCTCCCAGCCGCGGATCAGGTCGCCCTCCCAGATGCCGAAGGTCGCGCCGTCCCGGTCGCCGAGCAGGGCCGCGCGGCCGGGCGGGAAGGAGAGCGGTCCCACGGCGACCGTGCCGCCGCGCTCCCGGACCCGGGCCGCGGCCACATCCGCGTCGGGCACGGCGAAGTACGGCGTCCACGCCACCGCGACCTGCCACATGGAGGCGACCGCGGCCAGACCGGCCACCGGCATGTCGTTCGCCGTGGCGATCCGGAAGCGGTCGCCGAGGCTGGCCGAGCGCCACTTCCAGCCGAACACGGCCTCGTAGAAGGCCTCCGTGGTCTCCACATCGCGGCTCGTGAGACTCACCCAGCAGGGGGCGCCGAACACCGAACGGGTCGAGACGGAGTCCGGTTCTCCGGGGGACGGTTTCCTGTCGTGGTTCATGGCAGTCGCGTTCCGATCTCGTGGACCGGCGGCCACCGGTCTCCACCAGTGTCCAACCGGAAACGGTCCCGCTGCCTCCCGAGCAGGTGTCTTGACCATCCTTTTGGGTTAGTTACCTCTGCTAAAGAGGTAATCTCCGAGTGTGGAGACGGAGAACTTCCCGGAAGAGCTGGCCGACGCGCTCGTCGGTGTCCAGCGGCTGATCCGCAGGCGACTGCGCAGCGAGATGACCATGCCGCGACTGCGCGGCGCCGAGGTGGAGCTGCTGCGCCTGGTCGAGGTCCGGCCGGGAATCGGCATCTCGGACGCGGCCAAGGAGCTGTTCCTCGCGAGCAACTCGGTGTCGACGCTCGTCAACCAGCTGGTCCGGGACGGCTTCATGATCCGCGAGACGGACCCCGCCGACCGGCGAGCCGCCCGCCTCCAGCTCACCGAGACGGCGAAGACCCGCCTCAGTGACTGGCACGCGCGGCGCGCGGAGCTCGTCCGCGGCCAGGTCGACCGTCTCGACCAGGCGGACCGGGACGCGCTGCGCGCGGCGCTCCCGGCCCTGCGCCAACTGGCCGTCAACCTGCACGAGGAGGCCGAGGAGTCATGACGCCGTCCATCGACGCTGCCACCGACAGCGATACCGGCACTGCCACCGCCACCGGGCGGGCCGCGGCCGTCAGCTGTACCCGGCTCGCCTATTCCTTCGGCGAGACCACCGCGGTCGACGGGCTCGACCTGTCCGTGGGGGAGGGCGAGGTCTTCGGACTGCTCGGCCCCAACGGCGCCGGGAAGACCACGGCCATCCGCTGTATCACCACCCTCCTGCCGGTCCCGGCGGGCATGGTCCACGTCTTCGGCCACGACACGGCCAAGGAACAGATGTCCGTGCGCCGCATGCTCGGCTACGTCCCGCAGCAGCTGTCCGCCGACAGCGGGCTCACCGGACGCGAGAACGTCGCTCTCTTCGCCCGCGTCTTCGACGTCCCGCGCAAGGAACGCGCCGCCCGCGTCGCCCAGGCGCTGCGGGCCGTCGACCTCACCGACGCCGCCGACCGGCTCGCCAACACCTACTCCGGCGGCATGGTCCGCCGCCTCGAACTCGCGCAGGCCCTGGTCAGCGCGCCCCGCCTGCTCATCCTCGACGAGCCCACGATCGGCCTCGACCCGATCGCCCGCACCAGCGTGTGGGAGCACATCAACGCCGTACGCGAGGCGACCGGCATGACCGTCCTGGTCACCACCCACTACATGGACGAGGCCGACCAGTACTGCGACCGCGTCGGCCTGATGCACCGCGGCCGCATCCGCGCCCTCGGCACCCCGGAGCAACTCCGCGAGGGCCTCGGCGAACGCCGCCGCACCGAGGGCGCCCCCGCCACCGATCCGCTGCCCACCCTCGAGGACGTCTTCCGGGACATAGCCGGCAGCGGTCTCGAAGACCAGTCAGGAGGTTTCCGCGATGTCCGAAGCACCCGCCGCACCGCGAACCGCGTCGGCTGACCCAGCTCCCGAGTACGACCTGAACCTTCTCCTGACCCCGCCCCAACCCCGGGCCGGATGGCGGCTGTTGCCCGCCCGCGTCATCGCGATGTGCGCGGTCGAACTCCAGAAACTCCGCCACGACCGCACCGAGTTGTACACCCGCGCCGTTCAACCCGCCCTGTGGCTGCTGATCTTCGGCCAGACCTTCACCCGCATCAAGGCGATCCCCACCGGCGGCATCCCCTACATCGACTACCTCGCCCCGGGCATCATCGCCCAGTCCGCGATGTTCATCGCCATCTTCTACGGCATCCAGATCATCTGGGAGCGGGACGCCGGCATCCTCAACAAGCTCCTCGTCACCCCCACCCCGCGCTCGGCACTGATCACCGGCAAGGCCTTCGCGGCCGGGGTGAAGTCGCTGATCCAGGCCGTCGTCGTGATCGTCATCGCCGCGATCCTCGGAGTCGCGCTGACCTGGAACCCGCTGAAGCTGATCGGCGTCGGGGCGATCGTGATCCTCGGCTCGGCCTTCTTCTCCTGTCTGTCGATGACCATCGCCGGCATCGTGCTCAGCAGGGACCGGCTGATGGGTTTCGGCCAGGCGATCACCATGCCGCTGTTCTTCGGCTCCAACGCCCTCTACCCGGTGGCGATCATGCCCGGCTGGCTGCAGGCGGTGAGCAAGGTGAACCCGCTGAGCTACGAAGTGGACGCGCTGCGCGGGCTGCTGCTCGGCACCCCGTCCCATCTGGGCACCGACTTCGCCGTGTTGCTGGTGGCCGCCGCACTGGGCATCGCGGCCGCCTCCTCCCTACTCGGCCGGCTCGCCCGCTGATCTTGGCGGGAACGTGATGTGCGGCACGCTCCTGACCAGGATTCGACGGCCGGAAAGCGGATTCTTCCTGCGCACGGCTTGATCAGTGATCAAGCGGGCGAAAACGCTGGCCACAGCGCATTCCGCTCATTTGACAGTGCGCTGAGCACACAGATAGGAAGCAGCTCTCTGAGGCCGAGAGGGTGCACCGTGTACGAGCCGAACGTGGTCGGGGACTGGCAGGAGTACGACGAACATGCCGGTCTGCGTGTCCGCGTCCACAGCCTGGCGGCTGCCGAGCCGCCGCGTGGACGCGACGACGCGGCCGAAGGGCTGACCTACTTCACGCTCCGTGTCACCGTCGAGAACCGCGGCGCGCGGCACTACGGCATCCATCTGGAGGACGGCCAGATCGACGTCAGGGTCGGCCCGGACGGCGAGAGCGCCTTCATCGACTGGCGCAGCTCGCAGTTCATCGAGGGCTTCGACGTCCATCCGCTGCGCCGCGCCACCGCCGTCGTCTACGCGGCCGGTGCGGAAGCCTCCCTGAAGCAGGTGGACGTACAGGTCCAGCTGCGGGTGGAGGAGGAGTGGACGGAGCGGCGCCTGTGGGCGGGCGGTATCGGTCTGTGCGAGGCCGCCGTCGCCGCCGGTGCGGGGCGGGACGGCCTGGCCCACCAGGTGAGCAAGTTCCTCCGGGACCAGGCGGAACCCGGTACGCCCTGAGCCTCCGGGAGACCAAGCGGAACCCGGAACCCCCTGAGCCTCTGGGACCAGGCGTGACCTGCCCCCCCGAGACTCCCTGCTCAGTGCGGGATGCCGTCGATGATCTCCCGGGCACCCTGCCGCAGCAGCGCCACCGCCACCGACGTGCCCAGCGTCGCCGGGTCCAGTCGCCCCGCCCACTCGTGGGCGTTGAGCCGGGTCTTGCCGTCCGGGGTGAACACACAGGCGCGCAGCGACAGTTCACCGCTCCGGTCCACCTGCGCGTACCCGGAGATCGGGCTGTTGCAGTGCCCCTGGAGGACGTGCAGGAACATGCGCTCCGCGGTCGCCTCCCGATGCGTCTCCGGGTGACCGAGCCCGCTGACCGTGTCGATGACCTCGGTGTCGCCCTCGCGGCACTGCAGCGCGAGGATGCCCGCGCCGATCGGCGGCATCATCACCTCGGGGGACAGCACCTCGCTGACCACGTCGAGCCGGTCGATGCGCTCCAGGCCGGACATCGCGACCAGCAGCGCGTCGGCCTCGCCAGCCGCGAGCTTCTCCAGTCGCCGGTTGACGTTGCCGCGGAACGGAACGCACTGCAACTCCGGGTGCGTGGCGGAGAGTTGAGCGACCCGCCGGACCGACGAGGTGCCGATCCGGGTGCCCGGCGGCAGTTCGTCGAGGGTGAGTCCGCCCGGGTGGACCAGGGTGTCACGGATGTCGTCCCGCTTCAGGAACGCGGCGAACGTCGTACCGGCGGGCAGCGGACGGTCGGCGGGCACGTCCTTGACGCAGTGAACCGCGAGATCCGCCGCACCGGCGAGCAGCGCGGCGTCCACCTCCTTGGTGAACGCCCCCTTGCCCTCGACCAGGGCCAGATCGCCCATCCACTTGTCGCCGGTCGTCTTGACCGGCACCACCTCGGTGCGCACCTGCGGATGAAGGACGGCCAACTCGGCGCGCACACGCTCCACTTGGGCCAGCGCCATGGGCGAGTCGCGGGAGACGATACGGATCAGTTCGGGCACGGACATGCGGACACGATAGACCTTCCGGACGCCCCCCGACGCAACTCCCCACAACTCCGACCCGCCGCACCACGCCCATCGGACGAGGGGCTCGCCGCTCGTGGAGCGGGCGCGGTGACCCGCTCCACGAGCGCGCGAGGACGTTCACGGTTCCGGTGTCCCGGACCCTCGGGCGAGGTGTCTACCGGCTCAGCGCGAGGTCAGACCGGAGATCCGCCACACCCCGTCGCCGGCGCCACCGGCCATGTACGCGTCCCCGGACGCCGCCAGCGAGAAGCTGAAACCGTTGATCCCGCGGAAGTTGGTGACATGGGACTGCACCCCGGTGGCGGGGTTCACCCGCTTCACCTCGTCGCCGACCATGAAGTAGACCAGGCCGTCGCCGCCGACCGAGATCGACGTGGGTTCGTAGCTCTCACTGGCCAGCACTCGCGTCGCACCCGTGGCCACGTTCGTCTGCAGAATGCGGCCCTGGCCCATGTCGGCGGTGTAGGCGAGGCCCGCCTTGTCGAACGCGAGGCCGTAGGAGAAGCCGAGCCCCGTGGCCACGACGCGCGCAGTCCCGCCGTCCGGGACGGCGACGATCTCGCCGTTGCCGTCGGTGACATAGGTCGTGGTGCCGAAGCGGGCCACGCCGAACAGCGAGGGCAGACCGGCGGCCAGGGTACGGCGGGCGCCCGTGGCGAGGCTGACCTGCTGAAGCGTGCCGTCGAAGGCGGTGATGTACGCGTTGCCGTCGGCGACGGCGACTCCGCGGAGGTTGCCCAGACCGGTGGTGATCCCGGTGAGCGTGCCGGTGGCCAGGTCGAGCTTGAGCAGATCGCCGCCCGAGTACGCCAGATACGCCGTGCCGGCGTCCACGGGGGCGATGGCGACCGGGGCACCGGCCGCCGGGGCGATCCGCACACAGTCCGTGGACGGGCAGGTGACGTCACCCGTCGCGGCGACCGCCGGAGCGGCGACGGCCATGGTCGCGCCCGACACCAGCAACGCGCCGAGGGCCAGCGCCACACCCAGCGCCCGCCCGCGTCCGGTGAGCGAGCGGGCGGGACGGTCGAGCGGGAATCGTGTCGCGGTTCCAGATCTCATCATCGAGTCCATCCGTTCCTGTTCCGTCGACGATCGGTGGGCCCACGGGATCACCGCGAGCACTGCACCGGACACGTAGCGGGGGTACGGATGGGTTCACCAAGTGAGGCCTGGGGACCGGACTTTCAGGCCAGCACGATGTCGATGGCGCGATGTCCCCGCCCGTCCGCCGCCACGACGGGTTCCCCCGACACCCCGTCGACCGTGCACGACCCCACCCGGCTCCCGCCGCCGCTCAGCGTCACGTCGAGCGTCATGCCCCGGTACGGCAGCCCGCGCAGCCGTACCGCACCCCACTGCGACGGCAGGCACGGCCTCAGCCGTAGGGCGTCGGCCGTGAACGTCAGGCCGAACAGGCCGTCGTGGATCAGGCGCAGATACGCCGTCGCGGACCAGGTCTGGTCGGGCTGGGACACGAAGTGGTCGGCGTGCCCGCTCGCGCCGCCCTGCCAGCCGCCGTCGACCGCGCCGGTCACGGAGTCGTACAGCTCGTAGAAGCCGCCGCTCGCGGTGACCAGACCGGCGAGGGTGTCGGTGGCGAGGGCGAACGGCTCGGTGCGGCCCGCGTCGGCGGCGGCCTGGCCGTACAGCCCGTGGACCATCGGCCAGACCATCACGTTGTGCCGTCCCGGACGCCGGTCGTCGAAGCGCGGGAAGTGCGGCCAGACGTTGACGATGCCGTACGGCTGCCAGTGCGTGGAGTCGAGGATGCGGCCGGCGCGTTGGGGGTCCGCGACGCCGAGGAGGATCGCGAGGGCCAGGCCCGCGCCCTCCTGGGAGGTGTCCAGGCGTCCGGCGAGAGGGCCCTCGTCGTGGACGAGGTAGCCGTAGGTCCCGGCGTCCGTCCGCCACAGGTGCTTGTCGATCGCCGTGCGCAGGTGCTCCGCGTCGGAGCGGTACGACGCGGCCTGTACGGGGTGGCCGAGGGCCTCGGACATGGCGGCGAGGGCCTGATGGGCGCCGTAGTAGAGGGAGTTGGTGGACAGGCACATCAGTGTGGCGGCGTGCGGGTGGTCGAGGACGAAGGAGGAGTGGACGGACGTCGAGGCGGGCGGGCTGGGGTAGCCGGAGATGCCGTCGTTCATGAAGCCGGGGCCCTCGTAGAGGCCGAACGACGAGTTGAAGTGCTGGGCGCGGCGGGCCGCGAGGGTGTGCGCGGACGTGTCGTGGGCCCGGGTGAGGAAGTCGCGGTCGCCGGTGACCAGGTAGTGGTGGTGCGCGGCCAGGACCCACACGATCTGGTCCCACCACTGGTTGTCCTGCTGGACCACGAGGCCGTCCCGCGCGCGGTCGACCACGGACCACAGGGTGTTGCGGCCGACGTCCGGCGCCAGCAGGCTGACCCCGCTCCACGCGTTGACGGCCGCGTCCCGGGTCCAGCGCTGCGGCGCGGGATAGCCGCCGCCCGCCCGGACGACGGTGCCGGGCGGATAGCTGAGCAGGCCCGCCTTGTCGTATACCGAACGGTCGGCGCCGATGGTGTTGGCGCCGGAGACGGATCCGAGCGCGGACGCGTAGACGGTGCCGAGGCGGCGTTGGACGGCCTGGTCGTCGAAGGAGAGGGTGGGCATGGTGTACCCGTTCCCGGGAGCCGGGCCCTGCGCACCCGCCGGGACGGCCGTCGCCCCGGCGATGCCCAGCGCGATCAGGAGAGCCCGCCGCGAGATCCCGCGTTCAGCTGCCACGTTCCGTCCTCTCGGGTTCCCGGGGTCGAGATGACTCCGGGAGCCCTGAGAACGATGGTGCCCCCTGGACGGTTCGGTCAGGCGGCCGGGTCGAACGTGATTCCGGAGGGCTTCGCCGACGTGAGGTGGGCCGCGAAGTTCGCGTCCTTGAGACCGAAGTTGGCGCTGCCGAAGTCGTAGGCGCTCAACTTGTCGCGCAGGCCCGCCGGGTAGCCGTTCCAGCCGACGAGCGGCGGGTACTGCCAGGTGTGCTTGTCGTTCTCCGGCGGCTCGTCGTTCGCGTTCGCGAGGCGGAAGTCGTGCGTGCCGATGCCGTCCTTGTGGTAGACGATCTTGGCGTGGGTGCCGTCGAAGCGGACGTCGGACGCCGCGTGCACGGTGAACGAACCGTGGTTGGACGTCGACACGTACTGGATCGTGCCGTTCTGCACCCACACCACGACGTGTTCCCAGTCGTTGCGGTGCCCGCCGATGCTGGAGTTGGCCAGGGCCTGGTCCTTCTCGAAGTACAGGCCGTACATGTAGGCGCACCAGCCGTTGTTGCACTTGTAGCGCGAGTAGCTGTTGGTGTTGTCGAGGTCCGAGGCGTCGTGGCACTCGCCGCTGAGCGAACCGGTCGGGTTCAGGCCGCCGTTGACCGTCCCGTCGGGGCCGATCGCGGGCGTCGGGTAGCAGCCGTCCGTGTCGTAGTCGAAGGCGGGCAGATACGTCTGCTCGGCGGCTTCGGCGTTCGCGGACAGTGCGGTGGGCGGGGCGGCGAAGGCTGCGGAGGGGAAGGCGATGACGAGCACGGCGGCACCGCCGAGGCCGGCGAGCCACCTTCCGCGGCGGGTGCGGGACTTCTGGGACGACACTGCGTCCTCCTTTTGGATGCAGCCCAACGGCTGTGGGGGGAAAGGGCTTTCATCGTGCCGACTTTCCATGTACGCGCCAAGAGGGAGGGGTGTCACTCCGGTAACGACCGGCCCAATACTTGATCTACGCAACTTCCTCAACGGTCCGGTGACTCCTGTGGTGTGTCCTCCGGCAGATCCGCCGCCGACTCCTCCGGCGCGAGGTCCGGGCGCAGCCGCAGCCAGGACGGCTGGCGCAGCATCCCGGCCCGGGTTCGGCTGCTGTAGCGGACCTCGCCGACCAGCCGGGGCACCACCCAGCGCGCCCCGGCAACCGACGGGACGGGGTCGAAGGGGCACGTGTCGGTCCCGGCGGCCCGCAGCAGTACGGCGAGTTCGGCACGCTCGGCCTCGCTCCAGCCGGTGCCCACATTGCCGACGTACGCCAGTCGGTCGCCCGCGCGCTGCCCCACGAGCACCGCGCCCGGCAGGCCCGTCAGGCGCCCCTTGCCGGGCACCCAGCCGCCGACCAGCACGTCCTCGCTCCGCAGGTTGCGGATCTTGATCCAGGCGCGGGAACGCACCCCGGGTTCGTACCCCGAGTCCAGCCGCTTGCAGACCAGGCCCTCCAGCCCGTGCTCACGGGTGGCCCGGAGAGCCTGGGCCCCATGTCCGGTGAGGGCGGCGGGAGTTGACCAGTACGGGCCGTCCAGGCCGAGCCGCTCCAGTGCGGCGCGTCGGCGGACGTAAGGGAGTGTGAGGAGCGGCTGTCCGAGGTGGGGGAGGTCGAACAGCACGAGGTGGACGGGTGCTTCGGCGGCCCGGCGCACCGCCAGCGCGGGTGACTGGGCCAGGCCCATCCGCCCTTGCAGCAACTGGAAGTCGGCGCGCCCCTGTTCGTCCAGGGCCAGCACCTCGCCGTCCAGGATCGCCGGGGTGGTCCCCAACTCGGCGCCCAGGGGCAGCAGTTCGGGGTAGGCGCCGGTGATGTCCTCCCCGGAGCGGGCGCGCAGGAGGACGCTGCCGTCGCCGGGGAGGTACACCAGCACGCGCTGGCCGTCCTGTTTGGTCTCGTAGGCCCACTGGGCGTCCTGCGCGGCGGGCGGGAGGAGGCCGGGGGTGGCGAGCATGGGTGGGATGTGGGGGAGGGGTGGTGGCAGGGTCACGGCAGAGGTGTCGACGGAGTGGGGCGGTGGCACGCGTGTTTCGGTGGGGGTTCGCCTGAACGGGGGTGGCCGTCAGACGTTCCGCAGATACGCCAGCACCGCCAGCACCCGGCGGTGCCCGCTGTCGCTCGGCGGCAGGCCCAGCTTCAGGAACACATTGCCGATGTGCTTGCTGACCGCGCGTTCCGTGACGACCAGGGTCTTGGCGATCATCGTGTTGTCATGGCCCTCCGCCATCAGCTTCAGCACCTCGCGCTCGCGCGGGGTCAGCGAGTCCAGCGGTGAATCGCGGCGCCGGGTCAGCAACTCGGTCACCACCTCGGGGTCGAGCGCCGTACCGCCGGCCGCCACCCGGTCCAGCGCGTCCAGGAACTCGTCCACGCGGCCGATCCGGTCCTTGAGCAGATAGCCGACCCCGCTCGCCCCGACGCCCAACAGCTCGGCGGCGTACGACTCCTCGACGTACTGCGACAGCACCAGTACCGGCAGCCCGGGGATCCGCTCCCGCGCCTCCAACGCGGCGCGCAGGCCCTCGTCCCGGAAGCCCGGCGGCATCCGAACGTCCAGCACGGCCACGTCCGGCCGGTGTTCGAGCAGCGCGGGCAGCACCTCGGGCCCGCTGCCCACGACGGCCACCACCTCGTGTCCGGCCGATGTCAGCAGCAGGACCAGGCCCTCCCTGAGCAGGGCGTTGTCCTCGGCGAGCAGCACTCTCACGACAGTTCCGCCTCAACCACACTCACCAGACGCACGGCAGCTCCACTTCGATCACGGTAGGTCCCCCCACGGGGCTGGTCACAGTCACACCGCCGTCGAGCGCGGCGACCCGGCGTCGCATGCCCAGCAACCCCGATCCGCCCGCCTCTCCCCCAGAGCCAATAGCCTGGGAGGGGCCCCCAGCCCCACCCCGGCCCTCGTCGCGCACCCGGACGCGCAGTCCGGTGCGGGCGCGGGCGAGATGGACGTCGGCGCGGTCGGTGCCGCTGTACTTGGCCGCGTTGGTCAGCGACTCGGCGATCACGAAGTACGCCGCCGCCTCCACCGCCGCCGGGGCGCGCGGCCCGTCGTGTCCGTCGGTCAGTCCGTCCACGGTCACGGTGACGGAGAGCGCGCTGCTGGCGGCGAGCGCGCGGACCGCGCCGACCAGGCCGCGGTCGGTGAGGATCGGCGGATGGATCGCGCGCACCACGTGGCGCAGATCCGTCAGGGCCTCCTCGGCCAGCGTCTGCGCGTCGTCGAGCATCCGGCGCGCCGCCGCCGGGTCCTGGTCGTAGGCCCGCTTGGCGAGCCCGATGCGCATCGACAGCGAGACCAGCCGGGCCTGGGTGCCGTCGTGCAGGTCGCGTTCGATGCGGCGCAGTTCGGCGCCGTGCGCGGCGATCGCGCCCGCCCGGGTCTGCGTCAACTCCTCGACCCGTACGGCCAGTCGGGCCTTCGGTGAGGGCTTCAGCAGGACGGTGGACCAGTGGGCGTCCAGGTCCGCGAGCCTGCTGATCAGCGGCAGGACGACGGCCCGGCGGCGCAGCAGCCCGCACCACACTCCGTCGACGACCAGCCCCAGCGGCCACAACGGCAGCATCAGCACGGGCAGCGTGCCGTAGGCGTAGTAGGCGACCATCCAGCGGAAGTCGGTCAGCGTGCCCGGGTCGCGCACCGCCGTGCGCACCCGCTCACGCACGGTGCCGGTGAGCGGCTGGTACGCCTCGGGGATCTTCCGGCCCGTCCACGCGCCCGCCTGCTGCCGCTTGGCCCCGGCGATCCGCCGTATCAGCAGCACCGTCTCGGGCAGCATGAACGCGCCGACCACCGTGGCCGTGGCGATCGCGGTGATCAGGAGCACGGTGATGAAGATGTACGACCCGAAGGTCATCGCGGCGGACACGACCAGCTGGACTGTCGCCCGGGCCGCCTGTCGCACGGTTGCGCGCATGAAGATCAGGTTAGGCGCATCGGCCCGGGCGCGGGCTTGCGGACGACGGAATCGTTGAGGCACCACGTCAGCCAGGATCCAAGTCTGCTCGATCGGGAGGGCCCGAGCCGCGGAAGGCGGCGAGGACGGCGGAGGACCTGTGTGCCGGGCACGGGGAACGGGGTTTGTCCGCGGACCCGGCGCCGATCCGGGGGAGTGGCCGGCGGCCGGGGTCCGGGACGGCGCCGACCCCCGTCCCCACGGGTTCGGCGCGGGGGCCGCCTTCCGCTCAAGGCGGCCCCGGTTCTGGTGAGCGAGAGCTCGGCTGTGCTCCTGGTTCTCCGTCGGCCCGGCCTCGCGGCGGGCTTCCTTGAGTCAGGCAAGCGTATCCGACTTACTTGAGTCAAGCAATCGAATGTATATTGCTTGAGTCAGGCAAGCAGGACGCTAGGATGACGCCCATGTCCACGTACGACAGCTTCAGTGAGACACGATCACTCGCCCGCGGTGGCGGGCAGCATCTGCTCGTCGCCGTGGACGAACCGGACAACGCCGAACTCCTCTCCACGACACTGGAGTTGGCGGGGTACCGCATCGGGACGGCCGGGAACGGCACCGAGGTGGTGTCACGGCTCGCGGAGCAGCAGTTCGAACTGGTCGTCATCGACGCGGAGTTGCCCGAGATGGACGCCCTCGCGCAGGGCCGCCGACTCGTCACGCACCGCCCGCCCGTCCTCCTGCTCACCGGCTGGGACGCCCTCGACAAGCTGCTGCCCGAACTGGGCGCGGGGGAGCGGGACTACGTCACCAAGCCCTTCCGTATCGCCGAAGTGCTCGCCCGCATCCAGGTGTTACTGCGCGGCCGGGGCGCGCTGCACTACGCCGACCTGGTCCTCGACGACACCACCTGCCAGGCGCGGCGCGGCCGGTGCATCCTCGACCTCACGCCCGCGGAGTACCGGCTGCTGCGCCACCTCCTCGTCAACGCGCACAAGGTGCTGTCCAAGGAGCAGATCAGCCGATACGTCTGGGGCGACTTCCGCGGCGACAACGCGATGGAGCAGCTCGTCTCCCGCCTCCGGCGCAAGGTGGACCAGGAAGGCGCGCCGCTCATCCACACGCGCCGGGGCTTCGGATACTGGCTCGGGCGGGCGGCCGGCGAGGGGTGAGCGCTCCGTCGGGGGGAATTGCACGGGATGCGCGGAGCAAAGATGGGCACCCTGTGAAGCGGGGGTGTCGGGCGGTGTCACGGTGACGTGGTGCCGCCCTTTTCTCGTTGCGTTCGCGAGTCGGTGGCGTCATGTCCTGCCCCGTCAACTCGCTTGTAATTCACCTGAGTTGACCCTCCCTGACATCTCTGTCCGGTTCACGGCAACAGCGTCGGCGTGTGATCTGGGCCACGTCAGGTTGTTGTCAGGAAACTGACCGGAAGGAGTCAGCCCGCTCTGTTTGCATGTGCTCATCGAGGCCTCGATCCCAGTACCCCGGCGCTCCGCCCCCACGCGGAGCCCCCCACCACCGAGGAGAGACATGGCCGACATTCTGACCGACACCGCGCCCGACACGGCAGCGGCGATCCCCGAATACCCGATGCAGCGGGACGCGCGCTGCCCCCTCGCCCCGCCGCCCGCCGTGCACGGACTGCGCGACGGGAAACCGATCTCCAGGGTCCGCATCTGGAACGGCAGCACGCCCTGGCTGATCACCCGCCACGCCGACCAGCGCGCCCTGCTCACCGACCCCCGCGTCAGCGACGACGACCTGGAAACCGGCTTCCCCTACGTCAACGCGCACCGTGCCGAGATCGCCCCGCACACCCCGCGGATGATCACCAACACCGACGCCCCCGAGCACACCCGGCTGCGCCGGACGGTCAACGCGCCGTTCGTCGTCAAGCGGATAGAGGCCATGCGGGCCCCCGTCCAGAAGATCGTCGACGAACTGATCGACGACATGCTGGCCGGCCCCAACCCGGCCGACCTGCTCACCGCACTCGCCCTGCCGGTCCCCTCGCTGGTCATCGCCGACCTGCTCGGCGTGCCGTACGAGGACCACGACTTCTTCCAGCGCAACAGCGGCATCGCGCTCGACAGCGCCGCGTCGCCCGAGGAGGCGCGGGCGGCGAGCGGCGCGCTGGCCGCCTATCTGGACAAGCTCATCGGGCTCAGGCTGGAGAGCCCGGCCGAGGGCGTCCTGTCCGAGATGGCCGGGCGCGTCAACAACGGCGAGATGACCCGCACCGAGGCCGTCCACATGGGCGTCGCCATGCTCATCGCCGGGCACGAGACCACCGCCACGATGATCAGCCTCGGCACGCTCGCCCTGCTCCAGAACCCCGACCAACTCGCCCTGGTGCGCGACACGGACGACCCCAAGGTCATCGCGGGCGCGGTCGATGAACTGCTCCGCTACCTCACCATCGTGCAGACCGGCGTCCGCCGCGTCGCCAAGGAGGACATCGAGATCGGCGGCGTCATCATCCGCGCCGGCGAGGGCATGATCTTCGACCTGCACGCCGCGAACTGGGACCCCGAGGCCTTCCCCGAGGCCGACCGCCTCGACATCACCCGCTCCGCCCGCCAGCACCAGGGCTTCGGCTACGGCCCCCACCAGTGCCTCGGCCAGAACCTCGCCCGCCTCGAACTCCAGGTCGTCTACGGCACCCTCTACCGCCGCGTCCCGACCCTCCGACTGGCCGCCCCCATCGAGCAGTTGGCCTTCGACCGCACCGGCACGACCTACGGCGTGGCCTGCCTGCCCGTCGCCTGGTGACCACCCCCTCATCAACGAACAGAGAACAAAGGACACAGCCATGAAGGTCGAACTCGACGAACCGAAATGCGTCGCCTCCGGTCAGTGCGTGGTCGCCGCCCCCGACGTTTTCGACCAGCGTGACGACGACGGCGTGGCGATCCTCCTGGAGGAGCAGCCCGGCGCCGAACTCCTCGACGACGTACGGGAAGCCGTGGCGGTCTGCCCGGCCGCGGCCATCCGACTGGTGGAGCGGTGACCCGGATCGTCGTCGTCGGAGCCTCGGCCGCCGGACTCGCGGCGGCCGAGACCCTCCGCCGCGAGGGCTACACCGGCACGCTCACCCTCGTAGGGGAAGAACCCCGTCCGCCCTACGACCGGCCGCCGCTGTCCAAGCAGGTCCTCGCCGCCGAGTGGGAGCCCGACCGGGTCGCCCTGCGCACCCCGGCCGACCTGAGCGGGCTCGACCTCGACCTCCGTCTCGGTGTCGCCGCGACCGCGCTCGACCTCGCCACGCAGGAGGTGTGGCTGTCGGACGGCGCGCAGGTGTCGTACGACCGGCTCGTCATCGCCACCGGGGTGCGCCCGCGCAGGCTGCCGGGGGAGGGTGCGCATGTGCTGCGCACGCTCGACGACGCGCTCACGCTGCGCGAACGGCTCGGTCCCGGGCGGAAGTTGGTGGTGGTCGGCGCCGGTTTCCTCGGCGCCGAGGCCGCCGCCGTGGCCTGGCGCCTGGGCGCCGAAGTGACCCTGCTGGAGCCGGCCCCGGTGCCCTTGGCGCACGCCGTCGGTGAGCAGGTCGGGCAGGTGCTGGCGCAGGCGCATGTGGACCACGGCGTGAAGCTGCGCACCGGTGTCTCTGTCACCGAGGTGACCGACGAGGGCGTACGGCTCGGGACCGGTGAGGAGATCGAGGCGGACGAGGTGCTCGTCGCGATCGGCTCGCTGCCGAACACCGAGTGGCTCGCCGACAGCGGACTCTCCGTCGGTGACGGCGTTGTGTGCGACGAGTACTGCGAGGCCGCCAAGAACGTGTACGCGGCCGGTGACGTCGCCCGCTGGTACAACCCGCTCTTCGAGACATCGATGCGGATCGAGCACCGCACCAACGCCGCCGAACAGGGCATGGCCGCCGCGCGCAACCTCCTCAACTCGGAGGCACGCAAGGCGTTTTCGCCCGTGCCGTACTTCTGGTCCGACCAGTACGACATGAAGATCCAGGCCTACGGCTATCTGCGCGGCCACGACGAAGTCGCCGTGGTGGACGGGGACTTGGGCGAGCGGCGGTTCGTGGCCGCCTACCGCACCGGCGACCGGCTCACCGGCGCCCTCGCGGTCGGCATGCCGCCCAAGGCGATCCGCGTATGGCGACAGGCCATCGTGGCAGGAGCGAGTTGGCAGGAGGCCGTCCATGGCGCTACGACCGTCTGAGGAACCCCGCGACGTCGTCGTGGTCACCGGTGCCGGGGGCATGGGAACGGCGATCGCGCGCCGTATCGGCAGCGGCCGGACCCTGTTCCTCGCCGACGGCTCACGCGGCCAACTCGACCGCACCGTGGCCGCGTTGACCGCCGAGGGCTACGCGGCGCACGGTGTCCTCACAGATATCTCCGACCGCGCGGCCGTCGACAAGCTTGCCCAGACGGCGGCCGGTGAGGGCCGGGTCGTCGCCGTGGCGCACACGGCCGGGGTCTCCGCCTCGATCGCGTCGGCGCGGACCGTCCTGGAGGTCGACCTGCTCGGCACGGTCCATGTGATCGACGCCTTCGAGGCGGTGGCAGGGCGTGGCACCGCGCTGGTCGCCGTCTCCAGCATGGCCGGGCACTACGCCTCACTCAGCCCCGAGGACGAAGCCGCCCTCGCGACCGCCCCGGCGGAGGAACTGCTCTCCCTGCCTGTCGTCACCGCCGTGGGCGACGACTCGCTGCGCGCCTACATGGTCGCCAAGCGCGCGAACCACGTGCGCGTGGAGGCCGCCGCGCTCGCCTGGAACCTGCGCGGCGCCCGTATCAACTCCGCGAGCCCCGGCGTCATTTCGACCGCGATGTCGAAGGCCGAGGCCGAGTCGCCGCACGGCGGGCACATGCTCAAGATGATCGACGACTGCGGAGCGCGCCGCACCGGCACACCCGGCGAGATCGCCGAGGCGGTGGCCTTCCTCACCGGCCCGCAGGCCGAGTTCATCACCGGCACCGATCTGCTCGTCGACGGCGGGCAGGCCGCCTGGGTCCGCCGGCACATGCGGCGCTGACGGCCCCGCCCCGGACGCCGGTCACCCCACGGACACCGGCGTCCGGCTCCGTCGTGCCGCATCGCATCCCTCGACGACTGAGAGGACCAGCATGTCCGTCACCCCCCACACCGACCTCGGCTTCGACCCGGAGGCGCTGCGCGCCAAGTACCGGGCCGAACGGGACCGGCGCATCCGCCCGGACGGCAGCGCCCAATACCGGGGCGCCACCGGCGAGTTCGGCTACTACGACGAAGACCCCTACGCCGACACCGAACTCACCCGTGAACCGCTCGACGACCGGGTCGAGGTCGCGATCGTCGGCGGCGGCTTCGGCGGACTGCTCGCCGCCGCACGGCTGCGCCAGGCCGGTGTCCAGGACATCCGGGTGATCGAGAAGGGCGGGGATTTCGGGGGCACTTGGTACTGGAACCGGTACCCCGGCATCCACTGCGACATCGAGTCGTATGTCTACATGCCGTTAACCGATCGGGTCAGGAGTGTCGGTGGTGGGTGTTAACGTCCGGATCATGCAGCTTCGGTATGCCTTCCGTCTCGACCCGGGTCCTGGTCAGCGCGCTGCGCTGGCGCGGGCGTTCGGGTGTGCGCGGGTGGTGTACAACGATGCGGTCGCGGCCCGGGAGCGGGCCCGGCGGGAGGTTGCCCCGTATCCGGGCGCGGCCGTGCTGTCGAAGGCGCTGATCACTGAGGCGAAGTCCACGCCAGGGCGGGCTTGGCTGTCGGAGGTGTCGGCGGTGGTATTGCAGCAGGCGCTGCGGGATGCCGAGCGCGCCTACACCAACTTCTTTGCCTCCCTCAAGGGTGCCCGGCCAGGGGCCCGGGTGGGGCGCCGCGTTTCAAGTCGAAGCGGGACGCCCGGCAGGCGATCCGGTTCACCGCCAATGCCCGCTGGAAGATCACCGAGGCGGGGCGACTGCTCCTGCCGAAAGTCGGCGAGGTGAGGGTGCGCTGGTCGCGCACCCTGCCATCGTTCCCCTCCAGTGCGACCGTCGTCCGGGACGCGGCGGGCCGGTACTTCGTTTCCTTCGTGATCGAAACCGACCCGGACACCGATGTGGCGCGGATGCCCGACCCGGAGGACCTGCCCGGTGCCGGCATCGATCTGGGGCTGACCCATTTCGCGGTCCTGTCCGACGGGACGAAGATCGACAGCCCGCGGTTTCTGCGCCGGGCCGAGAAGAAGCTGAAGAAGGCCCAGAAAGAACTGTCCCGCAAGCAGAAGGGCAGTAGGAATCGGGAGAAGGCCCGCCTCAAAGTTGCTCGCGCTCACGCGCAGGTGGCCGATGCCCGCCGCGAGTTCCACCACCAGCTCTCCACGAAGCTGATCCGCGAGAACCAAGGGATCGGCGTGGAGGACCTGGCGGTCAAGGGGCTCGCGCGCACCCGGCTCGGCAAGGCGGTCCACGACGCCGGATGGGCTTCATTCCTGGCGATGCTGGAGTACAAGGCGCAAACGGCCGCCGGACTGGCGGTGACAGCCTGTCGGGCGCAGGTAAGACCGGAACCTTTGGTTCCGGCACAGCGGGAAGAAGCAGGAAGCCACGGAATCCGGTCCGGAGCCTGTGCCGCGTAGCGGCAGAGCACCAGACGGGAAGGCCAGAATCTCCGTGCTTCAGCATGGAGAGCAAGTCAATACAACAACGAGGGCAAGCCCGCCGAGCGCAGCGAGTCCTACGGTGGCGGACCCATCGAGTTCCACGCGCTGCTCAAGGACTGGCGGGAGAACAGCGACATGGGCGACGTCCTCGCCGAGTGACACGAGTGGGCGGGCTTGAGCCGTTCAGTTCCTGGACGTGAGAATGCTCAGCGCGTTCGCCGTGACGACGGCACCGATGCCCGCCCACTCCGCCCAGCCCAGTCGCTGCCCCAGGCCGATCCACCCGACCACGGCGGCGAGCACGGGGTTGACGCTCATGAACAGCCCGAAGGCCGGAGCCGACACCCGGCGCAGCGTGAACAGATCGGTCAGATATGGCACCGCCGACGACAGCACCCCGGCCGCCACCGCGCACCCGGCCGCCGTGAGGGTCGGCGGCTGCCGGACCGCGACGGCGATCCCGACCGGCAGGAACATCAGCGCGGACACCCCGGCCGCCGCAGCCGATCCCTGCGCTCCGGGTATGCGCCTGCCGACGGTCCGGTTGAGCAGGATGTACGACGCCCAGCACGCGGCGGCCAGCAGCCCGAGGCCCATGCCCAGGTAGTCGGCCGAGGGGTGCGGCCGCATCAGCGTCACCACGCCCGCCACCGCGATCAGCGCACAACAGGCGTCCACCCGGCGCCGGGTCGCGGCCAGCGCGATGGACAGCGGACCCAGGAACTCCAGCGTCACCGCCAGACCGAGGCCGACGCGGTCGATCGCGGTGTACAGGGACAGGTTCATCGTCCCGAACACCACGGCCAGCAGGAGCACCGGCCACCACTGCCGCCAGGCGAACTCCCGCAGCCGGGGCCTGCCCACGGCGAACAGGACGACCGCGGCGACGTACTGGCGCACCGCGACGACCCCCACGGGCCCGATGACGGGGAAGGCGAGGGAGCCGATCGCCGCGCCGAGCTGGTTGGACAGCCCGCTGCCGGCCATGGTGGCGACCCCGGCGAGGCCCACGCGGGACGGCTGCGGGGTGCCATGTTGCGTGGTGGGCAAGGGAGTTGTCGTTGCTGAAGCTCCAGGCATGGTCCGATCGTGCTCCCGGCCCACACTTGCGCAAAATGCAACAGCCGGCCGATCTATACGCTGGAGTCATGGACCCGGAGCTGAGGCAGTTGCGCTGCCTCGTCGCGATCGTCGACGAGGGCACCTTCACCGACGCCGCCGTCGCGCTCGGCGTCTCCCAGGCGGCCGTCTCCCGCACCCTCGCCTCGCTCGAACAGGCCCTGGGCGTACGGCTGTTGAGGCGCACCTCCCGATCGGTGACCCCGACGGGCACCGGGCTGCGGGTGGTCGCGCACGCCCGGCGGGTGCTCGCCGAGGTCGACGACCTGGTCCGGGACGCCACCTCGGGCCACGCGCATCTGCGCATCGGCTACGCCTGGTCGGCGCTCGGCCGGCACACGCTCCCCTTCCAGCGCCGCTGGAGCCGGACCCACCCGGAGACCGACCTGCACCTGGTCCGCGTCAACTCGGCCACCGCGGGACTCGGGGAAGGCGCCTGTGAACTCGCCGTGGTCCGGAGGCCGTTGGACGACCGGCGGTTCGAGTCGGCCATCGTCGGGCTGGAGCGGCGGCTGTGCGCCATGGCCTCCGACGATCCCCTCGCCCGGCGCCGCTCGGTCCGGCTGGCCGACCTCGCGGGGCGCACCCTCCTCGTCGACCGCCGTACCGGCACCACGACCGCCGACCTGTGGCCGCCCGACTCCCGCCCGGCCACCGAGGACACCCACGACGTGGACGACTGGCTCACCGTGATCGCCACCGGCCGCAGCGTCGGCATGACCGCGGAGTCGACCGCCAACCAGTACCCACGCCCCGGAGTCGTCTACCGCCCGGTGCGCGACGGCGAGCCGATCGCCGTGCGGCTCGCCTGGTGGAAGGACGACCCGCACCCCGCCACCCAGCCCGTGCTGGAACTGCTCAGCACGCTCTACCGCGAGGCCTGAGCGGGTCACCCAGGTGGCCCACGGCGCTGGCCTCCGCCAGGGGCCCACTCGACGCTGAAACCATGAGTCCTGGTCCTGCACACGAGTCGAAGCGGACGAGGATCGTCCTCCTGGTGGCCGTCGTCGTCGCGGCCTTCGTCACCGGCCTCGCGCTGCTGCCCGACACGTTCTCGGCGGACGCCGACGCGGGCGCGAGCGTCACAAGGGTGACCGCCGGTGGTGACGTCGGGAAGGACCTGCCGGTCACCGAACCGAAGATCTCCTGCGCCGACCTGCTCCAGAAGGACTTCGGCGCCCTCGACGACGCGGCGACGTCCATCGCCTCGGCGAGCGTGGTGGCCAAGAGCGGCGCGAACGCGTACGAGTACTGCGACGTCAAGGGCACGGTCGCCCCACAGATCCAGTACGAACTGCGGCTGCCGACACAGACGTACCGGCAGCGCTACCTCCAGGAGGGCTGCGGCGGCTACTGCGGCATGGTCGGCGTCAGCGCCCAGCCCGCCGCCTCCACCGGCTGCGTCCCCGTCACCGACGGCTCCTTCGCCCTCGGCCAGGACAACCAGGGCCACGTCTCCACCTCCGGCATGGGCGGCGGCGCCGCCGAGGTCTGGGCGACGAACCCACAGCTGAAGGTGGACTTCGGTTACCGCTCCGAGCACGCCTTCGCCACCGCCGCCAAAGCGGTCACCAAGGCGTTCTACGGCGCCGAGCCGACGTACTCCTACTACGACGGCTGCTCGGACGGCGGGCGCGAGACGCTGATGGAGGTGCAGCGCTACCCCGGAGACTTCAGTGCCGCCCTGGTCGGCGCCCCGGCCTTCAACCAGACCGCGCTCAACGCGATGCAGGAGGCGTACCTCTCCACGATCGACTTCCGCGCGGACGGCTCGACGATCCTGCCCGCCTCGAAGCTCGGCATGCTGCACAAGGCCGTCATGGCGAAGTGCGCCGACCCCAAGCTGAACAACGACCTCATCCAGGACCCGGCGACCTGCACCTTCGACCCGGCGAGCCTCAAGTGCGCCGAGGACAAGGACAGTTCGAGCTGTCTGCCCGCCGAACAGGTCGACGTCGTGCGGAAGGCGTACGCGGGAGTGACCGCTCCCGACGGCACTCATCTCTACACGGGTGGCCAGCCCTACGGCTCCGAGGCCGCCTGGGAGGGGCTGTTCATCCCGAAGGCAGGGCAAGGGCAGAGTTCGGTGCAGTTGTACGGGATCGGGCTCGGGTTCCTGCGCTGGGTCGGCAAGTGGGAGGCGGAACCCGCGCTGAAGCTCGACGCGTCCCTGTTCACCGTGGACACCTTCAAGGCCTACCAGCGCGAGGTCTCCGGGATCTACGACGCCACCGACCCCGACCTCACCAAGTTCCACGAGGCAGGCGGCAAGCTGATCCAGTGGCACGGGCTGACCGACCCGAACATCCCGCCCACCGGTACTCGCGTCTACCGCCAGGCCATGATCGACACCATGGGGCAGGACGAGGTCGACGACTTCTACCGCCTGTACCTGTTCCCCGGCGTGAACCACTGCGGCGGCGGTGACGGGCCCGACAGCTTCGACCTGCTGAGCAAGCTGATCGACTGGCGGGAGACCGGCAAGACCCCCGGCGCCGTCATCGCCTCCAAGACCAGCGGCGGCAGCGAGCCCGGGGGACCGGCGGGCGGCCAGCTCGGCGGCGGCGACACCAAGAGCACCAAGGACACGAAGGACACCAAGGCGTCCGCGAGCGCGAGCAGTAGTGCCCCGACCGTCGAGTACACGCGGCCCGTCCACCCGTACCCGCAACTCGTCGCCTACGACGGCTCGGGCGACAAGAAGGACGCGGCCAACTACCGTGCCTACACGCCCGACAAGCTGCCCGACGACCACTACAAGTGGGCCGGCTCCTTCACCTCCGGCTACCAGAAGTGGTGCGAGACGAAGGACGGCAAGTCGATGAGCTGCAGTCGGAACAAGCCGTAGAAAGTCCGAGAAAGCCGTATAAATCTGCTGTCTACTGCCCGTCCATGGCCGGTCCATGGGCGGGCAGTGGCGTGTCTGCGGTAAGTATGGGCGGAAGCATGCGTGCAATACGGCGGACGAAATTGTTGACAATCTTGTTTGGCTAGATTTAGGTTCGACAGGCACTCACTCAGGGAGGGCAACGATGCCGAAAGAAGCCCGTCCGAGCACCGGGGAGCAGGCCAAGCAGCATGCGCTCACGCAGCTGCGGCAGGCGATCCTGCAGGGCGACATGGCACCGGCGCAGCGGTTGGTGGAGAACGAGCTCGCCGAGCAGTTCGATGTGACGCGGGCCAGCATCCGGGCGGCGCTGATCGATCTGGCGGCCGAAGGGCTGGTCGAGCGGATCCGCAACCGGGGTTCCCGGGTGCGGGTGGTGACCGTGGAGGAAGCGGTCGCCATCACGGAGTGCCGCATGGTCCTGGAGGGACTGTGCGCGGCCAAGGCGGCCGTCGCGGCCAGCGACGAGCAGCTGACCGAACTGACGGACCTCGGCCGGGCCATGACCAAGGCCGTGGCCGACGGTGAGCCGGTCACCTACTCCGAGCTCAACAGCGAACTCCACCACAAGGTACGGGAGTTCTCCGGCCAGCAGACGGCTGTGGCCCTGCTGGAGCGGCTCAACGCCCAACTGGTGCGTCACCGATTCCAGTTGGCGCTGCGGCCGGGCCGTCCGCAGCAGTCCCTGAGTCAGCATCTGGCGATGATCGAGACGATCACGGCCAGGGACCCCCAGGCGGCCGAGGCGGCCGTCCGCGCCCATCTCACCAGTGTGATCGCGGCGTTGCGCGACTGACGCGCGGCGGATCGGCACACGTGGGGCGGGCGCACACCTGTCCATCAAGGAGATTCGAGTCATGACGCACGGCAACGCGCCCGCCACCCCACGATCGACACTCGTCGTCACGGCGCACGCCGGGGACTTCGTCTGGCGGGCCGGCGGAGCCATAGCCCTGGCCGCCGCCCGTGGCGAGAAGGTCACCATCGCCTGTCTGACCTTCGGCGAGCGCGGCGAGTCCGCCAAGGCCTGGCGCGAGGGCAAGAAGCTGGACGAGATCAAGGCGATACGCCGGGACGAGGCCGAGCGTGCCGCGGCCACCCTCGGCGCCGAGGTCCGCTTCTTCGACGCCGGTGACTATCCCCTGGTCGCCACCGCCGAGTTGACCGACAAACTCGTCGAGGTCTACCGCGCCACGCAGCCCGACGTCGTGCTCACCCACCCCACCGAGGACCCGTACAACGGCGACCATCCGGCCGCCAACCGGATGGCGCTGGAGGCCCGCGTCCTCGCCCAGGCCATCGGCTATCCCGGCGAGGGCGAGATCATCGGCGCCCCGCCGGTCTTCTACTTCGAGCCGCACCAGCCCGAGATGAGCGGCTTCAAGCCCGAGGTCCTCCTCGACATCACCGAGGTCTGGGACACCAAGCGCAAGGCGATGGAGTGCCTAGGCGCCCAGCAGCACCTGTGGGACTACTACACCGACCTGGCGGTACGCCGAGGCGTCCAGCTCAAGCGCAACGCCGGCCCGAACCTGGGCCTGGCCCACAAGACCATGGCCGAGGCGTACATGCGCCCGTACCCGCAGATCGCGAAGGAGCTGGCATAACCATGGGCGGCGTGATCGTCACCAACCCCCCGAAGGCGGACGCGAAGGACGTCGAGGCGCTGGCCGCCTTCGGTGTGGCCACCGTCAGCGAGGCCATGGGGCGCACGGGCCTGCTCGGGCCGTCGATTCGCCCTGTCCAGCAGGGAGTTCGGGTCGCGGGCACCGCCGTGACCGTGCTCAGCTGGCCCGGCGACAACCTCATGATCCACGCGGCCGTGGAGCAGTGCGGCGAGGGCGACATCCTGGTCGTCACCACCACCTCCCCGTGCACGGACGGCCTGTTCGGCGAGCTCTTCGCCACCGCGCTGTACAAGCGCGGGGTGCGCGGAGTCGTCCTCAACACGGGCATCCGCGACACCCAGGAACTGCGCGACATGGGCTTCGCCGCCTGGTCCCGCACCGTCTCCTCGCAGGGCACCGTCAAGGCCACCGGCGGCTCGGTCAACGTGCCGATCGCCATCGACGGCCAGGTCGTCCGCCCCGGTGACGTGATCGTCGCCGACGACGACGGCGTGGTCGTCGTCCCACGCGAGAAGGCCCGCGAGACCGCCGAGAAGTCCGAGGCCCGTGAGGCCAAGGAAGCGGCCACCCGCGCCGCCTTCCTGGAGGGCCAACTCGGCCTGGACCGCTACGGGCTGCGCGACACCCTCAAGCAACTCGGCGTCGAGTACCGGTCGTACGAGGAGTACACCGGAGCCGGGTCGTGACCGGGCCCGCGGAGGTGCGCTGCATGCTGATGCGCGGCGGTACCTCCAAGGGCGCCTACTTCCTGGCCCAGGACCTCCCCGCCGACCCCGCCGAACGCGACGACCTGCTGCTGCGCGTCATGGGCAGCCCCGACCCGCGCCAGATCGACGGCCTGGGCGGCGCCCACCCGCTCACCAGCAAGGTCGGCGTGGTCTCCGCCTCGACCGACCCCGACGCCGACGTCGACTACCTGTTCCTGCAAGTCGCGGTCGACCGCCCCGAGGTGACTGATCGTCAGAACTGCGGGAACATCCTCGCCGGCATCGGCCCGTTCGCCGTGGAGCGGGGGCTCGTGGCCCCCGGTGACGGCGAGACCTCCGTCCGCATCCGGATGCTCAACACCGGGGAACTGGCGATCGCGAGCTTCCCCACGCCGGGCGGACGGGTCGACTACTCCGGTACGGCCTCCGGTGCAGCTTCTGGCACGGCGGAGATCTCCGGCGTCCCCGGCGCCGCGGCACCGGTGGTGATCGAATTCCCGCAGGGCGGCAACCCGCTCCTCCCGACCGGCCGCGTCCGTGACGTGATCGCCGGCACCGAGGTGACGTGCGTCGACAACGGCATGCCGGTCGTCCTGATCCCGGCCGCCGCACTGGACGTCACGGGGTACGAGACGCCCACTGAGCTAGAGGAGAACGTCACTCTCGCCGCCCGCCTACGGGAGATCCGCCTGGCGGCCGGAAAGGTGATGGGCCTCGGTGACGTCGAGCACACCACGATCCCCAAGCTCAGCCTGCTGGCACCGCCCACGGACGGCGGCGCGGTCATGACCCGCACCTTCATCCCGATGCGCTGCCACACCTCCATCGGTGTCCTGGGCGCCGCGAGTGTGGCGGCGGGGCTCCTCGTCCCCGGCGGGGTGGGGGAGGGCATCGCGGAGGCACCCGCACAAAGTGACCGAATTCGCATCGAGCATCCCAGCGGATTCCTAGACATCGAAACCAGCGTCGACGCCGGATCCGCAGGCTCCGCCCCGGTGGTCCGCAGAACCGCGGTCGTCCGCACCGCACGCAAGATCTTCGACGGCACGGTCTTCCCCCGGCCCGCCGCCTCAACTCCCGCACCCGCACGCCCCCTTGGAGGCAACGATGGCTCCGCCGCTCGGTGACATCGCCCACATCGGCCACGCCCAGCTCTTCACCCCGGACCTGGACGCCAGTGTCGGCTTCTTCACCGACTACCTGGGGCTCACCGTCAACGGGCAGGACGGCGACACCGTCTACCTCCGGACCTACGACGACTACGAGCACCACAGCCTGGTCCTCACCGCCCGCGACAAGCCCGGCCTCGGCAGGCTCGCCCTGCGCACCTCCAGCGAGGAGGCGCTCCAGCGCCGTATCAAGGCGATCGAGGAGGCGGGCGGCACCGGCAGGTGGGTCGAGGACGAACCCGGCCTCGGCAAGCTCTACGTCACCACCGACCCGGACGGCCACGAGCACGCCCTGTACTGGGAGAGCGAGTACTACCAGGCCCCCGACGAGCTGAAGCCGGCCCTGAAGAACCAGCCGCAGGCCAAGCCCAACAAGGGTGTCGGCGTACGGCGGCTGGACCACATCAACTTCCTTGCCGCGGACGTGCTGTTGAGCGCCGAGTTCCAGCAACAGGTGCTGGGCGCAAGGCCGACGGAGCAGATCCGGCTCAACAGCGGGCGGATCGCGGCGCGTTGGCTGACGTACACGAACAAGTCGTACGACGTCGTCTACACCGAGGACTGGACCGGTTCGACCGGGCGGCTGCACCACATCGCCTTCGCGACCGACACCCGCGAGGACATTCTGCGCGCGGCCGACCTCGCCATCGACACCGGCGTGTTCATCGAGACGGGCCCGCACAAGCACGCCATCCAGCAGACGTTCTTCCTCTACGTCTACGAGCCGGGCGGCAACCGCATCGAGCTGTGCAACCCGCTCACCCGACTCGTCCTGGCGCCCGACTGGCCGCTGATCACCTGGACCGAGGAGGAGCGGAAGAAGGGGCAGGCCTGGGGCCTGAAGACCATCGAGTCCTTCCACACGCACGGGACTCCGCCGGTCGGCTGAGCGGTGCGCGGAAGCCACCCCCGACGTGATTGTCGATGAGATTGTTGACAAAAACGTTGACTATCCAGGGGGTGGCTCCTTAGCGTCTAGCGCACCAAGTACGAGAGGTAACCAACGATGTCTTCCTCCCCCGCCTCATCCCCGTCGCCCGCGGTGTCCCCGCGCGTCGGCAGACTGGCCCTCCTGGTCATCGGTCTGTGCTGGCTGGCCGTCCTCTTCGACGGCCTCGACATGTTCATCTACGGCTCGGTGCTGCCGCACCTGCTGGAGACGAAGACCTTCGGTCTCACCGCGGACCAGGCCGGCGACCTCGGCAGTTACGCCACCTTCGGCATGCTGGTGGGCGCCCTCACCGCGGGTACGGTCGCGGACCGGATCGGCCGCAAGCAGCTGATGATCGGCTGCGTGACGCTCTTCTCGCTCGCGTCCGGCATCTGCGCGGTCTCGGGCAGCGTCGAGGTCTTCGGCCTCGGCCGCACCCTCGCCGGCGTCGGCCTCGGCGGTCTGCTGCCCACCGCGATCAGCATGGTCTCCGACTACGCCCCGCGCGGCCGGACCGCCCTCACCATCGGCATGCTGATGACCGCCCACCACGCCGGCGGCATCCTCTCCGCCTACGTGGCCAAGTGGCTGGTGGAGCCGGTCGGTTGGCGCGCCGCATTCTGGGTCTGCGTCCTCCCGCTGCTCTTCGTCCCGGTGCTGCTGAAGCTCCTCCCCGAGTCGCTGAGCTTCCTCGTCACCAAGGGCCGCACCGACGAGGCCCACGCCCTCGCCGAGCGCTTCGAGGTCCAACTGCCCGCCGCGGCGGGCAAGAAGACGGCGGCCGACCGCTGGGACGCCCTGCTCGCCCTCTTCCGCGGCGGCGAATGGCTCCAGACCCTGCTGTACTGGCTGGCCTCCTTCGGCGGCCTCCTCCTCGTCTACGGCGTCGCCACCTGGCTGCCCACCCTGATGCGCGCCGAGGGCTACGAGCTGGCGAACGCCCTCACGTTCGTGGTCGTGTTCAACCTCGGCGGCATCGTGGGCATGCTCGTCGCCGGCCGCGCCGCCGACCGCTTCGGCGCCCCGCGCATCTCGGCGATCTGGTTCGCGCTCACCGCCATCGGCGTCTTCCTGCTCGGTGTCCACATGAACCAGGCCGTGACGATGCTGGTCGTGTTCCTCACCGGCGTCTTCCTCAACAGCGCCCAGACGATGATCTACGCGACCGTCTCCATCCGCTCCACCCCGGACAACCGTGCCACCGCGGTCGGTTGGACCTCCGGCATGGGCCGCTTCGGCGCCGTCTTCGGCCCGTGGCTCGGCGGCCAGCTGCTGGCCTCGGGCAACGGCGACTGGGGCTTCACGTCCTTCGCCATCGCGGGTCTGTCCTCCATGGTCTTCATCGGCATCGCGGCACTGCGCAGCTCGAAGCAGGGCGAACGGGTCGGCGTGGAACAGGAGTTGGTCGGCACCCACTAGCACGCACGGGGTGTGCAGAGGCAGGACCGGACGCCGGCCACCGCAGGGGATGCGGGGGCCGGCGCCGGAAATCTCCTTGACCTGAAGCGCGATTGAGCTTCTAGCGTGTCGTCGAGTTGATCACCCGACGACAGGGAACACGTTCATGATCCTCGTGACCGGAGCCACCGGAAACATAGGCAGCGCGCTGGTGAGGGAGCTGCACGCATGCGGTGCGGGGCCGTTGAGAGGGCTCACCCGTGACGCCGCGCGGGCCACGTTCCCCGACGGGGTCGAGGCTGTCGAGGGCGACTTCGGCGTGCCGGAGTCATGGGAACGCGCTCTGGACGGGGTCCGCTCGCTGTTCCTCGTGTCGCGCCTGGGCCCGGATGCCCAGCTCATCGAGGCGGCCCGGCTCGCGGGTGTGGAGCACATGGTGCTGGTGTCGTCCATCACCGTCCAGACCCATCCGCACCTGGGCCCCGCCGCCGAGAACCTGGCGGTCGAGCGGCTGCTCAAGGACAGCGGCATGGCCTGGACGATCCTGCGGCCGACGCAGTTCGCCTCGAACGCGCTGATGTGGTCGGCGTCGATCCGCGCCGGTGAGACGGTCCGTGCGCCCTATGCGGAGACCGGCCTGCCCACGATCCACCCCGCGGACATCGCGTCGGTGGCACGGGTGGCGTTGACCGAGCCCGGCCACCAGGGGCGGACGTACGCCCTGACCGGTCCTGCGCCGGTGACGGCCCGGCAGCAGGCCGAGGCCATCGCGGCCGTACTCGGGCGGGACGTGCCCTTCGTCGAGATCGGCCGGCAGGAGGCGCACGCCCGGATGGCCGCGGTCTTCGGGGACGAGGGCGCGGACGCGGTGCTCGATGTCACCGGCGGGGACGTCAATGACGAGCTGCTGAGAGTGCGCGACGCGGTGTCACGGGTCACCGGCTCCCCGGCCAGGCCGTTCCGGCAGTGGGCCGCGGAGAACGCCGATCTCTTCGGCTGAGACCCCCGGTCCGTCGGAGCGGATCGTCGGGTGGTGCTGGTGAGGTGACCCTCGCTTGTGCCCGGTGTCTACCGACGGCTCTAGTCGTCGGAGCCCATCTGGTCCTCCGCCGACAGGTGTTCCACCGTCCGGCCCGTCTCCGTGAACGTCCGGGTCACATAGCCCGACGAGTACACCCAGAGGATGCGCAGCGGGGTGTCGCCGATGTTCCGGAACAGGTGGGGGATCGGCGAGGGGACGTATGTGGTGTCGTACTGCTCCAGCTTCGTCACCTCGCCGTCGACCACCACCTCCGCCCGGCCCTCCAGGATCGTCACGTGCTCGTCGCAGTTGTGCGAGTGCAACGGCGCCCCGGAGCCCACCGGATACACGCTCATCCCACTGGTGATCAGGTTCTCCCCACCCGCCGACGGCGTCGTGACGAGGGGGGTCGTGACGACGGCACCGCCCCGGTCGAGCACGGGCACGGACGCGACCTTGACGATCGTGGTCATCCGGAGTTCCTTTCCGCTCACACGTTTCTGCGTCGCATGACGTTAGGCCTCGCGCGAGCGAATGGGTGCCCTCTGGCGTGCAGGAGATCAGCGGCATCGGCGTCCTGTCCAACCCCGTACACAGCGAAGGGAATCCGTCATGAGCAGCGCACCCCGCTACATCCACCACGTCAACTTCCCCACCACCGACCCCGACCGCACCGCCGAGTGGTACACGAAGGTCTTCGGGATGAAGCGCATCATGCCCAAGTCCAACACCCGTGTGGTGCTGATGACCCGGGGCAACTTCGACCTCCACTTCACCCCGGTCGAGGAGATGGAGCGCATGGCGCCCTATCACTTCGCCGTCGAGGTCGACGACTGGGACGACTTCCTCGCCCACCTCAAGGAGCTGGGCATCCGGCACACCCGGCCGATCGAACGCCCCGAGAACCAGTCGAAGTTCTGCTACATCCACGACCCCGACCACACCATGATCGAGCTCGTCTTCCACGGCCGCCGCCCCAACTGACCCCGCACGTACAGGAGGTCACCCCCATGCCCATCGCCGACTCCGACGGCACCTCCATCTACTACGAGCGCCACGGCAGCGGTCCGGCGATCCTGTTCGTGCACGGCAGCGGCGGTCACCACGCCGCCTGGTGGCAGCAAGTGGCCGCGCTGCGCGAGGAGTTCACGGTCGTCACCGTGGACCTGCGCGGCTTCGGCAAGTCCGACGCACCCACCCCTCCGAACTCGTCCAGGCCCGAGTTCAACGGCCAGGACTTCCCCGGTGACGTGGTCGCGGTACTGGACCAAGAGGACCTGACCGACGCCATGTTGGTCGGTCAGTCCATCGGCTCCGTCGCCGCGCTCCGTGCGGGACTGATCCGACCCGAGCGCGTGGGCTCCGTCGTGCTCGGTCACTCGCTGGGCGGCATCAGCCACCCCGAGCTGAAGGAACTCGCCGCCGCCGACCGCGCCGAGGCCGTCAAACTGCCGGTCATCGACCGCCTGTTGACGAAGGGGTTCCAGCAGGAGCGGGCCGATCTCACCTTCCTCTTCCAGCAGATGGGCACGTTCAACGTCGCCAAGATGCAGGACCTGCGCAACCTCGACACCGACGGCCCGACCCTGGACGAGATCCAGAGTTCCGGCGTGAAGGTCGCCTTCCTGGCCGGCGAGAAGGACGCGGTGCTCAGCGTGAAGACCGTGACCCGCGCCCACGAACTGCTGCCCGGCTCGCACCTGGAGATCGTCCCGGACGCCCCGCACTCCATGTACTGGGAGACGCCCGCGAAGTACAACGCCGCCGTCGCCCACCTGCGCCGCACCCTCACCGCACCGAAGGAAGCAGCATGAGCAGCCTCACCCTGGACGCCGCCGAGGAGATCATCGACGCCGCCCACAAGCGCGCCCAGTCGATCGGGAAGGCGGTCAGCGTCGCCGTCGTGGACGCGGGCGGTTTCCCCATCGCCATCCGCCGCCCGGACGGCGCCCGCCCGCTCACCCCGGACATCGCGCGGGCCAAGGCGTACACGGCGGCCATCATGCAGCGCCCCGGCAAGATGCTGAAGAAGTGGCAGGAGAGCCAGCCGGTCTTCTTCGCCCAGCTCTCCCAACTCCCCGGCGCGGCCATGCCGATCATGGCCACCGAAGGCAGCCTCACCATCAAGAAGGACGGCGAGATCATCGGCGGCCTCGGCATCGCCGGCGGCACCGCCGACGAGGATCAGCAGATCGCCGAGGAGGTCCTCGCTTCCCTCGGCTACGAACTGGAGTTCGCCGCTTGGGGAGTCGCGGGCAAGCAGGCCTCGACCTCGGCGCCGGACTCGTCGTCCTCGTCCCCGTCCTCGTCCGGAAAGGACGCCTGACTCATGGCGGACACGTTCAACTACCGCATCGACCACCACGGCAGCCTGGTCCGCCCCGCCGAACTCACCGCCGCACGCGCGTCGGGCGACGCCGAGGCCCTGAAGGAGGCGGAGCTCCAGGCGGTCAAGGACGCGGTCGCCTTCCAGCGCAAGCTCCGCTCCACCGTCGTCACCGACGGCGACTTCCCTCGGGAAGACTTCCGCAGCACGGTCCTTGACGGAGTGTCAGGCTTCCGCCGTACGGACGAGACGGACGCCGACGGCCTCACCCGCTGGGTCGCGGAGTCCCTCCCGAAGGCCAACGGCCCACTGCTCGCGGACTGGGTGGCACGCCTCACCGAGCCGACGGTGATCGCCCCGAAGGCCTCGCTGCCCTCACCCGCGTATCTCGCCGCGACCACCTTCCAGCCCGGCCACGGCCCCTCCTCCGCAAGGGAGTTGGGGGAGGCCCTCGCGGAGATCGTCCTCGCCGAGATCGAGCTGCTGGTCTCCAAGGGCGTCCGCCTGATCCAGCTCAACAACCCGCTTCTGCTGGGCCAGTTGGGGACCGAGCCGACCGACCCCGGCGCGCTCTCCTTCGCGGACGCGCTCGCCGTCGACGCCTTGGCGGTACGCCTGGACGAGCGCCCCGAAGGTGTACGGATCGGTCTCGCCCCCGGCCCGGTCGCCCCCGCCGCGATCGACTGGGCCCGCGCCGAGCAGCTCTACGGCGCGATCGCCGCCGACCGCTGGATCCTGCCGTTCGACCAGGGCACCCCGGCCGAACTCGCCCTGGTCAAGGCCTTGCCCGAGGACCGTGACTTCTGCCTGGGCGTCGTCGACGCGACCGTCCCCGCACTGGAGGACATCGACACGGTGATGGCCGGGCTCGACGCCGTGGGGGAGTTCAAGGACCTGGAGGACGGGGCCGTAGCGCCGTCCCGGGGCTTCGCCGACGTGGCGAGCCGGCCGCTGCTGACCACCGAACAACAGCGCCGCAAGATCGAGTTGGTCGAGACGGTCGCACGGTACGTCTGGGGCAACGAGTTCTGACGCACGAACCGGGAAGCGCGGCAGACGCGCTTCCCGGCCAGGTCTCGGCAGACCTCAGAGAACCTCGACCTCAGAGAACCTCGGCGAACGTCACCCTGCGATCGGTCAGCAGCGGCCAAATGGTCTGCACGATCAGCTCGTCGAAGTGCTCGGCCGCCTTGTGCGCGTCGAAACCGGCCCGGTCGGCGTACTGCTCGTACAGCACGAAACTCCCCGGTACGTCCGCCTCGGCGTGCACCTCGTACGCCAGGTTCGCCGGCTCGGCGCGGGTGTGTTCGCGCACCTTCAGCAGCGCGGCGCGCACCGTGGCCTCGTCGGCGGGCTCGCAGAAGTAGTGGGCGATGACTGCGTAGGCCATGTCTGGTTCTCCTCAGCGGAAACTCGGCTCCCGGCGGCCGGAAACGTGCCGTCCGGTCCGTCGATTCCAGCACGGATCAACCCTCCGCCGACCTGCGCCCCGCGCAAGCAATGCCTGCCGCCGCGGGGCTGGTGGCACCGCCCCCACATGGTGTGTTGTCGCATCCGGCCCACTGCGGCCGCTGACTGTGCAGACCGCGGACCCGCACCGCGGCGGACGAAGGAAGTGATCTTCATGCGAAGCCTGGAAACCCTCTCCGGTGGAGAGTGGGTGGCGACCGGCGAGTGGATCGAGGTACAGAACCCCGCCGACGTCCGCACCCCCCTCGCGCGCATCCCCGCCCTCGCCGCCAAGGACGTCACCCGCGCCTACGACCACGCCGAGCGCGGCTTCGCCGTATGGAAGCGCACCAGCCCCTTCGAACGGGCCCGCGTCTTCACCGAGGCGGCCAGGCTGATCCGCGACCGGGTCGAGGAGATCGCCGCCGATGTCACCGCCGAGAACGGCAAGACCGGCGCCGAGGCCCGCGGCGAGACCCTCAAGGCCGCCGACTTCCTCGACTACTACGCGGGCCTGGCCCGCCAGGGCTACGGCACCCTCCTGCACGACGCCCGCCCGAACACCCGGGTGCACACCCAGCGCGAGCCGATCGGCGTGATCCTCGTGATCAGCCCGTGGAACGACCCGCTGATCACCCCGGCCCGCAAGCTCGCCCCGCTGCTCGCCACCGGCAACGCGGCCGTGTTCAAGCCGGCCACCGAGACACCGTTGTCGGGCCTGCACTTCGCCCGCGCCCTGCACGACGCGGGCCTCCCGGCCGGTGTCCTGAACGTCGTCACCGGCCGCACCGCCGAGATCGAGGAGGCGCTCCTCGACGACCCGCGCATCGCCGCCATCACCTTCACCGGCTCCAACGAGGTGGGCAACCGCATCCGGCGCCGCCTCGCCGACCGCAACGTCCGCTTCCAGGGCGAACTCGGCGGCAAGAACGCCTCGGTGGTCCTCAAGGACGCCGACCTGCCGTTCGCCGCGAAGACGGTCGTAGCGGCGTCGTTCGGTCAGGCCGGCCAGCGCTGCACCGCCACCAGCCGGGTCGTCGTGGAACGGCCGGTGTACGACGAGTTCACGCGGCTCCTGGTCGCAGAGGTCGAGGCCCTCAAGGTCGGCCCGGGCAGCGACCCGGCGACCACCCTGTGCCCGCTGTCCAGCCCCAAGCAGCGCGACAGCGTCCTCGCCCACCTCGCGGGGGGCCGTGGAACGGGGCGCCACCGTCCTCACCGGCGGCAGCGCGGACACCGACGGCGACCACGCGCACGGCTGCTTCGTCCGGCCGACCGTGCTCGCCGACGTCACCGCGGAGACGGCGATCTGGCGCGAGGAGGTCTTCGGACCGGTCCTCGCCGTCCGTGCCGTGGACGATTTCACGCAGGCCGTCGACACGGTCAACGACTCCGAATTCGGCCTCGCCGCCGCCGTGTTCACCCGCGACCTCGCCTCCGCGTACCGCTTCGCCGACGAGGCCGAGTGCGGGCAGATCGCGGTCAACGCCACCACCCCCGGCTGGGACGTCCACCTGCCCTTCTGCGGCTTCCACGACTCCGGCACCGGCTACAAGGAGCAGGGCGACGAGGTCCTGCGCTTCTCGACCCGGGTCAAAACCGTTGCCATCCACTTCGGGGTCTGAGCAAGTCGGTACGACAGAGATTCGGTACGACAGAGAGGAGGATGCCGATGGCTGACGAGACGATCGGTATCGTCGGCGCCGGCATCGTGGGCCTGGCCACCGCCCGCGAGATCGCCCTGCGCCGCCCCGGCACCCGGGTCGTGGTCCTGGAGAAGGAACACGAGGTCGCCGTCCACCAGACCGGCCACAACTCCGGTGTCGTACACGCCGGCATCTACTACGCGCCCGGCAGCCTCAAGGCCGACCTGTGCGTACGCGGCGTAGGGATCCTGCGCGAGTACTGCCAGGACCGCGGGCTGCCGTACGACGAGATCGGCAAGCTCGTAGTGGCCGTACGCCAGGACGAGTTGGGCCGGATGGACAGCCTCTACGAGCGGGCCAGGAACAACCACGTGCCCGAACTCCGCAGGATCTCCCAGGCGGAGATCAAGGAGCTGGAGCCGCATGCGGGCGGCATCGCGGCCCTGCACTCCCCGCGCACCGCGATCACCGACTACCCGGCGATCGCCCGGGAGTTCGCCAAGGACATCGAGGCCTCCGAGGGCGAGGTGCGGCTCGGTTTCCCGGTCACGTCGATCACCGATGTGCCCGGCGGTATCGAGGTCGCCTCGGGTCAAGTACGCGTCCGTGTGGACCGGTTGATCCTCTGCGCGGGCCTCCACTCGGACGCCGTGGCGAAGTTGGCGCAGGACAAGAGGGAACCGAAGATCATCCCGTTCCGGGGCGAGTACATGCTCCTCAAGCCGGACCGCGCGAACCTCGTGCGCGGGCTCATCTACCCGGTGCCGGACCCCCGTTACCCCTTCCTCGGCGTGCACTTCACCCCGCGTGTCGACGGCACCGTCGAGGTCGGCCCGAACGCCGTCCTGGCCCTGGCCAGGGAGGGCTACAAACTCAGCCGCTTCTCGCTGAAGGATCTCGCCGGACTCGCCGCGTACCCGGGCTCCTGGAAGATGGCCGCCCAGCACTGGCGGACCGGCATCAAGGAGTACCGCGGCTCCCTGTCCGCGACGGCCTTCATGAAGGACGCCAAGCTGTACGTCCCTGGTGTCGGCGTCTCCGACGTCGTACGCGGCGGAGCGGGCGTCCGCGCCCAGGCACTGGACCCCGACGGCACCCTCGTGGACGACTTCCGCATCCATCAGATGGGCCGGATCACCGCCGTCCGCAACGCGCCCTCGCCGGCCGCCACGGCGTCCATGGCGATCGCCGAGCACATCGTCGGCGCCGTGTTCGACACACCGTCCGCACACTGAGAATGCCCTGCGTACAGCGGTGTTTCGCGCAACTACTGCTTGCACTCCCAGGACTCGGCAAGGCCCATTCGCCCGCCTAGCGTTCCTTCCGTAAAGACCTTCGAGAGAAAGAGCTCACGACATGTTCGTTGTCGACACGCAGATCCACATCTGGAAGGAAGAGACCCCGGACCGCCCCTGGGTCCCGGGCGCGCGGGCGCGCATCCGCCTCAACGGACACCGCGAGGACCCCTTCTCGTACGAAGAGGCCCTGGAGCTGATGGACGAGGCCGGCGTCAACCGGGCCCTGATCCTGCCGCCGTCCTGGGAGGGCGACCGGATCGACTACGCCCTGGAGGCCTGCGAGGCGTACCCGGACCGCTTCGGCATCATGGCGCGCATCCCGCAGAACAAGCCCGAAGAGGGCAAGGCGATGCTGGCGGACTTCGCGCAGAACCCGCATGTGAAGGGCACGCGCCTGACCTTCCACCGGCCGCAGGACCGCAACTGGATGATCGACGGCACCAACGACTGGTACTGGCCGATCGCCGAGGAACTCCGCGTCCCGACGATGGTCCACGCGCCCATCTGGAAGCGGGAGTTGGGCGAGATCGCCGCCAGGCACCCCGAGCTGAAGATCATCATCGACCACATGGGCGCGCCGTGCGGCCCAGGAGCAGCGGCACGCCGACGAACAGGCCGCGATCGCCGCCGCCGAGACAAAGGCGGCGCAGGCGGAGGGCATCGACCCGGTCCTCGTCGCCGCGACGCTGCGCAAACTGCTGGAGGGGCAGGGCGGGATCGTCGTCGACGAGACCATCACCCACAGCCGCGTCGTCAAGCGCCATGTCCAAACGGCCGACCCCGACTCGTACTTCTACGTCCAGGGCGGCCTCGGCCAGGGCATCGCGGTCGCGCTCGGCGTCAAACTCGCCGCGCGGGAGCGCCCGGTGGTGCTCACCATCGGCGACGGCGCGTTCACGTACAACCCGGTGATCCCGTCGTACGACGCGTCCAACGCCTACGAACTCCCGTTGCTGATCGTGGTGTTCAACAACCGCGTCTACAAGTCGATGAACATGAACCACCGCAGGTTCTACCCCGAGGGCGCCGCCGCCGACACCGGTGAGTGGCTCGGCACCGATCTGCACCGGCTGCCCCGACTCGCCGCGTTCGCCGAGCCGTTCGGGATGCACACCGAGACCGTCGACGCGCCCGAGGCCCTCGCCCCCGCGCTGGAGCGTGCGCTCAAGGCCGTGGCGGAGGGCACCACCGCCGTCGTCGACGTCCTCGTCACCCGCTGAACCAGGAAGGGACCCGCCACCATGTCCGACACCGCAACGCCCAAGCCGGGCAAGGTACTTGTCGCCGCCGACGATCTGCGCACCTTCTCCGCCGCACTCCTGGAGAAGGGCGGCCTGAACGCCGAGCAGGCACGCACCACCGCCGACGTGTTCGTGTGGGCCGCGCTGCGCGGCGTCGACTCGCACGGCATCGCCCGCGTCCCCGCCTACCTGGAGCTGCTGGCCAAGGGTGTGGCCAACGCCGACGCCGATATCCGGATCGAGTCAACTGCCCCGGCAGCGGCCGTTCTTGATGCCGACCGCGCCCCCGGCCCGGTGGCCCTCAGCGCCGCCGCCGACGAGGCGGTCACCCGGGCCAGGGTCAGCGGAGTCGCCGCCGTCGGGGTCCGCCGCACCGTGCACACCGGTGCCATCGGCTACTACGTGTCGAAGATCGCCGAGCAGGGACTCGTCGGCATCGGCTATGTCGCCGGGATGCCCAACATGGGCTACACCGGCGTCAAGGGCGCCGCCGTGGCGACCAGCCCGCTCGCCATCGCCGTACCGGCCAAGGCCCACGTGCCGCTGCTCCTCGACATGGCCACCGCGACCATCGCCCTGGGCAAGATCCGCCAGGCGAAGGCGAGCGGCACCCCGCTGCCCGAGGGCGCGGTGGCCACCGCGGACGGCACCCCGACCACCGACCCCGAACTGGCCGTCATGCCCCTGCCGGTGGGCGGCGCCAAGGGGTCCGGGATGTCCCTGGCCTTCGAGCTGCTCACCAGCGTGCTGGTCGGTGCGCCGATCTTCGCCGCGTTCCACTCGGACGACCCCCAGGGTCGCAAGCACCGCCAGAACGCGCTGCTCATCGCCCTCGACCCGGCGGCCTTCGGCGACCCGGCCGCCTTCACCGCGGCGGTGGACGAAACGCTGGCCACCCTCAAGCAACTGCCGCCCGCGGACGGCGCGGAGGGCGTCTTCTACCCCGGCGAGCGCAGCGCGGCGGTCGCCGAGGGGCGGGGTACGAAGGGCATCCCCGTCGCGCCCAAGGTCTGGCGTGAGCTGACCGAGGCGGCGGGGAAGTTCGGCCTCACGCTGCCGGAGCCGGTGCCGTCGGCGTGACCCAGCGGCACTTCGCCGACTGTCCGAGGGGACGGCCGGCGAAGTGCTTTGTCAGGGAGGGGAGTTCAGGCAGTGCCCACGGCTTCCCGCACCTGACGGGCGATCAGGGCGTAGGAGTGCAGGGCCCGTTCGTCGTCCTGGCCGTCGTAGCCGTGGTCGGCGCCGGTGACGTCGACGTGCTCGACCAGAGCGCCCGCCGTCCGCAACCGGTCGGCGTAGGCGACGCCCTCCGCCTTGAGGAGGTCGTACTCGGCCGTGATGACCAGGGCCGGGGCGATGCCCTTCAGGTCCGCGGTGTCCGACGGATGGGCGGGCGACACCAGCCGGTCGGCACGCACCTTCGGATCGGGGACGTACGACGTGTCGAAGATCTCGGCCATCCAGGGCTTCAACACCGGCTTGGCGATGGCGGACCGCTTGTCCTTCGCGCTGGTCACCAGGTCCAGCGGCGGATAGTGCAGCACCTGGAGCGCGATCGAGGGCCCGCCCTCCTCCAGCGCCTGCCGGGCCACCGCCGCCGCGAGTCCGCCCCCGGCGCTCTGCCCGCCCACGGTGAGCCGGTCGCCGTCCCAGCCCTGCGCACCGCCGTGCTCCGCGACCCACCGGACCACCTCGAAAGCCTGCCGGGTCGGCGCGGGGAACGGACGCTGCGGCGCGACGACGTAGTCGACGTTCACCACGACGACACCGGCCTCCGCCGCGAGGAAACGGCACAGCGGGTCGTCGAGTTCCGTCAGCGGTACGACATAGCCGCCGCCGTGGAAGTTCACGTGCACCGGCGGAGGCGGCCCCTCACCGGTCGGCAGATACACCGTGGCCCGCGCCGGGGCGATGCTGGTCGGGATCGTCAACTCCCGTGTCCGGCGCGGGAATTCAGGCAGCCGCTGATGAGAGGAGGCGGCGGAACCACGCCCGCTCGGGCGCCGGTCGGCCAGCACGGCGAGACGCTGGAAGGACTTGGCGGCGAGGGCGGCCACCGCGGGCCGGGCCAGAACAGACATGCCGTTCCATTCGTGGGGTGCGCGCGAAGGAGGTTGGGACTTCCGTCCGATCGCCGGGATCGATCAACAGGATTCCTGGCGATGGGTGGGGTGACGATAACACGGGTGTATTTCGGGTGGATGTTGCGATCGGCGCTGTTCAGGGGCGGCGGGGGAGCGGCGAGAGGGGCGGGTGGCGCAGCGGCGGCCGACCGGCGCCGACGACGCTGTGACGGTGCCGCCCAGTGGTCAGCGGTGTTGGGCGGGCCCGTCCAGTTGTCCGTGTTCACAGCACACCTCGTGCTGCGGGCCCGACGGCGCCGAAACGGCCCGTGCCTCCGTCGTCACGCACGCCGCCCGCTGCGCCGTCTCGATCATCTCCTCGCTGTCGGTCGCGGCATCGGCCAGGCTCACACAGCACACGACGAGCAGTGCGGCGCCCGCGATGAACGGCAGGGCCCGGCGCGGGGGAGGCGGCGCGAGCAGCGCCCGTACCCGCTGCGGCACCGCTCCACCGGTCGCGGCCAGTGCCGGGCGGGAACGGTTCGCCGAGCCGGCCAGCGCGGCCCGGCCCACCGCATGGGCGACGACCGTACGATCGCCGACGCGCACCGCGGCCTCCTCGTCGGCCCAGCGCTCCAGGACGAAGCCGCCCGCGGTGGACAGCGGTCGTAGCAAGGGAATCACGGCGGCGGAGAGGCGCCAGAGGGTCTGGAAGAGATGGTGCCGGCCGCGCAGATGTGCCCGCTCGTGGGCGAGAAGCGCCTCGCGTTCGCGGTCGCCGAGGCAGCGCAGCATTCCACTCGACACCACGATCCGCCCTGGTGCCCCCGGCAGCGCGAACGCCTCCGGTGACTCCATGTCCAGGACGGCCAACTCCGTGTCTCCGGGCAGCAGTCGGCACTCGCGGCGGGCCCAGCGCAGATGCCGTAGCTGACGTGCGGCGGCGACGGTGAGGCCCGTGACGGACGCGAGGAGGGTGAGCGCGGCGGCCCCGGCGACGGTGAGGTGGACCGGGTCGGAGGCGCGCACGGCCGCGACCGACCACTGTCCCTCCTCGGCGACCTCGGGGATCTGCACCAGCCCGGCGAACGCGAGCAGCGCCAGTGAGCCGAGCCAGCCCAGCGACGCCACCAGGGCGGCGGAGGCCAGCGACCAGGCGGCCGGGCGCGGGGCCAACCGACGGGCGGCGCGGGGCGCGAACACCGCGAGGACCATGGTGATCAGGAGGGGGACGTACACGCTGATCAGCACCGGCTCACGGTCCTTCGTCGGTGCGGTCGGTGCGGTCGGTGCGGTCGGTGCGGTCGGTGCGGTCGGCGTGGTGCGGTCCGTCGTGTCCGGCGAGCAGTCGCTGCAGCAACTGCTCGTCCTGTTCGGAGAGTTCGGAGACGAAGCGGGTGAGCACCGCCTCGCGGTCGGTGCCGTGCTCCAGCAGTGAGCGCATCCGCTCCGCGGTGTGGGTCGCCTCGTCCCGGGCCGGCGCGAACGCGTACCCGCGACCCGCGCGGTGCCGGACGAGCATCCCCTTGTCGTGCAGGCGCGACAGGATCGTCAGCACGGTGGTGTACGCGAGGTCTCCCGGCAGCCGCTCCCTGACCTGGCGCGCGGTCTGCGGTTCGTCGGCCCCGTAGAGCGCGGCGAGAACCCCGCTCTCCAGCTCACCGCGCGCCCGCCTGCCGGACGTCGCGCCGGGTTCGTCGCTCTTCCGGTCGTGCACTGTTCACCCCACCGCCTTTCACCGCTCGGCGTCACAGCCTACCCGTCGGCCTACTACATGTTGTACGAGTACACCTACTACATGTTGTAGAGTTTCGCCGCTCCACTCCACCTGCGGAGGAAAGAAGCCCATGCCCCACCTCGGGAATACGGTGCGCCGTCCGGCGTCGGCCGAGCGTGTCGTGATCGTCTCGGCGAGCGTCGGAGCCGGTCACGACGGCGCCGCGGCCGAGTTGGAACGGCGGCTGGTGGCGGCCGGCCTCACGGTCGACCGGCTCGATCTGCTGGACGTGCTGCCCGCCCGGCTCGGCCGGCTCGTGCGGGACGGCTACCACCGGATGCTCGTCCGCGCGCCGTGGGCCTACCAGCGGATCTACAGCAGCACCGAGCGCGCCGGAGGCGGCGGCCGCGTCGCGCAGGCGCTGCTGCGCTCCGCCGAGGAACGGCTGCTGCGCGCCCTGCCCGCCGACACCGGCGCCGTCGTGTCGACCTACCCGGGTGCGAGCCGGGTCCTGGGCAACCTCCGGCTCGACGGGCGGCTGGCCGTGCCCGTCCTCACCTACCTCACCGACTTCTCGGTGCATCCGCTGTGGGTGGCCGACGGCGTCGACGTCCACCTCGCGCTGCACGCCGTGCCCGCCGCGCAGGCCCGGGCCGCCGGTGCGCGCGACGTCCGCGTGTGCGGCCCGGTCGCCGACCCGCGCTTCCACCCCGTGGACGCGTCGGAACGCGCCGCGGCCCGCGCCCGCTTCGGCCTGCCTCCAACTGCCCCACTGGCCTTGCTGGTTGCCGGTTCCTGGGGCGTGGGCCCGGTCCGGGAGGTCGCCCGGGACCTGCGCGACTGCGGTGCGGCCGTACCGCTCGTGGTCTGCGGCCGCAACGAGACACTGGCCGACCAGCTCCGCGCGGACGGCATCGAACACGTCCACGGCTGGGTCGACGACATGCCCGGCCTGATGCACGCGGCCGACGTCCTCATCCAGAACGCCGGCGGCCTGACCTCCCTGGAGGCATTCGCCACCGGCCTGCCCGTCGCCAGCTACGGCTGCATACCCGGTCACGGACTGACCAACGCGGCGGCCCTGGACGAGGCGGGCGTCGCCGCGTGGATCCGGGACCCGGCCCAACTCAAGCACGTACTGGGCGAGTTGATCGACGGCCCACGCGGGTTGTTGCAACGGGAGGCGGGCCTCGCCCTGTTCGCGGACGAGCAGCTCGGCCCGGACCGGGGCCCGGCCGCCGAGACGGCCATGATCTGCCGGGCGGGCGTCGGTCCCGCCGCGCCACTCACTGCGGGGTCCGCGCCCAGGCCCACCGTTCGCCGGACCACCCGTCCGACCGCCCGGCGGCTCGCGACCACCACCGCCCTGGCCTGCGCGGTCTGGGCGGGCGCGGTCGGCACGGCGGTCGCCACGACCGAGGCCGGCCCGGGCCTGATGCACGCGATAGGCCAGGACCTCGACCTCGACGACATGGGCCACGCCCACCACGCGGGCCACGTGCCCCACGGGGGTTACACGAAGGGGCGCCACGCATGAGCGACGTGGACCTTCTTCTTACGGCCGCGTGTGCCGCATCGCGCAACTCCGTTGTCGGGCGCACCCCGTCCGCCGCGGGTTCCGCGAGGACGGTGGCACGCATGACGACCGTAGGCCTTCTGCTTGCGACCGTCTGCGCCGCGCCGCGCGTCCACACCGCGTCCGCCGCGAGCTCCACGAAGGGGCGTCCCCAATGACCGCCACCCGCCTCCTCCGTACGACCGCCCGCGCAGCCCTCCCCGCACTCCCGGTCCTCGCCGCTGCGTATGCCGCCCCCGTCCTCTCCACCTACGGCCCGCTGCGCAACCGCGTCATGCCCCGCCTCTCCGGTCGCGGTCGGCCGGACCACGTGGCGCTCACCTTCGACGACGGGCCGGACCGGCTGTCAACTCCGTTGTTCCTACGGCTGCTTGACGAGCGCCGGGTGCATGCCACGTTCTTCCTCCTCGGTAACCAAGCCGTACGCGCCCCCGGTCTGGTCCGCGAGATCGCCGCTGCCGGACATGAGATCGCCGTTCACGGCTGGCTGCACCGCCCGCTGCTGCTGCGCGGCCCCCGCGCCACCTACGACGACCTGGCCCGCGCCCGGGACACGGTCGGCGACCTCACCGGGTGTGCGCCACGGCTCTTCCGGCCGCCCTACGGCGTGATGTCGACCGCCGTCCATCTCGCGGCCCGCCGCCTGGACCTCACGCCGGTGCTGTGGACGGCCTGGGGCGAGGACTGGCGGGCGCGTGCCACACCCGAGTCGGTGCACCGGACGGTCACCGGAGACCTGCGCGGTGGCGGCACCGTCCTGCTGCACGACTCCGACTGCACCTCGGCACCCGGCAGTTGGCGCGCCACGCTCGGCGCCGTGCCCCGCATCCTCGACACCTGCGCGCGGCGCGGCCTGTCCGTGGGGCCGCTGCGGGAGCATGCTGTGGATCCGCTCTGAAGTTGACAATATTGTTGGCGTTCCCGGTCGGCGGAATTTACGTTCGCAAGTACCTAGACCAGGGAGCCCCCCATGCTTTCGAACGCCATGAACCGTCGGACCTTCCTCAACGGGTCGCTGACCGTCGCCGCGACGGCCGCACTCGTCGGTACGGGAGCGAGTGCCGGCGCGGCGGACCGCACGACCTCCGGAACCCCGCTCACCGGCCCGCTCCGGATCGACACCGGCCGCGTGTCCGGCGTGGCCTCGCTCGTCTCCGGAGTCACCGTGTTCAAGGGCCTGCCGTACGCGGCGACCACGGCGGGCGACAACCGCTGGCGTCCGCCGCAGCGGGCCAACTCCTGGACGGGCGTGCGTGCCGCGGACACCTTCGGGGACATCTGCCCCCAACAGATGATGGGTTCGGCCTCGGTCACCATGAGCGAGGACTGCCTCAACCTCAACGTCTGGACCGGCGCGGCGAGTTCACGCGAGAAGCGCCCGGTCCTGGTCTGGATCTACGGCGGCCGGTTCACCGGCGGCTACGCCTCCGACCCGGGCTTCGACGGCGCGGGTCTCGCCGCCAAGGGCCTGGTCGTGGTGACCCTCAACTACCGCACCGGCGCGTTCGGTTTCCTCTCCACCCCCGAACTCAGCGTCGAGTCCGGCCACGGGGCGTCGGGCAACTACGGTCTCCTGGACCAGATTTCGGCCCTGCGCTGGGTACGGCGCAACATCTCCGCGTTCGGCGGCGACCCGAACCGCGTGACGATCGCCGGCCAGTCGGCGGGCGGTGCCTCGGTGATGCACCTCATCTACTCCCCGCTCGCCAAGGGCCTGTTCCAGGGCGCGATCTCCGAGAGCGGTGGCGCCTGCGCCACCGGCGACCCCGAGATCGCGGCGCTGGCGGCGTCGTACCGCACGCTGGAAACGGCGGAGAGTCAGGGCACCGCGTACGTCACCGCACTCGGCGCCACCTCGCCGACCGCTCTCCGGGCCCTGGACAGCGCCAAGTTGATGGCGGGTCAGAACGCGAGCGACACCTCGGTCAGCGGACCGGTGAACGGCAACCCGCCGGAGTTCCGCCCGGTCCTCGACGGCTGGGTCAAGCCGTGGACGTACGAACAGGCCCTGGCGGGTGGCCACTTGAACGACGTGCCCGTGCTGGCCGGCGGCAACAAGGACGAGAACGGCGCCTCCCCGAGCCCGACCGTGAAGCTCACGGACTACGAGAGCACTGCGGAGAAGGAGTACGGCACTCTCGCCGACGAGTTCCTGAAGCTCTACCCCGCCACCACCGACACGGAGGCGGGCCAGGCCCGCAACGCCTCCGCCCGCGAGGGCTCGCGCGTCTCCGCCAACCTGTGGGCGGCCGAGTGGGCGAAGACGGCGAAGAGCCCGGTCTTCACGTACTACTGGGAGCATGTCCCGCCGACCGCGACCGGCGCCAACTCCCGTGGCGCGTACCACGGTTCGGAGATCAACTACATCTTCGACAACCTCTACGCCACGAACCTGCCCTGGACCGACGCGGACCGCGAGGTCGCCGACACCCTGTCCGACTACGTGGTGAACTTCGCGACCCACGGTGACCCCAACGGCCACGGTCTCACCCGCTGGCCCGCGGCGAACCACCGCTTCGCGACCGCGATGGAACTCGGCGACCGGTTCGGCCCGCTCGCCCTCGCGGACGCGGCCAAGGTGGACTTCTTCGAGCGGTTCTTCGCGAGCCAGAAGCCCTGGTGACGCTTCGGTGAGGTGAGGTGAGGTGAGGTGAGGTGGGCGCGGGGACGGGAACGGGGCGGGGAGCGGGTGCGGAGAAGCCGCTGAATACCAGGGAAGTAGTCTCTCCGCAGTAGGCGCGCCAAACGAATGCAGTAACTTACTTTAGTTACGCAACGATATGGTAAAGTGGGTCCCATGTCCACACCACCGATCCCCGAAGCCCCCGCCTCCCCGGAGGTGACCGAGATCGAGCGAGCCCTCACTCGGATCACCTACCTGAGCACGCGCGCGCGCCAGCACGACCGGCTCATGGCCCTCGCCGGTGTGCCGCTGGACCGTGCGGCGGTGGCGTTGCTGCGGCAGGTCGCCGACTCCGACCCGCTGCGCCCGGGGGAACTGGCGCATCGCCTCGGGGTCGAGGCCTCGCATGTCACGCGGACGGTGCAGCAGCTGCAGAAGTCCGGATACGTCACCCGCGTGCCCGACCCCGACGACCGCCGAGCCCAGCGGATCGAACTGACCGAGGCCGGCCGGAAGGCCGTCAGCAGTGTCCGGGACGCCGGTGCGCGCGGAATGCAAATGGCCCTTTCGGAGTGGTCGACGGACGAACTGCAGCAACTGGCAACGCTGTTCCACCGCATGGTCGACGACTTCCTGAAGTACTCGATCGAGGACGACGGCGAGCCGGAGGTCGCGGCGTCGGCCGTCACGGCCTGAGCTCCGGGTGCGGGTCGCGCCGACTTCACCCGGGGTCGGCGACGATCTGCGGGAGGTCGGCCGTGTACCGGATTCCGGGGGCTGCCGCGCAGACGAACGGCACGGCGTTCTCCGCACGGTTCGCGGTGTGGAGCGGGGACATCGCGGCCATCCGGTCGAGGGGCACGCGGAACCTCAGGTCGACGTCGAGCGGTGCGTCCCCCCTCGACCGAAACATGCCGGCCGGTCGCGCGGAGATCCCAGGCGGGGTCGAGGGCGGTGGTGCAGTGCCAGTTGGCGCGGAACCGCAGCAAGGGTTGGCCTCTGCGCAGTACGGACACGGTGATCCGCTGCGCGGCTACGGTGCCCACGGGCAGCGTGCCCGGGATAATTCAGGTGGGGTGGCGGGCAGTTGCGACCTCGCCGACCGCCTCCACCGAGTCGAGCGGTACCGAGAGCGCCTCGGTGAGCAGCCGCAACGACGGGCCGAAGTTGTCGCGCAGTCCGCCGGGCGTTGCTCGCGCGTGATGGAACTCGCCGCGTGTAGACACGACGTTCACCCCTGGCGAGAGCAGCGTGCACACCTCGCCGAAATCGCAGTCGCGCGGGGTGTGGAGGGCGCAGTCGGCGCCGAGCGCCAGGATTTCGTCGATGTCGTGCGTCGCGAGCACACCGGTCGCGTCGAACCCGACCCCGCTCAACTCACCAGTATCCAGGCCCGCTTTGGCCGGCGTATGGACGTACCCCCCCGGCCAAGGTCAGGTTCGGATGCTCCAGTACGGCACGCATCGTGCGGGCCCCGATGTTCCCGGTGACCCACTGCGCGACCCGGTAGCGCTGCACTCCATGCCGTAGCGGCTCGGTCATCGCCCACCCCTCGTTCCGATGGGAGAGAGCCGCACTCTCTGCTGTGGAGAGCGTCAATTGAGCCGTCAGATGGCCGACCGCCGTCCGTCAGTTGCGCACGGAGACGCCCGAGAGGCCACCGAGACAGAACTGCCAGAACTCCTCGGCGGTGACCGGGGCCGCGTGGCTGCCGGCCGGAACTCCGTTGCCCTGTGCGACGAACATGACCGTCTGCACCAGGATCGAGGCCTGCCGCCGGGGCTTCCCGGCGGGGATGACGCCGGCGTCCTCGGCCTGCTGGAGCAACTCCGTGAACACCTGATGCAGGGGGAGTTGAGCGGTCGCCACCTGGGCGGGATCCTTCACGAGGAGTTGGAGCGCGAAGTCGCTGAACAGGGGGCGCTCCACACCGGGGTTGGACAACGACTGCTCGAACAGCATCGTCACGCCGAGCCGCAGCGCCTGGAGTGGATCCGACTGGGCGCCGGCCGTTTCGCGGATCTCCGCCGCCGACTTGGACAGCGCGTCCTCGAACAGGGCGAGCAGCAGCTCGTGTTTGCCGTCGAAGTGCTGGTAGAAGCTGCGCAGTGACTGTTTGGAGCGGTCCACGACCTCCTGGACGGTGAATTCTGTCGTCCGCTTCTCCATGATGAGTTCCTGCGCCGCGTCCAGGAAGCGCTGCACACGTTGTTCGGCGCGGAGCTTGGCGGCACGGGTGGAACGCTCAACGGCGCGCTGGCGCCAGGCTGGTTGTTCTTCGGGGGCATCTGTCACATGAAGAACGATAGTCCACTTCAGCGGTAACGCCTTGGCGTTCTTGGGAGAAGAAGAAGGCGCAAGTGCGAGATCCGGGCGTGCGTGTTATGAGAATGATATTCTCATCGCTGTCCGTCCGGATGGCAGGAGGTTCTCCTCGGGGGGCAGGATGCCTCGGCCCAACCCGCCGTGGCTGCTCTGGTGGAGCAGACGCCGCTCGGGCGGACGGGCCGGGCCGAGGACGTTGCGGCTGTGGTTGCGCTTCTGTTGTCGGACGAGGCCGCTTTCGTTTCCGGAGTCGACGTTCTCGTCGGTGGTGGGGTCTCGGCGGTGCGGGAGCGCGCCGCTTCCTCAGCGTCGGCGTCCGGTGCTGCGCCGGGCGGACCAGCCCGACCCTACACCGGCCGAATGCGCGGCCAGGAAGGCGAGCCCGAGAAGCATGAGGCTCGTCGAGCTGAAGACGATCTGGGTCGATGTCTCGGTGATACGGATGATGAAGGCGATGAAGAAAAGTGCGGCCGCTACGAATGCGAGCATCTGTTAACCCCTCCGGATAGACGGCGAGCCACCGGTGATCCCGGTGGCTGCGCCGTTGTCTCCCGAGTGCCCCGGATGATGCCGGACAGTCATGCGCATCCCGCGCCGTGTGCAGGCCAACTGCCTTTTGGGCAAGGGATTCCGAGTGTCGAACGGTACCTGTGAGGCCGACGGCGTCCTGGCCCGCGAGGAGGACGGCGGCCCTCGCCATCCACTCCGGAGGCTCCACCGTCTCCGGCGGGATCTCCCGGCCCCCTCCGCCACCCGCACACCGGCCCCTGCCACCCGCCTGCCGGCCTTCCGTGAGGACCACCCGGGGTGGCTCTGCGGCTGTTCACCGGAGAGCCCCAACGCGCGGGCCGGACATGCTGGTTGACGGATAGGCCGGCCGCCGACCTGTGCCGGCTGCGCGTACCGCTGCGCGAGGCCCTCCGCGCGCTGTCCGGGGAGCTGGTCCGTGCCGCATACATGGCAGGTCGGCGCATCGCCCCTGTGTGACCTACACGCTGTACCCTCCGTCAACTCCCAATGCCTGCCCGGTGATGAACCCGGCCCGGTCCGAGGCGAGGAACGCGACCGCCTCCGCGATGTCGGTCGCATCGCCGAAGCGGCGCAGCGGGATGTTGCGCCGGGTGACGGCGAGCGCGGCCTCGTCCAGTTCGCCGGAGCTGATCAGACGGCCGGCGATACCGTCGTTGAGCATGCCGGGCGCCACACAGTTCACGCGGACGCCGTACCGACCCTCCTCGGCGGCCAGCGCCCGGGCCACCGCCTCGACCGCGCCCTTCGCGCCCGACGACAGTCCGTCCCGAACCGGGAAGCGGCGGGTGGCGACCGTCGTCACGGCGACGATGTTGCCCCGGCTCTCGCGCAGCAACGGCAGTGCGGGATGCACCAGGTTGAAGAACGCCACGGCGTCACCTTCGAGTTGCGCGCGGTACTCGCTCGGCGACACCTTGCTCAGGTGCCGCATCGGTACGTGTGGGCCCGCCGCGTACACGAGGGTGTGGATGCCACGGGCCGGCTCGGACACGGCCTCCGCTGTGGCGGACTCGTCGGTCAGGTCCAGTCGAATCGAGCGGACTTGACGGCCCAGTTTCGTGACCTCGGCCGCGACTGCGTCCGCCGCATCCCGGTTGGTCCGGTAGGTGAGGACGATGTCGCTGCCGCGCTCGGCGAGGAGTCGGACGACCGCAGCCCCGACACCGCCCGAGCCGCCCGCCACGAACGCGACACCTGGTCTGCTCGAGAAGTCCGGCACCGTAACCGCCTCACAATCCGGGGGACTTGGCGATGATGACCTTCATGACCTCGCTGGTCCCGGCGTAGATGCGGGTGATGCATGAGTCCGCGTAGGGCCGGACAACGGGGTATTTCAGTATGTAGCCGTAGCCGTACCCGCCGAACAACGTATAGACCTCTCCCGCAGATCCGGGTCGGTGTGGTGCCGCAACAGGTGGTCGAAGTCGCCGCCCGCGCTGAACACGAGTCCCGCGCCCGTGAGGACGACAGCCCGGGCCTTGGTGTCGTCCGCGAGTTCGCGCCACACCTCCGGCAGTCGTCGGCGCAGTTCCTCGGACACGCCGTTCGGTCGGTCGGGGCGGTTCAGGGTGACGATGCGGACGTCTCCGCCGGCTGCCACGCTCCGCACGGCACTCACCTTGCTCATGCTGTGGGCGGTGAGCTTGCGGATGTCCGCGTCCCTGAACTGCTCGATGTTCGTGGCCGCGTGGATCGACTGCGAGAGCGCACTCATGAAACCGATGAGAGGCTCGTTCTCGCCGGCCCTCGCCACGGCGTTGTGCCAGCGGATGTCGGCCCGCAGGGAGCGCTGGTTGTCCTCGCCCGCCGCCACAGGTCCGTGTGGGCGTCGTCCAGCTTCGCGAGGTCGACGTTCGTCCGGTGACTGGCCGCCAGCGCCGCGCACGCAGGCTCGATTTCCTCTCGTTCGTCTCCGCACGACTGTCGGGTCTGACGTTTGGGCAAGGTCGACCATCACCTCTCGCCTACCGTGGAGTAACATCGCGCGGCAGGCCACCAGAGGAGGAACCGTGTCACGGTCCGAACGCTCGTCGTTGCTGCTCGCCGGTCTGTTGGCGACCGCGGGAGTCGCCCACCTCGCCTCGCCGAAACAGTTCGACGCGACGATCCCGAGCGTCCTGCCCGGGTCGCCCCGGACCTGGACGTACGCGAGCGGTGTCGTCGAGCTGGCGCTGGCCGCGGGCATCGCGGCGCCGCGCACCCGGCGTACGGCCGCGCTGGCCGCGGCGGGCTTCTTCGTGGGCGTGTTCCCCGCCAACGTGAAGATGGCGCTGGACTGGCGGAACCGGCCGACCCCGCAGAAGGCGGCGGCCTACGGGCGGCTGCCCCTGCAGGTGCCTCTCGTACTGTGGGCACGCAGTGTCGCGAAGAATGGGGAGGGACAGTCATGACAGGACGCCTGAACGGCGGCGACAAGATCGAGGACTTCACGCTGCCGGACGAGACCGGCGCCGAACGCAGCCTCACGGAACTGCTCACCGAGGGGCCGGTGGTGCTGTTCTTCTACCCGGCCGCCCTGTCCGCCGGCTGCACCGCCGAGGCCTGCCACTTCCGTGATCTGGCCGCCGAGTTCGCGGCGGTCGGCGCGCGGCCCGTCGGCATCAGCGGTGACTCCGTCGACAAACAGCAGGAGTTCGCCGGGAAGCACACCCTCGGCATGCCGCTCCTCTCGGACGCCGACGGGACGATCCGGGAACGGTTCGGAGTGAAACGCGGGTTCTCGCTGGCGCCCACCAAACGGGCCACCTTCGTCATCGGCGAGGACCGCACGATCCTGGAGGTCGTCTCCAGCGAGCTGCGGATGAACACCCACGCCGACCGCGCCCTCGCCGCACTCCGTACCCACCGGAAGTGACACGGGGGGACTCACCGGAAGTGACACAGGGGCCACAAATGCCGTAGCGCGGTTGTTGCGGCGCGGTAATAGGACCATCCTGGACGATATGGAGCAGGCCTCCGCCGCGGCGGTCATCAATGCCCGAGGCATCGTGACGGGGTGGAGCGAGGGTGCCCGGACACTGACGGGATACCCGGCCGAGGAGGCCGTGGGACGGTCGGTGGGGGCACTGCTCGCCGAACCTCCCGCCACCACGGCCCTGGCCGCGCTGGCGGGCCCCTTGGTCCTACGACACCGGGACGGAACCCCGCTCTCCCTCACCGCGCGGGCGTGCCCGGTGCTCGGCGCGGACGGCGCACCGGACGGATACGTCATCACCGCCGAGCACCTCGCCGAACCGGCACCCGCACCCACCTTGGCGGAGCAGGCTTTCCAGCAGGCGTCGATGTCGCTTTCCGTCTTCGACACCGAGCAGTGCTACCTCCGCCTCAACGACGTCGCCTGCCGGGTGATGGGAGTTCCCGAGGACGTCCTGATCGGCCGGTTCTTCCCGGAGAGCGTGGAGGACGCCGAGCACAGCCACAGCTTCCTGAGCAACCTGCGCATGGTCGCCGAGACGGGTAGACCGGTCCGCTACAACAGCTGGGCCGGTGCTCCCGCCCTGAACCGGGAGCACGCCTGGAGCATCGAGATGTGGCCCCTCAAGGACGACTCCGGCGAGGTGACCGGGGTCGCCCTCGCGGCGTTCGACAGCACCGAGCAGTACCTCGCCCAGCAGCGGCTGGCCCTGCTGAACGAGGCGGCGGCCGGCATCGGCACCACCCTCGACGTGATCCGCACCGCCGAGGAACTGGTGGAGATCCTCGTGCCCCGCTACGCCGACTTCGCCAGCGTGGACCTGCTCCCGTGGGTACTGGGAGCGGACGAACCACCGCCGACCCCGGACGGCGAGATCGTGCTGCGGCGCGTCGCCCACGGTTCCGTCGACGAGGGCACGCCGGGCGCTGCCGTACGCCTGGGACAGACGGACGTCTACGAGCCGTCCTCGCCACCTGTGCGTGCCCTGCGCGAGGGAAGGGCGGTGCGCAGTCAGGCGGGCGAACCCGAATTCGTGCGGTGGGTCGCGGACCGCAACGCGCGCTCCCCCGAGAGCAGTTCCTACCGCAAGGGTGTCCACTCGATGATCGCGGTGCCGTTGCGGGCCCGGGGCACCACGCTCGGTGTCGCGGTGGGCGTCCGCATGGCCCACCCGGACGACTACGCCGCCGACGACGCCGTACTCGCCGAGGAGTTGGCCAGCCGGGCCGCCGTCTGCATCGACAACGCGCGCCGCTTCGCCCGTGAGCGCTCCACCGCGCTCGCCCTCCAACACAGCCTGCTCCCCAGGGACTTGCCCGGGCAGGCGGCGGTCGAGGTGGCCCACCGTTATCTGCCCTCCGGGTCGCTCGCGGGTATCGGCGGCGACTGGTTCGACGTCATCCCGCTGTCCGGCGGCCGCGTGGCCCTCGTCGTCGGCGACGTCGTCGGCCACGGCATCCCGTCCTCGGCGACCATGGGCCGCCTCTGCACGGCCGTCCGCACCCTCGCCGACGTGGACCTCCCGCCGGACGAACTCCTCACCCACCTCGACGACTTGGTCACCCACCTCGCGACGGACGACACCGGCGACGAGGTCGCGGAGTTCGGCGCCACCTGTCTCTACGCCGTCTACGACCCGGTCTCGCGCCGCCTCACCATGGCCGCCGCCGGACATCCACCGCCGGCCGTCGTCCTGCCCGACGGGACCGCGAGCCTCGTCCCCATGACCGCGGGACCACCGCTCGGCGTCGGCGGACTCCCTTTCGAGTCAGTGGAGTTGGAGCTGCCCGAGGGGGCCGTCGTCGCCCTGTACACGGACGGTCTGATCGAGGACCGGGACCGCGACGTCGACCACGCCACCGCCGAACTGTGCCGCGCGCTGACCACGTCCGCCGAGTCGCTGGACGCGCTGTGCGACGTGGTGCTGAAGGCCGTGATGCCGGAGGAACCCAGCGACGACGTGGCCCTGTTGCTGGTGCGCACCCGGGCGTTGGGCGCCGACCGGGTCGCCACCTGGGACATCGAACCCGACCCCGCGCACGTGGCCGGGGCCCGGCAGGCCGCCACCGAGCAACTCACCGCCTGGGGACTGGACGAGGAGGCCTTCGTCACCGAACTCGTCGTCAGCGAACTCGTCACCAACGCCATCCGGTACGGCGAACCGCCCATCCAGCTCCGGCTGATCCGTGACTCCGCCCTCATCTGCGAGGTCTCCGACGGCAGTTCGACCTCACCGCATCTGCGCCGCGCCCACGCCTACGACGAGGGCGGGCGCGGACTTCTCCTCGTCGCGCAGCTCACCCAGCGCTGGGGCAGCCGGCAGACCGGCAGCGGCAAGACGATCTGGGCGGAACAGCCGCTGCCGACCGACTGACAACTCGGCTCACTCGAAGGGGCAGCCCGGGTTCGGCGCGTCCTCCGAGAACGGTGATCCGTGCGGCAGGACGTACAGCACGTCGAGGACGAGAGGGACGTTCCCCAGATTGCGGCCGATGTGCACATTGCCCGAACCGGCCGGTTCCTGGATGGGGTTGCCCGCCCTGTACACGCCGTCGGAGGCGCAGCTGGAGTCGAAGTGGCTGAGCGTGCCCTGCTTGACGATGCCGTAGAGGGGCCCGTCGTGGTAGTGCCAGCCGGTGGCCTGGCCGGGCGGAATGGTGATCTCGCGCAGGGTGTAGTCGGTGTCGCCGATCGTGGTCTGGCTGATCAGCCGGGCGGTGACTCCGGGCCCCGCCGGGGTCGCCTGGGCGGCGGTGCCGACCAGCAGAGCGGCGGCGGCCACCGACCCGGTCACGGCGGTACGGAACGCGGTGCGCATACGAGAACCTTCCGATGAGATCCTGAGCATCCGCCGTGAACATAGAGGCAGGGAAGGCGAGTTGGGGGCAGAAACGCCGACTCCCACCCCCGGAACTCCCAGAGTTTCCCTGAGCCCCGGTGACTTCCCGGAAACTCTCAGAACTCCTCGTGCGTCTCCGGGTCCCCGCCCAGCCGCTGCGGCGTGTGGTCGGCGATGGCGGCCAGCTGGGCCGGGCCGAGTTCGAAGCCGAAGATGTCGAGGTTCGCGCGCTGCCGGTCGGGGTCCGCCGACTTGGGGATCGGGATGGCCCCGAGCTGGGTGTGCCAGCGCAGCACCACCTGGGCCGGTGTCACACCGAAGGCCTCGGCGACCGTCACGACAGCGGGGTCGTTCAGCAGCTCGGAACCGCGCCCGAGCGGACTCCAGCTCTCGGTGAGAACGCCCTTCTCGGCATCGAAGGCGCGCAGTTCGTCCTGCGGGAAGAGCGGGTGCAGCTCGATCTGGTTGACGGAGGGCAGGACGCCGGTCTCCTTCTCCAACTGCTCGATGTGCCCGGGGGTGAAGTTCGAGACGCCGATCGACCGGACGAGACCGTCCTCGCGGAGCTTGATCATCGCCTTCCAGGAATCGACGAACTTGCCGACGCGGGGCAGCGGCCAGTGGATCAGATACAGGTCCACGTACTCCACGCCGAGCCGCGCCCGGGACTCCTCGAAGGACGCGAGGGTCTCCTCGTAGCCGTGGTGGCGACCCGGCAGCTTCGTCGTCACGAGGATCTCCTCGCGCGGCACGTCACTGCGGGCGATGCCACGGCCGACGCCGGTCTCGTTGCGGTAGTTCGTCGCCGTGTCCACCAGGCGGTAGCCCAGGCGCAACGCACCGTCGACGGCCTCCTCGGCCGTGGCGTCGTCCATCGGCCAGGTACCCAGGCCGATGGCGGGGATCTTCGTTCCGTCGTTGAGCGTGTGCGTGGGGATGCTGATCACGGTCGGACCTTCCCTTGACTGTGCGGCACACCCAGTATGGGCGGGCAGTCCCACGCCCGCCGGACCAGGGCCGTCCCGCCAGGTGGAAAAGACCAGTGAGCCCCCGTCCCGGAGCCTTCCGTGAGCTGCTCCGGCGTGGAGCAGCCGCCGTGCCCGCCATCCGCGAGGGGCTCGACCACACCCACCCGCTGGTGCGCGAACAGTGCTGCAAGCTGCTGGACGAGTTGCTGGTCCCGGACGCCGTGGACGACCTGACCGCGCGGCCCGACGACCCCGACGCGCGGGTGCGGATCGCGGCCGTGCACGCGTTGTCCTGCGACCGGTGCAAGCCGGACGCGGCGGCCTGCTTCGCGGACCGTCTCACGCTGCTGCCCCGGGGCATCCGGCTCCTGGAGCGGGACCTGGACCCGCAGGTGCGGGCCAGGGCCGTCGAACTCGTCGGACTGTGGGTGCACAGTCGGCCTGACGCCGTCGCGGCACTGATCCGCGCCCACGCCGACGATCCGTCCCCGCTCGTCCGCAAGAAGGCCGGGTGGTACACGCCCGGCGGTCCCGTCCATCGCCGGACCGCTCCCCGGCCCGCGCGTGCCGCGCGGCGCGGAGCCGAGGCGGACCGGGGCCCTGTCGCCCCGCCCGGGGATCGCTGACACGATCTTCCTTGGAACTCGTACGACCTGGGTACGACCCGGTAGGGGGACCTGGTGCGGACGACCGGCCGGGCACGTACGACGACGGAGCGGGCATGACGACGGACAGCAGCGGTACGACGACGGACGGGACGGTGCGGGTGGACGGCATGGAGGTGCGGCCCGCCTCCGGGCATATCGGGGCCGAGATCACCGGTGTCGATCTGGCCGGTGAACTCGACGATGCCGTGGTCGCCGCGATCCGCGCGGCGGTGCTGCGCTGGAAGGTCGTGTTCTTCCGCGGGCAACGGCTCGACCACACCGGGCATGTGGCGTTCGCGCGCCGGTTCGGGGAACCCGTCGTGCTCGGGCGGCGCGGCGGCGCGTCACCGGCCGGCTTCCCCGAGGTCGAAACGACCGCCGACCGGCTGGAGTTGGGTGGCCGGTTCGGCATGGAGCACGAGGAGTGGCTGGAACGACGGAGGCACACCCTCCTGCGCGGGTGGCACTGCGACCACGGCGCCCGCGTCGACCCGCCCGCCGCGACGATCCTGCGCGCGGAGACCGTCCCGCCGTACGGCGGCGACACCACCTGGTCGAATCTGGCCGCCGCGTACGCCGGACTGTCGCAGCCGGTACGGGAGTTCGTGGACGGGCTGCGGGCCGAGCACCGGCTCGGCGTCGGCTATCAGCCGCGGCCCGGCGACGACGCGTACGTCCGCCACCTCCTGGACCACCAGGTCGCCTCGGTGCACCCGTTGGTGCGGGTGCACCCCGAGACGGGGGAGCGGGTGCTGTTCGTCAACGGCTACTACCTGGAGCAGATCACCGACGTCTCCCGTGCGGAGAGCGCCGCGATCCTGGAGATGCTGCTCGCGCAGGCGACCCGGCCCGAGTACACCGTCCGGTTCCGCTGGGAGCCGGGCAGCGTGGCCTTCTGGGACAACCGGGCCACCATCCACCTCGCCCCCAGCGACAATGCCCACCTCGGCTTCTCCCGGACCATGCATCGGGTGATGCTCACCGGCGACATACCGGTCGGCGTGGACGGCAAGCCGTCGGACCCGATCGTCGGCACCGAGCCCGGCCGCTGGTGACACCGAGGTCAGACGGCGGGCTTCCACCCGAGCGCCGGCCCCAGCTTCGTCGCCATGTCCGTGAGGATCTGCACATAGTCCTCGTGCTCGAAGGTGAAAGGCAGCGCGAACGCCACCTCGTCGATCTCCCTGAACGCGGCGTGCGCGTGCAGGAGTTCGGCGATTTCCTCCGAGGTGCCGACGATGTCCGGCGCGAACATCAGCCGGGCCGGACCCTGCGGTGATGTCGTACGAGGAGTGCGCTTGCGGGCGAACTCCTCGTACTTCGCGCGCTGTTCGGGCGAGGCGGAGTCGGTCGGGATGACCACCAGGCCCTGGGAGACGCGAGCGGCCTCGCCGTCGGGGTGGTGGGCGCGGAACGTGCGGATGTGGGAGAGCTGGATCTCGGCGAAGTCCCTTGACTCGTCCGGCCCTTCGGCCTTCACGACACTGCTCGTCAGGAGGTTCATCCCGTGCTCGCCGGCCCACTTCGCCGAGCCCGCACTGCCGCCGCCGTACCAGAGGCGCTGTCCCAGACCGGGGGAGTGCGGCTGGACCCGGTCGGAGAACACCTCGAAACCCTCGACCCCGCTGAAGTCGGTGGCCGGCTCGCCGCGCACGAAGTCCAGCAGTCGGCGCACCCGCTCGTAGCCGAAGTCCTCGACGTCGGCCGTGTCGGGGTACAGCGCTTCCTTGAGCTGGTCGAAGTGCATCGGCGGGCCGACGCTGACGCCCGGGTTGATGCGGCCCCCGGACAGGATGTCGACGGTCGCCAGGTCCTCCGCCAGCCGCAGCGGGTTCTCCCAGCCGAGCGGGATCACCGCCGTGCCGAGTTCGATACGGCTGGTGCGCTGCGAGGCGGCAGCCATCACCGCGACGGGGGAGGAGATGCCGTACTGGAGATGGCGGTGGCGCAGCCAGGCGCTGTCGAAGCCGAGGCGCTCGCCCAGTTCGATGATCTCCAGCGTCGACTCGTGGCCCCGGCGCGGATCGGCCTCGTCGAAGAGGCCGATGGTGAGGAAGCCCAGCTTCCGCAACGGGCGTGGGGTGGGCGGCACGGGCTCCTCCGGCGGTCGTACGTCAGTTCTGTTCTGTCCCGATTGTGACAGGCGAACGTTGCGGGCGTGTGATCAGTGCAGCGGGATGGTGATCTCGTCCTCGACGGGTGGGTCGATCTCCTGGGCGTGGTTGCCGGTGGCCGCGAAACAGCGCAGCCGGATCGCCTCGGGGGTGACGTCCAGCCGCAGGAAGCACTTGAAGAACGGCGGGCTGTACGTCACCGAGCTGGGCGAGAAGAGCTGGGTGTAGATCTTGCGCACCGGGAGGCGGAAGCGCGAGCGGCGGTCGGGGCGGCTCCCGGCGCCCAGCAGGCTCGCGACCAGGCGGATGCGGCGGGTGATCCGGACGGGCGGGCCCGGGGTGCGGGTCGGCGGGATGCCGAGGCGCTCGCAGATCACGGCCGACGCCTCGGCCTCGGTGAGGGTGAAGAAGCGGCGCAGGTGCAGTCGGCGCCCGTACAGCCGGCTGTAGAAGGCGAGGGAGTCGCCGCGCAGCGGATAGCAGCGGAAGTCCTGCTCGGTCACGGCCGCGATGTCGACGCGCGGCACGGTGTGCGTCGCGTGCATGAACGCGCCGCCGCCGCCCGAGACCACGTACTGGAGCGTGCGGCCGTCCGCCAACCGCACTGGATAACGTTGGTAGTTGTGGATGTCGCCGCCTATCGCGGCCACGAAGTGGTGGGCCGGATCGCTGACGATGTCGTCGACCGTGCCACCGCCCTCGATCGCGCACGGGTGGTGCTCGCCGTCCACGTACAGGGGTGAACCGGTGATCAGGATCTTCGGCGTGGTTCCCTTCGCCACCTCGCGCAGCCAGGCGCCCTGTTCGGCGTCGATCGTGCCCAACAGGCCCGTGTCGATACCGATGATGCGCACCGGTCCCGCGTCGATCGCCCAGTACGGGCCCGGCTGCACGGCCTGGTGGACCGGCGAGGAGCGCAACTCCCTTGCCTTGTGCAGGTGTTCACCGTCGGACGGGCGGGGGCGGTGCCACAGCAGCGAGCGCAACCAGGCGCGCGTCAGCGGGCGCGGTGCCTTCGGTGCGGGCAGCGCGGGCGCGTCGTCGCAGAAGACGCGCATGAAGCCGCCGAGGTCCTCGTACCAGTCGTGGTTGCCGGGTATCGCGTAGATGGGCGCCGGATAGGCCTGGTACGGGCGGAAGAACTTCGTCTCGTAGTCGTCCGCGGTGCCGACGGGATAGATGACGTCGCTGGCGACGACCGCGAAGGCCGTTTCCTGACTGGCTTTCAGAAAGCCCGGCACGACGGCGTATTGGGGATCGTCGCCCTCGCCGGTGTCACCGATGACCATGAAGGAGAAGGTGTCCCGGTCGTCGCGCCGGATCACCTTGTCGGCGGGTGCGCCGGCCTCCGCGCGCTGCGCCACCCAACGGCTGCGGGTATCACCGGTCGGGTCCCCGAACCAGGACGCCAACACACCGTTGCGCGCGGCCCACAGAGTCTTCGGGCTGAGCCACGAGACCTTCTCGACATGGGACGGCATGAGCTGCTGATACGCGCCGCGCTCCGCCGCGCCCCAACCGGCGCCTTCGGGAGTATCGCGTGAAGATTCAGACACCGGTGCACCGTAACAACGAGCCAACGCGGGGTGAGAGGCAGGGGCCTGACAACATCAACTCGACGTTGCTCAACCGAAAGGCCCCCGCATGCCCGGCGAAGCCGACTTCATCGATCTGATCCCCGACCCCGAACTCCGGTCGGACCGGCTGCTGTTGGGCATCCGTCACTTCGACGAACCCTTCCTCCTCTCCGTCTCCCTCTCCCAGGGCCTGGGCTCCAGCGAGCTCTGGCTGGACCGGGGGAAGGCGGGCCGGACCTGGCTCGCGGAGTTCCGCCGGGTCGGCGACCGGGTCCTGTTCGTCGTCCGCAACAAGCACTTCCTGACCTCCGGCGACGCGGCCGCCGTACGGGCCGGAAACGAGTCGTTCGCGCTGTCCGTGCTGTGGAGCGGGCCCGTGCTGCGCGAGGAGAACGGCGCCGCGGTCGTGGACGCCACCGGGCTCGTCCTCGCAGACCACGACGGGATCGCCGAGCACCTGTACGCGCGCGAGCAGGGCGACTACACGGTCGACGCGTCCACCAGCGTCCCGCTCGTCGCCGACAGCCGCTCCGGGCCCACCGCCGTCCGGCTGCCCGCGCTGCTCACCTTCCGTGGCCCCGGCCGCGGTTCGGCGGTCCGGGCCGTCGCCGCCGACCCGCGCGCCCTCACCGTCGTCCAGCAGCTGAACCTGCTGCGCCTGCCCGCCTCCCCGCTGCCCGTCCGGCGCTACCACCCCGCCTCGGGCGGCTACGCCATCGGATACGCCGACCACGGCCTCGTCGGCCGGGCGAGCACCCAGGTCAAACTCCAGCCCCGGTTCCGCGCGGAACCCGGCGGCGCCCCGATCGTCTTCCGGATCGACCCGGCCGTCCCCGAACCCTTCCGCTCGGCGATCGTCGAGGGCGGCAACTGGTGGCGGCAGGCCTTCGCCGGGATCGGACTCCCCGACGCCTACCGGGTCGAACCCGGCGACGACGGCTTCGACCCGTACGACCCCGACGTCAACGGCGTGGTCTGGGTGCACCGGGCGGGCCGCGGCTGGTCCCTCGGCCAGGGCCTGACCGACCCGCGCACCGGCGAGATCCTGCACGCCCGGGTACGCCTCGGCTCGCAGCGCGTCGAGCAGGTCCGCGCGCTCGGCGAGGCCCTGCTCGCACCGTACGGCCGCCCGGACGAGGCCGAACGGCTCGCCGCCGTCGAGGAGTTGGTGCTCGCCCGGCTGCGCCAGCTCGCCGCCCACGAGATCGGCCACGCGCTCGGCTTCATGCACAACTTCGCCAGTACGGGACACCCCGAGCCGTCCGTCATGGACTACCCGCACGCGCGCATCCAGGTCACGGAGGAGGACAGCCTCGACCTGTCCGCCGCGTACGGCACGGGACTCGGGCCGTGGGACCACTTCCTGGTCGCGCACGCCTACGGACGGTTCGATGCCTCCGACGAGGAGAGCGCACTCGCCCAACTCCGCCGCCAGGCCGCCGAGTCGGGCCTGACCTACCTCTCCGACGAGGACGCCCAGGGCCCGAACGCCGCCCACGCCGACGCCGTGACCTGGGTCAGCGGGCCGGACGCCCTCCAGGCGCTGGAGACGATGCTGCGGGTCCGCCGAATCGCGCTGGACGGATTCTCCCGAGCGGTGCTGCCGCCCGACCGGCAGACCGGCGAACTGGAGGAACGCGCCGTCCTGCTGCACCTCCTGCACCGGCACGAGGTGACGGCCGTGGCCCGGCTGGTCGGCGGGGTGCGCTACGCCTACGGCCTCGCGGGCGAGGACGGCCGAGGCGCGCAGGCCGTCGACCCGGCCACCCAGCACACGGCGCTGACCCGACTCGCCGAACTCCTCCGGGCCGAGCAACTCGCCCTGCCCGGAGCGGTGTTGGACACCCTGACCCCGCCCGCGATCCGCTACGACCGGACGGAGCAGTACCTCGACACGGCTGCCGGGCGGATCTTCGACCCCTTCGAGGCCGTACGGGTCGCGACCGCGCTCGTCACGGAGCACCTGTTGGACCCGGCCCGGCTCAACCGCGTGGCCTGGCAGCATGCCGCCGACTCCGCGGCGCCCGGTGTCACCGACCTCGTCGACGCACTCCTCGCCACCACCTGGCGCCGTACCGACCCGGTACCCGCCGAACTCCCCGGCGGGGCCGCCGTGCAGCACGCGGCGGACTGGACCCTCCTGAACCAGCTGCTGACCCTGCTCGACGAGACGGCACTCCACTTACCGGTACGCATGTCACTGCGCGGTGCGGTGCGGCGGCTCGGGACGGAGCTGCGGTGCCAGGGCGACGAACAGGCGCGTGAGGCCGGGGAGTTGATCCGGGCGTTCCTTGCCGACGCCGGGTCGGTGCGGGTCGACCCACTGCCGAGGGTGCCGCCGGGCGCGCCCAACTGAGCGCGCCGTAAAGCGACTTGGTGACAGAAGATGGGTGACCCGGTGCGTGGTGTGTGCTGTCGGTCACCACTCCCCGGGGCGCTGCGGTGCCCCGTACGGGTCCGGGCGGCCGCGTGCGGGGTTGGCCGGCGTGTTGTGGGCGCTGCGGGCAGTCGCCGGAGGTGGCACCACGGGGCTGCCGTACGGGGCCTGTCGAGTGGGATTCCTGTGGGTGTTCCGGCTCCGGCGGCTGCCCGGTGGGGCGGCCGGGCTCTCGTAACGGTCCGGTCGGCCGGCCGCCGGGCGGTCTGCTGTGTCGAAGAGCGAGTCGGGGCGTGGGGCGGGCTGTCTGGCGCTCGCGTCCGGGCCGACCCGGTGGCGGACGAAGGAGCGGTCCCATTCGCCCTCGCCCATCACCAGCAGCGGGTCGAACATCACGACGACCCCGGCCAGCAGCAGGAAGATGGCCGGCCCCAACAGCATGGGAAGCAGAATGGAGTTGGCCGAGTCGCCCGTCCACTCTCCGCCGGTGCCGTGCAGATGGACACTCACGGCCGCCATGCCCGTGTAGTGCATCCCGGACACGGCCACGCCCATCACCAGGCTGGCACCCAGGCTCGCCAGGAAGCCCCGGATGGAGACGGCCGCCCACAGGGCCGCCGTGGCGGCGACGATCGCGATCACCACGGAGAGCGCGACCGTGCTGGTCCGGTACTCGATGTCGCCGTTCAACTTCAGGGCCGCCATGCCCAGATAGTGCATGGCGGCGACTCCTAATCCGGTGATGACGCCGGCCGCGGAGAGCGTGCCGGCGGTGGCGCCCCGGTAGCCCACGGCGAAGACGCCGATGCCGACCACGACGATCGCCACGGCCAGACTCAGCACCGTCAGGCCGACGTCGTAGCCGATCCGGGTCTCCTCGACCTGGAAGCCGATCATCGCGATGAAGTGCATCGTCCAGATGCCGCTGCCGATCGACGTCGCGCCGAGCGCGAGCCAACCCGCCTTCCACGACTGTCTGTTGTGCAGGGACCGCACCACGCAGCGCAGTCCCAGAGCCCCTCCCAGGCAGGCCATCAGATAGGCCGCCACCGGGGTCACCGCGCCATAGCGGAACCCGTCGATCGTGCCTTGCATGAGCCAACTCCCCCCAGAGTTGTGGCTTCTTGTGGGGGGAGTATGTACGGATCGGGACCCGGGCGCGCAAGCCTTTCACATAACTCTGGGCTTTCCGGGGTGTGCTTCGGTCGCATCGCGGTCGATACGGGGACAGAAGCGGTCAGGGCTGTTGGGGCTTCTCGCGGTCGATGAAGTCATTGGCCTTGTCCTGGGCCATGTCGACCTGCTTGGCGTGCTTGCCGCCCGTGCGCTTGTCGACCATGTCTCCCGCCCGTTCCACGCCTTGCTTGGCCTGGTCGGGGTGCTGGCCCAGCATTCCCTTGACCTTGTCCATGAACGACATGGCTGTCCTCCTTCGGACGTGCGTTGGCCCTCTCAGCATCCCCCTGCTTCCCCTGTGCCGCATTTCGGTGGAACGGGCCGCGGGCTCAGGTACGTACGAGAGGCTCGACCTCGTCGGTGTCGCGGGCCTCCCGGGTGCGGGACACGGCGAGCAGGAGTGCCTGGAGGACCGCTCCGGACAGGCCCACCCACAGGGCGAACCGGTAGCCGACGTGGTCGGCGAGGAGTCCGCCCAGCGGGGCACCGATCGCGACCATTCCCCAGTTGAACGAGCGGATCGTGGCGTTCATCCGGCCCCGCAGCCGCTCGGGCGTGACCGCCTGGCGGTAGCTCATCTCGACCGGGCTTTCGAGCGAGATGGCGCCGGAGACCACGAAGAAGGCCAGCGACACCGAGACCAGGGCCCACGGTCCGCGCTGGGCGAGGACCAGCGGCAGCCAGCCGACGGCGGCGACGAGACGGCCCGCGATCAGGACGGCGGCGACGTCGAACCTCCGCGCCGCGCGTGCCGAGAACGCACCGCCGAGCACTCCACCGAGGCCCGCGCAGGCGTACGTCACACCCAGGCCGAAGTCCCCGATCCTCAGCTCACGCAGGGCGAAGACCACGAAGACCGTGCTGACGACGGTGTTGAACAGGAGCATCAGGTGCGAGGTCAGCGCGATGGACGCCAAGGTCCGATGGCGGTAGACCCAGGCCACGCCCTCGCGCAGTTCGGTCACGAGACTGCGCCGCGCGCCTCGGTCGGGAACGGGGTCGTGGGCCCGCACCGAGGCGAGCAGCAGGCCGGACGCCAGATAGCTCACGGCGTCCACGAGTACGGCCAGCGGCGCGCCTACCAGCTTGATCAGCACTCCGGCGATCAGTGGCCCGGTCGACCCCGCCGCCGCGTCGGCCTGTCCCAGCCGGGCATAGCCCGCGTTGAGGAGTTCCTTGGGGACCAGCTGCGGGACGTAGGAGTGGTTGGCGGCCTCGAAGAACAGACAGAGCAGCCCGAAGGCGAAGACACACACGCACAGTGCGGCGATGCCGAGCCGGTCCAGCGCGTACAGCAGTGGGATCGCGCCGAGGAGAACGGCCCGGCCGAGATCCATGGCGACCATGACCGGCTTGCGCCGGGAACGGTCCACCAGCACCCCGGCCACGAGCCCGAAGAGCAGATACGGCGCCCAGCGGGCCGCGCTGACCAGACCCACCTCCGTGGCGGACGCGCTCAGCGTGACGGCGGTGAGGATCTGCAGCGCCAGTCCGGTGATCTGTGAGCCGAACGACGAGATCGCGGAGGCGGTCCAGAAGCGTACGTACCCAGGAACATCCACCAGGCGCAGCATGATCGGATCGTATCAAGTGACCGTTCCGCCACGGCAGTTGTGCCACCGGTCACGGCAGCACCGACGACGCCACCGCCCTCCCCGCCAGCAACGCGGCGACCGGATCGGCGGCCTCGTCCAGCTCGATGAGCACCGTGTCGGCGCCGGGTGTACGGGACATGGCGTCGGCCCAGCCCTTCCAGTCGACGATGCCCGAGCCCAACTCGGCCATATAGGGCTGCTGTTGGGCGAAGACCGTCTCGTCGATGGTGAGTTCCACGTCGATCGGCCTGACGGCGTCCTTCCAGTGCGCCAGCGCGACGCGCCGCGCGTGACGGCGTGCCACGGCCACCGGGTCGCCGCCGCCGAGCGCGATGTGGCAGGAGTCGGGGCACAGCCAGACGTAGCGCGGATCGGTGAAGGACATGAACAGGTCGATGTCGCGCTCGTACCAGAGCGTGCTGTTGGACTCCGTATGGAAGGCGAGCCGCACGCCCTGCCGCGAGACGGCCTCGCCCACCGCGTGGGCGATGTCGGCCATGCGGGTCATGTACGGGGCGTCGACGAAGAGGGGCGGCCGGGCCCCGAACGTCGTGCGCATCGGGAGGCCCGCGACGAGGAGTTCGGCCCCCACGTCTACGAGGAAGGCCGCGCGCCGCTCGGCGTCGGCGACGATCGCGGACAGGTTGCCGGCGTCCCGCCAGTCGGGGCTGTCCTCCCCGGCGACGAACGCGCTCACGACGGCCAGCCCACGGGACACCAGCTCGCGGCGGAAGCCCTGCGCGCTGCCGAACGCCCGCAGCGCCGACTCGATGTCCCCGGGCGCGAAGGTGAGTTCGATGCCCGTGACGCCGGCCTCGTCCAGTGCGTCCATCACCCGCGCCCAGAACAGCTCGGGGTGCGCCAGCGCCCACGCGCGTACGGCGTCCGCGGAGGGGAGATCCCAGAAGTCCGGGTGGTAGAAGGTGACGACGTCGGTCGCGAAGCGCGGGGTCATGCCGTACCTCCGCGCGCGTTGTAGACGACGATGCCGTCCGCCTCGTCCACGGCCTTGCGGTAGTCGCGGAACACGGCCAGCGCCTCGTCGCGGAGCACGTCTCCTACGACCTCGATGCCACGTGCCTCGAACTGCTCGGCCCAGTCCGCGCCGAGCGGGCCCTCGTCGAACGTGGTGATCTCCTCCAGCTCCGGGCCCTCGCCCGCGACCACCAGAGTGCGCACTCCGGACCACAGGGTGGCGCCGTAACACTGCACGCAGGGGCGCCAGTTGACGACCAGCTCGTGGGACGGGAGGCCGGTGGCGCCCAAGTCCCAGCCGCCGGTGGCCATTTGGGCCAGGCCGAGTGCCACGACCTCCGCGTGTGCGCTGGAGACTCCGGAGGCGAGAACGACGTTCACGCCCACCGAGACGATCCGGCCGGTGTCGCGCTCGGCGACGAGGGCCGCGAACGGACCGCCGTTGCCCTCCCGCCAGTTGCGGTCCGCGAGCCGGTGCACGAGGCGCATCCGGTCCTCGCGGCCGGGGACGACGGCGGGCACGTCGGCCAGCTCGTCGTCGATCCACGCCGGCAGCGCCACGCGGTATTCCTTCACGATGTTGATCACGTCCGGGCTTCCTTCACGGTTGGGCTTCCTTTCAGTGCGCGGCGAGCGGCGCGGTGCGGGTGGTGACGGCCCGGGCGGCCCGTACGGCCGTCACCGCGCCGGTCAGTGTCACGTTGGCGGCCATCGGGGTGGGGATCACGCCGGTGCCGGCGACGTACAGGTTGTCGAAGCCCCACACCCGGCCGTCCGGGTCGCACACGCTGGTTCCGTCGTCGGCGGTGCCCGAGCGGACGGTGCCGGTCAGGTGCAGGGACGAGCCGGGCGGGAGCAGGGCGAGTTCGCTGGCGGGGTCGAAGGGGCCGAACTCCTCGGCCAGCGCACGGACTTCGGCGAGTCCCCGGTCGATCAGCGCGCGGTCGGTGTCGGAGTAGGCGAACTCGACGCCGATGCGCGGCAGTCCGGCGAGGTCGGTCTCCGACTCCGAGAAGACGAGCCGGTGTTCGGGGCGTGACTCGACGGGGACGAGCAGCGCCAGTCCCACGGCGTGGGCGAGGGGACGCCCGTCCTCGTCGACGTACGTCCGGTTCATGATCTGGCCGTGGAACGGCTGGTCCGGCCCGTTCTGCGGCAGCCACAGCGAGTCCGTGCTGAACTCGCCGGTGCGGGGGAGGGGCAGGTCGTCCAGGGCGATGCCGAACCGGTCGAGATCCAGCAGGACTTGGGCGGTGATGAACGCGTGCTCGTTGAGATACCGGCCCAGCGCCTCGGGCCGGATGCCCGAGGCGAAGAGCAGTTGCGGGGTGCGCAGCGCGTCGGCGCACACGATCACGGTGTCCGCGTGGAGTGCGGACTCCTTGCCGTCGGAGACTCGGCGCAGCCGGGCGCCGGTGGCCCGGCCGTCCGAGACGAGCAACCGGGTCGCAAGGGTCCCCGTCAGCAGCGTGAACGTCGGGTCGCCGCCCGCCGCGATCGCCGGGAAGATCGTCCCCGGTGCCGTGCGGGGCATGGGGCCCGAACCCGTCGGTGTGACGGCCATGGGCATCGGCTGCGGGCGCCGGTCGGCGGGCGCGGTACCGTCGTAGCGGCGGCGCAGGACGTCGAGGACGGTCCGGCCGACCTCGGTCGGGCCGATGGGGGAGGGGGAGACGGCGAGCAGGCGGCGCGCGGTGTCCAGGTCGGCCGCCCAGCGGGCCGGGTCGCCGAAGTCGAAGACCTCGGGACCGGCCGGCCACGGTGTCGCGGCGGTCCAGTGGACGCCCATGCCGCCCGCGTTCCACGCGAACGCGGTCGAGGGCATCGCCTCGGCGTCCTCGCCGAAGGCCAGCGCGTGGAACATGCCGGGCGCCAGACCGGCGAGGCTGTCCGCGACCTCGCGCACCACCTCGGCGCCGGTGTACATGCCCTGGATGCCGGATTCGACCCGCTCGTTGTACCGCGACCAGAGGGCCGGGTCGGTGACGTCGTGCAGATGCAGCCCAGGCGCCTCGCCGATCGCGCTGCCGCCGTCGACCATCGTGATGCCCAGCCCCGGATCGCTCTCCCGCAGCAGCCGGGCCACCACGGAACCCATGATGCCGCTGCCCACGATGAGGACGTCGGTGTGCGGGGTGTCGGTCACAGGGAAACTCCAAAGACGGTTGCTGTGGGGGGAGTCAGGAGCTGGGGGCCAGCGGGCCGAACAGCTCCGTGTCCATACGGTCGAGCGCCAGCTTCACGGCGCCGATCAGCGCGGCGTCACGGCCCAGGCCGGTGGCGCGCAGCTCGATCGCGGGGGTACGGGCGACGCGCATCGCCTCGCGCACCCGGGGGAGCAGCACATCGGCCGCGTCCTCCAGACCGCCGCCGAGCACGATGAGCGAGGGCGCGACCGTCCACGACAGGGTGGTGAGGATGGAGGTGATGTTCTCCACGAACTCGTCGACCTCGGCGAGCGCTTCGGCGTCCCCCGCCCGGGCCTGGTCGAAGCGTTCCCGAGCCACCTTCCGTTGGGCCGCCTCCGGTGAACTCAGCAAGGCCACCGGGCGGTCGGCGATCGCGTCGGTCGGGATCGAGTGGGCCTCGACGATCTCGCCCGCGGCGCCGTCCAGACCCCGGTGCACGGCGCCTCGGATCAGGATGCCGAGGCCGGTCCGGTTGCCCAGGTGCGCCCATACGACGTTGTCGTGGTCGGCGGCCACACCGCGCCAACTCTCCGCCAGCGCACCGAGGTTGGAGTCGTTGTCCGCGAACCAGGGCATGTGGATGCGCTGTTCGAGCTCCTTGGGCAGATGCACACCCTCCCAGCGCGTGGTGTGCACCAGGCGTTGTACGACACCCTCGTCGTCGATGGCGCCACCGGCCGCCACCGCGCCCGCACGCAGCCGGTCCGGCGAACCGCCCGCGTCGTCGAGCGCCTCGCGGACCAGGTCCGCCGCGTCGTCGAGGGTGACCTGCGGGTCCTGGTAGGCGCGCAGCGGGCGGTGCGCCCGGCCGACGATACGGCCGCGTACGTCGGCGATCACGGCGGAGGCGTCAGCGGTGTTGATGTACACGGCCGCCAACAGGGCGTGTTCCGCGCGCAGTTCGTACCGGCGGGCCGGTCGCCCGGCACTGCCGCTGATCGGTATCCGCTCCAACTCGGCGACCCAGCCCGCCTCGACGAGCGAGTCCAGGATCAGCTCGATGGTGCGGCGGGACAGGCCGGCCCCCTCGGCGAGCGCGGTCAGCGTCGTGGGCCCCGCGGACACCGCGAGCGCGCGCAGGACGACCGAGGTGTTGACGCGCCGCACGGCGCTCTGGTTCATCCCCGACATCAACACCCCTCCGCCTCCTCGGACTTGCCCCGTACGACGGGATCGAACACCCCGGTGGCGGGAGCGTGGACGGTTACCGTCATGGGCGTCACCGCATCCCCGATCCGGCGATGCCCTGCACGAAGTACCGCTGCAGGAACAGGAAAAGCACCAGGACCGGCAGCATCACGACGAGCGCGCCGGCGAGGACCAGGCCGTAGTCGGTGACGTGCTGGGCGGCCTGGCTGGTGGCGGCGAGGCCGACCGGGAGGGTGTAACTCGACGTGCTCTGGGCGACGATGAGCGGCCAGATGAAGTTGTTCCACGAGTTGAGGAACGACATGATCGTGATCGTCGCGACCGCCGGACCGGCCAGCGGCAGGAAGATCCGGAAGAAGATCCGGAACTCGCCCGCGCCGTCGATGCGCGCCGCCTCCAGCAACTCGTCGGGGACCGACTGCGCGTACTGCCGCATGATGAAGACCGAGAGCGGGAGTGCCACGCCGGGCAGCGCGATCCCGGTGAGGGTGTCGGCGAGGCCCATGTCGACGGTGATGACGAACTGCGTGACGAACACCGTCGTGAACGGCACCATCATCGCCGCCATCACCGCGCCGAACGCGAGCCGCCTGCCCGCGAACTCCAGCTTGGCGAGGGCGTACCCGGCCGCCGAGGCCGCCACGATGTTGCCGATCACCACCATGAGGGCGACCAGGACGCTGTTGGTGAGAAAGCGCCCGAAGCCCTCGGTCCGGAACAGCCGCACGAAGTTGTCGAGCGTGACGTGCTGCGGTACCCACGCCCCCGGGTCGGCGCGGATCTCGTCGAGTCCGCGCAGCGAGCCGCTGACCACCCAGTAGAAGGGCAGCAGCGTGAGCAGCGCGCACAGCGCCAACGCGCCGTACAGCAGGGGGCGCCCAACTGACCGGTGGCGTACGGCGATCCGGTCCTCGGCGGCGGCGGCGGCGGCGGTGGTGGTGGCGGCGGTCAGGTCGGCGTCGGTGTCGGCGTCGTTCAACGACGCGGCTACGGCGGTCATGTGCGGGGCCTCAGCAGTCGGAACTGGACGACACTCACCAGCAGCACGAGCAGCAGCATCACGAAGGACGCGGCCGAGGACATGCCCAGTTGGCCGGACCCGAACTGGTGGTAGGTGTACAGCGATACGGACTCGGTCGACCCCAACGGGCCGCCGTCGGTGAGGAGATAGGGCTCGTCGAAGACCTGGAGGTAGAACACGGTCAGCAGCACCGACACCATGAGGGTGGTGGGTAGGAGGAGCGGCAGGGTGATGTGTCTCAACTGCCGCCATCTGCCAGCCCCGTCGAGCGCTGCGGCCTCGTACACGTCCTCCGGCACAGCCTGGAGCCCGGCCAGGAACAGGACCATCGCGGTGCCGAAGTTGCGCCAGACGCCGAGCAGGATCACCACCGGCATCGCGAGGTGCGGATCGTCCAGCCAGTTCGGCCCGGCGAGACCGACGTAGCCCAGCGCCTTGTTGACGGTGCCGCCCGCGGTGAAGGCGTACTGCCAGATCAGGGCGACCGCGACGACGTTCGTGACCACCGGCGCGAAGAAGACCGTACGGAACACCCCGCGCATCCGCCGGATCCCGGAGTTCAGCGCCAAGGCCAGCGCGAAGCCGATCGCCATGGTCAGCGGGACACCGACGGCCACGAAGACGGCAGTGTTGAGGATGTCCCGCAGGAAGGTCGGATCCTGGAACAGACGCAGGTAGTTGTCCAGGCCGGTGAAGTCGACCGCGAGGGGATGGCGCAGGTCCGAGCCGCGCAGATCGGTCAGGCTGAAGCCGAGCGCGGCCACCGTGGGGATCGCGGTGTAGAGCAGGAACACGACGGCGAACGGCGCGAGGAACAGCCAAGCCACCGCCGTACGACGGGAGTTGCGTGCCCGGCGCCGCGTTCCCGGGACGAGCGTGCTGGTCATCGGCGGCTCACTCCGCGCCCGTGCCGAGGGTCTTGGCGTACGCCTGGATGCTCGCGGCGGCCTGCTCGGCGGTCTGGGTGCCCTTGGCCACGGTCTCGACCTCCTTGCCCAGCCGGGTGGCGACCTGCTGCCAACTGCCCACTTGGGGAAAGGCCTTGGTGTTCTTCAGCTGGGTGAGGAAGGCGTCGAGGAGCGGCTGCTTCTTGACCGCCGGCGCGTCCCAGGCCGAGATCACCGCGGGCAGCGAGCCGTACGCCGAGTACTGCGCGACCTGTGTGCTCGGCTTCGAGACGTACCGGACGAACTTCCACGACGCGTCCGTGTTCCCGCTGTCCGCCAGGACGCCCCAAGTCCCCCCGGCGGAGAAGGAGATGCTGCCCGAGGCGCCGGCCGGCAGCGGAGCCGTGGCGACATGGGCCGCCGTCCAGCCGGTCTTCTTCGCGGCGGTGTCGAGCTGCCCGAGCACCCATGGGCCGGTGATCATCGTGGCGGTCTTGCCGGACACGAAGTACGGCTGCGCGTCGAGGAAGGTGGGCGTCGCGGTGTCGGCCGAACCCGAGGTGAAGAACGACGCGTTGTACTTGAGCGCGTCGACCATCGCCGGTGTGTCGAGGGTCCAACTGCCGCTGGACGAGAGGAGGTTGCCGCCCGCCTGCCAGGCGTACATCGCGACGTCCTGGCCGTTGAAGATGTCCCAGCCGTTGTCCGCCCCGAGCCCGTGCACGGCACCGGCGCCCTTCAACGCCTTGAGGAACGGCACCATTTCGGCCCACGTGGTCGGTGCCTCGACGCCCGCCTTCTTGGCGAGGTCGGCGCGGTAGACGAGGGCGTACGTGTACGCGTACCAGGGCACGGTGTAGGCCACGTCCTTGACCAGACCGGCGTCCCACAGGCTCTTGAAGAAGGCGCCGGAGTCGACGAGTCCGTCCGGTACCGGCCGGAGGATCGACGGGTCGAGGAACTGGGCCTGCGACTCGGGGAAGAACTGGGCCACGTCCGGGCCCTTGCCCGCCGCTATCGCCGCCTGGAGTTTCGTGTAGTACTCGGAGTTCGGTATCAGCGTGAACTTCACGGTGACGTCCGGGTTCGCGGCTTTGAACGGCTTGATCACCTTGCCGAGCACATCGGCGTCGCCCTGGGCGGCCCAGACGTTCACGGTGCCGGTGGCCGGCTTGTCGTCGATCGACTTGGCGGTGGCCTTCGCGGTGGCGGTCGCGGTGTCGCCGCGCCCACAGCCCGCGAGGGCGAGGGTGCCGAGCAGGGCGGTGCCGGCGGACAGTCTGAGGACGCCGCGGCGGGAGGGATCGGACACTCGGGGGCTCCTGTCTCATGGGGCGCTGAGGACAGTGAAGGGAATTCCGGAGCCTCGCCTGTATTCGGGTTCCGGGATTTTCGGGGAAAGCAGCGTTATCGGTCCGGCGGCCGTCATGCGGCTGATGGGACCTCTGTGGCTGACTGCGACGTTAGGAAGGGTCTGTTTCGCCGGCGTGGCTCAGCCGTCACGAATAATTTCGGAACTTGTAGCGAAATCCCCGACAGAGGGAAAACCCTTGAGTGGCCCTGACCTGGGTGACATGGACGGGGCAACGCTGTCATCCTCCACGCAGCCACCCCCACGAATCCTCCACGGATTGGTCAAAGTTCGTCCGGTCCCGCACAGCTCGGCTCTTCCCGGACAGCAGACCCGGCTGTCCGGTCTGTCACCGGCCGCGTTCGCGGTCGTCGCAGTAGGAGTAAGAGTGAGACGCATCCCCCGCAAGCGGATGGCGATAGGAGCCCTGGTCTCCACCGCCGCCTTCCTGGCTGTCGGCATCCAGTCGGTGCCCGCGACCGCGAAGCCCGCCTCCCCCCACCCGAGTCCGCTGCTCACCGGCAGCCTGGAGGCGAAGCTCACCCCGGCCCAGCGCACCGCTCTGGTGAAGAGCGCCACCGCGAACAGCACGACGACCGCCCGCACCCTCGGCCTCGGCGCCAAGGAGAAGCTGGTCGTCAAGGACGTCGTCAAGGACAACGACGGCACCGTCCACACCCGCTACGAGCGCACCTACGCCGGTCTCCCCGTCCTCGGCGGCGACCTCGTGGTGCACACACCGCCCGCCGCCGAGGCGACCGGCACGGTGAGCGCCACCTTCAACAACAAGCACACCCTCACGGTCCCCTCGACCACCGCGTCCGTGGCCAAGTCGGCCGCCGAGACCAAGGCCCTGACGACCGCGAAGGCCCTCGACGCCAAGGCGCCGAGCACCGACAGCGCCCGCAAGGTCATCTGGGCCGGCACCGGCACCCCGAAGCTCGCCTGGGAGACGGTCGTCGGCGGGTTCCAGGACGACGGCACCCCGAGCCAGCTGCACGTCATCACCGACGCCACCACCGGCAAGGAACTCTCCCGCTTCGAGGGCATCCAGACCGGCACCGGCAACACCCAGTACAGCGGCACGGTGTCACTGAGCACCACGCTGTCGGGTTCGACGTACCAGCTGTACGACACCACGCGCGGCGGCCACAAGACGTACAGCCTCAACAACGCCACGTCCGGCACCGGCACTCTGATGACGGACGCGGACGACGTATGGGGCACCGGCGCGGGCTCCAACACACAGACCGCCGGCGCGGACGCGGCCTACGGCGCCCAGGAGACCTGGGACTTCTACAAGAACACCTTCGGCCGCAGCGGCATCAAGAACGACGGCGTCGCCGCCTACTCGCGCGTCCACTACAGCACGGCGTACGTCAACGCCTTCTGGGACGACGACTGCTTCTGCATGACGTACGGCGACGGCACCAGCAGCACCCACGCGCTGACCTCGCTGGACGTGGCGGGGCACGAGATGAGCCACGGCGTCACCTCCAACACCGCCGGGCTCGACTACACCGGTGAATCAGGCGGGTTGAACGAGGCGACCTCCGACATCTTCGGCACGGGCGTCGAGTTCTACGCGGCGAACTCCACCGACGTCGGTGACTACCTCATCGGCGAGAAGATCGACATCAACGGCGACGGTACGCCGCTGCGTTACATGGACGAGCCCGACAAGGACGGCGGCTCCGCCGACAGTTGGTACTCCGGCGTCGGCAACCTGGACGTCCACTACTCCTCGGGCCCGGCGAACCACATGTTCTACCTGCTCTCCGAGGGCAGCGGCACCAAGACCATCAACGGCGTCACCTACAACAGCCCGACCTCCGACGGCGTCGCCGTCGCCGGCATCGGCCGGGCCGCCGCCCTGCAGATCTGGTACAAGGCGCTGACGACGTACATGACGTCCAGCACCAATTACGCCGGAGCCCGCACCGCCGCGCTCAGCGCCGCCGGCGCGCTGTACGGCACAACGTCCGCCCAGTACGCGGGAGTCGGCAACGCCTTCGCCGGCATCAACGTCGGCAGCCACATCACCGTGCCGACCACGGGCGTCACGGTCACCAACCCGGGCAGCCAGTCCTCCACCGTCGGCACCGCGGTGAGCCTGGCGATCACGGCCAGCAGCACCAACAGCGGCACACTGACGTACGCCGCGACCGGACTGCCGACCGGCCTGTCGATCAGCAGCTCCACCGGCGCCATCACCGGCACCCCGACGACCGCGGGCACCTACAGCTCCACCGTCACGGTGACCGACTCCACCGGCGCGACCGGCACGGCGTCCTTCACCTGGACGGTGAGCGCCACCGGCGGCGGCAGTTGCACCTCGACCCAGCTCCTTGGCAACGCGGGCTTCGAGTCGGGCGCCACCACCTGGACCGCGACCAGCGGGGTCATCACCAGCTCCACCAGCCAGGCGGCGCGCACCGGCTCGTACAAGGCCTGGCTCGACGGTTACGGCTCGACCCACACCGACACGCTGTCCCAGTCGGTGACGATCCCGAGCGGCTGCACGGGGACGACGTTCACCTTCTACATCCACATCGACACGGCTGAGACCACCACCAGCACCGCGTACGACAAGCTGACGGTCACCGCCGGATCCACCACCCTGGCCACCTACTCCAACCTCAACGCGGCCAGCGGGTACGTCGCGAAGTCCTTCAGCCTGTCGGCCTTCGCGGGGACCACGGTCGCCCTGAAGTTCAGCGGCGTCGAGGACTCCTCGCTCCAGACCAGCTTCGTCATCGACGACACCGCCGTCACGACCAGCTGATCCGCTTCCCCCGTTCGATCCGGCACCCCGCACGCGCCCCCAGGCGTGCGGGGTGTCCGGTTTCCTCAGCTCAGCGGGTCCAGCGTCAGATAGGCCTGCTGCGGGTTCCCGTCGTTCACCAGGGACTCCTGGGCGCCGACGTCGTCGAACGCGAACGCGTACGCCTTGCCGTCGGCCATCTGCGCGTGGATCTTGCGCGCGTAGTGGTTGGTCACCGTGTCCACGTAGAAGTTCGCCGTGGTGGTGTCCGGCTGGTTGGGGTTGACCAGGAGCGTGGAGCGGTTGAAGCCCGCGCACAGCGTGCGTGAAATCGGGCCGCGCACCAGGTCGTTGGGGGCGTCGAGGTACTTGTAGCAGCCGAAGATGCTGGCCGCGTCCGGCTTCTGGAAGGTTGTCACGACCGCACCGGAGCTGTTGGTGAAGTTCATGACGTTGCCCGACACCCGGCCGTAGTACTTCGTGTTCGGCTGGTTCGAGAACGGTGTCACGGTCAGCGTCGACGACGAGTACTTCGACCAGACACGGTTGATGTAGTCGTCCATCACGGTGCTCGGCAGGGCGCCCGTCTCGATCCCGTACGTCGGTGAGAGCGCTCGCAGAACCGTGCCGTCGGACCGGGTCTGGATCAGGTTGGCCCAGCCGCCCGGCTGACCACGCAGGGCGTTGAAGAACCCGGTGTAGCCGCCCGACTTGAGGTGCCCGGTGCTGGCCGTGCTCCCGTCGGCACGCTGCACCCCGACCGCATACGGCACGGAGAACATGTCCACCTGGGTGCTGTTGATCCACAGTCCGGAGTCGTTGAGCGTGTACTCGGACCAGTTGAAGAGGATGTTGCGGTTCGGGTCCGTCGGGTTCTGCACGGCCGGCTGCACCAGACCGCCGGTGGTCAGCTTGAACACCAGCTTCTGGCCGTAGGAGAAGTAGATGCGGCCCGAGAACTTGGGGATCCGGATGGTGCTGGACTGTCCGGCCGCCGGGCCCGCGATCGAAGCGTCCGGCGCCGGAGTGGGCGGGTTGCCCCCGGCCGGCCAGGCGTGGAACGTGCCGTTGGCGTCGGCCCAACCCTGTTGGCCCGTGGCCAGGTTGGTGCCCAGGTTGTAGATGTAGACCGCGTCGCCGCGGCCCGAGCTGTTGGTGATCTTCAGCGGGATCGTGGCGGGCACCGCGGCATCAGCCGTCAGCGGTGTGGCCAGCGCGAGCATCGTGGCCACCGCGGTCGCGGCGCCCAGTCGACGCAGGAGTCTGACGAGCACTACTCACCTCCGTGTGGGGGGTGTACGAAAAATTGGTCCGTACCTATGTGAGAGCGCTCTCAGCGTCGCGCCGAGGCGCGGGCATGTCAATGAGTTGAACGAAAGGTGCCAACGGCAACTCGCGCCGCGGGCACCCGCCTTGAATCAGTGAAAGCGGTCCGTCGATCAGAACGTACGGTCCAGCAGGTCGAGCAGCGCGACCCAGTGACGCTCGTCGGCCTTCGCGTCGTACGCCGAGGTGTCGGCCTGCGTGTAGCCGTGCTGCGCCCCCGGGTAGACCTCGCAGCGGTGCCGGACGCCGGCCGCGGTGAGCGCGTCCTCGAACCGCTTGATCTGGTCCTCGGGCAGCGAGGGGTCCTGGTCGGCGTGGCCGAAGTACAGCTCGGCGGTGATGTGTTCGGCGGCCAGGTGCGGGCTGTCGGGGTCGTCGGTGGCCAGCCGTCCACCGTGGAAACCGGCCGCGGCCGCTACCCGGTCCGGGTAGGCGCCGGCGGTGTAGAGCGCGAGGCGGGCGCCCATGCAGTACCCGGTGATCGCGATCGGCCCGTCCACGACCGACGGCGACTCGGCCAGCCAGCGCAGATAGGCCCCGGCGTCCCGCTCGATCAGTTCCGGATGCCGGGCCAGCCCCATGATCAGTGGGCCGACCTTCTCGAAGATCTCCGGACGCCCGTCGTGGTCGATGAACTCGGGCAGCTCGACCACCGGCGCGCGCCCCTGCCGGTAGAACACGTTCGGCACGAGCACCGCATAACCGGCCTCGGCCAGCCGATCGGCCATCGACTTCAGGTGGGGGCGGAGCCCGAAGGCGTCCTGGTAGAGCAGCACGGCCGGACGGGGAAGCTCATCGCCGGGATGCACCCAATAGGCGTCGGCGATGCCATCCTCGGTCGGGATGTCCACGGCTGTGCCCTGTACGGCGGTCATGGCGGGGGTGCCTCCCAGCGGATCGGCGCCGGGCCACCTGCCGGCCCGGCGCGGCGTGTTCCGATCATCGTGGCACGCCCGCCCACGGCCCCTCCGCAGGGGTCACTCGAAGCCGAACCGGGGTCACTCGAAGCGGGAGACGTCCCCCGCGCCCTTGCGGACGATCTCGGCCTCGCCGTTCGAGAAGTCGATGACGGTCGTCGGTTCCGTGCCGCAGTCCCCGGAGTCGACCACCGCGTCCAGCACGTGGTCGAGCAGGTCCTTGATCTCCCAGCCCTGGGTCATCGGCTCCTCCTCGTCGGGCAGGAGCAGGGTGCTGGACAGCAGCGGCTCGCCCAGCTCGGCCAGCAGGGCCTGGGTGACGACGTGGTCGGGGATGCGCACGCCCACGGTCTTCTTCTTCGCGTGCAGCAACTGGCGCGGCACCTCCTTCGTCGCCGGCAGGATGAACGTGTAACTGCCGGGCGTGGAGGCCTTGATGGCGCGGAACACGTCGTTGTCGATGTGCACGAACTGGCCCAGCTGGGCGAAGTTCTGGCACACCAGCGTGAAGTGGTGCCGGTCGTTCAGCTGCCGGATCGTCTTGATCCGCTCCAGGCCGTCACGGTTGCCCAGCTGGCAGCCCAGCGCGTAGCAGGAGTCGGTCGGATACGCGATCAGCGCACCCGAGCGCACACTGTCCGCGACCTGGGAGATGGTGCGGGGCTGCGGGTTGTCCGGATGCACATCGAAGTACTTGGCCACCCGCCGAGCTTATGCCGTGCCCGCGCGGGTCGCCGCACGGGCCCGTTGCCACCCGTCGGTCCGGCGGGTGTGTACCCCGGCGAATCAGGGGAAGCCGACGAGAGCGCTCGGGTCTCTCCCCCGAACCCGGGCAGGACCGGCTCCGCCCGCGGCTCACCTCCGGGGCCGCGGCGGGGCGGTTCTTCGCTCTTGGAATGCGGTTCTCAGCTCTTAGATCGCTGACCCGCGCAGCCGTACCGGCACTTCCTGCCAGCCGAAGGCGATGAACGACGGCACCTGGCGCAGCTCGTCCGCGTCGACGGCGAGCCGGGCGTCCGGGAAGCGGTCGAAGAACGCGGGCAGCGCGGTCAGGGCCTCCACGCGGGCGAGGGGTGCCCCGATGCAGCGGTGCACGCCGATACCGAACGACAGGTGGTCGTCGGCTCCGCGGGCCGCGTCGAAGACGTCAGCGTCCGGGCCGTAGTGCGCGGGATCGAGCCCGGCCGCGGCGTACGTGGTGATGATGGCGTCCCCGGCCGGGACGGTGACGTCCCCGACGGTGAGGTCGGTGACCGCGAACCGCAGCGGCAGCGAGGCGATCGACGGGTGGACGCGCAGGGTCTCGTCGACGACCGCGTCCCAGCCGATCTTCCCGGCGCGCACGTCCGCCAGCTGCTCGGGCCGCTTGAGCAGGGCGACGATCGCGTTGCCGATGAGGTTGACCGTCGTCTCGAACCCGGCGCCGATCACCAGCAGTAGCGTGTACAGCAGTTCCTCGTCGCTGAGCCGGTCGCCGTCCTCGTCGCGCACCCGGATCAGCTCGGTGGTGAGGTCGTCGCCGGGGTGCTCGCTGCGGTGGGCGATCAGCGCGGGCAGCACCGTGCCGATCTGCCGCTGTACGGACGCCGCGTGCTCCGGGGACGGGTCCGAGGTGTCCATGATGGCCGCGATCAGCCGCCCGGTGTCGTCCACCAACTCGTCGGGCACACCGAACAGTTCGCAGATGATCCGCATCGGCAGGGGATGGGCGAGCGCCGCCCTGATGTCGACCACCTCGGCGTCGTCGGCCGCCACCGCGTCGAGCAACTCGGCCGTGATCGTCTCGACCCGGGTGCGCATCGCCTCGGTGCGGCGGTGCGTGAAGCCCGGCGCCACGAGTTTGCGCAGGCGGGCGTGGTCCGTGCCGTAGGTGGAGAGCATGTTGATGACGCCGATCCACCCCAACACCCAGCCCCAGGACGGGTGTTCGCCCATCTCGGACCACAGGTTCCAGTGCAGCCGGGGGTCCCTGCTGACCTGCGGGTCGAGGATCAGTTCCTTCAGCGTGTCGTAGCCGGTGGGGGCCCAGGCGGGGATGCCGCCGGGCAGTTCGACGGGCACGATCGGGCCGAGGGCACGCAGCTTGGCGCTCTCGGCGGCCATGTCGGCGCCGAACGGGTCGAGGGCGATGCGGTCGGACACGGTCACGACGGGTCTCCTGGCTGGTCGGGGGAGCGGGGGCTGAACCGGACGGGCAGCGAGGTGAGCGAACGGTGGAAGGGGCCGGGCCGCCAGGTCAACTCCGCGCGCGGTACGACGGGTTCGAGGTCCGGCAGCCACAGGGTGAGCCGCTCGATCGCCTCCGTCGCGATGAGCAGCGTGTGCTGTTTGACCGGGCAGGCGTGCGGACCCGCCGACCACGACAGGTGCGAGGCGTCCTTCGGGTGCCGGCCGCTGACGACCTCCTGCTCGGCGAAGTGCGCGAGCGCGCCGTACGAGACGACGACCGGGATCGCGGGCCTGATCCACGCGCCGTGGAAGGTCACCGGTGAACGGGCGTAGTGGATGCCGTAGTTGGCGAGCGGCGTCTCGTGGTGCAGCACCTCCACCACGGCGTCCATGACCGGGCGGGCGCCACTGGTCAAAGTGGAGTAGTAGACCGAGGTGCCGAGGATGCGGGACAGGGCGTTGGACACCAGGTTCGCGGTCGGCTCGTGGCCCGCGCCCAGGGTGAGGAACACCTGCCAGGTGACCTCCTCCGGGGAGAGCCCGGCAGGATGGTCGAGCAGCCAGCTCGGCAGGTCGTCGCCGCGTGACTCGGCCTTGGCGGCGATGAGTTCGAGGACGTAACCGCCGAACTCCGCCTCGCCCTCGGTTGCTTGGGAGCCGCCCTCCATCATCTTGCCCAGCGCCCGGTCCAGCCGCTCGCTCTGGCTGTCGGGCAGCCCGAACAGGCTGTTGAACACCAGTGCCATCAACGGCCGCGCGAACTCGCCCACCAGATCGGCCTGTCCGCGCGGCCCGATCCGGCTCACCAGCACATGCACCGCCCGGTGCACCCGGGCGCGCAGGTCGTGCGGCTCGATCCGCTCGAAGGCGTCGATCAGCGAGGCACGGTAGCGGACGTGCGCCGCGCCGTCCGAGAACAGGGAGTTGGGCCGCCAGCGCATCATCCCGAGGACCGGCGAGTCCCCGGCGACCGTCGACTCCCACGGCCGGGGATCGTGCGAGAAGGTGCCGGTGTCGCGCAGCAGCTCCAGTGCCGCCCGCCGCTCGGTGACGACGTACGCCGGTACGCCCGGGGCGAGTTCGGCCCAGCCGACCGGACCCTGGGCGCGCAGGGCGGCGTAGTAGCCGTAGGGATCCAGCGCGAAGCCGTCCTCCCACAGGCGGACGGGTCGGGTGGGGCCGACGGGGGAAGTGGTGGTCACCGGTGCTCCGGAGGGTCGCGGTCGATCAGATGCTGGACCAGGGCGAGCAGCGCGTCGAGGGACGAGTCCGCGTCCCGGGCGTCACAGGTCACCAGCGGTGTGCCGGGCGCCAAGTCCAGTGCGGTGCGCAGCTGTTGCTCGGTGTGGTGGCGGGGCGCGTCCGGGAAGGTGTTGAAGGCGACGGCGTACGGCAGGCCGCTCTCCTCCACCAGCGCGAGCACGTCGAACGAGGCGTCGATGCGACGGCTGTCGACCAGGACGAGCGCCCCGAGCGCGCCGTACGCGATGTCCTCCCACAGGGCCCGGAACCGCTCCTGCCCGGGCGTGCCGAACAGATACAGCACGATTCCGCCGGGCAGGCTGATGCGCCCGAAGTCGATGGCGACGGTCGTTGTCGACTTCTCCCGCACCCCGTCGAGATCGTCCACCGCGACGGACGCCTCGCTGAGCCGCTCCTCGGTGTGCAGCGGCCGGATCTCCGACACGGAGTCGATGAGCGTCGTCTTGCCCACCCCGAAGGGACCCGCGATCAGGATCTTGACCAACTCGCGGGCGGTGTCCGGCAGATGGATGTCGCCAGTGGTGCTGCCGCTAGTGGTGCTTGAGGGCGCGTAGGCCATCTGCGACTCTCTTCAGCAGGTCGGGATCGAAGTGTTCGGCGGGTGGGATCGGGGCTCGGGCGAGCGCCAGGCTCCGGTCGAGCAGACCGGCGGCCAGGACGCGCACCGCGGACACGGGCAGCTCCAGCAGGGCCGCCGCCTCCAGCACCGTCAGCGAACCGCCGTACAGGGCGTCCAGCAGGGCGAGTTGGGCCGCGGGCAGGTCGGCCGGGGCGGACTCGCCGCTGCCGCTGAGCACCGTCAGCCGTTCCAGATGCGGGCGGCTGGGCCGGGCCACACCGCCGGTCGACAGATACGCGGGAACGAGAGGACGGCCGCCGCGGCGGCCCGTCATGCCGACGCGCCGCCGTCAACTCCCCGCGGAGCGGCGGCCATCGCCTTCTCACCCAGCCGCGCCACCTGCGAGTGCACCCGGTGCGCCAGCAGATCCAGCCGCACCTCGGTGTCGCCGTAGGCCGCCACACAAGTCCCGTGATCCGTAGGGACGATGAGGACATAGCCGTGGTCCGACTCGATGACCACCTGCCGAATCTCGGCCCCTTCCCGGTCGGCGAACGCCGCCGCGGCCGTACGGCACGCCCCCTGCACCGTGCTGGTGATCGCGGCCACCCGCTCGCCCGAGGCCTGGGACAGCGCGTCGGTGTACCCGCGCACCAGCCCGTCCCGGGTCAACAGCACCGCCGCGACCACATGCGGCACCTCCAATATGGGATCGAGCACCCACGCCGTGTCGCCCCCATCGCGGCTGGTCATCTAGCCGCTCCCCCTTCGTAGTCGGACTGCTGTGTCTGGTGCGCTGTCGCTGTTTCGGGTGCCGTAGCCCGCTCTGCCACGGCGGCCCCGGCGTCGTCGTTCGAGGCGCGCGCGGCGGCGGTGCCGGACTGGAGGGCGCCGAGTGCGGCGGCGGCCTGCTCCGGGCTGCGGTGCGGCTGGTGTCTCTCCGGGGCGGCCTGCGTGGCCGGTGCGACCGGTGCGGTGGCCGGGGTGCGGCGACGACGTCGTGGCAGGCCGCCGGCGTCGGGTACGGAGTGATGCCCGGCCGCGTCGACTCCGGCTTGTTCGGCGTGTTCGGCACCGTAGGAGTGGGCCGGTGCGGGCGTGGGTGCCGGCGTGCGGGTGGGTGCGGGGGCCCGGCGGGTCGAGCGCGGGGCGCCGGCCGCGGGCGGTTGCAGCTCTGGGTCGATCCGGCTGAGGAGATGGCTGTCGATGCGCAGGACCGCGCGGACGCCGCCGTACGGGGAGGGCGAGGAGACATCGACGCTCAGGTCGAATTGCCGGGTCAGGCGCCCGATCGCGGCGAACCCCATGCGCGGCGGGTCGCCCAGGTCGGTGAGCAGGATCGGGTCGGAACCGGCCACCATCCGCCGGGCGCGGTCGCGTTCGTCCTGGGTCATGCCGAGCCCCGCGTCGTCGACGGTGACGCAGGCGCCGTGGTGCACGTGCTCCAGGTTGACCACGACCTCGGTGTCCGGCGCGGAGTGCCGCAGCGCGTTGTCGAGGAGTTCGGCGACGATGATCGCGACCGGTTCGACGGCGTGCGAGACGAGCGCGGTGCCGGTTTCGAGGTGGTTGTGCACCCGCACCCGGTGGTACCCGGCGAGCCGGGCCTGGCCGCCGGTCACCGCCTCGACGAGGTGCGACTCCTCCCGGGCGAGCCCGACCCAGGCCCCGCACACGACGGCCGCGACCTGCGCACGGCGCAACGACTGCTCGTTCTCGTGGTCCAGCGCGAACAGCGTCTGCGTCAACTCGGGGTCGTCGTACCGCTGTTGGAGCGAGCGCAGAGCGTCCTGCAACCGATACAGCGCGGCCTGGATCTCCCGGGCGGCCCCGCGCATCCCGGCCTGCGCGGCCGCGTCGATCCGGGTGCGCTGCGCGGTGAGTTCCGAACGCACCGAGTTCAGCACGCTCTCCAGGCCGATCCCGAGGGGTGAGCCGATGAACTGCGGCTGCGCGGGCCCCGGGACGGTGACCCGTGGATGCGTGAGGTGCCGGGCGGCGGCCGGGATCCGCTGCCCCGCCAGATGCTCGATCTCGGCCGCCAACGCCGTCTGAACACTGTCCAGTCGGGACCGCAGCGCGGCCAACTCCTCGCGCTGAAGAGCGCGTTGGCGCCGCGACCGCCACAGCCCGGCTCCGAGAGCCAGCGCGGACAGCGTGCCGGCGGCGAGCGCGCCGGCCGCCAGGTCCGGTAATTCGGTCATCGAATCGAGTCCAAGAGAAGTCGGGCAGGGCCGAGTCGGGGCCCTTGAGGCTGAGTTCGGGTCCCTCGGGCGGGGCGCCCGGAGCACAGTACACACCGTCATCGACCGCTCTCGCACGGTGTAACAGGACTTCCCTTCGAAACTGACAGGCCTCTGTTCACTTCTGCGCCAAGTGTCTGAAATGGCGTGTGGGGAAAGAGAGTTGAGCCGCTAGGGTCGGTGCATCGTGCACGAAGGGGGAGCGGTGTGACGGGCGTCGCGCGGTGGCTGGACGGCATCGAGGAACAGGCCGCCGGTCTCCTTCCGCCGGAGATCCACGCCTACTTCCGCAGAGGCGCGGGGCAAGGGCTCAGCGTCGCCGAGGCCGCCCCGTCCTGGGACGGATTCCGGCTGCGCCCGCACATCCTGCGGGACGTGTCCCGGTGCGACACCTCAACGACCGTACTGGGCACGGCAGTCGACACCCCGGTCCTCATCGCCCCGAGCACTTTGCAGCGCCGCGCCCATCCCGACGGCGAGGCGGCCACCGCACTCGGTGCGGCCGGTGCGGGCTCATTGCTCGCGGTGACCTCGAACACCGCGGTCCCGTTCTCGGCCCTGGAGCCCTCGGGCGCGCCGTGGTGGGTGCAGGTGTACGTGGCCCGCGACCGGTCCCTGACCGAGGAGACGCTCCGGCGAGCCGTGGCGGCCGGCGCCCGGGCGGTCGTCCTGACCGCCGACACCCCCGTCATCGGCTCCCACGGCCGACCCGGCGCGCATGTCGCCGACTTCGTGGGCCCGGAGGACCTGTACGGCAACGTCACCGGCATCCCCGACCGGGAAGCCGCCGAACACGCGCCGGACCTCACCCCGGACGTCATCACCTGGCTGCGCGACCTGACCGGGCTCCCGGTCGTCGTCAAGGGCGTCCTGCGCGGCGACGACGCCCGCGCCTTCGTGGACGCGGGCGCCGCCGGGCTGATCGTCTCCAACCACGGCGGCCGCCAGCTCGACGGGCTGATCCCGACGGCCTGGGCGCTGCCGGAAGTCGTCGACGCCGTCGCCGGGACGGGCGCGGAGGTGTACGTGGACGGCGGACTGCGCCGGGGCACTCACGTCTTCGCCGCGCTCGCCCTCGGGGCCCGCGCGGTGTTCGTCGGCCGCTCTGCCCTGTGGGCCCTGTCCCTGGCCGGTGCGGAGGGTGTGACCCGTCTGATCGGGGACCTGACGGCGGAACTGGTCGAGACGATGCGGCTGACGGGGGTGGCGGAACTCCTGGCGATCGGGCGGGACTTGCTGCATTTGCCGGTGGACGTGAGCCGTTCGGTCGGGGCACCGCACGGCCGTTGACCTTCCCGGGGTGCCGTCGCCGATGCCACCGGTGAGCCCCGGGGGCCGCCTCGGCGGCCCGGTGAGATTCACGGCCCGGTGAGGATCATCATGGCCTGGCGGGACTCGCGGCCGGGTAGGAGGTGAGCGTGAATCGATCGTCGCGGCAATCGATTCCGCAGCCATACCTTGCTTGTTCGCCCCTTTCGGTCATATGGTCCGGACATTCCGTCGCCGACGCCACCGAGGTACCCCATGGACCGCACCCGCCTGCAGGACCTCCTCGCCCGCGAGAGCGTCGACGCCGAGCGGCTCAACCCGCGCTCGAAGGCCGCCTACGCGCGCGCCGAGCATCTCTTCGGGCGAGTGCCGATGACCTGGATGAACAAGACCGCCGGAGCCTTCCCCCGCTACCTCGACACCGCCCGGGGCGCCCGCGTCACCGACATCGACGGCCACGAGTACATCGACTTCAGCCTCGGCGACACCGGCGCGATGGCCGGGCACTCGCCCGCCGTCGTCGCGGAGGCGGTGCAACGGCGGTTCGCAGAACAGGGTGGCGCTACGGCCATGCTGCCCACGGAGGACGCCGAGTGGGTCGGCGCCGAGCTCACCCGCCGCTTCGGACTCGCCCGCTGGAGCTTCGCGCTGACAGCGACCGACGCCAACCGCTGGGCGATCCGGCTCGCCCGTGCCGTCACCGACCGCCCCAAGATCCTGGTGAACAGCTACAGCTACCACGGCAGCGTCGACGAGTCGCTCATCGTCGTCGGACCGGACGGCCACGGCACCGCCCGCCCCGGCAACGTCGGCGCCCCCTGTGACGTCACGCTCACCAGCCGCGTCGCCGAGTTCAACGATCTCGCCCAGCTGGAACGGGAGTTGGCGCACGGAGACGTCGCCGCCGTCCTCATGGAACCCGCGCTCACCAACATCGGCATCGTGCTGCCCGAGCCCGGCTATCTGGCCGCCGTACGCGAACTGACCAGGAAATACGGCACGTTGCTCATCAACGACGAGACGCACACGTTCTCCGCGGGACCGGGTGGCTGCACCGCCGCCTGGGATCTCGAACCCGACCTGCTCACCATCGGCAAGGCGATCGGCGGCGGCATCCCGGCCGGTGCCTACGGTCTCTCCGCCGAACTCGCCGACCGGTTGCTCGGCCGCGCCGACCTCGACCTGGTCGACATGGGCGGCGTCGGCGGCACCCTCGCGGGCAACGCTTTGTCCGTCGCCGCGATGCGCGCCACGCTCGAACACGTCCTGACCGACGAGGCGTTCGCCCACATGGCGAAGGTCTCCGAACGCTTCGCGGCCGGCGTGCAGCAGGGCATCGACGCCCATGCGCTGCCCTGGACGGTGAGCCGTCTCGGCGCCCGCAGTGAATACCGCTTCGCTTCCCCGGCCCCGCGCACCGGCACCGAGTCCGAAGCGGCCGGTGACCCGGAGTTGGAAGACTTCCTCCACCTCTACCTCGCCAACCGGGGCATCCTGCTCACCCCGTTCCACAGCATGGCGCTGATGTGCCCCGACACGACGGAGCAGGACGTGGACACCCACACCCGGGTCTTCGCCGACGCGCTCGCCGAACTGGCCCACTGACACAGGGAGTTGGAGACAAGCACGTGGACGACATCGACCGGGCCATCCTGCGCGAGCTGCAGACCGACGGACGTATCGCGTACGCCGATCTCGGACCGAAGGTCGGACTGTCCGCCTCGGCCGCCCGGCAGCGGCTCCAACGCCTGTTGGACTCCAAGGCGGTTCAGGTCGTCGGGGTGACGGACCCGATGGCCATGGGTGGGCAGGCCATGGCGATGCTCGGCATCGAGGTGGACGGCGACCCGCGTGCCGTAGCCGACCAACTCGCCCTGCGCGACGAGGTGGTGTACTCCGTGCTCACCTCCGGCGGCTTCGACCTGTTCGCCGAGGTGGTCACCCCGGGGCCACGGGATCTGCTCGACTTCGTCAACGACGTCGTGCGGCCGATCGAAGGAGTGCGGAGCGTCCGGTCGTTCCCGTACTTCGGCATCCACACGCACCGGTTCCTCTGGGACGTGGGCTGACCCACGCGAAAGAAACCAAAGAAACCAAAGAAACCAAAGGGGCCAAAGGGGCCAAAGGAGTCCGAGATGCCGGAGTGATCCCGTAGGCGTCTAATGGGGATGTCGGAAATGTCACCCGGCGGAAAAGGCCGAGGCCATGGCGCCCACGGAATCCAACGCAGGGGACGGCCGGACGGCTGCCAAGGGGGTGCTGCGGCGGCTGGGGGAGTGGTGTGCCCGGCACTTCGTGATCGTCATCGTCGCCTGGCTCGTCGCGCTGGCCGCGCTCCAGGTCCTCAACAGGTCCTTCGGGGGCGACTATTCGGACGACTTCTCGCTGTCCGGGGTCCAGTCCCAGCACGGTTTGCAGGTCCTCAAGGAGCACGACCCGGCGGCCGGCGGCTACAGCAGCCAGATCGTCCTGCACGACAAGGACAAGCAGCTCACCTCCCTGAACTCGCAGATGTCCGAGACCGTCGGCGACCTGCAGAAACTCCCGCACGTCCTGTCGGTGCAGAACCCGCTGCCACAGCCCGGAACGCAGCCACCGACGTCCACCGGCCCGAACGTCGGCCCCCTCTCCTCCGACGCGAAGACCGCGTACATCACCATCCGCTTCGACGTTCAGCCGTCCACCCTCGGCGACGGCTACCTCCACGGCGTCGACACCTCCGTGAAGTCGCTGCGCGCGGCCGGCGCCCAGGTCGAGTACGGCGGACCGCTCGGCGAACTGGCCCGGCCCGCCGCCGACGACCGGATCAGCGAACTCATCGGGTTCGCCGTGGCGATCGTCGTCCTGCTGATCGGCTTCGGGAGCGTGGTCGCCGCCGCGATGCCTCTGGTGACCGCGCTGATCAGCGTGATCGGCGGACTCGCGTGCCTCGGACTGCTGGCGGCGGCGTTCACCTTCGCGACGGTGTCACCGACCCTCGCGACGATGATCGGTATCGGGGTCGGCATCGACTACGCCCTGTTCCTCATCACCCGGCACCGGCAGAACCTCATGAACGGCTCCGATCCGGTGAGCGCCGCCGGACAGGCCACGGCGACCAGTGGCCGTGCGGTACTCGTCTCGGGCTGCACGGTGATCATCGCGCTGGCCGGACTGTTCGTGTCCGGTGTGCCCTTCATCGGCAAACTCGGGCTCGCGGCCGCCGTGACGGTCGTGTCGGCGGTCATCGGCGCGCTCACCCTCGTACCCGCCCTGCTCGGGCTCCTCGGCAAGCGGATCGACCGCTACCGGGTGCGCCGCCCGGTCGCCGAGACCGACGCCGCGCCGGGCACCGAGCCCACGGGCACCTGGCACCGGTACGCGCAGCGCGTGGAGCACCGGCCGTGGACGTTCCTCGCGGCCGGCGTCGCGGCCGTGGTCGTCCTCGCCATCCCGGTGTTCTCGCTCCAACTCGGCCACATCGGCGACGGCGCCGACCCCACCTCGTTCACGGACCGCCGCGCCTTCGACCTGATGACCGACGCCTTCGGCCCCGGCTCCAACGGCCCGCTCACCATCGTCATCGACCAGACAGGCGTCCCGACCTCCCAGCGCTCGACCCTCTCCAGCCAGGCCCAGAAGACCCTCGACGGGGTGCAGGGTGCCGCCAAGGTAACCCCGCTGACGACCACCAAGGACGGTGACGTCCTCGTCGGCACCGTCTACTCCAAGCAGTCCCCGCAGAGCGCCGACACCACCGACCTCACCAACCGGCTCGTCCACAACACCCTCCCGGACGCGGTCTCCGGCACCTCCGCCAAGGGCTACGTCACCGGCACCACCGCAGCCCAGGTCGACTTCCGCGACATCGTGTCGAACCGGCTGCCCCTGATCATCGGCGTGGTGGTCGCGCTGGCCTTCCTGATCATCCTCGCCGTCTTCCGCGGCCTCCTCGTCGCTCTCAAGGCCGCCGTCCTCAACGTGCTCTCCATCGCCGCCTCCTACGGCGTCGTCGTCGCCGTCTTCCAGTGGGGCTGGGGCGGCCCCGCGCTGGGCGTCTCCGGCAAGGTCCCCATCGAGAGCTACGTCCCGATGATGATGTTCGCGATCATTTTCGGCCTGAGCATGGACTACGAGATCTTCCTGCTCTCCCGCGTCCACGAGGCCTGGCTGCGCACCGGCGACGCCGAGGCGTCGGTCGCCCACGCCCTGGAGATCACCGCGCGCGTCATCACCTGCGCCGCGCTGATCATGGTCAGCGTCTTCGCGGCCTTCGTCGTCAGCGACAACATCGTGGTCAAGATGCTCGGCCTCGGCCTGGCCGTCAGCGTGCTGATCGACGCCACGGTCGTACGGCTGCTGATGGTGCCCGCGGTCATGACCCTGCTGGGTCGGCACGCGTGGTGGACACCCCGATTCCTGGACCGGATCCTGCCGCACATCGACGCCGAGGGCGATCACGAACAGCAGGCGTGAGCCTCAACTCCCGTACGGCGTCTCAACTGTTGAACGGGCGTGCCCCGGTCGTCAGCACGAGCATCGTCACATCGTCCCGGATCTCCGGTGAGTGGCGCAGCAGGTCGGCCCACACCAGCTCCGTCATCAAGGGCGGTTCGTGGTCGGCGAGTTGGGTCAGTCGCTCGACGAGGGGATAGAAGGAACCGCCCGTGTTCCTCGCCTCCCACACCCCGTCGGAGGCGAGGAACAGCCGGTCCCCGGGCCGCAGTCGGACGTTCACCCCGCTCAGTGGACCGGCGTCGGACAGCCCGAGACCGAGCGGCGTCCACGCCTCGACGTCGATCTCCGTGACCCGTCCCGCGCGCAGCAGCACCGGCGACGGATGTCCGCAGGCCACGATCCGCACCGCACCCGCGTCCGCCGTGAACTCCAGCAGCAGTGCCGTGGCGAACAGCTCCGCGTGCGCCGACCGCGCCGAGTCCACCACCAGCCGCCGGTCCAGCCGCGCCGCGACCGCCTCCAGGTCCGGCAGGTCGAGCACCGCCTCCCGGAACGCCCCCAGCAGCGACGCCACCGTCGCGACGGCCGACAGCCCGTGCCCCTGCACATCACCCATGACCGCCCGCACGCCGTACGGCCCGTCCCGCACGTCGAAGAAGTCCCCGCCGACCAGCGTCCCGCGCTGCGCCGCCCGGTACAGCCCCACGCACCCCACCGGCCCCACCCGCTCCGGCAACGGCGGCACGACGGCCCGCTGCGCGGCCTCGGCGACCGTGCGCTCCAGGTCCAGCTGGGCATCACGGCGACTGCGGACGAAGGACACGAACACGCTCAGCACCGCGACGAACAGGATCGTCAGCAGATCGGTCTGGCCGGGATCGTTGAGATGGAACGCCGGCACGGTCAGCAGGGCGACCGTGGCCGCGCCGAGCAGCGCGGTCGCGAGCGGCCCGTACGACAGCCCGGCCAGCGGTGGAATGGCGCCCAGCAGAAAGCCGATGTCGAGCGAGTGCGGGCTGACCAGCGTCGCCACGCCCACACCCACCACCAGTACCCACGGCAGCAACCGCACCCACCCCGGCGCAGGCGCGCCCCGAAGCCACCCCCGCCGGGCCGGCTCCCGGACCCGGCGGAACGACGGCACGCGCACCTTTCCCACCCCACCACGCTCCTACGGAGGGACCGGCCCCGCACGCCGAGCACCTAGAACGGCGTGAGCGTCAGCCGTATCCCCGTGGGCGCCGTGTCCTGGACGTACGACGCGAAGTCCGCCACGTCGTCGAAGGCGAAGCCGTACGCCTTGCCGTCGGCGGTGGCCGCGTGGACCGCCTTCGCGTAGTGGTTCGTGAGGTCGGTGGCGTAGAAGCCCGACGCGTCGGTGGTCGGCTGGGCGGGGTTCGACAGGAGCGTCGAGCGGTTGAAACCGGCGCCGAGGACGGCCGCGACCGGGCCCGTGGTGCCGTCGTTCGGGGCGGCCAGGTTGCCGTCGCAGAACAGCACGTCCCGCGTCGACGGCTTCGCGAACGAGACCGAGGCCGGGCCGGTGAAGGCGAACTGGCCGGCGCGCACCCGCCCGGTGAAGGCACCCGCGTTGGTGGTGACGGTGAGGTCCTTGCCGGTGTAGGTGCTCCACACCTCGTCGATGTACGGCGCGAAGTAGTCCGCGGCGAACAGACCCGCGTCCAGCCCGTGCCCGGGCGCGATCACCCGCGTGTCGCTCACGATCAGCGGGGCGAACGCCTCGACCTTCCGTATCGCGTCGAAGACCGACGATCGTCCGCCGTCGCGCAGGGTGCCCGTCGTCTGGTCCTGCGCGCCGGTCAGCCGGATGCTCAGCGGCACGCTGAACATGTCGACCATCGTCGTGTTGCAGAACATCCCGGACGCGTTGTGGGTGAACTCGGCGCAGTCGTGCAGGACTTCGTAGTTGGGGTCGGAGGTCACCCAGCCGGCCGGGTACTGCAGGGCCGGGTTGCCGTTGCCGTCCGCCACGGCCTTGAACTTGAGCTTCGCGCCGAGCGACACATAGATGCGGCCCGACAGGTACGGGAGCGAAATCGTCGTCTCCGCACCGGAGTTGAGGCTGATCGCGTAGTCGGTGAAACCGTCGGCGCCGTTGTCCGAGAGCGCGATCGGCGCGATCGTCCCGTCGGGAGTGACCCGCACCTGCTTGCCGTCCACGTTTCCGACGATGTAGACGTGCACGTTCGCGTTGTCGAACGAACCGCTGTTGTTGACCAGCGTCAACGGAAGCGCACCGGCCTCAAGTGCGCTGGTCTCCATGGACTTTGTGTCCGCGAGGGCGTGCGGTGCGAGTGCCGCGAGGGCGGGAGCGGCCACCGCCGCGCCACCGAGGGCGAAGAGCAGCTTGCGCCGGCCGAGCGTGCGCTGATGGCGGGCAGTCGGGGGAGTCATGTGGGGGGACCTCCGGACGAGTCGGGCTGTTCGAAGCGAACGGTGCCGACACATTGAGAGCGCTCTCACAGCGTGTGTCGGCACCGCCGCCGGGGCCCGATGTTACGCAGGACCGCGGGCTGGGCCAACGGTTCTGCACGAAGCTGTCACCGCGCTGACCTGCGCAGACGTGGTGAGATGGGTGACTTAACCCGCACTTAAGGATCACTTAAGCGCCCGACGAAGCGTTCACCTGTGCTTCATCACCCGTATCCGGGCTCCTCTTCCCTCCCATCGCCCGACCTCCTAGCCTCACGACACCCCCTGTCTTTTTCCGTCTCCCTGTCCCTTCCTCGTCCCTTCCTCGAAAGGCGACCTGACGCATGCGTCACCAACTCCTCGGCACAGCAAGACGGTTCGGTGTCAGAGTCGCGGCCGTGGCGGTCACCTCCGCGCTCGCCGCGTCCGCCCCGCTCCCCGCCGTCGCGGCGGCCGTACCGTCCGTCCGGCCGTCCTCGCTCGTCGACCCGCTGATCGGCTCCAGCAACGGCGGCAACACCTACCCCGGCGCCACCCTCCCGTACGGCATGATCGCCTGGTCCCCGACCAGCACCACCGGCGACCAGACCAGCACGGGCGCCGCCAACGGGTACGAGTACGGCGCCACCCGCATCCGCGGTCTGAGCCTCACCCACGTCAACGGCGCGGGCTGCAACCCCGGCGCGGCGGGCGACGTACCGATCATGCCGTTCGTCGGCGACGTCACCTCGTCGCCCTCGGCCGACACCAAGGACGCCGTCTACGCGTCGAACTTCTCGCACGCCGACGAGAAGGCCACCCCCGGCCGCTACACCCTCGGCCTCGCCTCCGGCGCCACCGCCGACCTGGCCGTCAGCAAGCGCGCCGGAGTCGCCGACTTCACCTTCCCCGCCGACCGCCCGGCGAGCCTGCTCTTCCGCGTCTCCAACTCCCTCAACGGCAGCCAGGACGCACACGTCGACATCGACACCGCCCACCAGAAGGTGACCGGCTGGGTGTATACGGGCGCCTTCTGCGGGCGCCGCGCCAACGGCGGCGTCAACAACCGCAAGAGCTACTACAAGCTCTACTTCAGCGCCTCCTTCGACCGCGCCTTCTCCTCCGTCGGTACCTGGCACGACAGCACGGTGTCACCCGGCTCGACGACCGCCTCCGGAGGCGAGGGATACGCCACCGGCGCCGACCGCGCGGGACGCGGTTCCGGTGGCTGGGTCGGCTTCGACACCGCCTCTGACAACGATGTCCACATGCGGATCGGCATCTCCTACGTCAGCCTCGGGGGAGCCGAGTCCAACCTGCGCCAGGAGATCGCCCCGCACGCGCGCGTGGCCGACGTGGCGAAGGCCGGTGCCCGCGCCTGGGACCGCGAACTGAGCACCGTACGCGTCGACGGCGGCACCCCCGCACGCCGCCAGACCTTCTACACGGCGCTGTACCACGCCCTCATGCAGCCCAACCTGATCAGCGACGAGGACGGCCGCTACTGGGGCATGGACCAGGCCGTCCACCGACTCGCGCGCGGGCAGCGGGCGCAGTACAGCAACTTCTCCGGCTGGGACCAGTACCGCGCCCAGATACAGCTCCTCGCCCTCCTCAAGCCCACCGTCGCGGGCGACTTCGCCCAGTCGCTCTACAACTTCGCGAAGCAGAACGGCGGAGTCTGGGACCGCTGGGTGCACATCAGCGGGGCCACCCACGTCATGACGGGCGACCCGTCCGCCGCGACCCTGGCCACCTTCTACGCCATGGGCGTGCGTAACTTCGACTACGAGGGCGCCTTCGACTCCCTCGTCCACCAGGCCACCGTCCCCAACCCGGACGAGTTGTCGGACGCCGGCTGCCCCGGCCAGTGCGTGGGCCAACGACCCAACCTCGCCCAGTACTTGACCTCCCACTACGCCGCCCAGGACGCGTGCCACTGCTGGGGCGGCGCCGCCGAGACCCTGGAGGACGCCGTCGCCGACTCCGCCCTCGGCCAGTGGGCGAAACTGCTCGGCCGCGACGCCGAGGCGAAGACCTTCACCGCACGCGGCGCCTACTGGAGCAACGTCTTCAACCCCGCCACCGGCTTCATCCAGGCCCGCAAGCTCGACGGCTCCTGGGTGACCCCGTTCAACCCGGCGAGCGACCTCGGCTTCGCACAGGGCTCGGCAGCCGCCTACGTCTGGATGGTCCCGCAGGACGTCCAGGGGCTGGCCGAGGCGATGGGCGGACGCGAGACGGCCGCCACCCGGCTCGACGGCTTCTTCCACACCGCCGACGGCGCATGGTCGGTCCGGGGCGGCGACGCGCTGCGCTACGACCCGACCAACGAGCCCGACATCCACGCCCCCTGGCTCTACGACTCCCTCGGCCAGCCCTGGAAGACCCAGGCGACCGTCCGCCAGATCCTCGACACCGCCTACGGCACCGGCCCCAAGGGCCTGCCCGGAAACGACGACCTCGGCACCATGTCCGCCTGGTACGTCCTCTCCGCCCTCGGCATCTATCCGCGCACCCCGGGCAGCGCGGACCTGCTGCTCGGCGCCCCGCTCTTCCCGAAGGCGGTCGTGGACCGGCCGGGCCGACCGGACCTCGTCATCACCGCCCCCGACGCTGACGACACCCACCAGTACGTCGACGCCGTACGGCTCGACGGCCGTGACCTCACGCGCGCGTGGACCGGCGCGGGCCTGACGCTCAAGGGCGGCAGGCTGGACTTCCGGCTCGCCACCGAACCGAACACGAGCTGGGGGACCGACCCGGGACAACTGCCGAAGTGATGCGCATCGGGTGATGTACATCGGGTGATGCGCACCGGTCCGGCGGAGTGGCGCTCCGCCGGACCGGTCCGAAAATACGTTGGACGGGCGGGAGATCAACCTCCTAGTGTGTGCGTGCACGCCCTGAGACCAGCGGAAGGAGGCGAGTGCCATGAGGTTCACAACACCCCAGCGCTCCCTCCCCGTTGACCCGGCGTGACACGACGGACCTGACCGGGAGCGCTCCACGCAGTACCCCTCCCGGAGGAAAACCCATGACCGATCTGGTCATCCGCGCGCTCGACGAGAGCGACGCCCATCTTTTCGACACCCTTCCCGACTCCCTCGGCGCCCGAGCCGCGCACCGTCTGACGACCTGGCGGCCCGACTGGCAGCGGGTGGCACTGCGCGACGGCACGGTCGTCGCACGCGGCGCCTGGTGGGGCGGCCCGAACGACACCGAACCCCTCACCATCGACTGCTTCGACGTGATCGAGGGCGAGGCGGAGGCGGGGGCCGAACTCCTGCGCACCGCACCCTGGCGCGTCGGCGCGGAACTGAACCTCCCCGCCGGCTGGCGCGACAACCCCGAGCTCCGCGCCGCCGCCGAGACACGCTTCACCGCGCTGCGCGCGGCCGGATACGACCTCCTGGTCGAGCGTTTCATCTACCGGTGGACCCCGGAGTGCGGCCTGCCCGAACGCCCCGGACGACTCGTCTTCGCCCCCGAACCGGACGACGCCGTCTTCTTCGACGCCATCCGCCGTATCCACTCCGTCACCCTCGACGCCCACGCCCAACTGGCCATCCGGCAAGGGGGAGTTGAGAAGGCCGCACAGGAGGAGATCGACTTCTTCCGCTGGTGCCCGTCCCCGCGCGAGTGGTGGCAGGTCGCCCGCACCCCCGAGGGAGACCTCGTGGGCATCCACATCCCGGCCCACAATCCGTCGGGCCCCTGCATCGGCTTCATCGGAGTCGTACCGGAACAGCGCGGCCACGGCTATGCCCGCGACCTGCTGGCCGAGTGCACCCACTACCTCGTCGAGCGCGGCGCCGAGTTCATCGCCGCTGCCACGGACCAGGGCAACTTTCCGATGGCCGCGCACTTCGCCAAGGTCGGCTATCCGGTCATCCGGGAGCGGGCCAACTTCCATGTCGTCGAGTAGGCGCGCCGGAACGTAGGCGGACAGGACAGTCGCCCCGGCCCGCTCGCGATGCGGTCCGGGGCGACTGTCAGTGCCGGGTGCCATGCTGGCGGCAGGTCGATCTACGGCGGGATGGAGGCGGGCATGGGATTCGTCGGCGAGGTCTGGCAGGTGCGCAGGGGCGAGGAGCCGGTCGGGGAGATCCTGATCGACGACGCCGACTTCCCCTGGCTTTCGGGCAAGTTCACCGCCGGTCCGGCGTTCGGTGACGTGGAGGAGCTCTTCGCGCGCGAACTGGCTCTGACGAAGACGGACGACGACGGGCACTGGGCACGGTGGGAGGAGGCCTACGACGAGATCAGCCGGCAGGTGACGCTGACCTCGCCGGACGGGCCCGTCCCCGAGTTCCTGCTGCACATCGAGGGGGAGCGGGCCTGGTTCCGGTGGAGCGACGAGCCGTTCGGCGAGGACGACGAGCCCGGCGGCGAGTGATCAGGTGAGCGATCCGGCGACTGAGCCGGCTCCTGATCAGACAGTCTCGCTGTCCACCATCGCTTCGGCCTTGGCCAGGATCTCGGTGACCCGTTGTGCGAATACGGCGTCGCAGGGGTGCGGTCGGCCCGTGCGTACGGCCTCGCTCAGCGCGTCGGCGGCCCGCACCAGGGCGGACACCGCATTGCCCGAGCTGTCCGGAAGGCTGGTTACCCCGGCCTCGCCGCGCAGCTCGACGGTGGCTCCCGCCGCCGCGGTCGGCGCGGTGAGACTCAAGGTCAGCGTGCTGGACGCACCGCCGACGTGGTCCAGGACCAGCAGGACCGTGTCACCGGGACCCCGTACGGCGGCGGCCACCCGGCGGACGTCACCGAGGACCGGCAGCAACACGGACAGGGCATGCGGACCCACGTCCCACAGCGCGCCCTTCTCCTGCCGCCAGGGCGATGCCGCGAACGGGCTGTCGCTGGTGAACACCGAGCCGAGCCACTCGGCCCGAGCCGTGAACCAGCCCTCGGCGGCAGCCTGTTCGGTCACCCACGCCTCGGTCTCCGGCTGGAAGCGGGTGGTGAAGAACACGACCGACGCGACCCCGGCCTCCCGCACCGCGTCGACCACGGCCCGCCCCTGCTCCACGGTCGGGGCGAGGGGCTTGTCCAGCAGCAGATGCCGTCCCGCCCGCGCGGCCCGCACCGCCAACTCGGCCTGCACGGACGGCGGCAGCGCCACGGCGACGGCGTCCACGTCCGCGAGCAGGGCGTCGACATCGTCGTAGGCCGGTACGCCGTGCGCGTCGGCGAGCTCCTTGGCGGCGTCGGGGCGGCGACCCCACACGCCCGCGAAGTCCCACGCGTCGTGCCCACTGAGGGCGGGGGCGTGAGCCATCTGCGCCCAAGGGCCGGTGCCGAGCAGTCCGATGCGCATAGCGGTGCCTTTCCACGGTCGAACCTGGTGACGAGCCCCGACCCGATGCGATCGGCCGGTCGCCGGTGAGCGTGCCACATGAACAGGGCAGGTGCGCAAGCCCTTCCTGTCCCGCGGCGCATGCTCATCAATGGCTGCGGTTCGGCTCTCCCGGCTGTCGTGCCTGGGCCGTGGCGTTGTGCCGCAGGAGTTCGGCCAGGACGGAGACGCCGTCGCGGTCTTCCAGTCCTGCGGCCATGGCCTGGTCAATGAGCTTGCGGTTCGCGTCCAGTTGGGCCATGGGCGCTCCCACGGATGATGCCAGGGCGTCGATCAGGGTCAGGTCCTTGGCGAGCAGGGACAGCGTCATGTGGATGGCCGCTTCGCGTGGTCGTACGAAGTTGTCGCGGTTGTAGAGCACGAAGGGCGCTGCGGCCGCGCTCTGGGTGAATGCGTCGTAGGCGGCGGCGCGGTCGATGCCGGTGCGTTCCGCGAGAACCAGCGCTTCGGCCAGGGCTGTTGCCATGGACAGCAGCAGTGAGTTGATCGCCAGCTTCATGATGCTGCCGCTGCCCGATTCCCCGAAGTGGAGGACACGGGTGGCCAGGACGTCCATGACGGGGCGCGCCCGGTCGAGGGCTTCTTTGGGGCCGCCGACCAGGAAGGTGAGTTCGCCGCGTGTGGCGAGTTCGACGGAACCGGACACCGGGGCGTCGAGGAGAGTGGCGCCGCGTTCGAGAACCAGCGGTGCGAGGGTCCTGACCGTCTGCGGGGCGATGGTGCTGGTCTCCAGGACCGTTGCTCCGGGGCGTACCCCGGCGAGGATGCCGTCGGGCCCGTGGTAGACCTCGCCCACCGCCGTGTCGTCGGTCAGACAGACGATGACGATGTCGGCGGAGGCGGCCGCCTCGCGCGGGGTGCCGGCCACGCACGCGCCCGTCTCCGCCGCGACGTCGAGGGCGCGGGCCCGGGTCCGGTTGGTCACGGTCACGCTGTGCCCTGCCCGGCGCAGGCGTACCACCAGGGGGCGGCTGATGCGGCCGATGCCGATCACCGCCAGCGTGGGCAGGGCGTCGATCATGCGTGGCCGCCGTTGAGGTCGAGGTTCACGCCGTTCGCCGCCGGGTTCTCCAACAGGAACACGGAGCCCTCGACGATGTCCCGCATCGTGGGGACGACACCGGTCAGGATCCGTGCGCGTGCTGCCTCCACGACTCGCTCGTTGCCGGCCCAGTGCGGGCTGTCCCCGACCATGCCGGGATGGATGGCGTTGACGCGGACCGGCGCCAGCTCTTTGGCGAGTGTCGCCACCAGGCCTGTCACCCCGGCGTTCACGGCGGTGACCGTGGTGGAACCGGGGTAGGGCACGTCCTTGGCCAGACCGCCGAACAGCAGCACCGAACCGGTGGGGGAGATGCGCGAGCGCAGTGCGTGGACGACCGTGGTGTAGCCGACGATCTTGGTGATCGCCAACTCCGTGGCCCCGGCGACGTCGTAGTCGGCGATCGTGTTGTTGTCGCGCCGCATGCCGGCGAGGACGATCGAGTCGATGTGCCCGATGCCGCTCAGCGCTTCCTTGAGAATCTCGGGCTTGGAGAGATCGGCCTCAATGCCCCGCACATGATGGGAATCCACCTCGGTATTGATTTCCGCTGACACCTTCTCCGCGCGCGTGCCGTCGCGGCCGGCGATGATCACGGAGGCGCCCTGCCGGGCATAAGTCGCGGCCAGTTCGCGGCCGATACCGGATGTGCCTCCGACGATTAAAACCTGCTTGCTCATGACCAACCCTTCTTCAGGCAGCGGGAGTTGCTGTCGATGGCAGCCTGACGCAGAAGGGATATCGAGTCCAACGAAAAACATTGACAGCTGTTATCGAAGAAATCGATAATTGGCGGATGGAATTACGGCAGTTGCGCTATTTCATCACCGTGGCCGAAGAACTCAGCTTCACCCGCGCCGCGGCCCGCCTTTTCGCAGCTCAGTCGACCGTGTCGGCAGCCGTCCGCGCCCTGGAGGAGGAGCTCCAGGTCTCGCTCTTCGACCGGTCGACCAGGACGGTGGCCCTGTCCTCGGCGGGCGAGGTGTTTCTGCCGGAAGCCAAGTCGGTCGTCGGGGCCGCGGAGCGCGCGAGGGAAGTGGTCGGCGAGGCGTCGAGAACCCTGCGGGGCAGCCTGCGCGTCGGCACGATGACCCGCATCACGGCCCTCGACCTGCCACGCCTGGTGGGGGCCTTCCGCCAACGCCACCCGCTGGTGGACATACGGATCCAGGTCTCCGGATCCGGAGCGGGCGGAATCGCCGAGGACGTGCGACGCGGCCGCCTCGACGTCGGCGTCGTGGCGCTGCCCGCCGCCGAGGCGCACGACCTCGACCTGCGGCAGTTCGCGACGATCCCGTACGTGGTGATCCTGCCGACCGAGCATCCGCTGGCGCAGCGGGAACGCATCGCGCTCAAGGACCTCGCCCGCGAGAACTTCGTCTCGGGGGCAAGCGGCTTCGGGTCGCGTGCCGCCATGGACCGGGCCTTCGGCGAACTCGGCATCACGCGCCGCGTGTCCGTCGAGATCACGGACATCGCCTCGGCCGCGTCGTATGTGCGAGCCATCGGTGGTGCCGCGGTCGTACCCCGTTATGAGCCGGTGGGTGCGGCCGGGGTGGTCGTCAAGCCGGTGTCCGGTCCCGTGCCTTCGCTCGCCCTGTCGTTCGCGGTCCGCGCGGGCCGCGAACCGAGCCCCGCCGTCGCCGCCTTGCTGAAGCTCAGCCCCAACTACACACGCGACGACGGGACGTTCTGAACAGGCTCGACCGCTTGTTCACCGGTGCGGAAAGAGACCTTCTTCGACCGGCTCGGCAGACCGCCTCCAAGTCGGGCTCGGGACCGCCCAGTTGGGCTAGGGGCCGCCCAGTTGGCTACGGCGCAACCGTGATCCTGCTCAGCCGGTCCGAGCCGGTGTGCGAAAGCCTCAGTCGGTCCCGGTCCCGGTCCCGGTCCCTGTCCCGGTCCCGGTCGCGGTCGCGAAAGGGCCGCCCTTTCCGAACACGAGCCGCCCGAAGTTCTCGGCGATGCGCCGGTGTCCAGCCGGATCGGGATGGACCGCGTCGGGGAGCGGGAGTTCGGCGTGGTCCTTCTCGCCGTAGAGGGAACGGCCGTCGAGGTAGTACAGGTTCGGGTCGTCGGCCGCCCGTTGTTCCACGACGCGGGCGAGTGCCTCGCGGATGACGGTGAGGGTCAGGCGTCCGAGGGGGCGCTCGTCCGGGTCGCCGGTGGCCTTGAACAGCAGGGTTCCGCCGTCGAGGTCGGGCATGAGAGGGCCGGGCGTGTCCTCCTGCACCGGACAGAGGATGGCGGACACGACCAGCAACGGCGTCGTCGGATGGCCCTCGCGAAGGGTGTCGAGGAAGCCGTGGACCGCCGGGACGAAGGCGCGCAGGCGCATCGCGTCGGCGTTGACGATGTTGATACCGATCTTCACGCTGATCAGGTCCGCCGGGGTGTCCCGCATCGCACGGGCGGTGAACGGGTCGAGCAGCGCGCTGCCGCTGAACCCCAGGTTGACGAGCTCCACTTGGCCATGTGCCGCTGCGAGCGCCGGCCAAATGGCCGTCGGATGCGTGGCGTTCGAGCCGTGGCTGATGGAACTGCCGTGGTGCAGCCACACCTTGCGCCCGTTGTCCGGCGCCTTCTCGACCCGGGCGTCGGTGCGCAGGGCGATCAGCTCCGTGATCTCCGTGTGCGGGAGCCAGATCTCGATGTCCTTGTCACCCGCGGGCAGGTCGGCGAACCGGGCGGTGCCGGGCCGACCCTCCGTCAATTCGGCGGACTGGGTGACCATGTCGGTGATGGTGCGCACGTTGCCGCCGGGCACCGTTGCCTGGGCGGTGAGTCGGCCGTCGACCAGCAGGTCGTAGACGCCGTCCGCCGGGGCCGGGAATCCCTGGTAGACGCGCTTGGTGGGCAGCGTGTCCAGCTCGATGGTGGTGGCCCGGGTGCGGAAGACCAGCCGTACACCGGAGGGTTGTGCCTCGGCCACGGCGAGTTGGTCGTCGGGGAACTGCCGGCGCGCACGGGCGGGCAGCCGGTGCGGCAGCAGACCGTGCGCGGTCGTCTCCACGTCGAGGAAGCCGCGCAGCAGGTCGGTGGTGACGGGGGTGGTGATCGTGTCGTGCTCGGTGGTCATCGCCTCAGCCTGTCGATCGGGGTTTCCGGGACGGTCGGTTGTGGGGCGCGGCCCGGTTCCGCAGCAGCGCGTCGAGCGAATCCACGATCCAGGTCCAGGACTCCCGCGCGTCGGGCGCGCTGTGGTCGAAGCTTCCGGCCAGCTCCAGGCTGACGTAGCCGTGGAAGACGCCGCCCAGCATCCGGACCGCGTGCGTCTGGTCCGGTTCCGGCAGGTCGTAGCCGCGCAGGATCGCCCGTGTCATCTGCGAGTGCCGCACCGCGGCGCTGGCGGCCGCCGTCTCGGGATCGAGTCGGAGCCGTGCCGCCGCGTACCGGCCGGGGTGCTCCCGGGCGTAGCCGCGGTAGGCCTCCGCGAAGGCGGCCAGGGCGTCCTTGCCGGCCCGCCCGGCGACTGCGTCGGAGGCCCGGTCGGCGAGTTCCTCCAAGGCGAACAGGGCGATCCTGGTCTTCAGTTCCTGGGAGTTCTTCAGGTGCGAGTACAGGCTCGCGACCTTGACGTCGAAGCGCCGGGCGAGTGCCGAGACGGTCACCTGCTCGAAGCCGACCTCGTCGGCCAGCTCCGCCCCCGCCAGGGTCAGCCGCTCCGGCGTCAGTCCTGCTCTGGCCATAACCATCCTCCCATTCGACGATATCTATTATGTATTTGCCTAAAGATTTTAGGCAAACTAGCGTGCCGCTCATGAGACCACTGACCGAGCGGGAGATCCGCGCCGCCTTCGTGAACTGCACCAAGGGCGAGGCCAAGCGCCTGTCCATCCCCCGGGATCTGGCCGAACGGCCGTGGGACGACCTGGACTTCCTCGGGTGGCGGGACCCCCAGGCCCCCGGCCGGGCGTACCTCGCGATCGAGCTGGACGGTCGCCCGACGGCGATCGCCCTGCGCTGCCCCGGTGCCGCCTCCTGGCAGACGCGGCGCAGTATGTGCTCGATGTGCATGACCACCCATACCGGAGGCGTCTCGCTGATGACCGCCGCGAGGGCGGGCAAGGCCGGGCAGCAGGGCAACTCCGTGGGCGCCTACATATGCAGTGACCTCGCCTGCCCGCTGTACGTGCGAGGCAAGAAGGACGCGGGCGTCGGCGCGCGGATGCCCGAGTCGCTCACCCTGGAGGAGAAGATCCAGCGGACCGTCACCAACGTCACGGTGTTCGTCGCCAAGGTCGCCGCTCGTTGAGCGGTCCCGATTGAGCAGTCCCGCTGCTGGATGCGTTCGCTTTCTTCTATTGGACCTGCGGACCCGGGCCGGAGAAGCTGGACGATGCGTCCCGCCCGTCGTGACCCCGGTCCGAGATCCGGCCCCGGCTCCGGCGGTGTCGGACGGCACGGTCCCGCGCGACAGCCGGAAGACCGCACCGGAAGACCGGAAGAGGAGCACGAGCAATGGACACCCGCCGTATCGGTGACGTCGAGGTCAGTGCGATCGGCCTGGGCGGTATGCCCATGTCGATCGAAGGACGGCCGGACGAGGCACGCTCCCTCGCGACCATCCATGCCGCCCTCGACGCGGGCGTGACGCTGATCGACACCGCGGACGCCTATCACCTGCACGCCGACGAGGTCGGGCACAACGAGACCCTGATCGCCAAGGCCCTCGCCTCCCACGACCGCGGCGCGGACGTCCTCGTCGCGACCAAGGGCGGCCATCTCCGCCCCGGGGACGGCAGTTGGACCCTGAACGGCAGCCCCGCCTACCTGAAGGAGGCCTGTGAGGCGTCCCTGCGCCGGCTCGGCGTGGAGGCCATCGGGCTGTACCAGTTCCACCGCCCCGACCCGAGCGTCCCGTACGCGGACTCGGTCGGCGCCGTACGGGAGTTGCTCGACGAGGGCAAGATCCGCCTGGCCGGCATCTCGAACGCGGACCCGGAGCAGATCCGGCTGGCGAACGAGATCCTCGACGGCCGACTGGTCTCCGTGCAGAACCAGTTCTCCCCTGCGTTCCGCTCCAGCGAGCCGGAGCTGGAGCTCTGCGACGAACTCGGCATCGCGTTCCTGCCCTGGAGCCCCCTCGGCGGCATCGCCCGCGCCGGTGAACTCGGCTCCGCCTACGCGCCGTTCGCCCGCATCGCCGAGAAGCACGGCGTCAGCCCGCAGCGCGTCTGCCTGGCCTGGATGCTCGCCAAGTCCCCGGTCGTCGTACCGATCCCGGGCGCCAGCCGCCCCGAGACGATCCGCGACTCGGCCGCCGCACCCGAACTCGCCCTCTCCACCGAGGAGATCGCGGAGCTGGACGCCGTTTGAGAAGACCCTGATGTCTGAGGTGTAGGAGTGGCGGGCAAGGGCAGAAAGCGCTTGCCCGCCAACTGGCCACAGGGGGCCGGCCGGTCACAGGGGCAAGCCGGCACAGGGGGAGGACCACCACCGATGGCGTCGTCCACGGAGAAACCGCTCGACCACCACTACCGCGACGAACACCCGATCCGCACCCTCGCCTACCTCTTCCGCGCCGACCGCAGACGACTGGCCCTGGCCGTCGCCGTGTTCACGGTCAAGCACAGCCCCATCTGGCTGCTCCCCCTGATCACCGCGTCGATCATCGACACGGTCGTCCAGCATCAGCCGGTCAGCGGAATCTGGATCAGCACCGGCATCATCCTGTTCATCCTGCTGATCAACTACCCCCTGCACGTGCTCTACGTCCGCCTCCTCTACGGCAGCGTCCGCCGCATGGGCACCGACCTGCGCTCGGCCCTGTGCACCCGCATGCAGCAGCTCTCCATCGGCTACCACTCCCGGGTCAGCGCCGGCGTGCTCCAGGCCAAGGTCGTGCGGGACGTGGAGACGGTCGAGCAGATGGTCCAGCAGACCGCGGAGACCGGGCTCGGCGCGATCACCGTGCTCACCGGCGGACTGGTCATCATCGGCATCCGCACACCGGAGTTCGTGCCCGTCTTCATCGTCGTCGTACCGGTCGCCGCGCTGCTCGTCTCCCGGCTCAAGGCACGCCTCCGCACCCACAACGAGCAGTTCCGCCACGAGGTCGAGACCCTCTCCTCGCGCGTGACGGAGATGACCCGCCTCATCCCGGTCACCCGCGCCCACGGCCTGGAGGGCAAGGCCCTGCGCCGCATGGACGGCACCCTGCGCCGCCTGCTCACCTCCGGGAACCGTCTCGACCTCCTCAACGGCCGCTTCGGCTCGCTCGCCTGGGTCGTCCTGAACGTCGTCGGCGTCCTGGTCCTCGCCGGCGCGGCCCTGGTGTCGTACTACGGCGCCTGGGGAGTCACCGCCGGCGACGTCGTGATGCTGAGCGCCTTCCTGACCACCCTCACCAACTCCACCACGACCCTCACGACCCTGGCCCCGGTCATCACCAAGGGCCTGGAATCGGTCCGCTCGGTCGGCGAGGTGCTCCAGGCACCCGAATTGGAGGACAACGAGGGCAAGACGGAGGTCGCAGAGGTGCGCGGAGCCGTCGCCTTCCGACACGTCGGCCACACCTACGACGAACAACTCCGGCCCGCCGTCCACGACGTCACCCTCACCGTCGCACCGGGCGAGACCGTCGCCCTCGTCGGCGCGTCCGGCGCCGGCAAGTCCACCGTCCTCAACCTCGTCATCGGCTTCATCCGCCCCACCACCGGCCAACTGCTGCTCGACGGCACCGACATGAACACCCTCGACCTGCGTACGTACCGACGTTTCGTCTCGGTCGTCCCGCAGGAGTCGATCCTCTTCGACGGCACGATCCGCGACAACGTGGCCTACGGCATGGACGACGCCGACGAGGAGGCGGTGCGCGCGGCGCTGCGCGACGCCAACGCCCTCGAGTTCGTGGAGAAGTTGCCGCAGGGCCTGGAGACGCGGGTCGGTGAGCGCGGGGCCCGGCTCTCCGGCGGTCAGCGTCAACGCCTCGCGATCGCACGGGCGTTGATCCGCGACCCCAAGGTGCTCGTCCTGGACGAGGCGACCTCGGCGCTGGACACCCGCTCGGAGGCGCTCGTCCAGCAGGCCCTCGCCCGGTTGCTGCGCGGCCGTACGACCTTCGTCGTCGCCCACCGGCTGTCCACCGTCCGGGGCGCCGACCGGATCGTGGTGATGGGCGACGGGGAGATCCTGGAGGTCGGCACGCACGACGAACTCCTGCGCCGGGGCGGGGCGTACACGGCGTTGCACAGCGGGCAGGTCGCCTGACCGGATCTCGTGGGCCGGTTGGTTGGATCGGCGCAGGCTGGGCACACGGAGCGAAAAGCGAGAGAGGGGCGTTTCGTGCTGGTGCCGGACCCGAAGGCCGTCAGAAAACTGCTCACCCGGTACGCGGTGCTGCGCATCTCCCAGGCGGAGCGCCACCGACCGCAGGCGGCCGACGAGTTGAACGACGTCGTGTACACCCTCTGCGTGATGATGGGCACGACCGGGATCCAGCAAGCGATCGTCAAGGCGGACGCCCTGCTGGCGGCGGCGCGCAGCACCCCGGGCCGTGTGGTCGCGGACGGCCGCGCCGCGGCGTAGAACCGTCAGTAGATCTGTTCAGGAGAACGCCACTTCGGCGACCCTCCTGCCGTGGAACGCCGAGCGGTACGCCTGCGGGCTGGTGCCGACCACCCGGCGGAAGCGCTCGCGGAACGCGGTGGGGGAGCCGAACCCGGCCTGCTGGGCGATGCGTTCGATGGTGTGGTCGCTGTTCTCCAGCAGGTACTGGGCGCGGCGTACGCGGGCCCGCAGCAGCCACTGAAGCGGTGTGCTGCCCGTCTGTTCGCGGAAACGACGGCTGAACGTCCGCTCGCTCATGCCCGATCGCGTCGCCAGCGCGCCCAGGGTGACCTCGTGGGAGAGGTTGTCCTCGATCCACTGGAGCAGCGGTTCGAGGGTCGAGCCCTGTGGGACGGGTGGGTGCCGGTGGACGATGAACTGGGCCTGCCCGCCCTCCCGTTCGAGCGGCATGACCGACAGCCGGGCCGCGTCCGCGGCGACCGCCGAGCCGAAGTCCCGCCGGATCAGGTGCAGACACAGGTCGAGACCGGCGGCGGCCCCGGCCGAGGTGAGGATCTGCCCGTTGTCGACGTACAGCACGTCCGGCTCCACCTCGACCAACGGATAGGTACGGGCCAGCAGTTCGGCGGCCACCCAGTGCGTGGTGGCGCGCAGGCCGTCCAGCAGCCCGGCCTCGGCCAGCACGAACGCGCCCACGCAGATGGACACGATCCGGGTGCCCGCCGCTGCCGCCTCGCGCAGTGCCGTCAGCACCCGGGCGGAGGGCGGCGCGGCCTGCTCCGAGCGGCCCGGGACGATGACGGTATCGGCGTCCGCCAGCGCTTCGAGCCCGTGGTCGACCCGCAGGGTGAACCCGTCCGTCCGCACGTCCGGCGTCTCGCCGCACACCCGCACCCGGTAGGCGTTCCGCCCGTCCGGCAGTCGGGTACGGCCGAACACCTCCATCGGTGTCGCCATGTCGAACGGCACCACATGATCGAGAGCGAGGATCGCGACAGTGTGCATGAACACCACGATAGGCGGATTCTCGCCAACCATGTGACATGGCCTTCTGCCACGTAGGTGCTGCCCCAGGGGTTGGCGGGAATCCGTTGGAAGCTGTCGTTCCAGCCTCTGTGTTCCCGCGTGGTACGCCCCTAGCCTGGGCCGGTGACCAAGATCCTTCTCACCCTGCACGTCCTGGCCGCCATCGTCGCGGTCGGCCCCGTCACCGTCGCCGCCAGCATGTTCCCACCGGCGGCCCGCCGCGCCCTCGCGGGCCCGGACGGACCCGACGCGGGCGTGCCGACCGTACGACTGCTGCACCGCATCTGCCGCGTCTACGGCGCCGTCGGACTGGCGGTGCCCCTCTTCGGCTTCGCGACCGCCTCCGCCATGGGCGTCCTGGGCAGCGGCTGGCTCATCGCCTCCATCACCCTCACCGCGGTGGCGGCCGGCATCCTGATCGCCTTCGTGCTGCCCCGCCAGGACGAACTCCTGGAACAACTCGGCGCACAGCGGCCCGTGGAGCGGACCGGGACCGTTCAACTCGCCATGTTCACCGGCATCTTCAACCTGCTGTGGGCGACCGTCACCGTCCTCATGATCATCCGCCCGGGCTCGACCACGGGCGCCTGACCGGACAGGTCAACCCGTGGCGCGGACCAGGAGGAGCGCGACGTCGTCGTCGGGTTCCGGGCGCAGCGCGTTGAGGAGCATGTCGCTCGTCTGCTCCAGGGGACGGCGCGAACTCTGCAACAGCCGTGTCAGCGCGTGCAGCCCCACGTCGATGTTCTCGCCGCGGTTCTCCACCAGCCCGTCGGAGTAGAGGGCGAGCAACGCGCCTGTGGTGAAGTCGACTTCGGCCGTCCCGAAGTCCACCCCGCCGACGCCCAGCGGGACTCCGCCGGGAATGTCGAGGAGTTCCGCGGTGCCGTCGGGGTGGATCAGGACGGGCGGCAGATGCCCCGCACTGGACAGTTCGCAGGTGCCGCGCCCGAGGTCGACGACGCCGTACGCACACGTGGCGATCGCGTCGCCGAGGGAACCGGTGAGGTCGTCGAGGTGGTGCAGCAGTTCCGCCGGTGGCAGGTCCAGCCGGGCCAGGGCGCGGGTCGCGGTGCTCAACTGGCCCATGATGGCGGCGGCTTGGACGCCCTTGCCCATCACGTCGCCCACGACGAGCCCGGTGCGGCCCGGCCCCAGCGGCAGCACGTCGTACCAGTCGCCCCCGACCTCGCTGAGCGCCGGGAGGTAGCGGGCGGCGATGTCGAGCCCCTCCTGCCGGGCCGGGGCCGGTGGCAGCAGGCTGCGTTGCAGGGTCAGCGCGGTGGTGCGCTCACGGCCGTAGAGGCGGGCGTTGTCGATGCAGATCGCGGCGCGGGCGGCGAGTTCCGAGGCGAGGACGCGGTCCTGTTCGTCGAAGGGGTGCTCGTTGATGGTGCGGTAGAGGCTCAGCGTGCCCAGGACCTCGCCGCGGGCCACCAACGGGACGGCCAGGTAGGAGTGGACGCCCGCCATCCGCAGGGTCTGGGCGGCGCGTCCGTCCCTGGCGATACGGCGCATCGTCGGCGGGTCGACCCGCTCGACCAGGATCGGCCCCGCCTCGCGCACGCATTGCGTGATGATGCGGTTGGGGCCGTAGGTGGCGAGTTCGCCCACCGGGTCCGCCGCGTGGATCGCGTCGGTCAGGTATCCGGCGGCGACGGCCAGCGCCCGGAACTCGACCTGCGCGTCCTCGGTCACCGGAGTGATCGTGCCGTCCGTGACGACCGATTCCAGTACGTCGACGGCGGCCAGGTCGGCCACGTGCGGGACCGCCACGTCGGCCAGTTCCCGGGCGGTCTGCTGGAGGTCCAGCGTCGTCCCGATCCGCACCCCGGCCTCCGCGACGACGGACAGATGCCGGCGCGCCTGCGCGACCTCGGCGGCGGCCTGCTCCCGCTCGGTCACGTCCAGGACGGCCATCGCCAGCCCGAGCACCCGGCCCTGCGCGTCCTCGATGCGGTGATACGACTCCGAGTACGCCCGGTCCACGACGTCGGCCGCCGTCCGGCCCACGGTCTGCTGGTCGAGCAGCGGCTTGCCGGTGATCAGTACGTGCCGCATCCGCGACTCGATGGCCGCCACGTCCAGACCGGGCAGCACCTCGCCCACACGGCGCCCGATCAAGTCCGCCTCCGGCACGCCGTTCAGCCGCTCCAGGGCCGGGTTCACGCCGACCCACCGCAGATCCGTGTCGAACACCGCGATGCCCACCGGGGTCTGCCGCACGAGGCTGTGGGACAGCGCCAGGTCCCGCTCCACGCCCCGTACGGTCGTGGCGTCCGCCGCAAGGCCCAGCAGATGCGGCTGACCGTGGCTGTCGCGCAGCCGCATCGTGCGGAACTCGACCGGCCGCTCCGTGCCGTCCCGGTGCAGCAGCGGGAACACCCCGGCCCAGCGCGCGCCCGTACCGACCTGGGCGAACAGTTCACGCGCCCTGGCCCGGTCGTCGGGCGACACCAGCAGCCGGTCCGCGCGCTGGGTCAGCGCCTCCTCGGGGGTGTAGCCGAGCAACTGCTCCGCCTCGGGACTCCACAGCCCGATGTACCCGCCGGCGTCCAGGACCACCGCCGCGACCCGCAACAGGTCGAGCAGCCCTCCCGGGGTGGCCGAGACATCGTCCCCGGCACCGTAAGCGTCCATCCCAGCCGCTCCTTCCGGCGCGGCAAGGCACCACCAAGATCCGAACCGCGGGTCATCCGATTACGGCACAGCACGCCCCGCGAGGCAACACCGCGCGAGGTGAACAGGGGAGGGGGCCGTATGGAGCACGCGCCCGCGCGGACGCCGACGAGCCCCCGGATTCTGGTCGTGCCCAGACCCCACAGCCCCAGGGACACTCCATGCCCTTGCCGCTCCGCCTCGTCTCCGTCCTCGTCGCCACCTGCGTGGGCACCCTCGTACCCGCCTCGCCCGCCGCGGCCGACGACCACTCCCTCCAGCGCGGCCTCGACGACCTGGTCGCCGCCCCCGACGGCCCGCCCGGCGTGATCGTCGTGCTCCGCGACGGCGACCACCAGCGCGTCCTGAGTGCCGGCACCGCCGACCTCACCACCGGCCGCCCGCTCGAACCGGACGACCACACCCGGACCGCGAGCACCAGCAAGGCGTTCAGCGGGGCGGTGGCCCTGAGTCTCGTACGACAGCACCGGCTCGCCCTCGACGACACCGTCGGCACCCGGCTGCCCCACCAGCCCCGGGCCTGGCGGAAGGTGACCCTGCGCCAGCTGCTCCAACACACCAGCGGGCTCCCGGACTTCAGTCAGAGCACGCGGTTCCGGAGCCTCATCGCCGCCGACCCGCGCCGGCACTTCGACTCGCGGCGGCTGCTCGACTTCGTGGCCGGCGAACCGCTGAACTTCACGCCGGGCTCGCAGTACCGCTACTCCAACTCCGACAACATCGCCGTAGCACTGATGGCGGAGGCGGCGACCGGCACGCGGTACGAGGACCTGCTGCGTCACGACGTGTACCGGCCGTTGGGTCTGCGTGACACGAGCCTGCCGCAGGGGTACGAGATGCCGGAGCCGTACATGCACGGCTATGCCGTCGGCGGACCGTCCGGACCGGAGGACGTCTCCGAGACGATCGGCATGTCGGGCGTGTGGGCCTCGGGCGGGATCACCTCCTCGCCGCGCGACCTGACCGCGTTCATCAGCGGCTACGCCGCCGGGGCCCTCACCTCGAAGGCGGCCCTGCGGGAACAGCGGCACTGGATCCCCGGTTCCTCCGAACCGGCCGGCCCCGGCCGCAACAGCGCCGGGCTCGCGCTCTTCCGCTACGACACCCGGTGCGGGGTCGTCCTCGGACATACCGGGAACACCCTTGGTTACACACAGTTGATCGCGGCGACCCCTGACGGCCGACGGTCGCTCACTTTCTCATTGACAACTCAGGTGAACCAGACCGGGAACCCGGAACTGCTGCGGAAGCTGCGCGCGGTCGAGGAGGACGCGGTGTGCAGCCTCCTGGGGACATATGGGACGGGGCGCCACTCCTGACCCAGGGCGCTCGCCCCTTCTGCCTCAGGTGAACCGTTACTGCTCAACCGGCCGTACTGTCCGCCCCGTTGACGAGGCCCTCCCGTTCCGGGGCGGCGGGCAGGGCCAGCCACTCCGCGATGGTCCGGGCGATCGGCTGGCCGGTCTCCGCCTCGACGAAGCCGAACTGGCCCGACTGGTTGCACTCCAGGAACCACCAGGTCCCGTCGCCGTCCTCGGCGAAGTCGAAGGCGCCGTAGGCCAGTTCGGCGTCCCGCATGTACGTCAGGACGGCCTCGGCGATGCGCGGCGGGACCTCGGTGGGGCGCCAGGGCTGCGCGGACACGGCGAAGCGGACGTCGACCTCGGCGGGGTCGGGGTCCGGGGCGGTCGCCGTACGGGCGGCGAGCATCCGGTCGCCCACCACGGTGAGCCGGATGTCGGCGCGCTTGGCGACCCGGCGTTGCAGCAGCGTGGGACCGAACGCGACGGCGGCGAAGTCGGTGTCCGGCGCGACCCGGCTCGTCGGCACCGCCCGGGGCGGATCCTGCGGGTGGGCGCCGGAGACCGGCTTGACCACCAGGTCCGGGAAGCGCCGCGAGAACTCGCGGGCGGCCTGCGGAAACGTGGTGATCAGGGTGGCCGGCACCGGCAGTCCGCTGCGCTGCGCGAGCCGCAGCTGCCAGGGCTTGTGCCGGGCGCGGCGGGCCGCGTCGGGGTGGTTCATCCAGCGGGCACCGGAGCCGCGCAGCATGCCGTAGAGCGCCTGGGAGGCCTCCTCGGTCAGCCACGCGGAGGGCTGGGGCGCACGGGTCGCCGGGGTGCCGGGCCTGCGCACCCAGATGGACCGCAGTCCGCTCACGCTCACCAGCCGCCCCCCGGCGGACAGATGACCGCGGAAGGCACCATGGACGTACTCGCCGGACAGCGCTACCCCGCCCGTGAGGTCGGCGGGATCGATCCGGACCACGGGGACGCCGGACGCGTGCAGGTGGACCACCACCAGGTCCGCCGTGACGTCCTCTTCGCAGGTAAGGACCAGGACGGTCATTTTCGTCGTTCCGTGTTCAGTCGTCGAAGTGAGTCTTCGATCCCGCGGTGGACGTCGTGGTCCCCAGTTCTCTCAGCAGAGCGAGATCATGGGCGGCGACCCGTCCGTCGGCGAGCACGTTCAACTGCAGTCCGGAGTCGTAGGTGTACGGAGCGCTGAGCTCCAACTGTGCTGCCGGGCGAGCGTAGTTGAGCGCGAACGGTTGCATCGTCTCTCCCTCGTCGGTACTGCCTCGTGCAAGCGGTGGCCACCCTGCGAGGTCGCTTGGCCCGCTGACTTCCGTCTGCTTCCAGAGACTTATACGAATCGAACGAGTGAATGGTTTCCTTACGCTGCGTAATCGCAGGAAGGAACGTGCGAGGCGCCCGACCGGTTCAGCCGAGGTCGCCCGGCCGCCCCTCCTCCTGCTCGCCGAGGGACTTGCGCATGGTGCGCAGGGCGAGGAGAAGTACGGCGATGTCGTCCAAGTACACGGGATCGGGCATCAGATCGGTCGGCAGTACGAAGTAGAGAACGGCACCCCAGAAAACCCATTTTGGGCCGGTCGGAAGCCCTGCGCGCCGCATTCCGCGCCGCATACGGACGAGCCGTACCAGCACTCCGACGGCCACGGCGAGCAGCACCGCCGCGAGCACCGCGGCGATGACGATCACGGTTGTGGTCGAGTCCACTGGCGCCTCTTTCCCCGGGTGTGGCCGCACGGCATGTGCCCTATCCGGATGCCCGGTTACGGCCCGGGTATGACCGACGAGGGGAACATCACACCCGAACGCCTGGAAGAGCCTTGACAGCCGTTGACCCCTTGTCAGGCACTGGTACGTTTTCACCGTGAGCGCGACCAACGGCACCGGAACCCACGTACGGATCGGCCTCGACGCCCCACCGCGCGTGGCGAGCCTCGGCGTCGGCGTGCACGGGACGACGGGCCCGCGCGACGTGTTCCGGCTGCCCGACCTCTGGCAGCTCCATCTGTACCGCTACGAGGCGGAGTTGACCGTCGACGGTGTGGTGCACGAGATCAGGCCCGGCCATGTCAGCCTGGTGCCGCCCGGCGCGCTGGTGCGGTTCCACTACCGGGGCCGCTCCGAGCATCTCTTCGCCCACCTGGAACTCCCGTCCGCCGGTGAGCGGTTGACCGTCCCCGTGATGCAGGACGCCGGTACGCAGACGCCCGTGCTGACCGACCTGATGCAGCGGGCCGTCGCTGCGGCACCGCGCAACTCCGCCCGCGCGGCGGCCGAGTTGTGGTCGGTGCTGTGGCGCGTGGCGGACCTGGCGTCCCCGGCGGCCGGTGGGACCGCGGGACCGCACCCCGCTGTCGCCCTCGCCGTCGCGCACATCGAATCGCACCTGGCGGCCCAACTGGCCGTCCCCGACGTGGCGTACGCGGCCGGCGTCTCGCACAACCACCTCATCCGCCTGTTCCGCGCCGAGACCGGCACCACGGTCGTCGCCTACATCAGGCACCGCCGCATGGAACGCGCCCGGCACCTGCTGCGCGAATCGACCCTGTCCGTCCCGGCGATCGCGGCCGCTGTCGGCATCGGCGACCTCCAGGCCTTCAACAAGGCGTGCCGACGCGAACTGGGGGCTTCACCCAGGGCGGTTCGCGCCGGCACCGCGTGACTCAGTCCCGGCCCACACCCCGGTAGAGGTCCAACTCCCCGTCCAGTTCGACCGCCAGGACCGTCGCCCGCTCGTCCACGTCGGCCGCGCCCGGGGCGTCGATCCACGTGACGCCCGGCACGTCACCGAGCCCGCCGATGACGTCGTGGCCGAGCTCGGCACCGGTGCCGAGCACCGTGACCCGCTTGACGGGCGTACGCAGGCCGCGCACCGACACCGACTCGCGCGGCGGATCGAAACACACCAGGTACAGCGTGCGCCGGTCGGCGGAGAGGGTGCTGGGCCCGTAGTGGTGCCCGGCCGGCAGACCGGCGACCGTGCCGTACACCGCCTCCGCATGCCGGGCGATCCAGGCACCGAGTCCCTCAAGTCGCTCCGTCTGAGCGGGCGTTATCGTCCCGTCCTCCCGCGGACCGACGTCGAGCAGCAGATTTCCGCCCATCCCGATCGTCTCCGTGAAGTAACGCACCAGCTGCCGCACCGACTTGTGGTGCTCGTCCCCGTGCTGGAAGCCCCACGAGTCGTTGACCGTGAGACACAACTCCCAAGGCCCGTCCGGGGCTTGCAACGGCACCCCCTGCTCGGGCGTCGCGTAGTCGCCGTAGCTGAGCATGCGGGCGTTGAGGACGGTGTCGGGATTCCCGGCGAGGATCAGCTCCGCCAACTCCCGCATCCGCCACTGCTCTTCGCCGCGCTCCCACTCGCCGTCGAACCACAGCAGGTCGGGCCGGAAGCGGTCGACCAACTCGCCTACCTGGCCGTCGCGGTAGCCGAGGTAGCGCGCCCAGGCGGCCGGGTCCTCGTGACCGGGGCGTGCGGAGGCGTACGGGTTGGTGCGGAGCTCCTCGTCGGGCGGCTGGGGGTGCACCGTGCTGGCGTAGTCGGGGTGGTTCCAGTCGGAGTGGGAGTAGTAGAGGCCGACCTTGAGACCTTCCTCGCGCAGCGCCTCCGTGTACGGCCCGATCAGATCGCGGCCCGCCGGGGTGTGGCGGACCACGTCCAGGTCACCGTGGGCCGAGTCCCACAGGGCGACGCCGTCGTGGTGGCGGGCGGTCAGTACCGCGTACTTGGCACCCGCCCGCGCGAACAGCCGCGCCCAGGCCCGCGGTTCGTAGCGTGCGGCGGTGAACCCGTCGAGCTGCCGCATGTACCGGTCGTGCGGGACCTGGCCCGTGTAGAACGACCAGGACTCCGGCACACCGTCGACGGCGTAGATCCCGTAGTGGACGAAGATGCCCAACTTGGCATCGCGGAACCAGGGTTGCATCGGCATGCCGCCAAGCTAGGCCGGGCGGTGCCGGGGGCGCGTGGGCGGCGATCACCATCGGTGGTCCATTTTCACCACCGGCACTCCGCTGCGTAGCTTCGCGGGACCGATGGGGGTCCCGCAAACCACCTGACTCAGGTCCGGGGTACTACCGCTCCTCGGGCGGCCGATCCCCGTCACGGGGAGGATCCTCGCGGTCGCCGTCGGTCGCCGGTGCCGGGCGCAGCGACTTCGTCGCGTCCCGCAGCCGGCCGAACGTCCGCTGGAACGGCGACCCGGTCGGCTGAGACGTCACCCCGGGCACGGAGGCACCGCCGGAATCGCGGAGCGCGGCCAGCGCCTCGTTGGCCCGGTCCGCGGACTCCCGGTACAGGTCACGGGACTTGGTCATCGCTTCGAGCGCCTCGGCGTACATGGCCACGAGCCTGCGCTCCCGGGCCAGTTCCTCCTCCAGCGTCATCAGCTTCCACTGCTCGCGCAGCGCGGTGACGGCCTCCTGGCCGCCCTCCGGCAGTGGACGCGCGGAGGCGGCGTAGCGGCAGAGCACGTCCACGAGTTCGGTGGGCTCGGAGCCGTCGAGGAAGACGCTGCGCACGGAGAACTCGCGCACGTCGTAGGAGGGAGCCACCGGACTGGTGGGCAGCACCACGGCACCGCCGCGCGGCACCTGGAAGTCGAACTCGCGCAGCAACGCCCAGTTGACGGACCGTAGTTGGTCGGGCGTGGCCCGGTGCTCCACCACGCAGTGCCGGAGACTCGGCGGCAGCAGCCGGGCCAGGGGCAGCCGGCCGTGCGCGTCCGGGGTCATGGCCTCGTGCACGACGACGTGAATGCTCCACCCGTCCTGCGCACAGCTCCGGAACAGCCGCCGCAACTCCTTCTCGTCGGAAGGCAGCGGATTGACCTGCCCGAAGCGCAGCCCCGGAACCGTCACACGGTCCCAGCCGCCGTCGGCGCTCTCGGAGTCCTCGGGCCAGAACATCGTCGCGGGGGAGGGCCACCGGGGATCCCAGACCCGCTCGGCCTCCGCGACCAGGATCCACTCCCGCCCGTCCGCCGGGACGGAGCCGGCGGCGGTCGAACCCGGTTCCGGAGCGGGCGGGAACGTCAGCCGTGCCCGCACGGTCACCGTCCCCTCCACCCGCCACCGGGCCTCGAAGACCTGCTCGCGCGGATCCTCGTGCTGGTCCTCGTCGGGTTCCAGGTGGTCGTCGATGACCTCGCGGTCCTTGAGCCGTTGCAGCTGTCGCCGTACGACATCCGCGGCGTCCTCGGACCCGACGTGGTGGCCGCGAGCCAGCCACACCGTGTGGGGGATCGTGGGCGGAGTTGTGGAGGAGTTCGACATAAGCCAATCTGCGGGCGGGTGCGGTGCTGACCCACCAGTATCACCGTCGGAGATCTTGGCGGGTCAAGCGGGGGGTCGAGCAGGGGATGTTGAGTCTCGTATGCCCGATTTTCCTGCGATACCGCGCGAGCATACGCGCGGGGTGTGATCCGTTCACTCCGGGCGGGCGGGTTTCACGCGTGCCTTTGACATGGCCCGGTCCGCAGAATGGTCGGGCGGACGGGACCCGCCCACCATCCGCTCGGGGCGGGTCCCTTCCGTGTGCCACCGGACCTCACCGCCGCCGGCGCCTGTCCGCGGCCCCCGGCCGGGACGGGACGCCCGGTTCGGGCGCGGGCGCGCTGAACCCGGCCGGCACCGAACGCGCGCCCGGCGCGGACGGCACTTCCAGCGGTACGACCGTCTCCTCGCGCGGCGGCCGGGTGCGCGGCAGCGGCTTGCCGACGACGCGGGTGTGCGTCATCAGCGAGGCACAGGCCGCGCAGACCTCGGCCAGGGTCCACACCTGGCCGACCGCGGGATCGTGGCGCAGCACGAGCAGCACCGAGCCCGAGCAGTCGACCCGGGTCCCCTCGTGCGCCGCACACCGCTGGCGACGGCAGCCGCAGGCCGCGTCGGGGCGTACGGTCGCCGCTCTGACATGGGCCGCCGCATGGGCTTCGGCGAAGCGGCGCAGGGCCGCGATGTCGCGCGACCGGGCGGGCATGCCGCACCCGGAGGAGCAGCTGACCGAGGCGGTACGGTCGCGGTGACCTGTGATGCGAATAGTCCAAGTACGCCCGGGCCGACGGGCTGACGGGGCGTCAGGGTACGCGAGAGCCAAGACCACAGTTCCTTTGAGTGGAGGTGTTCACGCGGAAGAGGCGCTGAGTTAAGAACTACCCGTCGTGGTGCACTTCACATCATTCGCGGACCCCAAGTATTCGTTCGAGCCGGTCGAGGCGCGGGAGCGTGCCATCCGGTACGAGGGGATGATGGTCGGCTTCTGGGAATGGGTGCGCCGCCGCGACGAACGTGCGCGGGACCGTTGACCACGACGGCGGTCGCACCTACCGTCGCGATGGTCCAGAAGAGATCATCGAGGGCCGGGCCGAGGCCATGAGCCGGCAAGGGGGCCGCCGTGCGTCGTCCGACGAACAGAATCCGGCGTCGCGCCACGATGATCGCGGTGACGGTCGTGTGCCTGGCCTACGCGCCGATCGCCATGACCGAACTCTGGCCCTACGCCCGCCCCGGCGCCCCCGCCCTCGGCGAATGGGTCATGGGCCGCGTCGTCTCCCCGCACTACGTCACCGACGCCCTGGCCAACCGGATCGCGCCCTACCGCCACAGCCTCGTCCCGATGATCGTCCACTCGGTCCTCGGCGGCGCCCTCATGCTCCTCGGCCCCGCCCAACTCCTCACCGCCGCACGCCACCGCACCCGCCTGCACCGCGTGCTCGGCGTGGGCTTCGCGGTCACGGTCTACGTCTCGATGGCGGGCGCCGGGATCTACCTGGCCCGCACGGCACCCGAGGACGCGTTCAGCGGTCCCGCGTTCTGGATCGTGCTCGCCACCCTCCTGGTCGGCACCGTCCTCAGCGTGACCTTCGGCATCCTCGCCGCGATCCGCGGACTCCTCGACCTGCACCAGCGCTGGATGCTCCTCTGCTACGGATTCCTGCTCACCGCACCGCTGTTGCGCCTGGAGTGGGGCTTCCTGCCCCGGCTGCTGCCCGGCCTGACCATGGAGCAGATCAACCAAGTGGCGATCACACACCTGGGTTTGGTCGTCACCTTCGGCGCGCTGGTCGCCTCGCGCGCACGGGACCACCGTACGACGATCGAGGGGGTCTCGGGGTCCTGGGCGCCGCTGCCCGTGCTCGCGGGCGCGCAACTCGCCGGTGCGGCGGCCCTGTTGTGGATCGCGCGCTCCTACCTGGACTTCGGCGCGACCGGACAGCGACTGCTGGGGGCCTATCTCCTGCCCTACGCGGTCGGTTACGTGACGATGGCCGTCAACGCCCGGCGTGCCGGGCGGCAGGGCAGGCACTGGGCCCAGGAGGAGTGGCGGCTGCACCTGACGGCACTCGGCCTGGCCCCGGTGCTGTCCGTCGCCGCCGTTCCGGTGTTCCAACAGGCCCTCGGCCTCGACCGGTTGACGGCTCTGACCGCCGGTGTCGCCATCGGCTGCGGCATGCTCGCGTTCGCGGCGACCACCGTGGTGAGCCTGCGCGTCGTGCGCGCCGGTGAAGTCCTGGCGGCGGTGAGCCGGTCGGTCAGTGGGGATAGGCGCGAGGCGGCCGTTGCCGGGGCAGTTCGTCGCGGAAGTCCTGGATGAGTGAACTGACCTGACGGATGAGGGCGGTTGACTCCAACCGGTCGAGATAGAGGTTCTGGCGCGCGAGCCCCAGGGCGTCCACGCAGAAGTACACGGCCATCAGCGGATTGATGAACAGCTCGCCGCCGCGCGTGCGTTCGGTGAAACGGACGTCTCCGAAGTCCCCGCGTACGGCCGCCGCCACGGAACCGTTGACGATGCTCGGATGATCCGGCGTGCACTCCTGAGCGTGGGCCACCGCATCGAGATACAGCTGCCCCTCGTGGCTCTCACGCGGGAGCGAGAACGCACCGAGATAGGCACCCTCGCGCTCCAGCGCGGCCAGATTCTCCAGCACCAGCGAGTGGTTGACCCCGTGATAGGCGTCGACACCGAACCCGAGGCACGCCACCATCCGCACCGGCACCTCGTCCAGCCCGGTCACCGCCGCGAGGCTGACCATGTCCTCCTCCGGCGTGCCCAGCCCGTGCTCGTCGCCCCGCATCAGGATGTCGGTGCCGCCGTCCACCAGCACGACGGCGTCGACCCCGCCGAGGTGCTCGATCAGCGTGCGGTACGCGTCCCGCAGCGGGCGCACACCGGTCAGCGGGAACGCGTACACCGTCGACGGCATGCCGTGCAGATCCAGCCACCGGGCGAGGGACCGCTCGGGGAAGTAGTCGCCCCGGGCCACCGTGTCGGGCCGTATCGCGGCGACGTCCTGGTCCACCCACACGTCCTGGTCGAGGCCGTACAGGTCGGCGAAGGACAGGTTGGCGAGGTGCACCTCCTTGCCGGCCGAGCGCAGCGCGAGGGCCAGCGGCAGCCCGGCGTAGACATCGAAACCGCCGCCCGCACCGGCGACGAGGATCCGGCGCGCGTCGCGCAGCCGGGAGAAGAACGGGGGTTCGAGGAGGGAGAACACCGGGGGACGTTAGCAGGCCCGTACGCCATGATGGGCGGGTGGACTTCGAACCGTACCGGGGCGAACTGGTGGCGTACTGCTATCGCATGCTGGGCTCGTTCCACGAGGCCGAGGACCTGGTGCAGGAGACGATGCTGCGCGCGTGGAAGGCCCGCGACCGGTACGACCCCGCACGCGCGTCCGTGCGCACCTGGCTCTACCGCATCGCCACCAACGTCTGCCTCACCGCGCTCGAAGGACGCGCGCGCCGCCCCCTGCCGTCCGGCCTCGGCGCACCGGGCGATGACCCCGGAACACCGCTCACGCCCGCGACCGACATCCCCTGGCTGCAGCCCTTCCCCGACGCGCGCTACGACGTGGAGGCCCGCGCCGACATGCGGCTCGCCCTCGTGGTCGCCCTGCAACGGCTGCCCGCGCGGCAGCGGGCCGTGCTCGTGCTGCGCGAGGTGCTGCAGTTCAGCGCCGCCGAGGTCGCCGACCAGCTCGACACCACCGTCCCGGCCGTCAACAGCACGCTCCAGCGCGCCCGCGCCGCCCTCACGGACGTCGGCGACGACGACACGATCGCCGAAGCGGACGACCCCGGGGCACGCGAGGTCGTCGACAGCTACCTGCGGGCGTTCGAGGCGGCCGATGTCCCCACCCTGGTACGGCTGTTGGCCGACGCCGTGGTCCTGGAGATGCCGCCGGTCCCGCTCTGGTTCAGCGGCACCGGGCACTACGGCGCGTTCATGCGCAGGGTCTTCGAACTCCGGGGCACGGACTGGGCGTTGACGCGCCTGGCCGCCAACGGGCAACCGGCGCTTGCCGCGTACGCGTCGGCCCCCGACGGAGACCGGTGGCTGCACAGCCTTCAGGTGTTCACGGTCACCGGCGGGCGCATCACCCGCAATGTCGTCTTCACCGATCCGCAGGTTCTGGACACCTTCGACCTGCCACGAAGGATTTCCTCGAACTGATCCCACTCGCCGCGATGAGTTCGGCCGACGCCACCGGTACGTACCGGTGAGCACCGACCGAAAGGACATCCATCATGAGCGTCATCGTCATCCAGTTCACCACCCTGGACGGGATCGTCTCCGACCCCGACGGGTCCGACGGCACCCCGGACGGCGGCTGGATCTTCCGCTACGGCCGTGAGGAGATCGACGGCGACAAGTTCCGGCTGGGCAGCACCCTCGACGGCGGGGTCATGCTGCTCGGCCGCAGGACCTGGGAGGCGTTCTCGCGGCTGTGGCCGGGCCGCGACGACGAGTTCTCCGCGCGCATGAACGCCGGGGCGAAGTTGGTCGCGTCCCGCACCCTGACCGATGTGTCGGCGTGGACGAATTCGAGCGTCCTCGACGGCGACCTCGTCGACGCGGTGAAGCGCGAGGAACGGGATGTGATCGTCATCGGCAGCCTGCCCGTCGTCCGCACGCTGATGGCGGAGGACCTGGTCGACGAGTACCGGCTGATCACCTTCCCCACGGTCCTCGGCACCGGCGAACGGCTCTTCCCGGCGGGCGGTCCGCCCCTCCACCTGGAGTGCCGGGAGATCGAGAAGACGGCCCACACCGTGTTCGCGCGGTACGGCAGGGCGGCCCGCTGACACGCGCGAGGGGCCCGGCGGTACGGCCGCCGGGCCCCTCGGTGTCAGCTGCGCGGGAGTGCGGCTTACGCGTTTGCGGGAGTGCGGCTTACGCGCCGCTCGCCCGCAGCATGTCCTCGCGCTCGACGATCTTCACGCGCTCGCGGCCCTGCGGCTCGCCCAACGCCTTCTCGGCGGCGTCGAGTTGGTACCAGCCGTCCCAGGTGGTGAAGCGGACGTCGCGCTCGGCGAAGAACGCCTCCACGGCCTCCGGGTCGGGCGAAACGGGCGTGTGCAGACGGCCGTTGGCGTGGTCGTCGAGCAGGTTCGCGACCGTCTCGTTGGCGTCGCCCTTGGTGTGGCCGATCAGGCCGACCGGGCCGCGGCGGATCCAGCCGGTGACGTACGTCGACCGGAGGTGCTCGCCGGTCTCCTGGATGACCCGGCCGCCCTCGTCCGGGACGGTGCCCGAGTCGATGTCCCAGGGGAGCTTGGGGAGTTTGTCGGAGAGGTAGCCGACCGCGCGGTAGATCGCGGTGGTGTCCCAGTCCTTGAACTCGCCGGTGCCCTTGACGTTGCCGGTGCCGTCGAGGGCGGTGCGCTCGGTGCGCAGGCCGACGACCTTGCCGTCCTCGCCGAGGATCTCGGACGGGGACTCGAAGAAGTGCAGGAACAGCTTGTGCGGGCGGTCGCCGACATCGCGGATCGCCCAGTTCTCCAGGGTCTTGGCGACCATGTCGGCCTGCTTGTTGCCGCGCCGGGTGGTGATCGAGCCCTCGTCGTAGTCGATGTCCTCGGGGTCGACGATGACCTCGATGTTCGGCGAGTGGTCCAGCTCCCGCAGCTCCATCGGGGAGAACTTCGCCTGCGCCGGGCCGCGGCGGCCGAAGACGTGGACTTCGAGAGCCTTGTTCGCCTTGAGGCCCTCGTGGACGTTCGGCGGGATCTCGGTCGGCAGCAGTTCGTCGCCGGTCTTGGCGAGGATCCGGGCCACGTCGAGAGCCACGTTGCCGACACCGAGAACGGCGACCTTCTCGGCCTCCAGGGGCCAGGTGCGCGGGACGTCCGGGTGGCCGTCGTACCAGGAGACGAAGTCGGCGGCGCCGTAGGAACCGTCGAGCTCGACGCCCGGTATGGACATGTCCCGGTCGGCCGTGGCGCCGGTGGAGAAGACCACCGCGTCGTAGAAGCTGCGCAGGTCGTCCAGGCTGATGTCGGTCGGGTAGTCGACGTTGCCGAAGAGACGGATCTGCGGCTTGTCCAGGACCTGGTGCAGGGCGTTGATGATGCCCTTGATGCGCGGGTGGTCGGGGGCGACGCCGTACCGGATCAGGCCGAAGGGCGCGGGCATCCGCTCGAAGAGGTCGATGGACACGCCGGGTTCGGCGGCCACCTCGGACTTGAGCAGGGCGTCGGCGGCGTAGATCCCGGCGGGGCCGGCTCCGACGATGGCTACCCGCAGGGGGCGCGGCATGATCAGGTTCCCTTCGAGCGAAAACAAGCGACTCGACGGGAAGCCTAAACTAAGGCATGCCTAAGTCGGTATGCGGGTCCCGTCTATGACCTCATAAGGCCGACTTATGGGGTGTTCACGTCTGATGCATGGATCGGGCGGGGGAGTGGGCGGGGAATCGGGTGCCGGACCGGGGCGGGGTTCTCAGTCGGCCGGACGGATGTGCACCACGTCCTGGACCACCTCGGGCGGTGTGCTGAGCAGCTGGACCATGACCCGGGCGACGGTGGCCGAGGGGAGCGGTTTCATGGCGCCCACCCTGGTCAGATAGCCGTCCGCCTCCCAGATCGGGGCCGCGCGCTGCCGGTCCTCGCCGGGGAAGTTCTCGATGAAGGCGCTGTCCGAGATCGAGCCCAGGATCACCAGCGCGACCCGGATGCCGTCGCCGCGCAGCTCCTTGTGCATCGCGGCGGTGAAGCCGTTCAGGCCGTGCTTGCTCGCCGCGTACATCGCCATCAGCGGCATGTGGTCCAGCGTGATCTCGGAGGAGATGTTGAGAATGTCACCACCGCCGGCCGCCCGCAGCAGGGGCACCGCCGAGCGGATCGTGTGGATCGGGCCCAGGAGGTTGGTGCCGACGCAGGCTTGGATGTCCGCGTCGGCGGTCTCCTCGATGGCGCGGATACGGGCGACACCGGCGCTGTTCACCAGGATGTCCACCCGCCCGAACCGCTCCTCGACCTGAGTGAACGCCGCGCGCACTGTCGCCGCTGCTCACGTCGGTCGGGATCGTCAGTACCGATCCCTTCATCTCGCGCGCCGCCGTCTCCAGTCGGTCCGCGCGGCGGGCGAGCAGCACCACCTGCGCCCCGTTCTCCGCGAGCAGTGCCCCGACGGCACGCCCCACGCCGGTCGAGCCTCCGCTGATCACGGCGACTTTGCCCTGGATCGTGCCTGCCATGACGGCCTCCCCGGCGAGACGTTGACGAGACGTTGACGAGACGGAACGAGCTGGGGCGATCAAGTGAGAGGCCATCTCTCGATAATTGAGAACGTCATATTCATCATCGGAGATCGGCATTCATCACTGGAGATCGGTCCTGCGTCACGGGCGGCCCTGCCCGGCAGTTGGCAACAGGCTGCTTCCGTGCGGGAAACGGCTCGGTAATGCCCGCGCGGTTTCCTCGGGAGAAATCGAGATTCACATCAGGAAACCCCGGATGCTGGGAGCCTCCCATGGCGATGGACACCGCAGCCGCACCGCCCACGACCACCGACCCGGCATCCTCGGCCGACCCCGCACCCGACCTCGCCGCCCAAGTCCGCGCCGACGGCATCGAGTTCGTCCTCGCGGTCTTCGTCGACCTCGCGGGCAAGCCCTGCGCCAAACTCGTCCCCGTCGAGGCGGTCGAGGAACTCCAGTCCGACGGCGTCGGGTTCGCGGGCTACGCGGCCGGAGCCCTCGGCCAGCAGCCCAGTGACCCGGACGTCATCGCGCTCCCGGACGTCAGCTCGTACACCCCGCTGCCCTTCGTGCGCCCGGGACTTGCCCTCGTGCACTGCGACCCGCACGTCGAGGGGAAGCCCTGGCCGTACGCGCCCCGCATCATCCTGCGCGCGGTACTGGCCCGTGCCGCCGAACTCGGACTGTCCCTCGCGGTCGGCGCGGAGATCGAGTACTTCCTCGTCAACCGCGACGAACACGGCACGCTCTCCGTCGCCGACAGCCGCGACACCGCCGCCCAACCCTGTTACGACGCACGCGGGTTGACCCGGATGTACGACCACCTCACCGCCGTCTCCAAGGCGATGAACTCCCTCGGCTGGGGCAACTACGCCAACGACCACGAGGACGGCAACGGCCAGTTCGAGCAGAACTTCGCCTACGCCGACGCCCTCACCACCGCCGACCGGGTCATCACCATGCGGTACCTGGTGTCGGTGCTGGCCGAACAGCGGGGCATGACGGCCACGTTCATGCCGAAGCCGTTCACCGACCGCACCGGCTCCGGGATGCACATGCACCTGTCGCTGTGGCGGGGCGACGAACCCGCGTTCCCCGACGCCTCCGACACCCGGGGCCTGGGCCTGTCCCCGCTCGCCTACTCCTTCGTCGGCGGCATCCTCGACCACGCCCGCGCCCTCCAGGCCGTCGTCGCGCCCACCGTCAACTCGTACAAGCGCACCGGCGCGATCTCGACCCGCTCGGGCGCCACCTGGTCACCCCGCAAGGCCGGTTACGGCGGCAACGACCGCACCCACTTCATCCGCGTCCCCGACGGCAACCGCATCGAACTGCGCGGCGGCGACGGCTCCGCCAACCCCTACCTCGCGGCGGCCGCGGCCCTGGCCGCCGGACTCGACGGCATCGAACGCACCCTCGACCCCGGTGATCCGGGAGACGCGGCGGTCACGGCGGCCCGCCCCGAACTGCCGCCGACCCTGCTGCACGCCGTGGAAGCACTGGCCGCCGACCCGGTGATCGGCGGGGCTCTCGACGCGGCGGGCCCGGGAGTCAGCGAGTACTTCGGCGAGGTCAAACGGCAGGAGTTCTTCGACTGGCACGGCACGGTGGGCGCCTGGGAGTTGGACCGTTATCTCACCGCCTTCTGACCCATCCCCACCCCCTCATGAGAGGAGAGCCGCATGTGCGGAATCGTCGGGCTCCATCTGCGTGAGCCCTCCCTCGAACCCCGGCTCGGTGAACTGCTCACCGCGATGCTGGGCCAAGTCGTAGAACGCGGCCCGGACTCGGCGGGTGTAGCGGTCTACGGCGACCCGCGTCTGTCGCCGCCGGGGCGTGCTGTCGTCTCGCTGCTGGGGGTGACTCCGGAGGAGGTTTCAACGGCCTTGCCAGGTGCGGGGGTTGTCGCCGCCGACGCCACGACAGTCGTCCACGCGGAGTTGCCGGTCGACGAGTTGCTCGCCACCATCGCCACCGCGCTGCCGTATGCCACCGTCATCGGCTCGGGAGAGGGGTTCGCCGTCCTCAAGGGCACCGGAAATCCGGTCCAGTTGGCCGAGTCGTTCGGGCTCGCCGGAGTGACCGGCTACCAGGGCGTAGGCCACACCCGGATGGCCACGGAGTCGGCCGTCACCCCTGAAGGCGCGCACCCTTTCTCCGTCGGCCCCGGTCAATGCCTGGTCCACAACGGCTCGTTCGCCAACCACGCCACCATCCGACGCGAACTCCGCGCCCAGGGCGTGCGGTTCGACAGCGAGAACGACTCCGAGGTCGGCGCCCGCTTCATCGCCCACCACCTCGACCGAGGTGCCGACCTGGAGAAGGCGCTGCGGCTGCTGTGCGAGCGTTTCGACGGTTTCTACACGCTGCTGGTCTCCACCACCGACTCCTTCGCGGTGGTCCGCGACGCCATCGCCTGCAAGCCCGCACTGGTCGCCGAGACGGACGCCTGGGTGGCGATGGCCTCCGAGTACCGCGCCCTGGACGTGCTGCCGGGCATCGAGAACGCCCGCATCTTCGAACCCGAGCCGGAAGAGGTGTACGTATGGCGGCGCTGACCGAGGCGGAGGTCGTGGACCTCGCGGCTTCCTCCGTCCGCGATCTCAACCAGGCGCTGCACGCTCCCCAACCGGCCGTGTCCTGGGGGGTGTTGAACCCCCGAGGCGCCCACAGCGTCGCCTGCGGCCTCAAGGACGAGGTGACCGTCGACATAGCGGGCCATGTCGGCTACTACTGCGCCGGCATGAACCAGCACGCCACGGTCACCGTCCACGGCAACGCGGGAGTGGGCGTCGCCGAGAACATGATGTCCGGAACGGTCCGGGTACGCGGCGACGCCTCACAGTCCGCGGGGGCCACCGCACACGGCGGACTCCTGGTGATCGAGGGCAACGCGGCTGCCAGGTGCGGGATTTCGATGAAGGGCGTGGACATCGTCGTCGGCGGGAACGTCGGCCACATGAGCGCGTTCATGGGACAGGCGGGACGGCTGGTGGTCTGCGGCGACGCGGGTGACGCCCTCGGCGACTCCCTCTACGAGGCCCGCATCTACGTCAAGGGCACGGTCAAGTCCCTCGGCGCGGACTGCGTGGAGAAGGAGATGCGGGACGAACACCTCACGGAACTGGCCGAGTTGCTCAAGGCGGCGGAGTTCGACGAGGACCCGGCCGACTTCCGCCGCTACGGCTCGGCCCGGCAGCTGTACCACTTCAAGGTCGACAACTCGACGGCGTACTGAGGGAGTTGCAACTTTCATGGACTTCGCATCCCGTGGCCTGCGCGAGTCGGCCACCTTCGACCGCGCCACCATCCACGCCATCCAACGAGCCGCGGCCACCGGCGTCTACGACATCCGCGGCTGGGGCGCCAAACGCCCCCTCCCGCACTTCGACGACCTGCTCTTCCTCGGCGCCAGCATGTCCCGCTACCCCCTGGAGGGCTACCGCGAGCGCTGCGACACCGACGTCGTCCTCGGCGCCCGCAACGCCAAGTACCCGCTGCACCTGGACATCCCGGTCACCATCGCCGGCATGAGCTTCGGCGCCCTCTCCGCGAACGCCAAAGAAGCGCTCGGGCGCGGGGCGAGCGCGGCCGGCACCTCCACCACCACCGGCGACGGCGGTATGACCCCGGAGGAACGCGGCCAGTCCAAGCACCTCGTGTACCAGTACCTGCCGTCCCGCTACGGCATGAACCCCGACGACCTCCGCGAGGCCGACGCCATCGAAGTGGTCCTCGGCCAGGGTGCCAAACCCGGCGGCGGAGGCATGCTGCTCGGCCAGAAGATCACCGACCGCGTCGCCGGGATGCGCACCCTGCCGGTCGGCGTGGACCAGCGCAGCGCCTGCCGTCACCCCGACTGGACCGGTCCCGACGACCTCACCATCAAGATCGGCGAACTCCGCGAGATCACCGACTGGGAGAAGCCGATCTACGTCAAGGTCGGCGCCACACGCACCTATTACGACGTGAAGCTCGCCGTCCACGCGGGCGCCGACGTCGTGGTCGTCGACGGCATGCAGGGCGGCACCGCAGCCACCCAGGAGGTGTTCATCGAGCACGTCGGCATCCCCACCCTCGCCGCGATTCCCCAGGCGGTACAGGCACTTCGGGAACTCGGCGTCCACCGCGAGGTCCAACTCATCGTCTCCGGCGGCATCCGCACCGGCGCCGACGTCGCCAAGGCCATCGCACTCGGCGCGGACGCGGTCGCCATCGGTACCGCCGCCCTGATCGCCCTCGGCGACAATCACCCCCGGCACGACGCCGAGTACCGCCAACTCGGCTCCGCCGCAGGCTACTTCGACGACTTCCAGGACGGCCGCGACCCGGCCGGCATCTCCACCCAGGACGAGGAACTCGCCGCCCGCCTCGACCCCGTCGAAGGCGGACGCCGACTCGCCAACTACCTCCGCGTCCTCACCATGGAGGCCCAGACTCTCGCCCGCGCCTGCGGCAAGGCCCATCTCCACCACCTGGAACCCGAGGACCTGGTAGCCCTCACCGTCGAGTCCGCCGCCATGGCCCGCGTCCCCCTCGCGGGCACCGACTGGATCCCCGGAGCCGTACGGTGATCGCCGTCATCGGCGCGGGCCTGATGGGCGCGGCCACGGCCTGGCAACTCGCCCGGCAGGGTCACGAGGTCACGCTCGTCGAGGCGTACGGGATCGGCCACAAGTCCGGCAGCTCCCACGGCAGTTCACGCATCTACCGCCGCGCCTACGCCGACCCCCTCTACGTCCGCCTGACCGGCGAGGCCCGTGAACTCTGGCAGGAGCTGGAGCACGACACCGGCGCCCAACTGCTGCGCCTCACCGGGGGATTGGACTTCGGCGCGGGCCGCGACCCGGAGGGCATCGCGGACCTCCTGGCGGCAGCCGCCGTACCGCACGAACTGCTGACCGCGGCCGAAGCGACCGACCGCTGGCCGCAGTTCCGCTTCGACGGTCCCGTGCTCCACCACCCGGACGCGGGCACGGTCGACGCCGACGCGACGGTGGCCGTAACCGTACGCAGGGCCGCCGAACTCGGCGCCCATGTCCTCACCGGCGTCCGCGTGACCGGCGCGGACATCCGCGCCGACGGCCGGGTGGAGCTGCGGACGGACGGCCCCACCGTCGTCGCGGACACGGTCGTCGTCGCATCCGGCGCCTGGCTGCCCCAACTAGCCGCCCCGCTGGGCATGGTGAAGCCCCTGCCACCCCTCCAGGTGACCCAGCAACAGGTCTTCCACTTCCGTCGCCGCGATCCGTCGGCGAACTGGCCCGTCTTCGTCCACAAGGACGAACTGAACCTCTACGGCCTCCCCTCCGGCAGCGACGGCGGACCCCTCCCGGCCCTCAAGGTCGCCCAGCACGACGAGGGCACCCCCACCACCGCCGACACTCGCACCGGCACCATCGACCCCGCCTCGCGCGACAAGGTCACCGCGTGGGTGGAACGCACCCTGCCCGGCCTCGACTCCACGCCCGTGGCGGAGGCCAGTTGCCTCTACACCACCACCCCCGACGAGGACTTCGTCCTCGACCGCACCGGCCCCTTCGTCGTCGTCTCACCGTGCTCGGGCCACGGCGCCAAGTTCACGCCCCTCATCGGCGCGATGGCCGCCGACCTCGCCCTGGGCCGCGCCGCGCCCCACCCACGATTCGCGCTGAGCCGTTGACCCGCGACCGGCAACTCCCGGCAAACACACGCCCATCAGGCAGAATGACCGCCATGGGCACCGACCACGACGACCGGACAGCCGCGCTGCCCGACCGGGAGATCACCCCCGAACAGGCCGACGGGCCAGTGGACTTGGAGACCGCGATCGCCCGCCAGGTGCGCCGCTACCGGGTCGCGGCCGGTCTGTCGGTGGCGGAGATGGCGGCCCGGGTCGGCATCTCGAAAGCGATGCTCTCCAAGATCGAGAACGCGAACACGTCGTGCAGCCTCACCACTCTCGGCCGCCTCGCCACCGGCCTGAACGTCCCGGTCACGGCCCTCTTCCGCGGCGTCGACACCGAACGTGAGGCCGTCTACGTTCCCGCCGGTCACGGCGCCCAGATCATCCGCCGCGGCAGCCGGGTCGGCCACCTCTACGAACTCCTCGGCGCCCTGCGCGGCCCCCACAAACGCATGGAAGCCGTCCTGGTCACCCTCACCGAGTCCAGCGAGGTCTTCCCCCTCTTCCAACACCCCGGCACCGAGCTGCTGTTCATGCTCGAAGGCGTCATGCTCTACGGCCACGGCGAGGCGGCCTACACCATGCGCCCCGGCGACGCCCTCCAACTCGACGGCGAGGGCGCGCACGGCCCCCAGGAACTGATCGAACTCCCCGTCCGCTTCCTGTCCGTCACCGCCTACGGCGACCACGGAGGGGACTGAACACTCTGGTGACGGGCCGGTCCGCTCGCTAGGCTGCGCGACAGAATCGGGATCGTCAACGCGCCGGTGGCTGGGTAGCGCGTCTCTCCGACGTGCTCATGGGAGACGCCGATGGCGTACCGATCCCTGCTGCGTGTTCCCGGCGCGGCATTCTTCCCCCTGGGTTTTCTGGCCCGGCTTCCCTACGCCACCTCCTCCCTCGCGACCCTCGTCCTTGTCCAGGCCGCCTCCGGCAGTTACGCCTTCGCCGGTCTCGCGGCAGCCGCCCAGGGCTGCGCCAACGCGCTCGGCGGTCCGGTCTCCGGGGCACTGGCCGACCGCCACGGCCACCGCCTCGTCGGGACGGTCACCGCACTCGCCAACGCCGCCGCCCTGACCGGCCTCATCGCGGCCAGTCACACCGGCCGCGCGAGCATGATCGTCGCCTCCGCGCTGGCCGGACTCACCCAACCACCGGTCGGCCCGCTGGTACGAGTCCACTGGTCACGCCTGCTCCACACCCGCGACCGGCCCGACCTCCTACCCACCGCCCTCTCGTACGAGGCGACCGTCGAAGAGATCAGCTTTGTCGCCGGCCCCGCGATCGTCGGACTGCTCGCCTCCCTCGGCCCGACAGCGCCGACCGTGGCGGCCATCGCCCTCCTCGTCCTGGCCACCCTCCCCTTCGCGCTCTCCCTCACCCACGAGGGAGCCGAGCACCGTCAAGGCTCCCGCTCCGTACGAACTCCCTTGCCCCGCTTGCCACTTGTCGCCATGTTCCTCGCCATGGCCGCGATGGGCACGATCTTCGGTGCCACACAGACCGCCGTCACCGCCTACGCCAACGACAGCGGCCACCCCGGCAGCGCGGGACTCCTCTACGCCCTCTTCGGCATCGGCAGCGCCGTGGCAGGCGCCGCCTGTGCCTGGCTTCCCGCCCGCTTCACCCTCCGCCACCGGTACGTGACCTTCGCGGCGACCTTGCTCCTGGGCGCCCTCACCCTGGTCGCGGGGGACAGCCTGCATGCCGTTCCTACGGCCATGACCATCGCCGGTGTGACCGTGGCCCCGTACCTGATCAGCCTCTACGCCCTCACCGAACGCCTCGCGCCCGCCGATCGCGCGACCGTCGCGCTGACGATCCTCTGCGCGGGCGGACCACTCGGTACCGCTACCGGGCAGGTGGTGGCCGGGTACCTCGCCGACAGCCACGGCAGCACCGGAGCCTTCCTGGTGGCACCGGTCGCGGCGACCGCGGCTCTGCTGCTCGCCGTCGCGGTGTTCGTGACAGGTACCGGTGCTCTCCGCCCGGCTGTTCGTGTTGCCGTCGGGTCCGGGACACCGGAGTCTGGGGGAATGGGTCGGGCCAAGGGGAGGACGGGCGATGGGGACGAGCGCTGAAACACCGGACGCCGAACGGCGACGGCTGGCCGAGGCCGACGATTCCGGGGTGCCCTGGCGCCGTTGGGGTCCTTATCTGAGCGAGCGCCAGTGGGGGACCGTACGGGAGGACTACAGCCAGGGCGGCGACGCCTGGTCGTACTTCACCCACGACCAGGCCCGCTCCCGCGCCTACCGCTGGGGCGAGGACGGCATCGCGGGCGTCAGCGACGACAAGCAGCGGCTGTGCTTCGCGCTCGCGCTGTGGAACGGCCGCGACCCGATCCTCAAGGAGCGGATGTTCGGCCTGACCAACGCCGAGGGAAACCACGGCGAGGACGTCAAGGAGTACTACTTCTACCTCGACAGCACGCCCACCCACTCGTACATGAAGTACCTCTACAAATACCCGCAGTCGGAGTTCCCGTACGAGGACCTCAAGGCCACCAACCAGGCCCGTGGGCGCGGTGACTTCGAGTACGAGCTCCTCGACACCGGCATCTTCGACGAGGACCGCTACTTCGACGTGTTCGTCGAGTACGCCAAGGCGGGCCCCGACGACCTGCTGATCGAGATCACCGCGCACAACCGCGGCCCCGACGAGGCACCCCTGCACCTGCTGCCGACCCTGTGGTTCCGGCACACCTGGTCCTGGGCCGGCGGCACCGCCGTACCGTCCATCCACCAGGAACCCGGCGGCCGACTCCGCGCCGACCACGAGGAGCTGGGCCCGCGCTGGCTGTACTGCGACGCGGACACGGAGACCCTGTTCACCGAGAACGACACCAACAACGAGAAGATCTTCGGCAGTTCGAACACCTCCCCGTACGTCAAGGACGGCATCGACCGCTACGTGGTCGGAGGCGAGACCGGAGCCGTCAACCCCGACCGGACCGGCACCAAGGCCGCCGTTCACCACGTACTCACCATCCCGGGCGGCCAGAGCGCCACCGTCCGCCTGCGCCTCACCGCCACCGAACTGCCCGACTGGACCGGCGACTTCGACTCGGTCATAGCCCAACGCCGCGCCGAGGCGGACGAGTTCTACGACGGCGTCACCGCCGCCGACACCCCGGCCGACGAACGGAGGCTGGTCCGGCAGGCGTTGGCCGGGATGCTCTGGAGCAAGCAGTACTACTACCTCGACGTCGAGCGCTGGCTGACCGAGCACGGCGTCGACCCGCTCGCCTCCGACCCCCGGGTGCGGAACAGCAACTGGTACCACATGGTCAACGACGAGATCATGTCGATGCCGGACACCTGGGAGTACCCGTGGTTCGCGGCCTGGGACCTCGCCTTCCACACCGTCGCCCTCTCGATGGTCGATCTCACCTTCGCCAAGGGCCAGTTGGACCTGCTGCTGCGCCGCCTCTACCTCCACCCCAACGGTCAGATCCCGGCGTACGAATGGAACTTCGGCGACGTCAACCCGCCCGTGCACGCCTGGGCCACCCTGTTCCTCTACGAGTTGGAGAAACACCGCACCGGCAAGGGCGACCGCGCCTTCCTGGAGAACGCCTTCCAGAAGCTGATGAAGAACTTCAGCTGGTGGCTCAACCGCAAGGACACCGACGGCAACAACGTCTTCCAGGGCGGCTTCCTCGGCCTCGACAACATCGGCGTCTTCGACCGCAGCGCCCCGCTCCCCACCGGCGGCCACCTCGACCAGGCCGACGGCACCGCGTGGATGGCGCTGTACTGCCAGAACCTCCTTGAGATCGCCATAGAGCTGGCCGTCGACAACCCCGTCTACATCGAGCAGGCGCAGTCCCTGTTCGAGCACTTCGCGTGGATCGCCGTCGCCATGAACCGCATCGGCGCCGACAACGCGAGCCTGTGGGACGAGGAGGACGGCTTCTTCTACGACGTGCTGCGGCTGCCCGACGGCACGGCGACCCGGCTCAAGGTCCGCTCCCTCGTCGGCCTGATCCCGCTCGCGGCCACCAGCCTGGTCGGCGGCTGGGCGGACCGGCGCTTCCCCGAACTGGTCGCCGGCGCGCGGGAGTTCATCGAACGCCATCCAGCCGTCGAGGCCACCATCTCCTCGCACGAGGCACTGGGCCCGAACGCCGACGGCCGCTACCTCTTCGCCCTGTTCGGCGAGGACCGACTCCGCCGCATCCTCTCCCGGATGCTCGACGAGGGCGAGTTCCTCGGCCCGCACGGCATCCGCTCTCTCTCCCGCCACCACGCCGAGCACCCGTACGCCTTCGAGGTGCACGGGGAGTCGTACGGCGTCGGCTATCTGCCCGCCGAGTCCGACTCCGGGATGTTCGGCGGCAACTCCAACTGGCGCGGCCCTGTGTGGTTCCCGGTCAACCTGCTCCTCATCCGCGCCCTGCTCAACCTGCACGCCTTCCACGGCCCGGCGTTCACCGTCGAGTGCCCGACCGGATCGGGTCGCCAGCTCACTCTCTACGAGGTCGCCCGCGAGATCTCCGACCGGCTCACCGCCACCTTCCTCAGCGACGCCGACGGACACCGGCCGGTGCACGGCGCCCAGGCCAAGTTCGCCAAGGACCCGCACTGGAAGGACCTGATCCTCTTCTACGAGTACTTCCACGGCGACAACGGCGCCGGCCTCGGCGCCTCCCACCAGACCGGCTGGACCGGCCTGTCCGCGGTCACCGCCACCCTCTTCCACACCCTGGGCGACGGCGAGTGGTCGGCCCGGGGCCGCGAGAGCCTCCGCCCGACCGGTGACCGAGAGGAACCGCTGTCATGACAGCCTGGCCCGAGCATCCGGTGATCTACGAGATCAACACCCTTATCTGGCTGGGGGAGTTGAGCCGCCGCTACGGCCACCCCGTGACCCTCGGCGAGATACCAGAAGCCGCCTGGGACGAGGTCGCGCTCCCTGGCGTCGACGCCGTCTGGCTGATGGGCGTGTGGGAGCGCAGCCCCGCCGGGCTGGAGATCGCGCTGCGCGACGCCTCGCTCCAGGAGTCGTTCCGGGCCGCGCTGCCCGACCTCCGCCCGGAGGATGTGGCCGGTTCGCCGTACTGCGTCCGCAACTACGTCGTGGACGCAACCCTCGGCGGCCCCGAGGGGCTGGCTGCTGCCCGCGCCCAACTGGCCGCCCGTGGCGTCCGGTTGATCCTCGACTACGTCCCCAACCACATCGCCCCCGACCACCCCTGGCTGACCGAACGCCCCGGCTGCCTGGTCCAGGGCACCCCGGACGACCTTGCCCGCGACCCCGCCGCCTTCCTGGAGACCGGCGGCAAGGTCTTCGCCCGAGGCCGCGACCCCTACTTCGCGCCCTGGCCCGATGTCGTCCAACTCAACGCCTTCAGCGACGAGTTGCGCACGGCGGCCGTCGACACCCTCACTTCGATCGCCGACCAGGCGGACGGCGTGCGCTGCGACATGGCCATGCTGCTGATGACCGACGTGTTCGCGAAGACCTGGGGCGAACGGGCGGGCACGGCACCGGCCGAGGACTTCTGGCCGTACACGATCCCCAAGGTCCGCGAGCGCCACCCCGACTTCCTGTTCGTCGCCGAGGCGTACTGGGACCTCGAATGGGCCCTGCAACAACAGGGGTTCGACCACTGCTACGACAAACGGCTCTACGACCGCCTGCTGCACGAGGGCGCGGAATCGGTGCACGGCCATCTCCAGGCCGACGTCCGCTACCAGCGCGGCTTGGTCCGCTTCCTGGAGAACCACGACGAACCCCGGGCCGCCGCCACCCTGTCGCCCGAGCGGGAACGGGCGGCGGCCGTGGTCATCGCGACCCTGCCCGGTGCGACGCTCTGGCACGAGGGGCAGTTCGAGGGACGGAAGGTGCGGCCACCGGTCTTCCTCTCCCGTCGGCCGGAGGAGCCCGTCGACAAGGAACTCCTCGCGTTCCACCACCAGTTGCTCGCCGCGGCCGCCTCCTCCGGCATGCGCACGGGAGGGGAGTGGCAGCTGCTCGACTGCACCGGCTGGCCGGACAATCCCACCCACGAGAACCTGGTCGCCTGGTCCTGGACGACCGATTCTCGCCGCCATCTCGTCGTCGTCAACCTCTCCGAACAGCCCGCCCAGGGTCGCGTCCGCCTCCCGTGGACCGACCTGCGCGGTGGCTCCCGCCAACTCACCGAACTGCTCGACGAGTTGACCTACGATCGGGACGGCGACGAGCTGGTCGACCCCGGCCTCTACGTCGAGTTGGAGGGGCTGCGCTGGCATCTACTCGCGGTGATGCCCTGATCTTGACCTGTGGTCAAGTGGTGAAGGATTGACGGGAGTTGTGAAAGGTGACAAGAATTCAGCTTGCTTCGCTGTGCCTTAGCTGAGCGGAGCATCTGCGAGCGGTCCGGTCGCGCACGCCCTCGATCGTTTTCTTTCGTGCGCCCGCCGCTCGTTCTGCCACCTCCCACACCTTTTACCATCGTCGAGGCTCACTTTGTCACGTTCGCACCATTTCCGATCCCTGTCCGCCCTCGCAGCCACCGCGTTCATCGCTGCCGCCGCGCCCGTGCTCGCGGCCGGCCCGGCGAGCGCCACCGACGCCGACGCGTGCCAGTCCGCCACCGTGCAGTACCGCATCGTCGGCGCCGATGGAAACGTTGTCGGCGCAAACTGGACCTCGCAGGGCGGGTTCCTCCAGTGGGACACCATCCCCGGCACCGTCGAGGTCCGGCTGGCTCCCGACCAGAGCGTCGGGGACGGCTGCAAGTACCCCGTCTCGCTCGCCGAGTACACCGCCGAAGGCTCCACCTGGTACACCTCGGGCCACCAGACCATGGTCGACAAGGCCACGGTCTACCTCACCGCCAAGGACGTCGCGGGCTCGCAGGACACCTGGCAGCAGCTGAAGGTCAAGTCGCCCGACTGCTACGGCCAGATCGACCTGTACGGCGACGACGTCACCTACGACGGCGGCACGGGCGAGGGCCACGGCCCGCTTCCGTACCAGCCCGACAACATCATGACCCCGTACCACCTGATCGCGGCCTGGAACGGCGGCGACAAGGAGTGCACCCCGAGCACGCCGGAGTCGCCCACCCCGCCGGCCTCGGTGCCGCCCGAGACGCCGGGGACCCCGGCCGACAGCACGCCTCCCGCCGAGGAGTCGACCCCGCCGGCCAGCCCCAAGCCGTCGACGACGCCGCCCACCTCCGCGCACGTCCCGCCGCTGAAGGCGTCGCCCTCGCCCTCCCCGAAGGCGACGCCCAATGGTGGCAACACGCCGCTGGCGGAGACCGGTTCCAACGCGCCGGTCGGTCTCATAGCGGGCGGTGCAGCCCTGGTGATCGTCCTCGGCGGCGGCGCGGTCTACATGGCCGGCCGCTCTCGCCGCTCCTCCTGACACAGTCGCGCCCGGCGTGAACTGACCGCCCCGCCCCGTGAGTTGTCACAGGGCGGGGCTCACGGCCGTGGCCAGGGACGCCCGCCGAGCCGTTCGATGTCGGTGTTGAAGCGTCGTAGAAAAGCCGCGAAGGCGTCGATGTCCTCGTCCGGCCAGTCGTCCATGATCTGGTCCAGGGTCTGGACCAGACCCTCGCGTTCCTCGTCGAGCATCCGCGCGCCCAGGTCCGTGATACGGAACTTGCGGGCCATCCCGCCCTGGGGATCGGGGATGCGCTCCACCAGCCCGGAGCGCATGGCTGCCGCCGTCTGCCGGTTGAGGGTGGACGTGTCGAGGCCGAACGCGTCGCTCAACTCGCCGATCGACATGGGCCCTTGGATGCGGATCCGGCTCAGCAGGATATAGGCGCTGCGCTCCAGTACGGCGTCCTTGCGGCGTGCGGCCTTGTGCGAGAGAAGAGCGTGCCGGCTGAGGAGCATCTGCTCGTACTCGATCTCACGCGTACGCCTGTCCATCGGTCCGCCGCCTCCTGCTCTCTGCCGATGCCACCGCCGTGTCCTGCGGTCCGCGGAGGCCCGGCCCATCCTCGCACGACGGTATGCATCATCCTGATGACATGGCCGATACATATGATGTGTACGATGCACATTCCTTCACATCCCGACTGAACTGATACGCCGAGGAGTCCCGTCATGGACGCCCCCCAGCCCTCAGCCCGCGCAGGCGGCGTGATCGCCACGCTGGCCTTCGCAGGCACCACCGCGGCGATCATGCAGACGCTGGTCACCCCGCTCATCGCCGATCTCCCGGAGATGCTGCACACCTCGTCGTCCAACGCCGCGTGGGTGGTCACCGCCACCCTGCTGGTGGCGGCCGTCAGCGTGCCGGTCGTCGGCCGCCTCGGCGACCTGCTGGGCAAGCGCCGCATGCTGCTCGTCTGTTCCGTCCCGCTGATCGTGGGCTCGGTGGTCTGCGCGCTGTCCTCCTCGATCGTCCCGATGATCATCGGACGCGGTCTCCAGGGCATCGGCATGGGCATGGTCCCGCTGGGCATCGCCCTGCTGCGGGACGTCGTACCGCGGGAGCGGCTCAGCCCTTCCATCGCACTGGTCAGCGCCTCCATGGGCATCGGCGGCGGGCTCGGTCTGCCGATCGCCGCGGCCGTCGCCCAGTACGCCAACTGGCGTGCCCTGTTCTGGGGTGCGGCCGCCCTGGCCGTGGTGGTCGCCGCCCTGATCTGGTTCCTGATCCCGGACGTACCGGCCGCCGCCAAGGGCCAGCGCTTCGACGTGCCCGGCGCCCTCGGCCTGGCCGTCGGCCTGGTCTGCCTGCTGCTCGGCATCTCCAAGGGTGCGGACTGGGGCTGGGGTTCGGGCACGGTCCTCGGCCTGTTCGCCGTCGCCGTGGTGGCCTTGCTGGTCTGGGGCGTGTGGGAACTGCGCACCAGCGACCCGCTGATCGACCTGCGCACCACGGCCCGGCCCCGGGTCCTGATCACCAACGTCGCCTCGGTGTTCGTCGGCGTCGCCATGTACGCCAGCATGCTGGTCGTGCCGCAGCTGCTCCAGTTCCCCGCGGCCACCGGATACGGCCTGGGCCAGTCGATGCTCGCGGCCGGCATGTGGATGCTGCCCGGCGGCATCATGATGATGATCGTCTCCCCGCTCGGCGGAAAGCTGACCAACATCCGCGGCCCGAAGTTCACCCTGATCAGCGGTGTCCTCGTCATCACCGCCGGCTACGCCCTGTCGATGGGCCTGATGGGCTCCGCGTGGGGCCTCATGGTCGTCTGCATCGTCATCAACAGCGGCGTCGGCCTCGCCTACGGCGCGATGCCCGCCCTCATCATGAGCTCGGTCCCGCTCTCCGAGACCGCCGCCGCCAACGGCTTCAACTCCCTCATGCGCGCCCTCGGCACGTCCATCGGCGCCGCGGTGATCGGCGTGGTCCTCTCCCAGATGACCACCACGGCAGGCGGCTACACCTTCACCTCCGAGGGCGGCTTCCGCACGGGCCTCATCATCGGCGGCGGCGTCGCCCTGCTGGCGGCCCTGGTCGCGGCGGCGATCCCGGCGGTACGGGCAGCCACGCCGACCGAGGAGAAGACCGAGGCGGTCAGCGAGTTGGAGGATGCCGGGGTCGAGTTCTGACCCGGGCGAGATGAACGTACGGGGGTCCACTGCCCGGCGTCGGAGGAGCGGAGGATCGCTCTTCGGCGCCGGGCAGCGGGCTGTCCGGACGCCGATGCCCGGTCACGCCAGAGACAGCTCAGTTCTGTGAACCAAGGCCCTGTAGCGCGGTGTTGAGCTGTGGCGCGGTGAGGGCGGGGGAGGGGAGCGCGGTGGTGGTGGGTGCGGCGCGCAGCCCGTCCAGGAGGAGCGCCAGCGGACGGCGCCAGGCGTCGGGGCCCGCTGCCGCGGTGAGGGCGGGGACGGTTCGGCCCAGCGCGGCGAGGGTGAACAGGACGTCCTCCGGTGTGACATCCGCGCGGATCGTGCCCTGGTCGCGGCCCCGGCTCAGCAGCAGCTCCACGGTGTGCCGGTTGTGGGCATGCACGGCCTGGAGCGAGTCGACGCCGTCGAGGTGGGTGGTCATGAGGTCGTTGGTGCCGCGGTCGGCGGCCAGGCCCGTGAAGACGGTCCCCAGGTAACCGGTCAGGCCCGCCCAGGCGTCGTCGACGGTGCGCGCCTGCTCGCCCACGCTCATCGTGTCGGTGAGCAGGTCACGGAAGACCGCGTCCACGAGGGCTGCGCGGGTGGGGAAATGCCGGTACAGGGTGGCGTTGCCGATACCGGCCCGGCGGGCGATCACGTCGATCGGCGCGTGCAGCCCCTGCTCGGTGAAGACGGCGTGGGCGGCCTCGATCAGCAGCTCCCGGTTGCGCCGCGCATCGCGGCGTCGAGCAGGTGCCGTCGCGTCGTTCGGGCCCGTCATCATCGTCCTCCGTATTAGTGGGGAGTGCTCCCCGGTCGTGATGCTATCGTCGATCCGTCAAGTGGGGAGTGCTCCCCATTTCTTCGACGAGGGGGTGGCGTCATGCGTGGCACGGCACTGGTTCTGGGTGGCGGCGGGCCCGTCGGCGGGGCGTGGATGACGGGTGTACTCGCCGGGCTCGCGGAGGCCGGCGTCGACCTCGACCGCGCCGACGTGATCATCGGCACCTCCGCGGGCGCGATCTTCGGCGCCCGGCTCGCGGCCGGCGAGGCACCGGGGGAGTTGTACGAACGTCAACTCGCCCGCTCCGACAAGGTGGAGCTACGGGTCACCGCGGCCCAGACGCTCCGTTTTCTGTGGGCGGCGCTGGGCTCCCGCGATCCGCGACGCTCCGTACGCCGGCTCGGCCGTGCCGCCCTCGGCGCACGCACCGGACCCGAGTCCGAACTCCTCGACGCCGTCGGCACGTTGCTGCGCGGCGCCCGGGACTGGCCGGACCGTGCCCTGCGGATCACGGCGGTGGACGCCGATTCCGGGACCTTGTCGACCTTCGACGCGCACACGAAGGTGCCCCTCCTCGAAGCGGTCGCCGCGAGCTGCGCCGTCCCCCTCGTCTCACCGCCCGTCACGGCCGCGGGCCGCCGCTGGATCGACGGCGGCAGCCGCACGACCACCAACCTGCACCTGGCCGACGGCTACGACCACATCCTGGCCGTAGCGCCGATCCCGAAGGCGGTCGGCCCGCACCCCGGCGCCCCGCAACAGGCGGCCCAACTCGCAGCGCAGGGCGCCGAGATCACCCTCGTGACCCCGGACCGCCCGTCCCGCCGCGCGATGGGCCGAGACCTGACCGCGAACGCCCGCCGTCCGGCAGCCGCCCGTGCCGGCCACACCCAGGCGATGGCCCTCGCGCACGCGGTGCACGCCGTATGGCGCGGTGGTGTGTGACCGCCCGGCCCCGAACGCCTCGTAACCATCGACAGGAGTACCGTGCCGGACCCGATCGTGCGGCCCGGGTTGCGATGGGCCGCGACTTGAGCGCCGACGTCAGCCGCCCGGGCGGGTCACGCCCGGGCGATGGCCCTCGCACGCCGTGCATCCCGTTTGGCGCGGGGGCATGTGGCGGCCCGGCCCCGAGTGCCCCGTGACCATCGACAGGAGTGCCGCGCCGGACCCGATCGTATGGCCCGACATGCGATGGGCCGCGACTCGACCGCCGACGCCGGTTGCCTGGCGGGCGCCCGTACCGGCCACGCCCAGCCGATGACCTTCGCGCACGCGCCGCCTGCCCTTTGGCGCGTCGGCATGTGACCGCCCCACCCCGAGTACGCCGTGACCAGGGGCCGCGACTTGACCGCCGACGCCGGCCGCCCGGCGGCCGTCCGAGCGGGCCACGTCCCAGGCGACGGCCCTCGCGCACGCGCTGCATGCCGTACGGCGCGGCGGCAGCTGACCGCCCGGCCCGAACCCCCGCCGACCACCGAAAGGAGTGCCATGCCGGCACCCACCCTCCAGGACCTCGCCCCCGGCGGGCACGACCTGGCCACGGATCCCCACCCCGTCTACGCGGCCCTGCGTGAACGAGGTCCCGTGCACCGGGTCCTAGTGCCGGGCAGCGGCGAGAGCTGGCTGGTCGTCACCCTGGATGCGGCCCGCGCCGCCCTGACCGACCCGCGCCTGCGCAACGACATCCGCCACTCCGCGACTTGGCAGGACGACGGAGGCCACGCCCTGGGTCGCAACATGCTGCAGACCGATCCACCGGACCACACGCGCCTACGGCGGCTGGTCGCGGGCCACTTCACGCCCGCGCGGATCGCCGCCCTGCGCCCACGCATCGCGGACATCGCCGGCGATCTGCTCGCCGAGCTGCCGGCGCGGGGGACGGTGGACCTGGTGAGCCGGTACGCGCTGCCGCTGCCCGTCACCGTGATCTGCGATCTGTTCGGGGTGCCCACCGAGGACCGTACGGTGTTCCACGCCTGGTCGAACGAGCTCGCGATGCCCGCTTCGCCCGAGTCGGGCGCCTCGGCCGCTGCCGCCCTGGGCGGCTACCTGGCCGAGTTGATCCACCGGAAGCGCTGCACACGAGAGGACGACCTGCTGAGTGACCTGGTCGCCACGGCCCGCGAACCCGCCGCCGAGTCGCCCCTCACCTCCGAGGAACTCCTCGGAATGGCTTTCCTGATCCTCGTCGCCGGCCACGAGACGACCGTCAACCTGATCTCCGCGACCGTCCATGCCCTGCTCACCCACCCCGACCAACTCGAACTGCTGCGTTCCGAACCGGACTTGGCCGGTGCCGCCGTGGAGGAGACGCTGCGTCACCAGTCGCCCGTCCACGCCACCGCGTTCCGTTTCGCGGCCGAGTCGCTGGACCTCGCCGGTACCCACATCCCGGCCGGGGACGCGGTGCAGATCTCCTTGGCCGCAGCTTCCCGCGATCCGCTCCACTTCCCCGAGCCCGACCGCTTCCACCTACGGCGCCGGGGACCCGCACACCTCGCCTTCGGCCACGGCCTCCACCACTGCCTGGGAGCACCCCTGGCCCGCACCGAGGCCGCCATCGCCGTACGCCTCCTCCTGCACCACTGCCCCGACCTCACCCTCGCCACCGACCCCGCGACACTGACGTGGCGAACGAGCACGCTGCTGCGGGGCCTGAGCGAACTGCCGGTGCGTATCGGCACGTCAGGAGACCCGGGCGGCACCGACTAGACCAAGTCCAAGACGCCGGTGGGTAGTTGAGGGTCGGGCCAGTGAGGTTCGTAGCGCCACGTCCCCAACCCCCGTTCCGCAGCGAACGGTCCGACGGCCCCCTCGATCATCGCGACCGCCTCCTCGCGAGCCTTCTCCACCGCCCGGTGATCGGCCTCGCTCACCACCCCCAACCGGCGGCCGTGGGCGTACTCGTCCTCGTCCTTCCAGTCCCACCGCGACAGGTCGGGCGCGACCACCAGGTCCAGCAGCAGGTCGAAAGTGTCGAAGCCGATGGGCGTGCGGCGCATCGGATGCTGGAAGTTGACGTACCAGTACGTGAGTCGGCCCTCTCCCGCGGCGTCGAAGAACGCGTTGACGCTGAACCAGCTGTCGGGCGGCACCCATTGGAGATGGGTGGTGTCCCGCCAAGTCCAGCGGCCGAGCTGCCAGTTGCCGTTGGCCAGGTTCGCCAGGGCGCGCAGCCGGGCGGTTTCGTCGCCGGTGAGGAGGGACTCGATCCAGGTCGTGGGGGCCAACGACTCCGCGCCCGGCCGGCACCCCAGAACCAGCGCCTCGGCGGTGTCCTCCACGACCCGTAACGCATGGGCACTCCACACCTTCCGCCGGAACACATCACGCCGTACGGCGGTCTGACCCGGCTGGAACTCCCGCATACCCACCTCCGGTTGCTCGGGCTACTCATGTCTGCCCGCGTGCCACCGCCCGGAACTCCAGTGGCGTACGTCCTTCCCGCTTGCGGAAGAACTTCGCGAAGTCGGTCGGCTCGCCGAAGCCGAGGGCGCGGGAGACGTCCGCCGCCGTCGCGTCGGTGTGGACGAGGAGGCGCTTGGCCTCCAGGAGGATGCGGGCGTCGAGGTACTGCTTGGCGGTCGTGCCGGTCGCCGCGAGGGTCGCCCGGGTGAGGGTGCGCGGGCTGTAGCCCAACGCGGCGGCGTAGTCGGCGACTTGGTGGCTGGTGCGGAAATCGCGTTCCCGGGCGGCGCTGTAACGGCGGAACGTGTCGTCGGCCGGGGCGGACGACACCGGGTCCGGGCGCACGTGCGAGAGGCGCAGCAGCAGGACGGAGAGGAGCATGCGGAGGGTCTGGAGGTGGGCGTCGAGGGGGAGTGAGGCCAAGTCGGCGTATTCGTGCGTGAGATGACGGAGTGTCAGGCGGGCCGCCCGCGCGTGCGGACCCGTCGGGAGCAGGGGTGACTGGTCGAAGGGAGGATCGGCCAGGACGAAACCGGGCTGCCAGATCACGATCGTGCCCCGGGTCGTCGTCAGGTCGTCGGGGACGTACTGGTGCACCTGCCCCGAGCTCACCCACAGCCAGCCGCCCGCCTCCACCGCGCAGTCCGTGAAGTCCACCCGGTGGCGCAGCGTGCCCTCGGTGACGTGGATCAGGTGGTGGAAGTCCGGCCGCTGCGGCGCCGACAGGTCGATGCCACGGCGCTCACCGCGCGCCAGCAGCTCGGTGAATCCCACCACGTCCATACCGATGGGCGCGCTGAGTGACGGACGGTACGCCACGTCCGTGATCTCGGATCGATGCTGACCGTTTTTTCCCATGGTGAGTCCCGAGCCTACCCTTGTCGGACAGCGAACCGCTCCTACGGTCGAAAGCGCAGAGACCGAACTGGGCAAGGAGCTGGTGACGTGCGACTGATCGTGGGAATGACCGGAGCGACCGGGGCCGTGCTCGGTGTCCGGCTGCTGGAGCAGCTCGCCGAGCTGCCCGAGGTCGAGACCCATCTCGTCCTCAGCCGCTGGGCCCGGACCACTGTTGAGCTGGAGACGGGACGCACCGCCCGCGAGGTCGCCGAGCTGGCCGACGTCGTCCACAGTCCCGAGGACCAGGGCGCCACCATCGCCTCCGGGTCGTTCCGCACCGACGGCATGGTGATCGTGCCCTGCTCCATGAAGACCCTGGCCGGCATCCGCACCGGCTACGCCGACGGGCTGATCGGCCGGGCCGCCGACGTGATCCTCAAGGAACGCCGCCCGCTGGTCCTCGTACCGCGCGAGACCCCCCTGAGCGAGATCCACCTGGAGAACATGCTCGACCTCGCGCGCAAGGGCGTCCGGATCGTGCCCCCGATGCCCGCCTTCTACAACCACCCCGCCACGGTCGACGACATCGTCACCCACATCACCTCCCGCGTCCTCGACCAGCTGGACCTGCCCGCCCCCGCCGCCAAGCGCTGGGAGGGCATGCGCCCCGCCCGCGACACACGCATCCACCCCGCCGCCTGACACACCGCCAGAGACACCCGAGGCGCCCACATCACCCGCGCCACACGCCCCTTCACGTACGGAGCCCCCATGCCCTACGACGACCTCCGCAGCTTCCTGGACACCCTGGACAAGCACGGCCAACTGCTGCGGATCACCGAACAGGTCCTCCCCGAACCGGACTTGGCCGCCGCCGCCAACGCGGCCGGACGTATCGGCGAAGGCGCCCCCGCCCTCTACTTCGACAACGTCAAGGGTTTCACCGACGCCCGGATCGCGATGAACGTCCACGGCTCCTGGCGCAACCACGCCCTCGCCCTCGGGCTGCCCCCGGAGACCTCCGTGCGCGAGCAGGTCGAGGAGTTCGCCCGCCGCTGGGACGCCTTCCCGGTCGCACCGGAGCGCCGCGAGGACGCGCCCTGGCGGGAGAACACCCAACAGGGCGCCGACATCGACCTGTTCGAGGTCCTCCCGCTGTTCCGGCTCAACGACGGCGACGGCGGTTTCTACCTCGACAAGGCCGCCGTGGTCTCCCGCGACCCGCGCGACCCGGACCACTTCGGCAAGCAGAACGTCGGCACCTACCGCATCGAGGTCATCGGCCGCGACCGCCTCGCCTTCCAGCCCGTCCCCATGCACGACGTGGCCCAACACCTGCACGCCGCCGAGGAGTTGGGCGAGGACCTGCCCATCGCGATCACCCTCGGCAACGACCCGGTCATCACGATCGTCGCCGGCATGCCGATGGGCTACGACCAGTCCGAGTACGAGATGGCCGGCGCCCTGCGCGGAGCCCCCGCCCCCATCGCCACCGCGCCCCTCACCGGCTTCGACGTCCCCTGGGGTTCCGAGGTCGTCATCGAGGGCGTGGTCGAGAGCCGTAAGCGGCAAATCGAGGGCCCCTTCGGCGAGTTCACCGGCCACTACTCCGGCGGCCGACGCATGCCGACGATCCGCATCGACCGCGTCTCCTACCGCACCGACCCGGTCTTCGAGTCCCTCTACCTGGGCATGCCGTGGACCGAGGTCGACTACCTCGTCGGCCCCAACACCTGCGTCCCCCTCCTCAAGCAACTCCGCGCCGAATTCCCCGAGGTGCAGGCAGTCAACGCCATGTACACCCACGGCCTCGCGGTGATCGTCTCCACGAAGAAGCGCTACGGCGGCTTCGCCAAGGCGGTCGGCATGCGCGCGATGACCACACCCCACGGCCTCGGCTACGTCACGCAGGTCATCGTCGTGGACGAGGACGTCGACCCCTTCGACCTGCCCCAGGTGATGTGGGCGATGTCCGCGAAGGTGAACCCCCAGGACGACGTGATCATCGTCCCCAACCTGTCGGTCATGGCCCTGGCACCGGCCGCCAACACCCCGGGAATCACCAGCAAGATGATCATCGACGCCACGACACCGGTCGCACCGGACAACAGGGGCCACTTCGACACCCCGGTACGCGACCTGCCCGAGACCCCGGAGTGGACCGACCGGCTGCGCGCCCTCCTCGCCGCCCGCTGAAAGCCCGCCGAAAGGCCGCTGAAAGTCCACAGACCGCCCCAGTGCACCGACCTCAGGAGTCACCCGTCATGATCTGCCCCCGCTGCGCCCACGACACGGTCGACACCGTGACGACCTCGCCGGTCCCCGGCGTGTGGGACGTACTCCAATGCGTCCGCTGCCTCTACATGTGGCGCACCACCGAACCCGACCGCCGCACCCGGCGCGAGGCCTACCCCGTCGAGTTCCGGATGACGCAGGCCGACATCGATGCAGCCCCGGAGGTGCCCGTCGTACCGCCGCTGCGCGTCGGCTGAACCGATCGCGCGGCCGGGTCAGATCGCCAGAATCGCCCGCACCCGCTTGCCGCCCCCGGTGAGCGGGGTGACGTCCAGGCGGTGCGCCAGGCAGCGGACCATGGACAGGCCGCGTCCGCTCTCGCCCTCGGCTGTCAACGGCCGTACGCGGGGCGGGGTCGGGTTGTCGTCGTATACCTCGACCGTGACGCGCTCGTCGGACAGTTGGAGGCGCAGCCGGCACTCGCCGCGGCCGTGCTCGGTCGCGTTGGCGACGAGTTCGGACACGATCAGCGTCGCGTCGTCGATCTGCTCCGCGTCCACCCGCGCCAGCTGATGGCGGGAGCGGGCGAGGAACTCCGAGGTCAACTTCCGTGCCTGACCCGCCGACGCGGCCTCGTCCGGCAGCAGGTACTCCACGCGTACAGAACGCCTATGGGTACGCCGATGCGTACGCATGGCGAATCACTTCCCCTCCTAGGACAACCCGGTATCCCCGCGGCGCGACCGCACCGGGGCCGCTGCATGTCTTGCACGGCCGGTCCTACACCGTTCCCTTGCCCGCAGTCCGTGATCGGCAACCAGGCGGAACCACATGGTTGTCGTCGATCAGGAAATGTCCGTTCTCGGACTCAATTGAGTAAAGCGCCGGGCACACCAAGGGGATTGCCTGGCAGCCTTGCGATGTCCAAAGGTGGGGGAGGGCCCCTGCGGAAGGCGGCCCCCGAAAGCCGCGACGCCCTTGGAGTGGACCATGGCCGCAGCGAAGCCGCAGCGCAGCCTTTCCGTGCTGACCTGGCTGCCCGCCGCGGTGATGGCGGTGGTGGCGGTCGGGGACCTCGTCACGGGGCCGGGCCTCGGCTTCCTCCCGCTGGCCTCCCTCGGCCCGGCCTTCGCCGGACTCGTCGGCGGCTGGCGCCGTACCGCGTGGTTCGGCGCCGCCGCGCTCGCGCTGTGCGTCGGACTCGGTCTCTACGACGGCCTGTTCCAGGAACGCCGGGGCTTCCTGGCGATGGTGTCGGTGGTGGGCGTGACCGGCGCGGGCATCGCCGCCGCCGTGATGCGCGGCCGCCGCGAGGCCGAACTCGCCAGCGTGCGGTCCATCGCGGAGGTCGCGCAGCGAGTACTTCTACGACCCGTACCGCTGACCGCGGGTCCGCTCCAGGCGGCGGTGTCGTACACCTCGGCCGTCGCGGAGGCCCGCATCGGCGGTGACCTCTACGAGGTGGTCGCCTCCCCGCACGGTGTGCGGGTGATCGTCGGCGATGTGCAGGGCAAGGGGCTCGCCGCCGTCGAGACGGCCGCCGTGGTGCTCGGCGCGTTCCGCGAGGCCGCGCACGACGAACCCGACCTCGTGGGACTCGGCGAGCGCCTGGAGCGCAGCGTCTCCCGCGTCCTGTCCGACGAGAAGTTCGTGACCGCCGTCCTCGCCGAGATCGGCACGGACCACGAGGTGCTCTTCCTCAACTACGGCCACCCGCCCCCGATGGTCGTACGGCGCGACGGCACCGCCGACTTCCCCGCACCGCCCTCCTACGCCCCGCCGCTCGGCCTGGGCGGCGCCCAGGGCAGCGAGAGCCCGAAGCCGTTCTCCGTGGGTTTCGCGCCGGGCGAGCAGCTGCTGCTGTACACCGACGGCGTCACCGAGGCCCGCGACGGCCAGGGCACGTTCTATCCGTTGGGCGAGCGGGCGCACCTGCTGAAGGAGCCCGACGCGCAGAGCGCGCTGGACTCCCTGCGCGAGGACCTGGTCCGGCACACGGCCGGCCCGCTCCACGACGACGCGGCGATGCTCCTGCTGCGCTATCACGGCCATGCGGACACGACGGGGGACGAGCCGCCCGTCCGGTGAGCACGGAAGCCGCGAGGCGGTCGCTCTCATCGGCCCACTTGCTTGTTTCGTCAATCAAGTAAACTGGTGGCATGACCACGCCCGAGCAGCCACTGCGACCCATGAGTCCGCACGAGGAGGAGTTGGTGCGTGAACTCGCGCGGGTGATGCTCGTGCTGCCCCGGGCCGTCGACGCCGACATGATGCGGGAGCAGCGCCTGCCGCTGTCCGAGTACACGACCCTCATGCATCTGTCCGAGGCCACGGACCGGCGCATGCGGATGAGCGAGTTGGCGTCCGTCTGCAGCCTCTCGCTGAGCGGCATGACCCGCATCGTCACCCGCCTGGAGACCCAGGGGCTGGTCGGACGGGAGCGGTGCGCCGAGGACGCCCGCGGCTGGAACGCCGTCCTCACCGACCAGGGCCTCGCCCGCCTCCAGGAGGCATGGCCCGCCCACCTCTCCAGCGTCCGGCGCCATGTCCTCGACCACGTCGACGCCGCCGACCTGACCCGGCTCCTCGGCCTGATGCGCCGTATCGCCACCTGACCCACCGAGCAGAACCAAGGAGTACGAGATGACCACCCCGACCACCCCCTTCGCCATCACGCTCGGCCTGGACACGTTCGGTGACGTCACGAACGACGCCGAGGGCGCGCCGCTGACCCACGGCCAGGCCATCCGCCGCCTCGTCGAGGAAGGCGTCCTCGCCGACCAGGTCGGCGTCGACCACTTCGGCATCGGCGAGCACCACACCGAGGCGATGCCCCTGTCGGCCGCCGACGTCGTCCTCGCGGCCATCGCCGCGCGCACCGAGCGCATCCGCCTCAACTCGGCCGTGACGGTGATCAGTTCGGACGACCCCGTCCGCGTCTTCCAGCGCTACGCCACCCTCGACGCCGTCTCCGCGGGCCGCGCCGAGGTCATCCTCGGCAGAGGGTCCAGCACCGAGTCCTTCCCGCTCTTCGGCTACGACCTGAACGACTACGAGGAGCTGTTCGAGGAGAAGGTCGCCCTCTTCGCCGAACTCCTCAAGGAGAAGCCCGTCACCTGGTCCGGAAACACCCGTGCCGCCCTCGACGGCATATCGGTCTACCCGCACAGCGAGACCGGCTCGATACCCACCTGGATCGGTGTCGGCGGCAGCCCCCAGTCCGTCATCCGCACCGCCCAGTACGGGTTCTCCCTGATGCTGGCGATCATCGGCGGTGACGTGGCCCGCTTCGCCCCGTTCTCCCAGCTGTTCCGGCGGGCGCTGGCGGAGTTCGGCCACCCCGCGCGGCCCATCGGTGTGCACGCGCCCGGCCATGTCGCCGCCACCGACGAACAGGCGGTGGAGGAGTTCGTCCCGGCCTTCCAGGAACTGATCCGCAGCGTGGCCCGGGAACGCGGCTTCCGCACCCCGACCCGCGAGAGCCTCATGCAGGACGTCGGCCCCGGCGGGGCCCTGCACGTCGGATCACCCGAGACCGTGGCCCGCAAGATCACGGACACCCTCAAGACCCTCGACGCGACCCGCTTCAACCTCAAGTACGGCATCACCGGGATGCCCCACGACACCCTCATGACCAACATCGAGCTGTACGGCACGAAGGTGGCCCCGCTGGTGCGCGAAATGATGGAGGACTGAAGGCACGGGGCCCGGAAACTCCGTTGCGAGTCGGGGGCGATCATCCGACAGTGGGTCCATGACCGCCCCCAGCCCTCCGCCGCCCGGACTGACCGTGCGCCCGGTGACACCGGACGACGCGCCGACGGTGTGCGCCCTGCTGAACGAGATCGACCTGCTGGAGATCGGCCGCGCGGACACCGAACTGGCCGAGATCCAGGCGGACTTGAAGCACCCCGAGGTGGACCTGGAGCGGGACTCCTGGCTGCTCTTCGAGGGCGCCCGCCTCATCGGGTACGGCCTGCTGTGGGACGACTCGGGCGGCGAGCGGATCGACATCGACCACTACATCGTGCCGGGCCGACTCCCCGGCGCCCTGCACCTGTTCGACCTGATGGAGACCCGCGCCGCGCAACGGGCCGCCGCCAACGGGGCGCCCCGCGCCGTGGTGCACCTGCACCTCACCCTCGCCCCCACCATGGACGTGGACGCACTACGAGGCCGAGGCTGGCAACCGGTCCGCCGCTACAACGTGATGGCCCGTCAACTAGTTGCCACGGCCGACCCGTTGCCACCCTCCCCGTCCGGTGTGACCCTGCGCCCCTGCCTGGAGGAACCGGACCGCCGACGCGCCCACGCGCTGCTCCAGGAGGCCATGACCGAGCACTTCGACTTCCAGTACCGCACGTACGCGCAGTGGCTGGACGACATCGACGCCGAGCGGGTCGACTGGTCCCTGATCTGGATCGCCCATGTCGACGGCCTCGGTGACGCCGGGATGCTGCGCACCCACAACGACCGCGCCTCGATGGCCTGGATCGGCAACATCGCCGTCCTGCGCCAGGCCCGCGGCCGGGGCCTGGGCAGCCACCTCCTGCGCTACGGCTTCGGCCACTACGCGGCACTCGGCCGCGACCGGATCGGCCTGGGCGTGGACACGGACAACACCAGCAACGCGCTCGCGCTGTACGAACGGCACGGCATGGCCCTCGACTACGGCGTCGACACCTGGGAGTTGACCCTCCCCGTCACCTCCGGGTGAACGACTTGAAGGTGTGGCTGAAGTACCAGGTGTCCTGAGCGATCCCGGAGCAGTTGTTGGCGCCGCCGGTGCCCACGCAGCCGCCGTTGTCGCGCTGGAGCGCCCAGAAGGACAGCGTGTTGATGCCCCGGGCCACGGCCCACTTCTTCACGGTGACCGCGTTCTGCGTGGTGAAGGTCTCCGCGGGACCGAAGTCGTCGATGCCGGGCATCTCGGTGACGCCGATCATCTTCCACAGCTTGGCCGGGTTCTTCTTCGGGTACAGCGCGGCGAGTTGGGAGTGCAGGCCGGTCGCGGCGGTCTTGGTGTCCTCCGCCATGTCGTGGGTGGCGCCGTCGTAGTAGTCGAAGGTCATGATGTTGACGACGTCCACGCGCGCGCCGTTGTCGACCGCGTTCTGCAGCAGGGCAACGCCGTTGGGCGCGAGACCGGTGGTGGTGGTCGGCAGTGTGTAGGAGAACTCCACGCTACGGCCGGTGCGTTGGGCCCAGCGCTGCACCTTCGCGATCGCCTTGTTGCGGCGGTCTATGCCGGCCGTGTTGTTGATGGAGTCGGCCTCGATGTCGAGGTCGATGCGGCTCACGCCGTAGGTCGTGACCAGGCTCTCGTAGACCTTCGCGATGGCGTCGACATCGGTGCAGCTGTCGGCCAGTTCGGTGTTGGTGGTGTCCGCCGCGTAGCCGCCGAAGGACGGGATGACGTTGCCGCCGCGCGCCTGGATGGTGGCAATGTCCTTGCCGAAGGTGGACTTCGAGATCGGCTGGGCGGGCAGACCGTTCCAGTACGCCGAGCACGAGCCGGCCGCCTCGGTCTGCAGGAAGGCCATCGTGAGGTACTTGTTGCCGGACTCGGCGGCCAGCACGGCCGGGCTCTCACCGGTCCACGCCTCGAAGTACGGCGCCGCCACATGATCCGGCATGGGCCGCGCGCGGTGATCGGCGCTCGCGGCACCCCCGCCGAGAGCGACAAGCCCCGTGGACAAGGCGGTTACGGCCGCGCAGGACAGCGACGCGCGAAGAGGCCCAGGTCGTCTCATTGACGCTCCCATGCTGAAAGGAGAGAAGTCGCCCCGGTCCGGGGCGAACAGCGACCATAGTTGGACTAGACCAATCGCCTGTCAAGGTTCTTTACAGTGAACTGACCGGGGCGGTGCGGAAATTCGGCGGGAGGCGGGGTCCCCGGCTAGTGGTGATGGTGGTGCTCGTGTTCCTGCCCGCCGTCGTCCGGTGAACCGCCCATCATCCGCAGCATGGCCGGGCCGCCACTGCGCAGGAACCGTACGACCAGACTCGCGGCCAGCAGCAGGAAGACGATGTTCAGCCAGGTCGTGTAGTTCCAGGTGATCCCGTCGTCGGGGATCTTGGCATCGGCCTGGTCCGGGATCAGTCCAAGACCGCCGAAGGCGAACTCGACGATGTATCCGGCGACGGCCATCGCGGCGAAGAAGGTGACCAGCAGGAAGCCGGCCATCCGGGCCCCGTAGTACTTCCGGTAGATGTTCAGGATCGGCAGGATCAGCAGGTCGGCGTAGATGAAGGCGATCACCCCGCCGAAGCTGATGCCGCCCTTCCAGAGCACCACCGCGAGCGGCACGTTGCCGATCGAGCAGACGAAGGTCGCGATGGCCACCAGCGGGCCGACGAGCGGCCCGACCAGCTTCGAGGCGAGGGGATGGTCCGCGAGGAAGAACGTGTGCCAGAAGCTGTCCGGCACCCAGGCGGCGATCGCGCCCGCGATCAGCAGCCCGGCCACCAGGTCGCGCAGGATCGCGGCCCACTCCATCACGAAGATGTGCGCGACGGACGTGAGCCCGTCCCGCGAGAACAGCCGCCGTACGAAGCTCCCCTCGCCCCCGATCGACATGTCCATCGCCGCGTGCCCCTCCATGGAACCGGCGAGCCCGCGCTCCGCCTGCTCCCGCGCCCCGCGCAGCAGACGCTCACGCAGGAAGAGGCGGAACAGCACCGCGAGGACGACGATCATGATCGGCCCGCCGACGAACTCCGCGGCGGTGAACTGCCAGCCCATCAACAGGGCCAGGATCACGCCGAGTTCGACGACCAGGTTGGTGGAGGCGATCTCGAAGGCCATGGCCGCCGTGAAGTTCGCGCCCTTGCGGAACAGGGAGCGGGCGAGTGCGACGGCCGCGTACGAGCAGGAGGACGAGGCGGCACCGAGCCCGGCGGACAGGGCGAGCGTGCGCGGCCGGTCGTCACCGAGCAGCCGTACGACCGTCGACCGGCGCACCACCGCCTGCACGACGGCGGAGAGCGTGAAGCCGAGGATCAGTGCCCAGGTGACCTCCCAGGTCATCGAACCCGCGATGGACAACGCGTGCCTGATCGCTTCCATGAAACCGCCCCTCTCCGGTGTGCGTCAGGCGGGACTATACCCCTAGGGGGTATGAAACGCATGCGTTGCACCCCGGGCGGGGGGAAGGTGGTGCTGATGGAGACCGGGTCGCCGCGCGGCCGGACCTGTCCTCCGGTGCGGCGCCCGTGTCGATGCAGAGCGAGACCGCCCACGCGGGTCGCCTTCGCCGCGAGGACCATCACCAGAAACCTCACGACCCGGCCGGTCCATGGCGTGTGGGCCTGGGCGGTTCCCACTCCACCCGCAGCGGATCGCGCCTGCTGAACCTGGCGATGTGCGTGTCGACGAGATCCTGAAGCCGCTCCAGGTTCTCTCGGTCGTCGGACTCGACGCGCACCCGCAGCGCGCCGGGAACGGCTTGCAGGGTGCACTGCCCCCACGGCAGACGGAGCGTCCCGTCGCTGTCCGTCCATTCGACCTGGATCTGGTCGGGCCGAAGCTCCGGGAGTGTGTGGGTGCGTGGGCGATGCGTCAGATGGCGGCCCTTGTTGGCGAAGTGCTTGCAGAGTTGGACGAGGTAGCGACCGGGGCGGTCGGTGGGGATGCGTGCTTCGGCGGTGGGCATGGGGTCCTCGGTTCGGTCAGGCGTTGGGACTCGTGCGTATCGGCGCCGCCAGCTTTATCGAGACACTGTGTCGCTGTCAATGCATAGTGTTTCGACGGCGGCGAGTCGTATGCTGAGACCGTGCCGAAGCTCTGGAACGAGACCATCGAGGAGCACCGCCGCGCCGTACGCGAGACGGTGTTGGAGACCACGGCGGTGCTGGTGACCGAGCGTGGGCTGCGTTCGGTGACGATGTCGAAGATCGCCGAGGAGAGTGGGATCGGCCGGGCCACGCTGTACAAGTACTTCCCGGACGTCGAGTCGATCATGACGGCGTGGCACGAGGAGCAGATCGCCGGCCATCTCCGTGAACTCGCCGCCCTTCGGGACGGCCCCGGCGGCGCGGGCGAACGGCTGAGAGCGGTACTGGAGGCGTACGCCTTCATCCAGCAGCGACGCCACGGCCACGGACCGGAACTCGGCGCGCTGCTCCACCAGGGCGAACACGTCGCCGGCGCCGAACAACACCTCCACCGCTTCCTCCGCGAACTCCTGGCCGAGGGCGCGCAGTCCGGCGACATCCGCGACGACGTCTCCCCGGACGAACTCGCGACCTACTGCCTCCACGCCCTCGCCGCGGCGGGCGCCCTGCCGTCCAAGGCAGCGGTACGCCGACTTGTCACGGTCACGGTCACGGGGCTGGGCCCGGCTACGGGCTGATCCTGGAATCCGCGCTCCGGTCGGTGTTTGACCTGGCTCCCCTGGACGCGACGGCAGGACACGTGGCCGCATCCCTCAGGTACGACAGGCCGGTGACATCCCGTTCAACCGATCGGTTGAACGGGACTTCAACCTCTCGCACACCCTTCGCTCCGTACGGACGACGCGAACGGCCCCTGGGCGGCTGAAGAATCACGCATGTCCATGGCGCCGGGCTTCCGCCCACGCGGTCCATGGCCTCACGCCCCCCTCAGAGAGGCCCCACAGCGTGTCCAGTTTTCTCAGCAGACGACGTGTCCTTGCCGGTGGAGCCGGTGCCGCGCTCGGAATGAGCGTGCTCGGTGCCACGGCCACGACGGCCTCCGCCGCCCCGGCACTCCGGTCCTCGCGGGAGGAGACCAGAACGCTCGACGAGCTGTACCGGGCCGCCCTCGCGGACGGCGGCAAGCTCGTGGTCTACGCCGGGGGTGACAATCCGACCCAGCTGGACGCCACCAAGACGGCCTTCAGGAAGCGTTTCCCCGACATCGATCTGACGCTGATCGTCGACTACAGCAAGTACCACGACGTGCGCGTGGACAACCAGTTCGCGACCGGCACCCTGGTACCCGACGTCGTACAACTCCAGACCCTGCAGGATTTCACGCGGTGGAAGGAGCAAGGCCGACTGCTGCCCTACAAGCCGGCCGGGTTCTCGAAGGTTCACGACGGCTTCAAGGACCCGCAGGGCGCCTGGGTCGCCATCGCCGCGGTGGGCTTCAGCTTCCTGTACGACGTCGCCGCGGTCGGTGCGGATGCTCCCAGGTCCCCGCTCGATCTCATCGATCCGAAGTGGAAGGGGAAGATCGCTTCGCCCTTCCCGCACGATGACGACGCGGTCCTCTACCTCTACTCGTTGTACGTACAGCAGTACGGCTGGGAATGGGTGGCCGCGCTGGCGGGGCAGGACGTGCGGTTCGCCCGGGGTGCCGACTCCCCGATCGGCGCGGTCTTCGGCGGGGAGAAGGAGATCGGCCTCGCCACGGCGGGCACGTTGGCCTGGACGTCTCCCGTGAAGTGGGTCGTTCCCGACGGTCACCCGTTCATGGCCTGGGGTCAGCGCGCCGCGATCCTGAAGCAGGCCAGGAACACCACGGCCGCCCAGCTCTACCTCAACTGGCAGCTGTCCGACGCCCAGCAGCGGGCTTCCTTCAACGGCTGGTCGGTACGGACCGACACCACGCTCCCTGCTGGGCTGAAGCCGATCTGGGAGTACCCGAACGCACACCTCGACGGCTTCCCCGCCTTCATGGCCGACCGCGCGGCGGTCGAGCGCTGGAAGCAGACCTTCGCCCTCTACTTCGGAGAGGTGAAGGGCGATCCCACACCGGGCTGGCTGGGGCTGCACCCGGGGGCGTGAGGGGCTCCACTGTTCACACTGGTCATACAGGTGGCGGATAGACTCGGGGACCCTGTCCGGATCGTTCGTCCCAAGGGGATCTGCCGTGTCCGCTCGCGTTCCGCTGACCGCTCGCGGCAGTCGGCACACCCTGGAGCACGTCTCCCATTTCGCGCTGTTCCTCGTCGTCGGGGCGGGCTTCGTCCGGCTCGCCCTGACAGACGTCCCGTTGTGCTGGTACATCGTGAGCCTCAGCGGAGTGCTGGCGCTGGTGTACGCCGCCGGGCTCACGTGGTGGGACCGGCTCGGGGCGCTCGGCAGGCGCGCGTGGGTCCCCGTGCTGGTCCTGCTGTGGACGGTGCTGACCTTCCTCACCCAGGCACCGCTGACAACCGCCTACGTGTGGTGCGCTCTGCCGCTCGCCTGCGCTGCCCTGCGCGTGCTCGGCCGACGCGCTGCCGTAGTGACCGTGGCCGTGATCACCGTCGTACTCGTCGGGTCGCTCGTCCGGGCCACGGGTCGGTTCGACCCCGAGGTCGCGCTGGTGCCCGTCGCGGCGGTATGGGCGACCGTCGCCCTGTACCGGACCCAGCAGCGGGACGCGGCCGTCCGCCAGCGGCTGGTGGAGGAACTGCGGGACACCCGGGACACGTTGGCCGAGCAGCAGCGCCAGGCCGGTGTGCTCGCGGAGCGCACCCGTATCGCCCGCGATCTGCACGACACGCTGGCCCAGGAACTCGCCGGCAGCGTCATGATGCTGCAGGTGGCCGAGCGGGACTGGGACGAGCGGCCGGACGTGGCGCGCACCCGGGTCCGCGCCGTGGCCGACGGACTCGGCGCGAACCTGGCGGAGACCCGGCGGATCATCCGCGACCTCACTCCCGCCGCCGTCGCCGAGGCGGGCCTGGAGGACGCGCTACGGCTGCTGTGTGCCCGATCACGGACCGAGGGCGCCGGAGCCAGCGTCCGGTTCCACGCGGTGGGCGCGCATCAGCCGGTACTCGACGACCACACGGCCACCACCCTCTTCCGCGTCGCCCAGAGCACACTGGCGAACGTACGCGAACACGCCCGCGCGGCAAGCGTGTTGGTGACCTACCGGCGGCACCGGGACCGGGTGGAACTCGAAGTGAGCGACGACGGGCTGGGCTTCGACCCCACCGCGGCCTTCGCGGCCGGTGCTCGCGCGGACCGCGGCTTCGGGCTGCCCGCGGCCAGGGCGCGACTGCGCGAATGCGGCGGAGACCTCGACGTGAGCAGCGTGCCGGGCGGGGGGACCAGGGTCCGCGCCACGGTCTCAGCACCGCCCCGGATCCGGCCGGTCGCACCTCTCACCGCGGCGACCGCCTCATGACCGGCGGACCGTTCCGGCTCCTCATCGCGGACGACCACGCCGTCGTACGGGCCGGACTGCGCGCCCTGCTCGACGGCGAACCGGACCTCGATGTGATCGCCGAGGCCGGCAGCGGTGAGGAAGCCGTGCGCCTGGCAGCCCAGTTGACGCCCGACGTCGCGCTGATGGATCTGCGGTTCGCCGGGCCGGGGAGTGGGATCGACGGCGTCGAGGCCGTCCGACGGCTCGCCCAGCGGGCGCCGGGCGTCGCGGTGGTCATGCTGACCAGCTACGCCGGACGAGCCGATGTCGTACGGGCGTTGCAGGCGGGCGCCCGCGGCTATGTGCTCAAGGCGGGGCCGCCGGAGGAACTCTTCCAGGCGGTCCGTACGGCCGCCGGCGGATCGGTCGGGCTCGCGGCGGACGTCGTCGGTGAACTGGTCGGCCAAGTGGTCAGCCCCGCCCAGGAGTTGACCGCGCGCGAGGTCGAGGTCGTCCGGCTGATGGCCGAGGGGCACAGCAACCGGGCCATCGCCGAGGCGTTGTTCCTCAGCGAGGCCACGGTCAAGACCCATCTCGTGCGGATCTACCGCAAGTTCAAGGTCGACAACCGGGCGGCGGCCGTGTCGGAGGCCGTCCGCCGCGGGCTGCTCGAACTCACCTGAGCCGTCCGTCAGGTCGCGGGCTGGCTCACTACGGCGACCTCCCTTGGGGAGAGCACGGGGAAACCGTCCTCGCCCGCGCTGCCGACCAGCAGTTCCCCGGACAGACCGGTCAACGGCACTGTCCCGTCGGTCCGGTTGACCAGGAACAGGTAGCGGCTGTCGGCGTTCCGGCGCACGGTCAGCTCGACAACTCCCCGTGCGGCGTCGGGGAGTTCACTGCCGACACCGGCGGGCGCGAGCAACTCGGGGAGCAGACCGGCGAGTCCGGCACGGCCCAGACGCGTGGAGACGTACGCCGCCGAACCTCCGCCCACCGTACGGCGGGTGACCGCGGGGCGACCGGCGTACGTGCCGCTGCGGTAGTGGGCCAGCACCTCCACCTCGGGGTCGGTCACCGTGATCCGGTCGGTCCACAGGGAGCCCGTGGCCGTGCCGTCGAGGTCCAGCTCGACCGTGTCGCCGTCGAGCAGCGGGCCGAACTCCTCGATACGGATGCCCAGCAGGTCGCGCAGGGCGCCCGGGTAGCCGCCGAGCCAGATGTGGTCGTTCTCGTCGACGACACCGGAGAAGTACGTGGAGACCAGGTGGCCGCCCTGCTCGACGTACCGGGTGAGTTCCTTGGAGAGGGCCGCCGGGATCATGTGCAGCACCGGCGTGATCACCACGTCGTAGCGGTCCAGGGCGGTCTGCGCGGTGACGATGTCGGCGCGGACGCCGAGGTCGAGGAGGGCGGAGTACCAGTCGAGCGCTTCCTGGCGGTAGTCGAGCCGGTCGGTGGGGTGCGAGTCCTGCTCGCTGGCCCACCAGGACTCCCAGTCGAAGACGATGCCGACCCGGGCCGTCTCGCGGTCCGACCCGGCGACGGGGGCCAACGTGCGCAGTGTGCGGCCGAGTTCGGTCACCGCGCGGAAGACCTCGCTGTCGGCGCCGGAGTGCGGGACCATCGCGGAGTGGTACTTCTCGGCGCCGGCCGCGGACTGGCGCCACTGGAAGTAGCAGACGGCGTCGGCGCCGTGCGCGACGTGCAGGAGGGAGTCGCGGGCCAGGTCGCCGGGGCGCTTGGCCACGTTGACGGGCTGCCAGTTGACGGCGCTGGTGGAGTGCTCCATGAGGAACCATGGCTTGCCGGCGGAGATCCCGCTCACGAGGTTCGCGGAGAAGGACAGCTCGTCGCGGTCCTGTGAACCGGGCAGCACGTAGTGGTCGTTGGAGACGAAGTCGATTTCGGCGGCCCAGTCGGCGTAGTTCATGCCCTTGGTGTTGCCCATCACCATGAAGTTGGTGGTGACCGGCACGTTGGGCGTGATCTCGCGCAACAGGTCGCGCTCCACGCGGAGATGGTCCTTGAGCGCGTCGGAGGAGAAGCGCTTGAAGTCCAGCTGCTGGGTGGGGTTCGGGAAGGACGCGGCCAGCCGGGGCGGCAGGATCTGCTCCCAGTCGCTGTACCGCTGGGACCAAAATGCGGTGCCCCAGGCCTGGTTGAGCGTGTCGATCGTGGTGTAGCGGGCGCGCAGCCAGTCGCGGAAGGCGCGGGCCGCGTCGTCGGAGTAGTCGTAGACGTTGTGGCAGCCGAGCTCGTTGGAGACGTGCCAGGCGACCAGCGCGGGGTGGTTGGCGTAGCGTTCGGCCAACTTCCGTACCAGGCGTAGCGCGTGCTCGCGGAAGACGGGCGAGGTGGGGCGCCAGTGCTGGCGGCCCCCGGGCCACAGGGTCTCGCCGGCGGCGGTCACCGGGAGGATCTCCGGGTGCTCCGTGCTCAGCCACGGTGGCGGGGACGCGGTGGCGGTGGCCAGGTCGACGCCGATGCCGCCCGCGTGCAGCAGGTCCATGACCTCGTCGAGCCAGCCGAAGTCCCATGCGTCCCGGGCCGGTTGGATGCGGGCCCAGGAGAAGATCCCCACGGAGACGATGTTGACGCCGGCCTCGCGCATCAGCCGGATGTCCTCGTCCCACACCTCCCGCGGCCACTGCTCCGGGTTGTAGTCGGCGCCGTAGGCGAGACGCGGGGTGGTGGGCTCACCGTCCGGCCCGTGCCGCAACTGGGACAGGAGGGTGGAGATCATGATGGTCCTTCCGGTTACTGCACAGGCGGTACGAGATCCGTGGTGGATTCCGGGCGGGCCGCCGCCGAGCGATCGCTGCTCGGCGGCGGCTCCCGAGGTGGTGCCGGTTACTTCTTCGAGCCGGTTACTTCGAGCGGGTCACTTCGAGACCGTGAAGCCCTGCTCCTTGCCGTACTTGATCGAGGCGTCCTGCCAGCTCTTCAGACCCTGAGCCAGCGTGGTGCCCGAGATGTAGGCCTTGCCGACGGTGTCGTTGAAGATCGAGTTGGCGTACTGCTGGAAGGGCAGGTACGACCAGTCGGAAGCGACCTCGGCCGCGGACTCGGCGAAGATCTTGTTGGCCTTCTGCCCGCCGAAGTACGGGAATTCCTTGTTCTGGAACGCCGCGGACTGCTGCTCCGCCTTGGTCGCCGGGAAGGCGCCCTCGTTCACGCGGGTCTGGATGCCGGCGCCGGCGTTGGCGTACTCGACGAACGCGTAGGCGAGTTCCTTGTTCTTGCCCAGGGTGGGCAGGGCGAGGGACGAACCGCCGTTCTCCGCGCTGGCCTTGCCGCCCGCGGTCCACTGCGGCATCGGGGCCGCGCGCCAGTCACCGGAGGCACCGGAGACACCGCTGACGAAGTTGGCGGGCATCCAGGCGCCGGTGGTCAGGGTGGCGATGGTGCCGTCACCGAGGCCCTTGTACCAGTCGTCCGTCCAGCCGTTGATGGGCGCGACGAGCTTCTGGTCGATGAGCTTCTGCCAGGTGTCGGTGTACTTCTTGGCGGCCGCGTCCTCGAAGTTGATCGTCACCTTGGTGCCGTCGACCTTGTAGGGGCGCGAACCGGCCTGCCACAGCATGCTGGTGGTGAAGCCCGCGTCACCGGCGTCGGCGGCGATGTAGGCCTTCGGGTCGGCCTTGTGCAGCTTCTGGGCCGCGACGACGTACTCGTCCCACGTGGTGGGGACGGCGATCTTGTACTTGTCGAAGACCTTCTTGTTGTAGAACATCGCCATCGGGCCCGAGTCCATCGGCAGGCCGTAGACCTTGTCGCCGTCGCTCACCGCGTTCCACGGACCGGCCGTGTACTTGGAGGCCAGCTTGTCGGCGCCGTACGGCGCCAGGTTGGTCAGGCCCTTGGTGAGGGAGTACTGGCTCAGCGCGAAGTACTCGACCTGGGCGACGTCGGGGACGCCCTTGCCGGCCGCGATGGCGTTCGACAGCGCGGTGTAGTGCTTGTCACCGGACCGGTCGCTGACCAGGTTGATCTTGACCTTCGGGTACTTCTTCTGGAAGTCGGCGGCGACCGTCTTCAGCGTGGGCTCCCAGGCCCAGACCGTGACCGAGCCGCCCTTCTTGAGAGCCGCCTGGATGTCCGCGGCGGAAACCGCCTTGGTGCTGCTGGAGCTGTCGTCGTCGGAGCCGCCGCAGGCGGTCGCTCCCAGGGCGAGGACGGAGAGGAGAGCCATGCCGCGCAGCAGGCGGCCGGTAGTTCTGCGCATGGAGGTGCTTCCACTTCTTCGTGGGTGGGACTTCTTGAGGGTTGGGTTATTCCTTGACGCTTCCGGCGGCGAGTCCGGACTGCCAGTACTTCTGGAGCAGCAGGAACGCGGCGATCAGCGGCACGATGGTGAGCAGCGAACCCGTGATCACCAGGTTGAAGATGACGTCACCACCGATCGTCTGGGCCTGGGAGTTCCAGGCGTCCAGTCCCAGGGTCAGGGGGTACCAGTCCGGGTTCTTGATCATGATGAGCGGCAGGAAGTAGTTGTTCCACGTCGCGACCGTGGTGAACAGCAGGACCGTCACGACACCGGGCGCGAGCAGCGGCAGGGAGACCTGGAAGAAGGTGCGGATCTCGCCCGCCCCGTCGATCCGCGCGGCTTCGAGGAGCTCGACCGGGATGGCCTCGGTGGCGAACACCCACATCAGGTACAGGCCGAACGGCGAGACCAGCGAGGGGATGATCACTGCCCACGGGGTGTCCGTGAGCCCCATCTTGCTGAACATCAGGAACGTCGGCACCGCGAGAGCCGTACCGGGGACGGCGACCGCGCCGATGACCACGGCGAAGATGGCGCGCTTCCCGGGGAAGTTGAACTTTGCCAGCGCGTAACCGCCGAGGATCGACAGGAAGGTGGCGCCGCCGGCGCCGAGCACGACGTACAGCAGGGTGTTCAGCAGCCAGCGGACGAAGATGCCGTCGTGGTAGGTGAACGTGTCGTGGATGTTCGACCAGAGGGCGAAGTGGTGGGCGAACCACAGGCCGTTGGAGTCGGCGAGGCCCGCCTGGGTCTTGGTCGCGTTGATGACCAGCCACAGCAGCGGCACCACGGTGTAGACCAGGATCAGACCGGTGAGCACGGTCAGCAGAATGCTCCGCTTGGGGCGCCCGGGGGAGTGCTTCTTGCGCGGGGTGCGCAGCCGGGGGGCGTTCTTGGAGCCGCCGCCGGACGCGGCCGATGCGGAGGGAGAGGCGGTGGTGACGGGGGTGCTCATGGCTCAGGCTCCCTTGCGCATGCCGCGGAGCTGCACGACGTAGGCGATGACCATGGTGATCAGGCCCATGATGATGGCGACCGCCGCGGAGTAGTTGTGCTGCTGTCCGTTGAAGGACAGTGAGTATGTGTAGAAGTTCGGCGTGTAGTCCGTCGTGATCGCGTTGCGCGCCAGCGGTCGCAGGATGCTCGGCTCGTTGAAGAGCTGGAAGCTGCCGATGATCGAGAAGATCGTCGCGATGACCAGGGCGCCGCGGATCGCCGGGAGCTTGATGGCCGTGATGACGCGGAACTGCCCGGCGCCGTCGATCTCCGCAGCCTCGTACAGCGAGGTCGGGATGACCCGCAGCGCGGAGTAGAAGATCAGCATGTTGTAGCCGACGAACTCCCAGGTGACGATGTTGCCGATCGACGCCAGGACCAGATGGGCCGAGAGCGGGTCGGGCAGCGTCACGTCGAAGGCGCTGTTGATGTCACCCACCAGACCGAACTGGGTGCCGTACATGAAGCCCCACATCAGGGTGGCGACCACGGCGGGCACGGCGTACGGCAGGAAGATCGAGATCCGGAAGAAGTCCCGGCCGAAGAGCCGGCCGCTGTCCAGCGCGAGCGCCACGAACAGGGCGATGCCGAGCATGATCGGCACCTGGATCACCAGGAACAGCGAGACCCGCTCCAGGGAGGACCAGAACTGGTCGTCCTGGAAGGCCTGCTTGTAGTTGTCCAGGCCGACGAAGTGGTTGCCGCCGATGAGCTGGTCGCGGAAGAGACTCAGGTAGATCGAGTACGCGATCGGAGCCAGGAAGACGAAGGCGAAGACCACCGCGAAGGGTCCGATGAAACCCCACCCTGTCCAGGATCGTCGGTCCCGTTTCGCCGACGGCCCGGTAGGAGGCCGAGTCGCGGCCGCAGGGGGTTGAAGCGTCGTCATGTAGTTCCTCGCTCGTCCATCTCGGAACCGGCGTCTCACGCCGTCGCGATGTTGCGTAAACAGCACGGTCCAGAACGGCCCCGGGCTGTTATGTTTACGTAAACATCTGATGGCGGCATGTCTACACTGCCCCAATGTCGGTGGTCAAGGGTCGTTTGCGGAAACACGACCGAGGCGATCGGATCGATATGTGAGGGATACAGGTGGACACAGTGGACGGTGCCCCGGGCGGTACGGAGAAGCCACGCAGACGCACCGGGAAACGGTCGTCGAGACGCGCCCCGAGCGCGTCCATGGCGGATGTCGCGCGCGTCGCCGGCGTGTCGTCACAGACGGTCTCCCGCGTGTCGAACGGCTTCGCGGGCGTCAACGAGGAGACCCGGCAACAGGTCCTCGCCGCCATGAAGGAACTGGGCTACCGGCCCAACAGCGCCGCCCGCGCGCTGAAACGCGGTGAGTTCCGCACCATCGGCGTGATCACCTTCAACCTCTCCACCACCGGCAACATGCGCACCCTGGAGGCGATCGCCACTTCCGCCGCGCACGAGGGCTACGCCGTCACGCTGCTGCCGGTCGCCGTGCCCACCCAGGACGAGGTGCGCGGCGCCTTCTCCCGGCTGGGCGAACTCGCCGTCGACGCCGTCATCGCCATCATGGAGGTCCACCTCCTGGACGCGGCGACCATCTCCCTGCCGCCCCACGTCCAGGTCGTCGTCGCCGACTCCGACGCGGGCGACCGCTACAGCGTGGTCGACACCGACCAGAACGGCGGCGCGCGAGCCGCCGTACGCCACCTTCTCGACCTCGGCCACCGCACGGTCTGGCACCTGGCGGGCCCCGAGGAGTCCTTCGCGGCCCAGCGCCGGGCCGACGCCTGGAGCGCCGAACTCACCGACGCGGGACGGCCCGTGCCCCCCGTCGTACGCGGCGACTGGTCCGCGGAATCCGGCTACCGCGTGGGACTGGAACTCGCCCAACAGGCCGACTGCACGGCCGTGTTCGCGGCCAACGACCAGATGGCACTGGGCCTGCTGCGGGCCCTGCACGAGCGCGGCCGGCGCATCCCCGAGGACGTCAGCGTCATCGGCTTCGACGACATCCCCGAGGCCGGTTCCTTCCTGCCGCCCCTGACCACCGTCCACCAGGACTTCGCCGAGGTCGGTCGCCTGTGCGTGGAGGGTGTCCTACGGCGGATGCGGGACCGCGGCGACGAGCACGGCACCACGCTGGTGCCCACGCAGCTCGTCATACGCGACAGCACGGCACCGCCCGTCGGGTAGCGGCACACAGAACTCCGGCCCCCCTGCCTGAGCAGGAGGGCCGGAACGTCATGCGCGCACGGCTCAGGCCGTCGTCTCCGGGCGGCCGGGCCGGGACCAGTGCGTGTGGAACATGCCGGTGCGGTCCGTACGGCCGTAGGTGTGGGCGCCGAAGAAGTCGCGCTGGCCCTGGAGCAGGGCCGCCGGCAGCCGGTCGGCGCGCAGCGTGTCGTAGTGCGACAGCGCGGCGGAGAACGCCGGGACCGGAATCCCGCGGCGGGCCGCCGAGGCGACCACCTCACGCCAGGGGACCTGCGCGTCGCCGATCTCCTGCGCGAAACGCTCCTCGCCCAGCAGGCTGACCAGCCCCGGGTCGGCCGTGTACGCGGCCCGGATGCGGTCGAGGAAGGAGGCCCGGATGATGCAGCCGCCGCGCCAGATCCCGGCGACCGCGGCCAGGTCGATCGACCAGCCGAACTCGGTCGCCGCGTCCTGGATCATCTTCCAGCCCTGGTCGTAGGCGATGACCTTCGACGCGTACAGCGCCTGCTCGACCTGGGCGGTGAACCGGTCGGCCTCGGTGCGGCTCAGCGGGGGAGTGGTGCCGCCGGGCAGACCGCGGTAGGCGGCGCGCAGCTCGCCCTGGCTGGACGAGGCGCGCGCGAAGGTGGCCTGCGCGATCGCGGTGACCGGCGAACCCAGCTCCAGCGCGGTCTGCACGGTCCAGCGGCCGGTGCCCTTCTGCCCGGCCGCGTCGGTGACGATGTCGACGAACGCCTTGCCGGTCTCCGCGTCGGTGTGACCGAGGACCTCGGCGGTGATCTCGATCAGGTAGGAACCGAGCCGCCCCTCGTTCCAGCGCTGGAAGATCTCCGCGATCTCGGCCGGGGTGTAGCCGCCGACCTGGCGCAGCAGGTCGTACGCCTCGGCGATGAGCTGCATGTCGGCGTACTCGATGCCGTTGTGCACCATCTTGACGAAGTGCCCGGCTCCGTCGGTCCCGATGTGCGTGGAACAGGGCTCACCGTCGACCTTCGCGCTGACGGACTCGAACATCGGACCCAGCACGGCGTACGACTCCGCCGAACCGCCGGGCATGATCGACGGGCCGTTCAGCGCGCCCTCCTCGCCGCCGGAGACACCGGCGCCGACGAAGTGCAGGCCCTTGTCGCGGAGGGCGGCCTCGCGGCGGCGGGTGTCGGCGAAGTGGGCGTTGCCGCCGTCGATGATCATGTCGCCGGGCTCCATGAGCGCGGCGAACTCGTCGATCACGGCGTCGGTGGCCGGACCGGCCTGCACCATGATCATCAGGCGGCGGGGCTTCTCGAGCGCGGCCACGAACTCCTGGGCCGTCTCGGCCGGGACGAAGGCGCCCTCGTCGCCGTACTCCTTCATCAACTCATGGGTGCGGTGCGGCGATCGGTTGTGGACGGCCACCGTGTAGCCGTTGCGGGCGAAGTTGCGCGCGAGGTTGCGGCCCATCACGCCGAGGCCGGTGACGCCGATCTGGGCGGTTCCGTCGGCGGCGGGGTTGTGCGGTGCGGATGCGTTCATGGGGTGCCTGTTCTCCGGGTCGGTGACGTGGCGGGTCGGCGCGGGGCGCCCATGACCGCAGGTACGTCTGTGATCACGAATTGACTCGAAGTCCGGGGACCCGATTCGTAATTCGTTCCGGCGCCCCGCAGTCGGACCTACCTTTCAGCAACCCGTTCCGGCCGGGGCGAATTCCACGCGAGCGTGGTCGTCCGCGGTGCGGACCGTGTCGTAGACGGCGCGCGTGACCTGGTACCAGACGTCGTCCTTCGCGGTGTTGCCGCCCACGTCGTCGAGGCTCACGCACCACCGTTCCGCGCGGACGGTCCGGGTGTACGTCTCGGTGCCGCTGCGCACTTTCGAGCACTTCCGGTACTGCTCCGTGGTGGTCCAGGTGCGGGTCTTCTTCTTGGAGCCCGATCCCGAACTGGACTTGTGCTGGACCCTTTTGGTGGCGGGCGTGCACTTGGTGACGGTGTGCGGCCGCGTGGCCTTCGTCGTCTGTTTGGCGAGATGGCGGACCGAGTCACGGAGCCCGGTCACGGTGTCGGGGGTGGGCCGGGCCTTCTGCGGGGTGCTCGAACTGCCCTGCCCGACGCCGGACGTACTGTCGCTGCTTCCGCTCCCGCTGCCGCATGCGCTGAGCGCCCCGACCAGAAGTGCTGTCAGTCCGCCCGCTATCAATCGCTTGGTGAACATGCCCCCGCCGCCTGTTATTTGGAAACGGTCAGCGTAACTGATCACCGGGGGACGTCAGCTGGAGGCGAGCGCGAACTGTCGCTGCTGCAAGGTGCCTACGGCAGCGGGAGCCTCCAACATGCCCTGAAGGCGCCGGAGTTGCCACGTCCCGTTCGCGGCCGTCCGGTCACGACCGGTGGCGTAGACGTACAGGCGCAGCAGCAGGAAGCGGGCGAGGCCGGCGAGACCGGACGCGCCGAGATACACGGCCTGCTCCGTCAGCGCCCCCGGCGACGACTGCACCAGGTGCAGGACGAACATCGCGGCGCAGGTCACCAGATAGGCCGCCGCTGCCGAGCCCGCCGACTGCCAGTGCCGACGCCATCCGGCGTGCCGACCCGAACCGAAGGTGAAACGGGCGTGGAGTTCCGTGCACAGGAGGGTGGAGGCGACGGTGATCAGCGCGTTCGCCAGCACCCAGGGCAGCTGCTCCGCGAGCAGGGCCACGGCGCCGCCGGAGAGGAGCCCGACACCGCCGCCCAGCGCCGTGAACCGGGCGAAGGAGGCGAGCGGACCGGGAGCGGCCGGGGTCCGGGGCGCGTCGTCCATGGCGGTCTCCATCCGCTCCGTACGCTGCGCCTCTGCGATGCGACCACGTAATTTTGCTTGACTTACTCAACTATAGCGGAGTGCTTGAGTTACGCAAGTACATTTTCGCCATGGGGAAGCCCGTCTCACAGGCGCACTACGTACAATGCGGCCTGACCATGGGTGAGTTACTGGTGAGTTGCGCGACGTTCAACGTGCTGCACGGCCGGCGGATCCAGCCGGACGGCCGCCCGACGCCCGCTGCCCCCGACGAGCCCTCGGCACCCCTCGCCGAAGCCGTCGCGTCCCTGGACGCCGATGTGGTGGCGCTCCAGGAGGTCGACCGGCTCCAGGAACGGTCGGGCGGTGTCGATCAGGCGGCGGTCGCCGCCGACGCGATGGGCGCGTGGGACTGGCGATACGCGACGGCGCTGCACTGCCGTTCCGTGCCGGGCCGGGGCTGGGTCCTCGACCCGGACGAACCCGGCATGCGCGTCTACGGCCCCGAGGTCCGGCAGCCCCAAATCCCTTCGCACGGACTGGCGTTGCTGTCCCGGCTCCCGGTCCACGAGTGGCGTGCCCTACGGCTCCCGGCGGCGCCCATCGGTATGCCGTTGCGGGTGGCCGGGCGGGCCGCTCCGGTGCTGGCCCGGGATCAGGCCCGGGCCGCCCTGGCCGCCGTGGTGGAAGGCCCGCACGGCCCGTTCACCGTCGTGGCCGTCCATCTCTCGTTCGTGCCGGGGTGGAACATCGGGCAACTGCGCACCGTCCGCCGCCGGATCGCCGATCTTCCCCAACCCCGGGTACTGATGGGCGACTTCAACCTCTTCGGCGCCCTTCCCCGGCTCATCCTGAACGCGACCGCGCCGCGTGGCTGGCGGAGTTCGGCGCGGCGGGCGACCTTTCCGTCACACCGGCCGCTCGTCCAGCTCGACCACATCATGACGACGGGGCTCGGCGCGGACGCCGTAGGGACAGCGCACGCGCCGAGGACGGCGATCTCGGATCACCGGCCGCTCGTGGTGGAACTGGCGCTCTGAGTCAGTTCCAGAGCGGGTAGGTCACGGTGTGCTGGAACTTGTCCGGCCTCGCGCCGGGGTACGTCAGGATGATCTCGGTGTACTGCCGCACCTGCGGGTGCCGCTTCCAGGTCTGCGGGGTGTCGAGCCGGACGGTGACCGGGAACGAGTGGAACTTGCCCACCGCGCAATAGGGCTTGCAGTCGTTCACCACGTTCACGCCCGTGGCCGTCGCGGAGTTGGCGTTCCAGTCCGTCCAACGTAGCGACGTGAGGCGGCTGTTGCCGTCGCCGCAGGCGAGCATGAAGTCCGTGGGGCGCACCTCGGGGTGCCAGAGGCAGTCGACCAGCACGGGGTCCTGGAGCTGGCGGTGGGCGGTCACCGGGACCGTGGTCGGGGCCGCCGACGAGGTGGCGACGGCCGGACCGAGCAGGGCCGCGGCACAGAGCGTGACGATTCCGACCATGGTGTGTTTGTACATGTCCGCTCCCGGCCGTCTGTTCGTCCTCGTCGCCCCGCGCCGGCGGTGGGCCCGCTGCCGGGGCACGGTCGTCGTGTCTCTGTCGACGCTACGACCGTGTCCCAGGATGCACCACTCGTACGGGTCCATGACGCGGTTGGCCGGGAGTGTCGCGGGGTGTGCGGTCAGGGCCGGGAAATGCCCGGCCCCGATCGGATCAGGCGGGCCGTACGGCGCCCCGGATGGCGGCGGCACCGGCGTGGAAGATCGACTCCTCGCGTATCGGCGTACCCGGGCTCGGCGCGTGGATCATCAGGCCGTTGCCGGTGTAGAGGCCGACGTGGTCGATGCTGTCGTAGAAGAAGATCAGGTCGCCCGCGCGGATGTCCGTGAGCGGGACGAGCGCGCCGGCGCCGGACTGTTCCTGGGAGGTGCGCGGGAGGAGGACGCCCGCGGCCTTCCAGGCGGCCTGGGTGAGGCTGGAGCAGTCGTACGCGTCCGGTCCCGCCGCGCCCCACAGGCAGGGCCTGCCGATCTGTGCGCGGGCGAAGGCGAGCGCGGTGCTGGTCTTGCTGAGCGTGGTGGGGTCCTGCAGTGCGGCGGGTACGGCCGCGGCGGGCGCCGGGCTGATGGTCGGGGCCGGGGGAAGAATGATCTCCGGGGCCATCGTCGGAGCCGTGGGCAGGGTGAACTCGGGAGCGGCGACCGGGGCCGCGGCGAAGGAGACCTCGGCGGCGGGTGGGGTCGGCTGCCACTCCTGCTGCGGCGGACGCCAGTCCGGTTCAGGCGTGGGGTACGAGGTGCGCTGCTCGGTCACCATGGGCATCTGGCCGGTGGCCCAGGCCTGTTGCTCGGGGACGACGGGCATCTGCCCCGTTTCCCAGGCCTGTTGCTGGGTCACGACCGGCATCTGGCCTGTGGCCCAGGCTTGTTGTTCGGGCACGATGGGCATCTGGCCCGTGGCCCAGCTCTGTTGTTCGGGCATGACGGGCAACTGCCCGGTCGACCACGTCTGCTGTTCGGGGACCATCGGCATCGCCCCGGTCGACCAAGTCGTCTCCGCTGTGGGCCAGTTGGTCTGCGCGGGCGGCCAGGTAGCACTCGCCGGGGCCTGTTCGGCGCGCGGAGCGGCGATGTACGGGAGCAGCTCCAGGTCCGCGGTGAGGGGGTCGAAGACCGGCGCCGGGGCAGCCGCGACGGCGAACTGCTGCGCCTCCATGACGGGCGCGGGCAGCACCTCGATGGACGGCACGGGCGGCAGGTCGAGGACGGTCGCCTGGGGCATCTGGGCCATCTGCTGCATTTGCGGTGCCTGCGCCGCGGCGATCTGAGGCATCTGGGGAGCTTGCGGCGCGGCGGGCGGCAGCGCGGCGACGGGTCCGGCCGTCAACTCGGCGACAGACGCCCTGAGTTGAGGGGCGGCCGGCTCCGGCATGCCGGTCCCCGCGGTCAGTTCGGCCACGGCGCGGCCGGGCTGCGCCTCAAGTGCTCGGGCGCCGCCCTCGGGCTCGGGGCGTCGCTCGGACCGCTCGGGCCGGGCTGCGGCCGGACGGGCGGGAGTCCTGCGGGGCGGCAGGGCCGCCGGTACGGTCGGGCCCAGTTGGGCGCGAGCGCGGTCGAACAACTGCCGGGTGACGGCGTCTTGAGCGGGGTCGGAAGGACGCGACGCGCTGGGGCGGGGCTCGACACGCTGGCGTGGAGCACCGGACATCTTGCGTGTGGCGTTGTAGTTTCCGGTGGCCGTCTCGGCCCTGTCGTAAAGGGAGTTGATCCGCCGCTGCACTTCGTCACGGCTGGGTCGGTCGTCCACGGTGGGGCCACTGCCTCCGGTGCGCGTACTTCGTTCTGCCGGCATGGCAGACGTGCTCCTTCCGTATCGCGCCTACCGGGTTAGCTGTCGGGTTCGGGCGGCCGATCACGGAAGGATTGCCCTACGACCCTTGCCCGGACGGGCGGTTGGGCCGATTCACCCCAAGTCGGTTGGGTCCCCGGTTCCGGCTGTCGCGAGCGACACACCGGATTCGGCGCAAACCGTGCGGCCCGGCGCTGATCGCCGGAGTAGGTCGTACGGTCTGAGCGCCAACTTAGCCAACGTGTGTGCCTCGTGTGAAGGTTGAAGCGCGATATGTCCGATACGTTTTTGTGACCTTTACCTCTCCCAAACGTGTCTCGGGCCGATGAGCCCGCCGGGCCGGGTGATCCATATGAGGTCGCTATGAATTTTTGGGACGGTTGAACACACCGGCATCCTGCTCCGTATTGGAACGGGGGATTTCCATGCCGGGACGATCCGGGCCGACCGATACGTGTAGGAGCAACTTCCTTGGCACGCAACACGCGCAGACGCCCCACGGGCGCACGACGCGCGACGATGGCAGCAGTCGCCCTGATGCTGGGCGGCGGAGGACTGGTGGCGGCGAACGTCTACGCGTCGGCGTCCGAAGGCGGTTGGGGCGGTGATTCCGCCCAACAAGGGTCTCCGGATGCGGCATCGGACGGCGCCACGATCGACTGCCCGGACATCGGCACCCAGTTGACGACGGTCCCCGACGAGGCGAAGACCGAGGTCGACACCCAACTCGCGCTTCTGGACCAGCAGATAACCGAGGCCTACCAGAAACTGAAGGACTCGACGGAGTCCATACGCCAGGACGCCTCCTTCGCCGACAACGCGATCATGAATCCGTTGAAGGAGAAGCGCGCCGCGACCATCGGACGGATCGGCGACGCCATCGCGCGTGTCGGGGACCGCCCGGAAGGCCTCGACGCACTCGCGGGCTGCACCCTGATCGCCCCCACGAACGGGGACCAGAACGGCGATCAGAGCGGCGACCAGGACAGCAGCGGCGACGACCAGGGCGGCCAGGACCAGCAGCAGGGCGACGGCCAGGACCAGCAGGGCAACCAGCAGTCCACCAACGGGCCCGTCGCCTCGGACTACGCGGACATCACCTCCGTACAGCCCAACGTGAACACCCCGCAGGACCAGGCCGACGCCTCCCGCGGCACGTTCGTCACCGCCTGCGGTGTCAACGAGAACGGCCTGTTCAACTCGGACAACGTGATCGTCGCGCCCGGAGTCACCAACGGCGCCCACCACTTCCACGACTACATCGGCAACCAGTCGAACAACGCCTTCGCGAGCGACGACGACCTGGCGAAGGCCGACACGAGTTGTGAGAACCCGGGCGACAAGTCCACTTACTACTGGCCCGTGTTGCGCCTGCAGAACGGCAAGCAGGAGCAGGACGCCGACAAGCCCGGCGGCGGTACCGAGGGCAACTCCGGTCAGATCGTCACCGCGAAGGCGGCCACGCTGACGTTCGTGGGCAACCCGAAGAGCAAGGTCGTCGCGATGCCGCGCCTCCTGCGCATCATCACCGGCGATGCCAAGGCCTTCGTGAACGGCCCGGCCAACGCCAACGCCTCCTGGAGCTGCACCGGGTTCGAGGACCGGCAGCTCAAGGACAAGTACCCGCTGTGCCCGGCGGGCAGCGACGTGGTGCGCACCTTCAAGTTCCAGAGCTGCTGGGACGGCCGCAACATCGACAGCGCCAACCACCGCACCCACGTGGCCTTCGAGGCCGCCGACGGCTCCTGCCCGGCGGGCTTCGAGGCCATTCCGCAGCTGGTGCAGCGGATCGTCTACGACGTGAACGCGCCGAGCCTCCAGGACGGCGGCAAGACGACCCCGCTGTTCGCGGTGGACTCCTTCCCCGAGCAGCAGCACAAGCCCGTCACGGACCACGGCGACTTCATCAACGTCTTCGACGAGGGCCTGATGAAGGACGTGGTCAACTGCATCAACGACGGCAAGAAGTGCGGCGCCGGCACGGACGACGACCCGGGTAACGGTGGCGGTTCGGGCGGCGGCTCGGGTTCGGGCGGCGGTTCGGGTGAGCCGGAGGCGTCCCCGACGGCCACCGACACCGCTACGGCGGCGCCCACGGCCACCGCGTCCGACGAACCCGCCGGGAACGGCGGCAACGAGGGGAACGGCGGCAACGCCGGGAATGGTGACAACGCCGGGAATGGTGACAACGCCGGGAATGGTGACAACGGCGGCAACGGTGACCAGCCCGGCGCGGATCCCGTGACGAGCGCCCCGGACACCGAGACCAACGCCCCCGAGCCCACCGACACCCAGACCACCGACCCCGGTGACCTGACGACCGCGGTCTCGGTCCCCAAGGCCGACACGAAGACCGAAGGGTCCAAGTCGACCGAGACGCAGGGGAGTTCGGACAACGGCTCCGGCGGCCAGGTCGGCAGCCCCACGGCGACACCGCCCGACTCGTCCTCGGGCGGGGAGAGCTACGCAGCCGTAGGCCCCAACCAGCCGCAGGCGCAGGGCGGACTGGCGGAGACCGGCGCGAATCTGTGGCCCGCCGTGGCCGGCGCGCTGCTTCTCGTCGCCGGATTCGTGGTGCTCTACCGAGGTAAGCGCAGTACACGCTGACCCAGCGCACCTCCGTGCACGTCTGTGACAACGACGGCCCGGCCGCCCCGACTTGGGGGTGGCCGGGCCGTCACACGTTCAACACGCGGGGCAGAAGGCCTCAGACAGCCGGTGCGGGATACGTCGGGTACTCGACCCCGGATACGTGCTGGACGACCCGGACGACCTGGCAGGAGTAGCCGAACTCGTTGTCGTACCAGAGGTAGAGGATCGCGTTGTCGCCGTCGACCTTGGTGGCGCCCGCGTCGATGATCGAGGCGTGGCGCGAGCCCATGAAGTCGCTCGACACCGCGTCGGGGGCGGTGGTGAAGTCGATCTGCCGTTTGAGCGGCGAGGTGAGCGAGACGTCGCGGAGGTAGTCCAGAACCTCGGCGCGGGTGGTCTCGCGGCCGAGCCGCAGGCTGAGGATCGCGATCGACACGTCCGGCACCGGGACGCGGATCGAGCTGCCCGTGATCGGCGCCTTGAGGTCCGGCAGCGCCTTGGCGACGGCGGAGGCGGCACCGGTCTCGGTGATCACCATGTTCAGCGGCGCAGAACGGCCGCGACGGTCGGCCTTGTGGTAATTGTCCAGCAGGTTCTGGTCGTTGGTGAACGAGTGGACCGTCTCCACATGGCCGCGCAGCACACCGTACTCGTCGGCCATCGCCTTCAGCGGCGGCACGATCGCGTTGGTGGTGCAGGACGCGCAGGACAGGATCTGCTCGTCCGGCTTGATGGTGTCGTGGTTGACGCCGTGCACGATGTTCGGGACGTCGCCCTTGCCGGGCGCGGTCAGCACGACCTTGTCGATCCCGGGCCGCAGATGCTGCGAAAGTCCTTCCCGGTCACGCCACTTGCCCGTGTTGTCGATGAGGATGGCGTCCTTGATGCCGTACGCCGTGTAGTCGACCTCGGACGGGTCGCCCGCGTAGATCACTTTGATCTCGTTGCCGTTGGCGATGATCGTGTTGCTGGCCTCGTCGACGGTGATCGTGCCCTGGAACTGGCCGTGGATCGAGTCGCGGCGCAGCAGCGAGGCCCGCTTCACGAGATCTTCTTCGGCCCGCCCCCCACTCCGCCGTACGACGATGGCGCGCAGCCGCAGACCGTTGCCCGAGCCGGCCTTCTCGATGAGCAGGCGGGCGACCAGGCGCCCGATGCGGCCGAAGCCGTAGAGGACGACGTCGCGGCCCTCGCGGCTCTCGATCTTGTTGGCGCCGGTGGCACCGGCGACGGCCTCGGCGGTGAACTCCTCGACGGACAGGCCGCGTTCGTCGATGCGGTGGGTCGCGGCGAGCATGCCGATGTCGATCTGCGAGGGGCCCAGGTCGAGCGTGGTGAGCGTCCGCAGGTAGGGCAGGGTCTCGACGACGGAGAGCTCCTCGCCGGCGATCTGGCGGGCGAACCGGTGGGTCTTGAGGATGCTGACCACCGACTTGTTGACCAGGGAGCGGCTGTGCAGCAGGACCGTGACGTCCCGCTCGCGGTGCAGCTTCCCGATCATCGGGATCATCGACTCCGCGATCTCCTCGCGGGTCTTCCAGTTGGTGAACGAGTCCTCGTTGACAGGCACAGATTTCTCTTTCGAGCTAGGCGGCGCTCATATGCTAACCCGCTGTTCATCTGCTCGTTCAGCAGGGGTGCCGCCCGGCCCGTGGCAGGCCCGGAACGCCGAGAGGGCCCTGCCGACGCGCGTCGGCAGGGCCCTCTCGGCTGTACTGGTGTCGCTTCTACACGGTTTCCGACACGTCCTGGGCCGCGCCGCTGCCCAGCAGGGCCGACGCGTTCTCCAGCGGAGTCAGGACGTGCACGGGCACGGCCTCGGGCAGTCCGTGGCAGGTGAAGCCGAGCCGGGTCATGGCCCGGATGACCTCGCCGCTGTTGAAGTCGCGGGGGTCCTGCCGGGTGATGACCTGCCCCACCTGCTTGACGGGGTAGCGGCGCCGCCCGATGGTCACGGACTCACCCGTGACCAGCTCGGGCTTGATGCCCTTCATCGTCTCCAGGACACCCATCTTGGTGAGGTCGAAGGGATACCGGGCGATGACACAGCGCATGTTGCCTCACAGGGAGAAGGGAGGATCGGGGGCCGAACGGGCGCCCGAAGGCGCCGAGTTGGTCCTCAGGCCGCGGGGCCGAAGGACGACCGTCGCTGCCCCCGGCTGCTGCCGCCGGCACTGCCGCCGCTGCCGCCACGCCGAGCCGCACCACCGGTGGACCGGCCCTCGCCGGCCCCGGCCGGACGCCCACGACGGCCCCGGGACGACGACGAGGACGGGCTACGGCGGGTGCGCTCGCGCTCCACGACCGGGGCCTGGATGACGACCGGGACGCCGGACGGGGCCTGGGCGCCCGTGATCCGGGTCAGCTCCTCCTCGCCGGAGCGCACCGCGGTGACCTCCGGGGTGACGCCGGCCGCGGTCATCAGCCGGGTGAAGTCACGGCGCTGGTCGGGGGTGACCAGCGTGACGACGCTGCCGGACTCGCCCGCACGGGCCGTACGGCCGCCGCGGTGCAGATAGTCCTTGGGGTCGGTGGGCGGGTCGACGTTGACGACCAGGTCGAGGTTGTCGACGTGGATGCCGCGCGCCGCGACGTTGGTCGCCACCAGCGCCGTCACATGCCCGTCCTTGAACTGGGCGAGCGTGCGGGTGCGCTGCGGCTGGGACTTGCCGCCGTGCAGACCGGCCGCGCGGACGCCGTTGTTCAGCAGGTGCTTCACCAGCCGGTCCACCGCGTGCTTGGTGTCCAGGAACATGATGACCCGGCCCTCGCGCGCCGCGATCTCGGTGGTCGCGCGCTGCTTGTCCGTGCCGTGCACGTGCAGGACGTGGTGCTCCATCGTCGTGACCGCGCCCGCGGAGGGGTCGACGGAGTGGACGACGGGGTCGGTCAGGTAGCGGCGGACCAGGAGGTCCACGTTGCGGTCCAGGGTGGCCGAGAACAGCATGCGCTGGCCGCCCGTCTGCACCTGGTCGAGCAGCGCGGTGACCTGGGGCATGAAGCCCATGTCGGCCATCTGGTCGGCCTCGTCGAGGACCGTGATGGTCACGCTGTCCAGGCGGCAGTCGCCGCGCTCGATGAGGTCCTTGAGGCGTCCCGGAGTCGCGACCACGACCTCCGCACCGCCGCGCAGCGCACCGGCCTGGCGGCCGATCGACATACCGCCGACGACGGTGGTCATCCGCACGCTGACGGCGCGGGCGTACGGGGTGAGCGCGTCGGTGACCTGCTGGGCCAGCTCGCGGGTCGGGACGAGGACGAGAGCAAGGGGCGCTCGCGGTTCAGCGCGACGGCCCGCCGTACGGGCCAGCATCGCGAGGCCGAAGGCGAGGGTCTTGCCGGAGCCGGTGCGGCCGCGGCCGAGCACGTCACGGCCGGCGAGGGAGTTCGGGAGCGTCGTCGCCTGGATCGGGAACGGGACGGTGACGCCCTCGTGGCCGAGCGCGGCCAACAGCTTGGCCGGCATGTCGAGTTCGGCGAACGACTCCACGGCGGGAAGGCCGGGGGTCACCGTCTTCGGCAGGGCGAACTCGCCCTGCAGAGCGACCGGACGGCCACCGCCGCCGCCCTTGGAGCGGCGCGGCGCGCTGGAGCGGTTGCCGGACGGAGCCGCCGAGCGGTAGCCGCCGCCGCTCTTTCCGGATTCCGGATTTCCATTACGCTTTCGCGAGAAGCGGTCATTCGTACGTGCGCGGTTCAAAATGTGGAACCTTCCTTGATATGGCACGTATCAAGGAATTCCCGCGGTGAATGAACGGCGCAGAGAATCGCAAGAACGAGCCGGTGGCTTCGGCGGAATATCGCCGAAAGCATGGAAAATGCAGCGAGCTGGGGCCCGCACCCCAAGGTGCGGGCCCCAGCTGCGAAGTAAACGTCGTCGTTACGCAGGAACGATGTTCTCGGCCGTCGGGCCCTTCTGGCCCTGCGCGATGTCGAAGGTCACCTTCTGACCCTCCTGCAGCTCGCGGAAGCCCTGGGCGGCGATGTTCGAGTAGTGGGCGAAGACGTCAGCGCCGCCACCGTCCTGCTCGATGAAGCCGAAACCCTTTTCCGCGTTGAACCACTTCACGGTGCCACTGGCCATTTTGTTCTCCTTCGGGGCGGTCAGCGGAGCCCGCAGTGTGCGGACTCCGTGTCGCCGTGATGATCACCCCGCCGGAAAGAAACCGGACACACAAAAAAATGCTCCACCGTCCCGGAGGGCGGTGTGGGCATCTGAAGGGTTTGGCAACCACAACTGCAACTGAGATCAATAGTAGCACGGCGCGATCGGCCGTGTGCGGACGTTAATTTCATTTCTCATGTCGCCGACGTAGATATTGGGTTTCGTGCCGGACTACCCGAGCGCGTCGATCCAGTCACGGACGACTACAGCCGTCGTGACGGCGTCCTCCTCCAGCACGCTGAGATGAGTGCCGGCCGTGTCCGCCGTGTCCCGTACACCCGGCCAGGACGAACGCCATTCCCGCGGCATGCCCGCCAGGGGCTCGGAGGCGCGCACGAGCAAGGTGGGCACCTCGATGGGCTCGGGCTGCCAGCCCCGGAACATTCGGGTGTACGCGCCCAGCGACAGCAGCGTCAGATCGTCCACCATCGTGTCGAAGCTCTCGCCGACCAGTAGTGGAATCCGGGCGGGCAGTGACAGCAGCCACGGCTCGGCCTCGCGTTCCGGGGTGACGTGATACGAGTCGATCAGCACGAGCCCGGCGGGGGGAGCACCGAGGTCCGCCAGCCGGGCGGCGAGCGCATGGGCGGCCGTACCGCCCATGGAATGACCGACCAACACGTAACGCCGGTCACCGAGTTGATGCCGTACGGCCGTGGCGTGCGCCTCGATCAGCGACTCCAGGTCGCGCGCCACCGCGTCGCCGTGGTCGATGCCGGAGTGCCGTACCTCGAAGACGTCCCGCTCGCCCTCGAAGCAGGGGGCGAGCCCCGCGTACCAGGGCCGGCCCAGATTGCTGGCGAAGCCGGGAACACAGACGAGGGCGGGACCCCGGGTACCGGCGGCCAGCCGCAGCGGCGGCAGCGTGTGCCGGGCGGCTTCCTCGGGCCCGAAGGTGGGCGCGCCGATGGACGCGGTCACCAGGAGATGCATGGCCGATACGACGTCACCGGTCTCGCAGACCTTCCGGTACAGGGTCGGCAGCGACCGCCCGGCACCGCGCCCGTCGACCCGGACCGGCACCGGGGCGGTCGTGGCTGCGGGCTCGTCGGGCAGGGTGCCGCGCAGTTCGCCGTACAGGTGCTCGGCGAGCTGCTCCGTGTCCGGCCAGTCGTAGGCCACGGTGACCGCGAGGGGTGTCCCGGTGAGCAGGCTCAACCGGTTGCAGAGCATGACCCGCATCAAGGAGTCGAAGCCCAGTTCCGAGAAGTCCCGGTCGACCGCGTCGGCATCCGTGTGCCCGAGCACACCGGCGACCTCGGTCCGGATCAACGCCCGCAGCGCGGGCAGCCGTTCGGGCACGGGCAGTGGCGCGAGCCGGTCTCGCCAGGACCCATCGGCACCGTCCGTCGGGATGGTGGAAGAGGCCGACTGCCGGTTCGCGCGCAACAGCCCGCGCAGGGGCGGCGGTACGACGGTCCCGGCCGGGTTGGCCTTCGGTGAGCGGTCCAACGGCAGTGGTGCGAGGACCGGTTCACCGCCGCCGAGCGCCGCGTCGAAGAGCGCGAACGCCTGCTCGGGGGAGACCGCGCGCACCGGCCCGCCGTGCACCCGCCCGCTGCGCGCCGCCATACCCTCTTCGTCAGCCCATGCGCCCCAGACCAACGACAGTGCGGGCAGGCCCAGTTCGGCCCGATGGCGGGCGAGCGCGTCCAGGAAGGAGTTCGCCGCCGCGTAGTTGCCCTGACCTGGATTGCCCAACAGCCCGGCTGCCGACGAGAAGAGCACGAACCGCGCCAGTGGCAGATCCTTCGTCAACTCGTGCAACTGCCAAGCCGCGTCGACCTTCGGCCGCATCACCACCGCCAGTCGCTCAGGAGTCATCGACGCCAGCACACCGTCGTCCAGGACCCCGGCCGCGTGCACTACGGCGGTCAGGTCGGGCCCGAACGCCTTGACCGCGGCGGCGAGTTGGACCCGTTCGGCGATGTCGCAGGCCACCAACCCCACCTGTGCGCCCGCCCGCTGGAGATCGTCCCGCAACTCCAGCGCGCCCGGTGCCTGTTCACCACGCCGACTGAGGAGTGCGAGCCGTCGGACTCCGTGCCGGTCGACCAGGTGTCGGGCCAGCATCGCCCCCAGGGATCCGGTGCCGCCGGTGATGAGGACAGTGCCCCCACCGAGGGAACCGTTGGTCGCCGGACCGGGTGCGGTCGCCAGTCGCGGGACGCTCAACATGCCGTCCCTGACGGCGATTTGGGGTTCACCGGTGGCGAGGGCGGCGGACACCTGTCGTAGCGACTCGGGGCGGTCGTCGACGTCCACGAGGGTGAGGCGTCCGGGGTATTCGGACTGCGCGGTCCGCAGCAGGCCCCAGACCGTGGCGGCGGGGAGGTCGGGTGAGGCGTCGGCGGCACCGCGCGTGACCACGGCGAGCCGTCCGGAGCCGGCGAGATGTGTTTGCAGCAACTCCAGCGCCCGTACGGTGAGTTCGCGCGCCGCGGTGGCCGGGTCGGTGCTCGTGCCGCCGGGAGCGGACAAGGATGCCACGAACAATTCCGGCGTCTCCTCGGACCAGGACGACTCGTCGTCGGCGGAGGCGAGGAACGCGGCCAGACCCAGGTCGTCCGTCTCCGACATCGCTACGGCGGGTGCCTCACCGGCGGCCGGAACGCCCGTCCAGCGCAGTCGGTACAGCTCTCCGGCCGGGGTTGGACCCATCTCCGGTGCCGGTCGGGTCGTCATCGACTCCAGCCGGGCCACGGGGGTGCCCGTCGGGGTGGCGAGGTCGAGGGTGATCGAGTCCGGGCCGGTCGTCGTCATCCGGACGCGCAGGGCCGTCGCACCCGTGGCGTGCAGGGTCAACCCCCGCCAGGCGAACGGCAGTCGGGGCGCGCCGGTCGGGGGTTCGGCGAGCAGCCCCGGGTGCAGGGCGGCGTCGAGCAGTGCCGGGTGGAGCATGTGGCGCCGGGTGTCCGCGAGCGGCAGCGGGCCCACCTCGGCGAACAGTTCCTCGTCCCGCCGCCACAACGCCGTGACGCCTTGGAAAGCCGGGCCGTACGCCAGCCCGGCCTCGGCCACCCGCTCGTAGGCACCGGCGAGATCCACCCGCGTAGCACCCGCCGGTGGCCACGCCGCCAGGGAGACAGCGTCGTCCAGGACGCCGGGAACGGCCGGGCCGAGCCGACCGGTCGCATGCTGAGTCCAGGCGCCGAGCGCACCGGACTCCTCGGCCCGCGCGTACACGTCCGCGTTTCGGCGCCCGGAGCCGTCCGGCTCGCCCAGGACCACCTGGAGTTGGATGCCCGCTTCGTCGTCCTCGGGGAGGAACAGCGGGTTCAGCAGGGCGAGTTCCTCCAGTACGGCGAGACCGCACAGGTCGCCCGCGTGCAGCACGAGGTCGGCGAACGCGGCGCCGGGCACGAGGGTGTGGCCGCCCACGACGTGGTCGCGCAGCCACGGCTGGGCCGCGCCGGACAACCGGCCCGTGCACAGCAGGCGTTCGGTGCCCGGCACCGTGAGCGTCTGCGTCAGCAGCGGATGCCCGGAGCCGGCGGTCGCGTCGGTGCCGGTGTCGGGCAGCCAGTAGCGCTGCCGCTGGAAGGGGTAGGTCGGCAGGCCGTCGACCCGCCGGGCGCCGCTGTCCGCGTACACGCGGTGCCAGTCCAACTCCACGCCATGGACATGGAGTTGGCCGAGCGTGTCGAACAGTGTGTGTGGCTCCGATCCGCCCCGGCGGGCCGCCGTGGTGAAGAGGAGTTCCTTGCCGGTCCCGGCAAGGGTCGCCGCGGCCTGGGTGGTGAGGTGGGCGTCCGGGCCGAGCTCGGCGAACGCGGTCACCCGTCCGTCGTGCGCCAGCCAGTGCACGGCGTCCCCGAACCGCACGGCCTCACGGGCATGCCGTACCCAGTACGCGGCCGACCGCAGCTCGTCCCCGGTGGCCGGAAGTCCGGTCAGGCCGGAGATGACCGGGATGACGGGGGAGTGATACGTCAACTCCTCTGCGACACGCCCGAATTCGGCGAGCATCGGCTCCATGAGAGGGGAGTGGAAGGCGTGGCTGACCTGTAGCCGGACGGTACGACGGCCTCGTACGGCGAAACGCTCCGCGAGTGCGAGGACCGGCTTCTCGGCGCCGGAGACGACGACCGCACGGGGTCCGTTCACGGCCGCGATCGCGACCCCGTCGGTCAGCTCGGGGGTCACCTCGGCCTCCGTGGCGTCGAGCGCCACCATGGCACCGCCCTCCGGCAGCTCCCGCATCAACTTCCCGCGTGCCGCGACCAGTTCGACGGCGTCCGGCTCGGACAGCACGCCCGCGCAGTGGGCCGCCGCCAGCTCGCCGACCGAGTGTCCGGCCAGGAACTCCGGCCGTACGCCCCAGGATGCGAGCAACCGGAAGACGGACACCTCGAAGGTGAACAGCGCGGCCTGGGTGAAGTCCGTCCGGTTCAGCAGCGTGTTCGCGTCCGTGTCCCGGAGGACCGAGCGCAACGGACGTTCCAGGTGGGCGTCGAAGCGTGCGCACAAGGCGTCGAAGGTGGTCGCGAACTTCGGGAAGGTGTCGTACAACTTCCGGCCCATGTCCGTCCGTTGGGCTCCCTGGCCGGTGAAGAGCAGGGCCAGACGGGCGGAGGGGTCGGTGGTGTGTGGCGGGGTGGATGTCGTCAGGGCGTCGAGGGCGGTCAGTGCCGCCGTTCGGTCGGTGGTGGGGACGGTGGCTCGGTGGGGGAGTGCGGCTCGGGCGGTGGCGTGGGTGAACGCCAGGTCCGGCACGGCGAGTTCGGGGCGGGTGCGCAGGAAGGCGGCGGTGCGTGCGGCCTGTTCGCGCAGGGCGGTCGGGCTCGCGGCGGAGAGCAGCAGCGGGGGTGTCACCGGGCGGCGGCGGGGCGGTTCGTCGGGTGCGGTCGCCTCGGGCTCCTCCAGGATCACGTGTGCGTTGGTCCCGCCGATGCCGAACGCCGACACCGCCGCTCGTCGCGGGCGCCCGGGCTCGGGTCGCCATTCCTCGTCCTGGGACAGGAGCCTTACGGTGCCCGAGGACCAGTCCACGTGCGGTGACGGTTCGTCGGCGTGGAGGGTGCGGGGGAGTCGGTCGTGGTGCATCGCCAGTACGGTCTTGATGACGCCGCCGACACCGGCCGCGGCCTGGGTGTGCCCGAGGTTGGACTTCAACGAGCCCAGCCACAGCGGGCGTTGGGCGGTGCGGTCCTGACCGTAGGTGGCGAGCAGCGCCTGTGCCTCGATCGGGTCGCCGAGCGCGGTGCCCGTGCCGTGGGCCTCCACGGTGTCGATGTCGGCCGGTGACAGTCCCGCGTCGGCCAGCGCCGAGCGGATCACCCGTTGCTGGGCAGGGCCGTTGGGCGCGGTGAGCCCGTTGGACGCACCGTCGGAGTTGACGGCCGAGCCGCGCAGCACGGCCAGTACGGGATGGCCGTTGCGCCGTGCGTCGGAGAGCCGTTCCAGCAGGACCAGGCCGACACCCTCGCCCCAGGCGGTACCGTCGGCCGCCGCCGAGAAGGGCTTGCAGCGGCCGTCCGGAGCCAGCCCGCGCAGTCTGCTGAACGCGATGAACGGGCCGGGCGAGGCCATGACGGTGACCCCGCCGGCGAGGGCGAGCGAGCACTCCCCCTCGCGCAGGGACCGTACCGCCGAATGCATCGCGACCAGCGACGACGAGCACGCGGTGTCCACCGTCACGGCGGGCCCGCGCAGCCCCAGGGTGTAGGCGATGCGGCCGGAGGCCACGCTGCCCGCCGAACCGAGGGCGAGATGCGCCTCCAACTCGTGCCCGCCGCGGTGCAGTAGACGACTCGCGTAGGTGGCGTGCATGACGCCGACGAAGACGCCGGTGTCGCTGTCCCGCAGACCGGCGGGGTCCATGCCCGCCCGCTCCAGCAACTCCCAGCCGGTCTCCAGGAGCAGTCGCTGCTGGGGGTCGGTGGCGAGAGCCTCGCGGGGCGACATGCTGAAGAAGGCCGCGTCGAAGTCGGCGGCGTGGTCCAGGAATCCGCCCCGGCGGGTGACCGACTTGCCCAGGCGGTCGGGGTCCGGGTCGTAGAGGTCGGACACGTTCCAGCCGCGGTCGGCGGGGAAGTCGGAGGTCGCGTCGGTGCCGTCGGCGACCAACTGCCACAGGTCCTCGGGGGATTCGACTCCGCCCGGGTAGCGGCAGGACATGGCCACGATGGCGATCGGTTCCCCGGGTTCGGCGTTATAGCTGTCCTCGGTTGCACGCGCAGGATTGTCGCCGCGCAGCGCGTCGCGCACCACGGCTGCCACGGCGGCGGGCGTGGGGTGGTCGAACACCAGCGTCGCGGGCAGCGCGAGACCGGTCGCCGTGCCCAGCCGGTCGCGCAGCAGGACAGCGCCGAGCGAGGTCAACCCCTGTGCGTGGAACGGCACTTCGGAGCCCAACTCGCGCACGGGTACGTCGATAGTCCGGGACGTCACTTCGAGAACCAGGTCGAGTACGGCGTCGGACGCGGCCGTGAGTCGCTCGCGCAGCGCGGCCGCGGCGGTCGTACGTTCGGCGGCGAGGCGCTCCGGCAGCTGCTCGGCGAGCACGGCCCGGGCGATCTTGCCGGAGGCGGTACGGGGGAGGGACGCTGTCGGATAGATCTCGTCCGGCACCTTGAACCCGGACAGTCGTTCGCGGCAGGCGGCGAGTGCCCGCTCCGTGTCGATTCCGTCCGGGCCGGGCACGACGAACGCCACCGGTACCTCGCCCAGCACGTCGTGCCGTCTGCCGACCACGGCGGCGTCGGCGATGTCGGGGCGGGCCAGCAACACCCGCTCCACTTCGGCGGGGTTGATGTTCACACCGCCCCGGATGATCAACTCCTTGACCCGGCCGGTGACATGGAGTTGACCGTGCGCGTCGCGCCGACCGAGATCCCCGGTGCGGTACCAGCCGTCGGTGAACGCCTCGGCGGTCGCGCCCGGACGGTTGTGGTAGCCGGTCATCAGCCCGGGGCCGCGTACCCAGATCTCGCCCTCGTGCCCGTCGCCGGCCTCGGCACCGGTGGAGGGTTCGGTGATCCGGAGGTCCAGCACCAGCAGCGGAAAACCACGCGAAGGGTCGTCACGGGGGCCGTCGAGCCGCTCGATCGCGATCTTCCCGCAGGTCTCCGTGGAGCCGTATCCGTCCAACAGGGGTGCGGTGAGGGCCAGTTCGACCTCGGTGCGCAGCTCGGGGGAACAGGGTGCCCCGCCGCTTACACACACCCGCAGCGACGCAGGCACCGATCGCGCCGTCTCCCGAAGCGACTCCAGCAGGAGGCGGTAGGTGGCGGGTACCCCGCCCAGGATGGTGAACGGCTCGGCGGTGAGCGCCTCGGCGACGTTCGCGCCCGGTGCGAGGACGCGCGCGGTCGCACCGACCGAGAGGACGCCCAACAGGCACACGGAGTGACCGAGGGCATGGAACATCGGCAACGGCCAGAGCAGGCAGTCCTGTTGCTCCAGCCCGAACGCGGGAACGTAGGCCGCCGTCACCGACCACAGTCCCGAACGCTGCGTGGAGACAACGCCCTTGCTCTGCCCGGTGGTGCCCGAGGTGTAGTGGATCCAGGCCGGCTCGTCGAGATCGAGGTCATCACGGGGTGCCGTACCCGAATCCGTACCGGCAAGACTCTCGAAGGCGATCGCGCCCTCGGGCGGGTCGTCCTGCCCGACGACGATCACCCGTTGTACGGAAGCGAGTTGGGCGAGCGGTTCCTCGCTCACTACCGCCACGGCGCCGCTGTCGTCGAGGAAGTACGCCAACTCCTCTTCCGAAGCGGCGGGGTTGAGCAGCACGCCGATCGCTCCGGCGCGCAGCACCCCGAGCCAGGTCTCCACCAGCTCCACCCGGTTGCCCAGATGGATCGCGACCCGGTCCCCACGCCGTACGCCGAGCCGAACCAGATGCCCGGCCACTCGGCCGGTGCGCCGCTCCAACTCCCGGTAGGTGGCGCCGCGTCGGTCGTCCCGGTATGCGGTCTTCGCGCCGATCCGAGCCGCGTGCTCCCGCAAGATGTCCGGCAGTGTACGCACCGACTCGCCCCCGTAAATTCCCATTCCCACCCTTTCATTCCCCTGTCGCGGGCGGTCACCGTACGACAGTCGCCGTCAGACGGCTGCATAGGGCACGCTCTACGGCATGGTGATGTGCGAGTACTTCTCGGCCGCGAGTGAGGCTCGAAGGCATCCTCAGCGGCTGCACCTACGACGAAGCGCCCGCCCGCCCCCGGTCCGGGCAACTGCTCTCGGACCCCGAGGCCGAGGCAGCCTTCGTCATCAGCGTCTCCGACACACTCCGGGACGCACTCGCCACGGCGTCCGGTAAGCGGCTGGACCTGGCGGCAGGTCCGTTCGCGGTTGTCGAAGAACTGAGATTCACGCCCACCAAGACGGCGGAACTGCTCCATCGGTTGTCCGGCCCGGCCAGGAGAGCCGCAGCGGAGAACCGACGGCTGTACTGCTGGTGGGGCCCTGCAAGAACCACAACTCGGCAGTCAGGAGCGGCCATTGACCACCCCCGGCGACCCGTCGACACCCGAGCCACTCGGCCCGTCGTCCCTGGCCTGGCGGTACTTCAGCGACTGGCGGGGCATGCTGATCGGGCTCTGGGCCGGGTCGATGCAGAACATGCATCCCGCCCTCGGCGCCGGAGTGGAGGAACACTCACACTTCTTCGAGGAGCGCTGGGAACGCCTGCTCCGCTCGCTCTACCCGATCGCCGGAGTGATCTACGACGGCCCGGACGCGGCCCGTACCGCCCGCGAGGTGCGCGACTATCACGTCGGTATCAAGGGAGTTGACGGCCAGGGGCGGCGCTATCACGCCCTCGATCCGGACACCTTCTTCTGGGCGCACGCGACCTTCGTCATGGTCCCGGTGCTGGTGTGCCAGTACTTCGGTCGGCCGCTGACGGAGGAACAGAAGAAGCGGTTCTACGCCGAGAGCCTTCAGTGGTACCGGCTCTACGGGGTCAGCGACCGGCCCGCTCCCGCCAACTGGGGAGCATTCACCGCGTACTTCGAGCGGATGTGCGCCGACGTTCTGGAAGACAACCGGGCGGCGCGCGCCGTGCTCGACATCCGCCGGATAGGGAAGCCGCCTTTTATGAAGTGGCTGCCGGAGGTGGTGTGGCGGGTGATACGGGGTCCGCTGACCCGGCCCTTCGTCTGGATCACCGTCGGGATGCATCCGCCCGCGGTGCGCGCCAAGTTGGGCTACCGCTGGTCGCGCCGGAGCGCGGTCGGGTTGTGGCTGGTGGGCCGTACCGTCGCGCTCGGCTGGCACCTCGTACCGTTCGAGAGGCGCTACCACCCACGGGCCAGGGCCGCTTGGCGGCGGGCGCGCGGTCTCGCCGTAGGACCGGTCGAGACGCCGCGGCGGAATCTGCCGCCGGTGGAGCGCAGGGGTGACGGCAAGCACTACGCGCCCGATGTGTAGCCGTCGACGAGTGGTTGTGCTCGCGGCGGGGCTCAGCCCAGGACGTCGGGTTCTTCCTCCACCACGAGGTCGGCCAGGAGGTTGAAGTTGTGGCGGGCCATGTTGGCGTTGCTGAACTGCCGGTGGGCCAGGGTGACTTCCTCCTCGGTCATGACGCGGGGCTTGCCCGCGGCGTCGGCGAGGAGCTGCATCTGGCAGGCGCGGTCCATGGTGATGAACCACCACGCGGCCTCCTCGACGGACCGCCCGACCGTCAGCAGGCCGTGGTGACGGAGAATGGCGGCCCGTCGCTCGCCGAGCCGGACGGCGATCCGCTCGCCCTCCGTCCGCTCCAGCACCAGGCCCTTGTACTCGTCGAACAGCACGTGGTCGTCGTAGAAGGCGCAGGACTCCTGCACGATCGGGTCCAGGAGCTTGTCCAGTGACGCGAAGGCCCGGCCGTGGATGGTGTGGGCGTGCGCCACCGCCACGACGTCCGGGCGGGCCTGGTGGATGGAGGAGTGGATCCAGAAGGCGGCCTTGTTGGTCCGGCGCTCGCCCTCGATGACCCGGCCCTCCTCGTCGATGAGGAGCAGGTCGCTGACCCGGATCTTGGAGAAGTGCACCGCGTACGGGTTGACCCAGAACCTGTCGGGGAACTCGGGGTCCCGCGCGGTGATGTGTCCGGCGATGCCCTCGTCGAAGCCGTAGCGGGCGAAGACCCGGAACGCCGCCGCCAACTGCCGCTTGCGGTGGGCGCGTTCGGCCTCGATGGTCTCGCGGCTCTCCGCCAGACGAGGAATGTCCAGTTCCTCGGTGTTCTCGAAGTCGATGTCGTTGCTGCCGGTGGTGATGGACATCGGGACGTCCTTTCCGATGCATGGTGAATTTCTTTCAGGCTGCAACCATCTCCCGTCTGCTGTCAACCTCAGAGGCAAGAAAAGTTGCCCATGAGGCACAAATCTTCCGCCTGCTCAGTCCCCCCTGCGCCATGCGCCCAGCACCATGAGGGTCTTCGTGCCGATCACCGCGCCCGTACGTCGGAGCCGGTCGATGACGTCTCTCAGGTGCTGCACGTTGGTCACCCGGACGCGGACCAGGGCGTCGGGGTCGCCCGCGACGGTGAAGACCTCCAGGGCCTCCGGGACGCTGGTGGCGGCCATCGTGATCGCCTCGACCTTGACGTCACCGGCGAACCGCAGCTCGACGAAGGCCTCGAAACCGGAGCCCAGCTTGCCGTGGTCGAGGGTGACCGTGTAGCCGGCGATGACTCCGACCCGCTCCAGCCGGTCGACCCGGCGTTTGACCGCCGACGGGGAGAGGCTGACGCGATCCGCGATCTCCGTCATGGTCCGGCGGCCGTCCTCGACCAGCAGTTCCAGAATCGCGCGGTCGACGCTGTCGATGAGTGCCGTGTCGGTCATGTGGTCCTCCTCGGGTGCACGTTTTTTGCGGGTGAGTCTGATCTGGCTCGACTTTTTTGCATCACGTGCAAGATACCCGCAACTTAATTGCCACCGCCTGTGTCCCGCCGGTCCACTGACAACGCCTGCAACTGGTCGGCGACCGCCGTTCGAGGGCGTGAGGAAGGGACCCAGCGGTGAAGGTTGAGCGCGAACTACCGCCCGGCGAGGCCCGTGAGCTCTTGGAGCTGACGGTCGAGATCGCGGACAAGGAACTCGCCCCGCGTGCGACCCAGTTCGAGGAGGAGGGCCGCTTTCCTCGTGAGGTGTTCGGCCTCCTCGGCGAAGCGGGGCTCCTGACCCTTCCGTTCGGCGAGGACGTCGGGGGAGGGGGCCAGCCCTACGCCGTCTACCTGCAGGTACTCGAAGAGCTTGCCGCCCGGTGGGCCGCTGTCGCCGTCGGTGTCAGCGTCCACACCCTGTCCTGTCACCCCGTCTCGGTCTTCGGCTCCGCGGCGCAGCGGCAGGCGCTGCTGCCGTGGCAGCTGAGCGGCGCCGCACTCGGCGCCTACTGCCTGTCGGAGGAGCACGCGGGCTCCGACCCGAGTGCCATCCGGGCCGGCGCGGCACGTGACGGCGAGGCGTGGGTGGCCCGGGGCGCCAAGGCCTGGGTCACGCACGGCGGTGAGGCCGACTTCTACACCGCGTTTCTGCGCACGTCCGAGGATCCGCGCAACGGCATCTCCTGCTTCCACGTGGACGCCCGGTCGCCAGGCCTGAGCGCGGGTGCTCCGGAGCGCAAGATGGGGCTGCGGAGTTCGACCACCGCGGTGATGCACTTCGACGACGTGCGGGTCCCGGGCGACCGGCTGATCGGCGAGCCCGGCCAGGGCCTGAAGATCGCGCTGTCCGCACTCGACGCAGGCCGCCTCGGCATCGCCGCGGTCGCCGTCGGGATCGCGCAGGCGGCGCTCAACCACGCGGTCGACTACGCCCGCGAGCGCCGGACATTCGGCCGCCGCATCATCGAGCACCAGGGCGTCGGATTCCTGCTCGCCGACATGGCCGCGCGCACCGAAGCCGCCCGCGCCACCTACCTGGTCGCCGCCCGGCGCAAGGACGCAGGCCAGGCATTCGGCCGACAGGCCAGCATGGCCAAACTCATCGCGACGGACACGGCCATGGCCGTGACGACCGATGCCGTCCAGGTCCTCGGCGGCGCCGGATACGTCCGTGAGCACCCGGTGGAGCGCTATATGCGCGAGGCGAAGATCACCCAGATCTTCGAGGGCACCAACCAGATCCAGCGCATGGTCATCAGCCGCCACCTCGCCGACTCCTGAACTCGGCCTCGTTTCCCACGACTTGCGCATTCCTTACGACTTGCACGTTCCGACGACTTGAAGGAAGGCGGGCACCATGACATCTCGTGATGCTGTTGCCGTCATAGCGGGAGGCGGCTCCGGACTGGGGCGGGCGACCGCGCACCGGCTGCACCGACAGGGCCGTACCGTCGTGCTGTTGGACCTCCCGAACAGCCAAGGGGAGGCCGCGGCCGCCGCGTTGGGGGAGCGCGCGCATTTCGTCGCGGCGGATGTGACCGATGCGGACCAGGTCCGTCAGGCCTTCGCCCACGCGGCAGGTCAGGGGCCGGTGCGCGCGGCGGTCAACTGCGCCGGAATCGCGACACCCGGCCGCATCCTGGGCAAGCGGGGAGTGCTGCCGGCCGAGGACTTCCGACGGGTGATCGAGATCAATCTGCTCGGCACCTTCCATGTGCTCGCCGCCGCTGCCGCCGTCATGGCCGAGAACACGCCGGACAACGGTGATCGGGGCGTCATCGTCTGCACCGCGTCCATCGCCGCCTACGACGGGCAGATCGGCCAGGCCGCCTACGCGGCGAGCAAGGGCGGGGTGGTCTCGCTGACCCTGTCCGCGGCCCGGGACCTCGCCGACTCGGCGATCCGTGTCGTCACGATCGCGCCGGGGCTGTTCGACACCCCGCTCCTCTCGGGCCTGCCGGAGAAGGCACGGACCCAACTGGGCGCGGCCGTACCGCATCCGTCCCGGCTCGGCTCACCGGACGAGTACGCCGGCCTGGTCACCCACATCCTCGACAACCCGATGCTCAACGGCGAGGTCATCCGCCTCGACGGTGCCCTGCGTATGGCCCCGCGCTGAATCCCCGTACCGACAAGGCCTGTTGACCCGCGCTCCCCGTCGAGAGCGTCGCCCGGAAAGAGAACACGCATGGCAAACGCCGTACAAGACCCGCTGTCGGAAGCGTCCTTGGCCGATCCGCCCATCCAACTGCTCGATCCGTCGGGGAAGTTGAGCACGGATGCCCGGCTGCCCCTGGACCTGGCGACCGTGGACCTCCCCGCCCTCTACCGCGACATGGCGCTCGTCCGCCGACTGGACACAGAGGCCATTGCCCTGCAACGGCAAGGGGAGTTGGGCCTGTGGCCGTCGCTTCGCGGCCAGGAGGCGGCACAGGTCGGAGCGGCATACGCGCTCTACGACCGGGACATGGTCTTTCCCACCTACCGCGAGCACGGCGTGGCCTGGTGCCGCGGCCTCGACCCGGTGTCGCTCCTCGGACTCTTCCGGGGCACCACGCTGGGCGGTTGGGACCCCTACGCCCATCACTTCAACCTGTACACGCTGGTCATCGGAGCGCAGACCCTGCACGCCGTGGGCTACGGCATGGGTCTGTACCGGGACGGCAGCACCGGCTCCGGCGACCCGGATCGCGACACGGCCGTGCTGGCGTTCCTCGGCGACGGCGCGCTGAGCGAGGGCGAGACGAACGAGGCGTTCATCTGGGCCGCCGCCCAGAACCTGCCGGTGGTCTTCTTCTGCCAGAACAACCAGTGGGCCATCTCCGCGCCCTACAGCGTGCAGAGCCGGATCCCCGCGGCCCAGCGAGCCGCCGGCTACGGCTTCCCGGGCATCCGCGTCGACGGCAACGACGTACTGGCCTGCCTCGCCGCCACCCGCCAGGCGCTGGACCAGGCGCGATCGGGCGGTGGCCCGACGTTGATCGAGGCGGTCACCTACCGTGTCAACGCCCATACGACGGCCGACGACGCGACGCGTTACCGGGCCGCCGAGGAGACCGAGGACTGGACCGCCCGGGACCCGCTGGAGCGGCTGCGCGCGCATCTTGAGACGACGGGCGCCGTGACCGACGAGTACTTCACCGACCTCGAACAGCGCGAGCGGGACCTGGCCGAACGGCTGCGCGCGGGCTGCCGCGGGCTGGCCGACCCCGACGCGTCCTCTCCCTTCGAGCACACCTACGCGCAGATGCCCGCCGATCTGCGCCAACAGCTGCGCGAGCACCTGGAGTTCGTCTCCACCGGGCCGCAGGACGGAGAGCAGAAATGACCGTCTCCATGGTCAAGGCCCTCAACGACGGCCTGCGCAAAGCCCTGACCGACGATCCCCAAGTCCTGCTCATGGGCGAGGACATCGGCCGCCTCGGCGGTGTGTTCCGGGTGACGGACGGACTGCGGAAGGACTTCGGCGAACTGCGGGTCGTCGACACCCCGTTGGGCGAGGCCGGCATCGTCGGAGCGGCGATCGGACTCGCGATGCGCGGCTACCGGCCCGTCTGCGAGATCCAGTTCGACGGCTTCGTCTACCCGGCCGTGAACCAGATCATCACGCAGCTCGCCAAACTCCGACACCGCTCGGCGGGCCGCATCTCCCTGCCCGTCGTGATCCGTATCCCCTACGGCGGTGGCATCGGCTCGATCGAGCACCACTCGGAGTCGCCGGAGACGTACTTCGCCCACACGGCCGGGCTGAAGGTGGTCACCTGCGCCACCCCGAACGACGCCTTCCACATGATCCAACAGGCCGTTGCCGAGGACGACCCCGTGGTGTTCCTCGAACCCAAACGGCACTACTGGACCAAGGGAGAAGTGGCCCCGGCCACCGAAGTCCCCCTGGAACAGGCCGTCATCCGCCGCGCCGGAACGGACGTGACCCTGATCGCCTACGGCCCGACCGTGCCGGTCGCCCTGGAGGCGGCCGACATCGCGGCGGAGGAGGGGCGCAGCGTGGAGGTCGTGGATCTGCGGAGCCTGTCTCCGTGGGACGTCACGACGGTCCGCGCGTCCGTGCACCGCACCGGGCGGGCCGTCGTCGCCCATGAGGCCGCCTTCTCCCACGGGTTCGGCGCGGAGGTCGCCGCACGGTTGCAGGACGAGGAGTTCCACTTCCTCGAAGCGCCCGTCGTACGGGTGACGGGATACGACACCCCGTACCCGCCGAGCCGGCTGGAGTCGGACTGGCTTCCCGGTGTCGACCGCATCCTCAACGCCATTGACCGCAGCCTGAGTTACTAGGAGGGGCGCCGTCGTGACGAGCCCACAGCAGTTCTTGCTCCCCGACGTCGGCGAGGGTCTGACGGAGGCGGAGATCCTCGCCTGGTCGGTCCGGCCCGGTGACGTCGTCGAGGTCAACCAGATCATCGTCGAGGTGGAGACGGCCAAGGCGGCCGTCGAACTTCCCTCGCCCTACGCCGGTGTGGTCAGCGCCCTCCACGCGGAGGTGGGCGACCTGCTCCCGGTCGGCAAGCCGCTCATCACGATCGACACCGGCGTACCGGGAGAGGCGGCGGGCGGAGAACCGGACGGCGGGGCAGTGCAGGAGCCGGATTCGGAACAGGCCGCACTGCTGGTGGGCTACGGTCCGCAGGGCACCGGCGCCGGTCGTCGCAGAAGGCGTCCCGCGCACCACGCGCAGTCGCAACGCGCCGACAGCGTTGAGGTCAACGTCCCGGAGCCTGCCGCAGCTCGGCCGGCGGCCAAACCGCCGGTCCGTAAACTCGCGAAGGATCTCGGGGTCGACCTCACGACCGTCGCCCCCACCGGTCCCGGGAACACCATCACCCGCGAGGACGTCCACGAGGCCGCCCGAGGCGCGACTCCGCAGGCTGCTCCCGCCCCGTCCCCTCACGCCTGGCAGACCGCCCGGGCCTCCGAAACGCGTATACCGATCCGCGGAGTTCGCAAGCACACGGCGGCCGCCATGGTCGCCTCCGCCTTCACCGCACCGCACGTCACCGAGTTCATCACCGTCGACGTCACCGCGACCATGCGACTTCGTGAACTGGTCGCCGGGCGCCGGGAGTTCCGCGATCTGCGGGTGACCCCGCTGCTGTTCTTCGCCCGGGCCTTCATGATCGCGCTGGCCAAAACCCCTGAGGCGAATAGTAGTTGGGACGAGGCGGCGCAGGAGATCGTCCTGAAGCACTACGTCAACCTCGGCGTCGCGGCGGCGACGGACCGGGGGCTGGTCGTGCCGAACATCAAGGGCGCGGAGCGGATGTCCCTGCTCGAACTGACCCAGGCGCTGGCGGACCTCACCGCGACCGCCCGAGCCGGCCGCACCTCACCTCAGGACATGACCGGCGGCACCGTCACGCTGACCAACGTCGGGGTGTTCGGAGTGGACACAGGTACGCCGATCCTCAACCCGGGAGAGGCCGCCATCCTCGCCGTCGGCGCCGTCCGCCGCATGCCCTGGGTCGTCCGGGACGACGACGGCAACGAACGCATCGAGCCGCGCTGGGGCACCCAACTGGCACTCTCCTTCGACCATCGGCTCATGGACGGCCGACAGGGCTCCGAGCTGCTGGCCAATACCGCGCAGATCCTGCAGGAACCGGGGCTGGCGATGCTGTGACGACTGCCGTGCCGGTCCGCCTGTTGGCCTAAGAGGCAACTTATTTTGCCCATGAGGTTGACTTGGGTGGGGCCGGACCGTGACTCTGTGAGAAGACCGAGGGGTTCTGGAATCTCATGAGGAGCGGGCCATGGCTACGTTCGTACTCGTACACGGTTCATGGGGCGGTGGCTGGGCCTGGGACCGGCTGCGCCCCCTGTTGGAGAGCGCCGGCCACACGGTTCTCACACCCACGTTGACCGGCCTCGCCGAGCGGCACGAGCTCTCCTCGCCGGACGTCGGGCTGGGCGTCCACGCGCGGGAAGTCGCCGAACTCCTGGAATCCGAAGGGGTGGAGGACGCGATCCTGGTCGGGCACAGCTACGGCGGGATGGTGATCACCGGAGTGGCAGCGCTCGCCCCCGATCGTGTCGGGCAGGTGGTGTACGCGGACGCCTTCGCCCCCGTCACCGGGGAGTCGGCGTTCACGATGCTGCCATGGCTGGAGAAGGCGTTCGCCGAGTCGCCCGGGCCCGCCGAGTGGGAGGTGGCGGCACTCGACCCCGGGCTGCTCGGGGCGGACGACGCGGGGGCGGCGTGGCTCGCGAGCAGGATGACACCAATGCCGCGCCTCACCCACGAGGAGCCGCTCGGTCCCGGCAGTGAGGAGGCTCTGGCGGGCAAGGCGGTCACCTACATCTACTGTGCCGATCAGGCCCTCTTCACCGATATCGCGGCTTCGGCGGAGAAACGCGGGTTCCGGGTCGTCGCGCTGAGGGACGTCACCCATGTCGGCCTGCTGACGAGCCCGCACGTCCTTGAGCGGGAACTGCTGAACCTCGTATAGGGGAGCCCGTTTGATGTGCCTCACAGGCCCGGTCTATTGCCTCAGAGGCATGTTATGGTGCGGGAATGTCGATCGAGGACACTGATCTGTGGGTTGCCCAACGCCTCAAGGACATGAGGGGCGAGCGCGGCATCACCCTGACGACACTGGCCGAACAGACCGGCATTTCCTCGGCGCATCTCTCGCGCCTGGAGAAGGGCGTACGCAAGCCGTCCATCGGCAGCCTGTTGCAGATCGCCCGCGTGTACGGCGTATCCATCAGTGAGTTGGTCCAGGAACCCGATCAGGACGACTTCCATCTGGTGCGCGCCGACGCGGCGATGACACGTGACGGGCAGGACGGCCGCTACACCGTACTGAGCGGGTCTCGGGAAACCATGTCCGTCGTCCGGGTCGAATTGGCGGCCGGAAAGAACACCAAGACGGCGCGGCACGTCGGCGAAGAATGGCTGCATGTGCTGTCCGGGGCGATCACTCTCGATATCTCGGGTGTATCGCTTGAGCTCGACACCGGGGATTCGGTGCATTTCGATTCGTCGAAGGAGCACCGTCTCACCAACAAGGACGATGTCGTCGCGACCGTCCTGATCGCATCAACAGCGGCAACTGTTCCGATGCGGCACCCCATTCCGGCGTCATCACGTCGCAACTCGGCGGACTCGCGCTGAGCATTGCGTGAACGCGCAGGGTGCGCATCGGTGATTCCAGGAAAATGAGGGAAGGCTCCCGATGTCGTCATCCGTCGCACTGAATCCTGCCGAACTCCCGCCCCTTACCGGCGTGATCTCCCACGGCCTGGCAATTCCCGACCTCGGACTCGTTTACACGTCCGGGCAGGTCGCGTGGGACGCCAAGGGGGAACTCGTCGGTCGAGACGACCTGGCGGCGCAATTCACCAAGGCCTACGAGAACGTCGACATCGTGCTGGCCGCCGGAGGTTCGAGCCGTAGCAAAATCATCAAGGAGACGATCCACCTTGTCGGGTACAACACCGACAACGCGGAGCAGTTGATCGGGCTCATCGCCGGCTGCCGGGGACCGGGGCAGACGCCGCCCGCGAGTACGTGTGTGGGGGTGGAGACGCTCTTCGCCGAGGGCTATCTGGTCGAGATCGAGGTGGTCGCGACCTTGTGAGCCCCAGCTTCCACCGGTGAGCAGTGGCCCCGGTAGCATTGATCGGTGACCAAGACGCCAGGCGCCGCCACGACCAAGGTCGGCATCACACTCGACCGTGTGGTCGAGGCCGCATTCGTCGTCCTGCAACGGGACGGCATCGCCAAACTCTCCGCTCGCGCGGTGGCAGCCGAACTCAACGTTCGGATGAACACGGTCATGTGGCACATCCGGACCAAGGATCGGCTGCTCGGTCTGATGGCGGAATCCATCATGGGCGAGGTCGACCTGGAGAATCTGCCCGGAGACTGGCGCGAGCAAGTGGCCGAACTGTTGCGGCGGTTGAGGCGAGCGATGCTCGGACACCGGGACGGCGCCCTGCTCGTCGCCGGGACCTTTCCCGTCGAACCGAACACGTTGGCCTTTTCCGAGCGGGTGGTGACAGTCCTCTTCGAAGGCTGCCCCACCCGCAAATCGGCCGCGTGGACGTCCTGGAGCCTTTTCTATTTCACGCTCGGGCTTGTTCAGGAAGAACAGGCGACACCTGCCGAGCTCCACGATCGGCTGCGGGAATCGGTGGACGAGCGGTGTTTCCCCGGCCTCCATTCAGTGCTGGAGGACTACGTCTCGATCGACTACAGCGAGCGCTTCGACTTCGGAATCGAGCAGATCCTCCAGTCGGCCCCGACCACCAAACCGCGACCTCACGCTGCGAGTTGAGGGTGGGTCGGGGTGCAATGGGGTGTCTACGCTGAGAGGTCGTCGCCGTCGGTCTGTTCCACCAGCCGGGTCTCCTCGGCGGCCAGGCGCTCCGCGGGCGGGAGCCGGGTGGATCGGGCGGGCAGGAACCAGGCGAGGGCGGCTGCGAGGGCACAGAAGCCGGCGGAGATCCACAGCACCAGGGTGTAACCACCCACCGTGGGTTGGCCGTTGTCGCCGATGTGAGCGGCCAGGACGGTGGCGGCGAGTGCGCTGCCCAGGGAGAAGCCGGTGAAGCGGACCACCTGGTAGAAGCCCAGGGCGCTGCCGGTCTCCCGGGCGGGGATCGCTTGCACGATCACACCGGGAATCGCGGCGAAGGTGGTGCCCAGTCCCACTCCCAGGACACCTGTCATGACGAAGGCCTGCCACAGGGCGCCGTGGAAGACGGCGAAGAATCCGCAGCCCAGTGCGGATATGAGGCAGCCCAGCGCCAGCACTGCCCGGATCCCTGTGCGGGACACCAGGGTGGGCAGGGCGCGGGAGCTGGTCAGCATGAAGAAGGACAGGGGGATGAGGACGAGGCCGGCCACGACGGCCGATGCGGAGAACCCGAATCCGCCCGAGCGCGGGGACTGTACGAACTCCGTCACCCCCGAAAGCATCATGTACATCGCGACGCCGAGCACCAGGGCGCAGGCATTGGCGGAGAGCACGGAGGGATGGCGCAGCAGGCGCAGCTGCACCAGCGGGTTCTCGGTGCGCAGCTGCTGCACGACCCACACCGTGAAGAGCACTGCCCCGGCGGCCAGTAGGCCGATGATCGTCGGTGAACCCCAGCCCCACTGTGTTCCCTCCGCCACTGCGACCAGTGTGGTGACCAGCGCCGGCGCGAGCAGCACGGCGCCGACCCGGTCGAGCCGGTCAGGGTCGCCGCGTCCCGCGCTCGGCGGTACGACTGCGGCGACACAGATCAATGCCAGGCCCGACACGATCGTGCCGAACCAGTACGCGCCCGCCAGTCCCCATGCCCCGGCGAGCACCCCGCTGATCGGGTATCCGGCACCGAGGCCGGCCCCCGCCGATACCGACAACAGGGCGATCATCGGCGCGACCTTGGCCTGGGGCAGTTCGTCCCGGGCGGTGGCCATCGCCAACGGCGCCAGCCCGAGCCCGACGCCTTGCAGTCCGCGGCCGACGAGCAACATGCCCAGGCCGCCTGCCAGCGCGGCCGCGGCACCGCCCGCCGTGACCACCGCCAGGCCGCCGAGCAGCGTCACGCGCCGCCGCGGGCCGTCGCCGAGCCGGCCCAGGACCGGGGAACTCACCGCGCCGACCAGCAGCGCCACGGTCAGCGACCACTGCGCCGTGCTCAGGGACTCATGAAACTCGCGGGCAACCGTGGGGATCAGCGGAGCACCGAACGAGCTGATGATGCTGGAGACCAGCGTGGCCAGCACCAGCACCGGCCCGATCAGCGCGCTGCGATGCCTCTCGGCCATCACCGTGCCCCCTCGGTCCGCCGCATGCCGGTCAGTCGCTCAACAACCCCGCCCGCGCCGGTCGGTGTCACGAGGCCGGCGTAGCGCGCGATGTCGACTGCGGCGTCGTCCGGCTGCCCGATGATCCGCATGATCCGCAGGGTCGGCAGGCGACCTGTGCCCATGAGAGCCCCCAGGAAGATGCGTGCGATTTGCACGCAACAACATACGCTCGATGCGTGCGTTTCGCACGTATTATTGGTGGATGGCGAACACGGGCTTGGCGCGGGACCTGGAGCAAGCACTGGGACAGTTGCTGCTGCGGCGCAACCGGAGCGCGCTCTACGACGCGATCCTCGACTCGGCACCGGCGGGTGTCGACCGTCAGACCTACCCGGTGCTCAGTGGCCTGGCCCGGCTCGGACCGCAGTCGGCGGCGCGGCTGGCCGACGAGGTCGGTATCGACCGATCCGGCGCAAGCCGCTATGCCGACCGACTCGAAGCCGCGGGCCTGCTCGAGCGCAGTCCCGACCCCCGCGACCGCCGGGCCACCCTGCTCAACTTGACCCCCGAGGGCCGCGCGGCAGTCACCGTGCTCCGCAACGCCTTGACCCGGCACCTCGCGGACCGGATCGCGGACTGGCCCGAGGAGCAGGCGCAAGCGTTGATCGACGGTATCCGCCTGCTCATCGACCTGCCCCCGGACTGACTCCTTGTTCCCGGCGGACGGGTCGGCGGGTCATGGGCGGGACACCTCAACGAGATCGTGTGACGAGCTCATACCGCTTTCCGCACTCTGATCGAGACTGTGCCGTCGCGCCTCAGGAACCGAACGCGGCCTTTGACACCTCGTCCCAGTTCCGCCACTCGTCGAGCCGCGCCTCGTACTCCTTGGTGATCCTTTCCAGCGGGCCGTCACCGAAGAAGATCCGCAGGGGCGGCTGCTGCGCGTCGACCACGGTGAGAATCGCCGCCCGCGTCGCGCTCGGGTCGCCGCGCCGGGAGGAGATGCCCGACATGGCGGCACGGAAGTCGTCGTAGGCCGGAAGGCGTTCGGTCTGCACCGCGGAGGGCCCCGCCCATTCGGTGGCGTACCCGGCCGGCTCGACCAGGGTGACCTTGATGCCGAAGCCCTTCACCTCGGCGGCGAGGCTCGCGGTGAAGCCTTCCAGGGCGAACTTGGAGGCGTGGTAGATGCCGAGTCCGGGCAGCGAGGTGAGGCCGGCGATGGACGACACCTGGATGATGTGGCCGGAGCCGCGGGCGCGGAGGTGGGGGAGCACCGCCTGGGTGACCCAGAGCGCGCCGAACACATTGATCTCGATCTGGTCGCGGGCCTGCTGCTCGGACACCTCCTCGACCATGCCGAACAGGCCGTAGCCCGCGTTGTTGATGACGACGTCAAGCTCGCCGAACGTGTCGATCGCCTGCTGCACGGCCTCGAACGCGGCCGTGCGGTCGGCGACGTCGACGCGCAGCGGCAGCACCGCGTCGCCGTACTTCTCGACCAGGTCGTCGAAGGCGGCCGCGGAACGGCTGGTCGCCGCGACCCGGTCGCCCCGTTCGAGCGCGGCTTCCGCCCACTCCCGGCCGAATCCCTTCGAGGCTCCGGTGATGAACCACGTCTTCGCCATGATGTTCCTCCTGGGCATATGTTCTTGTTCAGTGACCAACATGACCAGTTAACTTGGTCAGTGACCAAGATGTCAACCCGGAATGAATCCCTTGTGCGGTGACCAAGCGGTGCGGTACGGTCCTGGTCGGCGACCAAGGTGAATTTTGTGCGAAAGGATCATTCCCGGAAATGGACGTGAATGTGCGCTATCGGGATTTTTTCCACGGCATGTACGCGTGGATATCCGGCCTGTCCGGCGCCGAGAATCACGGCACCCTCGACGAGATTCACCGATTCTGGGCAGCTGACGCACGCATCGTCACCTGCGGTCAGGTCAAGGCGTCCGGCATCGAGGAGCTGCGGAAGCACTTCGGGATCTATCCCCAGCAATACGAAGAGGTGGAGATCCGGGAGCCGTTCCACACCTACCTGGAGTCGGGAGACGAAGTCGTCATCGAGTACGACATCCTGATCCGCGGGCGACAGCACGAAGGTGCCGCGGACGAGGGAGACGCCCAGCGGCAGGAATTCCGTGTGATCGCGATCTTCTCCGTCACCGACGGCAGGATCTCGGAAATGCGTCAGGTGACCGCCGTCAAGGCGGGGGACGCCTGACCCGTATGCAAAAGTGCCCTGATCCGTTCCCCCGTTCCCCCGTTGCACGGGAGACACGGATCAGGGCATTGGTTCAACGCACCGGACCGGTGCGCCGGTTCAGGACTTCACGGGCTTGCCGCGGCCCCAGGCCCAGGCCAGGCGGTCGGCGCCGGACTGGTTGGTGGTGACCAGCCAGGGGCGGGCCGCGTCGCCGATGAGCTTCTGGATCGAGTACGTGTCGTCGGTGCGCAGACCGGGCCAGTAGACGGAGCCCATGCCGAGTTCACGGAAGACGTCGGTGTCGGCCTGGATGAAGTTGACCGAGTTGTCGGCGGGCGTCGGCACGTTGTAGTTCAGGCCCGTGGTCATCGGGGCGCCGAACTCGTCGGCCACGGTGCGGTTCGCGCAGTCGCCGAGGCGCACCTTGAGGTCGCTCACCCACTGGTCGTAGGTCGCGTAGTCCTTCCAGAAGCCGTAGTGGTGCAGGGAGAGGTACGTGCCCTTCAGACGCGGGTCGGCGCAGACCGTGGTGACGTGGTCGTTGTAGCCGGCGCCGCTGACGAAGACGCGGTTGCGCGGCACCTTGGAGTAGGTGTCCAGCCACTTGGCGGCGAGGTCGGCCCACTCGGCGTCGGTGTAGCCGTGCGGCTCGTTCATCGGCTCGAAGTAGACGCGCTGGTTGTGCTGGTACGCCTTGACCACGGTGTTCCACATGGGCCAGTACGTGGCGGGGTCGTCGATGAAGCCGTCCTTGTTGGCGCCCGTCCCCTCCCAGTACGAGACGATGACCTTGAACCCCTGCGCCGTCGCCGCGTCGATCACCCCGCGGTAGGACTTCCAGTAACTGCCGTTCACCGTGTACGGGTTGATGGGCAGCCGCACCGTGTTGGCACCGAGGTTGGCGCGGAACGCCGCGATCACCCGGGTCGCCTTGGCGTACGTCTGGGCGTAGTTGTCGGAGAGCGACAGGCCGGACAGGACGACCGGGTCGTCGGCGTAATTGTCGCGCGGGTCCGCCCAGTTGACGCCCTTGAACTGGGACGTGTTCGGGCTCGGCGCGGCGGAGGCGGGGCTGCCGGCCAGCGTGGTGCCGGTGACCGCGGCGATCGCGACGGCCACGAAGGTGGCCCGCAGACGGGTTCTGGCGGGGATGGTGCGCATCGACTTGCCCTTTCAGGAATGGCGACTCCGCGCATGGCGAGGCCTGCGCGCGGCTGAGCGGCCGTCGGAACGGATACCGGGCGGGTCGGATGACGTCGGCTCGTCGTCCCAAGTCCCGGTGGGCTCGGTGGTGTTGGGGGAGTACGGGCACGGTGGGCCCTGCTCGCCGGGAGCCTCCAGTTCTCCCTCCTCCACCGGCCGAGACGCGGTGTTTACGTAAACATCCTGCGGCGGAATCGCAGGCCGAATCCCTTGGCCGAGCTGGTCCGTCGATATGTTTACGCAAACATGGCGGCGCCGGAATCGTGGCATCCGGCACCGCCATCGTCAAGGTTTCCCGCACGTAACGTCGCCTGCGTCATGCGACGGGTCTACGGCTTGATGCCCACCCCGGTCCACAGGCTGACCTCGGCGTCCGTGGGCGGCTCCGTCGTGGCGGCGTCCTCGGCGGCGGCATCGGGGCGCCAGCGATGGCCGACGGCGATGCCGGGGTCGAGCAGTTCGAGCCCGGTGAAGAAGCGGGAGACGTCCTTCTGGGAGCGGAACTGCACCGGTGTCCCGGCATTGTTGTAGATCGAGGTCACCTTCTCCCAGGTGGTGGGGTCGAAGTCGGGCGTGCAGTGACTCACGGCCAGGGCGCTGCCCGAAGGGAGAACCGACAGCAGGCGGGCCACGAGCCCGTACGGGTCCTGGGCGTCGGTGACGAAGTGCAGGAGCGCGTTGAGGGACAGTGCGACCGGCTTGTCGAGATCGAGTATCTCGGCCAGTTGGGGCGCGTTGAGCAGCGTCTCGGGGTCGTTGACGTCCGCCTGGACGTACGTGGTGCGGCCCTGCTGGGTGCTGCGCATCAGACGCTCGGCGTACTTGAGGACCAGGGGGTCGTTGTCGGCGTAGACCACCCGGGCCTCGGGCACCACGGACTGGGCGACCTGGTGCAGGTTCGGCTCGGTGGGGATGCCGGTGCCGATGTCGAGCCACTGGCGGATGCCGTGCTCCCGTGCGAGGACACGGGTGGCCCGGTGCATGAACGCGCGGTTCTCGCGGGCGCAGACGAAGATCGCGGGGTAGGCCGCCGCGACCGTCTCCGCTGCCTGCTTGTCGACCTCGAAGTGGTCCTTGCCGCCCAGGTAGTAGTCGTACATGCGGGCGGAGTGCGGCCTGCTGGTGTCGATGTCCCGCGCGGCGTGGGCGTTGGTCATGCTCTCCCTCTCAAGTGGTGTGCATCGGCGTCTCGGGCAGGTCGCAGCCGGGCCGGCTCCAATTCCCCACGCCCTTGGTCTGGTTCAGCCGGCCATCAGATGGTCGGCCAGGCCCCGCTTGACTCCCGCGACGAACGCGGCCATCTCCTGGGGCGTGTAGATCAAAGCGGGTCCGGCGGGATCGGTCGACTGGCGCAACGCGATGCGCCCGTCGGCCAGTTGCTTGGTCTCCACGCACTGACCTCCGTTGGGACCGCTCCAGGGGCATTCCCAGCCCTGCTCGCCGAGGTTCGACGCGGGCATCCCGTTGTAGACCTTGCCGTCCGTGGTGGTCATGAGTACTCCTTGCGCATGCGGTTCAAGAGCGCCTTGCTGTCCGCGGACGAGGTCAGCAGCGACATCCTGTTGTGCGCCTCCAAATGGGCCACGACATCGGACCGTTGGTCCAGATACATGGAGGCGGAGAGGATCTCGCTGTAGACGACGTCGGGCAGCTCCGGTTCCAGGAACCGGAAATAGGTGAAGGGTGCGCACGCCCCGACGTGGGCACCCGCCGAGAACGGGACGATGTCGACACTGACGTGGTCCAGTTCCGAAACCTCGAGGAGCCGGTCTATCTGGTCCCGCATCACCGCGGGCCCGCCCACCACCCGGTGGAGCACGGCTTCTTCCAGCACCGCCCACAGCGTGGGCGAGTCCGGCCTCTCCAGCAGACTCTGGCGGCGCAGACGTAACTGCACCCGCCGTTCAAGGTCCTCGTCGTTGTCGTTCGGGAAGCCGCCGCTCAGCACGCCTCGCGCGTAGTCGTACGTCTGCAGGAGTCCCGTGACGTAGTGCGGCTCATAGGTACGGAGGGTCTTGGCGCCGGTCTCCAGGCTCACGTAGGCGGTGAACCAGCCCGGCAGCACATCGCGGTAGGCGTGCCACCAGCCGGGCTCGTTGGCGCGGTCGGCCAGGGCGACGAACTCCTCTATCTCCTGGCGTTCGGCGCCGTAGGTCTCCAGCAGCTTCTCGACGTAGAGCGGTTTGAGGCCGACCTCGGCCTTCTCCAGACGGCGGATGGTCAGGGAGGTCACCCGCAGGGCCCTGGCGGCGTTCTCCAGGGACACGCCCGCACCCTGTCGCCGCTCCTGCAGCCGCCGGCCGAGGATCATGCGGAGAACAGTGGGGGCACCGGCGCCGGTGCCCGAACGAGCTTCGCTCACGCCCAACCTCCTGAGGGACTGTCACCGGCATTAGTCTGACAGCGACTTGCTGATGTCGCCAGACGGAAACCGACGTTCTGAAATTATCAGGGAGTCGGTTGCAGCTTGAACTGAGCTATGGGCATAGTTACTTGTGTGAGCTACCTCGGCCTCCCGCTGGAACACCCCAACTCCGGCAGGCCGGTTGCTGATGCTGTGCGTCTCCCGCCTGCGCCCGCCCCCGATGGAAGGCGAACCACCGTGTCCCCCCACACGACTCCCTCCCCGCAGCTTTTAGACGTCGCGAGCCCGGACCTGGCGCACTGGCTGGAACTCCCGGCGCACCGCTCCGGCGTCCGGACCGCCCGGCACTCCATGGGTGCGCAACTGGCCAAGTGGGGCCTGCCCGAGGAGGTGCGTGACGACGCGGTGCTGCTCATCTCCGAGTTGGCCACCAACGGGGTGTGCCACACGCCGAGCGCCCGGCTCCTGTGCGGTGTCGGGCTCGTCACCGACCGTAGTCTGCGCGTCGAGGTCCACGATCACGACTACACGGGCAGTGATCTCTCCCGCTGCGAGCCGTGCGTCGACGACGAGAGCGGACGCGGACTGTTCATCGTGCAGGCCATCGCGGACACGTGGGGCGTCGACAGATCGGCGCTCACCGGCGGAAAGGCCGTGTGGGCCACACTGACCACCGGCTACTGACGCCGCACACGCGGAGGGGGGCGAGGGCGCCCGCGGCCTGTTCAGGTGGTCGCGGGCGTCAACTCGGCCAGCAGCAAGGTGCGATCGTCCGCGCCGTGCGTGGCGGAGGGGGCGCGCAGCAACCGCGCGCACAGCGAGGGGAAGCCCTCCGGTCCGTCGGCCGGCGTGGGTTCGGCGGCGGCCGTGTCGAGGGCCCTGGCCAGCGAGGCGATCTCCTGGTCGATGTCGGCGTGCCGCGACTCGACCAACCCGTCGCTGTACAACAGGAGCAGTGCCGGTTCGTCGATGGTCAGCACCGTGGCCTCGTAGTTGCCCGTGCCGAGCCCCAGCGGCAGTCCCGCGCTGGCGAGCGTGACCGGTGCGGCCACTCCGTCCGGGCCGCGCAGCAGCGGCGGCGGGTGGCCCGCGCCGACCAGGGTGCAGGTGTGCGCCCGGGCGTCCCACTCGGCGTAGATGCAGGTCGCGAACGACGCGCCCGGGGTGTCGTACGCCAACTCGTCGAGTCTGCGCATGAGTTCGGCCGGTTCCATGTCGAGCCGGGCCAGGGTGCGCACGGCCGTACGCAACTGGATCATGGCCACGGCGGACTCGGGGCCGTGCCCCATCGCGTCGCCGACCACCAGGCCGACCCGGCCGCCGGGACGGGGCAGGACGTCGAACCAGTCGCCGCCGATGATGTTGCCCTGGCCGGCCGGGAGATAACCGTGCGCGATGCGGCAGCCGTGGAACGCCTGGGCCGGGTCCGGGAGCAGGCTGTTGCGGATGGCCAGCGCGGTGCGGCGCTCGCGTTCGTAGCGGCGCGCGTTGTCCAGGGCGACGCTCGCCCGGGCCGCCAGCGACTCCACGGCCACGGCCTCGCCGGGCAGGAACGGGTCCCGGTCCGGGCCGCGCGTGCAGGCGACGAACCCGACGGTGGCGCCCCGCAGTTGGAGCGGGACCACGAGGAAGGACGCCGTCCCCAGCAGGTCGTCTACGAGCTGCGCGTCCCCGCCCGCGGAGGCCAGCAGCCGCTCGGAGGTGTGCTTGTCCACTCCGTCGAGGACCTGCGAATGACCGCTGGCGAGGGCGCGCGCGTACGGGGTCTCGCGCGGGAAGACGACCACCTCACCGACCGGCAGTACTCCGTCCCAGCTCTCGGGCGCCTCCGTGCCCACCCGCACCGCCAGCCGACGCGCCTCGATCTGCGGCGGATCCACGGCCGGATACGCGTTCTCCTCCAGCACCCACCGCTCCAGCAGATACACCGACGCCGCGTCGCAGAAACCGGGCGTCAGCGCGTGCACGACATGGCTGCCGGTCAGCCGCAGGTCGAGCTCCGAGCCGATCACGTCCGCGGCGGGAGCGAAGACCTGCCTGCGGCGTGGGGGCCCGGCAGAGGGTGCGTCACCGATGTGACTGCGCGGTTCGTTCCGCAGGGTCGTGCCTTTCCGGGTGGGGACCGGCCGCGTGGCGTGGGGGGACAAGCGGTCTGCCGTGCTTTCCTCGGCAACTATATGATGACGCGTCAAGGAACCTGGGGCGAAAGGGAGTTGTGGTGCCGGAGAGCGCAGGTCTGCCGCAGGGGATCGATCCGCACAAGGCGAGTGTCGCCCGCATGTACGACGCGATGCTGGGCGGTGAACACAATTTCGCCATAGACCGCGAGGCGTTGGCCGCGTTCACCGCGATCGACCCCCAGGTCCGCACCCTGGCCCGCGCCAACCGCGACTTCCTCGGCCGTGCCGTGCGCTTCCTAGTGGCCTCCGGCATACGGCAGTTCATCGACCTCGGCTCGGGCATCCCCACCCAGGGCAACGTCCACGAGGTCGCGCAGGCCGCCAGCCCCGGAGCCCGCGTGGTCTACGTGGACAACGACCCGGTGGCCGTCGCGCACAGCACCTCCCTGCTCGCCGACAACCCGGACGCGGACGTCGTCGACGGCGACATCCGCAGACCGGCCGACGTACTGTCCTCCCCGCAGGTACGGAAGTTGATCGACTTCGAGCGGCCCGTCGCCGTCCTGATGATCACGATCCTGCACTTCGTCACACCTGCCGAGAACCCGGCCGGCATCGTCGCCGCCTTCCGCGACGAACTGCCCGACGGCAGCTGGCTGGCCATGAGTCACGCCACGAACGAGGATCGCCCGGACACCGCGGCGGCCGTGGGCAAGTTGTACAGCGCCAGGGCCACTTCGCCGGTCACCGCACGTTCCTACGACGAGATCCTCGGCCTGTTCGACGGCTTCGACCTCGTCGCGCCCGGCCTGACCTACGTCCCCCTGTGGCGCCCGGACCCGGCGGACGAGATCCCCGAAAACCCGTCGGAGTACTGGGTGTACGCGGGCGTCGGCGCCAAGAACGCGTAGACCGCGGGTACTTCGTGGGGTACTTCGATACGTAAAGCGAGGTGCGCGCCCCGGATTTGGCCGGATGAGGGGGAGTGAGTCGCGAGAACCGGGGCAGGGGGCTCTTGTCGACAGTTCCTTCGGACGAATGGGGTGGGCGTTATGGCAGCCGTGACGGCAGCGGAGGCACCGGCCACGGCAGGACGGCGGACCACGGTCGGGGAGGCGCTCCCGATGATCGCCGAGCCGTCGAAGGTGAGCCCGAAGGACGCGCGTGAGCTGTCGCGCCAGTTCTTCGACCGGCTGACCTCGCTCGAGGAGGGCACCCACGAGTTCCAGTACGTGCGCAACACCCTGATCGAGATGAACCTCTCCCTCGTGCGCTACGCGGCCGCGCGCTTCCGCAGCCGCAGCAACAACGAGATGGAGGACATCGTCCAGGTCGGCACGATCGGACTCATCAAGGCGATCGACCGGTTCGAGCTCTCCCGTCAGGTGGAGTTCACCTCGTTCGCCGTCCCCTACATCGTCGGCGAGATCAAGCGCTTCTTCCGCGACACCAGTTGGGCCGTCCACGTGCCGCGCCGCCTTCAGGAGGCCCGCGTCGAGCTGGCCAAGGCGACCGAGGAACTGCGGTCCCGCCTCGGTCGTACGCCGACCACGCGTGAGCTGTCCGAGCTGATGTGCCTGACCGAGGAAGAGGTCATCGAGGCCCGCAAGGCGTCCAACGGCTACACCTCCTCCTCGCTCGACGCCGCGCTCAGCTCCGACGCGGGCGCCGAGGGCGAGACCGTGCTCGCCGACGTCATCGGTTCGGACGACCCGGGGCTCGAACTGGTCGACGACCTCAGCTCGTTGGCCCCGCTGATCGCCGAACTCGACGAGCGTGAGCGGAAGATCATCCACATGCGCTATGTCGAGGAGCGCACCCAGGCCGAGATCGGCGAGGAACTCGGCATCTCCCAGATGCATGTGTCCCGGCTCATCAGCCGGATGCTCCGCCGCCTTCGCGCGGGGCTGCTCGATCCCGCGGTCGCCTGACGGGCGATCCGGCCCAACAATCCGGGCTGTTGGGTGATTTCACCCTCCACGGATGTCCGTTCTGCGGCACTCTCGTACTGTGGCCGGGCCGGCACCTCAGGTGCCCGCCCGGCCGTCGCGGGGTTGCCGGAAGGGGGAGTTGTGGCGTGGCGGAGTGAGGAGTTCGGGGAGTCCCACGAGGGCATCGTGGGGGCGGTCCTCGCCGACGGCAGTGAGCCGAAGTCCGTGTATATCGATGTGGGCAGCGGCAGTTCCATGTTCGAGACCCGTGAGTGGTGGGCCTACAACGGCTGGCTGGGCCGGCCCAAGGCAGCCGGCTGGCGGGCCTCCTGCGCGTGCGGCTGGCGCGGGGACAGTCATCCCATCGACTGGGACCAGGTCGAGGACCACGACCTGGACGACCTGGACACCTCCGACGCGTACGACGAGTGGTGGGAACACATCCACGCCGTCGAACGCCGGACGGTCCCGTTGCCGGAGGAACTCTCCGAGCTGATGGAGCAGTTGGAGGAACGCCTCGACGCGCTCGCGGACACGGCGCCGGTGGCCGCGCTGAAGGCGGTGGCCATGCTGGAGCGCATGGCCGCGCGGGTCGGCAAGGAGGCGGCGTACGGGGCACAGGCCGACGATGTGCCGGGGGAGGCGCTCGGCACGGCGCTCGGGCTGAGCGTGGACAACGCCCAGTCCCGGCTCGACCGGTACCTTCGCGCCTACTACTGAACCTCCGCGTCTACTACTGACCACGGCGGGAGATCGACCGGTGCCCGTGGCGCCGCGCCGCCACGGGGCCGAGGGTGCGTGCCAGACTGGGCGTACCGCTCGCCCCCGCTCCGTAGCTCCCGCACTTCACCGAGGTTGTCCGTGACCAAGCCCCCGGCCCGTGTCCCCCAGCGCAGCAACGCGCGCTCCAACCGGGAACGCATCCTGGCCACGGCCCGCCGGGAGCTCGGCCGGAACCCGGACATCACCCTGGAAGAACTGGCGCGCGCCTCCGGCGTCGTACGGCGCACCCTGTTCGGGCACTTCCCCGGCCGGGAGGCGCTCCTGGAGGCGCTGGCCGAGGAAGCGTCACAGGCCATGCGGGACGCGCTGCCCGCCGACCCGGCACCGTCCGATGCCGGGGCCGAGCCGGCCGAGCGGTCGTACGCGCGCTTCGTGCTGTCGATGTGGACCGTGGGGGACCGCTACCGGCTCCTCCTGGCGCTGGCCCGCCGTGACCTGGGCCAGGAGCGCGTCACCGAGATCCTGGCACCGGCCCGCCGCGCGGCCACCACGATCCTGGACCGCGGACAGCGCGACGGCGTCTTCCACACCCAACTGCCGCCGGCTGTGCTGAGCGCGGGCCTGGAAGCCATGTCGATCGCCCTGCTCGAAGAGGTCAACTCCGGGGAACTGGAGGACGACGGGACCCGTGCGACGGTCGCCTCGCTCATCGCGGCCGGGGTGCCGGAGAAGCAGGCGCGGGTCGTGGTGGACGAGGTCGCCGCGGAAGACTGAGCGTCAGACGTTCCCGTACGACGAGTCGCCCCGCACCGAGTCGTCGCGCTGGGCACTGTCGGACCGGAAGGTGACCGACTCGCCCGACAGACGGGCGATCAGCCCGCTCTGTGTCGCGGTGACGGACCGCAGACGCAGACCCTGAGGGATGTTCCGGAGCTGGATCGGCCGCTCGAAGAGCGTGCCGAGCGCCACTCGTCCCACCTCGGGCAGGAGACCACCGGTGACCTGGAAGTCCCTGAAGGCGATGCGGTTGCCGGACAGCACCGAGACGGTCGTCGCCACGGTGATGGCGTCGCCGGTGGGTAGCAGGACCCGCGCGCGGACCTGGTCGGGACGGGTGCCCCGGGAGATCGCCGGCCCCAGGGCGGCGGACAGGTCCGGGTAGGACAGCACAGCGGTCGCCGTCGCGGAGCGGGCCAGTGCCTCCGTGTCGTCGTCGGACTTCCTCAACTCCTTGAGCCGGAGGGAGAGTTCGCTCACCGGCAGTGGGCCGGTGGCATCGCTCGCCGGTATGTCGTGCGCGGTGATGTCCACGTGCCGCAGGGTGCCGGAGGCCAGCTGCGTCAGCACGGGGAAGCCCCGGACGTGGACCTCCGGCGCCGAGGGAGTGCGCATGCCCTCCTGGAACGCCTCGGCCGTACGGGACTCCACCCGCGCCGCCGCGAAGCGGTCGACGGCGACGGGCACGAGGAGCAGCGCGAGCAGTGCGCCGACGGCGATCACGACCGGCCGCCGGTTCCGCCGGGGCGGGCGCGCGTCACCGGGTTCGTACGCGGTGGACGTGGCGTCGGCGTGGTCGTACGGATGCATGGGTCTCCTTCAACGGGACGGTCGCAGGCGGTGGACCGTGGTGGTCGCGAGGTCGGGGCCGACGCCGGCGGTGATCAGGGCCGCGGTGGCGGCGGCCGTGCCGTCGTCGGTCCAACGGCCGGAGCCCACGCTGTCGAGCAGCGCCAGCACGTGTGCCTCCAGGGCTCTGCTGAGCGGGCCCGGTGGGACGACGGTGTGGAAGACGCCCTGCCGCTGGCCGGCGGCGAGGATCCCGGCGACCGTGTCACGGGCCGGGCCGAGCAGTGCGTCGACCCGGTCGGGGCCCAGGTCGCAGTGGGCGAGGACGATGAGGGTCCGGTAGCGGTCGCCGATCGGCCAGAGCGTGAGGACGAAGTGGGCCAGGGCGGTCACGGGATCCGGCGTCGGAGTGCGGGCGACGGTGGCGCTCGCCCGCCGTACCGCCTCCCCGGCGTCCGCCGCGAGGCCGTGGACGAGCGCGGCCCGTCCGGCGAAGTGCCCGTAGAGGGTGCGTCGCGCCAGGCCCGCGGCCTCCGCGATGTCACCGAGGCTGCTGTCGCGGTCGCGGCGCAGTTCCCGCCGGGCCGCTTCCAGGATGCGGGCGCGGGTGACGTGCGCCTTGGCGCTGCTGCGGTCGGTCACGTCGACACCTCCTGGAGGGGCTGGCCTGTCCCGGCATAGTTGCACATCGATGAGCAATAAAATAACCTGCACATCAGTGAGCAATTAATATCGTCCAGGAGTCTCCGATGCCGCTCTTCGCCACCACACCCGTCGCCAAGATGACCGGGCCGTACGCACGGCGCTGGTCCGCCCTGATCGTGCTCTGTCTGAGCCTGCTGATCGTGGTCATGGCGAACACCTCGCTGATCGTGGCCGCCCCCGACATGACCACGGACCTGGGCCTGAGCAGCAGCGATCTGCAGTGGGTCGTCGACGGCTACACCGTCCCGTACGCCGCGCTGATGCTCGTGCTGGGCGCGATCGGCGACAAGTACAGCCGTCGTGGCGCGCTCGTCACCGGCCTGGTGATCTTCGCCGGCGGATCGGTGATGGGGAGCCTGGTCCACGAGACCGGACTGGTCATCGCGGCCCGCGCGATCATGGGTGTGGGCGCGGCGGTGGTCATGCCGGCCACGCTGTCGCTGCTGGTCGCGATCTTCCCGAAGCGCGAGCGGGCGCGGGCCATCACCGCCTGGACCGCGACCTCGGGCCTCGCCATCGCCGTCGGCCCGCTGGTCGCGGGCTGGCTGCTGGAGGACCACGCCTGGGGCTCCACGTTCCTGATCAACGTGCCCATCGCCGTCGCCGCGGTCGTCGGCGCCCTGGTCCTCGTACCGCCCTCCAAGGCGGACGCGATGGGCCGCATCGACTACGTGGGCGGTCTGCTCTCGATCGTCTCGGTCGGCAGCCTGGTCTACGCGATCATCGAGGGCCCGCACTTCGGCTGGGGCGCGGGTCCGGTCACCGCGGCGGTCGTCGCCGCCCTCGGCCTGCCCGCCTTCGTGGCCTGGGAGTTGCGCCACCCGCACCCCATGCTCGACGTCCGCAGGTTCACGCAGCGCTCGTTCAGCGGCTCGATGATGGCGGTCCTGTTCTTCTTCTTCGGCACCTACGGCGCGATCTACTACGCCACCCAGTTCCTCCAGTTCGTCCTCGGCTACAGCGCGCTGGAGACCGGCGTACGACTGCTGCCGCTGGCCGCTGCCGTGTCCCTCGGCGCCGCGGTCACCGGGCGGCTGACCCCCAAGCTGGGCATGAAGCCGATGGTGGTGACCGGCATGGCGATCGGCACCGCGGGCGTCTTCCTGCTCACGCTCGTCGACAAGACGTCCGGCTACGGCGACTTCCTGCCGATGCTGCTGCTGCTGGGCTTCGCGATCGGGCTGAGCGTCTCCCCGGCCACGGACACGATCATGGGCTCGTTCCCGGAGAACGAGCTGGGCGTCGGCGGCGGCGCCAACGACACCGCGCTGGAACTGGGCGGCTCCCTCGGCATCGCCATCCTCGGCTCGCTGCTGGGCACCACCTACAAGGACAAGCTGACCGACCTGGTCGGCGGCCACCTCCCCGCCGCCGCGCTGGACACCGCCAAGGACTCGGTGGGTGGTGGCCTCGCGGTGGCTCAGGAGATCGCGAAGACCCCCTCCGCCGGGCCGCAGCAGGCGCAGGCCCTGGTCGACGCCGTGCACGAGGCGTTCGCCCACGGTGTCGCGCAGACCAGCCTCGTCGGCGGGATCATCATGGCCGCCGGCACACTGATCGTCCTCGCGGTCCTGCCCGGCCGCCGCGCCGGCGCCGAGCCCGAACCGCAGGCGACGGAGCCGAGCCACGACCAGGAGCACGCCGACTCCGCCTGAACGTGTCGTAGGCGCGGGTCCGGCAGGGCATCGACATCCGGGGGCACCCGCAGGTCGGTCGGACCATCGTGGATAAACTGGAACAGTTCCGCCTCGGCGCCCGTTCCCTCGCCCGCTCGGAGAACACCGTCCCCGCTCTGAGCGGTGCCGGAATCGCCGGCGGCGGTAGCTCACTTCACGAAATCGACGGTCCTGCCTGTGCACGCTCCGGACACCACCGCCACCGAACCCGAACCGGCCGACACGGCCCCGCATCGCACCCGACGCTGGCTGCGCCCGGTGGTGATCGCGGTCCTGCTCGCGCTGTTCACCACCGAACTGGTGCTGGGCTGGCCGTCGTTGGCCGCCGCGCTGTCACAGCTGCGCGCACCCCGGCTGAACTGGTTCGCCGTCGCGCTCGTCGCCGAAGTGGCCGCCATGGGCTGCTACGCGCGCATGCAACGCCGGCTGCTGCGCTCGGCCGGGGTGATCGTGCCGATCCAACGGCACGTCGCCCTCGCCTACGCCGCCCACTCGCTGAGCGTGACCCTGCCCGGCGGCCCGGCCTTCTCCACCCACTTCAACTACCAGCAGATGCGCCGCTTCGGGGCCACGCCCGCCGTCGCCTCCTGGTGCATCGCGCTGTCGGGGCTGCTCTCCGCGGCGGCCCTGGCCGTCGTCACCGCGATCTCCGCGATCGCCTCCGACGGCAGCCTGCAGTGGCACAGCCTCGTCACCCTCGGCCTGGCCGTGCTGCTCCTCACGGTCGGCATCCGGCGCATCACCCGCCACCCCGAGAAGGTCGAACCGGCCACCCGCGCCGCGCTGGCCCGGGTCAACCGGCTGCGGCACCTGCCCGAGACCCAGGGCCTCGACCGCATCCGGGGCTTCGTCGAGCAACTCCGCACCGCCAGACTCGAACCCCGGCACGCCGTCGCCGCCGCCGTCTTCGCCGTCCTCAACTGGCTGCTCGACGCGGGCTGTCTGTGGCTGTGCTTCCACGCCATCAGCGACACGGAGATCAGCAACGCCCAGTTGCTGCTCGCCTTCTGCGCGGGCATGGCCGCCGGGACCCTCACGATCATCCCGGGCGGCCTGGGCCTCATCGACAGCGCGCTGATCCTCGGGCTGGTCACGGGCGGCGTCGCGACCAGCACCGCGATCGCCACGGTGGTGCTCTACCGGATCATCAGCTTCGGGTTCATCATCGGCGTCGGTTGGATAACGTGGCTGGTCATCCGCCGCCACAATCGCCGAGAGGCGGCCGTCTAAAGGTTGTCCCGTAAAGTGATCTTCGAGTTGGTGCGGGCGGGATTAGCTGTTCGTTGCCTGTCCGTCAAGGATGAGGTTGTGTAGACGGGCGATGCCGAGCCTGGCGAGGTGGACGCCGTCGCCTTTGAGGCGGCAGTCGCGCAAGATCTTCCAGCCCTTCATTCGGGCGAAGGTGTGCTCGACGCGGGCGCGAACTCGCTTGTGGGAGCGGTTGTGCTCCTCCTTCCAGGCTGGCAGGTCGCTTCCCTTTTCGCGTCGGTGTGGGATGACCAGGCCGGTCCCCTGGTAGCCGCCGTCGGCGATCGTCATAGTGGTACCGACGGCGGCCTTGGCTCCGGACTCCTCCCACCCGCGGGAGTCGTGCCGATTACCGGGCAAGGGTCGGCCGACCACGACGACCAGGCGGGTGTCGGCGTCGATGACGACCTGGTGGGCCGTGGAGTAGCGATAGTTCTTGGACTGCGCGGCGAGCGTGCGGTCGCGGGTCGGCACCAAGGTTCCGTCCACGATGAGCACAGTGTCCTTACGGAAACGCCTTCGCTGCCGGAGCGCCAGGATCGGACCGAGGTGGTCGATGATCCGGTCTGCGGCCGACTTGGAAATCCCGAACAACGCAGCCAGCTGTCGCATCGTCAAGTTCGTGCGCCAGTATGCCGTGACCAGCAGAACTCGGTCCTCCAGCGGCAGACTCCAGGGACGCCCGCGCTGTTGATCCGCAGCCTGCTCGCGTCGTATCTCGGCTACCAACTTGGCGAAGCAGCGCGGGGTCAGCCCCGTGAAGGGCTCTATCCAGGACGGCACCGACGCCGTAATCACACCAGCCACGCCGTGATGGTTACATCTCCCAACAGCCGTCACGGGGGAAGCCATAGAGTGAGGCCCCGTGCGAAGCCTGGACTGTCTGCCGAAAGCCCATCTCCATCTTCATCTCGAAGGCGCGATGCGTCCTGCCACGCTCGCGGAGCTGGCGGGCGAGCGTGACGAACGGCCGCCGCATTTTGGCGGCTTCACCTCGTTTGAGCACTTCAACGCCTTGCATGGCGCCGCTGCCCGGCTGGTGCGTGAGGGCCCGCGCCGGAACCTCCTGCGGCTGGTACGCGAGGTGGTCGAGGATGCTGCCGCGGACGGAGCGGTATGGATCGAGCCGCACTTCAACCCCCTGACCTACGAGGACGATCCGGACGCCGCGCTCGACCTGCTGGACGAGGTGATTGACCAGGGCCGCCGCACGGGCGTCCGGCTGGGCGTGGGCTTCGGCATTCTGGTGTTCGCCCGGCGCAACGCGGACCCGTCACATGCAGTCGAGACCGCCCGCCTCGCGGCCAGACGATCAGGTGACGGGGTGGTTTCCTTCGGCCTGGCCGGAGACGAGACCCGCCAGACCGCTGAGTCGTTCGCCGAGGCGTTCGCCATCGCCCGCGATGCCGGGCTGATTCCCGCCCCTCATGCAGGGGAACTTGCCGGCCCGGCCAGCGTGCGCGCCGCACTCGACGTACTCGGCGCCCGACGGATCGCCCACGGCGTACGGGCAATCGAAGACCCGGCTCTTCTAGCCCGCCTGGCTGCGGAAGGCGTAGTCCTCGACGTCTGCCCCACCTCCAACGTCGCCCTCGGGGTCGTTGCGTCCCTGTCTGCGCACCCCCTGCCGCTACTGCTGCAAGCAGGCGTCCGGTGCACCCTCAACGCCGACGACCCTCTGCTGTTCGGTCTGGGTGTGCTGCAGGAGTACGAAACAGCCCGCACGGCGTTATCCCTCACCGACCCCCAACTCGCCGCCGTGGCCCGTACCTCGCTCGAAGCTTCCGGCGCCCCGCGCGCCATCGTGGAAGACGCGGTCACCCGCATCGGCGCATGGCTGGACATCCCCGGGCCAGGCAACTGCACCCCCAACCCAGCAGGCATGTCGACCGCCGCACCATAAGGCACCTTCTGAAACGACCAGCCAGAGATTGCGGGACAACCTTTAGCCGAGAAGCGACCGTCTAGCCGAGAGGCGACCGTCCGGCGGATCTTCCGGCCCTCTGCTCTCAGGCCCGTGCGCCGCCGTCCACCCGCAGGACCGTGCCGGTCACGAAGGAGGCGCGGTCGCTGAGCAGCCAGGCCGCCGCTTGGGCGATCTCGTCGGGGTCGGCCATGCGCCCCAGCGGAGTGTGCGTGATGCGGTCCAGGAGACCGGGCGAGTCCGCTTCCCAGGTCCGGATCATCTCGGTCAGCGTGCCGCCGGGGGCGATGGCATTGACGCGGATGCCCTCCGGGCCGTACGTGACGGCGGCCGACTCGGTGAGGCTGTTGACCGCGCGCTTCATCGCGCCGTAGGCGGGCAGTTCGGGGTTGCCCATCAGGCTGCCGACGGAGGAGTTGTTGACGATGGCGCCGGTTCCCGCAGTGGCCCGGATCGCGGCGACCTGGGCGACCATGGCGAGCCAGACGCCCTTGAGGTTCACGTCGTAGACGTGGTCGAAGTCGCGCTCCGGCAACTCGTCCATCGGGCCCGGACGTTGGATCGTCGCGCCGTTGTTGAAGGCCACGTCGAGCCTGCCGTATAGGTCCACGATCCGGTCGACGGCCGCGCGCACGCTGGTCGCGTCGGCCAGGTCGCACACCACGTAGTCCGCGGTGCCGCCCGCCTCCCGGATCTCCTCGGTGACTGTCTTCAGTTGGGCCTCCGTCCGGGCCGCGAGCAGTACGCGGGCGCCTTCGCGGGCGAACAGTCGCGCTGCTGCGGCGCCGATTCCGCGCCCGGCGCCGGTGATGAACGCGACCTTGCCGGTCAGCAGGCCGAGGGAAGAGGAAGTGGTTGTGTTGTCCATGGCAGCGAGCCTGCGCCGGTGCGTGCAGCTGATCCAGGCACCGGCAGTACCTGGCTGGAGTGGCCGACTCCCGTCCACACTGGAGGAGTGGATCGACGAGAACTGGCCGACTTCCTGCGCAGCAGACGCGAGCGGATCACCCCCGCCGACGTGGGGCTGCCCACGGGACCGCGGCGCCGTACCCCGGGGCTGCGCCGTGAGGAGGCGGCCCAGCTGGCGTTCATCTCGACCGAGTACTACACCCGGCTTGAGCAGGCCCGCGGCCCGCATCCCTCGCGCGAGGTACTGGCCGGGCTCGCCCGCGCCCTGCGTCTGACGGACGCCGAGCGCGACCACCTCCACCACCTGGCGGGCGTACCGCCGGGCCCGCCGCCCGGTCCCTCGCGCGAGGTGCGGCAGAGCATCCTCGATCTGTTGCACCGGCTGCCGCAGGCCGCCGCGATCGTGGTCTCCGCGATGCATGAAGTGATCGCCTGGAACGACCTGGCCGCCGCCCTCATGGAGGACTTCTCGGCCGTGCCGCGCCGCGACCGCAACCTGGTGCGCCGGGTCTTCCTCGGGCCGCACCCGGAGGGACGACGGCTGTACGGGGTCTCGGACGCGGACGAGTTCGCGCGCCGCGCGGCCCAGGACCTGCGCGCCACCGCCGCCCGCTACCCCGACGACCCGGAACTGACCCAGCTGGTGGCCGAACTCCTCGCCGGGAGCGAGGAGTTCACCGGGCTGTGGGACTCCCACGACGTGGCCACCGCGCCCACCTTCCGCAAGACCTTCCAGCATCCGTCGGTCGGCCCGGTCACCGTCAACTGCGACGTGCTCGACCTCAGCGACCGGGACCAGCGGGTCGTGATCTACACGGCCACTCCCGGTTCACCGTCCGAGGGAGCCCTGCGGCTGCTGTCGGTCATCGGCACGCAGCGCATGGACACGACCCCCTGACCGGCCGGCCTGGATCAAGTCGTGCTCTCCGCACGCGCGACGAGGTCCAGCGCGATGTCGGTGATCATGTCCTCCTGCCCGCCGACCATCGCCCGCCGCCCGGCCTCGACCAGGATGCTGCGCGTGTCGAGGCCGTAGCGGGCCGCCGCGGTCTCGGCGTGGCGCAGGAAGCTGGAGTACACGCCCGCGTAGCCGAGGCTGAGGGTCTCGCGGTCCACCCGTACCTCGCGGTCCTGGAGCGGTCGTACGAGATCGTCGGCGGCGTCCATGAGGGGGAACAGGTCGCAGCCGTGCTTCCAGCCCATCAGGTCGGCGACCGCGACGAACGCCTCCAGCGGACAGTTGCCCGCACCGGCGCCCTGGCCCGCGAGAGAGGCGTCGACGCGGATCGCGCCGCCCTCGACCGCGACGACCGTGTTGGCCACGCCCAGCGCGAGGTTGTGGTGGGCGTGGATGCCCAACTCGGTCTCCGGGGCGAGGACTTCGCGGTACGCGCGGAAGCGGTCCCGAACCCCGTCCATCGTCAACCGGCCGCCGGAGTCGGTGACATAGACGCAGTGGGCGCCGTAGGACTCCATCAGCTTGGCCTGGCGGGCGAGTTCGATGGGCTCGGCCATGTGGGACATCATCAGGAACCCGGCCACGTCCATACCCAACTCCCGCGCGGCGGCGATGTGTTGGGCGGATATGTCGGCCTCGGTGCAGTGCGTGGCGACCCGGACCGAGCGGATGCCCAGGGCGTGGGCCTGCTTGAGGTCGTGGACGGTCCCGATGCCGGGCAGCAACAGGGTTGTGGGGACGGCCTGTTGTACGACGTCGGTGACGGCCTCGATCCACTCCCAGTCGGTGTGGGCGCCGACGCCGTAGTTGATGCTGGAGCCAGACAGTCCGTCGCCGTGGGCGATCTCGATGGCTCCCACTCCGGCCGCATCCAGAGCGCCGGCGATCGCGCGGGCCTGGTCGACGGTGTAGCGGTGCCGTACGGCGTGCATGCCGTCCCGGAGGGTGACGTCCTGGACGTAGAGGGACGGGGTCACTTGGCTGCCTCCTCGTGGGTGCGGGCGGCCATGCGTTCCGCGGTGCGCAGAGCGGCCGAGGTCATGATGTCGAGGTTTCCGGCGTAGGCGGGGAGGTAGTGGGCGGCGCCCTCGACCTCCAGGAACACCGACACCTTCAGCAGTTCGCCCGCGCCCGGCGCGAGGGTGCGCAGCGGGTCGTCGGCGGCCACCTTGTCGTACTGGACCTGCTGCTTGAGCCGGTAGCCGGGCACGTACGCCTGGACGCGGCCGACCATCTCCTCGACGGACGCGGTGACGGCCTCGGTGGCGCAGTCGGAGACCAGGCAGTGCACGGTGTCCCGCATGATCAGCGGGGGTTCCGCCGGGTTGAGGACGATGATCGCCTTGCCGCGTGCGGCGCCGCCGACCACCTCGATGGCCTGGGAGGTGGTCTCGGTGAACTCGTCGATGTTCGCGCGGGTGCCGGGGCCCGCCGAGCGCGAGGCGATGGACGCGACGATCTCGCCGTAGTGGACCGGGGAGACCGCGCCCACGGCGGCGACGATCGGGATGGTGGCCTGGCCGCCGCAGGTGACCATGTTGACGTTCGGGGCGTCGAGGTGGGCGTCGCCGTTGACCGGCGGGACGACGTACGGGCCGAGGGCGGCCGGGGTGAGGTCGACGAGGGTGCGGCCCAGGGGCCGTAGGACTTCTTCGTGATGGCGGTGGGCGCCGGCCGAGGTCGCGTCGAAGACGATGCCGACGTCGGCGAACTCGTCCAGGGCGACCAGTCCTTCGACGCCCTCGTGGGTCGTGGCGACCTTGAGGCGGCGGGCGCGGGCCAGGCCGTCGGAGTCCGGGTCGATGCCGGCCAGCGCGGCGATCTCCAGGGTCTCCGAGAGGCGCAGGACCTTGATCAGGAGGTCGGTGCCTATGTTGCCGGAGCCGATGATGGCGACCTTCGTGGTCACTTTCCGTCCCCTTCCGAAGCTTCGGTGCCTTGCTCGGCGAAGCGGACCCGTACCGAGCCCAGGTCCGAGATGTGCGCCTCGAAGGCGTCTCCGGGAACGGCCGGGGTCATTGGGCCCAGGGCGCCGGTGAGGACGAGGTCGCCCGCGCGGAGCGGGTCGCCCCGCTGGGCGAGGGCCGAGGCCAGCCAGACCGCCGCGGTGAGGGGGCTGCCGAGGCAGTCGGCGCCGGTGCCCTCGGAGACGGTCTCGCCACCGCGGGTCATGGTCATCGTGACCGTGCGCAGGTCCACGGCGGTCAGCGGTACGGGCGTGGCGCCCAGGACGTACAGACCGCAGGAGGCGTTGTCCGCGACGGTGTCGACGAGGGAGATGTCCCAGTTCCGCACCCGGCTGTCGACGATCTCCAGCGCGGGCAGCGCGAAGTCCACCGCGCGCAGCACGTCCACGATCGTGCACTCGCCCTCCGGCAGGTCCCGGCCGAGGACCAGCGCGACCTCCGCTTCCACCTTCGGCTGGAGCAGTCGGCCCACGGGCACCTCGCCGCCGTCCGGCACCGCCATGTCCGCGAAGAGCGCGCCGAAGTCCGGCTGGTCCACGCCGAGTTGACGCTGTACGGCAGGGGAGGTCAGGCCGATCTTGCGGCCGACGATGCGGCGGCCGCCGTCCACACCGCGCCGGACGTTCAGCTGCTGCACGGCGTAGGCGGTCTCCAGACCGCCACCGTCGAGCAGGTCACGCACCGGCGGACAGACGACCCCGGTACGGGTGGCCTCCGCCAGCAGGTCGGCGGCCTTGACCACGGCCGGTGACACGGCGTCCGCGCGGACGCCGTCGGACTTGGTGGGCACGGGTTACCTCCGGGGAGAGCGGTGCGGGTACACCCTCGGTATAGACAGCATCCCCGTAAAGGGACAATGTTTGTTCCGTGACACGGAACAACGCGAGCGGCAGCATGCTGGAGAAGGCCGCGCTCATCCTCGACTGCTTCAGTCCGAGCGGCGGACCGTACCGCCTGTCGGAACTTTCGGAGCGCACCGGACTGCCCAAGCCGACGGTCCACCGGCTGGCCGCCGACCTCGTCCGGCTGGGCTGGCTGGAGCGCTCGGGCCCGCGCTATCTGCTCGGCGCGAAGCTGTTCGAGCTGGGCTCGCTGGTGCCGCACCGGCGCGATCTGCGCGAGACGGCGCTGCCCTTCCTCCAGGACCTGTTCGAGGCCACCCGCGAGACCATCCACCTCGGCATCCGCGAGGGCATGGAGGTGGTCTACCTCGAACGCATCCACGGCCACGAGGCGCTACGGCTGCCCTCCCGCATCGGCGGCAGCCTCCCGCTGACCTGCACGGCCGTGGGCAAGGCTCTACTGGCCTTCTCCGGCGCCGAGTTGACGGAAGAGGTGCTCTCCCACCCGCTGCCGAGTCTCACCCCGCACTCGATCACCGACCCGGACCGGCTGCGTATGGCCCTGGAGAAGATCCAGGTCTCCGGCCTCTCCTACGAGGAGCAGGAGGCCGCGTCGGAGGTGAGCTGCATCGCGGCCCCGGTGTTCGCCGGTGACACCGCGGTCGCCGCCCTCTCGGTCGCCGTGCCGCGCACCCGCTTCCGGCCCGCCCAACTCGCCCCGGCGGTACGGACGGCGGCGCTCGGACTGTCCCGCGTGCTGCGCGGTCAAGGAGGCGCGCGGATCCCACTGTCCTCGCGGTGAACCCGACCGTACACTGACAAGTCACGGTAACGGGGGCGTTGTTGCGCGGGGGGAGAATCATGTCCGGGGATCAGTACGGCACTTATCAGGGGTTCGCGGTTCCACCCATGCCCTCGTCTCCGCCGCCGGCTCCGCCGGACCGGCTCAGATCCGTGGCGGTGGGTCTGCTCAACCTCAGTGGTCTCGGGCTCGGTTACGCGCTGACGCGCCGCTGGCTGCTGATGGCCGTGTGCTGGGTCGCGACCGTCGTCCTGCTGCTGGTGGCCCTGCCCGCCGACCCGGACGGCGTGTCCGGTGTCCTCGTCACCCTGTACGTCGTGTTCCTCGTACTCGCCGCCGTCCACGGCGCGTTGGTGGGCCTGCGCACCCGCCTGGCCTGGCCCTCGCCCACACCGGTCGCGGTCGTGCTGGGCCTGGTCCTGCTCGCCGTACCGGCCGGGGGAGTCGTCCTCTACGACAACGCCCGCGACGAGGCGACCCAGCAGATGCTCCTCGACCGGCTGGACAAGGCCGACCAACTCGTCGCGGAATCAGGGCAGTCGTCGTTCTCCCTGGGCGAGCCGCACTACCGCCAGGCGCTGAGCGTGTACGACGATCTCAGCAGCGCCCACTCCGGTTCGCGGGCGGCCGCCAAGGTGCCCGACCGGCTGAAGACCTTCTACACGACCGTCGCCGGCGCCTACGCGCAGAAGAACTACTGCAACGCGATACCCGAGCTGAAGTATCTGCGGACCGTCCCCGGCACGATCGGCAAGAAGCAGCTGGGCTCGCTGGCCACCTGGCCGGACGACCGGCTGGCCACCTCGCTGTACGAGTGCGGCTCCACGGGGCTTGCCGCCCAACGCGCGGACTGGTCGACGAGCTTCACTGATCTGCTGGCCACGTTCCCGGAGTCGTCCCAGGCGGGCCAGGTCGAACCGGCCGTCAAGTCGGCCGTCACCAAGGGGGTGCAGGGCGTGAGCGGCAGCCAACCGTGCACTGCCGTCGAGGAGTTGCAGAGTCTCTCGACCCAGATCGACGGCCTCCAGGGCGGAGCGGCGGGTGTGTCCGACGCGCTCAGTGCGGACGGCCAACGGGCGGACAGCCAGGCATCCGCCGGTGCCTACCAGTGCGGTGTCTTCCAGTACAAGGACGGCGACTTCGACTCGGCGCTCAGCACGATGAACGACTTCGTGAAGAACAACACGCACGACAAGAACCGGACCCGGGCCAAGAAGATCGCGATCGCCGCCGAGGTGGCGCAGACGGTCCCGGCCGCGGGCAAGAAGCTGCCGACGACCGCGTCCGGTGGCAGCATCTCCGTCACCGTCATGAACGACAGCCCGGACGACATCACGGTCCTGTACACCGGGCCGGTGACCGGGAGCTTCACGCTGAAGGGCTGCGGGAGCTGCACGTCGTACTCCCTCACCACCACGCTGCTGAAGGGGTTCAAGCCGTGCAGCTCCGGCAAGAGCTACCCGCAGAAGACGATCAGTCTGCCGACCGGTACGACGTACTTCGTGCACCGTCCCGACAGTTCCACCGCGACGCCGGCCTCGGACACGGCGAAGCTCAGGTCGGGCTACATCTACACGGAGTGCGCGTACAGCACGGGCGGCTTCGGCGTCAGCTGAGCCCACCCCTGGCTCACAGCAGCCTCGGCGCGTGGAACGCGCCGAGGCCGGTGGTCAGTTCGCGGTCCAGCCAGTAGCGGCGCGGTTCGGCGAGCATCACGGCGACGCTGACGCCGAGGAGACCGGGGATGCTCGCCAGTTCGTTGTCGACGAACAGCGCCAGGGCGGAGCGGTCGGCGACCAGGCCGGTGGCGAGTACGGACATGTCGCTGGCGACGTGCGCGGCGAGCCGTGTCTGGGGCAACCGGTCGATGCGGCGCATCACTTCGGGGGTCGCGCCCGGCGCCACCCGCAGCCGCAGGATGAACGCGGTCCGGAAGCCCAGCCACTCCGACACGATCTCCAGCCGCGGCTTGACCCACCCCTCGTCCAGGACCCGGCGGACCACGCGGTGCGCGGTGGAGGTGGCCAGGTCGGCGGTCCGGGCGATGCTCGCGGCGGACGCGCGGCCGTCCTGGAGCAGCTGCGCCACGACACCGCGCTCGGCCTCGCTGAGCGGCTTCGCCGGGGGAGTCGCGGTCGCCGTGCCCTCGGGGCGGGTGCCGGTGAGCTTCAGCAGCTCGGCGCGTTCCGTGCCGGTGAGGAACTGCGGGTCCCAGGTGATGCCCCGGCGCAGCGTGCTCAGCGCGGGCAGGGCGTTGACGCGCCGGACACCGGGGACGGAGAACATGCGGTCGATCGCCTCGCTGGTCGCCGCCTCGGACGGGGCGTGCACGACGGCGTAGAGCGGGTAGTCGCCCGAGATCTGCGCCAGCAGCTGGAGATGGGGCAGGTCACGGAGCCGGTGCAGGACCGCGAGCGGACTCTCGCCGGTGATGTCCAGGAAGACGTGGACGGGCATCGCCGTGGAGTGGACGCCCCAGTCGGCCTGCCCGATCACGCGCACCATGCGTGCCTCGTGCAAGCGGTCGTAACGGCGTTTGAGCGTGCTGGCGTCGGCGGCCAGGATCTCGCCGATGTCGTCCCAGGTGGCCCGGGGTGCCAGATGCAGCGCGCCGATGAGGCGCCGGTCGAGCTCGTCGAGGAGAGGACGGGTCATGGGCCTCACTCTAAGGTGCTGTTTAATCCCACTGTTACTTCCAAGATATAGAGAATCTCTCATCAGGATGCCATTGTTCGCAGGAACATCCCCCCATCGCGCCAAGAGGTACCGATGAGTGTCACCTCCGCTCAACCTCAACCCCCGTCCACCGAGCCCCAGTCGAGAGTCCTGCGGACCGCCTTCCGCGGCCTGACGGCGATCGAGAAGGTCGGCAACAAACTCCCCAACCCCTTCTGGCTGTTCTGGATCCTCGCCGGGATCGTCGCCGTCCTCAGCGCCGTCCTGGCGGCGACCGGCCTCAGCGCCGTGCACCCCGGCACGCACGAGACCATCAAGGTGCAGAACCTGCTCAGCAAGGACGGCCTCACCATGGCCGTGGAGGGCGCCGTCGACAACTACGCCGCCTTCCCGCCGCTGGCCACCATCCTCACCGTGATGTTCGGCATCGCCGTGGCCGAGAAGAGCGGACTGTTCTCCGCCCTGCTGCGCCGCATGGTCGCGCGCGTGCCCGGCAAGTACCTCACCTTCGCCCTCTCGATGACGGCCATGGTCAGTCATGTCGCCGGAGACGCCGCCTACGTCACCCTCATCCCGCTCGGCGCACTGGTCTTCCGCGCGGCGGGCCGCAGCCCGGTCCTCGGCTGCGTCGTCGCCTACGTCTCGATCGCCGCCGGGTACGACGCCTCACCGTCGCTCACCACCACGGACGTCCTGCTCTCCGGGATCTCCACGGCCGCCGCCCACACCATCGACGCGCACTACGTCGTCACCCCGGTCGCCAACTACTTCTTCAGCCTCGGCTCGTCGGTCGTGGTGGCGCTGGTGATCACCCTCGTCGTCGACAAGGTCCTCGCCCGCCGCTCCGACCTGGAACCCGACGAGCCCCTCGCCGCGCCCGACGCCGGAGAACTCGCGGAGATCGAGGTCACCGAGCGGCAGCAGCGCGCCCTGCGCGTCACCGGACTGGTCGCCGTCGGCTTCCTCGCGCTCCTCGCGGCGGCCATGATCCCCGCGTCCTCACCCCTGCGCGGCGAGGGCGGCGGCATCGTCGACTCCCCGCTGATCGGCGGCATGGCACTCGTCCTCGGCGTGTTCTTCGCCGTGCTCGGCACCGTCTACGGCCGACTGTCCGGCACCTTCACCGCCGCCCGCGACAGCATCGGCGCGATGGTCGACGGCACCCGCTCGATGGCGCCGATCCTCGTGCTGTTCTTCGCGATCGCCCAGTTCCTCGCCTACTTCAAGTGGACGAACATCGGCAACATCCTCGCCGTCAAGGGCGCCGAGACACTGCGCGACCTGCATCTGCACGGCTGGACCGTGCTCGTCGGCATCGCCGTGCTGATCACCTTCATGAACCTCGTCATCACCAGCGGCTCCGCCCTGTGGGCACTGGCCGCGCCGGTCCTCGTCCCCATGCTGATGCTCATCGGCATCGAGCCCGAGACCACCCAGGCCGTCTACCGCGTCGCCGACTCCGTCACCAACTGCATCACCCCGATGAGCCCCTACTTCGTCATGGCCCTGGGCTTCATCCAGCAGTACCGCAAGTCCGCCGGCATCGGCACCCTGGCCTCCTTCACGATCCCGATCGCCGCCGTCGTGTGGGTCGTCTGGGTCGCGTTCTTCGTGGCCTGGTACCTGCTGGACATCCCCTTCGGCGTCAGCTGAACCCGTCGACCGAACCCGTCGACCGACCCGCCCTGACCCGATCCGACTCGAGCCGCAGTTCCGCAACAGAAGGCAGATCATGACCGCTTCACCCGCAGCCGCCACCCTCACCGCCCGCGCCCACGACGTCTCGCCGCAGATCGTCGAGGACATCCTGACCCTCGTCCGCCACGAGACCGGGAGCTACGACCTTCCCGGCCTCGCGAGCGGCCTGGATCTGCTGCGCGAGCTGACCGTCCAGCGGCTCGGCCGACCCGACCACGAGCAGCGCCGTCCCGGCGGCGAGTGCGGCGACACCCTCACCCTGACCTACACCGGCACCGGCGCCGGGCATGTCGCCCTCATCGGGCACTACGACACCGTATGGCCGATCGGGACCCTCGCCGGATGGGCGCAGCCGGAAGCGGCGGACGACGGGCGGGAGAAGCTCGGCGGACCCGGCATCTTCGACATGAAGACCGGTCTGGCGCAGGGCATTTGGGCACTGAAGCTGGCCCGGGAGAGCGGGGCGCCCCTGCCCACCGTCACGTTCCTCTTCAATGGCGACGAGGAGATCGGCTCCCTGTCCTCGCGGCCGGTGATCGAGGAGGTCGCGCAGCAGGTCGACGTCACGCTGGTCCTTGAGCCGAGTGCCCACGGCGCGGTGAAGACCGCCCGCAAGGGCACCGGGATCTTCCACGTCACGGCCACCGGTGTCGCCTCGCACGCCGGGCTCGCGCCGCAGGACGGGGCGAGTGCGATCACCGCGCTGTCCGAGTTCGTGGTGGCCGCCGCTGCCGTGGCCGCCCCCGAGCGGGGCACCACCATCAACACCGGGCTCATCAAGGGCGGTTCGGCCATCAACGTCGTCGCCGGGCAGGCCACCGCCGGGGTCGACATCCGGGTGAGCAGCGCCGCCGAACAGGACCGGGTGGACGAGGAGTTGGACGCCATCAAGGTCAGCGACCCGCGCGTCCGCATCGAGATCGACCACGCCTGGAACCGGCCCCCGATGACCCTCAACGCCGCCTCCGCCCCGCTGCTCGACCTCGCCCGGGAAGTCGCCCGCGAGCAGGGCCGCGACGCCCTGCGCGATACCGCCGTCGGCGGCGCCAGCGACGCCAACTTCGTCGCCGCGCTCGGTCTGCCGGTGCTGTGCGGCATGGGGGCGGTCGGCGACGGGGCGCATGCCCAGGGCGAGTTCATCTACGTCGATACGGTGCCTGCGCAGACGGCGCTGGTCGCGGGGCTGTTGGGGCGGCTGGCGGAGCCGTTGCGGGGCTGAGCTGTCGGGGTCGGTCGGTGGCGGGCAACCGCGACCGGCCGGAACATCCGCAGGCGTCCAGGGTGGGGCGCGTCATCCGATCGCCCCCTCACCGGGGACAATCGCTGCCATGACGGACGGTAGGGACGACTCCAGCAGCCGCTTGGCCAGGATCGAGCGGCTGCTGGAGGACAGCGGGCGCGATGTGGTGCCCGCGTGGCGCCGGGTGACGCGCGGCGAGACACGGTGGGCGGTGTCCGCCGTGATCCTGGTGGCGTTCGCCCTGCAGATGACGCTGCCGCACCGGCTCGCCTTCCAGCCGTACTGGCTGCTCCCGGCCCTCGAACTCGCGCTGATGGTCGGCCTGTTCGTCGCCAATCCCCGGCGGATCGAGCCCGGCACGCGGTGGCTGCGCTGGCCGAGTCTGGTTCTGACGGGTGTGATCAGCCTGGCCAACAGCTGGTCGGCGGCCCGGCTGGTGGTGGGCCTGGTCAGGGGCACCGAGGGGCTGGACGCCGGGCCGCTGCTGCTGACCGGAGGTGCCATCTGGCTGACGAACGTCATCGTGTTCGCCCTCTGGTACTGGGAGTGGGACCGCGGCGGGCCGATGGCACGGGTCATGGGGCACCACCAGTACGCAGACTTCCTCTTCGTCCAGATGCAGAGCCCGGAGACCGCGCCGCCGGACTGGGAACCGGTGTTCCTGGACTACCTGTACCTGTCCTTCACCAACTCCACCGCCTTCAGCCCGACCGACGTGATGCCGCTCTCCCGCTGGGCCAAGATGCTGATGATGGGCCAGTCCTCGGTCTCCGTGTCGATCGTCGTCCTGGTCGTCGCGCGGGCGGTCAACATCCTTCGCTAGCAAGCGAGTTGAACTGCCGAACAGCTGTCGAGACTGTCCAGTCCGTGAGTACGGGCGTTCCGCTTGCCGCAGCGGACAGCGACGCCAAGTACGCCTTTCTCAAGGCCTGCTTGACGTCGCAGCCCATGTCCTACTGATCCCGCCGGATCAGCAGGAGCCCTCGTCCTGCCAGGGGCCCCACTGGGAGGCACCGGGCACCTCGTTCTGGGTCCACCACTTGGCCACCCAGTTGTGGTTGCCGTACGACACCTCGTTGCCCTGCGTGTAGACGGCCGTGGAACTCCACGCCGTCTTGCACGTGCCGGGGGTGGGCGTCGGAGTCGGGGTCGGCGTGGGTGTCGAGGTCGGCGGGGTCACGCCCGCGAACTGCACCGAGTACTTGGCGAAGTCCCACGCGTTCTGCGCCACGCTGGAGCAAGTCCCGGACGTCGTACCGCCGTTGTCGACCGGACTGCACTGGCGGTCGCGGTTGAGGGACCAGAACGTGAAGCGGTCCATGTTGTGGCTGGTGGCGTAGTTCAGGACGGTCTGGAAGTCCGCCTGGGTGAAGTACTCGCCGGTGTCGCTGCGGCCGTTCATCCCCGAGAAGCCCTCGTGGGCGTACGCGGTCGCCTGGTCCCAGCCGAACGTGGACTGGAGAATGGAGTTGAAGTTGGTGAGCGCGCTGGTCTGGGAGGCCGCGCCGTTGAAGCCGCCGTCGAACGGCATGATGGAGAAGTTGTTCGGCGTGAAGCCCTGCGACTTCGCCTCCAGCAGCATCTGCTTGCCGAACCAGCCCGTGCCGTCCGCCGTGCCGGCCGTGGTGACGGAGACGTACAGACCCGAGTTGTTCTGCTGGAGGATCTTGGCCGCGCCGATCTCGTTGTGGATGGCCGCGGTGTTCTCGTACTCCGGCTCCTCCAGGTCGAAGTCGATCGCGTGCAGGCCGTACTTGGTGATCACCTGCTGGTATGCCGCCGCCGTCGAGGCCGGGTCGGAGCAGGCCTGGCCGAGCTTGGTGCCGCCGTAGCCGCCGATGGAGACGGAGACGTCGCCACCCTTGGCGCGGATCGTGTTGATCACCGACTGGACGGCGGTGTCCGAGGAGACCGGTGAGGTGCCGCCCCAGGTGGGGGAGCAGCCGCCGCCGTTGGGGGCGAGGACGAAGGCGAGCTGGAAGGCCTTGAGGCCGGTGGCGTCCATGATGGCGCCCGCGTCCGGCGGGTTGTTGTCCGTCGGCATCAGGTAGGGGGCAGCGGCGTACCAGCGGTTGCTCAGCGCGGTGGTCGCGCCCTGGGCGTTGCCCGCGAACAGTGCGGTCGTGCCCGCGGCGGCGAGCGCCACGGTGGCTGCCGCGCCCAGACATGCACGAAGACGTGTCACGTTGTGCCTCCGGTCGGAGTGGGGGAGGCGCCCAGCTTCTGGCGCTGTCGCGGCCACGTCAACAGATTGGACTGGACCAAATTGCTCTTTGGACTAGACCATACGATTTCTTTACCCTCGGCCCGGTGGACCGCGTCACGCGACACGTTTGCGACTAGTGTCCCGGCTCACATGGCGTTACAGGGGCGGCGCCGACACCATGGTGCACGTCATCGGCAGGCTGAAGGGATCGGGAATGTTCCGCAAGGTGCTGGTCGCCAACCGTGGAGAGATCGCGATCAGGGCGTTCCGCGCCGGCTATGAGCTGGGCGCGCGAACGGTCGCGGTCTTCCCCCACGAGGACCGCAATTCGCTGCACCGGCTCAAGGCCGACGAGGCCTACGAGATCGGTGAGCCCGGGCACCCGGTCCGCGCCTATCTCTCGGTCGAGGAGATCGTCCGCGCGGCCCGGCGGGCGGGAGCGGACGCGGTCTATCCGGGTTACGGGTTCCTCTCCGAGAACCCCGAACTCGCCCGCGCCTGCGAGGAGGCGGGCATCACCTTCGTCGGTCCCAGCGCCCACATCCTGGAGATGACCGGCAACAAGGCCACGGCGATCGCCGCCGCCCGCGCGGCCGGCGTACCGGTGCTCGGCTCCTCGGCGCCCTCCACCGACGTCGACGAACTGGTCCGCGCCGCCGAGGAGATCGGCTTCCCGGTGTTCGTGAAGGCGGTAGCCGGCGGTGGGGGACGCGGTATGCGCCGCGTCGAGGACCCGGCCACCCTGCGCGAGTCCATCGAGGCGGCGGCCCGCGAGGCCATGTCCGCGTTCGGCGACGCCACGGTGTTCCTGGAGAAGGCCGTCGTCGACCCCCGTCACATCGAGGTGCAGATCCTCGCCGACGGCGAGGGCAACGTCATCCACCTCTTCGAGCGCGACTGTTCGCTGCAGCGCCGGCACCAGAAGGTCGTCGAGCTGGCCCCCGCGCCCAACCTCGACCCCGCCCTGCGGGACCGGATCTGCGCCGACGCCGTGCGCTTCGCCCGCGAGATCGGGTACCGCAACGCGGGCACCGTCGAGTTCCTCCTCGACCCGGCCGGCAACCACGTCTTCATCGAGATGAACCCACGCATCCAGGTCGAGCACACGGTCACCGAGGAGGTCACCGACGTCGACCTCGTCCAGGCACAGCTGCGGATCGCCTCCGGGGAGACCCTCGCCGACCTCGGCCTCTCGCAGGAGACGGTCACCCTGCACGGCGCCGCCCTCCAGTGCCGTATCACCACCGAGGACCCCGCCAACGGCTTCCGTCCGGACACCGGCCGGATCAGCGCCTACCGCTCGCCCGGCGGTTCCGGCATCCGCCTCGACGGCGGAACCACCCACGCCGGTACGGAGATCAGCGCGCACTTCGACTCCATGCTGGTCAAACTCACCTGCCGGGGACGGGACTTCACCACCGCCGTCAATCGTGCGCGGCGGGCTGTCGCCGAGTTCCGCATCCGCGGTGTGGCCACCAACATCCCGTTCCTCCAGGCGGTGTTGGACGACCCGGACTTCCAGGCCGGGCGGATCACCACGTCGTTCATCGAGCAGCGCCCGCAGTTGCTGACGGCCCGTCAATCGGCCGACCGCGGCACCAAGTTGCTCACCTACCTGGCCGATGTCACGGTCAACAAGCCGCACGGCGAACGCCCCGAACTGATCGACCCCACCACCAAGCTGCCGCCGGTCCCGAGCGCCGAACCCCCGGCCGGTTCACGGCAGTTGCTCGCCGAACTCGGCCCCGAGGGCTTCGCCCGCCACCTGCGCGAATCACCCACGATCGGCGTCACCGACACCACCTTCCGCGACGCCCACCAGTCGCTCCTCGCCACCCGAGTCCGCACCAAGGACCTCCTCGCGGTCGCCCCGGTCGTGGCCCACACCGTGCCCCAACTCCTCTCCCTGGAATGCTGGGGCGGCGCCACCTACGACGTCGCGCTCCGCTTCCTCGCCGAGGACCCCTGGGACCGGCTCGCCGCCCTGCGCGAGGCCGTCCCCAACATCTGCCTCCAGATGCTGCTGCGCGGACGCAACACCGTGGGCTACACGCCCTATCCGACCCAGGTCACCGACGCCTTCGTCCAGGAGGCCGCCGCCACCGGCATCGACATCTTCCGCATCTTCGACGCGCTGAACGACGTGGGCCAGATGCGCCCGGCCATCGACGCCGTACGCGCCACGGGAACGTCGATCGCAGAGGTCGCCCTCTGTTACACCTCGGACCTGTCCGACCCCAACGAGCGCCTCTACACGCTCGATTACTACCTCCGCCTCGCCGAGCAGATCGTAGAAGCGGGCGCACATGTCCTGGCCGTCAAGGACATGGCGGGCCTGCTCCGCGCTCCCGCCGCCGCGACGCTCGTATCGGCGCTGCGCCGCGAGTTCGGCCTGCCGGTCCACCTGCACACCCACGACACGGCGGGCGGTCAGCTCGCCACCTACCTGGCCGCGATCCAGGCGGGTGCGGACGCCGTGGACGGCGCGGTGGCCCCCATGGCGGGGACGACCTCGCAGCCGTCCCTCTCCGCGATCGTCGCCGCGACCGACTACTCCGACCGCCCCACCGGCCTCGACCTCCAGGCCATCGGCGACCTGGAACCGTACTGGGAGAGCGTCCGCAAGACCTACGCCCCCTTCGAGGCGGGCCTCGCCTCGCCCACCGGCCGCGTCTACCACCACGAGATCCCCGGCGGCCAGCTCTCCAACCTGCGCACCCAGGCCATCGCGCTCGGCCTCGGTGACCGCTTCGAGGACATCGAGGCGATGTACGCCGCCGCCGACCGCATCCTCGGCCACCTGGTGAAGGTGACCCCGTCGTCGAAGGTCGTGGGCGACCTCGCCCTGCACCTGGTCGGCGCCGGAGTGAGCCCCGCCGACTTCGAGGCGTCCCCCGACCGGTACGACATCCCGGACTCCGTGATCGGCTTCCTGCGCGGCGAATTGGGCACCCCGCCCGGTGGCTGGCCCGAGCCGTTCCGCACCAAGGCGCTCCAGGGCCGCGCCGCCCCCAAGCCCGTCCAGGACCTGAGCCCCGAGGACCGCACGGCCCTCGACAAGGACCGCCGCGCCACCCTCAACCGCCTGCTGTTCCCCGGCCCGACCCGCGAGTTCGAGAACCACCGCCAGACCTACGGCGACACCAGCGTCCTGGACAGCAAGGACTTCTTCTACGGCATCCGGCCCGGCAAGGAGTACACGGTCGACCTCGAACCCGGCGTCCGGCTCCTCATCGAGTTGGAGGCGGTCGGCGAGGCCGACGAACGCGGGATGCGCACCGTGATGTCCGCTCTGAACGGACAGATCCGCCCGGTCCAGGTGCGGGACACGGCAGCCGCCTCCGACGTCCCCGTCACCGAGAAGGCCGACCGCACCAACCAGGGTCATGTCGCGGCGCCGTTCGCGGGTGTGGTCACCCTCGCGGTCGAGGAGGGCGACGAGGTGCAGGCCGGAGTCACCGTCGCCACGATCGAGGCGATGAAGATGGAGGCGGCGATCACCGCGCCCAAGTCCGGCCGGGTCGCCCGCCTCGCCATCAACCGCATCCAGCAGGTCGAGGGCGGCGACCTGCTCGTCGAACTGCGGTAGGCGTTACGGGCGTTACGGCGGCGGGCGGCTCGACCCGGTGACGGGAGTCGAGGCAGGCGGCTCGACCCGGTGACCGGAGTGTTGAGGTGGACGGTACGGCGGCAGGCCGCTCGAACCGGTGACCGGATCGGTCCGGTCCCGGACCCGATGCGGCCTGTCGCCGGACCGCCCGCACGGCGCAGTCTTGGGACATGACCCGAGCACTGATCGTCATCGACGTCCAGGAATCCTTCCGCGCCCGCCCGCTGTGGGAGACCATCTCCGACCCGAAGATCGCCGAACAGGCCAACCGCCTGGTCCAGCTCGCCCGCCGGGCCGGTGACCTCGTGGTGTGGGTGCTGCACTCCGAACCCGGCAGCGGCGACGTCTTCGACCCGGCCCTCGGCCACGTCCGGCTCATCGACGGCCTGGAGCGCGCGGACGGCGAACCGCTCCTCCACAAGACCTCGCACAACGCCTTCACCACCACCAACCTGCAACAACTCCTCACCGAACACGGCGTCCGCGAGCTCACCGTCTGCGGCATCCGCACCGAGCAGTGCGTCGAGACCACCACCCGGGTCGCGAGCGACTTCGGCTACCAGGTCACCTTCGTCACCGACGCGACCGCCACGAACCCCATCCCGCACCGTGACGCCCCGGCCGACCGGACCGTCGCCGAACTCCTCGCCGACCCCCGCACCCTCCCCGCCGACGAGATCATCCGGCGTACCGAGTACGCCCTCGCCGGCCGCTTCGCCACCATCGCGACGGTCGACGAACTGGAAGCCGCCGCCGCACATCAGGCATGATGACCGGATCGTGAGCAGCCACGTCGTCTTCTTCCTGGTCCCCGGAGTCCACCTGCTGGACCTGGCCGGACCCGCACAGGTCTTCTCCACAGCGGCCGACTTCGGGCACCCGTACACGCTCTCCTACGTCGCCGAGCAGCCCCGGGTCACCAGTGCCCAGGGGCTGTCGCTGGCGGCTGAGCTCGACTGGCCCGAGCTCGGTCCCGAGGATCTGATCGTGGTGCCCGGCTGGCGTGCGCTCCGGCTCGCTCACGGGCCCGCCATCGGTGCTACGGCCTTGCAGGTATTCCGCGACCACCACGTCCGCGGAGGGACAGTGGCCAGTGTCTGTGCCGGTGCCGACGCACTCGGTCGGGCCGGGCTGCTCGACGGCCGTCACTGCACCACCCACCACGACGTCCAGGACGAACTCGCCCTGCGCCACCCGAAGGCGACGGTCGTCCGCGACGTCCTGTTCACCACCGACGACCGGGTCATCACCTCGGCCGGCATCGCCAGCGGCATCGACCTCGCCCTGCACATCGTCGCGACCCGGCACGGGCCCGCCGTAGCCGCGCAGATCGCCCGGGACATGGTCGTGTACGCCCGGCGCAACGGCCACGAACCGCAGACCAGCGCGATGCTCCGGCACCGGTCCCACCTGGACGACACGGTGCACCGCGCCCAGGACCTCATCGACACACGCTTCGACGAGGCGCTCCCGCTGCCGGCCCTCGCCTCGGCGGTCGGCGTCAGCGAGCGCACCCTGACCCGCCTCTTCAGCCGGGCCACCGGCCTCACCCCGCTGCGCTACCAGCAGACCCTCCGCCTCGAACGCGCCGAGCACCTCATCAGCCACGGCACCACGATCGACGCCGCCGCCCGCACGGTCGGATTCGAGGACGCGCGGATGCTGCGCCGACTGCGTGCGCGCACCTCGTAGTGGGGAGGCGACGGGGCGGGCACGCGGGTCGGGCCCATGACCGACGCGGAGGAGCCGTTCATCGACATCGTGTGGTGGGTCAACCAGGAAGTGCTGCACCACGGAGCGGAGATCGCCATGCTGCGTGACCTGTACCGCGAGCGTGGTTGACCGTCACGACGTTCACGGTTCACATGATCGACCGTAGGTCGCCAACACCCCACAATGCGTGCTGTCCCAAGGCGAGTTGGGTCAGGCGCGGAACGGACGGACAGGAACCCCCTCCGTCCCGGTCTCGACGACGAACACCGAACCGGACAGCGGGGAGTTGGTCAACTCCTCGGCGGACAGGCCGTGTCGGGCGGAGGTGATGAACAGGTGGCCGTCCGCACCGAAGGCACAACTCGTCGGCTGGAGCACGGGCACCGGTACGAGTCCGATGACCCGCCCTGTCGGGTCGTAGCGTCGGACTTCGCGTCCCCCGTGCATGGCCACCCAGAAGCACCCCTCCACGTCGACGGCGAGACCATCGGGGACGCCGACTCCCTCGGTCTTGGTCAGTACCTCCAGGCGGCCGAGTTCTCCCGGTTCGGCGTGGAAGTCCGCGCGGTACAGGAGGTTGGCGTAGCTGTCGGCGAGGTACATGACGGTGTCCTCGGCGTTCCAGCCCAAGCCGTTCGGGAGCACGAGGCCTTCCGCGACCACGACGCTCGGGCCGTCGCCGTCCCACCGGTGCAGTCGGCCCTGGCCCGGCGCGAACTCCATGTCGTTGCTGCCGGCCCAGAACCTCCCCTGTGAGTCCACCTTGCCGTCGTTCATACGCAGGCTGGGCTCGGGCAGCACCGGGTCGACCAGCGTCAGCCCGCCGCCGGTGACGTACCCGAACCCGTCCGCCACCGCGACGGCGAAACCGTCCTGCACGGCACGGGGCGCGACCGCTCCGACCATCGTGCCGACGTCCGTGACGGTCTGCCGACCGGCGGTCAGGTCGTCCTCGAACACCTTGCAGCCGTAGATGTCGACCCAGAGGAGATGCCCGGTGCGGGGATCGAACACCGGCCCCTCACCCACGTCCGAGGTGTCATTGCGTACTGCCACATCGAGATTCGCGTACGTGCGGACTCCGGCCATCGCGACTCCATTCGTTTTCCCTCAACCTCGCCCCGGTCGCCCGTGACCGTCAACGCCGATCGGCGAATGTCGGGCATTCGTTCCGCGAATGGATCCGAGCCGCGTCACTCCGGTGGAACAGCGGTTGTGCCTTCAGGCCGTGGCGCTTTCACCACCGCTCGGATGAACGCCCGCGCGGCGGCGCCCAGCGGTCGTTCCGAGTGCCACCAGATTCCTACGTCCCGATATCGGTTGAGTTGGTGAATGGGGCGCATTTCCATTCCTTCGCGCAGAATCATCACCGCGCCCAGATAGTTGATGATGCCGATTCCGTGTCCGGCACGCACCATCGCACCGAGCGTGGTCGGCTGATGGGACACGATTCCGTACGGCGAGACCAGGTTCTTGATGCTCAACTCGACCTCGGCCTCGTAACCGACAATGGTGTTGGCGAGCGGATCGCCGATGGTGATCACGCGCTCGTCCGCGAAGTCCGCCAACTCGACCTGGCTCTTGTCGAGGAGGGGATGGCCGGTCGGCGCGAGCATGACGAAGGGCTCCCGCCACAAGGGACGCATGGTGAAGCCATGGTCATGGGGCTCGGGCCGGACCGGGCGCAGGGCCACCGAGACCCGGCGCTCGGACAGCGCCGCCTCGATGAAACCCGAGTCCCCGTCCAGGACCGCCACCCGGATCCGTGGATATTCGTCCTGCAATGCCGTGATGACCGACGGGAGGAATTCGGAACTCCCGCTGGCGAAGCTCGCCACCGTCACGGTTCCCGTGATGTTGCCCAGGTCGGTCTGGCGCGCGGTGACCAATTCGTCGGCCGCGGCCAGAACAGATCGTGCCCGGGTCAGCAGCGCGCGCCCGTCGTCGGTGAGGGTGAGCGGGCGGATACGGCGTTCGATGAGCAGACAGCCGAGTTCGCGTTCCAGATTCGCGATGTGCGCCGAAACCCGCGGTTGCGACAAATGCAACTTTTCGGCAGCCCTGGTGAAACCGCCGGTATCCACGACCTCGACCCAGGTACGCAACCAGGCCAGTTCGAGCGTCATTTACCGGACCTCCGCTCCTCGCCGTCGAACCACCGCCGGCGGGAAATTCCCGGTGACGGCATGTCATCTGCGCGGCAGATCAACTGCATTCGTATTTCGCTGTTGACGAGTTCCGGTGGCCATGGCCGACTGGAACAATGACCGAGCAGACTTCTTTCGGCACCGCCCGCGGGCTGCTGTCCGCGCACGGAGCGGACCTTCTTCGCGGCGACGACGGTGCCGTGATCACCTCCGTGGAGACCTACGGCCTCGCCGTGCCCCTGAAGCGGCCCATCGCCGACTCCACGGCGGCCATGGCGCACTGGACGGTGCCCGTGGTCGAGATCCGCACCGCCGACGGCCGCGTCGGCACGGGCATCTCCGGTGTGCACTGTGCCCCGGAGCTCCTCTCCGACGTGATCCTCTCCTACTACGCCGACGCCCTGCTCGACACCTCCTCGGAGGACATCCTGGGCACCTGGAAACGCCTGTACTGGCTGCCCACGCACTGGATCGGCCGCGCCGGTGTCGTCCACATGGCCCTTGCGATGGTCGACATCGCCCTGTGGGACCTCGCCGCGCAGCGGGCCGGCATGCCCCTGTGGCGGCTGCTCGGCGGCACGCAGGAGAGCGTCGAGGCGTACAACACCGACGGCGGCTGGCTCAACCTCACCGACTCCGAACTGGTCCGGGATCTCACCTCGCTGGTCGACCACGGCTGGTCCCGGGTGAAGATCAAGGTGGGCCGGTCCGACTGGCGCGAGGACGCCCGGCGCGTACGCGCGGTGCGGCGGGCGCTCGGCGACGACGTGACCCTGATGTGCGACGCCAACCAGCGCTGGGATCTGTCGACGGCGAACCAGATCATGCCGGTCCTGGAGGAAGCGGCGATGGACTGGGTGGAGGAGCCCTTCCACGCCGACGACCTCCAGGCCCACGCCCGCCTCCAGTCGTCGACACGGCTGGACGTGGCAGCCGGCGAAAGCATCTACTCCTACCACCAGTTCGCCTCCTTCATGGCCGCCGACGCCATCCGCGTCGTCCAGGCCGACGTCACCCGGGTCGGCGGCGTCACCGAGTTCCTGCAGATCGCCGCGCACGCGGCGGCACGGGGCCTGCGGTTCGCACCGCACGCCGGCGACATGATGCAGGTGCACCAGCACCTGGTGGGCACCGTCCTGTCGGAGGTGCCGCCCCTCGTCGAGTTCATCCCCTGGACCCAGGAAGCCTTCGTCGAGCGCAGCGTCGTACGGGAGGGACTCATGGAACGTCCGCACGGACCCGGCGCGTCGACCGCGATCGACCCGGCCGCGCGGATGCGATGGCAACTCCCCGGAGTGGGATCGGCCAAGACCCTCTGAGACCCCGGACCACCCACCGACGGAAGGAACGAGATGACCGAGTCGCCCCAGGGGCACACCGACGATCGCGTGGCCGTCGTCACCGGCGCGGGCCAGGGAATCGGGCGCGCCATTGCCGTGGCCCTCGCGGCCCGTGGCGTACGGGTCGTCGTCACCGACCGCAACACCGAGACCGGCACCGCCGTCGCCAAGGAGGTGGGCGGCGACTTCCTGTCCCTGGACGTGTCCGACCCCCGGGCCGTGGCGGGCGTGGCGGGCGAGGTCGTACGCCGCTTCGACCGCGTCGACGTCCTGGTCAACAACGCGGGCATCGCCCACGAGGACGACGCCCTCGACGTGACGGACGAGGTCTGGCACCGCGTCCTCGACGTCGACCTGACCGGCACCTTCGTGGCCTGCCGCGAGTTCGGCCGGCACTTCGTGCGCCGAGGGTCCGGTTCGATCGTGAACATCTCCTCCATCGCCGCCTTCATCGGCTCCAACCCCGAGTACCACGTCGCCTACGACGTCGCGAAAGCCGGGGTCTCCCAGCTGGCGCGGTCGCTCGCGGTCGAATGGGCGCGGTACGGGGTCCGGGTCAACGCCGTCGCGCCGGGCCGGACCCGCACTCCCATCCTCGACACCGTCGGGATGGACGATCCGCGACGGATGATGCAGTGGATCGACCAGATCCCGCTGGGCCGTCTGCTGGAGGCCGAGGAGATCGCGGCCGCCGTCGCGTTCGTGGCCCTCGACGCGACGGCGATGACCGGCCAGACCCTCCTCGTCGACGGCGGCCAGATCGCCCAGTGACGCGGTCACCGGCGCTTGCCCTCAGCCGACACCGAGGGCGAGCGTCTCTCCCTCGGCGAGCTGGACTTCGAGGAGCTCGGCGCCGTAACGCAGTCGTACGTCCGCAGCCCGTGCCGCCCGGATCGATGCGACGGCCAACCGCCCTTCGCGCCAACGGATATCCACGGTGAGACCGCCCCGGGCACGCAGTCCGCGCACGCTCCCGTCCGGCCAGTCGGCGGGCAGCGCGGGCAGCAGATCTACGTCCCGACCGTCGGACTGGAGCAGCATCTCGGCGATCCCCGCCGTACCGCCGGAGTTGCCGTCGAAGGAGTAGATGTTCTGCGCGGCGCCCGCCACCCCGCCCGCGGAGAACGTCATCAGGTTCGCCTCGCTCGCGTCCGCGATCAGGCTGGTGAGGTGCCTGAGGGCCGCGTCGCCGTTGAGGAGACGGGCGTAGTAGACGGTGAAGTTGGCCTCGACCCACTCGGTCTGCTCCCAGCCCGGGGCCTGTTGCCGTCGCTCGATGGTGACTTCGGCGGCGCGTGCGAGGTCCGGTGTCGTGCGGGGCGTGATCTGGCGCTCGGGGAACAGCGCGCTGAGATGGGAGGTGTGCCGATGGCTCGGCTCGGCCTCCTCGTAGTCGTGCAGCCACTCCTGCACTTGGCCGTCCCGCCCGATCCGCAACGGCGGCAGCCGGCGGCGCGCGGCGGCGATCCTGTTCCTCAAGTCGGCGTCGACACCGAGCAGTTCGGCACTCTCCGCGCAGATCCGCAGCACGGCCTCCATGAACACCCGGTCCGCGGTGGCCCCCATGGACACCGAGCACCGGCTGCCGTCGGGCGCGAGATACCAGTTCTCCGGCGACTCCGACGGCCCGGTCAGCAGCAAGCCGTGCTCCGGCTCCTCGACCGCGTAGCCGAGGAGGAACTCGGCGGCCCCGCGCAGGATCGGATACGCGCGCTCCCGGAGAAATGTCTCGTCGCGGCCGTACTCGAAGTGCTCCCACAACTGGAGCGCGAGCCAGGCCCCGCCGGTCACGTTCATGCCCCAGCCGATACCGGAACCGGGTGCCGTGTACCCCCACGCGTTGGTCACCGTGTGCGCGACCCAGCCCGGCGCGCCGTACAACTCCTCGGCTGTCGCCCGGCCTTGGTCCGCAAGCTTCTCCAACAGCCCGAACAGCGGCTCGTGGCACTCGGCCAGATTGGTCGACTCGGCCGCCCAGTAGTTCTGTTGGGTGTTGATGTCCAGATGGAAGTCGTTCGTCCAGGGCGCGCTGCTGGCCAGGCCGTCGTTCCACAGACCCTGCAAGGCAAGGGGCAGAGGGGAGTCGGACCGGGAGCCCGCCATCGTCAGGTAGCGGCCGAACTGGAAGTAGAGCGCTATGAGTTCGGCGTCGGCCTTCCCCGAGGCGAGCCGCTCGCGGCGGGCATCGGTGGGCAGAGCGGTGAGTTCGGGTGGCGCCGAACCGAGGTCGAGGGAGACCCGTCGCATCAGCGCCCGATGGTCCGCGATGTGTGCCGCCCGGACCGACGCGTAACCGGCCTCCAGGCCTGCGGACAGCAGCGATTCCGTGCGCGCCCGTGGGTCGGCTCCTGCCCAGTCGGTTCCTACGACGATGTGGACGAGCGCGTTGTTGGCGCCTTCCAGGCGAAGCGTGTCTCCCGCGTGGTGCACGGTGCCGCCCTCGGCTTCGAGGTGGGCGCGGATCTCCAGCGCGACACCCTGCTGTCCGCTGCTGTGCAGGCTCTCGTACGCGTGACCGGCGAAGATGACAGACGAGTCAGCGGCTGTCGTGGTCCCGGGGAGTACGCCGTCCCCGATCGAGAGGGCGAAGGTGAGCGATCCGGGCCGGTCCGCGGTCAGGCGGATCGCGATCAGGTCATGGGGGTTGGTCGCGAACACCTCGCGGGTGAAGCGGACTTCGTCCTGTACGTACGTGACCGTGACGAGGCCCGTGTCCAGGTCGAGGGTCCGCCGGTAGTCCTGGGCCGGAGCCCTGCCAGGGAAGGCCAGTTGCACTTCGGGCAGGGGCAGGTTGGTCCCGAACGAGCTTGCTCTGCCCGGGAGATGCTCGGTCGCGAGCCGCTGTGCCTCGGCGTGCTCTCCGGCGAAGAGGAGTTCGCGGATGCGGGGGACCTGCTGACGGGCGGTCGGGTTCAGGTCTGTTGCGGAGGGGCCGCCCGACCATGCGGTCGACTCGGAGAGTTGGACGCGTTCCCGGTCGGTGCCGCCGTAGACCATGCCGCCCAGACGGCCGTTGCCGATGGGGAGGGCCTCGAACCAGCGGGTGGCGGGGCGGTCGTAGCGGAGTGTTCCGGGTGGGACACGGATATCAGGGAAGTTCTGATCGGTGAAAGCTTTCAGCATGGCGTGTGCTTTCGGGACGGTGTGAAAGAGGGCAACTCGCTCTGGGCGTCGGCTACTTGGCGGGAGCGAAGACGTGCTGCGCGGCTACGGCGGCGCCTCCGCGGGCCCACTCCTCGAAGGGGAGGGGCCTGACGACGAGGTCGCAGTCGGCCGCGGCGCCGAAGGCACGGGCCGCGAAGGTGGTGCGGATCTGGTCCTCGTAGAGGTCGTAAGTGGCCACGCCCTCACCGGAGATGATGATGCGTTCCGGTCCGATGAGGTTGGCCACGGACGCCAGCGCCAGGCCCAGGGCGTGGCCCGCCCGGGCGAAGACCGCGCGGACGTCGGCGTTGCCGGCGTGGGCGAGGCGGACCGCGCCGTCCATCGTGAGCGTCGGGTCGCCCGTCGCCCGGCGGGCCTGTTCCGTGATCGCCTGGGTGGAGGCGACGGCCTCGACGCAACCGGTGTTGCCGCAGGTGCACACCCGGTCGGTGCCGCCCACGGGCAGGTGGCCGACCTCCCCCGAGACGCCGTGGGCACCGGAGACGACCCGGCCGCCGATGGAGATGCCGCAGCCGATGCCCGCGCCGACGGTGACCAGGGCGAAGGACGACAGCCCGACCCCGACGCCGAACCACTGCTCCGCGACGGTCAGGGCGCGGACGTCGTTCTCGATGACGGTCGGCAAGTCCGTTGCCTTCTGGACGAGTTGAGCGAGGGGTACGCGGCGCCAGTTCAAGAAGGGGGAGTACTGGACGGTCCCGGTGTGGCCGTCGACGTCCCCGGAGATCGTGACGCCGATGCCGTGGAGCGCTCCCGGTGCGTGCGGTGCCGCCTCCGCGTTCAACTGGTCGACGAGCCGGGCGACGGCCAGGACGACCGTGCCGACGTCACGCGAACCGAGCACGGCCCGCGCGGTGGCCAGGGGGCGTGCGGTCAAGTCCGTGAGCGCACCGATGAGTTCGTCACCGGTGATCTTCACACCCACGAAGCGGGCACGCTCGCCACGTACCGTCATGAGCGTGGCCGGCCGGCCCTGGGTGCGCTCGGTCGAGCGGCCCAGCTCACTGATCCAGCCGTCGGTCAGCAGGGGAGTGGCGACCTTCGTGACCGCACCCGGTGAGAGGCCGGTACGGCGCCCGATCTCGGCACGTGTGAGCGGGCCGTGGGCGAGAAGGGTCTGGAAGAGCAGAGCGGCCGCGGGTGGCTGATCGGCGAGCGTCATGCGGCGACCATACATTTCCATTGGAAAAGAAGAAAGAAGACGGATCGCGTCGCCCGGCGTCCGCCCTCCGCGCTCATCGCCCGAACTTCTGTACTCATCTCCCGAATCCAGCTTCATTCCTTCCACGAATGTCGATGATTCGCGCTGCGCAATATGTTGACGTTGGAAGAAAAGCCTGACTACATTCGCGGCACCTCAGGACAGGTGGATGGGACGTCCACCGACGCAGGTGGCGGCCGGTTTCCTCCTCGACCGGCCGCCCAAGTCATCGCGGGCCGCGCTCTCCAACAGGCGTTGCCCTACGGCCACGTGGGCGGATTCGGACGCCCACTCACCCATTCCCCATGCGGCTGACCGTGCAAGGGGCACCTTCCGGTCCTCCCCAGGGCCGCGCCGTGCCTTTTCGCGCCGAGATGGAGTAAACACATGGCTCGTCCAGCAGGACCAGCGTCCTTTGTGCGGCACAGACTCCGCGCGGGCGGTGTGCGCCTCCGGCAGCTCCCCGTCGTGGCCGCCACCGCTCTCGTGGTGTCCCTCGCGGCACCGGCCGCCGCGTCGGCGACGGACGCCTCCCCGACGCCGACGAGCGCGGGTCAGCAGCAGGCCCTCCTGGCCGCCAAGCCGTACATGGGCTGGAGCAGTTGGAGCCTGGAGGCCACCAGCTATCCCGGCTACGGCGGGGTGAACTGGCTCACCGAGGCACACATCAAACAGCAGGCCGACGTGGTCGCCTCGAAGCTCAAGTCCCATGGCTACGAGTACATCAACGTGGACGCCGGGTGGGTGAACGGCTTCGACCAGTACGCCCGGCCGAAGCCCAACGCCAGCACCTTCCCGCACGGCATGAAGTCCCTGGGCGACTACCTCCACCACAAGGGCCTCAAGTTCGGGCTGTACCTGGCAGTCGGCCTCGACCCCGCCGCGTACGGCGACGGGACGACCGCGATCCACAACGCCCCCGGCTGCACCACCTCGGACATCGTCTATCCCGACCTGCGCAAGACCAACGGGTGGAACTCCGCGTACAAGATGGACTTCGCCAACCCCTGCGCGCAGAAGTACGTCGACTCCCTCGCCGACCAACTCGCGGGCTGGGGCGTGGACTTCCTCAAGGTCGACGGGGTGGGACCGGGCTCGGGGCAGGGTGACACGGACCACGACAACACCTCGGACGTGAAGGCCTGGCACACCGCGCTCCAACAGACCGGCCGGCCCGCCCAGTTGACGCTGTCCTGGTCCCTGAGTCACACGCAGGCCGAGACCTGGAAGGCCAACTCCAACGGCTGGCGGATCGACACGGACGTCGAGTGCTACTGCGACACGCTCGTGACCTGGAACAACTCCCTGAAGGTGCGCTGGAACGACGTCGTGCAGTGGATCGACGACGCCGGACCCGGGCACTGGAACAACCTCGACTCCCTGAACGTCGGAGTCGGCGCCATGGACGGTCTCACCGAGGCCGAACGGCAGAGCTACACGACCCTGTGGGCCATCGAGTCGGCGCCCCTGTACTCGGGTGACGACCTCACCGAACTCGACGCGTACGGGCTGAAGTTGCTCACCAACGACGAGGTCATCGCCGTGGACCAGGCAGGTCATCCGGCACGTCCCGTCAGCCAGACCACGAGCCAGCAGACCTGGTACGCCCGTAATCCCGACGGCAGTTACACCGTCGCGCTGTTCAACCTGGGTTCCGAGGCCGCCGATGTGACCGCGGACTTCGCCGACCTGGGCATCAGCGGAACGGCGTCGGTCCGTGACCTGTGGCAGCACAAGAACCTCGGCCGGGTTTCCGGGCACCTGACGGAGAACCTGCCGCCGCACGGCTCGCGGCTCTTCACCTTCACGCCGAACCGGCAGAGCGCCGACCCCGGTACTCCGCTGGGCGTTCGGGGCACCGCCGCCACCCCCACGAGCGTCTCGCTGGCCTGGGACAAGGTGAACACCGGCGCCTCACCCGTCACCCGCTACACCGTGTACGCCGACGGCCGGCCGCTGACCACGAGTACCGGCACCGCAGCCACCGTCCAGGGACTGAGTGCCGCGAACGCCCACGCCTTCACGGTCGTCGCCCGCGACGCCAATGGCCGAACGTCCGCTCCGAGCAAGGCGGTTCGGGTCACCACGCCCGCGCCCGGCGGACCCACCGCCTACGAGGCCGAGGCGGCGGGCAACACCCTCACCGGCAACGCCACCGTCGCGGGCTGCGACGGCTGTTCCGGCGGACAGAAGGTCGGCAACCTCGGCGGCGGGGAAGTAGCCGTCAACCACGTCAGCGCGCCGAAGGACGGCACGTATCTGCTGACGCTGGACTACGTGGACGGCGACTCAAGTCGCGTCATCGACCTGTCCGTTGGCGACACCACGCTCCAGATCCCGGTGCCCGGCACCAACGACAACAACTGGGGTGCCCCGCAGTCGCTCACCGTCCCGGTGCCGCTGAAGGCCGGGGACAACACCCTCCGCTTCGGCAACGCCACCGACAACGCGCCCGACATCGACAAGATCACCGTCTGAACCACGCCCGACGCTCCACCAGTTGGACACGCAACACACGAAGGAGGGTGCTGTGGTGGTCACATCACAGGGCAACCACGCAACGCCGGTGAAACCGCGGCCCGGTGAACCGGGCGCGGTGGCCACCACGGCCACCTCACCGGGCAAGGGCCCGACCAGGAAAACACGGCGACCCGCCGCCACCAGGTCGGCGGCGGCACGACGCCGGGACCTGCCCGTCGCCCTGCTGCTCATCCTGCCCGCCGTGGTCGGCTTCGCGACCTTCTACGCCTATCCGACCCTGCGCGGCATCTACCTCAGCTTCACCGACTTCCACGTCCTGACCCCGCCGCAGTGGGTGGGCCTCGCCAACTTCCGAGAGCTGTTCGGGGACGACGTCTTCTGGCACTCGCTCCTCGTCACCGTCTACTTCGTCCTGCTGTCCGTCGGCTTCGGCACGGCGATCTCCCTCGTGACCGCGGTCGTGCTGCACCGGGTGACCCGGTCGTCGGTCCTGCGCGGCGTGATCCTGCTGCCGTTCCTGATCTCCAACGTCATCGCCGCCCTGGTGTGGCAGTGGATGCTCGACCCGACCCTCGGCATCGTCAACATCGCCCTCAAGCACCTGACCGGCCACTCCATCCTGTTCTTCGGGAGCGGGGGATGGGCGATCCCCTCCCTCGCCGCGATCAGCGTCTGGAAGTGGATGGGCTACTACGCCCTGCTGATCTTCGCCGGCCTGCAGACCATCCCCTCGACGATCTACGAGGCGGGCCGGGTCGACGGCGCGAGCGAGGCGCAGATGTTCCGCCGGCTCACGGTGCCCCTGCTGCGGCCGATCCTCGTCATGGTCGTCGTCCTGACGGTGATCAACTCCTTCCAGGTGTTCGACATCGTGCAGGTCACCACCGAGGGCGGCCCGGCCAACGCCTCGAACGTGCTGCAGATGTACATCTACCGCAAGGCCTTCCGGCAGTTCGACTTCGGCTACGCCGCCACCATGTCGCTCGCCCTCTTCGCCCTGCTCATCGCGGTCACCTTCACCCAGCTGCGGCTCGCCCGCGCCAACGAATCCGACCTGAACTGAAGGAGGCCGCCCCCATGGCTGTCACCATCGCACCCGGCCCGGCGGCCGTCCCGCGCCGCCCGACCCGCAACGACACCCGCAGGTTCTCGCCCGGCAGGGCCGTCGCCTGGACCTACCTCGGCATCATCGTCCTCGTCACGCTCTTCCCGTTCTACTGGATCCTGCGCACCGCGCTGTCGAACAACTACCAGCTGGCGACCAACCCGTCCTCACCGCTCCCGGTGGGCTTCACCTGGGGCGCCTTCGAGCGGGTCCTGGGCCTCGCCTCCACCGCGCAGGCCCAGGCCCAGGGCGGCTCCGGCGCCACCCTCGACATCGCGCTCTACCTGCGCAACTCCCTGATCTACGCGTCCGTGCAGACGGCCCTGGTCGTGCTGATCTCGGCAGCCGCCGCCTACGCGTTCTCCCGGCTGCACTGGCGCGGCCGCGACCTGGTGTTCAACATCCTGATCAGCGCCCTGATGGTGCCCAGCGTCTTCACGCTGCTGCCCAACTTCGTCCTCGTGAAGGACCTCGGGCTCACCGACACCTTCGCCGGACTCATCCTCCCCGGCGGCCTCTTCCAGGCCTTCACCCTGTTCTTCCTACGACAGTTCATGCTCGGCCTGAGCAGCGAGGTCGAGGAAGCCGCCATCATCGACGGCGCAGGACCGCTGCGGATCTTCTTCCGGATCATCCTGCCGATGACGTCCGCGCCGATCGCCACCGTGTCGTTGCTGATGTTCGTCAACGCCTGGAACGACTACTTCTGGCCGCTGCTGATCGCCAACGACCAGGGCGTCCAACCCCTCACCCTCGCCCTCGGCGTCTTCAAACAGTCCTCGCCCCAAGCCGCCCCCGACTGGGCGGGGTTGATGGCCGCCGCCCTCATCGCGGCGCTGCCGATGCTGCTGCTCTTCATCGCCTTCGGCAAACGCATCGTCAACTCCATCGGCTTCTCCGGCCTCAAGTGACCGGTGAAAGCCTCCTCGGCCTCAAGTGACCAGTGAAAGAAGGAACCATGAGAGTTCGCAAGGCCGTGGCCATGGGAGCCGCGCTCACCCTGACGGCCCTCGTGTCCGCCTGCTCCTCCGGTTCGAGCAGCTCCTCCGGCTCCTCGACCCTGAACTGGTGGACCTGGGACGACAAGCAGGCGGCCGCCTACAAGGTCTGCGCCACGGACTTCGAGAAGGCCAACCCCGGCGTCAACGTGAAGATCACCCAGTACAACGTCGTGGACTACTTCACCAAACTCACCGCCGGCTTCGTGGCGGGCAAGGCCCCCGACGCGTTCCAGAACAGCGTCCAGTTCTTCCCGGAGTACGCCGACCAGCACCAACTGCTCCCGCTGGACGACTACATCAAGAAGGACAAGTTCGACCTGTCGCGGTTCTCCGTCGGAGTCGACTCGTGGAAGTACACCGACGGCCACCAGTACGGCCTGCCCCTGGACTGGGCGGCCACCGGCCTCTACTACAACACCGGCATGCTCACCAAAGCCGGCTACACCGCCAAGGACGTCCAGAGCCTGAACTGGAACCCCGACAACGGCGGCACGATCGGCAAGATGATCGCCCATCTGACCGTCGACACCAAGGGCCGACGCGGTGACGAGCCGGGCTTCGACAAGGCGAACATCAAGACCTACGGCTTCGGCCAGCTGGCCGCCAAGGACTTCCTGGGCCAGTCCACGTGGAGTTCCTTCGTCTCCACGACGGGCTGGCGGCTCGGCAACAAGGCCAACTGGCCCACCCAGTTGAACTACAACGATCCGCGCCTGGTGAAGACCATGGACTGGATCCGCACGCTGGTGGCGAAGGGCTACGCACCCAAGATCGGTACGTTCACCAACACCGTGTCCGACGTCGACCTGCTCTCCTCGGGCAAGGTCGCGATGGAGACGGGCGGATCGTGGACGGCGTCCACCTTCGCCAAGATCCCCGACATCAAGGTCGGCATCGCTCCCACGGTCCTCGGAGCCGACAACAAGACCCGTGCCGTCTTCAGCAACTCCAACGGCAACACCATCTGGGCGGGCACCAAGAACCCCGACCTGGCCTGGAAATGGGTCTCCTACATGGGCTCCGAGGCCTGCCAGACCAAGGCGTCGGCGACCGGCACCTTCTTCCCGTCCATCCCCGCCTCGATGGACGCCTCCGCCAAGGTCCTCAAGGCACAGGGCGTCGACCTCACGGTCTTCACCGACATGCTCAAGAACAAGGAGCTCTACCCCTCGCCGGACTTCCGCAACGGCGCGGCCCTCCAGGACGCGATCGAGCCGCTGATCGAGGGCTACTTCGCCGGGCAGAAGAGCGACAGCGTCTTCGCCGACATGCAGTCCAAGACCAAGAGCATCCTCACCCAGAAGTAACCGCCGCCCCCTTGGCGCCGCGCGGCCGGACGCGTCCCCTACGGCGCGTCCCGCCGCCCTCCCCGAAAAGAGACTGCATGCCCACAACCCCCTCCCGCATCGTCAGCCTGCGCGCGGCCGGCACCTGCCTCGCCGTGGAACTCACCGAACCGGTGCCCCGAGTCCTGCACTGGGGAGCCGACCTGGGCGAACTCACCCCCGACGACCTGACCGCCCTGAGCCTGACCGCCGAACCCGCGCTCCTCAACAACGCCCCCGACATCGCGCGCCGCTTCACCGTCTGGCCCACCGAGGCCGACGGCTGGTCCGGCACCCCGGCCCACCACGGCCACCAGGCAGGCACCGCCACCGCACCCCGCCCCACCTTCACCAGGGCCACCCACCACACGAACCCCGACGGCGGCGGCGAACTCGAACTGCACCTCACCGACACCGCATCCGCACTGGACATCACCCTCAGCTACATCCTGGACCCCCACGGCATCCTCACCGCCGACGCCGTCATATCCCGCGCGGACAGCGCCGATTCGACGCCCTACGACCTCGCCGGCGCCCTGACCCTGCTGCCGCTCCCGCGCCGGGCCGCCGAGATCCTGGACTTCACCGGAAAGTGGAGCCGGGAACGCTCCCCGCAACGCCACCCGCTGCACCACGGCGCCCACGTCCGCGACGTACGACGCGGAAAACCCGGTGTCGACTCGCCGCACCTCCTGACGGTGGGCGTACCCGGCTTCGGATTCCGCACCGGGGAGGTGTGGGCCGTCCATGTGGCATGGAGCGGCGACCAGCGTTACTTGGTCGAGCAACTCCCGGAAGGAGCAGGCGTCCACGCCTCCGCGCTCGGCGCCGGCGAACTCCTGCGCGCGGGCGAGATCCGCCTGGCACCCGGCGACATCTACCGCACCCCGCGCTGCCACTTCGCCTGGTCGCCGAACGGCCTGGACGGCATCGCCGACCGCTTCCACCACCACCTGCGCGCACGCCCCCAACACCCGCGCGGCCCACGGCCCTTGGTGGTCAACAGCTGGGAAGGGGTCTACTTCGACCACGACCTCGGCCGACTGCGAGCCCTGGCCGAGCGGGCCGCCGCGGTGGGGGTCGAACGGTTCGTGCTCGACGACGGCTGGTTCAGCGGCCGCCGCGCCGACACCGCGGGGCTCGGCGACTGGCTCGCCGACCCGACCGTCTGGCCCGACGGACTCAGCCCGCTCGCCGACCATGTCCGGGCCCTGGGCATGGACTTCGGCCTCTGGGTGGAGCCGGAGATGGTCAACCTCGACTCCCACTTGGCCCGCACCCACCCCGACTGGATCCTCGGTCCCGCCGCAGGCCTCGGCCCGACCGCCCGCCATCAGTACGTCCTGGACCTCTCCCGCCCCGAGGTCTTCGACCACCTGCTGAAGTCACTGGACGCGCTCGTCGGAACCTACGACATCGCCTACCTCAAGTGGGACCACAACCGCGAACTCCACGAAGCCGTACACGCGTTGGGCGACCGACCCGCCGGCCACGCCCAAGTCGAGGCGCTGTACCGGCTGTTGGATTCGGTCAAGCAACGGCACCCCGGACTGGAGATCGAGAGCTGCGCGAGCGGCGGCGGCCGGATCGACCTGGGCATACTCGACCGCACCGACCGGGTGTGGCCCTCGGACTGCAACGACCCCGTGGAACGCCAGTCGATCCAGAGCTGGACCGTCCAGCTCCTCCCACCCGAACTCGTCGGCACCCACGTGGGCGCCGCGCGCAGCCATACCACCGGACGCGTCACCTCCGACGCGTTCCGCCTGATCACCGCCCTCTTCGGCCACGCGGGCATCGAGCAGGATCTCGCCGAGTGTGCGGAGGAGGAGCTGACCAGGCTGACCGCCTGGAGCGCCCTCTACCGCGAACTGCGCCCGCTCCTCCACACCGGTCGCCCGGTGCGCGCGGACCTGGACAGCGAAGCCCTCGTCCTGCACGGAGTCGTGGCCCAGGACGGCTCAAGGGCGCTGTACTCCTGGGCGAGAGTGGCCACTTCGCCTGAGGGTCAGTCCGGCCGGACGCGGCTTCCCGGTCTGAGCGCCGACGCCCGCTACCAACTCCGGGTGCGTACCGAACTCGGACTGCCCGCCTTCCACCAGATCGCGTCTCCCGCATGGTTGACGGCCGCGCAGGAGGACTGGCTGACCCTGCCCGGCTCGGTACTGGCCACCGCGGGCCTGCCCATGCCCACCCTCAACCCCGAGCAGGCACTCCTCATCGAGGTCCGTCGCCAGGACTGAAGTCGCTCAGCACAACCGCGAGTTGGAGTTCCCGGCGACCACGACCGACACGGGAAGCCGCCGCACCCCGCGCATCAGCAGACCAGGCGCCCACTCCAAGTCGGCCGCGTCCACGGCCAGTTCCAGACTCTCGACGCGCTCCAGCATCGCGGTGATCGCGACCGTGGCCTCCATCCTCGCCAACGGCGCCCCCAGGCAGTGGTGGACGCCGTGTCCGAAGGCGACATGACCGGCCGACCGCCCGAGGCGGAAGGAGTCCGGCTCCTCGAAACGGGCCGGGTCGCGGTCGGCCGCGGCGAGGGACACCAGCAGCATGTCGCCCCGCCGTACCGGAACTTCACCCACCCGCATGTCCTCGGTGGCGAAGCGCTCGGTCGCCGTGAGCACCGGCCCGTCCAGACGGAGGAACTCCTCCACCGCCGCGGGCACCAGGGAGGGATCTGCTCGCAACACCTCGAAGAGGTACGGCTGTTGGGCGAGTCCGAGGAGTACGGCACCGATGAGGTCGGCGGTCGTCTCGTACCCGGCGATCAGGAGGAGGAAGGCCATGCCGACCAATTCCGGGTCGGTGAGCCGGTCCTCGACGGTGTCGTCGGCCAGCGCGCTGAGCAGATCCTGACCGGGGTCGGCCCGCTTGGCCGCGATCAGCTCCGCCAGATACCCGCTCATCCAGACGTACGCCTCCTCCCGATCGCTCCCGGCGACCGGGGACACGATCTGCTCCGAGGCCCAGCGGAACCTGTCCCAGTCGTCCAGTGGCACGCCGAGCAGTTCGCAGATCACGGCGATGGGGACGCGGGCGGCGAAACCGTCGATCAACTCCGGTGTCTCCTGGGCCAGTACGGCGTCCGCGAACCGGCCCGCCATCTCCTGGGTGCGGGGCCGCAAGGCCTCGATCTGCTGCGGGGTGAAGGCGCGTGTCACCAGTCTGCGGAGGCGGGTGTGGTCGGGTGGGTCCACGGTCAGCATGTAGTCGATCCCGATCTCGTCCCGGACGCCGCTCATCAGCCAGCCCGGCTCCAGCCCGGCGCGTTCGCTCCGCTTGGACACGCGGGGATCGGTGAGCACGTGGCGTGCCGCGTCGTAGCCCGTGATCAACAACTGCGGTGGCGCACCGTCCGGTTCGCAACGATGGGCGGCTCCGGAGTCCGTCAACTGCCGTAGCAGCGCGTGCGGATCCGCCTGGAACGCGGCACCTTCCAACTCCGCCCGCAGCGGGCCGCCCTTGTCGTCCGGAGTGCTTGTGGTCATCGCGGTCTCCCACCCGAATTTATTGCTTTCGTCGGCAAGCATTGCGTTGAGGGGAAGGTGTGTCAAGGCGCATTGGGGTCGGGCGGGGGAGGGGTAACTGCCGTCGAAATCCGGCTGGTTGGCGGAAGCCTCGGCCGCATGGCAGGGACGCGACTGGCGCTGGAACTGTCTGCAGCGGCCGTACGTATCACCGGAGTTGAGGAGAGCCACGTCATGGTGGTGATCCAGGACAGCCCGGCCCGGTTCGCCGTGGAAGGCGGTCAAGTTCTGCCCGAACCGGGGGAGGAGAAGGAGTGGCCGGCGCGCCGGGGCCAAGGCTGAGCGGCGTAGGCCCGAGCCGCGAAGGTCCTGAGTCCGACGCCCGACTGCCCTCCCCCTACGCGTCCTTGAACCGCGCGGTGACCGCGGCCACGCGCTTGCCCTGGTACACGGCGGCGGCCCGGGCCGTGTCGTCGACGGGGATCGCTCCCTGGCCGTTGACATGGCTGGTGCCGTACGGGTTGCCGTCGGCGAACTTGACCGGGTCGGTGTAGCCCGGGGTGACGATGATGCCGCCGAAGTGGTGGACGGAGTTGTAGAGGGCGAGCAGCGTGGACTCCTGGCCGCCGTGTGCGGTGGCGGTGGCCGTGAAGCCGCTGTAGATCTTGTCGGCCAGCTTGCCCTGCGCCCACAGCCCGCCGAGCGTGTCGATGAACTGCTTCAGCTGGCTGGCGATGTTGCCGAACCGGGTCGGGCTGCCGAAGATCACGGCGTCGGCCCACTCGATGTCGGCGCCGGTCGCCACCGGGATGTCCTTGGTGGCCGCGGCATGCGCCGACCAGGCGTCGTTGGCGGCGATGGCCTCCTCGGGGGCGAGCTCGGAAACGCGCAGGAGCCGTACCTCCGCACCCTCCTTGCGGGCACCCTCGGCCACGGACTCCGCCAGCTCGTGCACGGTACCGGTCGACGAGTAGTAGATGACTGCGATCTTGGGGGACATGAGGAGTTCCTCTCGCGGTGCTGGCGCTACGGATGCTTGCGTTGGCAAGTATCTTCACTCGCCTGAAAATGCTTTGTCAAGCAAGTAATTGCTATGCTTGGTGGCGAAGCCGGCCGGGGAGCTGGAGGTGGTGGCCGAGGGTGACGGGGCGACCTCCGTGTACGGAGATGAAGTCACATGACCCAAGCCGAGACGGGGCTCCTTGGCGAAACATGGTGCCGTTCCGGATCGACCTTCTGTTGAGGAGGCACCCCCCATGCTCCAGGGCTACACCTACCCGCTGTCGCCGCGCGGAGAGGCGAACCTCGCCTCCGCTCCGCCGTGGCACTACGCCGGCGACATCGTCGGCGTGGAGTTCTGGACGGACCCGGCCGCCACCGAGGCGACACTTCCCGAGGGGCTGACCCCGGACCCGGACTCCGACGGGCGCGCGGTGGCGCTCTTCGTGGACTGGCAGTTCTCCGCCGGGCACGACGAGTACCTCGACCCGGTGCGCAGCCAGTACCGCGAGTTCATGGTGCTGGTGGACGCCCACTGGCAGGACGAGCCCGTGTCGTGGTGCCCGTACATCTACGTCGACAACGACCTTGCCCTGGCCCGGGGTTGGGTGCAGGGCTTCCCGAAGAAGCTGGGCGCGGTCCACCAGACCCGTGTCTTCGCGGCACCCGGCAGCGCGTCGCCGACCCTCGCGCCGGGCGGCCGGTTCGGTGCCTCGCTGTCGGCGGCCGGGCACACCCTCGCCGAGGCCACGGTCACGCTCCAGCAGCCGGCGCCCGACCCGGCCGCCCTGTTCGCACGCCCCACCGTCAACCTCCGGCACTTCCCGAGCCTGGCCGCCGGTGAGTACGACAAGCCCGCCGTGCACGAGCTGGTGATGGCCGAGTTCGACGACCGGCGACTCGCCGACGTGTGGACCGGCACCGGCGACCTCAGCCTGTTCGCGGCCCGCGGCGAGGAACTGGCGGACCTGGCTCCCGTGCGCACCGGCGCCGGTTTCCGCGCCTCCATGTCCTACAGCGTGACCGACGTACGCCGGCTGGACGCGTAGCCGGAGGGACGGTGACTGTTGGATGCCATGTCCTGAGGGTCATCCATCCTTGAGGCTCCTTGCTTGAGCACGCTAATCTGCACGGATGACCGCCGCCGAGGATCCCCTGACCGCACAGGAAGAGCGTTTGTGGCGTGCCCTGATGCGGGTCATCGTCGCGCTGCCCCGTTCGCTGGACGACGACCTGCTGCGGGCGACGGGACTGACGCTCACCGAGTACGTCGTCCTGATGAGCCTGTCCGAGGCCGAGAACCACGAACTCCGGATGGCGGACCTCGCGGCGGCGACGGCCCTGTCGGCGAGCCGTATCACCCGTGTCGTGGACGCGCTGCAGAGCCGTGGCCAGGTCGTGAAACGGCGCTACGAGGGAGACGCCCGCGGGAATGTCGCGACCCTCACCCCGGAAGGGCTGAAGCGGCTCCAGGCGGCCTATCCGATACACCTCGCGAGCGCCCGCAAGCGCGTCATGGACCACCTCGACGGCCGGTCCCTGGCGGCCATGGTGCGGCAGTTCGAGACGGTGGTCGAGAAGTTCGACTGAGCTCCGGAACGGTCACCGCGCAGACGGAAGGTCCCGGACACACTCCTCGTGTCCGGGACCTTCCGCGTGACGCGGCGCCGGAGGCTCAGGCGCGGACCGGTTCGTGTTGGCTCGCCGCGTGACGGCGGCGCCGCTCCTCGAACGAGGCGAAGATCGCGGAGACGCCGTAGACGAGGCTGAACAGGCCGAAGACGGTGGCGAGGGAGACCGCGCCGATGTCCGGGCGGACGAACAGGGAGAACGCGAACACGAGCGACACCGCGCCGGTCAGGAAGTACAGGGTGCGCTCGCCCGCCGTCTCGTCGCGCTGGAAGGCCAGGGCTATCTCCATGGCGCCGGTGGTCAGAGCCCACGCGGCGATCCAGATCGTGAGCGCGAGCGCCGTGATGCCGGGCCACGCCAGCGCGACCACGCCTCCCGCCAAGGAGAGCCCGGCGAGCAGCAGCCAGCCGATGACCGGCCCCACCCGGTCGCCCGCGAAGGCGCGGGCGCTGTCCGTCGCCGCGGTCATGAACGCGTAGACGGCGAAGAGGATGACGAAGGCATTGATGGTGATGCCGGGCCAGGCGACGGAGACCGCGCCGAGGGCGACGGCCAGCAGACCGCGCCAGAGGAGCACGTTGGGTGAAGTGAACATGGTCACCTTCCACATACGAGGGTCTCGCCTCGTTCTTCGCCCGAGGCCGGGGTTCGCCAGGAAGGCTAGAGTCGCGCCTCCCGGCCGCGATCTGTCATACGACTGCATCCGCTACTTCCTTACTCCCTTGCCGTCGTCGCAGAAACCCGTACGGTCGTCCGACCGATGCGCGGGGCGAGTTGAGGCGCGAGCATCGGTGCCTCCTGCCTTTCGGCCTGTCGACAAGGAGCCGACGTGATCAGTGGGAGCGACGGCCGTGACAGCCCGCCGACCTCTGCTCCGGTGATCGACGATCCGCCGCGACGGACCGTCCGGCGCGCGGTCGATCTGTGGCGCCTGCTGGTGTCCCTGGCCGTACTGCTCGTGGCGGTGCTCCTGGCCGTCGCCACCCGCGACTTCGTCCGCGCGGCCCAGCAGGGACTCCTCACCACGGCGACCGCACTGCCCCCGGCCCTGCGGGACGCCCTCGTGGGAACGGTCCAGGCCGTCGCCCTCCTCGCCCCGGTCGTCGCCCTGGTGGTGTGGTGCGTACGACGGCGGGCCGAGCCGGTTCTACGGGTCCTGCCCGCGGCGGCGCTGGGTGCGCTGGGCGCGTGGGCGCTCACACATCTGGCGTTGGTGCGGGGGAGGCCCGACGCGTGGCCGGGGGTGCTGGACGGGCGGGACGGCCTGGTGCGGGCGGGCTGGCCGTCGGCCGTGTACCTGGCGGCCTGCGCGGCGGCGGTCGTCGCTGCCGGGCCATGGCTGGGGGCGCGCCCGCGGCGAGCGCTGTGGTTCCTGGCCGTCGGCTGCGGCGCCCTGAGTGTCGCGACCGCGGCGATCGTGCCGCTGGACGCCGTCGCCGCGCTCGCGGTGGGCGGCGCGGCCGGGTCGGCCGTACTGCTGCTGGCCGGAGCCCCCACAGACCGCCCGCCGATACAGGCGGTCGCCGACGCCCTCGCCGACTCCGGGATCGCGGTCGCCAGGCTCAGTGAACTGCCGCCGGACGAACAGCACTTGGGGGAGGGGACGGTCTACCGCGCCGTGACCACCGCCGGTTCACGGCTTGCGGTGCGGGTGCTCGCCTCCGAGGATCACAACCGTGACCTCTTCCACCGGCTCGCCCGGCGGACGCTGCTGCGCCATCCGGCCGACGCCACCGCCCAGTTGCCCCTCGGTGCCGCCGAGCACGAGCTGCTGATGCTCGTCTTCGCGGCCCGTACCGGCGCCCGGGTGGACGAGCCGGTGATGGCGTGCCCGGTGGCCGGGGCGGCGCGCTGGTGGCGACGGTCGAGCGGGATTCCCGTGCTCTATCTGCTTTGCAGGACGAGGAGTTGACCGATCAGCTCCTCGCCGGGGTGTGGACCTCCGTGGCCCGGCTCCAGGAACACCGGTTGGGGCATGGGGAGTTGCGCCCCGAGCACATCCGTGTCGAACCGGGCGGTGAGAGCCGGCTCTCCGCGTTCGCGCGCGGCCGGCTGAACGCGCCGCCCGACATCCTCGGCGCCGACCTCGCCGAACTGCTCGCCACGACCGCCGTACGGATCGGCCCCGGGCGTGCCGCCGCGTGCGCACTGGCCGGGCTGGGTCCGGAACTGCTCGCCACCGCACTGCCGTACCTCCAGCCGCTCGCCCTGATGGGACCCGCACGGCAGGCGGTCGCCCGCTACGACCAGGCCCGCGCACGGGCGGCCGGGGAGAAGGGCGGACGGCGCACGCTGCGTGCCGGTGGCCGGCCCGGTCTGTTGCGCGATCTCGCCGCCGAGGTCTCAACTGCCACCGGTGCTACGACAGTTCCCCTCGCGCAGCTGGCGCGGTTCACGTGGAGGAGCGCCCTGGGACTGGCGGGCGCGTTCCTCGTACTCCACCTGGTGCTCCCGCAGTTGGCCAACGCACCGGCGGCCGTCGACGCGCTGCGGGACGCGAACTGGTGGTGGGTGCTCGCGGTGCTGCCCATCACCTTCCTCTCGCAGGCGTTCTCGACCTGTCTGCAACTGGGCACCATCCCGGACCGGTTGCCGTTCGGGCCCACCTACCAGGTGCAGTTCGCCAGTTCGTTCCTCAACCGGATCACCCCGAGCAATGTGGGCGGCATGGCGCTCAACCTGCGCTATCTGCAGAAGACGGGGATCGAGACCGGGGCCGCCACCGCCTCCGTCGGGCTGCAGAGCCTGGCCGGTGCGCTCTCCAACACCGTTGTCGCCGCCGTGTTCTTCGGCTGGGCGGGACGAGGGCACGCCGGAGTTCATCCGGATCTGTCCGCCGGGCGGTATGCGCTGTGGGCCGTCGCCCTGGTGCTCGCCGCCGGGGGGTCTGCTCGGCTTCACCCCGCCCGGCCGCCGCTTCCTGCACGACAAGGTATGGCCGTTCCTGCGCGCGGCCGGATCAGCCGTCGCCGGGCTCGCCACCGAACCGGCCAAGGCCGTCGTGGGTGTCGTCGGCGCGCTCGGCCTGCCTCTCAGCCAGGTCGTCGGCCTGGCCATGAGCCTGCACGCGCTGGGCGGCGGTCTGCCCTTCGTCCAGGTCGGCGCCGCGTACATGGCGGCCCGGCTGATCGCCAACGCGGCTCCGGTACCTGGCGGGTTGGGAGCGCTGGAGGCGGGGCTCGTCGCCGGTCTGAGCACGCTCGGTGTGGCGGCGGGGGTGGCCACCTCGGCGGTGCTCGTCTACCGGCTGCTGACGTTCTGGCTGAACGTCCCGCTGGGGGCGCTGGCCCTGAACGTCGTGCAGCGGCGAGGCTACGTGTGACGAGCCGGCGTACAGAGGATGTGACGAGTCGGCGTACCGGGGAGCCGTACGCTGGATGGACCTGCCGGAGCCGCCCTGCAGTTCCGGGCGCGGTCACATGACCCAAGCCCGGCGGCGGGGGTTCTCCTACGATTCCGCTGGTGAAGACGTGGAGTGTCCTGGAAGTCTGGGGAGACGCGTGTACGAAGCCGGGCTCCTCGGCCGCGACCAGCAGGTGAGGGTGCTGCGCGATCTGCTGGGCGGGCTGCCCGCCGCCGGTGGCGCGATGGCGCTGCGGGGCGGTCCGGGCGTCGGCAAGTCCGCGTTGTTGCGGGCGGTGGCGGAGCGCGCCCAGGCGGCGGGATGGCGACTGCTGGAGGCGGCCGGGGCCTCTGACGACACCCCCTTCAGCGGTCTGCGCGCGTTGCTGTCGCCGGTGCTCGGCACGGCGGGGTCGTTGCCGGTGGAGCAGGGAGACATCCTGCGGTCGGCGTTCGACGGCGGTTCCGGACCGCCGCCGGAGACCCTGCGGGTGGCCCTGGCCGCGTTCAGCCTGCTCACGGCGGCAGCGGCCGAGCGGCCCGTGGTGCTGATCGCCGATGACGCGCAGCGGCTCGACGGGCCCACCCGGGAGGTGCTGGCGTTCATGGCCCGCAGGGTGAACGACAACCCGATCGTCGTCCTCGCGGCCTTCCGCGACGGACGCCCTCTGCCGGGCGTTCCCGTGCTGGACGTGCCGGTCCTGGACCAGCCCTCGGCGCGACGGCTACTGGCCCGGAACGCGGCCACGCTGCCTCCCGCCGCCCGCGAACGCATCCTCGGCGAGGCGCTCGGCAACCCACTCGCACTGGTCGAACTCCCCACGGCATGGCGCCCGTTGAGGCCGCCGGGATCGTGGACCCCCCTACCGGTGAACGCCACACTGGCTTCGGCATTCGCGGCCGGGCTCGGCGAACTGCCGGACCGGACACGGGACGCCCTCCTGGTCGCGGCCGTCGACCAGGTCGGAGACCTCTCGGAGATCCTGGCGGCCACCTCCGTCCTCGCCGGGCGCGCGATCGCGGTGGAGGTCCTCGACGACGCGGTCACGGCCTCGCTCCTACGGCTCGACAGGACGACCCTGCGTTTCCGCCATCCCGTGGTGCGGTTCACGGTGTTGGGGGCGGAGACGCAGACCCGCCGACAGGCCGCCGACGCGGCCTTGGCGCAGGTGTTGACCGACGACCCGGGCCTGCGCACCTGGCATCGCGCCCAGTCCGTCAACGGCCCCGACGACGAACTCGCGGACGAACTGGCCGACGCCCACGCCTCGTTGCTCCGACGGCACGGAGTCGTCGCGGCCATCCGGGCCCTTGAGCGCTCGGCGCAGCTCACCACGGACTCGGTCACCCGAGGGCACCGGTTGCTGGCCGCAGCCGAGCACGCGCACGGCCTCGGCCGGATCCGCCTGACCCATGCGCTGATCGAGGCGGCGGAACATCAGCAACTCGGCGCTGCCGACCGGGCGAAGACCCGGTGGTTGCGGGAGACCTCGGACGCGGAGCCGCAACCGGGTCCCGCACGGGCACAACTCTCGTCAGATATAGGAGAGTTGGCCGAGTGTGACCCCGAACAGGCCCTCGACCTGTTGCTGGGCGCGGCACTTCACGTACACCGCACCGCCGCGGACCCTGCCGCGCGGGCCGGGGTCATCGAGGCCGCCGAGCGGCTCACCCTCACCAACGACCCACGCCACCTCGCGGCCCTGGCACTCACCGAACCCGTACGCCACGGCCGGGCGGTGGCCGATCGCCTGCCGTCGCACGGGACGGTCTGGTACCTCCCCGGCGCCGATGCCGACGGACTACGGCTGTTCGGTACGGCCGCGCACGAGATCGGCGATCCGGTCCGCGCGGTCGACCTGCTGGGCCGGGCGGCGCCAATCCTCCGCGAGCAGGGCCGACTTGGCCTGCTGGTGGAGACCCTCCTCCTCGAAGCCGCCGACCTGCTGCTGCTCGGGGTCTGGTCGCGTGCCACGCAACTCACCGAAGAAGCACGCCTGATCGTCGCCGAGACCCGACAGCCGGCCATGGTCGCCGCACTCGCCGGCACGGACGCGATCACCGCCGCACTGCGCGGACAGGCCGTACGGGCACAGGAGTTGGCCGACACGGTGGCGGCCTGGCAACGCCCCGAACTCGCGCCGACGCTACGGCTGGCGCGAGGTGTGGCCCGTGTGGGGGAGGGGCGGTACACCGAGGCGTACGAAGACTTGCGGCCCCTTCTCGACCGCCCGCCCGGAGACCTGCGACGGCAGGGCTTCGCCGCGGTGATGCCGTTCGTCGTGGCGGCGGATCGCGGCGGCGACCGGCAGGAAGCCGCGCGTATCCTCGCGGCCGTGGAGGAAACCGCACGGGTGACTCCGGCCCCGCTGCTGCACGTCCAACTGCCGTACGCACGGGCCGTATTGGCTCCGGATGCGGCGGCCGAGGAGCTGTACCTGGCCGCGCTGGACCAGGACCTGTCCCGCTGGCCGCTGGTCAAGGCGCGGACGGAGCACGCGTACGGGCAGTGGCTGCGACGTCACCGGCAGGCCGCGCGGTCCCGGGCGCTGCTGCTCTCGGCGCGGACCGCCTTCGACCTTGTCGGCGCCTCCGACTGGGCGGGCCACAGCGCGGCGCAGGGAGCCGATCACCCGCTTCCGTCCATCGCCGAACTCCTGTCGCCCCAGGAGATGTTGATCGCGCGGCTGGCCGCAGAGGGGCTCTCCAACCGAGAGATCGGGGAACGGCTCTACCTCTCCCACCGCACGGTCGCCGCCCATCTGTACCGAGCCTTCCCGAAGCTCGGAATCACCTCGCGCAGCGAACTGACCCCGCTGCTGAAGCCGCCGGGTGAGGACGGTTCGGCGGTCGGGTGACACGGGCCCGGAGCCGTTCCGAAGCCAATCCGGGGTTATTTACGCCTCCGCCTGGGCGCACGGGCCGGCCGCTGAAGCGCGCTGCGTTCTCCCTCCGACAGGCCGCCCCACACGCCGTAGGACTCAGGGCCGTTCATCGCGATGCGGGCGCAGATCTCGATCACCGGGCAACTCCCGCAGACGGCCCGGGCCTTCTTCTCCCGCGCCCGTTTCGCCTTGCCGCGCTCGCCGGCCGGGGAGAAGAAGACGGAACTGTCCATGCCCCGGCAGCGGGCGTGCTGCTGCCAGTCCCAGTAGGCGACGAAGGGGCGGTGGCGAGGGATCATGACGCTTCCTCCCGGTGACGGGTCGATCCGGTGCGGATCATCGTCGTCGCCGGGCCTGCGTCACGGCTTCAGTCGATTGACCGATGGGCGGTCGGTATCGGCTCGGAGTCGTTCATCTTCGCCCGGTTCTGCGCCAGGAGTGTCCGTACGTCCTGCTCTACCTGCTCGGCGCTGATCCCGAGGACGTGGCCCATGTGGGCCGACCACACCTCGGAGCGGATATTGGTCTCGAAGTCCAGATCGGCGCGGACCTTCTCGCGGATCGCCTGGCGGTTCTGGCTCACCATCACGAAGGTCGACAGGAAGATCGCCTCAAGGCTGACGATCATCGTGAGGAGTCCGAAGGGGTAGGGGTCCCAGACCGCGGACGTGCCGAACAGCCCCTCGTTGAAGGTGATCCAGACCGCGAACCACAACGCGTGGAGATACACGAACCGCATGGTCCCGGCGAAGGTGGTGATCGCGTCCGCGATCCGGTCCTGGGTTCCCCGCATGCGCGCGAGCACGGCCTGCTCGTTCGGCAGTCGTATGTCCAACCCATTGGTTCCAGGGGGCACGGGCACTCCTTGATCCGCTGCTCACGACAGACGTCCGTCAGCGTAGGGACGGGCCGGGCGCCTTCCTTGGGTCAACTGACTGCGGGCGAGGCCGCATTGCGCGTCCGTACGCCGTCCATTGCGTCGATTGACCCAAGCGGGCCGGGGCGGCGCGCCGGAAGAGTGACGGGCAGTTGAGGCGTGTACCTCGGTACCTCGCGTCATCGAGCAGGACGTATCCGTCAAGGAAGGGATCACCATGTCGGACCCGACGCCGCAGAAGAACGCCACCGCGGACGGCCCCGCCGGCCGCCTCGCCGAGCTGTCCCAGAAGGCCCAGGATGCCCAGCGCACCGTGGCCGCGAGTGTCGCGGAGGACCGGCAGAAGCTGTCCGCCGCGGTGGCCGACGCTAAGGACAAGGCCGAACAGGGCGCGCAGCGGCTGCAGTTGAGCGGTCAGCGGGCCAGGGCGAACGTCACCGGAAGCTGGAACCAGGTACAGACCTCCTGGCAGGACCATGTGGGCGCGGTCCGCACGAAACTGGAGGACCGCAAGGCCGAGCGCGACGCGAAGCGTCTTGGCCACGCCGCCGACGACGCCGAGGACTACGCCTCCGACGCCATCGAGTTCGCGATCGCGGCCGTGGAGGAGGCGGAGTACGCCACGCTGGACGCGGTGCTGGCGCGGGTCGAGGCGGACGAAGCGGCCGAGGCCGCGCAGTAGCCGTCGACTTCTGACGCGCCCGCGGGTGCGGCGGCCGGCCGGCCGGTCGGCAGGGGCAGGGGCAGCGGGTCGTGGGTCGTGGGACACCACCCACGGCCTGCTGCTTTCGGCGGGTAGGTACGGCGCGATGTCGCCCCCCCCGGTCCATCGCCGCGCGACGGTTCCGACGCGACGACGCGGCGGGGCCGTGTGGGTGGTCACTGCCGTCGGCTCCGAATGCTGTGAGCGGGAACATCGACCACTGTCACTGGATCAGCGACGATCTTGTTGTGGAGGGAAGAGCACGCGCATTCCCTCGCGCCGACTGGATATATTTCTTTAGGCAAGCAACTTGACGGAGGGAAGTCGGTGACCTCACGGCCTGGAGCGGACCTGGTCGGTCGCGCGGCCGAGTTGCGGCTGCTGGACGCGCTGTCGGCCGGGCGCGATGAGGGTTGCCGCCCCGGCCTGCTGCTGCGCGGTGGCCCGGGGACCGGGAAGACCGCGCTGCTCGACGCCGCCGCGGCACGGGCCGTGGACGCCGGGACGCGGGTACTGCGGTCGTCCGCCGTGGAGTTCGAGGCCGGGATGACCTACTCGGCGCTGCACCAGCTCCTCTATCCGCTGCGCCGGTACGCCGAGCGGCTCGCCGGGCACCATCGTGACGTCGTCGACCGGATCTTCGGGCTCGCGCCGGGACCGCCGCCGGACCCGCCGGCCGCCGGGACCGCCGTACTCGCCCTGTTCGGTGAAGTCGCCGTAGACGGGCCGTTGTTGATGGTTGCCGACGATGTGCCGTGGATCGACCGGGCCAGTGCGACCGCGCTGGGTTTCGTCGTCCGCAGGATCGGCGACCATCCGATCGTCTTCGTGGCCGCCGCGCGGACCGGCGCGGAGAGCTTCTGCGACCAACTCGACCTGCCTGTACGGGAGATCGGGCCGTTGGTCGAGTCTGCGGCGGTCGTGTTACTGGACGGCCGGTGGCCCGGGTTGGGGCCGTCGGTACGGCGGCGGATGCTGGCCGAGGCCGCGGGAAACCCGCTCGCGCTACGGGAGTTGCCGAGGGAGTTGAGCGCCCGGCAGCGCGCGGGCCACCTTCGACTCCCCGCGCTCCTGCCCCTGTCCGGGCGCTTGGAGGAGGCCTTCACCACCGCCGTCGAAGGACTGCCCGCGCCGACCCGGACGGCACTCCTCATGGCTGCGCTGGACACCGAGATCGGCCCGGACGTGATCCGGAGGGCCGTGCCGAATTTCGAGGGCTCCGATGTCCTGGCCCCCGCGTGCGAAGCCGATCTGCTCCATGTCGACGCGGCTCCGGGGCGCATCTCCTTTCGCCATCGGCTCACCCGCGCCGCGATCGTGCACCTGGCGTCCCCCGGCGAACGCCGTCGCGCCCACCGCTACCTGGCCGCGGCCCTGAGCGACGTACCCGAGCGCCGGACATGGCACCTGGCCGAAGCCGCGACCGGACCGGACGAGACGCTGGCCCGGGCGCTGGACGAAGCGGCCCTGCCCGCCTGGCGGCACGGCGTGGCGCCGGACGAGCCGGCCGCCCCCGACCGGCGGCGCGGCACCGTGTCCGCCGCCGTGGCCGCACTCGTGCGGGCCGGTGAACTCAGCCCACACCCCGGCGACCGCTCCCGCCGACTGACCGAGGCCGCCCACCTCGCCACCTTCACCGGCCAACTCGACGACGTACCAAGGCTGTTGACGGATGCCGGACACGCCGCCGCGCCACCGACCGGACTCGCCTTCGCCGTCACCGCCCACCTCCTCACCCACGACGAGGGCGATCTCGATGCCGCCCACCGCCTCCTGACCCGGGCACTCGACGACAACGCCGCCACCGCCACGGACGACGACCGCTACCACTACGCCATCCTGTACGCGCTGCTGCTCGTCAGCCTCCACACCCTCCGCCCCGAGCCCTGGCAGCTCCTCAAGACCACGCTGGACCGGTTCGAACCGACCGCGATGACAGCGATCAGACTCTGCTACGAGGCGTACGCCGACCCCACCACCGCCTCCGACGCGTTGCGCAAGGGCCTCGCCGACGCCTTCGCGGCACTGCCCGCCGACCCGGCCCCCTGGGAACTGATCCCCCTGGCCTTCGCGGCGGTCGCGATGGACGCCCTGTCGGACCACCGGTACCTGATCTCCCGCATGATCGAACGGGAGCGGGACGGCGGTGCGGTCGCCATGGTCGTCCCCGCGCTGATGCTGCTCTGCCACGACTCCTACGTCCACGGCCGGTGGGACGAGGGCGAGAGGCTGGCTCAGGAGGCGGTGGACCTGGCGGAGATCCACGGCTACCGCTTGTGGGAGCGGCAGATCCGGGCGCTGCTGGCATCGGGCGCGGCACTGCGCGGCGACGCGGACCTCGCCCGGACCCGCAGCGAGGAGACCACGAACTGGGCCGCGCCCCGCGGGATCGAGGTCACGGAGGCCTACGCCCGCGCGGCCCGCCACCTCGCGGCCATGGGCCAGGGCGACTACGAGGAGGCCCACGTCCAGGTCGGCCGGATCGACGCGTCCGGTGCACGGAGCGTCGGCGTCCCGGGCCGGTGGCTGGTCCTGAACCTGGTCGAGGCGGCGGTCCGCACCGGCCGTACGGACGAGGCCCGCGAGGAACTCGCCGCCGCGCGGACGGCGGGCATCCACCGGATCTCCTCGCGCACCGCGCTGATCTGCGCCGGAGCCGAGGCCGTGGCCGCCGACGAGGACGACGCCGGGCCCCTGTTCGAAGCGGCCCTCGCCCTGCCCCACGCCGCCCGGTGGCCGTGGGAACACGCGCGCATCCAGCTCGCCTACGGACAGTGGCTGCGCCGCACCCGCGACCATCACGCCCGCCGCTGTCTGAGCTCCGCCCTCGAAACCTTCGACCGGATCGGCGCGCAGGCCATGGCGCAGCGGGCCCGCAACGAACTGCGCGCCACGGGCGTCGTCACCCCCAGCGGGCCGGCCGCACCGGCCGCCGCGTTGACCGTGCAGGAACGGCAGATCGCCGAGCTGGCTGCCGTGGGCCTCACCAACCGGCAGATCGGCGAGCGGCTGTTCCTCTCCCACCGCACGGTCGGTTCCCATCTGCACCGGCTGTACCCCAAGCTCGGCATCACCTCACGCGCCGCGCTCCGCGCCGCCCTGGAGGCGAGGACACCCGGAGTCACGGTGCGGGCCGGAGGTCCGGCGGTACCGTAGAAGAAGCCCCTCTGATCCATAGAACAAGCCCCTGTGATCCATAGAACAAGCCCCTGTGATCCGTAGAACAAGCCCCTGTGATCGGTGAGCCGGAGAAAAGACATTGGTCGACAAGGAGATCAGAGCCCTGGCGACCGTGCTGCTGGAACGCGTCGGGGAGCTGGCGAAGGAGATGGCGGCGCGGATCCGCTCCGGCGCGCGGGAGTACCACTACGACGCGGTGCCCGACGAGGACCTGGAGGAGGCCTGCCGCACCCACGTCGGCAACGCGCTCCAGGCACTCACCGGACAGGTACCGCTGGACACCGCGGCGGCGGCCGACATCGGCCGCCGCCGCGCCCGGCAGAACGTGCCGCTGCCGACCGTGATGACCGCCTACCGCGTCGGCGTGAAGTACTTCTGGGAGTCCGTGGTCGCCGAGGCCACCACAACCGCCCTGGTGGGCAACGACGTTCTGGTCGCGGCGGCCACCGCCATGTGGGAGATCCAGGACGGCATCACCGAAGGCATGGTCTCCGGATACCACGACGAGGTGGCCCGACGGCTCCTCGCCGGCGACCAGGAACGTTCCGCGCTGGTGGAAGCCCTCCTGGAGGGCAGGAGCATGGACGCCGACGCCGTGTGGTCCGCGGCGGAGGTGCTGCGCGTGCCGCGCGAGGGCCCGTTCACCGTGGTCGCCGCCGAGGTACCGGGGATCGGCCGACAGGCCCTGCCGGACATCACGGACCTCCTGACCCGGCGCGGCATCCGCTCCGCCTGGCGACTGCGCCCCGACCTCCAACTCGGCATCGTCCACCTGCGCACCCCGCGCGATCTGCCCGACCTGGTCGAGGTGTTGGGACAGCGCGCGGAGCGACGCGTCGGGGTGAGCCCCTCCTACGACGACCTGAACCGCACCGGCGACGCCCTGCGCTTCGCCAAGGTCGCCATGCGCGGCGGCGACGCCGAGAGCAGCGCCGTGACCGTCTTCGACGACTCACCGCTCGCCGTCGCGACAGCCGGCGCACCCGACGTCATGGCCCGCGTCGCCGCCAAGGTCCTCGGCCCCGTCGAGGCCCTGCCCGCCGACGAACGTGCCCTGCTGCTCGACACGTTGGACGTCTGGTTCGACTGCGGCGGCTCCGCCGAGGAGGCCGCCAAGCAGCTCTACGTCCACCCCAACACCGTACGCACCCGCCTGCGCCGCATCGCCGAACGCACCGGCCGCTCACTGACCGACCCGCGCGGCATCACCGAACTCGCCCTCGCCCTGCGCGCGGTACGGCAGACTCCGAGGCCCTCGACCTCGGAGTCGACCGACGACACACGGAAGTCCTAGGCGGCGGTACCGCCCGCGTAGTCGCTCTTGAACGTCGTCTCGATGGTCGTGGCGACGGACTGGGCCACTCCCGTGCCGGTGAGGATGATGCCCAACTCCCGGTTGTTCGAGAGGGAGTTGCTGCTGATGTTCATCGAACCCGCCTCCACCTCCTGGGTGGACAGGCCGTAGTCGGCGACCATGGCCTTGGCGTGGATGTAGAAGCCGTCGGGGTCGGAGTAGCCGACGACCGTGCCACCGGCCGCCTTGATCGCGGAGACCTCGCTGGAGTAGTCGGACGGGGTCTCCAGCACCACCCGCACGGTCACGCCCGCCTTCGCTCTGGCGACGATGGCGTTGACCACCGTGCTGTCGCTGAACTCCAGTTCCTCGACGTCGAGCGTCGTGGTGGCCGCGTTGATCACGGTGAGCAGACGGCTGCGGGAGTCGGTGGGGGACCAGAGCAGATGGTCGCCGTCGGTCGGGGTGACCGAGGTGCCGGCGTAGTCCGCGTTGAACACCTTCTCGATCGCGGCGACATCACGCGTGTCGTCGGTGAAGACGCCGTAGTCGCGGCCGGTCGAGTAGTACTGCGAGGTCAGATTGCCGGTCAGGACAAGCGACTTGGTGGCGTCCACGGTGATCGTCTTCTGGTGGGTGTAGACGAAGCTGGACGGCGACCACACCACGCCCACGCCCGCGTTCGTCAGCGCCGTGTACGCCGAACTGTTGGCGGACTGGTGCGCGCGGTCCAGGACCACCCGCACGGTGACGCCCTTGTTCTCCAGTGCGATCAGGTCGTTGACGGCGGTCGTGTCCTCCAGCTCGTACATCGTCATGTCGAGCGAGGAGGTGGCCGAGTTGATGAAGTCGTAGATGGTCGGTTGCGTGGTGCCGGCCTGGGAGAAGGCGAAGGCGGTGTAGGTCGCGGCGTTGGCGGGGACTGCCGTGACGAAGAGGGTGGCGCCGGCTGCCAGCGCGACACCCGCGCGGCCGAGGAACGTCCTCAACATGCGTGACTCCTAGTCGAGTTGATGCCCACGTGGGGGGTGGCGGGCAGGTGCATGACACCACGCGCGTAGAACGGGGTGGAAGGGGAGCAAGGTGAACTCACCATTACCGGCCGCGCGTTCGGGTGGACAAAGGGGACTCCGTGCAGGTGGGGGCCGGTTCATGGGGTCCCCGCGAGTTAGCAAAAACTTCGTAGCCGACGAATCCCGGGTCAACTGCGGCGCACCAAGGGGCGCGGGGCTGTGTCTATTTGCGGCTCCGCCGCGTGGGCGCGACCAGCCACGATGGCGAGTCACTGGCAAGACGGCATATCGGGGCACTTCGCGCGGAGCGCTTAAGCTGCGCCCCGACACCCGCACCAACCACAGGAGCGCCCGTGCCCAACCCCCCGTACCCCGACGCCCACCACCCGGACGAGAAACCCGCCCCCCACCCCCTGCTCACCCCCGTCCTCGCCCTCCTGGGCCACTGGCACGGCCAAGGCGAGGGCGAATACCCCACGCTGGACGGCGACTTCGCCTACGCCCAGGACGTCACCTTCAGCCACGACGGCCGCCCCTTCCTGCACTACGAGGCCCGAGCCTGGATCCTCGACGCCGAAGGCACACCACTGCGCCCCGCGGCCCGCGAGAGCGGCTGGTGGCGCCTGCAACCCGAAGGCCGGATCGAGGCACTGATCACCCAGCCCACCGGCATCGCCGAGATCCTCGTCGGAACCGCCACCGGCGACACGGTCGACCTCGCCACCCACGAGATCGCCCTCGCCCCCACCGCAAAGAAGGTCACCGCCACCCGCCGCCGCTACACCCTCACCGACGCCGCCACACTCACCTTCGCCCACGACCTGGAAGCCGTAGGACAACCGCTGCAACACCACCTCGCGGCGCAGCTCCACCGCACCGGCTGAAATGAACTGATCAGCAAGCCTGTTCACAGCGTTGCTTTCCGAATATCCGATCGTTGATCTCCCATGCAGTGAGCGGTGCCCGAGCGGCATGGAGGCGTGGATCGACAGTGGTGCCCGGCGGCCTCCCGTGGGCAGGCGAACGGAGAGCCCTGTGCGCATGAGTGACCTTCAGCGGTGCGAGATCCGACCCGGACGACTCGTCGAGTGGACGCTGCACCCGACGGCCGTAGGAGCGGCGCGGGCCCTTCCGGACGATGCGCGGCCACCGGCGTACGTGCAGGAGTCCCACATCCGTACGGCGCGCTCGGTGCGCGAGGACGGGCTGTTCGTGCCGACCTGGCTCGGTACCGCCTTCGACATGCCGGGCCGGATCGAACTCGACGTGCTCCAGGGCGCGTTGCGTTCCTGGATGCTCCGGCACGAGACGCTGCGCAGCGGCTTCAGGTGGGCCGGTGACGAGATGCGCCGCTTCACCCTGGACGCCGACGCCGTGGCCCTGCACCGCGAGGACGTGGGGGAGTTCACGGACGCGGTGACGCTGACCCGGTACCTGCAGGACCGTTTCGATGTGACGGCGGACGCGCTCACCTGGCCGAACTTCCTTTTCGCGGCGGTCGTCCGGGACGACGGCACGAGCGTCTACCTGGCGTTCGACCACAGCAACGTCGACGCCTACTCGCTGCATCGCATCGCGGGCGAGGTCCACGAGCTGTACGAGGCCGGCCTCGCCGGGAAGGCCGTCGAGTCGGCGCCCGTCGCCAGTTACATCGATTTCTGCGCGGGCGAGCGCACGGACGCCGACCAGATCGACGACACGCACACCGTCGTCTCCCGCTGGCGCGAGTTCATCGCCCGCTGCGACGGCAAACTGCCGAACTTCCCCGTCGACCTCGGCCTCGACCCCGAAGGACCGCTGCCCACGCAGAAGTTCCTCCAGGAGATGCTCGTCGACGAGACGGACGCGGCGGCCTTCGAGGCGTACTGCCGCCCCTATGGCGGAAGCCTCGTCGGCATCCTCGCGGCCGTAGCCCTCGCCGCCCGCGAGATCAGCGGCCTCGACGTGTACCGCACCGTTGTCCCCTTCCACACCCGCGCCAAGTCCCGCTGGGCCGACTCGGTCGGCTGGTACGTGGGCGGCGCCCCGATCGAGATCCCCGTGCAGCACGCCACGGACTTCGACCACGCCCTGCGCATGGTCCGCGCCACCCTCCGCGAGAACCGCCCGCTGGCCCGCATGCCCATCGCCCGCGTCCTGCGCCTGCTGGGCGCCGACTTCCGGCCCACGTCCCCCGACCTGTACTCGATCGTCTCCTACGTCGACTCGCGCGCCCTGCCCGGTTCGGAGCGCTGGCAGGAACTCAAGGCGTACGGACTGATCCGGGTGTCGTACGGCGACCAGGTGTGCGCGTGGGTGACCCGGGTCCACGAGGGCCTTCAGTTCGCCTGCCGCATCCCGGACAACGTCATCGCGGACAAGAACATGCGGCTGTGCATGGAGCTGGTCCGGGAGCGGCTCGTCGAGGTCGCCCGGCAGGCGTCGGCCGTGCGTCTCTAGCTCCTCCCTGTACGGCTGTCAGGCCCTCCCCGTACGACCGGCGAGGCCGAATCGGACAGTGGGGCACGTGTACCGACCTGCGCACGCGTGCCCCATGTCCGAACAAACATGGTGCAGCACCGTTGACCGACCGGACGGACGGGATCTACGTTCTTCGCAAGGCGAAAGCGCTTGCCATACCCCCCCGCCGTTCATCCAGCACGGCCCGATGGGTCGCGCTCTCGTGCCATGTCATCCGTCCGTTCCCCCCCACGCTCTGCCGGACCGGGCAACAACTCCTGACCTCAGACAACGATGTCCACGCCCCACTCAGGAGGCATCGCCATGACGCCACCCAGTTTCCGGAGACGAGCTGTCCTCGGCGCCGCCGCGGGCGCCCTGGTCGCCCCCCTCCTCGCCGGCTGTTCCGACGGCGACGGAGCGAGCACGGCGGCGGGCGGGAAAGTGACACTCACCTTCGCCTGGTGGGGCAACGACGACCGCGCGCAACGCACCAACGCCGCCGTGGCCCTCTTCGAGAAGCGCCACCCGAACATCACGGTGCGCACCTCCTTCGCCGGCTACCCGGCGTATGTGCAGAAGCTCGCCACCCAGGCCGCCGGCGGAGACCTGCCCGACGTGGCCCAGCTCGACTACCGGCAGATATCCCAGTACGCGGGCAGCGGCACCCTCCTCGACCTCGGCCCCTACGTCAAGAACGGCACGCTCCAGACGGCCGACTTCGACAAGTCCCTGACCCGCACGGGTGTTTACGACGGCAAGCAGTACGCCCTCCCGATGGGCAAGGGCACGACCGGCATCGTCTACGACGCCACGGTCTTCAAGAAGGCCGGAGTCGCCACGCCCCAGCCGGGCTGGACCTGGGACGACTGGGCGGAAGCGGGCAAGAAGATCAGCGCGCTCGGCATGAAAGGCCCCAACGGTCATACCTACACCGGTCTTTCCGACCTCGGCGTGAACGAGGACGCCTTCGAGACCTGGCTGCGCAGCAGGGGCAAGGAGTTGTACGCCTCCGAGCACCGACTCGGCTTCACCACCGACGACTTGACCGACTTCTGGACGTTCACCGACAGGCTGCGCCGCGCGGGCGTCGTCTCGCAGGCCCGGGACACCGCCCAGATCGGCGGCGCCGTCGAGGACACTCCGATGGGACGCGGCATCGCGGCGACCGACTTCAACTGGGACGCCCCCTTTCTCGGCTACCCGCCCCTGCTCGGCGACCAGGTCCACTTCGCGCCGGTCCCCACGACCGACGGCAAGGTGGGCCAGTACTTCAAGCCGACCATGCTCATCGGCGCGGGCGCCGGGACCCAACACCCCAAGGAGGCGGCCGAGTTGATTGACTTCCTGCTCAACGACGCCGCCGCCGGCAAGATCCTCGGCGTCACCCGCTCCACACCCCCCAACGAGAAGATCGCCGAGTCGATAGGCAAGACCCTCACCGGCCCGGAGAAGGAGGTCTACGACTACGGCCGCACGATCGCCGCCCACGGCACGGGCGCGCCACCGATGGCACCACCCCGGGGCGATGTCGTCCTCCAGGTCTCCTTCCAACGTGACTACCAGCGCGTCTCCTACGGCATGGAGAGCCCGCGAGGCGCCGCCGAGGAGTATGTCGCCGAGGCGAAGCGGGAGCTGCGATGACCACCACGGCAACCCCACCGCCCCGCACCGCACGAGCCACCGCGACCCCACCGGAACAGCGCAAGCGCGGTCAACGCGGCGGCCCCGCCTACATCTTCCTCACGCCATGGATCCTCGGAGTCGTCCTCCTGACGCTCGCCCCCATGGCCGTGTCCCTGTATCTGTCGTTCACCGACTACAACCTCTTCGACCCGCCCAAGTGGGTCGGACTCCGCAACTACAGCGACATGTTCACCGCGGACCCGAGGTACTGGCGCTCGGTCGGCACCACCCTCCTGTACGTCGTGGTCGCCGTCCCCCTCAAACTCGCCATCGCGCTCGGCGTCGCGTTGCTGCTCAGCAACACCCGCAAGGCCAAAGGCTTTTACCGCTCGGCCTTCTACGCCCCGTCGCTGCTCGGCGCGAGCATGGCGGTCGCGCTGGTGTGGCGGGCCCTCTACAACGACGGCGGCACCGTCGACGAACTCCTGTCCTCCATCGGCATCCACACCGGCGGCTGGGTCTCCGACCCGCACCTCGCGGTGTTCGTCGTCGCACTGCTCTCCGCCTGGCAGTTCGGCGCCCCGATGGTCATCTTCCTCGCCGGGTTGCAGCAGATCCCGGCCGACCTGTACGAGGCCGCGGCGCTCGACGGCGCGGGACGGTGGCGGCGGTTCGTGTCCGTGACGCTGCCCATGCTGTCCCCGGTGGTCTTCTTCAACCTCGTCCTGGAGACCATCCAGTCCTTCCAGGTGTTCACCCCCGCCTTCGCGATCAGCGGCGGCAACGGTGGACCGGCCGACTCGACCGAGTTCTACACGCTCTACCTCTACGAACGAGGCTTCACCGCCTCGCACATGGGCTACGCCTCCGCCATGGCCTGGGTCCTGCTCCTGGCCATCGGCGCGGTCACGCTCGTCCTCTTCAGGACCTCGCGCTCCTGGGTCTTCTACGCCAACGAGGGGGCCTGATGGCCACGACCGTGCCCGACGTGAAGAGTGCCGCAGGCCTCAAGAACAGCTCCGGTCTCAAGAACAACTCCGGCCGCACGCGCACCGCGGCGATCGCGAAACACCTCGGCCTGGTGGCCGTACTCCTCGTCCTGCTCTACCCGTTGGTCTGGCTGTTCGCCACCTCACTCAAGCCGGCGAACGAGGTCCTCACCAGCCTCAAGCTGCTGCCCAGCCACATCGAGTGGTCGAACTACACCACCGCCCTCGACGGAATCAGCGGCGTCTCGATCTCCCGCCTTCTCCTCAACTCCCTGCTGATCAGCGTCGGTTCGGTCATCGGCAACGTCGTGTCCTGCTCCCTCGCCGCCTACGCCTTCGCGCGGCTGCGCTTCCGGATGCGGGGCCCGATGTTCGGCTTCATGATCGCCACGATGATGCTGCCGCACCACGCCGTGCTGATCCCGCAGTACATCATCTTCAACAAACTCGGCATGGTGGACACCTATTGGCCGCTGATCCTGCCCAAGTTCCTTGCCACGGAGGCGTTCTTCGTCTTCCTCATCGTCCAGTTCATGCGCGGCCTGCCGCGTGAGTTGGACGAGGCCGCCCGCATCGACGGCTGCGGACCGTTCCGTATCTTCTGGTCGGTCGTCCTCCCGCTGACCCGCCCGGCGCTGATCACCACCGCGATCTTCACCTTCATCTGGAGCTGGAACGACTTCTTCACCCAGCTGATCTACCTCTTCGACCCGGAGAAGTTCACGATCACCCTGGCCCTGCGCAACTTCGTCGACCAGTCCAGCACCTCCGCCTACGGCCCGATGTTCGCGATGTCGGTGATCTCGATCGTGCCCATCGTGCTGTTCTTCTTCGCCTTCCAGCGCTACCTGGTGGAGGGCATGGCGACCTCCGGACTGAAGGGCTGAGCCGATGAGTTCCCTCGCACCCCAACGCCGGGAACCCGGCGAGCTGTTCGGCCCCCGCTTCACCCTCTTCGCCGACATGCTCGCCGTCGGCGTGGCGGCGGCGGTCGCCTCCCTCCCCCTGATCACGGTTCCTACGGCGTTCGCCGCGGCCTGCGCCCTCCTTCGACGGTCGATCCGCGAGGACCGGCCGGTGAGTATGGGGGAGTACGTCGCCGAGTTCCGCGCGCACGGTCTTCGTCGTTCCGTGCTGGCGGGCGTGACGGTCTTCGCCGCCGTGACCTTGGTCGTCCTCGACCTCGCCCTCGCGAGGGCGGGCCTCCCGGGCGCCCGTCCGATGTCATGGGCACTGACCGCTCTCGCGGCCACGGGACTCGTCCTCACCCTGCGCGCCGCCGCCGATCCGGAGGTGGCGCGCGGCTGGCATCCGGCCCTGAACCGGGCCGCCAGCCGCTCCGCCACCGACCCGACGGGCTGCGCCCTGATCGCGGCGGCGGTCGGACTGTGCGTCGCCTTCCTTTGGATGCTGCCCCTGCTCGCCCTGCTGCTTCCCGGGCCACTGGCCTTTGCGATCACGGCAGTTGAACTGCGCGGAGAGCCCCCGTCCGACACGGAATCGGCAGGTGAGGACCTGTCCGGTCAGCCCCGGGCCACCGCGATGGACCCCGCGAGCCGCTCTCCCGCCTCGTAGACCATGTACGGGACACCACCATCCGTGCCGAAGGAAGGTGACGCGGAGCGGCCGTTCTCCGGGGCCGTACTGCGAGAGTTGTAGAAGACGCCGAGGTGGTTGCGCTTGCTGAAGTCGTTGCCGACCTCGGTGATCATGAGGTCGCCGCCGCTCTCCTTGTCCTTGTTGTAGACAACGTAGGTGCTGTTGTTCCGGTAAAGAAGGTGCGGGCCGCCGATGTTGACGGCGCCGACGTCGGTGTGCCGGACCAGAGGCTGCTGGTCGTAGGTCCAGGTGCGGCCGTCGGCGGACCAACCCCAGTGGATGTCACGGTGGTTGGTGGTGTTGTTCAGCATGAAGACCATCACGTAACGGGCGCCGCGTGCGGGCAGGTCCTGACGGAAGACCCGGGCGTACGACGTCTCCGTGGTGCCCGCCGGGAGCATGGACGCCGACAGGACGACCTTGTCGTAAGTGAAGTGGATGCCGTCGGCCGAGCGAGCGAGGCGGGTCGTGGTGTTCTCGCCGTGGAAGTACAGCCAGAACTCCTTGGCGTCCGCGTTCCACAGCACGTGCGGGGACGAGACATGGCTGACGGAATAGTACGGCGACCACTTGTTGGAGACGATCGGGTTCGACGGGTACTCCGTGAACGGCCCTTCCAGCGAGTTGCCGTAGGCCAGGCAGATCCCGCCGGGCGCGTCGTGCGGCGCGTAGTACAGGTAGTAGCGGCCGAGGGGGTTGGCCAGCTTGTCGTAGACGCCTCTGATGGTGGGGAAGATGATCTCGCCGGTGGGGTTGTACTTCAGCTGAGACGGCGTCAGAAGCGTGCGGACGTAGGCGTAGTCGGGGAATCCACCGGGCGCCGCGGCTGCCGACTGGGCGCCCAGGGACGTCCCGACGGCGAGGGCGGCTCCGGTGGCGGCGGTGGCGCGCAGGAAGAGACGCCGGTCGAGGTGCTGCTCGTGCATGGCGGGCTCCAATTCCGGAAGGTGTACGGCTCAGAGGTAGGTGGCGGCGGTGACGCACAGGCCGCCGAGGGCGACCGCCCAGACGTACGGCAGGGTGCGCACCATGACCTGTTGGGGAGTGACGCCCGCGTACTGGGCGCTCCACACGGTCTGAGTGCTGGTGGGGTCGGCGACGCCGAAGACCTGGTTGTACGAGGTGGCCATACCGAGGACGGCGACGGCGGGGTAGATGCCGGTGGCGATGAGGACGCCGGCGATGCCCGCGCCCAGCCCGAACACGTTGAGGGGGCCTCGGTAGAGGCACAGCGGGACGAGGAGCGTGAAGACGAGGACGAACGCCACGGGGTTGTGCGGACTCACCGCCTTGATGAGCGGTTCGAGTGCGTCCACCGTGCCGGGCAGTTTGACGGCCGCCAGCAGGATGCCGATGGCGATGAACAGGGCGATCGGCGGGGCGGCCACCTCGAAGCCGCCGTACAGGGTGCGCAGCAGCCGCTTGTTCATCGCGCCGGGCCGGGTCGTGGTGACCAGCGCGTACAGGACGCCCGCCAACAGCGAGGGGATGATGGCGAGTTCGAAACCCAGGGCGAGGACGAGCGGGACGGCGGGGGCGAGCAGCGCGTACCAGGGCGCGTCGCCCAGCTCCTCGCGTCGTGAACGGGGCTTCGTGTCAACGGACTTGAGCGACCAGGCGTGCTCGGTGCCACGTCGGCGCGTTTCTACGAGGACGAACGCGAGGGCGGCGGCCAGGGCGAACGGGAAGAGCTTCTCCATGAAGCCGCGCACGGTCGGGATCGGGAGCTCCAGCGCGGTGGAGAAGAACTGCCACAGCGGCAGCTCGAAGGGGATGCCCACGGCGATGCCCATCAGCACCGTGCCCGCCGCGGTCACCTTGGGCACGCCGACGGCGATCATCGCGGGGATGCCGATGATGCCCGCGAGCATCGCGGCGGGCGCCGAGCCGGTCACCGTACCGACGAGTGCGGACACGGCGAGGACACCGAGGGCCACCACGGTCGGACGGTCACCGCCGAACTCGACGATCTTGCGGACGAGGGTGCCCGCGATGCCGGTCTCGTCGAGGAGCTTGCCCAGCCAGGACCCCAGAATGATCGCGATCATGGTGGCGGCCAGGGTCGGCGCGCCCTCCTGGAGAACGGTGTCCAGCACACTGTTCTTGCCGGTGAACGGTGCCCCGGCGAGGAAGGCGATGACGACGGCGAGCAGCACCAGCGCGAAGGCGGTGGGCAGTCTGCGGGCGAGCATCAGGGCGACACCGGCCGCCATGACGAGAAGGATGACGACACCCATGGGTCACTTCTCTCTTCCGGGCCGGGGGAGTACCGCACGCAGTGCGGCGGTGAGGAGCAGGGGGCTGCGGCCGAGTCCGCAGACGGTTCGGGCGTAGGCGTGCGCGGCGACCTCTTCCGCACCGGCGACATGACCGGCCACGCGGTGGCGTCCGAGGCGCAGCACGGTGTGCCCGAGCGCCTGCTTGAGCGCGGCCTTCTCGGGTCCGTGGTGGAGGCGGGCGTGCACGGCCTCGTGGGCGAGCGCGGCCGCGCGCACCGACCCCGGCGGGTACCAGGCACGCCAGCCACGGGCATCGACCAACTCCTCGGCGAGAGCGAGCGTGTCGGTGTACAACTCGACCGTCGGGGGCCGTGACGTGTAGCGGGCGAGCAGCATCGACTCCAGGCCGCCGTCCCGCTCGACCACGCGCGCGGCGGAGGGGACGGGGGCGAGTCGAGCCCCGAACTCGTCGGCCCTGCACGCCCATTGGCGCAGCAGGCCAAGATCCCGGCCCTCGTGAGTGGGCGTGGCCGCCAGCAGCCGGACGCCCCATTCCGTGTCGTCCACGGATGCGAGATCTGCCAGCTCCTGCTCCCGGATGGTGGGTTCAGTGGCCGTCATGACCGCACCTCCAGCACCGCGACCACCGGCTCGTCGGCCGCGCGGGTCCGCAACTCGCTGTGGGCCAGCGCGAGTAGGGGCTGAGGATCGAGGACGCCGGACAGGTCGGCGATGCGGGAGCCGAGCAGCAGCCGCAGGGCGGGAGCGCGTACCCCGCCGTCGCCGTACGAGGTGGCCTCGCCCACCAGCCGGGCGAGCACCTCCGGGGCGCCTGCCACGGTGGTGGTCTCCACGCGGGCGTCGGCGGAGTGATGGCGTACGACGCCGTCGACGTCGACGATCCGAATGGGGTGCCGGGCCGGCCGCAGGCGGCGGCGCGTCTCGGTGCCGTAGACGGTGTGGGCGGCGGTGCCCGCAAGGACGTGGACCGCCGCGGGGTCGGTCTTGAGACTGGCCGCCGCGGCGTGGAGCCGCTCGGCGTCGTCGGCGCGGTGGGAGCGGTCCTGGGTGCGCAGTTCGGTGGCGCCGGTCGCGACCGCGCGCACGGTGCTGGTCTGCGGATCCACGGTGACCTCGACCTCGACGCCTTCGGCGGCGGCGCCCTGCGCGACGACCGCCCGCTCCGCCTCGGCCCGGACAGCGAGGATCTGCTCCTGCGTGGCGCCGGGCACGATCCGCTCGACCTGTTCCCGTACAAGCGCGAGGGCGACGCCGATGGGGCTGATGACCTCGTTGTTGCGGGCGATCCGCCCATCCATCCCGCTGGTGTGGGCCAGATACGGGGTGACGGATGCGGCACCGCCGCCCCCGCCGACGAGAACCGCCGTGTCCTTGTCGAGGCGGTAGTCGCGCATCATGGCGTCCACCACCGTCTTCACCTGGGCGACGCCCGCGTCGAGGATCCGCGTCGCCGCCGTCGCGACGTCGGTGCCGAGATACGCGGCCAGCGGCGCGATCGCGGCACGCGCGCTCTCGGGATCACAGTGGGCGAAGTCGCCCTCGGGGACGCGGCCGAGGGCATTGGCGGCGCAGGTCATGGTGACGGCGAACCGCCCGCCCGCCGTATCGATCACGGCGTAGTCGGCGGGGTCACCGTCCATCGGCCGGACGGTGTCCACCTTCGCGTCGCGCAGCTGGTCGGTGGAGGCGAAGCAGGCGTACGGCAGCCCCGCGATGTGCGCGCTGCGCGGCCCCACGCCCGTCACCCGACCGCCGCCGATCCGCACCATGGAGCCCCCGCCGACGCCGACCGTGCGCACATCGAGCGCGTTCAGATACGAGGTCTTGCCGAGGATGGTGGCGTGCCGGACGGCGACCTTGCCGCGGCGCACGACGCTGATATCGGTCGACGTGCCTCCGGTCTCCAGGAACACGCCTTCGCTCACCCGCTCCTGCATCAGGGCGCCCGCGACTCCGGCGGCCGGTCCCGACAGGACCGTCAGGAGCGGTCGGCGGCGCATCTCGTCGAGCGCCATCACACCGCCGTCGCAGCGCATCACCATCAGCGGCGCGGTCACACCCGCCTTGGTGATGGAGGCGTCGACGAGGTCGGCGGTGGCCAGCATGCGGGGCAGGATCGCCGCGTTGACCACGGCGGTACGGGTGCGCTTGTGCAGCCCGTACAGCGAGGTGATCTCGTGCGCGGCGGTCATCGGCAGCCCGTACGGCCGTGCCGCGTCCAGGACCGCCTGCTCGCCCTCGGGGCGGTCGACGCTGAACGGCTGGCTGGCGACGAGGACTTGGGCACCTTCGCCCTTCAACTCTTCGACTGCGCGCCGGACGGCTGCCGTGTCCTGGGGGTCGGGGACATGGGCGTAGGCCAACGGAAGCCTTTTGCCGGGGGTGAGTTCGACGTTGGCGAACGAAGCGAGGCGGCGGGTGAGCACCGCTCCGGGGCCGGTCCCGATGCCGATCAAGCCGACGGTCGCCACGTCGCCCTCCAGGAGGGCGTTGGTGGCCTGGGTCGTGCCGTGCGCCAGGAAGGTGACGTCGGCGGGGGAGCGGCCGGTCTGCTCCAGGAGCCGATCGAGCGCGACGACGATGCCGTGCGCGACGCCGTCCTCGTGATGGTGGGTGGTGGGGACCTTGACCTGCCCCAGGAGTTCGAGGGTCGTGGCGTCCACGGCCACGGCGTCGGTGAAGGTTCCGCCCACGTCGATGCCGACGCGGATGCGGGGTGTGTTCATATCCGTGCACCTCCTTGTGCTGGATCGGTTCGCGCGGGCGGTCACCGGGCGGGGCGGTAGGAGCGCCTCGCCCGAACTCCCCTCCACGCGGGGGTAGTTCAGTAGCCGCGTACGTCCGGCCAGTGGCGTTGCACTCCGTCGCGGTCGAGCAGCCGCGCGAACTCCTCGAACCGCTTGCCCTCGGCCTGCACCTGGTGCGGCTCGACGTCTTCGGCGACACAGTGCGCGGCCAGGGCACCGGCGACCTCGCCGACGTTCCACTCCACGGGGTGGAGCCGGTAACAGCCGTTGGTGATGTGCGTGGTGCCGATGTTCTTGCCGGCCGGCAGCAGATTGCGCACCCGGCGCGGAACGAGCGCGCCGAGCGGGATCTCGAACGGCACGGACCCGATGTCGATGTATCCGTCGCCGCCGGTCGAGGGATGCAGGTCGATGCGGTAGCTGCCGACACCGACGGAGTCCCGGTGCCGGATGCCGCCGTACGGGCCGACCAGGTCGATCGCCACGTCCTGCTCGGTGACCATGGTGACCGCCTTGATACGGCGGGACTCGCGGACGTACGCCGCCTTGGCCAGACCGTCCGCCGTGCCGGTCACGTCCGGGCGGATCCGCAGGCCCGGGAAGCCGGTGCCGCCGTCCCCGCGTGGTGCCTCGGTCTGGAGCCAGTACAGCAGCGACAGCGACAACTGCCGTGCCTCGCGCAGTGCTTCGGCCTTCTGGCCGATGTACGGCTTCAGCCAGTAGTCGTTGAGCGGCCAGTTGACGAGCGTGATGTCGGAGTCGAAGGCGCCCGGCACGTGCATCTTGCGGGCGAGGATGCGACGGAAACCCCACAGCTCCTTGTCGCCGGCATCGGCACTCTGATCGGCCGAGACGCCGAGCGGATCGAGATCCGGATTCGGTACGAGGGTCCGCGGCACCGGCTCCAGCGTGCGCGGGTCGGGCGCCTCGAAACCGAGCAACGGGCCCGGCCAGAACGAGGGTTGGTAGGTGCGCCAGAAGCCGTAGTCCTGCGGGCGGTCGATCGTGTGGTCCTCGCCCTCGTGGTGGGAGAGCGCGAAACAGACCGTGATGCCCTGCTGGTTGAGAGGTTGAGCCTGGTCCGGGGCGTGCGGCTCGTCGAACTCGGCGCGCGCCTCGGCCCCGTTGGCGTGCTCGAGGCCCGCGAGATGGAGGAGTTCGCCCGTCTCGGTGGCGTCCAGGACGTAACGCGCGGTGAGGGTGCGACGCGTCCCGTCGCGCAGGTCCTCCAGCGTGACCGACCGCACGACATCGTTGTCCGACTCGGCGGAGACCGGCCGGTGCTCGGTGAGTACGGTCAGTCGTCCCGCCGTGCGGTGGGGCGCGAGCATCCCCTCCAGGACGGCGAGGGCGACCCTCGGCTCGTGGCAGAGCTTGCTGACGCGGCCCGCTCCAGGGTTGAGGTCGGTGAGCGCCAAGGCCTCGGCCCGTAGCGGGTACCAGTGGCGGTAGTACCGCCGGATCTCCTCGCGCAGCCGCCGGTACGAGGCGGTCGTGCCGAACCGCTCGACCCACGGATGCTCGTCCGGCGGTACGGCCTGGCTGGTGAGTTGGCCGCCGATCCAGTCCGTCTCCTCGGTGAGCACCACGCTGCGCCCTGCCCGGCAGGCGGCGAGTGCGGCGGCGACGCCACCGAGACCGCCGCCCACGACGAGGATGTCGGCTTTGGGTATCACGCTTCTCCTTTGATCGGGGAGGGGAGTCCGGACCGTGTTCAGGCACGGGCACGCGGCGGTCCGGCCGTCAGACCCGGTCGGAAGACACAGCTGACGAGCGGCTCTCGCGCCTCCTCGCCCGCGACGAGCGCGGCCAGCAGACGTACCGCCGCGGCGCCCAACTGCGGCCGGGGGATGTCGAATCCGGTCGGCTCGGGCTCACCCGCCAGATCGGCGGGCGGGTTGCCGAGCAGCGCGAGCGACACCTCCCCGGGACAGTCCAGACCGGTCTCGCCCACGGCGGAGAGCAGCCCCCGCCAGGCCGCCCCGGTGTCGGTCTCCTCCGCGACGAAGGCCGTCACGCCCTCGCCGACCCAGGCGCGCAGCCGTTCGGGCGTGAGGTCCCGCTGCGGATCCGCGGACCGGAAGACGGCCGTGGGCCCGGAGGCAAGGCCCGCCGCCTCCAGCCCTTCCAGGAAGCCGCGTTGACGGTCCGCCGACGCGGGCGCGTCGTCGTCCTCACGGACGAGCACGATCCGCCGATGCCCCAACCCGGCCAGATTGCTTATGACTTCACGCGTGGCCTCGACATAGTCCGCGCCCACCCACGCCAGGCCCTCCAACTCCTCGCGGCGGCCGAGGTGTACGACGGGGAAGCCGTCCTCGACCAGCCGCTTGAGCTCCGCCCGGGGGGTGTGCCGACCGAGGAAGAGACATCCGTCGGCGAGCCGGACCCGGCTCAGGGCGTCGGGACCCGCGGCCCCCGCGCCGCCGCTGCTCGACCCCGTGAACAGCACCAGGTCGTACCCGAGCGCCGCCGCCTCGCACTCCACACCGACCAGGAACGGGTAGTACGAGTGCTGTACCTCGGTCGGGAACGTGGCGGTGAAACTGAAGACGCCGAGGAGGTTGTTGCGGGCAGCGGCCAGGCGCCGGGCGGCCGGGTCCGGGACGTAGCCGAGGCTGCGGGCCGCCTCCAGGACCCGCAGGCGGGTCTCCTCGGAGATGACCCGTCCCTTGGCATCGGGCTTCGGGGAGAGCACCAGCGACACGGTCGCCTGCGACACCCCCGCCAGCCGAGCCACCTCGGCCTGCCGGGGCCGTGAGGTACGCCCGGCGGGAGCGGGCGTACGTCCGGGCCGCTTCCTGTGTTCCTCCACAGCGGTCTCTCTCCTCCAGGGCAGGGTCCTGCGCGATCGGTGACGCTCGTTAATGCGTATTACGTAATGCGCATTAACGAGAGACTGTGCGCTCCTCCACCCCATGGGTCAAGCCTTGCGACAGAAGTTTCCGTGCGGTCGGTTCGGCGTGGCGAGATCCCGTCGGACCCTGTCACCGATCCCTCTGGTTGCCTCCCACACCTCGCTTCTACCGTCGGGGACAGGCCGGTGATCACCGGCAGCTCCTACGACGGAAGACGCCACATGCACGTCCAGATCGTTCTGTTCGACGGCTTCGACCCGCTTGATGTCGTCGCTCCCTATGAGGTCCTCTACGCAGGCGGCACCGCCTCCGACGGCGCCGTCACCGTGGAACTGGTCTCGGCCGAAGGGCCCCGGGACGTCGTCAGCGGTACCGGCGGCCTGATGTTGCGGGCCACCGGCACGCTCGACCCCGCCCGCTCCGGCCTCGTTCTCGTGCCGGGGGCCTCCGGCCGGGTCGGGGAGCCGGGCGAGGTGCCCGACACCGACGGCGAGAGCGCGTCGGCGTGGCAGCAGGACGAGTTCATCCCCGTCCTCCTCGGACGCACCCTGACCACCGAACTGCCCGGGCTGCTGAAGGCCGCCATGGACAATCCGCGGATCACCATGGCCGCGGTGTGTGGCGGCTCGCTGGTCCTCGCCATGGCCGGACTCATCGAGGGACGCAACGCCACCACCCACCACTTGGGCCTCGACATGCTCGAAGCCACCGGCGTCCACGCCGTCCACGCCCGTGTCGTCGACGACGGCGACCTGGTCACCGGCGCCGGCGTCACCTCCGGCCTCGACCTGGGCCTGTATCTGCTGGAGCGCGAGATCGGTCCGCGGGTCGCGCATGCCGTGGAGGAACTGTTCGCACACGAACGCCGCGGCACCACCTGGCGCGCACACGGCCAGGCCCCCGCTGCCCTGTAACACCCGATCGGCATCTCCCGACCGACCCCACCACAAGGAAGAGCCACTCATGACCGTCGAAGGCGTCTGGGACCTGACCATCGCCACACTCGTCGGCCGCATCAAGCCCGTCGTCGAACTGATCCGGAATGGCGGCGAGTTCACCGGAGTCGCGCACGGCGCGGGCGAGGAAGTGCCCC